>NZ_WMKZ01000040.1 GCF_019024285.1 Alkalihalobacterium elongatum
ATAAAAGTGTTTGATATAGCTCATTGTCACAAACGTGACGTTTTTAAAACATTGACGAGATATCATGTATCTCTTTACTTCGCTTGGCTTTTTGTTCAGTTTTCAAAGAACTTTTTATAGTCGTTTGTTGGCGACTTTTATATTCTATCAAATTCCTTTATCAATTGTCAATAACTTTTTTCGAATTATTTTTCCTCAAAAGCTTTTCGCTGACAACGAATATAAATATACCAAGTAACTAAGAAAAGATCAATAACTTTTTTCAGTAAATGATTTCCACATAGTATCCTTTCAGAAAATATGTTGCTATTCGAATGTATAAAAGGAAACGAACTTCCTCTATATAAGTTAACAACAAATTTCAAAGGGGACCACACATAGTGTGATCCCCTGACTTCTCATATTAATTAATGTGATAAGAAAGCAAAGAATAAGACGAAGATGACGAATAGTACGTACATAATTGGATGAACTTCTTTCCCTTTTCCTTTTACGATCATTGTTATTGGATAGAAGATAAACCCTAATGCAATACCATGAGCAATACTATATGTTAACGGCATTGCAACTACTGTTAAGAATGCAGGAACTGCAATCTCAAATCGCTTCCAATCAATTAGACCTAATGAAGATGCCATTAAAATACCAACAATAATTAAAGCTGGCGCTGTAACTTGCGGTGTTACAACTGTAAGTAACGGCGAGAAGAATAATGCTATTAAAAACAAGCCCGCTGTAACAACTGATGTAAATCCTGTACGCCCTCCTGCTGCAACACCTGATGAAGACTCGATGTAAGCTGTCGTTGTTGACGTTCCTAGGATCGCACCAATTGAAGTTGCACTTGAGTCAGCAAGTAACGCTCTATTTGCACGTGGAAGTTTATTATCTTTTACAAACCCAGCTTGGTTCGCAACAGCATATAACGTTCCAGCTGTGTCAAAGAAATCAACGAATAAGAAAGTTAAAATAACGACTAATAATTGAATAGTTAAAACTTGACCCCAACCTACTTCACCGATATATGTGAATGCCTGCCCAAATGTAGGAGCTAAACTTGGAACAGAAGAAACAACTTGTTGTGGCATATCAATTAATCCAACGACGATCCCAGCAATAGCTGTTAAGATCATCCCGTAAAAGATACCACCTTTAACACCACGAACCATAAAAATAACTGTTACAACTAATCCAAAGATCGCTAGTAAAGTTGTACTTGCAGTCATATCACCTAACGTTACCGCTGTAGCTTCATACGGTACAACAATCCCTGCACTTTTCAATCCAATAAATGCGATAAACAAACCGATACCAGCACCAGCTGCATATTTCAACTCGGCTGGAATGGCATTAATGATAATTTCACGAATACCAGATAATGTAATAATAATAAAGATAATACCCGAAATAAATACACCGAACAATGCAATTTGCCAATCAATCCCCATACCAATAACAACGGAAAATGCGAAGAATGCGTTTAGTCCCATACCTGGAGCTAAAGCTATTGGGTAATTCGCAACTACACCCATAATTAAAGTACCGAGTGCCGCAGCTAAAGCCGTAGCAACAAAGACAGCCCCAATATCCATACCTGTAGCACTTAAAAGGTCTGGATTAACAAATAAAATGTAAGCCATTGATAGGAACGTTGTTACCCCCGCAACTGTCTCTCGCTTGTAACTCGTTCCATTTTCCTTAAAACGAAAAAAACGATCCATTGAAAATTACCCTCCTCATTATTGTCTAAAAATATTCTTCCCAGATTTTCAACAAATCATTTGAGACTATCTCAAAAGTCAGAAAAGCACAAGCGCCAGTTCAACTGTGTATGGATTGGAGCCCTCCGTATGAGGTAAAGAAAACACGGTGAACGTTAGTAAACCGATGTTGACTTATCGTAAGAAGGAGAGCAAAGTCCACTAGCCGCTGGGCGCTGGAGCTAGACAAAAAAAGCTCTAGGTTTTCTACCTAGAGCTTTAACGACAAAAAATCTGGAAGTCACATACACGACACGTCAATTATCGCCTATGTTGACATCCGATCTTTCGTAGTTAAGCTATTTACGGTAGCTTGGTAGAGACTCACGGGCCATATTCCCATGATTATACGATCGACGGTTCTATTGCTTTTCAATAGCATTAGTTTATCAACATAGTAATGAAGTGTCAATATGTTTTCCGAACATTTTCGTATTATTTTTTATCATTGTTCGTGTTATTCCCATTCAATGGTAGCTGGTGGTTTAGATGTAATATCATAAACTACACGGTTAACGTGTTTTACTTCGTTTACGATACGAGTCGATATTACCTCTAGTACATCATAAGGAATTCTAGCCCAATCAGACGTCATCCCATCAATTGATGTAACAGCACGAATTCCTACTGTGTAATCATACGTTCTAGCGTCACCCATAACCCCTACACTTCTCATATCAGGAAGTGCTGTGAAGTATTGCCAAATTTCTCGGTCTAACCCAGCTTTTTTAATTTCTTCTCTTAAGATTGCATCTGATTCCCGAACAATCTCTAATTTTTCTTCTGTAATTTCCCCTAGGACACGAATTCCTAATCCAGGCCCTGGGAAAGGTTGTCTCCAAACGATTTCATCCTTAATTCCTAGCTCTGAACCAAGCTTACGTACTTCATCTTTAAATAATGTATTTAACGGCTCAATTAACTGAAACTTCATATCTTCTGGTAAACCACCAACGTTATGGTGAGATTTAATCGTTTGAGCAGTAGCTGTACCACTTTCTATAATGTCTGTGTAAAGTGTACCTTGAGCTAAGAAGTCCATATCTGTTAATTTAGAAGCTTCTTCTTCAAAAACATATATAAATTCATTTCCGATAATTTTACGTTTTTGTTCAGGGTCCTTCACACCTGCCAGTTTAGATAGGAAGCGTTCTTGAGCATCAATTTTTATAACGTTCATATTGAATCCTTCACTGAATGTTTCCATAACACTCTCTGCTTCACCTTTACGAAGAAGACCGTGGTCAATGAACATACACGTTAGTTGATCACCGATTGCTTTATGAATTAATACCGCAACCACTGATGAATCAACACCACCACTAAGAGCACATAATACTTTTTTATTGCCTACAAGTTCACGAATTTTTTGCATTTCTATTTCAATGAAGTTTTCCATTGACCAGTTGCCTTCACATTCGCAAATTTTCTTTACAAAGTTCTCAAGTAGTTCATTTCCATATTGAGAGTGACGAACTTCTGGGTGGAATTGTACACCATATAATTTTCTTGATACATCACTCATCGCCGCTACCGGACAAGATGGATTTTGAGCATCAACTACGAAACCTTGAGGAGGAGCGATAATTTTGTCTCCGTGACTCATCCATACCGTTTGCTCAAGCGGAAGTCCATCATATAACTTTGAAGGATTTTCAACTTTAATCGCAGCTTTACCATATTCGCGGTGTTCAGCTGCCTCAACCTTTCCACCAAAGTGTTGTGTCATTAACTGCATTCCATAACAGATACCCAAAATTGGAACTCCTAAATCGTAAATTGCCTCATCACATTTAGGCGCTCCCTCTACATACGCACTGTTAGGTCCACCTGAAAAGATAATCCCTTTTGGATTCATTTTCTTAATTTCTTCCGCTGTAATTGTATTCGGGTGTAATTCACTGTATACACCTAAATCACGAATACGTCTTGCGATAAGTTGGTTATATTGGCCACCAAAATCTAATACAACAATCATTTCATTGATGTTCTCCATCATTCATCCACCTTCTATTATGATTTCGCTCATAGACAAAAACTACGCCTATTCGCCGACTAAGAGAAGCTCATTCCCCTTATGTAGTAAAAGTATAGAAAAAGCTAGAATTCCTTCGTTCCTTTGCTGCGAAGACAGAATCCTAGCTTACTCTCTAATATCCCGCCTTCATAGTCAGATCATTTACGGTGATCTAGTAGAAACACTTAGGCCTTATTCCTAAGAATATATGAAGGATTAAATTAATAAAATCACGGATATATTTTATCAATGACCTGCAGCATGGTCAAGAACCGATCTTTTTAATTAAATATTCCCACAACTTCTGACTTTCTTTCCAAACCTCTTTTGGGTGGTTGTTTCCATAGGATACTTTCTCGTAGTTTAACGTAATATCCGTCATATCATTCATGGAATAAAAAGAATCAATTCGAGCTGCAAACTCACGTAGTGTTTCACTATGTTTTTTTACTAAACCTTTATATCCAAGTAGCCAAATGAGCGCATGGAATGCTAATTCAAAAGAGCGTTCATTGTTAAGCTTTCCATAACGATAAAGTAAAAAGTGAACTAATATTTTCTTCCTAAAAATAATCGCTACAATTGCTATGAAGAATAAAGTAGTAATTACAACAGCCCAAAAAGCAAACTCAAAGAAAAGTCCCTCTTTTTTTAGCCCAACAGCTGCGACTTCATCTTCTTGAACATCAGCAAGCGTCTCCTCTACCTCTGGCTCAATCGTAGGGTTTTCCATTTCACGTTCCCACTGTGCTTCTAATTCTGGTGTTTCAAAGACAAAGTTGGATGCGTTGTTAAAACCTTGAGTAGGTTCAAACGGTATCCAGCCATGGCCTGGAAAATAGACTTCAACCCAAGAATGGGCATTTGCATTTGTAATTTGATATATGCGGTTTCCATCAGCCAAATCCTGGAGTCTTTCCCCTTGAGTAAAACCTTTAACCCACCGAGCAGGTATACCGAGCGTACGTAACATTACTACCATCGATGTCGAGTAATTATCACAGTATCCTTGCTTCGTTTCAAATAAAAATTGGTCAACATAATCTTCATCTGGACCAGGTACAGCAACGTTTTTCGTTTCATATCGGAAACCAGCCATACGGTAGTAACGCTCGATGGCTTTCACTTGGTCATAACGATTACTAAAATTAGCCGTTATATCATTAGCTAGCTCTCCTACCCGATCAGGTAATGTATCAGGGAGCTGTAAATACAGATTTCTAATACCTTCTGGGTCACCACCAGTCACTGCTCTTAATTTAGAAACCGAAAAATGCGGTTCAAGAAAAGTTAGCTGATAGCTTTCTAAATGAACAGCATCATTACCATAAAATGTATATCCTTTTCCAGTATAAGCATCAAAGTAAACAGAAATATCAATTATAGAACCAATAGAAATATCAGTTGGTTCTCCAGCATAAAATATATGTTGGAAGTTTTGATACGGCTCAAATGATATCGAGGCTTCTATTGTCTTTACTTCTACTTCTTTTTCAAATAGCGGATAGTTCATCTTAACTGGTTCAGCTGGTGTCGATGTTTCCCAGCCCTTACCCGTATAATAATCTTTAGATTCACCGCGCCAATATTGAGCTTGAGGTGTTACAACTTGAAAAACAGGTGTATCATCATCTTCGAACCCTCCGCCTAGCCTTCCATCATTGTTCCCATAGCCAATTCGTTGGCGCAATGCACCACTGCCATCACCTGGATTTATTCCAATAGCGGCTTTCATAAACGGCACTGGGTCAGCCCATTGCGGCTCATATTTAGGGGCAGCAAATCCAAAGCTGCTAGCTAATAATAAAACCACACAAAGAGAGGCAATTAAGCGGATTGGTAAGATGCTTGAATATGTTTTGACATTCTCCCGTTCAATTGTCCGATACAATGTCATCAAACCAAGAAGTAAAAAACCAACCATAAAAATACGAACAATAGAATAAGTAGCATCATACGGCGTAAATGTATCGATAACCGTGATATATACAATTGTAAAAAGCAAGAAGAAGAGAATTCTCTTAGCAAACACTGTCCAAAAGAAGAGCAAATAACTCATTACAGCAAGAAGAACAAAGAACAAAAGACTTCTAAACATATCTGTAAGTCCTGTCCAATTCCCACTAATCATCATCATGATGTTTTGAGACAGGTCGCTAAAAAAAAGCTCAAACCAAGAGAATGATAAAAAAGAAAAAGAGCCCTCTAAAAACATTAAATGAAGTCCATAAAATATAAGGCCTAACTTGATTGGAAGTGAGATCCAAACCTTTACTTGCATAAAGGTTAGTAAAAAGAAACACAAAGTAACTCCAATAAAAAAGGAAATATATCCTGTATCTGTAATATACGGCAAAGGTAATAACCATTCTAATAAAAGGATATAACTTAACATATAAAGGAAGAAATGCCTTCCCTTATGAGTTTTCATAGTAGTCGCAACCAAAGTCATCACCTGCTTTTCATCAGTTCGATATTAAACTGTTCATCTGTAAATTGATAGACTTTCACCCTCTGCGTACGAAGCGACTGTACATATTGTTGATCATCTACATGTTCAGAGACCCAACAAACGATCACTTGAATATTCATTGACCTTAAAAACTGAATCCACTCATAGTCTTGTTGATTTAGGGAAACAGTTACAATGATGATCGTTCCATTCCGATAGGATTCTAGCAAGCTTACTTCCGTTGGTAATACCTGCTCCAGCTCTCCTTTAACCTTCGCTAAATGGTAATAAAGCATTTGATAGTGTTCTAGAGTTGAATCAGGAGATAACACTTCTACTGCTGCTCCAACACTTACAAAACTAAGAGCATTATGATTTTCGTAGCAATGTTCAGCGATTGAGGCCGTCAGTTCTACAGCCCTTTCAAATGCTTCCCTAGAAGCATCTCCTAAGTAGCGATTAAAAAAGAGATGAAATGCCTCACCTTGTGAAGCTTCGAACTCCTTCGTCATTAACTTCTCACTTCGAGCCGAATGCTTCCAATCGATACTCGTCAAGCGATCTCCCGGTATATAATGGCGCACCCCAGCTATTGATAGCTCTTCTTCTAATGAATGCGCAAAAGCTACACTTTCTCCTAATCCACCACCCGAGTTAACACTCCAGCTTTTTAAAGATTGATAGTGCGGAAAAACGAGAATAGTCGTTTGTACATTGACCTTTTTCGTACGTTCAAAAAAACCAAACATGTCACCAATTATGATTTCGATTTCGTGAAATTGATGCTCGCCCCTAGGTAAATTTGGTATCGTATATTCGAAATTTAATGACCTTTTAAAAGACATAAAGAATAGGGCATTATTATTAATGTCATAGCTAGTATCCAAATCTTGCGGTAGACAATCTTTCACTCTAACAAAACAAAATGGATGAACTAGTTTATTTTTAACAAATACTTTTACTTCAACATCATCATGAGCTCTTAACGTATTCGAACTTAAGGTCCGATTTGCTTCAAAGCGTTGAAAGGTAAATAAAAAAACACTGATGGATAACAAACTAATAATTACAATACTATAAAATAAAAACCAACTTACAAATCCACCTTGGAACATAGCATAAGCAAAAAGAGTTAAATTTAAAATTACTAAGAATAAAGGCTTTAACACCTTTTTTACATAAGAAAAGAGCTTCATCGACGAGCCGTTTCCTTCTTAGCTGTAGGAACAGGAATTTTTTCTAACATATTTTTGATTACGTGTTCCGAAGTCATTTTTGCCATGCTCATATCTGTCTTTAACAACACACGATGAGAGAAAGTAAACGGAGCGAGTAACTTGATATCGTCAGGAATAACATAATCCCTTCCTTGTAAGAAAGCATAAGCTTGGGATGCCTTCATAATAGCTATCGACCCACGCGGACTTACACCTAAACGTATTCCAGAATTTGATCTTGTTTCATTTACTATACTTAAAATATAATTTTTGACTAGTTCATCCACATAAATGTCTTTTACCTTTTGCTGTATATTAATTACTTCTTCAAGTGATAGTACAGTTTCTAGCCTTTCAATTGGATGTCCCTTTTCAATCCGTTCAAGCACGTCGAGCTCCTCTTCAAAGGTTGGATATCCTAGCTTTAGTTTGAATAAGAAACGATCAAGCTGAGCTTCTGGTAAAGGATAGGTTCCCGCATACTCAATTGGGTTTTGTGTAGCCATTACGAAAAATGGTTTTTGTAATTGAATGGTCTCACCGTCTATCGTGACATGTCCCTCTTCTAGAGATTCTAGTAAAGCTGCTTGCGTTTTTGGCGAAGTACGGTTTATTTCATCAGCTAAAACGATATTGGCCATGATTGGACCTGGGCGGAATTCAAAGCTCATCGTTTTTTGGTTGTATATTGAAACACCTGTAACATCAGAAGGTAATAAATCTGGTGTAAATTGTATACGTTTAAATTCTGCACCTAATGTTTTTGCAATAGCTTTAACCATCATTGTTTTTCCAACACCAGGAACATCTTCTAATAGAACGTGTCCACCAGAAAGTAAGGCAACAATACTTAATTCCACTTCCTTACGTTTTCCAACGACAACTTTTTCAATATTATCTATCGCATAAACAAGCCTGTCTCTTACGTTATCCATAACCGAAAACCTCCATTTTCAATAACAACCTATCAATCTAATCTTAGCATGTTCTACGAGTCATGCTACTATCTTTCATTTCCAATTTTACTATAGTCCCAATCGTATAGGCGAATAATATTAGAGATTTATTATTAAATTTAAAATTTATAAATAATTCTTTATTATAGGGTGGTTTTGCCGTTGCCAAATAACCAACATCCAGCTATGAGCGCAAAAGAAAAAGCCGTTGATACACAACAGCTTACGAAAGTTAAGAAGAACGGATCCCTGATGAAGAATAACTTTGAATCATCTTTTGTAAATTTTTATGCGACTCTCTTAATTTAACCGTTTCCTCCATAATTCGTTGGAATCCTTCTAAATCCTTATCAGATGCATTTAGTACAGACTTTGGAATACCTTCAGCAATTTGTTGTAAAGATAAATCTCGGCTCACGACAACGACCACCTTCCTCTTCTTTAGTTGGACCTGTGATTTTGCTCTCTTTATTAAATACTGGAAGACCTCTAGAAATCCTGCATTTATTTACCCAAAATTTATCTACAAGTATCACCAGATATGCTCAAGAATAGCACATTTCACAGCAGATATAACAAATAACGACATTACGACAACGGTGCCAGGCACCTTTATCGCTACAGCGCATTAAAGGTGCCTGGCACCGTATGTAGGCACCGTATGTTTGTCATTTACTTCCTATCCCAAAAGCGCCGGTGATCAATAGCAGAGACAAACTCTTTTCCGAAGTTTGCCTCCAGAGTAACGAGCTCTAGCGTAATAAATACCAAAGCTAAAATGCTGCTGATACTTCCAACTAGTTTAAATAAGAAAAGTTTGATTGCCAAGTAACATATTTAAAAAAGAGGCTTCCTAAAGTTCAAAGAACTAATAGGAAGCCTCTAATGTTAAAGCCTTATAGGGGGCAATTCACCCTTTTTGAGGCATGCAAGCAAAATCCCTATCATACCAAGGGACAATGCCAGTATTACATCATGCCGCCCCTATGGTGGGCGTGTGTAATATCGTTAACGTGGTGTGCGTAGAGAACGATATATCAAGGTTTTGTTAAATTATGTCTGTAATATCTTTAACGATAATTTACCATATAGAAACGTCGAGATGCTTTAAGATCATTTTCTATTGAATAGTATGGTTGTACTGCGTAACAATTGATTTTTTTCTGTTTATAGTTTTACTACAAAATAATCTCTTATTATCAAATAAAACCTCAAACTACTATAGGACATTTTAAATTATTCCGTTGTAGATATATATACAGCAATAATAACATCAATATTTATAGACTTGGTTTACCAGTGTTCATAAAAGTATATTCGGATATTTAGCTATTTTCATCACTTGCATAAACGAAATTGATATGATTAATTTAATTATGCAATCTTAAATTTTTTTATAATATCTCATTACAATCTACCTTCAGTTAGAAAGGGCGGCTTTATATGAGAACTAGTGAAATTGCTGAACTAGCACAGGTTCATCCTAATACAGTTCGACTTTACGAGGAATGGCAATTTATATCTCCTGTTCCAAGAAAAGCAAATGGTTACAGAGATTATTCAGAACTTCATCTAAAACAAATGAAAATAGCTAGACTTGCTTTTAGACAAGAATTCATTCAAAGTAACTTACGAAAAAAGGCAACAAGAATTGTGCAACTTAGCGGTCGTAAAGAGTTCAAAGGAAGCTTACAAGCAGCGGAATCCTATTTAGTCTATTTGCAAACAGAATATAATTATTCTTTAGAAGCAATCGAAACGGTTGAACAGTTATTAAAAAACAAACCAATTACATTTAAAACATATTCACACCAATCTGTTGCTGCGAAGCTTCAACTAACGGAAGAAACATTACGAAATTGGGAACGAAACGGTTTATTTTCTGTTGAAAGAAATACACAGAATCGTAGAATTTATACAGAGCGTGATTTACAAAAATTACTCATTATTCGGACGTTACGCAGTGCACACTTTTCGATTACAAGCATCGCCCATTTATTTCATGAAATGGAAAATACAAAGGGAAATACAGATATAATGCATACATTACTGTCTCCAAAATTTACAACCGAATTTTTTCATGTAACAGACGATTTAATAAATCAATTAAAAATAGCCATGAAAGATGTAAAATCAATCATCACTATTTTAAAAGAATTACAATAAGCTTGAAGGAGCATTGCCATCCACTAATACAGTTAGTTCGTGCATCGCCCTTGTTGCCCCAATATAAAGTAACCCACGCTCAAATGTAGTTTTGTAATTGGTGTCGTTGACAAAAGGTAAAATGACGGCATCAAACTCTAGGCCCTTGGCATACTGAATTGTAGTTAAGATGATGCCCGTTTCAAACGTTTCCGTCTGGCCATCTAGTATTGTAAAAGCTATGTTCAACTTGTTCTGCAAGACTTGTAAATCCTTTTCTGTCTTACAGATGATAGCTGTAGATTTATAATCATTCTGTGCGTACTCATGGACTTGTTTCATCATTTGTTCAAGTGATATATACGTTAATTCATTCGGTTCTTTTCCATGTCTTGCAATAGGATGAATTTCGCCACTTCGCATAAACTTTTTAGCATACATGGCAATTTCATACGATGACCGATACGTTGTTGTTAGTTCTACATATTCTACATTAGTAAATATGCCTTCAAATCCCTCTTTTGAAATGGTTTTGTACGGCAAGAGTGCCTGACTAAAGTCTCCAATGATAGTCCGCTTACAACTAAATACCTTTGACAATACTGCATATTGAATAGGTGTATAATCTTGCATCTCATCTAACACAAAATGCTGGACAAGCTCATACTTCTTAATCCCTTTATAATAAATCTGTACATATAAGTAAGGGTACACATCATTAAATTCAAAATGCTTTTTTGAAAACATAAATGAACACTCTCCAAGCGTTTCGCTAAAAGCACGATAAATAGCAAGTGGCGATGTGTACAGAAGCCGATTTTTTAAGCGTTTCACAATTTCATTTTTACTTGGAATTTTCCCTTCTCTCATACGCTTCGCTTTTAGTAATTGAAGAATATCCTCTGTCATAAGCTCTAAACGAGTGACAACCGGTTCTTTTCTATACTGAAGGAAACGGCCTTGTAAATAATCTGCTGGTAACGCTACACCGGCAATGGAGATCGTTTCGTTTTTGAGCAACTTCGAATCTAATTCATACAAATAAGATTGTAATTTTTCAACAAAAGGGTAATCCCCCTTGAGTTTAGCACGAGTAGCTAACGCCCCATTCGGATTCGATAAAATCACTTTCGTTTCTTCCTGAAATGGTGTAAACGTAACAGCCGTTGGTAATAAATGACTGGTAAGCTCGTCCAATGTAAAGGAACGAATTGGCTCTTCGCCAAGCTCTGGCAAGACGGATGAAATATAATCTCCAAACACTTTATTTGGCGACAAAATAAAAATACGTTCTGGTTTTAACGTATCACGGAATTTATATAAATAATAAGCGATTCGGTGCAGGGCTACAGCAGTTTTCCCTGATCCTGCTACCCCTTGAATGATGACATTATACGCGGATTCATTACGCACAATTCTATTTTGTGCACGTTGAATCGATGTGACTATAGTCTTCATCTTTTCACTTGAATGCTGATTCAATGTTTGCTGCAAGACTTCATCTTGTATCGTTAACGAACTATCCAGCACAAATTGAAGCTTAGAATTTTCAATTTTAATCTGACGTTTCCCAGTAAGTTCACCGTCAAATCGTTGTTCCATCGCAACATAATACGCCTGGCCGATTTCAAATTCATAATATAGATTACAAACAGGCGCGCGCCAATCATAGATCATCGGGGTCCCTTCTTCATCCGTAAAACCAAAACGCCCAATATAGAATGTTTCTGTTTCATTCGGAGAGTCTCCAAGATATAAAAAGTCAAACCGACCAAAATAGGGGGACTCAATCAGCTTTTTTATTTGCTCTCGTTCAATTACTTGTGCAAATCCTTGCTTGTCAATCATACTTAAGGTTTGTTGGTAATCATACATTTCGAACTTATCGAGTTCACTTTTATAGTCAATCATATATTTTTGTAAATCTTTAAATTTGTGATCTTGATCTTTTATATTTGATGAAAGTTTTTTATATGCTTTTTTTAATTTAGTTAGAGTTTCCCCCAGATAAGTAATTTCGTTTGTATCCATCATGAAATTCCCTCCTTTTGAAGTGTAACACCAAGTTTAACAAAAAAAATCTCGCTGGTGTTTATATGGAGGGTTATGATTTTTCTTAAGTTTATAAGTCCAATTATGATGAGTAAAAATCCATAATTTACAGAACCATAAAAAAATACAATATAGTATAAATCAGAACTTAGCCTTTCATTTTCAAATGTATAGATTTCTTCTATGTCTAATCTATACATTAACCTTAATTTTAAAATTTTTTTATAAGTCTCTTAAAATGAAGACATTTTGTTACGCAGTAATAGTATTACGTAATACAGGAGTTACTCCACAGTTTGTTTCTTTTAGAGAAAACTTATCTAATCAAAGGTGGTACTTTTACATGACTATAATCATGCCCGTTCGAAACAAGAATTAAAAGAGACTACTCAAAAGTTTAATCAACTAATGAGAAGCCTCTTTTATTTTCATTATGTTAGCATTTTGTTAGAAAATCACTTCAAAACCCTTATATATCAAGGGGTGAAGCGGCTTATTACATCATGCCGCCCATACCTTACTAATCTGTAACATCTTTAACTTATATTTACGAACCTGCGGTATTAGTAGGTTTTTTAATATACTACTTGTAACATCATATACCACTTTTAACAGCTTTTTATAGGATTACGTTAAACTAATGTTAAATTTAACATAAGAGACTATGCAATAATTAAATATTTAATAATTTATGATATTATTCTCCTTGGTGTATCAGAAGGGGTTTTATCAATTAAGATTTATACCTCTTTGGAGTGGAATATTTTATTTTATTTTTACTACCTTTGGACCTTCCTCTGTGTAACCAGTAATATTATATTGAACTATACCTCTATTTCTCATCTTAATTGCAACTAACTGTGCAAAATCTTCATTATGAGTTGATATAACAATGTGTTTATCGTTATATCTAGAATCCATTATTGCTCTAATTACGTCTATTAATGCAAGAATATTTACATCATCCATACTTTGAATTGGATCATCTAAGAACAACTGCTGTAGTTTACTATACCGCTGAGTTAACCCTAAGCCAAAAAAGATACTTAGAGCAAGAATGTTTAATTGTGCTGTACTGAACATTTGATCTAAATAAAGCTCAATTTTATCGTCTAGTTGTGTTTCACCAATGAAATTTGTCCCTCTCTCTGTATTAGTAATATGTAACTTTTTATGAAATGGGTGGGGATTTATAGTTTCATAAACCCAACTAATTATTGGATGCTTCTCTAGCCGTTCCTTTACTACTCGTCTTTGTTGACCGAGTAATTTACCATGAACATCATTTATTTCTTGACGATATTGATCTAATAGAACTTTCTTTTGAGATAGGTTTGTTATTTTATTCGATAAATTATCAAATTCTTTCAAACCAGACTCATACTCAACAGGAATTTTAAACTTGCTTATTTCGTTCAATTTTTCAAGGATTCTATTAATAATTTCATCTTCAGCATTAATATTCTCGATATTGAGTGTTATATCAACTTCAGTATATTGATTAACTTTTCCCCCTTTTAAAAGGGTTATTTCATTTTCAATCTCTGTTAAGGAAACAGTGTTTTTTAATATATCAAATTTTTCACTATTAAGTTTAAACCATTCTTCTTTATTTATTATAAACTTTTCCAATTTCCCTTTTTCTATTACATTTAGGGTTTGATCTATTCCGAACAATGCATTTATTGATTCAATTAGTTTATTGTATTTATTGGATTCGACTTCAATCTCTTTCTTATGTTTTTGTAGTTCCGCATCGAATTCATTTATTTTGTTATTTATTTGTTCTTCTATCATTTCAAAGATAGAAACAAATTCATCCTTAATATTAACCAACTTATTTGCTAATTGTTCTAATACTTCTTTCTTTAATGAACTCTGTAATGATTTTATATCCTCAATAATCTCACTTTCTTTGGTAGAAAGTTCTTCAATTTCTTTACTTCCTGATGAAGAAGTAGTATCAACAATTGCTAAAATCTTTTCAGAAATACTGGAATCAGGCTCCCAGTTATTAACCTTTACATTATACTTAGCATCTGAAAAATCATCATTTAAGCACACCGGACAATTATTAATATCAGCGTTTTCTATTAGAAGTTTCTTAACCTGAGAGAGTACTTGTTGGTACTCAGTATTAAGTTCTGAAACCACACTTTTTGTCTTTCGAATTTCTTCTAAACTGGATTTCTTTTGATTAATCTTTACCTGATATTCATCATAGTTTTTTCTAATTAAATTAAACCATTCTGTATTAGTATTTTTAATCTCATTATCATTTAACAAATCTTTAAATTCCGTATTAAAAGATACCCATCTTGAAAGTTCTTTCTCAAACTCTTTCCACAAATCTTCTTTTATTTTTAAGTCAGTCATTTTTATGTAAAAAGTTAAATTTGAGAAAGTATTTTTATATGCAATTAATTTATTTAACGTCTTCTCAAACTTCTTTTTTGAATCAGAAGAATGTTTTTTTCCACCTTTTAATTCTTCTAATTTCGCTTGTAGCTCGTCAATATTGTTCTCTAATAGTTTCTTAGCATGTTCAGAATTTTGGATTTTTATTTTAGCTGTGTTTAAGACTTTTAGTGTTTCTAATTTATTTTTTATACGACCTAATTCTTCCCTTTTAGCCAAGTTACTCTCTTTATGAGCTGCCAATTTCGTTTGTGAAAAGCTTACATTCTGGAGAAAAGAAACACAATTTTCAATATTAATCTTATTATGGAGAATAAGTGAATCAACTTCTAGTTTTTTACTTAATTCAATATTATCATTTATGATTTTTTCTATTAACTTATAGTAATCCTGCAGTGAATTTAGATATTCTTCCAAATTACCAAAATCAAGATTTCTTATAAATTTCTCTATTTCTCTCTGAGACGTTTGGTATTCACCAATTTTTTTATCTAAGTCACTTTTTTTCTTAGAAATGGAATTTCCTGCATTTATGTATTTTTGTACCTCAAGAAATAATGCATTTAACTCCTCTTCTTGTAATAACTGCATAAAAATCTCTCTTCTTTTTGCTGGTGAATTATGTCTTAAAAAATCACTAATACTTTCCTGACCAAGCATATGTGTATGGAAGAAAACATCTATATTTTTTGCCTTTAAAATAAACTGTTTTAATATTTGTTCGTTGGTAACCTCATTTAATTTATCGTAACCCATTAGAACCGTAGATTTATACAACCTATCTTTATCAGTAGTTCGAAGTATATTACTATTACTTTTTCTAATTATTCTCAAACCATTACTAAAAATTAGCTCTACATATATCTCTCTCTTTGTAGAATTACCGTGAATTGGATGGTAAAACTTAAGGTAATGACTCCTTTTAAGCTCATTTACTCGGTAAGTATTATCTTCATAAAATTTTTCTAATCTATATACATTATCGGTTAAACACCACTCTATTGCCTCATAAAAGGAAGTTTTCCCAAAACCATTATAACCTTTAAAAATAACTAAAGGAGCTTCCAAATCATCATATACGTAGCATCTATCTTCTCTATCAAGATTTTCACCGTATCCTCTAAAATTTTTAATCTTTACACAAGAAAGATACATACTAATCCTCCTTAATTAAGTTATCTATATTTTTTATAAGTGTTCTAACAGAATCAAGATTAATTGATTCTTTGTCTTCATCATTTGCTATTGTAGGAAATGTATTTAATATTCTTTCTGGGAAAATTAATTGATCGAACTTTTGTTTTAAATCATCACCATGTTCATATTGTATAATTATTTTTCTTGCGATAAATCTATCTCTTTCATACTCAGATACACTAGCAGGGTTGAATACTTGGTCTTCTGAATTAACCTTATGTAAACCTATTACATACATATCCCAAAGAAACTTTGACATTGGAATTTTTTCATTTTGAACAAACTCTTTATTATTTTGATTGTTAATTTTATCCATAATTTTCCTTCTGAGCCCTGGTAACCGTGTAATGACTGAATCTAAGTCTTTCAACAATTCTATTTCACAAATAATAAGGATTTTATCCTTATCTAAATTGCATACCCTACAATTCGGTAATTCTTCAAAGAATATAATATTGGCTAGACCCAGCCCTTTAATTACTTCATCCATATTTTATTTTCCTTTCTTAAAGCTGTTTGCAAAAGTACAGTCACCATCTTGATTCAAAAGTTTTAGGCATGATGTACATTTGTATTCAAAAGATTGGAATAACCCTTGTTGTATTAATGTGCCATATGGCCTCGCTATATCAATTACAATGTTTTCCTCTATATTTTTCTTGTCATATCTACATATGTTACAAGCGTTTTCAAAGATAATTGTTTCATCGCCAATAGCATTATGATAATCTTGCTCCCTTAAACTATGCTCTATAAAGGAAGTAATTAAGGTTTCCTCGTCTTCCCTGTCACTAGAAGATGGTGTTGTTCTCAATGCAAATTCGCGATATCCAGAAAAAGCAATATTGTTAATTCCCTCTAAATCATTTAGGTTAACTTCCCCAAGGCCATATTCAGAAGCAGATGATATTTCTCCCATTGCTTTGAAAAGGTCCAGTATATTTAATGGATAGGAATGTTCAGCACTCATAATAAAACGCTTATTTACATTCTTTTCTCCATGTAACCTTATTTCCTGAATCCATTGTTCTGTACATGAACCTAATACCTTTAAAATATGTTCCAACTGATTAGAAAATCCCTTATTTAATAGTTTTTTTTCATATTTTAATAATTCCACTTCAATTTCTTTCATTGTCTTTACAAGTGAATCACTCTCTATCAATTCAATTAATGCCTTTTCATGATTTTTTACAATACTCTCTAATTCATTAGCATAAATTACATGTGTTATAGAGCTGGCAGTTGTATCTAGAAACGCATTCATTATTATGTAACGGATATTAGAATACTGTTGAGAATTAAATTCGGGAAATAGTTCCTTTAAATTATTCTCGATATCCTCATTTAATTGAATAATGCTGTCGTATTTTTCAATCCTTTTATCTGGGAAATCAAAACTAACTTGTTTTATAAAGTCAAATATTTCATTATCTTTCAAAAGGATCTCACTTGGGATATATAAAGCATAGTCTGAAGGGTTGATATGTAGGTGTTTAATTAAATTGCTTTTGAATTTTGGTTTTTTTATATTGGGATTATCCTTTTGATAATCTTCCTTAAATTTTATGTAGCTTTTCTTATATGGTTCTTTATCTAAATATTCATACACTAAACAATCTTTAATATAGTTAATGTAATCATTTGGTGAAGGAAACGTACTATTATTCCACCGATTAAAAAATTCTATATCTGTTTTAGTAATCGGGACATTCGTATTAATGATAAACGATTCCCCTAACTTACCTGACTTCCTATATGTATGATAAAAATTATACAGTGTATGTCGAATAGCCTCACTATATCTCGTAAAATAATCCCTTTTATAAAACTTTGCTTCAATATATCTATTATTTCCCTTGTTAACTCTAATATCAGCACCATATTCAACCCCAACGTACCCCTTAGGAAAGTTTTCATAAATTGAAACAAGTTCCTTACACGCAATTAGAAGTTGAAAGTAAAAACCAGCAATAGAATGTTTTACATCTGTAGATTTACCATCATTAGAACTCATTATTATCTCTTCTTTCTTATAAAGTTAAATTATTTCCTATCCTTCTATTATTGAAGAATGATACTACGAGATAGTTAGTTGGATCTTAAACTTTAGATTTAAAACAAGAATAGGACCACTTTTAGTTGATTAGATACCACTATTAATATACAAAATTATACATTAAGTAAAAAGAGTGGTCTATACACCCACTTCTTAAATCATCTTCGATCTACTGATCAATTATTGTTATTATCGTTTGAATTAATCAGGTTGCTGGTTAGTCCCATAAATAATTTAACTGTTAATGTTGTTGGTGGTTGAGCTTTGTTTAAGATATTCACTTACTGTATCCCTAGAAATACCAAGCTCTTTTGCTACCTGTGTTTAAGATACCCCTTCAAATATAAAGAAAAGAAGATATCTTCTATACAATATATGAGACTATTGCAACTCAAGAAACATACGCTTTATAGGTTATCAAAGAATATGAAAGGCTTTGAGGAAAGTGAATTAGAAAATTTGGTAATATGTTCACATGTTTCACCACCAATAAGCAAAAAGGACGACAAGTATTTTTTCGTCCTTTTTAGTGTAATTTCCTTACTCTGTTTATCCTCTTACCAAAGTCATATGGTTGGCTGTAAAAAATTTGACCACATGATAGACATTCTACGTCACATAGCCGCTCATAATTGATTCTGTCTTTAATGTTTTCCGGATACTCCTCTATTCGAAGCACTGATAAAATTCCACCACATGTACATTTCAATAAAATCACCCTACTGTTTTATGATTAATTCCATTATACTTCTTATAAAGAAATTCTCAAAAAGTACAACCTTTTGAAGAACTTCCTTTATTTTTTTAGAAAAAATAGAGTATATTAGTCATAGTTAATATTATACATAAAAGTGCAAATTTTTTAAAAAAGGTTAGGTGTGAATTTAATGGAAAATTATTACTTGAGCGAAACCACAATATCCGATAGTTATATTACTCTTTCAAGTGTTAATTTAAAGCATGATGGTGAACTGTTTACTTTGCTAATTTTAAAACACGCAGGATTAACTCAGCATGATTTCTTTGATTTATCAACGGAACCCACAAAAAAGAAATTATTACAAGCGACAAAAGTCTTGGCATATTTATTCATTTCTGATGATTATTTAAGAACAAAGTATAATTTTATTAATCCTTTAGCCATGGATGGTTGGGGGAATAATCCGACAGAAGCTCTTCTAACTTGGTCAACACAAAGATTAATTAATAACGTTACAGGTGGAGGGAAGCAATGGAAATCTATTGTCATTAACGATCCTGATAACCCTAATTTAATCAAGTTGAAACACAATTATTTAGAATTTTTTAAGGACATGGAAGATAAAGTGCCGTTGGATGCTTTAAGTATTTGGTGTGCGAGGTTTAGTAACTATCCATATGAAATTCCACTATCTAATTTAATTAAAATTTTCACTCAATTTTTTAATATCACTGAAGATGAGAAGACATTAATCTTTTCCACAAGTAACAGAATTAGACTTGAATATGCTGAAAACAGGGTGACTTCTAATTTCATTAGATCCCTAATTGGTAATCCAGCGAAGAACCCTGGCTGGATTGACAGTTTTGAAACTGAAGATATTGAAACACCAGAAATCCACAAATCACTTATCCAATTTGGTGGGGAGAATCTTACAATGCAAGGTCGCTCAAATATAAGCGTTGACTTCTACCAGAGATTAATTAACAAGGCCAAACAAGCAATTTTCATGGGACCTCCTGGAACATCGAAATCATTCCTAGCCAAGGAATTATCAGAAAAATTTAATAAAGTAAAAAGAATTCAATTCCACCCTCAATATTCTTACCAAGACTTTATCGGGGGAAAAATTTTAGAAAATGGAAGTTTAAGAGATGAAAAAGGTGAGTTAATTGATTTTATAGAGAAAGCAACTTCAAGTGAAAACCCAAAAGAAGAATATTTATTAATAATCGAGGAGATTAACCGAGCTAATGTTAGTCAGGTATTCGGAGAAATGATTCAATTATTAGACCGTGGCGAATCTCTCAAATTATCTTTTAACGGAGAAGAAAAGGATTATTACTTACCGGATAATCTTAAAATTATTGGGACGATGAATACAACTGATAGGACGGTCGGCCGTATAGATTATGCTATAAAACGTCGTTTCTATCAAATATATTGTAGGCCTGAAATTGGAATTCTTATTGATAAAACAAGAATTGTGGGAAATGATTTCTCTATTGCCGACTTACTGGCAAAAATCAACCAAAACTTATTCTCTGTTTTAAGCAATAAAGAAATGGTAATAGGACATGCTATTTTCCTTAAAGATTTTGTATATTCTACAGAAAACGATAAATTCGAATGGCCAGTAGATGATTTTGAACATTTATTTAATTTTGTTGTAATACCTTTAATTGAAGATTATTGCAATGGAAACGCTGATTTAATTATGAATGTGATTGGAGAAAAACTTTACAATCAACAAACTGGGTCCGAGTTTGTAAAAGCTATAAAGGAATATTTGAGCTAATATGAGCGTAATCAATATCTACGAGAACTCTTCTTATACTTTGGATAAGAGATATATTAATGAATTTAAACAATTTCTAGATGATAATAAAGATTTGCCCATGATATTACAAGGTGAAACTATAATATTTGATAACTATACCATTGGCAGCATACGTATCAAGGATTTGATTATAAATATTCAACCGCGTATTTCTAAGCTTTCTTCTAATCATTATTTAGAAATGCAGCTGTATAATGAGGGTTTGTTAAGCGACAAAATCAGTAGCCTGTTAGGAGAAAATGAAAGTTTTGGAATTCAAGAAAATCTAATTGACCTTTTTCTACAGGAAGCATTTGTTTTAGTTAACCATGGGGTAGAAGGAGATTTTGTAAAAGTAAAAGAAGAAACGAATCAAATCCGTGGGAAAATCTTGGTCAATCAGATTTCTCCTATAAATTTGTTTCAAGATAAAATTCCCATTGAATATGAAGTGCATACTTTAAACACTCCATATAATAAAATCATAAAGCTCGCAATGGACAAAGTTAGGATCCTAACAAGAAAAGGTAAGCATATTAAGCTCCATGCCCTAGTGAATTCCTATTTTGATGAAATTGATGTTGATATTACGGACTTAACCCTTTTATTACAACAAAAAGAAGATAAAATTCACTTTGAGAATGAGAAGTATCCAATAGTTTTGGGTTTAGCAGAGAAAATTCTAAAGGATTTGAAAATGAATCTAAAAAGCAATCAAGTTACCAGCTCTTCTTATTTGGTAAACTCAAACAACCTGTTCGAAAAATATGTAAGAAAAGTCCTTTCAAAGCATATTAAGTTAAATGTCACGAAGTGGGATAAGGCTAAAAAAATGGGTAAGTTTAAAGTAGGCACCGATGAGTATATTAAATCTTATTCACCAGATATTATGATCGATTACCATAATGATACTAACTCGGCTTTCGCTGTACTTGATGCCAAAAATAAAGATATTTCAAATCACAATAAAATCGGTGAATTATCTGATTTATATCAACTACTTTTTTACTGTTACGCATTGAATTCTAGTTATGGAGGATTAATATATCCTTCTTATGGTTCTCTTCAACCCATAAGAATAAATATAGATAGCTTTAAAGAAACGAATTTATTTGCTTTTTCAGTTGATTTTTCCAAACCGATCAAAGAGCGTAATACTATTTTTGTAGATCTTATAAAGAACACATTACATTTAATTAATTAAATTGATATTGATACTTAAAAGAAAGATGCGTCCTAATTTTGAGGATGCATCTTTTTCTCACTAGACTTCCATTAACTTTAACTGCTTCTCAGCAGGAATATCTGCTTCATAAGCTTGTCTCATATTTTTTATAATTTCCGAAATAACAGTGACTGTTACAGAATTACCAAGTTGTTTCTTAGCCTGCGCTGAAGAATTAGCCAATTTAAAATCTTCAGGAAATCCTTGTAATCGAGCGCATTCCCGGTCTGAGAGGTGACGTCCTAAGTCCCATAACTTAGGAGCTCTAGCTGCGATGATGGATGGTGCAAAGCTGTCTAAATTACAGTAATAAGCTTCTTGTATTTGAGTTTTAGCAAAATCACCCACATGAAAGCGCAAGGATTTATCTGGTTTTAAATAAGAGAATACCCCATACTTTCCTTTCTTTGTATTGGGTGCATAATTAGAGTTGTCGTGTTCTACTCTTATTTGTTCAGATGACTCAAGAGGACAACAATTAAAGTGGTACTTGATCCTACCCATTTCAAACTCACTTAAACTAAGGGAGGAATTGTTCTCATTCCATTCAATTATATCCCGTAGGGTAACCTTTTTATTTGTAGGTTTTGGAAAATCGAAAGAAACATCTTTATCAAACCCTACACAATACCATCTTTCCCTAGATTGTGGAACCCCAAAGTGTAGACTGTTTAAAATAGTCCAGTGCACATGATAACCCAATTGCTCAAGATGCTCCAGTATCGTCTCTAGGGTCTTCCCTTTTTCATGAGACTTTAACCCTTTAACGTTTTCTAATAAAAACATTTTAGGTTTTTTCTCTTTTAATATTCTCACAATATCAAAAAAGAGTGTACCTCGTATTTCATCTTCAAATCCCTGTAATTGGCCGGCATAGCTAAAAGGTTGGCATGGAAATCCAGCAAAAAGAACGTCAAAATCGGGAATATCTGTGGTTTGTATCTTAGTTATATCTCCTTCGGGCATTTCTCCAAAGTTATTTTTATATACATCACAAGCGAATTTATCGATTTCGGATGAAAAAACACACTCCATGCCATTTTTTTCGCCTGCAAGTCTAAAGCCACCGATACCCGCAAACAAATCAATGAATTTAAAATCGCTATTTTTTTTCATTTTTTTCCTCTCCGGAACATATTCCATTATATCTTCAATATCGGACTCTAAATAACTACAAATTCGCTCAAGTACTTCCATTCTAACATTTTCATTTTTACTTAATCGGGCCAAAGATGCTGATGTTATCCCACATTCATCACGTAATGTAGTTTTGTTCATGCCTATATCCGCAGTTAACTTCCATAACCTATCATATGAAAAAGGCATAATCACACCTCCAGTCGGTTATTAATTATTCTATTTTTGTAGAATTAATATACACCGAATATTATCATACGAAGGAATGTTCGTAAAGAAAAAAGTAAGCCTATCATTTTCCGTTTAGTTGAATTTTATAGTCTTAATAATAGTAGTATCTCTATTCATATAATTATAAGAAAAGCTGTCTGTCAATTAAAAGAGTATGTATAAACCTACATATATTTTGTAATTTAAACTCATTCACATTCATACTATTATGTAAAACAAGTTTAAGTGCGAGGTGAGAAAATGAATACATTTACAGGTAAGAGTTTTGGAGAAAATCTAAGGGAAATTACTGAACGCGGTCGCCAACATCGCCAACATAACGAAGATACAAATGATGAACTTACATTAAATATTAAAATTGATATTAATAAATTAAAGACAATTAATGATCTGTTAATTATTCAAAACAATGGGCAAAGTTATATCAAAAGGTTACTCAAAAAAGAGGAAACTCTAGATGGCTTTATCCACGAGGCCCTAAATAGGGAAATAGAACGTATTAGTATTTATTATGCTTTACATTCTGCTTCCAACACGCTCACATTAAGAGAACCCAAATCAGAAATTAAAAACCGTTTTAAAATATTAATGGAGCATTTACATATAAAGCAAACAGAATTATCAGTGTTAACGGGCATTCCCGTAAATGAATTAAGCACTGTACTAAATAATCAGTGCCCCATTTCCATGCAGCATTTTTTATTAATTTGGGATGCTCTTAATCGCCCACCTCTTGAGGAATGTTTTAATTAAGTAGAGATAAGAACAGCTATTCTCGATTTAGGTTATTTCTATTTTTGAAGAATTAATGAAATTTATGTTATTAGTATCTAAGAAGTGCAGTGCTTCAACCGCTGTAATTAACCCTTCCTGTAATTCTAGTAGTTATAGGAAGGGGTTTTCGAGTTACAGAATTAAAATTAAGCATCCCCATACCTGCTCCCTATAAGTGAACTAGTAGAAAAATGTCAGTGCAGACTATAGAGGGAAGCAACTTCTTCCGTAAGATGATACCTCTCCTCCGTTTATTTCCTCCATGTCATTTTTATATCAATAGTCTAAAGTAGACTAGTTGATTTTAGACTATCAATATTAACTGTTTAATTTATGACAAAACAGAATAGATTAATCTTCTTCCGAAATATCCCTAATTTCCCTGTAGTGTTTGAGAGCAACGGGAACGAGGACGAACAAAGAACAAGGGTAAGCGTTGTAAACGTCCTCGACTGTCTATGGCATCTTTTTAGTTATTTAAGACACCTGTCCACGGTCTTTTGAAAATTCATCTATTGAACTTTTAACATACTAACAAAGTGTTGTAACTTAATGTAGCTATTTCTCATCCTTCCATAGATAAACAATTTCTTTAAATATTTGTTCTCGCAATTCTGGTTTTACCAAAATCATTGCTTCCGTGGCTAGATCAACATTTAAGCCTAATTTATCTTTCAAGAAAAATTTATTTGAAAGGAATTCAAATCCAAGTGCCATGTCAGATTTAATAAGAATATCTATATCACTACTAGGGGTTTGTTCATTGCGAGAATATGAGCCAAATATACCTAAAACCTTAATACCATAATCTCCCCCTCAGAAACTTTTTATATGCTAGTATTTGCTGTTCTATGACTGCTAAGGTTATATTTCTCATCTCAGAACTAACCACTCCTTTAAAGTACTTTTACATATGGTACTTTTCAAAAACTGCTATTCATAATTTTAGTCATATTACTTAAGATGTTAACCTATTCCTAGAACTGAGGTGAAAGTTATGAAAAATATTGAAGCTACTTTTTGGTTAATTGTTTATAATCGAGAAACACGAGATTTTTTAAACGATACCCTCAAGATAAATAGGGAATTGGAATTGGATTTAGATAAGATTATTGGGGATTATGAGAACAAAAATAAAAAGTATCTAGTAATACATATAGATGAAGGAGAATTACCCCCTAAGACATATCGTTCTCTAAAGTATGTAACTGACTAAAATAAGCATACATTGTTCCTAGTAAAGAGCACAACTAAATTATGTATTAATTCACATGAAAAAGGATAGAAAGAACTTTCTGTCCTTTTTTATTTCTAATTATCTCCTTAACAAATTTACACAATAGTTGGATAAATCATTAGCATATTAGCTACTACCATCACTTGATAACTGCTGTTCTCACATTAGATAAATGCCAGGTAGGTCAAAACTAAATAACATGTAAACATTAGTAACGATAGTTCAACTGCTAATTTGTGATGTAAGTGAAACAATATTAATGAAATGATCGTTAATTAAATAGCATATAGATTTTACTTTATAATTCCTAAACATTGAAGAGTAAAATGTATATTAAAGTAATACTCAATTATTTTCTTATTAACGTAATGACTCTATTAAAGTTATGAGAGGAGTTGTAATACGAATGAAAAAAAATAAAGAATTTGAGAGGTACTTTGAAAAGAAATTAGAAGAGGATCAAGAAATAATTGCATCTTTGCCATATTCAAAAGATGAAATAAAAGATATTTATTACCAAGATTACAACAATAGTAGGAATAAACATAGTTTAAAACTTAAATTTGAAGCTCAAGATTTAGATTACAATACTGCCCAGTCTTATCTCCCTCAAAAACGGGAAATGCTGTGGGAAGGGAAGTTACTCAATAATGATGATGAATTAATTGAAGTTTTGCAGTTGATTATTTTTAACGTAAGGGTAAGGAAAAGCCTTGATATAATTCCCTTACCTTTCATTGAGCAATATTTAATAGAGAGTCGTGATAAAAATGAGTAAACTTTACAAGCATTTTCTCAAGAACGGTGATTGCATAATGTTTAAAACGAGTATGCCCAAAGATGAGCTAGCCCTATTAATCTCTTTTCCTAATCAATATAGATTTATTGAATACTTTGAAAAAAGTGGTTACCAATTAGTCATTCATTCCATTATTAAGCAAGGACCATAATAGTAAAAGCTAAGTCAAGCAAAGTTCCAAAAAATTAGTATGTTTGCGTTTTGTTCGTCTAACATCCCTTACTCAATCTATAAAAAGCACACTCTCTGCCGTGCAGAAGGAGCGGGTAGCTTTTATGGACAAAACCTTTTAATGAGTGAACCGATGTTTTTCTTCATTTTCTTCCCGTTTTTAGTAAGATACACATACATTGTGCTAGCATTTTGTATGTGTGTGATGTAATAATATCAATTGCCTCTTACTTCTCGAACATGGCCAAAATTGCTAATTTCGCATTGTTGGTAATAAACAGTAATGGGATACCATTTATCACCGTAGGACCGATCACTACATGATTGACAAAGATAGCCTTTTTGAACCCTACCTCCAGTCATATGATAAACACTGTATAGATAAAATACATCATCCGGTTGTTTTCGTTTACAAAAATCGCATTTTTCCATTACGTTTCCCTCTTTTACTTCCTATCGATTAATATTAACTCTATTTTTTATTTATTCTGATATTTCAATCATACGTATGTATGCCTCAATCATCATTCCTGGCTTTTTCTACTTTGTCTCTAAAATTGGTGTTACAAGGTACTAATTAGCAACAATTTAATTAAATTTTTCCCAGACTATAAAAAAAAAGTCCGAAACATATGATATAACTGGATTTAAAACTACTTAAAAATAAATAAAAAGCTGGATAATAAATGGATAATAATTTTCCATTTCATTATCTATGAAATTATCCAAAATATTATCTAGACTAGAAGAAAATCTTTACTTTTTAAAAAAATAATTGGACGCTCTAAAAAAATTGACGATATATATGAATAAATAAAGGAGGATTGATCTATGTATATTTTGATTGAAATGGTTGCAAGCCCAGGTGACTATATAAAACACAAACATACAGAAGAAATTATTCATGTTACACATGTAAAAGATGATGGAGCAGTTTTATATAGTGTAGAAGAACTGAAGTTTGATAGATATTACAACTATTGGGAAGCAGATGAGTACTTTGTTTTATATAAAATTGCTAGTGGGTACTTTTTAACATCTCCAATTACTAGTATTATTGAGAAGCGCGAGAGGTGAACAAAACTAAATGGTATGGAAGTTTCGGCAAACTTGTTTTTAATACTACCTAAGTAATGTTCTACCCTAACACTTTTCTAAAATACCTCAAGACCTCGCACTTGCCATCCTAGAGTCTGATTTAATTCGCTTTTCAAAAAGGCACCACCGTACTCATCTAATTCCGATTCACTCTGTACCTTAAAACTGTAGTAACGTAGAAGGGTGATCCTGTTTCGATCACCCAACCTTTTTATATAATTAACGAGTTTCCTTTCCTATTCAAATTGACTTTTGTTAAGCCATGTTTCCAGCTCATTAAGTTTGAAGAAATAATGTCGTTTTCTTTCTTTAGGGAGGCATTCAATCAAATCAAAGATAGATTTAAATTTAACTTTACCAAAGTCTTTCTTTTCCCTTTCATTGTACCAGTATACTATCCATAATTCCGAGCAGTAATTTTTATATTTTTCTATTGTTTCATCTATCGATTGAGTCCAAGCACTTAGTTTTGCATCGACAAAAATATCTCCTACGTCGCCATTCAAAACAAAATCAGGTTTAATCGATTGACGTGGTGCCAAGTGTATAAGCTTATTCCTGAGCTTGATCTGATAAGATAACTCGCTTAATACTTTTCCCACAAGGTTTTCAAATCTTATCCCTGCACTCCTTACATTCTTCCTCCATCGCTCTTCATAGTCTATATCAATTTCATTTAATGCTTTTAATAAAGTACCAAAATGATCTCTAGCTTGCTTCTCAAGTTTACTATTTTCAGTGAATAAATCTCTATGTGATTTACGCTTAACATAAAACCACTCATATAATTCATTAATTACTTCATCCTTCTCCCACTTTTTCTTATCAATATACGGCCTATTTTCTTTAATTACATTAACTGATAGACCCGCCTCCTCACATGCCTGGATGAATGAGCCAAACTCCCTGTAACAAGCTTTATACAACGGGCGGAATTCAATGGCGAAATTTTCAGTCATTAAAACCCCTTCTACACCAAGCTCTTGAAGCTTCGAGATGATTCGCTCTTTATTCCATTTTTCTGTCCCATAGATCTCCTCAATCGTAAATCCTGCCGACGTGATTGCATTTAAGAAAGATCCAAAATGTCTTATACAAGCTGCATGAATTTGTGGGTAATTAGTTTTGAGATAAATACTTTGGATGGGAATTCCATCATTATACATTTCCCTCAAGTGTATAATTACCTTCTCTTTGTTCCAATCTTCTCTTTGCAAAATTTCCTTGTAGGATACCCCATTTGCTTCAACCGCATTTTCAAGAGAACCATAGAACTTTTTACATGCACCTAATAAACCATCACCATGTTCTCTTACATACATTGGTGTTAACAAACCTTTCCGGTAAAGTTGTAATAGTAAATTATCAACATCTACCTTAGAGGACCATATATTGGACTGTCTAATCTCATGATATGGAATCCCACATACTTTTGACGCGTTTTCCAGCGAACCAAAGCATTCTCGAGCTCCATAAAGTAATTTCCAATCATTCTCGCGAAGGAAGGAAATAGTTAGAATACCTTGCTTATAATAGTCTATTAATCTCTCAATAACTTTTTCTGGTGGCCATTTTTCCAACTTATTGATTTCATTATAAGAAAAACCAAATTTCTTCAGCCCTTGTTCTAATGATCCATAATCCTCTTTTATTGCCCTAACCATCCCACCATAATTTCCATACAAATAAGTAAGGGTAAGATTACTTTCAGAATTAACTTTCAATAATATTTCTCTTACCATTTCTTCATTCCACTTTCTTCTTTTTCGCATAAAACCAGTCCTTCTATCAATATTTTCCACTAGTTATATACAAAATTTAGAAAGTTATACCCTACTTTTTTTAATAGCATGTGCATTTATAACCTACAGATCAATAGTCTATTATAGACTAGTTTTATCTAGACTATTAACGTCTATGGTTTGACATTAATAATAAATTCTAACAATAACGTACTGTATGTATCTTGATAGTTTAAACTATCTTCCTACTCGTTTGATCTTTTTTATAATTTTATAAAAGTTTGTCATAAATAATTTTTTTTATTAAGGGTCATATTTCTTTGTATTTTTAATGAATATATACGTTCATATCATGAGGTTAAATGATATTTAACCTCTTAAGAATTGAGCTTTGAATGAGTGGGACCAGTATTACCTAGACAAGAAGAGTTCCAATTAAAGTTCCCAAGTTCTAAAATTAAAAATTAAACACAAAAAAGCCACTCCCATGATTGGATATGGCTTTTCATATGCTAAAATTTTTAACCTTTTTCTAAAATCACTCACTCCCTAGCCTGTCTTCTTTCATACTCTTCAACAGATATACCTAACACTCTAGATATCGCTATTGATTTTCGGTAATTGGAGGCTTTGTTATATACACAATTCATATTTCCCACTAAACGCCACCACGTTCTTCCTTTATTGTCCAACTTATAAACTACCTCATCACTCTCAAATTCCTCTGGAGTAAGGTTTGAAGTTGCCCAAATCGGCTTATTCTTTCGTTCCCTACCATTTATAATTTGGAAAATCCAATCTTTTTCCTCATCACTTAACCTTTGACTACTCATGAAATCATCCCAAACCAACAAATCGGCGCTTAAGCACACTCCCATAATTTCTTGAAAGGATTCGTTGTTATTGTAATTCTTCGTAGCGTTAAATCTACTTAGGAGGTCCTTTTCTGTAATGAAAAGAACTGAGTAGCCTTTCTCAATTAAGGCATTTCCCCCTGCAGCAGTTATATGGCTTTTCCCATTTCCTGTCTCACCAAAAATAAAGACCCCTAATTTGCTACGTTCACTAAAGTTTTCTACTGCATCTTCCACTTCACGTATTGCTTTTTCATTTCCGTGCCTCAATTTGTATGACTCAAAAGTTAAATGTTTAATATCTTCAAGCGAACTACTCATCTTAAGAGCATGATTAATTTTCCTTTGTCTTCGATAAGACTCCTGCTGTCGTTTAATATCCTCTAGCTTCTTAATCTCACATTTACAAGCTGGATAAACCCATCTTATTTCTTTGTGAAATGGATGTTCTACTTGGATGGGCTCAATTTGCTCTCCACAACTTGCGCATTCCTTTGGTTCAGGTTTACTTGAAGAGTCTGACATGCCCGAATTCTTTAGTACCTGATTCATTAAGTCCTTCATTCGCTCCCACCTCATTTGGATATTTAGGTATTTCTTTATTTTTAGCAGCTTTGCTTTTCTCTGTATTACTTTGAATTACCAAATGATCAAACTTCTCCCTAAGCTTCGCAGTTGATAAGATATGTCCTTGCCAAAATGTATTCTTTTGACACCAATCAATAACATATTTAATTTCTTCTTCTCCACGATTATCAAGTTCAATCATTCGCTTAATATGAATTGCCCAATTCTCTAAGTTAGGTTTTTTATGATTGGGATTATGTTCTATAATTCTTTGATACAACCGATAAGCTAGTTGATAAAAAATAGAAGCTTGGTCAAATGCTTGCTTTTGACCATCTTTTTTCTTTCCATTTTTATCATTCTCTGCATTATTACCATTCTTGTTTGTGTCACTTTGCTGTATATTTGCTGGTAAATTGTTGTCATTCTGTTGTGATTTTGTTGTCAAAGACTCTTGGTAGTCATTCCAATGAATTATTGTTACTATGCTGAATTTGTTATACGATTTGATGTCAACATTCCCGAATTTTTTGAGTTTCTTTAACCAATTCCATAGCGTTGTGTCACGAACTTGTTTCCTTGGAGCTAAACCCTTATTATATTCAAATTGAAGTTTAAACCTCCCTGTAATAAACTGTCCTGGATACAAGGTTATTTCCTGTTTTTCTACTAATGTCTTATGCTTTGTATGAGTAGCTTTCATAAGACAATACATCCACAATCGAAATAACTCTGGGTCCTGCCAAACGGAACTATTCATAGTTTTTCTGTAAATTTTCACATAACCTTGTAGCATCTTCCTTACCACCTTTTTAAAACCGGGGGAGAAATAATTTCCCCCTACACATTTTCTTAACTTTATCCTTGAATAGTCTTATCTTAATTTAACTTTTCTTGCTTCATCTTTTTTTGACTCTCTAACCACTCTACAAAGTCCTCTTTTTCGACTCGCTTTGATAGCCCAATTTCAAAACACCTTATTCCTCCAGCCTCTTCGCTAAGTTGAAAAAGCTCATATACTCTTCGACGGGAAATTTTGAGATATTCTGCGATGTTTTGGGCAGTGAGAACGTTTGGCAATTCGTTTTTAGTCATAATTACTCCTCCATTACAGATATTTATTGTAATAAAATTACACTCATTGATGAAACTGGCTTATGGCAATGTCATAAAAAAAGCACTAGAAACAAGACCTGTTTACAGGCATCGTTCCAGTGCTTCTGGCCACAAAGATATTATTTAATTATTTCTTTATCATCTCCTACTCCAATTCATACGTTACTTACTGAGTTATTTAAGGACGAAATTAGCAAAAATAGGTTTTGATAAGAATACCTATATCCTCACTTTTCCATCTCTACTATAACTAGTTTACTTTTAACTTAGGAGGCTATTACTAGGGATAAGAAAGTATTTATCCTTCGCTTTCTGTAACTCCTTCACCCTTTAACCTTCTTCAATGAATAGATTACAGCAAATAGGGACTCAAGAATATTACTAGCGATAAAAAAGTTATTAGCATTTATATTTTGAATTTTGTATCTCCTATCACCTTATAACCTCTTCACTGAATAGGTTACAGCAAATAGGGACTCAAGGATATTACTAGCGATAAAAAAGTTATTAGCATTTATATTTTGAATTTTGTATCTCCTATCACCTTATAACCTCTTCACTGAATAGGTTACAGCA
>NZ_WMKZ01000041.1 GCF_019024285.1 Alkalihalobacterium elongatum
GGCGGAATTGGCAGACGCGCTAGACTTAGGATCTAGTGTCTTTGACGTGGGGGTTCGAGTCCCTTCACCCGCACCAAGTACATATTCAAATAAACTGTTTAAAACTTAAGCAAAAGCTTGAGTTTTTTGCGTTTCTGTAAATTATTATTAAGATTTTGTATATGTTAAGCTCGTACTTCTTCTATATTGTATTATTAAATTAGCCCCTAAAGGAGTGATGCAACCCTTATAATAATTTTCATATTCTCATGACCTTCGCCCGCCCTCATGATCTCCCTCACCATCCCTAAATACATCTTAATCTATACTATTAAGCGAATAGGAGTTTTCTAATGAAAAAGTTGTTAAAAGCTCAAAGAGGTTTTACTCTAATTGAGATGCTTATTGTGTTAATGATAATTTCTATTTTACTACTTATTGCTGTACCGAATATGACAAAAAACACTTCAGTTGCAAATGAAAAAGGTTGTGATGCTACTATTGATTTACTTCAAGCTCAGATTGGTACTTACACTGTAGAAGAAGGTAAAGCACCCAAAAGTATTGAGGATTTGGAGGGTTACGCAAGTAGTACATCTTGTCCTGATGGTTCCGAGCTTAAAATAGTTAGCGGAAAGGTAGTTAGGGCTACTGAATGATTTCAAACGAAAGAGGCTACACATTAATTGAACTTCTCGTTGTTCTTATGATTATATCTATCATTGGATCGATTACACTGATTTATATCCAATCCCCCTATTCTTCTTTTGAATCCAATCATACCATCTCCCAATTCGAAAATGATTTATATTATGCTCAGCAACTTGCCATTTCAAATGGTATTCCTGCTTATTTCTATATTAATTCTTCACGAAATTTTTACGCAATTAGACAAGACAATCAAAATGTATTTGAACAATCTTTTAATGCGAACGTTTCCTTTGAGCGCGGTTCCTTAGACGTTTACGATATTAAGTTTCTGGCAAACGGAAATATCAGTAAGTCGGGTACTTTATTTATGAATGTTGGAACAAAAAGTTATGCGATAGTCTTTCTTATTGGCAAGGGGCGCTTTTATTTTGAAGAGAGATAAAGGGTTTTCATTGCTAGAAGTAATCTTTTCCATTTTTATATTATCTATCATGTTACTTTCGCTTTTTCCAGCTTTTATAAAAGTATATGAAGAAAGAGCGACAATACGTCAAGAAAGTACTGCTTATTATGCGATCGATGCTAGTATTCAAAGCTGGTTATATGAAAATCAGGTGCAGGTAACAGGGGGTGAATTTGAAAAAGGGGGTACATTTTTTGAATGGTCAATCTTCCAAATAACTGATAGAGAGCTAAAGTTATGTCTTTCATGGTCAGGTAAAAATGGACGTGAATATGAAAAATGTGGATTTGCAAAAAAGTGAATGAAAGAGGTTTTACATTAATTGAAGTCATATTAACATTAACAATATTAATTATTTTAGTTTCGCTCTTTCCACTTATAGTTAGGATTATTCCTGTTATCACTCCGCCAACTGAACAACCTCACATAATGCAAGTTGAGCTTTTTTTCAATCAATTTAGTATGGAAATTAGAGAAGCAAGAGAAATTCATGTTATGGGGGGAAGGTTACTACTTTATAAATCAAATGGATCTGTTGTTTCAATTGAGCGGTTTGGAACGATCGTGAGGAGGAGAGTAAATGGACTAGGACATGATGTATTTTTGCGGCATGTTTCCAATATAACATTCAATACAGTTCCTCATGGTGTTGTGGTAACAATAATTGATACTAACGGGAAAAAGTATGAGCGACGATTTTCTTTAGTGCTCTTTAGAGGTTAGAAAATGAAGCACAATGAACAAAAGGGATTTATACTTCCAGTAACTTTATTACTCTGTTTGTTTGTCTCTTTATCACTTATACATCTATTGGGATTATACGTTACAGAAAAAAAGTTCTATGTAGAACAAGGAGAGATTTTTGTGTTAGAGTCGTTAATGCAAATGGCAACAGCCGATCTCATTCATCAAATAGGGTTTGGTGATATTAACAGTACAGGTGAATTTTATTATGAAAAAGGTGTGGCAGCATATTGGATTTTAGGCGATAGCCATGATACATTAAACATACAACTTAAAGTGATGACAGAAAAGGGTAGGCAAAGGTTCGTTACATTATTAGTAGACAAAGAACAATTGAGGGTGAAGGAATGGATAGAGATTACAAAGGAGTAAATATTTTTTTAACTGGCTTTATGGGGGCTGGTAAATCTTCTGTTGGTAAGATACTCGCACAAAATATAAAGTTTAGGTTAGTAGATACGGATGAGTGGATTGAATCTACACTAGGAAAAAGTATTTCAAGCATATTTAGTGAAGAAGGGGAAGCTGCATTTCGTTCATACGAAACCAATGCATTAAATTCTTTACCAACAGGAGATCTTATCGTAACAACAGGTGGAGGAATTGTAGTAAACGAACACAATCGAAAAATCATGCGAGATAAAGGTATTATTATTTATTTACACTGTGACATTGAAGAAGTTCTTAAACGAACGAGAGGTGACACGACAAGACCACTCTTACAAAATAAAACAAAAGAGCAGGTAAATGAATTATTCAAACAAAGAAAGTCTTATTACGAAGACGCTCATTATCAAATTGATACTACTAACTTAACGATCAATGAAATTGTAGAGCAAATTATTTTAATCGTGAATGAGCATAAGTCAAAATGTCAATAATAATCCTAAATGCAAGTTCGGGAGTGGGATAATTGTCATCATTCAATGATTATGTAAAGTTTGTAACTCAACAATTTGTTTCATATGTTGATCGTCCTAAAGAAGAACGTTTGGCTATGAAAAAGCAAAAGAAAGAAGCAAGACAGCCAATACAATACCAAATGTTTGGTATGATACCATTAGCTATTTCGATGGTTATAAAAAAAAATAAGAAGAACCGGAAAAATTAATGTTTAAGATTTATTGCTTTTAGAAAAGAAGTATAATTTTACTATCTGACTCAGTGGCAAGTGTTAAATTCTCACTACAAACTAAAGTAGATCCTACTTAAAAGTAGTAGTTAGAATATATTTAGCACTGTATTGAGTCTTTTTTTATTAGGTAATTGGATTGCTAATTAAAGAATAATTATGATGCAATTGGTGGATTTTTTGACAATAATCTACAAGGTTTTAAATTTGATTTGCTTGTTTAGTGAATTGTATTATAATGGTACAAGACATGTTTAGGGAGTGACGTATTTTATGGAACAGACACTTAAAATTACGAGTGTATTATCCGATCCAACTCGATTTTCTATATATCAATATGTGACTAAACGACACGCTGATGTAACTGTTCAGGAAATAGCTGATCAGTTCAATATTCATGCTAACGTAGCTCGATTACATTTGACTAAATTAGAAGATGTGAATATGGTAGTTTCTGAGACCAAAAAGACAGGAAAGGGTGGAAGGCCTAGTCGTTTCTATCGTTTATCAGATGAGGTTGTAAGTCTTCAGTTTCCTTATAGGGACTACCAACGACTAGCTGAGATGTGTTTGGAAACAATAGCTAGCTTTGGTGATGCTGGAAATGAAGCATTAAAGAAGATAGGTTATAAATTTGGAAAGGAATCTGCAAAAAATTTCTTAGTACGGTTAAACTACAACTTAGAAGATTTGAATGATGAAGAAAAAATAAAGTACATTGAACAAATTGCCTCAAATCAGGGCCTAAATCCTGAAATAACCTTTAATAAGGAAGAAAGGCAAGTTAGTTTTAGCATTTTTAATTGTACTTTTAAAGAGGCAATCCGAGATTATTCGGCTCCATTATGCTCTATGCATTATTCTTTATTACTTGGTATATTTGAATATTTATTTGGAAAAGTTATACTCAAAGAAGAGCAATCCATGAAGAACGAAGGATGCACATCTTGTTCCTATACAACGATTATCCTTTAATATATTTTGACAAAGACACGATTTAGACAAGGATAAGCCATTTACAAGCAATTTAATTCTCATATATAATTGTAGTGTACTGTATTTTTTTATGATAAGATTAGCATAGGCATGTGCTATTGTTGATCAATGGATTAAGACATAGAGAAGGAGGGGACAGGAATGGATCGTATGTTTCGTGTACTAGGCTTCTGGACAGGTATTTTTGCAGTACTTTTCTTCGTTGGAAGTATGTATAACATGGCATTATTGTTTTTTGCACAAACAGGAGCTTTCGTTGCGCTTAGCTACTTAAATCTATCAGAGCGAGTGTACATTTATCTTTTTGGTGCATATTTAACTGTATTCTTTGTAGGGTTTACGTGGTATTCACATTTCCTACTTGTACCAGGATTTGGAAATCACTAATATGTAACTTCAGTTTACATAGTGAAGAGGCTGACCTTATGAGTCAGCCTCTTTTTCAGCTTTTAAAAACGATAAAGTGTTAAGGTTAGTTAGAGATTTTGTTTGAAATATAACATGAAATGCTGTGCTCATACTATCAGTAATAAGTGAACGTACTGCACGATTTTGCTTACTTATTTCTGAAAATGGATTAGGATCATAGTTTTCTTGTAAGTAGTTTAGAATGCCTGATTTGATAAGGAATTTGTCCTGGGTTGTAACAAGCGGTGTATCAAGGTTATGATCTTTACCGATTTTTATGAATGAATCTAAATGAATATGTGTTGTTAAATCCATCTCACTTGGATACAGTAGGGGGTTAGCAACCATCTGGTGTTGATAGTATCCCCGTAAACTACCATCCTTGTGTTCAGGTTGTTCCCATTCCTCATTCCAATATCCATAATCAACTGTAAAGATCGCGCCTTTACTTAAAAATTGACTAACTTTTTTAATCCATTGCTCCATGGCTAATGGAACTTCGATCCGTTGATTATTTGAAAGGGTTGGACCGTTTTTACTTAGCCAATTTTCTATTCCCTCATTTTCAAGAGGTACTTTTGCTTCTATTAATTTATTTGCTTCATCGACTGTTACGAAAATTTCATAAAGAAGTTCATTTTCTTTTTCAACAACATGAACAGGAAATGCATCTATTAATTCATTTGAAAATATAATTCCTTCGAATTTATCTAATCCTATTTGTTCTATTGATGAGTGGAAATGAACATTTTTAAAGCTACCTAATAATTTTTTTTGAAGGGTCTGATGATAAGGGCTTTCTTCTACTATAAAATATGAAAGAGATTTAAACGTTTCAGGAAATTTTAATTGCCATTCTTTTAACAAATCGTAAGAGAAACGTCCTGTACCTCCACCAATTTCACATACGATAATTGGAAGATTTTTCTTAGTAATGATTTCATGAAATATAGTACAAAATATTTTTGCGAATATGGGATGTATATTACTGGTCGTAATAAAATCTCCACTTTTTCCAACTTTATCCTTTGACTTCATATAATAGCCGTATTGAGGATCATAAAGTACTTTGGCCATATATTCTGCATAACTAATTTTTTGGTTCGAATGATCACGTATATAAGAAATGATTGGATGAGTCATTAATAAATCCCCTTAATTCCGTATAGACACAATATCACTATAAATTTAGTAGGGCGAAAGAAATTTATGTTAATACTGTTGACATAGTGTAAAGTCTATAATATAATTTTAATACATTGGTGAATACAATGATTTTTGGGAGTCCCCCTCCCCCTCATAGTTCATTTATCAATACGATTTACTCCCCTTGGACCTCCAAAATAGGAGGTCAATTTTTTTATGTCTTTTTAATTTATCCCTTCTAAAATCCACTTAAAAATGGATTTGAGTCCATTTCTTGGCCGATTGTTGTCGTTGGACCATGTCCAGACGCTACGATTGTTTCTTCAGGCAATTCTAATAGCTTATCATGAATACTATCTAATAGTAATTGATGGCTACCTCCTGGAAGGTCTGTTCTACCAATACTACCGGCAAAAAGAGCATCTCCAGAAAAGACAATTCCGAGCGGTTTAAAATAAAATGAAATGCTACCAGGAGAATGGCCTGGAGTTTCATAAATGCTAAACTTAAAAGAGCCAATAGATAGTGTTCCTTCTTCTTGTATAAGGTGATCTGCATCTTTTATAATGATTTCTTGATTACCTAGGAAAAAAGCAGAACCATTCTTAGTTGCATCTCCAAGCCAATCTCTTTCATCTTTATGTAGATACACTTCAATGTTCCATTCACTTCTGATATCATCAACTGCACCAATATGATCAAAGTGAGCATGAGTAAGTAATATGGCTAGTGGTGTAATTCCTTCTTTTTTTAAATAGGCATTTAATTGAGGGCCATCCCCACCTGGATCAAAGATAACAGCTTCTTTTTGGTCGTTTATAAGTAAATAACAATTTGTTTGTAGTGGACCTAATGGTACTTGTTTCCAATTCATTTAATCTCCTCCATTGCAGTTTATATAATCCTATTTTACACTGAATATAGAGCATGTTCAAAGAATGGAGTGGCATTGTGATTAATGGATTTGCTTTAGAGATAAAAACTAACCACGGTATTGCTGATATTAAAACGTTAGAAAACTGCTATTATCAAATATATCATAATGAACCTATTGATGAGGCAGGCTATATGTTTGTATTTGATAATCAACACGCATTAAACTCTTTAGTTGATGGACTAACTGGCTATAACTTAATAGAAGAAGTTCATGAGCTTTTACTCTTAGATGAGCTTATAACATTTGAAAAGTTTTCTGATTATGGCTGGAAAGGTAAGTTCTATTATTTGTATCGAGATATCGTGTTACCTTTTAAAATTTCAGCTGGGGATGAAATACAAATAAAAATGGCAAGGTTACAAATTGAAGAGAATTTGATTGCTTATAATGTAGAAAAGCAACTTTTCTTTGTTGATGCTCAATTTAAAGAATTAATTGAAGGGTATGCGAATGCCTATGAAATTCACGTAGAGTTCATTTAGGGACTTGAGTTTATTTTGTATGTTAAGCAATGTTATTCATCAACACTCAATATTAACAGAGTATTAACTTAACACTCTTATAATTCTTTTTTCCAAACCTCGACAATTGCAAAAAAAAAGAGTAAAATGGGGTAGAATGAGTCAAGCTATAGAGGGATATTGTGTGACAGTTTCATCTTTTTAGTGAAACATCCCTCACAAGTTATTATAATATATGTGAATATGCATTAGTAATTGAGTTATACATAAGGGGGGAAGGCATCGTGTTTCTTGCAATTAACATGATTTTAGTTGCTCTTTTCTGTGCATGGGGACTAGTCCGTGAAGTGCGCAAAAAGAATTTCTTTGCTGTAGGATTTGCAGCAATTTCTTTAGCAGTGTTTGGCTGGTTTGGAGTAATGACATTAATCTCTGGTGCACCAGTAGCTCACTAATCGAAAAGAGGCTGCCATTTATTTGGTCAGCCTCTTCTTCGTTCTATGAGAAAAATTGTTGTCTTAGATAGAACATCCCACCATTTATAAACTGTACGTGAATTCGTGGCTCATACTGACTACGGAGGGCTTCTTTTTCAGTTTCATAACTTTCAGGTTTTTCTTCCACATCTTCATAAAACCGATTTAACAATTGTAAGTCTTCATCCCAACGTTTTCTTGCCTCAATTGCCCAATTTTTATCTTGACCATCGATATAATTCTCGATCGTTCTTTCGACTCGCAACAAACCACTTTTCGGTGTAATAAGTGGTGAAAGAGTAAAACAAAAATCAGGAATTTTAGGTGTTAGTTCTTTCTCTTTTAGCCTCTCAAAAAAATTATCGACGATCTGTCCGTGAATTAAGTTTAAGCCTAAGGATAGAATTACATCTTTTTTCCGATCACATTGAAACGAGATCTTAACATTTGTACATAGCCACGGTTGAAGTGGGATAGACCCTTGATGAACCATTTGAATATTTTCATACATTCTAATAAATCCACCAAGCTCTTTCGTTGTTTGAAAGATTTGATGCAATCGTGGTGAACCAAAGTGAATTTGTTCTCCTTTGGTTTCTTCGGGTGCTACCGTATGATCAGTAATTAACGTCATTTGCATCGGTTGTGGTGTACCACCTGTTTTTTCTAAATAGTGCCAATAAAACGGACGATTCATCAAAGTCTTGTCAAGATCAATGGATAATTGAACTTGGAGGTAGCCGTCACCGCTATGCAATATAGGGCTTTGATTGGCAATAAAATAACGTTCCAAGTAATTATGGATGTGTTGCTGTTGCATGCGTGTCTTGTCCCTCCTCTTCATCACCTGTTTCAGCTGAAATATCATTAATGATCGCAGTTAAATGATTCATCTTCACTTGTACTTCTCCTTCAGAATCAGAGTGGAGGAGGATGTCAGATACATGTTCTTCGAGTGAAGGCAGTTCCAATTTTGCCAAGATGTCATCAAGCTCGCCTACAACTCGTTCAAATAGATTAATTTTTTCATATAGCAACTTGAGAATATGTTGTTCAACTGTATCTTCTACAGCAAAGTTATAGATATGAACATCATTTTTTTGTCCTAAACGATGAATACGCCCAATTCGTTGTTCGATCCGCATTGGGTTCCATGGTAAGTCATAGTTAATGATATGACTACAAAATTGGAGGTTAATTCCTTCACCACCAGCTTCAGTAGCGATTAGAACTTGGGCGTGGTTTTGGAAAAGCTGTCTCATCCAATCTTTTTTTCCTCGTTTAAATCCACCGCGAAAAGGTACCGAAGAAATTCCGTGTTGTTTTAAAAACCATTGAAGATAAAGTTGAGTTGCTCGATACTCAGTAAATATAATAACTTTTCCATCAATTCCTTTAATAATTTCAAGTGCTTTTTCTGCCTTAGAATTTTGTTTAATATTCTCAATCAATTTAATGAAACGGTCTGCATTATTTAAAGTACGACCTTCTTCCCTAGCTTTATCGATCATATTTTTTAGGGTCATGAAAGCTGCTTCACGGCTTGAGCAAATTTCTCGCTGTAGGGTAAGCATCCCAAAACTACTTGTAAGTACATTCGGGTCGTGCTTTAAAGAAGAGATTGCATCATATAATTCTCTTTCTTCTTTACTAAATGTAATAGGTACAGTTTGCACAACGCGTTTCGTCCATTCAATCCCTGTTTCTTCACGTCTGTTTCTAACCATTACTTTATTAACTAGCTTACGTAATTGCTCGTCATTTTTTGGTGCCCGTTTATTTGAACGATAGTTTTTTTCAAAAGTAGATAAGTCACCTAGGTGCCCTGGCTTTAACAGAGAAACAAGATTAAAAATTTCTTCTAGGCGATTTTGCACAGGTGTTGCTGTTAGAAGTAAACAAAACTTTTTCTTTAAGTTTTTAACAAACTCATAGTTTTTCGTTTTAGGATTTTTCAATTTGTGGGCTTCGTCAATAATAATTAAGTCATAATCTTGCTTCATGACGAGCTCAAAGTGTGGATTCCGTTTTGCAGTATCAATTGATGCCACAACAACATCACATTGTTCCCATACATAAGCTTTTTTCTGAGCAACAGCTGGTATATGAAACTTCTGGTTTAACTCGTATGCCCATTGGGAAACGAGAGAAGCAGGCACCAATATCAATACTTTTTTTGCTAATCCACGAATCATATATTCTTTTAAAATGAGACCCGCCTCTATCGTTTTACCTAAACCTACTTCATCAGCTAAAATCGCTTTTCCATTCATTTTTTCGATTACAGTATTCGCGACTTCAATTTGGTGTGGGTAGGGCTCTAAATGAGGTAGATGCTTAGGTGCTTGCAACCCATGAAATTCTGGAATAGATAGATGTTGTTCAGCTTCGTAAGCTAATTGGAATAGTTCCCAATTTGACCAAGGACCGTCTTCATCCAACCGTTTACAAAGCTCTTCTTGCCAGGATGCTTGAAATGAAACGTCTATATTCAAGAAATATCATCCTTTCCTGAAAATTTTATATTGCCTTTCTACTCATCAATTGATAGGATATTAATATAATATTTTATTGAAAGTCGAACTTTTTAATAAAAAAACCTTATAATGGCGAATGAAAGCAAGGGGAGAGCTCGTATATTGTTCGTGTTTAGAACAAATTGGCGACGCCGAAGGAGCAAACGAAAGTGAATCTCTCAGGCAAACAGACTCTTGCTCGACGCAACTCTGGAGAGTGTTCTACGACTACTAGTCTAAGAACCACCTACGAAGACATTCCTTGCTTTTCATTTAGTAAGGAAGAAACTTTCTGGTATCAGGACAGAGAAGTACATAGATTTAGTATGTACTTCTCTGTCTTTTTTTATTAACAGAATAAATATTTTGGCCTATTTTTGTTAAAGTTCAGTAGAATTTTTACTTTTGCTCTATCTTATGATTGAGAGGTTTTGGCTAAGAGTAATAATCTTAACTGTTAGGTGTCTATTATGTATTCTTGTTAAAAATTTGAAGGAGGTTTAGCATGTCAACAATAAAAAGAACACCTTTGTTTGATTTGTATAAGGAACATGGGGCAAAAACAATTGATTTTGGTGGCTGGGATTTACCTGTTCAATTCTCAAGTATTAAAGAAGAACATGAAGCAGTGAGAACGAAATCAGGTCTATTTGATGTATCCCATATGGGGGAAATTGAAGTAAAAGGTGAAAAGGCATTAGAATTCTTACAATACGTTATGACTAATGATCTTTCTAATATGGAAATAGGTCAAGCGAAGTACACCCTTATGTGCTATGAAGATGGTGGGACTGTTGATGATTTACTCGTATATAAACGTAATGAGCAAGACTATCTTCTTGTAGTTAATGCTGCAAATACAGAAAAGGATGCGAGTTGGTTAGAAAGCCACATTATTGAAGGTGTTGAATTAGTCAATGTATCCAATGATGTAGCACAACTAGCTATTCAAGGACCACTAGCAGAAACAGTACTACAACGTCTAACGGAAGAAGATTTATCAAAAGTTGGTTTTTTCCGTTTCAAGGATGATGTTGATGTAGCTGGAGTTAAGTCTCTTGTATCTCGTTCTGGATATACGGGTGAAGATGGTTTTGAGATTTATTGTGCAGAAAAAGATGCAGCAAAGTTATGGGCAGCGATACTAGATGAAGGAAAAAATGGTGAAGTATTGCCTTGTGGTTTAGGAGCAAGAGATACATTACGTTTTGAAGCAAAACTGCCGCTTTACGGTCAAGAGCTATCGAAAGAAATTTCTCCTCTTGAAGCTGGGTTAGGGTTTGCCGTAAAAGTAGATAAAGAAGCTGATTTTATTGGGAAAGATGCCCTTAAGAAGCAAAAAGAAGAAGGAACAACTAGAAAACTTGTTGGCCTAGAAATGATAGATAAAGGCATCCCTCGTACAGGTTATGAAGTTTTCGTAGGTGAAAATCAAATTGGTACAGTAACAACTGGAACACAATCTCCAACTTTAAAGAAGAATATAGGATTAGCAATTGTCGATAAAGCGTTTACAGCGACGGATATTGAAGTGGAAGTTCAAGTAAGGAAAAAGCGTTTAAAAGCAAAAGTTATTCCAACACCATTTTATAAAAGACAAAAATAGGGGGAAACACAATGAGTTTTCGTTATTTACCGATGACTGAGTCTGATAAGCAAGAAATGCTCGAGACGATAGGAGTAAAATCAATTGAAGAGCTATTTAATGATATTCCTGAAGAAATCCGCTTTAAAGGAAATTTAAATATTAAAGAAGCACTTGCAGAGCCAGATTTAGTAAAATACCTTCAAGGGCTTGCTAGCAAAAATACGAGTTTAAAACAAATGCCTTCATTTTTAGGTGCAGGTGTTTATGAGCATTATATTCCTTCGGTCGTAGATCATGTTATTTCACGTTCTGAATTTTATACAGCTTATACACCTTATCAGCCTGAAATTTCTCAAGGTGAGCTGCAAGCAATATTTGAATATCAAACGATGATTTGTGAATTAACAGGAATGGATATTGCTAACTCTTCTATGTATGATGGCCCAACAGCACTTGCAGAAGCAGCGATGATGAGTGCTGGGCAAACTAAGAAGAAACACATTCTTGTTTCTAAAGCGGTTCATCCAGAGGCACGTGACGTTCTAAAAACAAATGCGAAGGGTCAAAACTTAACAGTTATTGAAGTTGACATCCGTGATGGCATAACAGATATTGAAGATTTAAAGGCAAAGTATGATAGTGACACTGCTTGTGTAATCGTTCAATATCCTAACTTCTTTGGTGCCATTGAAAACTTATCAGCTATTGAAGAGGTTGCCCATTCTGAAAAAGGAATGTTTATTGTTTCAAGTAATCCTCTAGCATTAGGTGCATTAAAGCCACCTGGTCAGTTTGGAGCAGATATCGTTATCGGAGATGCGCAACCATTTGGTATTCCTACACAATTTGGCGGTCCGCACTGTGGCTATTTCGCAACAACGAAAAAGCTTATGCGTAAAATTCCAGGTCGTCTGGTTGGGCAAACAACGGATGATCAAGGTCAACGTGGATTTGTTTTAACACTACAAGCACGTGAACAGCATATTCGTCGTGAAAAAGCGACTTCTAATATTTGTTCTAACCAAGCGTTGAATGCACTAGCTGCATCGGTTGCGATGTCCGCGATTGGAAAGTCTGGTGTAAAGGATATGGCGATTCAAAATATCCAGAAAGCAGCATATGGTAAGAAGAAGTTACAAGAAGTAGGAATTGAGGTTGTGTCTTCTCATCCGACATTCAACGAATTTGTTATTAAGTTAAACAAACCTGTAAAAGAAGTAAATCAAGCACTTTTTGCAAAAGGAATTATCGGCGGATACGACCTCGGTAAAACGTATCCAGAGCTTGAAGGACATATGTTAGTGACAATTACAGAAATTCGTACAAAGTCAGAAATTGACCAGTTTGCTGGTGTATTGGGGGCGGCTATCAATGAGTAAAAATCAACCATTAATCTTTGAAATGAGTAAGCCAGGACGTATTAGTCATAGCCTACCTGAGTGTGATGTTCCAGAAGTTGAACTTTCAGAGCTATTGCCAGAAGAGTTCATTCGTACAAATGAACCTGAACTTCCAGAAGTTTCAGAGCTTCAGTTAATGCGTCATTATACCGCGTTATCTAAACGAAATCATGGTGTTGACTCAGGTTTTTATCCACTTGGGTCATGTACAATGAAATATAACCCGAAAATTAATGAAAATGTTGCACGATATGAAGGTTTCGCCCATATCCATCCGTATCAAGAAGAAGAGCAAGTCCAAGGTGCCTTAGAGTTATTATATGAACTTCAAGAATCTTTAGCTGAAATTACAGGAATGGATGAAGTGACTCTGCAACCAGCTGCTGGCGCACATGGTGAGTGGACGGGTTTAATGCTAATTCGCGCATATCATGAAGCAAACGGTGATACGAATCGTACAAAAGTTATTGTACCTGACTCTGCACATGGAACGAATCCAGCTTCAGCGACTGTAGCAGGTTTTGACTCGATTACTGTTCGTACGGATGAAAATGGCCTCGTTGATTTAGAGCATTTGAAAGAGGTAGTTGATGAAGATATTGCTGCTCTAATGTTAACAAACCCAAACACATTAGGATTATTCGAAGAACATATTGTTGAAATGGCAACAATTATTCATAATGCTGGTGGTAAGCTCTATTATGATGGAGCGAATTCAAACGCTATTCTCGGAATTGCTAGACCAGGGGATATGGGATTTGATGTTGTTCACTTAAACTTACACAAAACATTTACTGGCCCGCATGGTGGTGGTGGACCAGGCTCTGGACCTGTTGGTGTAAAGAAGGATTTAATTCCATATTTACCGAAGCCTTTAATCGTAAAAGATGGAGAGGTTTACCGTCTTGATTACAATCGACCTGACTCAATTGGTCGTGTTAAGCCGTACTATGGTAACTATGGTATAAATGTTCGTGCATATACGTATATACGTACGATGGGTCCTGAAGGATTAAGACTTGTATCAGAGTATGCGGTATTAAATGCTAACTATATGATGAGACGTCTTGAGCCTTACTTTGATTTACCTTATCAACAACATTGTAAACATGAATTTGTTATATCTGGTAAACGTCAAAAGAAATTAGGTGTTCGAACATTAGATATGGCTAAACGTCTTCTTGACTTCGGTTATCATCCACCTACGATTTACTTCCCATTAAACGTAGAAGAATGTATGATGATTGAACCAACTGAAACAGAATCAAAAGAAACCCTTGATGAGTTTATCGACGTTATGATCCAAATCGCAAAAGAAGTTGAAGAAAATCCAGAAATCGTTCAAGAAGCTCCTCATCATACAGTAATTGGTCGTTTAGATGAGACAACAGCAGCGAGAAAACCTATCTTGCGCTTTGAAAAGAAGTAAACAACATTAAAGCTAGACAGTTCATGCTGTCTAGTTTTATTTATGTCATATATTAGTCGTGGGCTTTTTGCTAAACTTTGAGAGTCAGCATTCATTTTTAATTGTTATTCAATCGAGTAAAAAGAATAAAATGGGTCGTTCACTATAGGAAAATGAAAAAGCTGACAAATTGTCAGCCTTCTTTTATCAATCATTTCTTATTTCTTTTTTATTTTGCCTGTCCACTTTTTAAAGCCACCTTTAAGGTGATGAAGGTCTTCACAACCACGTTTTTTCTTCAAAATTTCAGCTGCTTGTCGACTTCTAGCACCAGACTGACAATATAAATATACAGGTTGGTCAGGACGAACTTCATTCAAACGTTGTCTTAATTGAGACATAGGAATGTTACGTGCCCCTAAAATATGGCCACCATTATATTCTTTTGGCTCTCGAACATCTATTAGTTGAGCTTTTCGATAGCCACTAATAAACTCGTCTTGTGTTAACTCTGTTAAATACTTAGGTTTAACAAAACGTTTTACAATTATAAATACTAAAAACCCTAACAATATACCCCATAAAATCCATTCCATTTTGTTGAAAAACACTCCTTTATCTACGACAATCAATAGTACCCTCATTTATTATAAACATGGATACCGATTTTCGCAAAGTAATTGTTAAGCTGTAATAATTAAAGGTTCCTTTCTAAAGGAATGTTACACTTTACTTTAGGATTCAAAGTTTACGAGTGAACCTAAAATTAAAAGACCTTTTATAAGTTGTTTCTTTTGTTTTAATTCGACTTTTGTTAAACTTATGATTGATTTAGTAGTAGAAAAGAGGAAGATTTAATGAAAGAGACATGGAGATTTATCGATTCTGGCTTTAGTTCGCCAGCATATAATATGGCATTAGATGAAGCGCTATTAAATTGGCACAGTGAGGGGAAAATCCCACCGACGATTCGTTTTTATGGATGGGATCCTGCAACATTATCAATTGGTTATTTCCAAAAAGTAGAAAAGGAAATTAATATGGATGCAGTAAAAAAATACGGATTAGGCTTTGTTCGTCGTCCTACTGGAGGTAGGGGGGTCCTACATGATAAAGAATTAACATACAGTGTTATCGTTTCTGAAGCACATGCAGAAATGCCCAAAACGGTTACTGAAGCTTATCGAGTAATTTCACAAGGTTTATTAGAGGGGTTTAAAGAATTGGGGCTGGACACATATTTTGCGATTCCTAAAACACAGCAAGAAAAAGATGCCATCAGAAATCCTCGATCTGCCGTTTGTTTTGATGCACCATCTTGGTATGAACTAGTTGTTGAAGGTAGGAAAGTTGCTGGGAGTGCACAAACCCGGCAGAAAGGTGTGATCTTGCAACATGGTTCCATTATTTTAGATATAGATGAGGATCAACTATTTGATCTTTTTAAGTATCCAAGTGACCGAGTGCGAGACCGCTTGCAGAAAAATTTTAAGAATAAAGCTGTTGCTATTAATGAATTAAGAGACGTACCTGTAAGTTATGAAGAGGCAAAGGATGCATTTAAGAAAGGTTTTGAATTAGGACTTAATATTAAGTTAGAACCATATACGTTAACTGAAGAAGAAAGAAAAATGGTGCAAAAGATTGCGGTAGAAAGATATGCAAATGATAGTTGGAATTATAAAAAGTAAAGCAGCAGTTTTCACTGCTGCTTTTTCCAGTACTCTGTAAATTTTTCTTGCAGTTTCCTTGTCCATGGTCCAATTGAATACAAAGCATTAATATCGCCTTTTATTGAACGAACTGGAGTAACTTCCATTGTAGTACTCGTAATAAAAACTTCATCCGCATTTTTTAAATCCTCGAGGGTAAATGTCTTTTCTTCAATTATTGCATCTATTTCTTTGGCAAGATCGATTACAAGTCTTCGTGTGATGCCATTAAGGATAAGGTTAGTGGAAGGGTGTGTATAGATAATATCGTCTTTAACCATAAAGAAATTCGAAGACGATCCCTCGGTCACTAATCCATCTCTATGTTGAAGAGCTTCATGGCATCCTTGGTCACTAGCTTCTCTTTTAGCCATTATATTTCCTAATAAATTGATCGTCTTAATGTCGCATCGCAGCCAACGAATGTCTTTTGTCATCCATGCATCTATCCCGTGTTTTTGCAATTCCATATTAGTCTCTAATGGTTTTGAAAAGCCACTTAGAACAGGTTCAATTTCTCGTGAATATAAATGGTTACGAGGTTCAATCCCTCTTGTTAATTGAAAATAAACAATTCCATTAGTAATGTTATTCTTTTCGATTAAGGTATGTATTAACTCATGAATTGCTTCCATTGAATATGGTACGGACATATCAAGAGCTTCTGCACTTTGTTGAAGACGATCTAAATGTTCTTGCATAGCAAAAGGAATTCCATTATAAACACGAACAACTTCATAAATTCCATCTCCAAACATATATCCTCTATCATCCATATCTATATGAAGCTCGTTTTTTGGTATAATACGATTTTGGTAAAGAACGTAGTTCATAAATGTTTACCTCCAATGATGTGTGTCTCGTACTTCAATTTATCATTTTAACTATATAGATTCTCTAGGTATTTTTACCCAAAAGTTGTTAATAAAATGTTAAATTTGCATCAAATCAACCTTTTTTACTAATACAAAAATGCAACAAAGAAAATTGTTTAATTCAGTCGAATTTAGACAGTAAATTAACTTCATTCTCGAAATATCTCTGTTTCTTTCATTTCTTTTAACATTGACAAATAAGATGTACGGACGAACATTTCACAATATATAGTATATATTTATTTCTTTAAGACACAATATATTGATTTGGGGTTTATTTTATGTTACGCTTGTCCAAGTTACCTTTGATCAAGAAATTGTTGGTAACTCTCACAAAAATTAAACTACTTGCTACATACAACATGTTAAGCAGAAGAACAATAGATTAGATACAAGAGAGAGGAGCTATTCGTATGACGATGATGATGTCAAAAGTGATGACGATCAACAAAGAAAAACTCAATGATGATATTAAGGTGTTTCCTCAAGTTCATCCAATTACACCAGACATGAACATTACAAAAAAAGGTGTTTCCCGACTTGTAATGCTCGATCGTTACACATTTAAAGACACAGAAAAGAAAACATTAAAAGAAGGGGATTTCGTCGTTCTTACTGTAAAAGATGATCCTAAGTTCCCAGCGAGAGGCTACGGTTTTATTCTTGATATTAATCGAGAAGCAAATAAAGCTAAAGTCCTGGTCGATGAGGAATTTCATGGTGTCTTAGATGAACCGAACGAAGCGAAGTCGGGCATCGTCGAACGCTCACTAGATACAATTGAAAAACCTTTAGAAATTTTTTACGAGCAAATTGCTAAACGTGTAGCTACTGGTTTAGCATCAGTTGAAGTAGATGAGAGAAAACGACAAGAAACATTTGAGAAGTTCTATCATGAATTAGTGAATATGAATTTTATTCCTGCTGGGCGAGTATTATATGGTGCGGGAGCAGGAACGGATGTAACATACTTTAACTGTTACGTTATGCCTTATGTAAAAGATTCTAGAGAAGGCATTTCAGAACATCGTAAACAAGTTATGGAGATTATGAGCCGTGGTGGTGGAGTTGGAACAAACGGTTCAACATTGAGACCGCGCAATACATTAGCAAGAGGGGTAAATGGTAAATCATCAGGTTCAGTGTCATGGTTGGATGATATTGCGAAGTTAACGCACTTAGTTGAACAAGGTGGTTCAAGACGTGGTGCACAGATGATCATGCTATCAGATTGGCACCCTGATATATTAGAGTTTATTATTTCTAAAATGCAAAACCCTCGTATCTTACGCTTCTTATTAGAAACTACAAAAGATGATCAAATCAAAAAGCTAGTAAAAGATAAATTGAAATTTAATCCTCTTTCAGACGTAGACCAAGCGATGTATCAAGGAATCGTTAATTTCAAAAAAGTAGAAGGTCAAGGCGGATTTGATGACAAAGTAATTAAAGAAGCAGAAGAGAAGTTAGCGGTTGGCGGAACCTATACAGTTAATAACTCAGAGTTTTTAACGGGAGCTAACATTTCTGTATGTTTAACGAAAGAATTTATGGAAGCTATAGAGAACGATGCAAGCTATCCTTTGCGTTTTCCAGATGTTGAGAATTATACAGAAGAAGAAATGGCAATTTACAATAACGAATGGCATGAATATGGAGATGTACGTGAATGGGAAAACCGAGGATTTAAAGTAAGAACATATCGTACAATAAAAGCAAAAGAGTTATGGAACTTAATTAATATTTGTGCAACGTATTCTGCTGAACCAGGTATCTTCTTCATCGATAATGCAAACGACATGACGAATGCTAAAGCATATGGTCAAAAAGTAGTCGCAACAAATCCATGTGGGGAACAACCACTTGCTCCATTTTCAGTTTGTAATCTCGCAGCGATTAACTTAGCTGAAATGGCAGATAAAGAAAACAAAATTGTTGACTTTGAAAAGTTAAAGCAAACAGTTGAAGTTGGAGTACGTATGCAAGATAACGTAATTGATGCGACTCCATACTTCTTAGAACAAAATACAAAACAAGCAAAAGGTGAACGCCGTGTCGGTTTAGGAGTTATGGGATTACATGACCTACTTATCTATTGTGAAACGGTTTACGGTTCCGAAGAAGGAAATCAGCTTGTTGATCATATTTTTGAAACAATAGCAACAACAGCCTATCGCACGAGTATCGAACTTGCAAAAGAAAAAGGAAGCTTCCCATTCCTAGTTGGTGATACGTATGAAGATACGGTTGCGTTAAGAGAAGCATTTATTAATACAGGATACATGAAGAAAATGCCAGAGGATATTCGTCAAGGAATCCTTGAACATGGGATCCGTAACTCTCATCTATTAACAGTAGCTCCTACTGGTTCTACGGGAACGATGGTTGGTGTATCTACAGGACTTGAACCATACTTCTCATTCTCGTACTACCGTAGTGGTCGCTTAGGAAAATTTATTGAAGTAAATGCTGAGATTGTTCAAGAATACTTGGGGGTTAATCCTGAGGCAAATAAAGACAACTTACCTGAATGGTTTGTTTCTTCCATGGAGTTATCTCCAGAAGCACATGGTGACGTACAGTGTGTTATCCAACGTTGGGTAGATAGCTCATTATCTAAAACTGTAAATGCTCCGAGAGGATACACAGTAGAACAAGTACAAAAAGTTTACGAACGTCTCTACAAAGGTGGAGCTAAGGGTGGAACGGTTTATGTTGATGGAAGTCGTGATGCTCAAGTATTAACGTTAAGTGCTGAAGAAAACACATTTGATAATCAATCACCAGAAAAAGACAACAAAATAAAAAAACAACCTGTCGTATTAGTAGATACGATTGCGGATCTTCGTTCAACTAAAGTCACATTCGGTTCAGAAGTTGGTGATACATGCCCAGTTTGTCGTGAGGGTACAGTTGAGGATCTAGGTGGTTGTAACACGTGTACGAGTTGTGGTGCTCAATTGAAGTGTGGTTTATAATTGCTAGCTGAAGATAAATGCTGCTCCTTCACCTTAGGTGAGGGTGCAGCATTTTTTAAGAACTTCACAGTTTTTGTAGTGATAAGAGAGAAGAACATTGTTGTCCACAGTTAGTTATAGTAAAATATAGGATAGACTTATTGGAGAAGAGACGAATGGAGTGGAGGAGTACCGATGCCAACACCTAGTATGGAAGATTATTTAGAACGGATTTATATGTTAATTGAAGATAAAGGGTATGCCAGAGTGTCAGATATCGCAGAGGCATTGGAAGTTCATCCGTCTTCCGTTACAAAGATGGTTCAGAAACTGGATAAAAGCGAATACTTAATATATGAAAAATACCGCGGGTTAGTACTAACACCAAAAGGGAAAAAGATTGGTAAACGTTTAGTATATCGTCATGATTTATTAGAAGATTTCATGAAGATTATCGGTGTTACGAATGAAAATATTTATGTAGATGTTGAAGGAATTGAGCATCACTTAAGCTGGGATGCGATAGATCGTATCGGTGATCTCGTTCAATATTTTCAAGAAGATGAAAAGCGGATTAATGAGTTGCGCCAGGTGCAGAAGCGTAATGAAGAGCAGCAGTCATAACATTTTGTTATGGTTGTTTTTTTTTTTTTTTTTTCAGCTTTGTTAGCCTTGATTATTGATTTGGGTATCACTGGAAAATTGGAATGAAATTAAGTGAGAAAATTCATTTTTTTGCTCTTTAGATAACCTACAATAGAGTAGTTAAGTCTCTAAATATAAACTGCCCGAGAAATAAGAACAAAAAAATTCATTACAATAGTACCTCCTTAGACTAATGTCACATATTTTAGAAGTGAAGAAGGAGGAGAGATTAATGAAAATTGATGGAGTTTTTGCAGGAGGTGGCGTTCGTGCATTTGCCTTTATCGGTGCAACACAGGTACTTGAAGAAAAGGGATTTAGTTTTGAGAGGTTGGCTGGAACAAGTGCAGGAGCATTATTTTCGGCTTTACTAAGAGCTGGTTACACTAGTCATGAACTTGTGGAATTACTAAACGAACTAAATGTAGCAAAATTTATGGACGGAAGAAGAACGCTCTTGCCTTCTAAGTGGATGAAATGGGCGCAATTATATTTTAACTTAGGTATGTATAAAGGGGACGAATTAGAAAAGTGGATTGCTGAAAAGTTGGAAAAAAAAGGAGTAAAAACATTTGCTGATATTCCTAGAGGTACACTAAAAATTATTGCTTCGGATTTAAGTAAAGGTCAGATAGTTGTACTTCCTGATGATCTCCCTTCATATGGGATTATTCCAGAAAAGTTCTCTGTGGCCAGAGCTGTAAGGATGAGTAGTAGTATTCCGTATTTTTTTGAACCAGTCAAAGTTTATAATCCGTCAGGAAAAAAATCATATATTGTAGACGGTGGCGTGCTAAGTAATTTTCCGTTATGGGTATTTATGAAAGACGTAAATCAAAAAATCGTTAGACCCGTTTTAGGTTTTAGACTGACACCTGATTTAGATGAAATACCACCACATGAAATAAAAAATGGTATCGACTTGTTCCAGTCATTATTTGAAACGATGAGAAAGGCCCATGATGTTCGATATATTATAAAAGAACATGCGAAAAACATTGTATTTATTCCTGTTACCGATGTTAAAGCAACGGATTTTGATTTAACTGAAGAAAAAAAAGAGGCTCTCATTCTATTAGGAAGAGAGCGTACACACAAATTTCTAAAAAAGTGGGTGTATTAAGTACTTACACCCCTATTTTCGTACCCTGTTGACGATAAAGCTGAAGACTAACAAATATAATAGGTGCAATATAGGTAATCCATAGACCTATTCCTATTGCATAAATAAATTCGATGATTACGTGTCCAGAGAGGTACATCCCAATTGTTTGAAGAGCGATAATACCCATTAAACCTATAACTATAGCTATAACTTTTTTTAAGATTGGAGCTTTTACATCCATTCGGTTTTTCGTTTGTTCTAAGTGATATCCGATACCTGCGCCCAGTAATACCCCACTATAGAAAGCTTGATCAGGTGATAGTACAAAAAGTGTAATAGGGATGATCGTCCAAAGTGAAATCTTTATTCTCTCTGGCATTCCCCCAGTCCAATCTAATGACCTATAACTTGCATAAACCATAAAAGCCCCAATAATGATCGCACCAATAACATCAATCGGCCAATAGGCACCAGAATATAATTGTGAAAATGCAACTAAGGCTACGATAAAACATGCTAGGACAGTAAACCATTGTTTTGTTACAGCGGGAATGAGAAACCCCCAAAACGTAGTCGCAGCTTGGGTGTGGATACTGGGGAATGAATATCCATCGTTAAGCTGTAATGAAAGTTCTGGTCGTTCAATCATAAAAACATCCTTAATAAAGCTGTTCACATACATGGAAATAAAGAATAAAGATAAAAGCTGAAAACCAGTCTGTTTATGAATAGCCCAGTAAATAATTGGTATTATGATAAAGTAAACATATTCATGACTTATTAGTTGTAGAAAAGAACTAAGTAAATCAAGGATGGGATGTTCTATCGATAGTATCCAGGTGAGAAAATTAGACTCAAACATTATAGACCTCCTTTCATAGTTCACAGATTATTTAATCTTATCTTATATTATATGTGAAAATATTTCCTATTTATATAAAGAAAAAAATCGCGCATCTTAAAACAGTGCACGATTTTTTTTCTTTCCCTTTTTACCTTCAATCACTGTTAAATTAGGCGCTGAACCCCGTTTATTTAGAGTACGGGTAGATTTCTTCTGTCCAACTTTCTTTCGGTGTGGTATTACATTGGTCGTTTTCTTTATTTTATTTTTGACCTGTTGTTTCGGACGGTGAGAGGTCCCTTCCACTCCAAATTGCTTCGCAAGGAAGCGTTTGTACAAGAAAAATAGAATAGCAGCAATCGCACCAAAAACAATTATTGAAGTTAACAATTGTAATGGCTCAGTAATTAGTCGGTAAAAGAAGCCGAGTACCGCTAATCCAATAAGAATTAACACAAGAGGATTGTACATTTTACGAGACATTTGGCTCACCTCCACAAATTTAGCAAAAGCTGGTTTTTTATGTGCTACACAGCTACTATAGTAACGCCTACAATTAAGTATTTGCGTATAATAAAGCTTGGCCTTCAATATCAAATATGCATAATATTAGTAAGTTAAGCATAAAGTTGTATTTTTTTATTTATATTCTACAACAACGTCCATAATTCCTCTAATGAGATCTTCCTGTTCATAGATTTCCCCTTTATATTTTAAATTACACATATTTCTAAAAAATTTCTAAAGATATCCAAACTTAAACGAAATTAAATTTAATGAAAACTATAGAAAAAGTTGGGACATACTACAATTGGAGGTGTTGTACATGGAAAATCAACAATCATTAGAACAAAACAAAAAAGATGCTCCAATGTCATATAATGCCAAAGTTGCGACAATTGGAGTATGTGGTGGTTTATTTTGGAGTGTTATAGGTTATATTGCCTTCTTTTTTAACTTTGCGAGAATAGGCCCTGCACTTGTATTGATGCCTTGGGCGTTAGGTGATTGGAAAAATGGTTATATGGGGCAACTTGTCGGGATTTTAGTTATTTCACTATTATCTATACTTGTGGCGTTTATTTATAAGATATTATTTGAGAAAGTAAATAATATGTGGGCAGGAGCAGTATACGGTATTGTATTATGGTTAATCGTATTTTATTTATTAAATCCTATTTTTCCAGGATTAAAGAGCGTAGCAAACTTAGATTTTAACACGATAATAACTACTTTATGTTTGTATCTATTATATGGTGTCTTTATTGGTTACTCTATTTCATTTGAATATCAAGAGGTAAAACGAGTGCAATCATAATATTATTAATGTGTTGAATAGCAAAACAAGAAAAACCTATGGTAGAATAAACCATAAAGAAATATTTTTGGCGATGTTAATGTATGTTGGCTGATTTTGGGCTTATTACTGAAAGAAAAAAGATTGAAATCTTTGAAACGTGTGAAAATTACATTTCACAAATCCAGTCCAACCAAAAATATATGAACAATACTTTAACAAAGCTAAAAAAAGAGGAGAAAGAATCATGAAATCGATTCTTGTAATTAATGGACCAAACATTAATCGACTTGGAAAGCGAGAACCTGAAATTTATGGTCATGAAACGTTAGCAGACTTAGAAAGCAGGCTTGTAGAACATGGAAAAGGTCTAGGTTATGAAATCCTATGTAGACAATCAAACCATGAAGGTCAAATCATTGATTGGATTCACGAGTCCCAAGACAATGAATACGTAGGTATTGTTCTTAATCCAGGTGCTTTTACTCATTATAGTTATGCCATTAGAGACGCAGTTGCTAGTATTTCATTACCTGTCATTGAGGTGCATATTTCAAATGTCCATGCGAGAGAAGCTTTTCGACATACCTCGGTCATTGCACCTGTAACTAGAGGTCAAGTTGTTGGATTAGGCTTTATTGGCTATGAACTTGCAATCCAAGCAATTATCAAAGGGGGAAAATAAGTGGAACGTTTAGAAAATTTACGTGGATCATTTAAAGAACAAGGAATTGATGGCTTACTGATAGCGAGTAATTATAATCGTCGTTATATGACGAATTTCACTGGAACAGCTGGGGTAGCATTAGTTTCAGAAAAAGAAGCTAAATTCATTACAGATTTTCGTTATGTTGAACAAGCTCAAGCACAAGCAGCTGGCTATGAAGTTGTTCAGCATACTGGACCTATTTTTGAAGAAGTAGCAAAACAAGCGAAAAATATGGGTATAAACCGTTTAGGATTTGAAAGTGACCATACAACGTATCAAACATTCGAAATTTATAAAAAGCAAATTGTCGGAGAGCTCATTCCAGTAAACGGTGTTATTGAGAAGCTAAGATTAATTAAAGATGAAAGTGAGATTAAGATCATTTCTGCAGCAGCAGAAATTGCTGATGCTGCTTTCGATCATATTACTAAATACATAAGAGCAGGCTTAACAGAGTTAGATGTTGCAAATGAACTAGAGTTTTTTATGAGAAAACAAGGAGCGGCTTCATCGTCATTTGATATTATCGTTGCATCAGGCGTACGTTCTGCTCTTCCACATGGTGTAGCTAGCGATAAGGTTATTGAAAAGGGAGAATTAGTTACTCTTGATTTCGGTGCATACTATCAAGGATACTGTTCAGATATTACTCGTACTTTAGCTGTTGGCCAGATAAGCGATGAGTTAAGAAAAATTTACGATACAGTTCTAGAAGCACAAAAAAGAGGTATGGACGGAATTAAGCCAGGTCTAACTGGTAAACAAGCTGATGCATTAACCCGTGATTATATTACCGAGCAAGGCTTTGGTGAGTATTTTGGACACTCGACTGGACATGGTTTAGGTATGGAGGTTCATGAAGGACCATCATTATCAACAAAATCTGATATGGTTTTGGAGCCTGGGATGATTGTAACTGTTGAGCCAGGAATTTATATTTCTGGAGTTGGTGGAACTCGAATAGAGGATGATACTCTCATTACTGAAGATGGAAATCGTTCTTTTACAAAGTCAACGAAGGAACTTCTATTCGTAGGCGAATAAACTGTGCATCCTTTTTATAATGTATGGTATATTCTTATAGTGAACTAAACAATCGATTGAACGATGAAGATGGAGGATTTAAAACATGATTTCTGTAAACGATTTAAGAACTGGATTAACGATTGAAGTAGATAATGGAATTTGGCAAGTACTTGAATTCCAACATGTAAAGCCAGGAAAAGGTGCTGCATTTGTCCGTACAAAATTGCGTAACATTCGTACAGGTGGGATCCAAGAAAAAACGTTCCGTGCTGGTGAAAAGGTTGCAAAAGCACATATTGAAAATCGTAAAATGCAATATCTATATGCAAGTGGCGATACACATACATTTATGGATAACCAATCATATGAACAAATTGAACTACCTGCATCACAAATTGAACGTGAGCTAAAATTTCTAAAAGAGAATATGGAAGTTCATATTATGACATACCAAAGTGAGATTTTAGGTGTCGAAGTACCAAATACAGTTGAATTAGAAGTAACAGAAACAGAGCCAGGAATTAAAGGTGATACAGCAAGTGGAGGTACAAAGCCTGCTACTCTTGAGACAGGACTAACTGTTCAAGTACCTTTCTTTATTAACCAAGGTGATGTTTTAATTATCGACACTCGTAACGGTGATTACGTTTCTCGTGCATAAACAAAAAGAGGCTGGGACAAAACCCAGTAAATAAAAAATAGAGTGGCATTCACCCTAATGAGGGTGAGTGCCACTC
>NZ_WMKZ01000042.1 GCF_019024285.1 Alkalihalobacterium elongatum
AAAAGTTATTAGCATTTATATTTTGAATTTTGTATCTCCTATCACCTTATAACCTCTTCACTGAATAGGTTACAGCACAGCATTTTTCTGTACCTCTTCATAATCTCCAATCGCCACCCATCACTTCGGTGACTTACCGATATTAATGATAGACTTTCTGTTTATGAATTTTAATAAAATTCCTTTTTCTTATTAATAAAAGAAAATAACTACTACCATTAATTAAAAACATTTAAAATTATCGCCTACAATAGCCGTTTCAACACCTAACAAATATAATATGTGGTGTCACAAGAAAAAGTCAGATATGAAGGGCATTTCTTCTATCACAAGCTAATATTTTAAATCTGTATCTCCAAAAAATTGAGCACTAATTTAGAGTGATCTACAATAAAATTAGATGGGATAAAAGTAGACAAAAAATATGAACGGGAGGCAAGTAATTGAAGGGCAAAGTTTATAAACCTAAATGTAAATGCCCCAAAGACAAGAAAAACAAAAAATGCAGATGTAAAGGAAACTGGGGCTTCCTAGTCGACATCGGTAATGATCCAAAGACAGGAAAACGTAGACAAAGAGGAAAGTTTACATTCAAAACAAAGAAGGATGCGGAAGATGCATTAGTAGAATTTTTAAGTGAAATTAATCAAGGTACTTATACTGAAGAAACAGATATTACCTTTGAGGATTACTCCAAACAATGGCTTTCCGAATATGAAGCTACCGGAAAAGTACAGCCTGGAACTGTAAGAATAAGGGATAAGGATATAAATCGCCTTTTAGATTATTTTTCAAAAGTTAAGTTAAAAAATATTACTGAAAATCAATTTCAGGACTCACTACATGATCTAATAGAGCGTGGTTATGCTGAAAACACTTTGAAAAGTATTCATGTTACGGGCAGGATGATATTTAAAAAGGCGGTAAAAAAGGGACTTATAAAAAAAGATCCAACCGAGGATTCCTACGTACCTGTGGTTCAAAAGTCGGTAGAAGAATTAGAAGAAGAAGAAGAAATGGACAAATATCTTGAGAAAGAAGAGCTTGCTTTTTTCTTAAGAACTGCAGAAAATAAAGGTTTGGAATTAGACCACCCAGCTTTTGTAACTCTCGGTTATACTGGTATTCGTATAGGAGAACTATGTGCTTTAAAGTGGAAAGATATTGATTTTAATAAATGTACTATAAGTATAAATAAAACCTACAAGAATGATACAAACAATATCAAAAGATATAAATTAGGACCACCTAAAACAAAGAAAGCAAAACGTACTATTGTAGTGGATGAATATACTATAGACGTGTTAAGAAAACACAAAGTACATCAAAATAAAGTTAAACTACGTTATGAAGATAGTTATTATGACAAAGGTTATGTATTTGCAGAAGAAAGCAAGAAATATTCTGGTTATCCCACATATCCAAAAAAAGTTGAAAACAGAATGGAACGTCTTTTAAAAATGACTGATCTAAATCATAAACTTTCTCCCCACAGCCTTCGTCACACTCATACATCTCTACTGGCAGAAATCGGGATTGAATTAGTAGACATTATGGATCGTTTAGGTCATATAAAAGATGATACAACACGGAACATCTATCTACACGTTACGAAACATAAGAAAAAAGAGGCCGCCAATAAGTTTGGTGAACTTATGCAGGGCCTCCGTTAAACAAATGTTAAATTTCAAGTGGCTCTGTTGCGTGAGCACTAGAGCCACTAAGGGTTTGGGCGCTTATTACATCATGCCGCCCATTCCGCCCATGCCAGCCATGTCTGGCATGCCGCCGCCGCCATTTTCGTCTGGTTGGTCAGCGATTACAGCTTCAGTTGTTAAGAACATTGCAGAAACTGATGCTGCGTTTTGAAGAGCAGAACGTGTAACTTTTGCAGGGTCAACGATACCAGCTTCAACCATGTTTACCCACTCGCCAGTTGCAGCGTTAAATCCAACGCCAACACCTTCGCCTTTTAAGCGCTCAACAACAACAGATCCTTCAAGGCCTGCATTGTGTGCGATTTGGCGAACTGGCTCTTCTAGAGCACGTAGAACAATGTTTACACCTGTTTGCTCATCGCCATCAGCTTGAAGAGCAGCTACTGCTTTGTAAACGTTCATTAATGCAGTACCACCACCAGCTACGATACCTTCTTCAACTGCAGCACGAGTTGAGTTAAGAGCATCTTCGATACGAAGTTTGCGCTCTTTCATTTCTGTTTCAGTAGCAGCACCAACTTTAAGAACCGCTACACCACCAGCTAATTTAGCTAAGCGCTCTTGTAATTTTTCTCTATCGAAATCAGAAGTTGTTTCTTCTACTTGTGCTTTGATTTGGTTTACACGAGCAGAGATCTTATCTGACTCGCCAGCACCTTCAACGATTGTAGTTGTTTCTTTCGTTACAACTACTTTCGCAGCGCGACCAAGTTGAGTAATATCAGCAGATTTAAGATCTAATCCTAAGTCCTCTGTAATAACTTCTCCACCTGTTAAGATCGCGATATCTTCTAACATTGCTTTACGACGGTCACCAAAGCCAGGAGCTTTTACAGCTACTGCGTTGAATGTACCACGAAGTTTGTTAACAACTAATGTTGCTAAAGCTTCACCTTCAACATCTTCAGCAATAATTAAGATCGGACGACCTTGTTGAACTACTTGCTCAAGTACAGGAAGTACTTCTTGGATGCTTGCAATTTTCTTATCTGTGATAAGAACATAAGGGTTATCTAATACAGCTTCCATTTTGTCTGAATCTGTTACCATGTATGGAGAAGCGTATCCACGATCGAATTGCATACCTTCTACAACTTCAAGCTCAGTTGTAAATCCTTTTGACTCTTCGATAGTGATAACACCGTCGTTACCAACACGCTCCATTGCTTCAGCAATGATTTTACCTACTTCATCGTCAGCTGAAGAGATAGCAGCTACTTGAGCGATAGACTCTTTACCTTCGATCGGCTTAGAGATGTTTTGTAATTCTTGAACAGCAACTTGAGTAGCTTTCTCAATCCCTTTACGGATTACCATCGGGTTTGCACCAGATGTTACGTTCTTTAACCCTTCACGGATCATTGCTTGAGCAAGAACAGTTGCAGTTGTCGTACCGTCACCAGCAATATCATTTGTTTTGCTAGCTACTTCAGCAACTAACTTTGCACCCATGTTTTCAAATGGATCTTCAAGTTCGATTTCCTTAGCGATTGTTACACCATCATTTGTAATTAATGGTGAACCAAATTTCTTTTCAAGAACCACGTTACGTCCTTTTGGTCCAAGAGTTACTTTTACAGCATTCGCTAATGCATCTACACCACGTAACATTGAGCGACGAGCGTCTTCACTGAATTTAATATCTTTTGCCATCGTTTCAACCTCCTAAAATTATAATCAATATGTTATCGTTTGGCTGTCTATTAACCGATTACAGCTAAAATATCGCTTTCACGTAAAACTAAGTATTCTTTACTTTCGAATTTAACTTCAGTCCCTGCGTATTTAGAGAAGATTACTGTGTCGCCTTCCTTCACTTCAAGAGCAACACGCTCACCATTTTCAAGTACGCGACCTGTACCAACTGCTACGATTTTTCCTTCTTGTGGTTTTTCCTTCGCAGAATCTGGAAGTACGATACCACTTGCAGTTTTTTCTTCAGTCTCAACTAACTCAATTACAACACGATCACCTAATGGCTTTAACAAGGAAAACAACCTCCTTAAAATATTGTTTTTCTCCTCTGAATTATGTAAAAGTTTTGTGCGAGGAGTTTTGTTAGCACTCGATGTGGTTGAGTGCTAATTTCAATTATTATAATAATCACTCACATTTTTTTTTGCAAGTATTTTATAAGAATTTTTTTCTAAAATTAATAATACAACTTGTATTAGGGACAAAAAACCTTCTATAGAATGCCCATTTCGGTTCTTTTGTAAACAAATTATAAAAGTTTATTTGCGAATTGTTGAGCTAGACTTTCTTCTTGATCGGTAAGCTTCATTCCTTCTAGTTTTTTAAATAAATATGTTAGAATGTAAAATACATTGTCTAGCTTTAACACATCATAACTATTACAAAGGGGATTTATATTGTGTCTAAACGTTATTGGTGGGTATTAATAACATATATCGCCATGCACTTCTCTGCTTTTATCGGGGTTCCTTTACTTAAGTTATACGACGTTCCAACAGAAAGAATCCCAGGCATTTGGAGTACTGTAAGCTTTTCTGCTGCATTACTCATCATTATTATTTTGCTTTTACCTGACATTAAAAATCGCCATGAAGCCCGTGATCGTTCGTCAAAAATGGATGCTGCCATGTGGTCTATTCTCGGTGTTATTCTTGCCTTTGTAGCACAATACATCTCAATATACATATCTGTATTCTTATTAGGTGTTGAGCCTGGATCAGAAAATACCGAGCGAATATCCGAATATGCTCGAGTTTTTCCACTTTTTATTATTGTGATGGCTGTAATTGGTCCCATTCTTGAAGAAATTATTTTTAGAAAAGTTATTTTTGGTTCACTCTATAAAAAATTCAACTTTATTATTGCTGCATTAATTAGTTCGTTAATCTTTGCTGTCGTACATGCAGATTTAGATTACTTATTAGTTTATACTGCTCTAGCGTTTGTTTTTGCTTATTTATATGTAAAAACAAAACGGATCCTTGTCCCTATCATTGCACACGTAGCCATGAATACATTAGCCGTGTTGGTTCACGTTATATATGGAGAGCACCTTGATGAATTACGACAACAATTAGAGCAAATACAATCATTTATTGGAGGATTTTTAGTATGAGGACGTCTCCTACGTTTATGGCGGTCGTTTACGCCTTAATAGGTGTCATGTTCACCTATTTAGCTATTCAAAATGTACAAGTTGCAGGTTGGAATTTTTGGACTTACTTATTCATCGGTTTAGCAGCTGTAGATTTTATGATGGCATACCGCTTTTTCCAGATGCGAAAATACATTAAAAAAGCAAAATAACACAGAACACACTACTTAAATAAACGTTTAATTAAGTGCTATGTTCGACTAGCTAAGAGGCTATTCCTAGAAGTATGCTCCTCATTTGAGGCGTCACTTCTATGAAATAGCCTCTTTTGTTTTGGCTTTTTAAAAAAGCTTACGAAAACAGCGTTTATTTTTTTATCCCTTTAAGGAAATTGTTGATAAAGGTTAAGTTTGGGACATGCAAAGCGTGAAGGCCTAATACTAACTTTGTAAAACTAATGTAAGAAAAATGTAAATCTTAAGGATAAAGTTCAGAGAGGCATTAATATATATAGTAAAGAGAATTTCAAACTATTCAACTCTAGGAGCTAACTATGGGAAGAAAACATTCATTTTCATACGGAAAAATCGCTGTAATTGGCACCGGCTTTCTTGCATTGACGCTAGTTTGGACAATCTACAATACCTTTATGCCGCTTATCCTTGGTGACTACATTGAAAGTAGTGCAATACGAGGAGCTATTATGGGGATTGATAATTTACTCGCTGTTCTATTAATTCCTATTATTGGTGCTTGGTCGGACCGGGTTAAATCACCCCTTGGTCAAAGACTTCCCTTTATAGCAATCGGAATGCCCTTGGCCGCACTTACATTTGTATTATTACCTTTTGTTTCTGGGATTGGGCTTATCGTCCTTTTAGCGATTGATATTGTATTTCTATTAGCAATGACCATATACAGAGCTCCCGTAATTTCACTTATGCCTGACCATACTCCACCGTCTAATCGATCTACTGCAAATGGTGTGATTAATTTTATGGGTGGTGTAGGAGCAATAATTGCTCTATTTGTACTCGCACCCTTATTTGACTTAGAACGAATCTATCCTTTTGTTATTGGAGGCTTCATTTTATTAATTGCTTTCATCTTATTGTATTTAGTTATAGACCGTAATCCCCCTTTTACTGAACATACATCAGGTAATCAAGAAGAAACTCAAGCTCTCAAATCTCTTAAAAATGGAATAAAAAGGTTATTTTTGAAAGAAAACCGTGGAAAACTCTTTATCTTTTATGCTATCTTCTTATATTTTATCGGCTATACAGGTGTGGAAGCACTTTTTTCGATATGGGCAACTGAACAACTAGGATTAACAGGCGGCGAAGCTGGTGTCACACTTGGATTTTTTAGTTTATCTTTTGTTTTATTTGCAATTCCTGCTGGGTTATTAGGGACGCGATTTGGTAAAAAGCCATTAATGTTAATTGGTCTCATCTTATTACCTATTTTGTTTGCAGTAATTCCCTTGTTAGAAGGATTACTGTTGGTACGTCTCGTTCTTTTCTTGGCAGGTATGGCCTGGGCGTGTATTAATGTTCAAGCCTATGCTTTAGTTAGTGACCTAGGTGGTAAATCACAGATAGGACTTTATACGGGACTGTATTACTTATTTTCTATGTCATCTGCTATCATTGCTCCATTTATGCTTGGTTCAGTGATGGATCTCTTTGGGAAGAATAGTTTGTTCTTCACTGCTGCTGTCACAATGATTATTGCATTTTTATTTTTAAGAGCTGGTAATGACCATAGCAACCATGTAAATAACTCTACAAAGAGCATGTAATATAGCCACAAACCTTCAGAAAGCAAAAAAACACTCCCCAACTAAAAATGCCCCCCAATGTTAGATACAATCTAAAATTGGGGAGCACTTCTAACTAAGGAAGTGTTTTGCGCCTACCTAACTAAGATGCACTTTTTTCTTGAGCAGGTACTTCTTTGGCAGTTTTTCCGAGTAGGTAACCAACTGGTACTGTAATAGCTGTAAGCACAGCTAGAATGACAAACCCCTCATTAATGGCCTGTAAATTTGCCGTTTCAATTGAACCTTCTACACTAAAGAGTTGGGCTTTTCTAACTTCATAGTATATAGAGATAAAAACAATTCCTAATGCTGAACTCATTTGTCGCAATACATTATTCATCGCTGAACCTCGAGAAACGATTTGTTCAGGAATAGCATTCATACCTGCTGTCGTTGCTGGCATACTACATAGTCCAAAACCAATTCCTCTAATGGCCATAATGATAATAATAAAAGCGAGCGACGTTTCCATCGTCATAATACCTAAAAGAAATGTACTAACAGCAGATATAATTAACCCTACTGTTACGACACCTGTCGCACCTTTTTTATCGAGAATCCGTCCTCCTACAGTCATAAAGATACCCGTTAATAGTGCAGCAGGTAAAAATACTAAGCCAGTCGTAATCGCGTTGTATCCATACACATTTTGTAAGAGAAGCGGAATAAGAAAAATTCCTCCAAACAACCCGATCGATGTAATCCCTGAGATCCAAACACTTAAAGAATATGTTGTAATTTTAAATATTGATAGATCAAGAAGAGGAAATTCTTGTTTTCTCTCAATCATTACAAATAAAATTAAACTAATGAAACCTACAATTATAAGAGAAATATTTGAAATGTACATCAAATGTTCGAGGCTGCTCGTTCGTCCTAAAGCTAGGAGAATTAATCCTACCCCTAGAGTAACTGTAATAAACCCCCATCGATCGAATGTAATTGCCTTATTTAGCTCTGTTTCTTTTAAATATTTTGAGGCAAACCAAATACCTAATAGCCCCACTGGTACATTACACAAAAATAAATAATGCCAGCTCCCTGTTTCGATAATAACACCGCCGATCGTTGGCCCAATTGTCGGTGCCATCATCGCCGCTACTCCATAGACTCCTGTCGCAAGCCCTCTTTCTTTCCGAGGGAAGTTTGCAAAAATAAGCGCCATTGATAAAGGCATCATGATACCTCCACCGACACCTTGAAGTCCTCTAAAAAAGATCAGAGATGATAAATTCCATGAAAAAGTACCTAAAATTGAACCTAAAACAAATATACTTAGCCCAATGATATATAACCGCTTTTTCCCCCATTTATCGCCTAAAAAACCAGTAACGGGCATTGTCATCCCCATCGTTACCATAAAAATAGTAATGACCCACCCTGTCGAAACCGCATCTGATTGAAAGACGTTCATAAGCTGCGGTACGGCTGGATTGAGCATACTATTATTTAAAATTAGCGTGAAGGTCCCAATTAGAACAGCTATTACGACCATCCATTTTTCAGATATTTTACTCATACAAACCACCATTTCGTCTTTCGAAATAATTTACTATAACTATAACATGGATATAGGCATCTCGGGTACTATTTTGATTTCCAGTTGTTAGGGGTTCACCTTACTAGTCTTTTGCAAGGTTCTTTTCTAAAAGATTGTACGAGTCGTATTAACCTTTGAAACGAGGAGCCAAAATCCATAAATTTCACCTATTTGCTTTAACATAGTGTATAGAAAATAAAAAAAAGCTACCTCATTAAATGTTCTAGACTTTACATCTCACTGCTCTATTAATAGCAGTATGAGGTCATTAGTCCAAACTAATGTAAGTAGCTTCAAGGTTTATATTTTTGAGGGGTAAAGCGATAGTCAAGATTGATAGTCGTTATGCAACTTTAATTACTTTCTTTGGATGATCCAAGCTCGGACCACTTGATTTTTTCATGAACATTTGGCGTAAATAAGGTAATACCCAACGGTCTCCACCGTAACGACCAGCATTTGCACCAGCTGCTAAAATAAACATTGAAATCAGTAACATCCATGGGTTAGTAGAAACAGTTCCTGCAAACATAAACGCAAAGTTCATCATTACTCCAAAGAATGCAGCTGCGCTAGTAAATACACCAAGAATAAGTCCTAAGCCGACAAGGAACTCTCCCCACGCTACCATAGAGCTGAATACATCGGCATTCGGTATTGCAAACTTTTCTAAAAATGCTACGTAATTCGGATAAACCATTGCCTCCCCTTGCAATACAGGGTTAGCTACTGAACCTTGTAAATATCCACCCGCATTAAAGTTTCCTGTAATTTTTCCCCAACCTAAAGTTAACCAAGTCCAACCTAGATATATACGTAAGAATAAAAGTACACCTGCTGAAATAGAATGATTTCGTAAGAATTGACCAAACATATTAAGTTCCTCCTCTTGGAAGTGTTGTTTTTAGTAATGTTTCACATAGTCGCGACAAGTTGGAAATTTAGTTTGTGAACTGTTTCACAATTTATATATTAAAGCACAAATCACTTCTTGTCCATGAGTTTGCTCACCATTTCACAATTTGTTCATACAAAAGCTCCTACTCGCTTAATAGCCTACCAGTGGGGAAAATTCGCCTTGATACATAGCAAATAAAGTCATTCGCAGACCAGCAATAAAGAAGACGTTATATCCTTGAAATAACGGTGCCAGGCACCTTTTATAAAAAAGAGGGAATCCCTTTGATCATGGGACTCCCTCTTTTTTGTTAGCTAGGAAAGCTTAATATAAGTCTGGCACCCTACTTTTAAATACGGGAACATTATGACGGACCTCTTGCACATTCTTTAACTGAAGATCGGCTGTAATCGTTTCTTCATTTTCTTGGGTTCCTTGAGCAATCGTTTCTCCCCAGGGATTAATAACTAATGAACGTCCACAAAATTCAACGCCATCATACGTACTGACCCTATTAGCTGACACAACGTACATTTGATTTTCAATGGCTCTTGCTTGCTGAAGCGCAGTCCAATGAGCTTGGCGGGCCTCGGGCCATTCTGCGACAATGAATAACACTTCGGCCCCTGCTAATGCTAAAGATCTTGCAAGCTCTGGGAAGCGTAGGTCATAACAAATGATAACACCTACTTTAACCCCATCGAGCTCAAAGGTTTGAACTTTCTCTCTACCTCCAGCTAAGTATAGATGTTCACTTAACATTGGGACAAGATGAATTTTATCGTACTGATGAACTCGTTCCCCACTTCGATTGAAGATGAGTGCTCGATTGTAAATTCCATCGCTTTCTTTTGTTGCTATAGAGCCCCCAACAATATTTACACCGTATTGTTTCGCAAGCTCACTTAAGAAGGAACTCGTTTGTCTTCTCTCATCCTCTGATACTAGATCTAATGTAGTCAATGTATAGGCTGTCGTCCACATTTCTGGGAGAACAACCACATCAGGTTTGTTTTCAAGACTCATTGTTTGTGCAAGCCAGTGTTTGACCTTCTTATGGTTTTCTTCAGGGACACCAGGGATTATATCCATTTGGTAGATTGCAACTTTCATTAGTAAGCCCTCCCTTTCTATTTTTAAAAGAGTTTAAGATTTCTAATCCGGTCTACTGCTTCTTTTAAGCGATCTTCATCCTCTAGGAGACCAACTCGAACATAACCTTCACCACTTTCACCAAATCCTCTACCTGGAGCAACTGCAATATGTGCCTTGTATAGAAGGATGTCTGCGAATTCCTCGGAACTCATACCTTCTGGACATGGTAGCCATGCAAAAAATGAACCACTCGGTGAAGTTACATCCCAACCTATTGATTGTAACCCTTCAATAAGGACGTTGCGACGTCCTTCGTACTTTTTCACTAATTCTTCAACACATGTTTGTGAACTAAGGAGTGCAGTAGCTGCAGCTTGCTGAATGGCTCCAAACAAACTAACATACATATGGTCTTGATAGAGGTTAAGCATTTCGATTACTGAGGCATTACCGACAGCAAAAGCGACACGCCACCCTGCCATATTATATGTCTTCGATAATGTATAGATTTCAATTCCGATGTCTTTTGCTCCCTCTGATTGGAGAAAGCTTACTGGCTTATGCCCATCAAAACCGATACCACCGTACGCAAAATCATGAACTACACAAAAATCATGTCGCTTAGCAAACGCTACTGTTTCGTCGTAAAATTCTTTCGGAGCGGTTACCCCTGTAGGATTATTTGGATAATTCAGAAACATTAGCTTAGCCTTTTTTAAGGATTCTTCTTGAAGTGCATTATAATTAGGGAGGAACGCGTTTTCTTGTTTCAGCGGCATCATTTCCATTCTGCCTCCAGCTAGAGCCACACCAGACCAATAATCAGGATAACCAGGATCCGGAACAAGCGCTACATCCCCTTTGTTTAACATGCATTGACTAATTTCTACGAGTCCACCCTTTCCACCAAAAAGGATACACACTTCTTTTTCAGGATCTAACTCTACGTCATACTCACGTTTATAATATTCAACAACTGCTTCTTTGAGAAAGGGATAACCACGAAATGGTGGATATTTATGATATTGAGGTAGTTCTGCTGCCTCTTTTAAGCTTGAGACGATATGTGCAGGCGTCGGCTGGTCAGGATTGCCTTGACCTAGGTTAATAATATCCGCACCCTCTTTTACGAGAGCTCCAACCTTCGCCACTAAGCTTGCAAAATACTGCTTTGGTAATTCGGTCATCGTCTGGTTCATTTCAAACTGTTTCATCCTGTTCACCTCTACATTTCATCGCTTTAATACAATAAAACCATCGTATGACGCATAACTATTTTTGTCAAACGGTTGTAATGGTAAAACAATTGTCTCCATTGTGGTGCCAGACACCTTTAATGCACTGCTTTATTAAAGGTGCCTGGCACCATGTAAAAAAGACTGCATTCCGAGGAATGCAGTCTAGGCATGGTTTTCATTTTCAGCTTGTTCTTCTTCTTTAAGGCGTTCTGCTTCGAGGCGCTGTGCTTTACGATATGAGAACCTTGAAATAATAATACTAACCTCATAAAGTAAGAGCAACGGACCGGTTACCATTAAATGTGAAATTAACTCAGGTGGCGTAATTAATCCCGCGATTACTAGAAGGATAAAGTAAGCAAACTTTCTTACCTTACCAAGAAAGTCTGGTGTAACAATACCTAACCGCGTTAAGAACATTATTACCACTGGCATTTGGAACAGTAGACCAAACGGAATGGTTAACTGAAAGAGAAACGTAAAATATTCATTAATTCCATACATCTCGTTAATTCCTAATTGTCCCGCTAACGCACCGACAAATTGAATAATAAATGGAAACAAGATGAAGTAGGAAAATGAAATCCCTGTTAGAAATAATAAAAATGCTATTGGAATATAGGCTAAAGTTACTTTCCTTTCAGTTTCATGCAATCCAGGACTTATAAACGCCCAAAGCTGATATAAAATGACTGGAAAGATCATTAGAAATGCACTAAAAAATGCAAATGTCATATATATTCGAAGCGGATCAGTCGGCTTAAAGGCATTCATTGGAATGTCTTGAGCAGTCGGTGCACTTTGAAGAAAGGTAATGATCGGTTTCGCAATAAATAAGCCACCGATCAAAGCGATAGCAAAAAAGATGAAAACGATAATCAATCGTCTACGCAACTCACCTATATGGTCATACACAGACATGTCTTTCTGTTCCATTTAAATACCCATCCTAACTAGTTTTGTTTCTCATTTTTCTTGTTGTTATCATCGTCGTCATCAGCTAAGCCTTTTGTGGCATTTTTGAACTCACGTAAAGTATTACCTGCAGCTTTCCCTAACGCTGGTAACTTCTTTGGTCCAAAAATTAATAACGCGACTAATCCAATAATAATTAAACTTCCTGGTCCCAATGGCATAACTCACACCTCCTAGCTGTTTTTTTCTATATAGACATACTAAAATTCTTTCTAGGCTTATCCCCATTATAAAGGATAATGCTTTAAAAAATAAATAAGCGCTTGTAATTCAACGGATAAATCAATATGGTGAACCCTAACATTTTCTGGAACTGTCAATCTTGCTGGAGTAAAGTTCAGAATACCGCTAATTCCTACTGAAACGAGTCGATCAGCAATTTTTTGAGCCGATTGTGCAGGTACTGTTAAAATAGCCACCGTTACTTCTGGATCTAATTGTTCTTCGAGCTGATCAAGATTATAAATCTTAACCCCACCCATTTCTTGTCCAACCTTTTCCTCAGCAACGTCAAATGCCATTACAATCTTTGTATTATTATTTTTTGCAAAATTATAGTTTAAAAAAGCTGTACCAAGGTTCCCGACTCCTATGAGAATTACCTTCGTCAACTCATCCTGATCTAATGTTTTCCGAAAGAACGACAGCAAATAATTTACATTATATCCGTACCCTTTTTTCCCTAATGCACCAAAGTAAGAAAAATCACGACGTATGGTCGCAGAGTCGACTTTAACTGCTTCACTTAACTCTGACGATGAGACACGCTGCTTTCCTGAAGCATTAAGGTTTTCTAAATAACGATAATATAAGGGCAATCGTTTCGCCGTAGCTTGCGGAATTTTAGGTTGTTCAAATTTCATAGATCGCCTCCAAGGTCTTCACCAATCAGGTTGTTACATGTCATATTGTACACTATTTTAGTCTTTCGTGTAATCGTTTTATACTAGTGTTCATGAAGTTGTTGAATAACTTCCGATAAGGTACACTTAATATATCATACTTGTTTCATAACTATTATTCTCATGTGACCTTATAAGTAGGAAGGATTAACTTTTATGATTTTATTACAATGTGTCAATTTATCCAAATCGTTTGGTGTTGAACCAATATTAACTAATATAAAATTTGAAATACAATCTAAACAGCGAATCGCCCTTGTTGGACGAAACGGTGCTGGAAAATCAACATTACTTAGGATTATAGCAGGTCAAATGTCATTTGACTCTGGTGAAATCATCATTCCAAAAGATGTTAAACTCGGTTACTTAGCTCAGGACACAGGTCTTGAATCAGATCTCTCTATTTGGGATGAGATGTTATCAGTGTTTGCTGATCTTCAAAGAAAAGAAAAGACACTTAGACGCCTTGAGGAGCAAATGGCTGATCCTAACCATGAAAATTATGAAAAAATTCTTAAAGAGTATGATCAACTTCAAGTTACTTTTAAAGATGAAGGTGGCTACCAATATGAAGCTGACATTCGCTCTGTACTAGCTGGATTGAAGTTTGCCAACTTTGATTACAATACAAAAATCTCCACACTAAGTGGTGGCCAAAAAACTCGCTTAGCACTTGGAAAGTTATTATTAACGAAACCTGACTTGCTCATTCTCGATGAGCCGACAAACCACCTCGACATTGAAACACTCGCTTGGCTAGAGCAATACTTAACCAACTATCCAGGCGCTGTATTAATTGTCTCACATGATCGCTATTTTCTAGATAAAGTTGTAGATCATGTTTATGAGCTATCCAGAACGAGAGCAACCAAATTTAAAGGTAATTATACGAACTACCTTGAAGAAAAAGCCCTACGTTTCGAACAGGAACTAAGACAATTCGAAAAGCAACAAGAAGAAATTGCAAAATTGGAAGATTTCGTCCGTCGAAATATAGCTAGAGCTTCTACAACGAAAAGAGCACAGAGTCGTAGAAAGTCACTAGAAAAAATGGAGCGCTTAGATCGCCCTCAAGGCAGTGAAAAATCAGCTAACTTCTCTTTTGACATTGAAAAGCAAACTGGAAATGAAGTCTTAAAAGCACAAGCTCTTTCTGGTGGTTATGATAAAACCGCTCTGTTTAAAGATATTACATTCCAACTCAATCGTGGCGAGAGTGTTGCCTTAATAGGCCCAAATGGAATTGGAAAGTCAACTTTGCTCAAAATTATTACAAAAGATTTACAGCCACTATCTGGAACGATTAATTATGGAAGTAATGTCGCTATTGGTTATTATGATCAAGAACAAGCGAAATTAACATCAAACAAACAAGTCATACATGAATTATGGGACGAATATCCTCTCATGCAAGAAAAAGAAATTCGCACCGTTCTAGGAAATTTTCTCTTTAGCGGCGATGATGTCCTAAAAATCGTTTCTGATTTAAGTGGTGGGGAAAAAGCACGTCTTGCTTTAGCCAAGTTAATGTTAAAAAAGGCAAACTTCCTAATTCTCGATGAGCCAACGAATCACCTTGACTTAGATAGTAAAGAAGTATTAGAGTCTGCATTAATCGACTACCCTGGTACGATCCTATTCGTTTCACATGATCGGTATTTCTTAAACCGAATGGCAACACGTATTATTGAACTTTCCCAACAGCAAATCACGAATTACCTTGGTGATTACGATTATTACTTGCATAAAAAAGATGAAGCTCGTCAATTACATGAATTAGCTGCAGAAGAGCAAGCGCAGCAAGAGGATACGAAAAAAGATAAACATAACTTCCACATGGATAAGGAAGCAAAACGAAAAGAACGTCAAAGACAACGGCGAATAGAAGAAATCGAAGCCACGGTTGAACAGATGGAAAATGAAGTAGCCGAGTGGGAGCAAGCTCTATGTGAGCCTGAAGTGTACGAAGATCACGAAAAAGCTGCACAACTTCAACAACAGATTGACACTCATAACGATAAAGTAGAACAGCTACTAACCGAATGGGAAGAACTTCAAGAGTAGAATAGGGGAAAAGCTCCAGTACGTTGAGTAACGCCAGATATACCTCGAAAAGTAAAAAATCCTATGCTGTCAAAGAAAAATTTCTCTAAAGAAATGGCTGTGTTAAAGCCTTTTCTTTATTTACGTTGATTTTAGCTCTGATGTGTGAAATACGGATTTTCATTCGCCTTTCAGGAACTGAAAAAGTATAATGAGCCCAAAATCACCACTCAACATTAACAGAGCTAAAAAAATAAGCTGTCTCACAAGTGATCTGGGTTTCTTATTATTAAAGACAACCGCCGACCACTTAATGAGACGGCCTTTTTACTTTATAACCAAGCTGCTTAAACTGTAATTTTTAAAATAGAATGTACTCTAAGCGCTAGTCTCTTTTTCATCTAAAAGCCAGTAATAGCTTGTAGCTACAATTAAAAACATCGATGTTGCTGCCGCCACTACTCCTGAATCATTTAATAATAGTAATGCGACCGATGTGACGAGCATCGATTGCAATATATCTTTTTCCCGCTCATTTTTAATCCAATTTTTTTGACGCCATAAAATGATCCCCATTAAAATGTATGATGTAACAAACAGCTGTGTCCAATTAGAGAATTTAAAGATTTTCCAATTCATTTGTAATTTTCTTTTAATGACATCGATTATATAGGAAAAGTCTCCGCTCAATAATCGTTCAAAAGCATAGCCAATATGAGTCGGGTGGCCATTCATCTGCAAAAGAAACAACAGAGCTAATGAAAGGCTTGGAATGGCAAATACTAATATCGGTAACCATACCTTCCATTTTTTCAGTAGAGAACTATGCTTAACAGCAATAAACCCCCATGCAGTCGCAGCAGATAACGTCGCTCCTGCGTTGGTTCCGAGGTGACTTGCCCCTAACATATAGATAAGGAAACCAAACAGGATGGTTGTTACAATTAAAAACGTTCTCTTCGATGCTTTCCAAAAGGGAATTAACATCAACAAACCAGAAATCATATATACTCCTGCATATTCATTTCCAATCCCGTAATACCTTGCTCCAATAATCGGATCATAACCTAAGTATGACCTTTGCATTAAAGGTGAACCCATCCACAAATCTACTGTAATAACCATAAATTGAGCTACACCTAAGATAACCAGCGGATATTTAGTAAATTTCAATAGAAGCCACGCTACTAATATTGACAATAAGGTTAGTAGCCAAAAATAGTAACCACTATGTACGTACAAGAGAACCTTTGATAAAAAAAGATACCAAATGGGCGAACTGACTGCAGCTAATAAAATGATTTTCCCTGCGTTTAACCAGTGAGGTTTCGTCTTCTTTCTCCACAATAAGATCCCAACACTTATTAACATTAGTACTAATAATGTAATGTAACTCGATAATATCACACTACGAGTACTATATATTTTAAAAATCCAATTTACATTTTCAATCACTTCCTCGTGATTATCATGTGTGAGCTCAACTTTGTCTAAAGCAACTCCAGGCAAAGGAGGAGGTACTTCTATATCAAATGAAGATAAAATAGTCGGTACGATATCCACATTGCTTATAATGTGTCTTTGCTTAGTCGTTTGTGAATAAAGCTCCCGTGGTTGTTGATTAGAAGTGTCCCAATAAAAAAAAGGACTTAATTGCTTTTTCTCCTTATACGCATCCGTATGCATCATGGGTGCTAACAACATGACATTACGACCATTTTGATTATCCACAAGTTTGTAAAGAAACTGTTCAAAAGTAACCAATGCTTGTTCATAGTTAACCACAAAATGAGTAGACGTCATCATATTTTTAGTAGAAAACAAGCGATGAAAGTCTCCCCACTCTACAACAATAAATGATCTACTATCACTTTCGGTTTCAACACGTATTATTTCGTCTAATAATAGTTCTTGGTTCATTCGTAAGCCTGCTGGCGACTTCGAATGAACTTCGACTACATTCGTTAACTCACCTTGAACCTCGCCTGTTTTATCGACAGCAAATAGCGAACCATAACGAACTCTCTCTTCACTTGATAGATCACTTGTACCCAATACGTACCTATTTACCCCTTCATTTTTCAATGTTTCGCCTAAAATTCCAATAGGTGCGCGGAATGTTGTCGAATTATTTTTTTCAATTAACTTGTGGAAATATGGGTGAAGTAAACTATCCTGTGGATAGGTTCCCGTCCATTGCAGCAGAAGCTCTTCTGCCTTATTACCTTCGACAAACTCACCTTTTTCATAGGCATTCCAATTATCCACACCAACTCCGCGAATCCCTGTACTTAGAGAGACCGTGTTACTTAGATAAGAATAACTTCCTTCAGGCCTCACATTTAAAGCAGAAAAAGCTGCTTTTCTCCACAACTGTTGGTCACCATTTTCAACCAACCATTCTACTTCTTCAAATGAGAAACCCGGAGTGACAACAAGAATTAAAGACTTTCTTTGTTCATAACCTTTAACATTAGTTGTTAATAACATGGCAATTAACAAACTAACCACTACTATCCAACTCTTTTTCACATAAGCTCCCCTCGACTTGTGAACAAATTTTCTGACATATCCACACTATTCACAACGTTATACACAAGCTAAACGTTGATTTTTCCGTTTTTTAAAAAGTTATCCCCATTACCCACATATTTATCCACAAATTTTTATAAACAAAAAATATTGCTGTAGAATAAGTTATTCACTTAGTTATCCACTTTGTACACACTATTGTGGATAAGTTTTTTCCACATAAAGAAACACGTTTCAACGCCATGATTGACGAAATTTGCTGGTTTTTACCCTGAAAACTCCCTTATAAATTGTTTATTAAACAAAAAATCCCTTCTTTCAGCATAGACTGATAAGAAAGGATTTAAACCACTTATTCACAGGTATCTAGTTCAAGACCTGGGTTTGCATTTAGTGCCCAGTTAGCAAATTGACCATTTTTTAGCTTAATACTTGCAGCGGCACCAATCATTGCAGCATTATCTGTACATAGTGATAATGGTGGAATGATTAATTCTATTTCAGAGTTAGTAAATTCTGTCTCTAATCTAGAACGTAATCCACGGTTTGCTGCAACTCCTCCTGCTAATAAAAGCTGCTTTACTTTATACTCTTCTGTTGCTCTTTTTGTTTTTGTTACTAATACATCAATTACGCTCTCTTGAAAACTTGCAGCCAAATTAGCTGGTTCTATCGTTTCCCCTCGCTGTTTTGCATTATGAAGTGTATTGATAACTGCCGACTTTAACCCACTAAAACTAAATTCATACGATGCTGGGTCTAACCATGCTCTTGGCAAATCAATCGTTATCTCTCCCTCATGAGCTAGTCTATCAATATGAGGACCACCTGGATATGGTAAATTTAACGTCCGTGCTACCTTATCATAGGCCTCACCTACAGCGTCATCTCTCGTTTCACCAATTACTTTAAACGATCCGTGTTCCTCCATATATATGAGCTCTGTATGGCCTCCAGAAACGACTAGAGCTAGTAATGGAAACTCCATTTCTTTCACTAGGCGATTAGCATATATATGACCTGCAATATGATGAACGCCAATTAAAGGTAAATTATGTGCAAATGCTAGCGCTTTGGCAGCATTGACTCCCATTAGTAACGCACCGACTAACCCTGGACCTTCTGTAACCGCTATTGCGTCTAACTGTGAAAATGATACACCTGCTTCTTCCATAGCTGCTTCAAATATGTAGGTCATTTTTTCAACGTGATGACGAGACGCAATTTCTGGGACGACCCCTCCAAACCGCTTGTGGCTTTCAATTTGCGACGAAACGACATTCGAAAGTATTTCTGTACCATTTTTAATAACAGCTGCAGATGTCTCATCACAGCTCGTCTCAATTGCTAATATTAATTCATCCTTCATCCTTTAACACCGCCCACATGACTAATGCGTCCTCTAAATTATCTGTATAGTAATTTTTCCTAATTCCGCCAGGCATAAACCCTAATTTTTCATATAATCCTTTTGCCGCTTTATTTGAAACTCGAACCTCAAGTGTCATCTTTAAAGCCCCATACATTTTCGCCAATTCCATTACATATAGGAGCAACGTTTCCCCGTAGTTGTTTCCTCTATATTGCGAAAGAATAGCAATATTCGTGATATGCGCTTCATCCATAACAAGCCAAACACCACAATAACCAATGATTTCTCCTTCTACTTCCATAACGACATAATGAGCGAATTGATTACTCGTTAGTTCATTATAAAAAGCAGTGCGGCTCCACGGAATAGTAAACGCATCTTTTTCGACAATGAGAACCTGATCTAGGTCATCAACTGTCATAAAACGAATAGTAGGCTCTGTCATGTTCTTTCCTCTTTATTTTGTGCTTCAAGCCATTTCACTTCTGCTTCTGCGAGTTGTAAGTATTGGGGAACAAATTCATGGGTATTACTATGTGGCTCTCTACCTAAGCCAATCAAGGCTAATTCTGACGGTCTAGGATTTTGCATTGAAACATGTGGAAACAATGCACGGTTTCCGAGAACAGCTTCAATACTTTCTTGATGTAGAGATAAATCATTACTTAAAAACAAAACATCTTGTTCTAAAGTCTTCAAGAGTTCGAGCCAGTCGCTAAGTAAGATAAGTTGATCTTTTTCCTGAATACTAACATCTTGTTTATCTGCCTTATATAGGCCCGTATATACTTGTCCTCTTCTGGCATCAAAAAAGGGACAAATGTACCCGTTAAAAAAGCGGCCATTTTGAGCTAGTACCTCAAGGCTAGATACTCCTACAATAGGAATATTTAACGTCCAGGCCAATGTTTTAGCTGTTGTAACCCCTATTCGAACACCTGTGTATGATCCAGGCCCATGAGCAACAATAACTCTTTCAAGGTCACTAGGCTTCATGCCCACTTCGTTCATTAATTGTGAAATTGCAGGCATTAACCGAACGGAATGATTTTTCTTTAGATTGGTAATCATTTCGCCAACAACTTTTTCATTGTCAATAATGGCGATACCCATCACTAAATTTGTTGTATCGATTGCTATTGCTTTCATTGTAATAACTCCTTACACAGCGAAATGAAACGCTCACCTTTAGGGCGTAACTCAAATGTTCGTTCTTCGTTGCCATTATGATATATGTAAATCTCAAGACGTTCAGATGGTAACATATCGGTGATCATACTTGCCCATTCAACGACTGTTACACCTTCACCTTCAAAATATTCATCAAAACCTAAGTCCTCTTCACTATGCTCTAGGCGATAAACATCCATATGATATAAAGGCAAAGAGCCCCGATACTCTTTAATGATCGTAAATGTGGGACTGTTGATTACCCGTTTCACGCCCAACCCTTTACCGATACCTTTTGTAAAACTAGTTTTCCCAGCTCCTAAGTCGCCTTCTAGTGTCAGTACATCTCCAGCAACTAAAAACTTAGCTAATCTTTCTCCAAATTCAAATGTCTCTTCAGGAGAATGACTAGTCCACGTGTACTTCTCCATAAAATTCACCTATTCTACTTAAAATGATTGTAGCCTTCCTTCTTTAATTCAACCAAATTTTCTTCCGTTTGTAAAAAGACTTTTCCTTCTCCTGCTATAACTTTTCCTATTATAGATGCTGTAACTCCTTGTTTCTCTAATCGCTTACTAACCATCGTCCAATCTTCTTTTGCCATTGTTCCGATCAGTTGAAAGTCTTCGCCTCCATATAACGCCCATTGGAGAGGTTGATCTTCTTGAATAGATGTCACTTGTTGGATGATTGGAATTTTATTTTTCTCAATAATAATAGTTACATCACTAGCTTCAGCAATCTCATATGCTTCGCTAGCTACACCATCACTAATATCATTTAATGAAATTCGACAATTTGAATTTGCTAAAATACGCCCCGCCTTTACTTGTGGTTGAGGCATTTGATGGGTTTTAATTAAATTTTTCTCTACTTCTGAAAATTGGCCGTTACGGGATCTTTCAAACAAGAAATGTAATCCAGCTGCAGACGTTCCTACATTCCCTGTCACAAAAACAACATCACCTGGTTTTGCTTGACTTCTTAATAAACGACGCCCTTTTTCAATTTTACCAAGAACCGTTACAGAGATCACGAGCTTGCCCTTCGTAGAAACCGTGTCACCGCCTATTAAGTCCATATCATATTTAGTTGCAATGCTTGTCATCCCTTCATATATTTCATAGATCGCTTGGTCATCCCAATCTTTTGGGATCGCAATTGAAACTAAATAAAATAGTGGAATTCCACCCATTGCAGCAATATCACTAATATTTACAGCTAATGCCTTATACCCTATATGAAATGGCGCCATTGTCTCATTTGCAAAATGAACATCCTCTACCATAGTATCTACACAAATAACTTCATCATAATCATCTTCAACGTGGTATAAAGCTGCATCATCGCCTATTCCACAAATTAATTCTCGTTGCTTTACTTTCTTCGGTGTAATGTTATTTATAAAAGAAAACTCATCCTGCATGATGTTCACCCTTTTTTTAATCATAGAAAAAAATCCTTAGGAACTGACATCCTAAGGAGTTTCTAATCATATTTGATTTATATTATGTACGTACTTTAATTGTAAAGTTGGTTGCGGGGATAGGATTTGAACCTATGACCTTCGGGTTATGAGCCCGACGAGCTACCAGACTGCTCCACCCCGCGACGTTATAAAGTTAATGGATGATGTGTTACCAATGAGGTCATCTCTTCCTCTTCAAGCAAACCTTCGAAGCTTATGCGTCGAGACAACTCGATAATATTTCATCGATGCATTGCTCGTTGCTCCACCCCGCAACGTTTTAAAGTAAATGGATGATGTTACTCATCGTAGTTTACTGACTCTGTTACTTGAGCGATGTAATACTCGTTACCAACAGTTATTATAATGTACCATATCTCATCTTCTTATGCAAGAATTTTTGACTTTTTTATTGAAATGATGTCCCTCAAACCATATTTATATCTTGGCCTTTATCTTTATTTTATATACCTCTTTTATTTATATATTTTCATATTGCTGCAATTAAGGAGGATAATGAGGCTGATCTTTTGTCAGCCTCCCCCATCAAATTATTTAGCAGCAACTTCAATTGCTTTTTCAAACGTTTCAATAATATCCAACTCATCTTCAATTCCAACTGAAATACGAACCAAACCGTTTGTAATTCCTAGCTTCTCGCGTGTTGAATTAGGTATCGTACGATGTGAAGTCCTAATTGGGTAGGAAACTGTCGTTTCAACCCCTGCTAGTGTCGGTGCAATTTTAATCCATCTTAACGATTTGAAAAATTCCTCTACATTAACGGAAGAATTAAGTTCTATAGAAACCATTGCCCCATTTCCTTTTGACGAAAGCTCTGAAGGGTAATAAACTTTTAATACCCTTTCATTCGTCTTTAACGCATTTGCTAAAGCGAGAGCATTTCTAGACTGTCGCTCCATCCGGATACTTAATGTCTTTAATCCACGACATGTTAACCAAGCTTCAAATGGACTTAAATTACAGCCTAAACTTACAACTTTTCCTCGAGCTTTTTCTATATACTCTTTCTTTCCAACTAACACTCCAGCTGTTACATCACTATGGCCACCAATATACTTTGTTGCGCTATGGATCACAAGGTCTGCACCAAACTTTGTTGGTTGTAAAAGATACGGTGTTGCAAAAGTATTATCAATCATTGTGATTAATTGAAACTCATCAGCAAGAGCCTTAACCATTTCTAAGTTTTCTACACGTAATAGCGGGTTTGTTACAGATTCTGTGTATATTAACTTTGTATTCGGCTGGATAGCTTCTTTTATTTCTTCAATTTGTTCAAAAGAAACAAAACTAACTTCAATTCCTAGGTTTAGTAATTCAACTGCTAAAAGCTGATACGTTCCCCCATATAGATCTTCAGACGCTACAATATGCTCACCTGGTTTAACAACTGCTAAAACGCCAGCTAATATAGCTGACATTCCAGATGAAGTAGCTACACCATCCTCTGCTTCTTCTATCGCAGCTACACCTTTTCCTAGATCATCTGTGTTCGGATTACCAAACCGTGAATAAAGATATTCTTTATCTCCTTGATAAAAACTTTCCATATCATCAAGATCTTTAAAGGTAAAAGCCGATGTTTGATAAATCGGTTGGGCTTTACTCATATTTCTTGCCACATCTTTTGACTGGAAATGTACAGTTCTCGTATTAAATCGTTGCCCCATCTTTTTTCTCCACCTTTTACATTCTTAAACTTAAGTAAATTCTATTATTTTATCTTAACAGTTTTAACTAATACTTTACACAAATTGATGTTAACAAGTCATGGATAACAAACAAAGTTAAATTCATGCTTCCATCTGCTCGTGTTATTTCTCTTCAGCTGGAGTGAAGGATTAGGCCAAGTTAATTTGATCAAGCGAAGCCAGTTAAGCTAATAAATTAAAGCAAATTATTCATTACTATCATATGTAACCATACCACTATCCCCTGCATTTTATAAGTTAAGGGGGTTTTTTTTATGGGTGTATTTATCATCTTTTCTTTATTACTATTTTTGTCTGGTTTCCAAAAAACAAAATTACAAAGATCCACTTTTGAAGAATATGGAGTGTTTAAAAAAAGATCCAGGGGTGAGTAAATTTATAAAATCACACCAGGAAATAAGAAAGTAAGGTTTTAAGAGCAAAACGAGGTGAAATCGTTGATATTAGACAGTGAATTGTACAACCTGCTAATAAACTTAAATAATTTGCCCCAAAAATATACTTGGTTTCATACGAATAGGATTAGATATCAGCGCAATTTTCGTTTTATCGGCGAAATCTCTACATATATCGGCGTACTTTTCATTATATCGGCGAAACTCCAAGACATATCGGCGCAAAATGAAATATATCAGCGAAACCAGTAATATAAAACATAAAAAAAGCACAACCCATTTGGATTGTGCTTTGTGCCTAGCGACGTCCTACTCTCACAGGGGGAAGCCCCCAACTACCATCGGCGCTGAAGAGCTTAAC
>NZ_WMKZ01000043.1 GCF_019024285.1 Alkalihalobacterium elongatum
CACTAATAATACATATGGAAAAAAGTTTCATATATTCAAAATACATACTATCGTGCAACGCCAATGGGTCAGACCCCGTTTTTACAGGTATATATTTCGAATTGCGAAATATACTTTTTAAGATATACTTATAGATAGGAAATTAACTTAGTAGATCAGGAGTTTTGCATCGTGAATAATCAGAATTATAGTAAGGTACTCATTGCAGGGTTGCTACTAGTCGGGTCTTTTATTGCTGTCTTGAACCAGACGTTAATGATTACGGCGATTCCGCCATTGATGATAGAAATGAATATCACTGCCAATACTGGCCAATGGCTAACAACGGTATTCATGCTGGTGATGGGGATTATGGTCCCGATTTCTGCTTTTTTAATTGAAAAGTTTACGACGAGGCAGCTTTTCTTGTCAGCTATGGGTATTTTTACGTTTGGAACGGTAATCGCAGCCGTCGCGGGGAATTTTCCTGTTCTTCTTGCTGGGAGGATTATTCAATCGGTGGGGGCAGGAGTGATGATCCCATTAATGCAGACGGTCTTTTTACTCATTTTTCCTGTGGAGCGACGAGGTACCGCGATGGGTTACATCGGTCTTGTGATTTCGTTTGCGCCAGCAATCGGTCCAGTTTTATCTGGATGGATAATAATCACTTATGAGTGGCGCTATATGTTTTACGGGATTTTACCGTTAGCTATAATAATGTTGATTGTCGCTTATTTTAGTATGAGAAATGTGACGGAACTTAAAAATCCGAAGGTCGATCCTGTCTCCATTATGTTGTCTACCTTTGGTTTTGGGGGACTTCTATACGGGTTCACCAGTGCAGGGAATAATGGCTGGGGGAACTGGCAAACGTTACTATTCCTTGCCTTAGGTTCACTGACCATTTACTTTTTCATTCGACGCCAGCTAGGGTTAGCACACCCGATGCTTGAATTCCGAGTGTTTAAGGCGAAGATGTTTACACTATCAACAATAATCTGCAGCATTGGCTTTTTGGGCCTAATTGGACTTGAGACACTAATCCCCCTCTATATGCACAATATGCGCGGCTTTACAGCCGTCGAAGCTGGAATTGTGTTGCTTCCAGGAGCACTAATAACTGGGTTTATGGCACCTATCACGGGACGACTTTTTGACCGATTTGGTGCGCGGGTGTTAGCGATTCCTGGTCTTATTATTATGACGATTTCATCCTTTGCCTTTTTGTTCATTGATACAAACACGTCAATTTTGTATTTAAGTGTGATGTATGCAATCCGGATGTTCGGCTTTGGGATGGTGATGATGCCAGTCAACACAGCTGGATTAAATGAAATTCCAAGAAAGTTAATTCCACACGGGTCAGCGGTGACAAATACAATTCGCCAAATGTCAGCATCGATTGGAACTGGGCTGCTTGTGACAGCGATGACCACTGCTGAAAGAGCGGGGTCTAACTATCCGCAAATTGCAAATCCTGATATTTTTGGTGCCATCGTGGCATTTGGGATGATTGCGGTATTAACCTTTGTCTCCTTAATTCTGGGTTTTAAAGTGAAGAAAACCCAAACTCCAACCGATGAACAATGGGAAGCAGGAGCGTAGAATATTGGGGTCTGACCCCCATTGTGTTAACGCGTTTACTCAGCGGGGGTCAGACCCCGTTTTTTTTGGGTATAAATTTTAGAATATTCAGTATATAATATAATTAGTGGAAGAATTTACTTTGTACAACAGGCAAAAACATATAAAAGAAGTATTAAAATCTATTAATCTGGAGGGAAATGAAATGGCAAAACTATTAGTAGTTTATGATCAACCAACGAACAAAGAGGGGTTTGATGCACATTACTTTGGTACCCACATTCCTTTGGCTGAGAAATTACCTAATGTTAAGAGTGTTCAAGCCAATCGTGTATTAGGAGTCCAAAACAGCGATTTAAATCCATACTTAGTGGTTCAAATAGAATTTGATAATATGGAAGAGCTTAATCAAAACATGGGTTCTCCGCAAGGAAAAGAATTAACCGCAGACGGAAAGAATTTAATGGAATTTATTTCAAAGCCACCAACTATTATGATCGTTGATTGATGTGTGGGGTCTGACCCCCATTGTGTTAACGCGTTAACGCAGCGGGGGTCAGACCCCATTTTTCTTTGTGAAGACTTTTCCATTATTTAATTCACACCAATCTAATAATTCGTCATATGTTTCCTTTTCTCCGTATTTTTCAAAAAACTCTTCCTTAGTTTCAAATACTTCCACCGAACCGTTTTCTAGTAATTTTAACATTTGAAAAGTATTTAATTGGAACACATTTGAAACGGCTATTAACTCACCTATATGGATATCTTCAGCAAAATTTTTCATGATTTCCGCTCCTTTTACCAATATAGACTTATCTTTACACTTTCTTTATAGAATAATCCATAAATGTTCTAAACGACACATGCTCATCTTTTATTTTGGCAGTGATACACTTAACCTTCTATTCCTTCAGACAGCCCATTCCTCTGATATAATATAAGCATCTTTATCTACGTAAAAAAGTCATTTGAGGACGCCAAGTTATAAAAGTATGCACTCTTAATTATTCTGATATTTCTGTAAATAGATTCAATAAATGACCTATTCTCGAGTTTTGAGCATATAAATAGGTTAGCTTCTAGGAAACGCTTGTCTGACATTTGTATTATTTCCAATTCAACGGAGGGGGACAATTTGTCAAATGCAGGGGAAAGAGCTTTAGCGGCAGCCTCACAGCTCGAGAAGATAGGTTTTGTAGATTTTACGGTTGATTTGGTCAGAGGTGTTTACCAGGTTATTTTGAATGGCTCGATGGAACAATTAAATGCTTATGCTGATTTTGTTTCAAAAGTAGCAAAAACACTTGAAGAATATCAGGCAGAAGTATTGGGAGCAAGCACAGAAATCGAGTTAAATCAAAAAGCGGATCAGTATATTAAGGAAATTTTTCAACTAGGTGCGACAACCACTACTCACTCACTATCTGAAAATACTTATTTAAGCATGAAGGAGCATTTTTCAGGAGTAACGATGTCTGATAGTGAGAGTGGAAGGAGTAAGAGTTTTGATGATTATGTTAAGGGCAGCGATGGAAATAAAACTATTTCTCATCAGGATTTGAGCTTACTTGTCGTCGAAAAACTCAAGCAGTCAGCAAAAGAATCGTACGACCTGATTAAGTCAATCCTAAAAATAGGAATGCAAAAAGTAGTCATAACAAACGGAGAGATTAATACGAAACTAACTTTTCATGTAGATGCAAATGATACCACCTCAAAAACGAGTAATACTTATAACACGAGATCTTCTAATTGGGGAATCGGGGGTTCAATGTCAGGAAACTATGGTGTAGGTATCGTAGACTCTGCTATAGGAAATTACATTGGAGGCAGGCTGTCAGGAGGGTATCGTAGTAGTAAACTGAATGTAAATGTTGTCAACGAAAAATCAACCTCTGCAACGAATGTAAATATTGATGTTTTAGGAAGTGTTAAGATCCAGTTCAGAACTGAAACATTTCCTTCAATAGATAGTTAAGCTATGGAGATCAATGATTCTCTTGTAATGATTCAGTATGAAGTACAAAAGAGTTTTGAATTTATTGATGCAACAAAAAGCAAGGATAATAGTGACGATTCTGTCCTTCATATTGGATTGGAAAAAGTTAAATTAGAGTTACCAGTGGCCTTATCATCTAAAGAAGTCGTTCAAAAGCCTGGATTATAAAAACTTTGATAAGTATGTAAAGCGTTTAAAGCTACCCTATCATGAAAAAACTGTTATTGACCGATACTATTTACCCCGTAAAGAATTGAAAGGAAACACGGTTGAATTAGAAATAATTGGACCAACTGAAAAGATCGATGAGAAATATTCTTTAGAATTAATAGGACGATTAAAGGTTACAATGAAACCAGTCATTAAATAAGTTTTTCCTCGGATTAGAAATGAAGGGTATTAGTGTGTCTCTATTGAGTTTAGTTTTACTAATAAACTTTTAAGTGGAAATAAAATAAAAAAAGTATTTGCGATAAAGTCTTTGTTTTCAAAGTGTAGCCTTTTTGAAGGAACTACACTTTTTCTATTTGTAACCAACTAACCTTATCTGGGAAAAATGCGTGTGGAGGACCTCTTCGCGTAAGAACCACCGTCCTTTTCTCTTTTCTTTACTAATTAATTTATTAAATTAATCCATAAGAGATTTAATTTTATAAAGCCTCTTTGAAGTTAGCGCCCCCTTAGAGTAAGCTGTACCTTTAAAAAGGAAACGAATTGGATAAATATAAACGTTTGCAGAACAATTTCTTCTAACTGGCTTTCCCTGTAGCCTTATTTTTTACAGCAGTCTTTAAGGGTTAAACTAACTGATGCTGAACCAAGCAACACCCAAAATCTAAAAAGCAAACTAATACATAAACAATAGGGATTATCGATGCAAAATGGAGAAAAAAGCTCAAATAAAAAAGAGGGAATTTTAAAAAGTATACTTCTTGAAGTTCGTGATTCAATCTTCATCGAAGTAGTGGGAAGAATTTTATTATTTGTTCCAAGAATAATAATAAAATAAATAAAAAATATATCTTAACAAAATGGATAAAAGGTCGAAACTGCTTTTTCATTCAGCGCAGTTAGTTAAAGAAAATAAACTTATAATTAGGAGAGTTACAATGCATAAAAGTTGATAAGTAATGAGTACTGAAATAAGAAGTGATAATGTAATAGATAGTCATGCTCCTTAAAGCTTATTTTGTAGAGAAGCAAGGGATTCTCTTGCTTCTTTAGTTTATCTATACGAAGGAAACATAAGAGCATTTCCTGTGTCTCTTTAGATCCTTTTGTCATTGTTAACACTTTAAACGAGAAAGCATATGTAGAAGAGAGAATCGTCTAGTAAGCTAGTAAAGTATAGGTACGGTTTATTTCGTTTGGTTTAAGAGTGTTTCAATTTTTTCCTTAAAGCTGTCGTAAACATACAACCATAAAGTTTCATCCGTTATAAATCTCCCAGTAAATGTCTTAATAAATTCTTTTTGACGTTCTGTAAATGTAGGATCTTCTTTTGGCGGTAGTAAGGAACGACCTTCATCAACGAGTTGTTGGATTTGTGGAGCACGCGGTCCCCATTTTCCAAGCAACGTTCCATCCTCGTCTAGTATTAAGATGATAGGAATCGCGCGCCCCCCGTTCGTAAGGTGACGATCAATAAGAGTCGTGTCGGCATCTCGCAAGGTGACACGCATGTCAATGTTTGCAGCTTCCGCCAACTTGCGAATAATAGGGTTAATCATCATTGCATCTCCGCACCAATCTTCAGTGATCGTTAAAAAATGGAGATGGTGCTGCTGTAGTTTTTCTGCAAAGCCATCAGCTGGAAGTTGAAATTTTTCATAAATCGTAAAGCTTTCCTCTTTCAGCTTACTCATTTCGTCCATATACGTTTGAATGGATTTTCCTTCAATAAAAAACTGAAGTTCGGTTTTCATAAAAATTCCCCTTTCTTTTATATTTTCATATTAATACCGACACTTAAGGAATGCAAAAGTTCTGTTTAGGTCAGTATACTGTGGAGGGTACGGATTATTATCATGGTAAAAAATTACTGAATTTACTACTTTGCATTGCAAGATAGTATTTCTTTAAGTACACTATATTGTAAAGCAAGGTACCGAAACGGAATAAAAATAAATGACGTTTCTACGGGTCCACTATATTGTAATACAAGGTAGGTGAAAGAAATGACTATTAGGAGTCAATTATTGAAGGGGATATTGGAAGGGTGTATCCTCGCTGAAGTATCCAGGCAAAAAGTATATGGCTATGAGTTATCCATGAAGCTGCAAGAGTATGGGTTGGAGGTTAGCGAAGGATCGATTTACCCTATATTACTTCGTCTTCAGAAAGAAAAATATATTTATGGAAAGATGGAAAAATCTGCTAGTGGACCTAATCGAAAATATTATTACTTAACAGCGCAAGGAAAAGAGGCATTAGTCGATTTTAAGAAACAATGGGAAGGAATTAAAATTCCTGTCGATCGCTTATTAAACGGGAAGGAGCAATCCTAATGAAAGCACAAGAGTTAATTAAGTTAAACAATAATTTTAGGAATAAACTCACGGAGGAAAATCGGAAGTACTATGAAGATATGCTTGTTTACATTCGGTTGTCCTATGACAAATCGGAACAGGAAACAGAAGAGATATTATCTGAATTATTAGGTCATCTTATTGAAGCACAAGAAGAAGGGAAAACGGTTAAGGATTTTTTCGGATCTGAACCAAAGAAGTATGCCGACCACATTATCGGAGAGCTTCCAAAGATGTTAACGAAGGAAAGACTTTTTCTAGGTAGTATGGCGATTTTTTATTTCTTAGGTGTGTCCGTTTTTTTCATTGGTCTGGTTCGTATTTTTAATCAGTATGTTGTTCCTATAGGTGGAATGACTAATGAGTACTATATTCTTTCTGTGGCAGTAAAAACTTTAGTATCGATCCCGATTGCGGTTCTCCTGTTATTAGATTGCGTTGCAATATTTAAGATGGTCTTGCTTCCGAAATATCTCGAAATTAAAGGAATTCTTCATCTTATGGGGTTGGGGTATCTTTTCTATAGCGATCTTTGTCCTGGTATACTATTTTATACCTGATATGGGTCCAGTAATTGAGGTTTCTGGATGGGTGACTGCCTTATTAGGTATTGCCCTCTATCTTGCAGGAATTTTAGTGCAAAGAGTAGGTACAACATAAAAACATAAAAACAAAACCGAAAAAAATAGTGAAATAATGGGATCTTTTCGAGACTCTGAAGGAGCATATTTCCTATTAATTATGTGAAAACGATAGTATGCACGTTTGCAATTGACTGCGGCAATTTTTAGATAAAGTGAAAAATACTATATTGACAAAATTTTAAGTTTCATAGATAATAATCTTAATTTAATAACTGGTACCTTTAATTCAGTCCTGTGAGGCTGACAAGGTAGGTCGTTACAGATAGGGGATTCGTGTGTCTTTTGAAGCCTTATCTATTTAAGCGTATCTAGGTTTCTTGTCAGCAAAAAAGGTTGATGAGAAACCTTTTTTGTTGTCTAAAAACCACCGATCGTAACGAGAGCTTCAACCTCCATGGTGCCAGGAACCTATAATATTGGAGGAATAAGTTATGAAACAAACAGTTGATCGAGATTATGCATTACAACCTGTGCCGCAATCGGCTCGACAAGGATTTTGGAAAATGTTCGCGGTGATGCTAGGACTCACCTTTTTCTCAGCAAGTATGTGGTCTGGAGGAAGTCTTGGTGTAGGATTAACATTTACTCAGTTTATCTTGATCGTCATTGCTGGAAATTTAATTTTGGGTCTTTATACGGGTACATTAGGTTATATTGGAGCTAAAACAGGGTTATCGACACATCTATTAGCACGTTACGCTTTCGGTGAGAAAGGCTCATATGTTGCATCGTTTATGCTAGCTGCAACGCAAGTCGGCTGGTTTGGAGTAGGTGTTGCGATGTTTGCATTACCAGTACAAAAAGTGACAGGAATTGACTCATATATTTTAATTGCGATTGCTGGTGTATTAATGACAGCGACTGCTTATCTAGGAATGAAAGCATTAACGGTATTAAGTATTATCGCTGTTCCATCTATTGCTGTTCTAGGGAGTTATTCGACGTTTGAAGCTGCAAATTCAGTTGGAGGTCTTGGTGGATTACTCGAGTATCAACCAACTGAAACAATTGCAGTGGCTGCAGGTTTAACGATTTGTATCGGTTCTTTTATTAGTGCGGGAACTTTAACACCAGACTTCGCTCGTTTTGCTAAAACGAAAAAAACAGGATTTTTTACGACGGTCATCGCTTTCTTTATCGGGAATTCATTAATGTTTCTTTTCGGAGCTGTCGGTGCAATTGCAACGGGGCAATCTGATATTTCTGAAGTGATGTTTTTACAAGGTCTAATCATTCCTGCTATTATTATCCTAGGCCTTAATATTTGGACAACGAATGACAATGCGTTATATGCTTCGGGATTAGGGTTTTCACACATTACGAAAATTTCTAAAAATAAGGTTGTCATTTTTAACGGAATTGTTGGTACGATTTTTGCGATGTGGTTGTACAATAACTTTGTTGGTTGGTTGACGTTCTTAGGTTCAACGCTACCGCCAATCGGTGCGATTATTTTAGCGGATTACTTTCTTGTTCGCCGTAAACAAGGTTTAAAAGAAAGTGCAATCCAAGTCGTGAACTGGACAGCATTAGCAGCATGGGTGATTGGGGTATTAGCGGCAACATTTATTCCAGGTATTGCACCGTTAAATGCACTGTTTGGGTCAGCTATTGCTTATATTGTCCTTACAATCATCAAAAACCGTTATAGTAAGAAAAATCAAGAAGAAGTAGTTATTGAGCAGAAAAAGGTGAGTTAATTTGTTAGTAAAAAACGCAAAATTACGTGGCCGTGATGGCCTTTGGCAAATTTTAATTGAAGACAATCAATTTAAAACGATCTCTGAAAATGTAGAAGGATATGAAGGAGAGATTTTGGATGTGGAGGGCAATCTTGTCCTTCCTCCATTTGTTGAGCCGCATATTCATTTGGATACAACACTTACAGCAGGTGAGCCTGAGTGGAATAAAAGTGGAACGCTTTTCGAAGGCATACAACGCTGGTCAGAGCGAAAAGAGTCGTTAACGAAAGAAGATGTAAAAGTTCGTGCAAAAAAAGCATTAACATGGCAAATAGCACAAGGCATCCAGCATGTACGTACACATGTTGATGTAACAGATCCTTCTTTAATTGCCCTAGAAGCCTTGTTAGAAGTAAAAGAAGAAGTCGCTTCAAATGTCAACTTACAAATTGTTGCTTTCCCTCAAGAAGGGATCTTGTCCTATCCTAATGCGGAAGAGTTACTAGAAGAAGCGCTTCGTATGGGAGCAGATGTCGTCGGAGGCATTCCGCACTTTGAATTCACTCGTGAGTATGGTGTAGATTCGATGAAAAAGGCGTTTGCACTTGCTGAAAAATATGACCGTCTCGTTGATATTCATTGTGACGAAATTGACGATGAACAATCACGTTTTGTAGAGGTTGTAGCTGCAGAAGCATATCGTCTCGGGATGGGAGAGCGTGTGACTGCGAGTCATACTACAGCAATGCATTCATACAATGATGCGTATACATCGAAGCTGTTTCGTCTTTTAAAACTCTCGAAAATTAATTTCGTAGCTAATCCACTTGTGAATATTCACCTGCAAGGTCGTTTTGATAGCTACCCGAAACGTCGAGGGATTACACGCGTCAAGGAGCTGCAAGAGGCTGGGATTAATGTCTGCTTTGGGCATGATGATATTTTCGATCCTTGGTATCCACTTGGAACAGGGAACATGCTGCAGGTTCTTCATATGGGAATCCATGTTTGTCAGCTGTTAGGCTATGATCAGATCGTTAATTCGATCGACTTAATTACGAAAAATAGTGCAAAAACATTACACATTGAAGATCAGTATGGAATTGAAGAAGGAAAAGTAGCGAATTTCATCGTTTTACACGCAGAAGATGAATATGATGCGATCCGACGCCAAGTACCAGTTCGCTATTCTGTTCGTAACGGTAAAATCATTTCAGAAACGAAACCAAGCGAAACAACTGTTCAAATGAATGACCAAATACAACAAGTCACGTTTAAAAAGTAACATAAAATCATATTTAAAAAAATGGTTCGGTTCACACGCCGAGCCATTTTTCTATTTTGTTTCAACCAGCATATGAAATAGATGATTCCAGATCTTGCTCGCTTTCAGTTAACGTATCCTGTAAAGACACCTTATACTCCACGTACATTTTCTTACCTTCTACGTTCTTCTATTCTCCTTTTTAAAATTCAATAGGGGAATCGAATTATTCTTTTATTAACTTTTCATCGATTTCGATCGTTTCTCCTGGTGATTCTTCATGCCAACAAAAAGCGAGCCAATCATAACCATCGTTGCACCGAAACGAATGGATTTGGCTATGCCACCATGTGTTCGTATTCCACCATCAGCAATAACCGTTTTACTTGCTGCTTTTGCATACCAACGAAGGACTTCCAGCCTCCAGTTCTGGGACGGTCTTAATAAATAGTTGTCGAATACTTAAATTTAAACTAATGTAGAAGTCGGATTAAATGTTAGAGAAAAATTTAAAGGTAAAACATGTGGATATAATTGTAAAAAAGAGAAAGCGTGGGGACAGAGCTCGTTTATATTGTTTTGCTAAACAAACGAAGGATAGAACTATCCCCTTGCTTCTGATAATGAATTGGTACTTCGGAAAACAATTGTGTGATAGAAAGTAACTATGTCAATCGAATGTAACGAAGCGTAATTTGATAATGGCTACCTTCTTCTTCACTTCGATATTCTCGTCTCTCCATATATTGTGACGCAACTTTATTTAATGGTACGACATTTACATTAATCCCACCTGGTGACATGGATTGACTACTTGGTGGAAGTGGGAAATTAGGGCTAGTCAGCATCCCTAAGTCTCGCAAACCTAACCCGATATGATCTTCAATAATCAGATCAGCAGGAGCCCATAAGGCTACAAAAACCAAGATTGCTAAGGAAATGGCAGCACCTATTGCAGAAGCCCACGCTGCGCTAAGACCTAAAGCTAAAGCTATGGCACCTGCTGTTGCTCCAACGGAATTAGCAATTGTATTCCAACTACTCTTTAAAGCCTGCTCAAAAGCATCGGAAAATTCTTGTATTTGTTCTTTAAAAGCATCTTCGCTATCGATTTCAAATCCAACGATGGACAAACCTACTCCGCTAAGGTTGCTTCCCTGGAAAAGGTTTCGAAGCATATCGCGAAATTCCCCTGAATCAACACCATCGAATCTAAAATTGTTTGAAATAATCTCACCTGGAACAAAGTCAGTCGAAATTGGGGTTGCCAAGATACGAATGCCGACTTCATCAGACCCTGGACCGTCTGTTTCTTCAGGAACATCCAATCTTACGCTTGAGATTTGAAATGTTGCCGTTGCTGGAGGCAAAACTTCGATGAACTGTTCTACAATGGTTTGACTCGGTCCTTGAGTACCCACTCCTGTGTTATTTTGCTGAAACACTGTAATCCCGTAGATTCCTGGTGGGAGATCCTCTGGAACCTTGAACGTTATAATGTCTTGAACTGTACAGCCTGCTTCATTAACTGGAGTAACAATATCACCACATACATGAGCATCGACTACACGAGTAGGCACCGCTCCAGACCTGGATCTGATGTGAACCTGTGCATTAACGTCAAAAAAGTTTACCCCTTGCAACTTCACTGCTTCTCCTGGAGAAACTTCAGGTACTTTTAAGCAAATTGGGTCTGCACCAAGGCCAGGAATAACACTGTTTCCAGGACAAGGTGGAGGTTGAATCTGACAAACTAGCTCATTATTTACATCTAATTGACATTGTTGCTGAAACTCATGAGGAAGGAAATCAGCTGGATGAGTTGAAAATTCATTGGTACGAATGCCATTCACACTACAAATACTTGGTCTTACTTGTACTCTACCATCAGGTTCGATAAAAGTAATTCTTGGTAATCCAGGGCGTTCTTCGGCTATGCAATCCTCATCGCCGTAGGTCTCTAAACTTGTTCTTTTCAGCAGCTCATCAGAAACGAACATTCCAAGTTGTGTGGGGTCTACTGGTTCATCCCCAGTAAAAACTGGTGCTAATAGTTGGTTCAGTTTTTCTGGAGGTATAGTGTCAATTTTTTGAAGCGAACAAACCATCACCTCTCTCACTTCTGGAGAAAGATCACCAAGGATACCAAAAACCTCATCTTCGAGGTCATTTGCAGGACTGGCTCCATTCACGAAACGTCTTGCCATTTGAAAGAAAGCAGCTGCCAAAACACTTGGTATCTGCATATTTTCAGAAAGTCTATTAACTTTTTCAGTAATGCTCTGTTTAGGCTTATGTTCAGGTGAAGTAGGTACACAAGCATTGACTAACTGAACACTAACCGAAGCTGTTGCTGTAAATATTGCCGTAGGGGCAAAACCAGCTACTAATTGACTATCATCCACTGTGGCTGTTATTTCCGCTGAACCCACAGAAACAGCCGTTGCCAATCCATTATCATCTACCGTAACGATATCCGTATTAGAGGATGAAAAATCGGCCTGTGCTGTTAAGTCCTGGGTAAATCCATTAGTGAAAATTCCCATTACTTGAAATTGTATTGTCTCCTGTACTTCTAGGGTTACAGAAGAAGGATTAATAAGAATACGTAATAACCGAGGTGGTTGAATTCCCAATATTGTACACTCCTTTAATAATAAAATAAATAGGATCGATCATAGGCTTACAAGATAAATTGTCATCGATCCATAGAACACGCGGTATGATACTTAGATACTTACTAAAATATCTGTAGTATCTGTCATAAGGTGGAAAGTTGAACTTCAGTCTTTTAATCTAGTCTCTGAATTTTCTTCGCTCTCTTTTTGAGTTTCCAATCTCCCTTCAGTGATGATATATAGCAAGTATATTCTTCATTATTTAAGCCTGTATCAGCTCAAAACTACTAGCCCCATAAAAACAGGAAAATCATCCTAGGATAAGGAACTAATTAGAATTGTTTTTACTACTAGGTTGACAAATAAAGTATTAAGGGATAAAGGTAGAGGAGGTGTCGATGTACATTGAACAAAACGTTTTGAGCTACAGGGGTAAGAGTTTTATGAATCAACTATAAAGGAATCATTGCCAACCTAACATCCTTTCACTAAGCTAATTCTGTCTACTTTAGGGGGAAATTCTTATTGTTAAAAGATATAGAAAAGAGTTTATATCAAAGGTTATGTTGTCAACGTTTTATTAACATCCTTTGGTTAGGCTCACTGCATTTAGTAAGAGAAAATCAATGGGATAAAGCTGTAGATACATAAATAAAATACAAAATGATTTAAGCTATAAATTAGAGAAGAAAAAAAAGAGAAGTTTAATGAATTAGCGAAATACTTTTCAAGAATGAAACTTTTTCAATAGGGAATATATAGAAATTATAGAAAGAAAGAATTCGATTTTATAAGATATTATATCAAGACTATTAGTGTTTATTTGTAGGAAGTGTATCTATATAATAAGATACGCTTTTTTACTTGAATGCAGTTTAGCCAGCAAGGTCGGAACACACTAGAAAATTATTCAAAACAACGGAAGATATCTATTATTTGTAAGAATTTTCTTTATAATATATAAAGGTAGGCACTACAGTAATATAATTTAAACATACTTCATTTGAGAGAAGGCGCTAACATGAAGGTAATAAATCTTTTTATGACAGGCTTGGTTATTTTACTTTTAACAGGTTGTGGCAGTTCATTCAACAGTAATTCATCCGCATTACAAAAGCAGGAGAACACCAGTGCTTCTGAAACAGGAGAAACAGAACCGTTTGATTTACCTGAAGTTGCTGAGATCTCATTTCAGCCTCTTGAACTCAATGAATTATTAGAAGGAGAGCCACGAGAAGATTGGGAATATATAAAGTCTGTTCCTCTAAGTGTATTAAAAGAAAAAAACGTTACTCTTCATGTTTACAAAGATACCGACCCAAACGGTTTGTGTAATAATTCAACCGTTAGCATTCTAGAATATGATGATAAAAAATATGAACTAAATGAATGTACATCAGAGGGACTATTACAAAAATATCTAGAAGAGATAGGGGCTTTATATGCAATAGATCACCTTTTTGATGACCAAGAGAGGAAACAAGTAGTTCTCACAGGTATTGAATTGTTTGCTAACGGTCCAGGAAGAATGATTTTTGTAATCTATGATATTACAGATGAAAAATTTCTAACATTTGAGGATTGGGGAATTCCTTTCATTTCAGACTTAGAAGAAGGTGAAGATTTTCTTGTAGTTCAATTTCCAGGTTTACATTTGCACTCACCAGATGTGAACATTTACAGGTCGGTTAAAGGACAATTAGAAAAAAGTCAAAGTTTAAAAGAAGCTCTAGAAATAAGCAATCAACAGGAATACCTAGAATTTGATGGTAGCAGAAGATTATTCATTGCTTACTCACCGTTGGATATTGGCGGTGAAGAATTTATTAAAGTGCAGTATAAATATGAAAACGGAAAATTAGTTAAATATTAATTTGTTCATATGAACTACAAAACGCATCACTCCTCAACCATTATAAGAGAACGATAATTATGTTCTCTCATTTTCTGTTGTGTGAAACTGCATGATGATAAACAGATTGGATTAACTCACAAGATATTGCTGTCATTGTGTAGTTCAACAGGGAAGAGGTATATAAAAAAATTACTTGTAAAATGAGCGGAAGGGTAGAGGTTAATGAAAAAATCTATTGGAGTTCTCCTGACCATAATCACTTTATTTTTGGTTGGGTGTAATAGTGATGACAATATTATAATAGAAGAGAAGCAAAATGAAATAAAGGAGTTAAAAAATAAAATTGTTGAGCTTGAAGACACCGTTAAGGAGCAGCAAAAAGTAATTGATGAGTATGATAAAGAATTTTCCTACTTATTAAGTTTTACAGATGGAGAATTAAAAGCATATGAAAGATTTTATGAAGACAAAGATGTACAACATCTAGCGGATTATTCTCCAGAAAAAATAGTGTTGCTTTATCTCCATTCAATAGTCATTGATGATGTTGAAGCAATTTATTCACTAGTATATACCGATGGCACTTTACCTGACCTATCTACCTTTACGCAGAAGTATTATAGTGAGGGTCTTCATAAAAAAGGATCGGAAACCACACTAGACTTTAGGTACTATGATTTAATTACAGTTAGAGAAGATAATAATACTGAAAATACGGTAGCTGTGGAAATAGGTGTGAATTTTGGACTTTTTCACGCAACAGAAATCTTAGAATTAAAAAAAGAAGATGGAATATGGAAAATGAATATTTTACATTTGTTGTAGTTTTTTTTTGAGTAGAAAATAGAGTAAACTTTTTCAGCTTACGGTGCTTTATTTCAAAGAGGAAGTAGAGCTTTCTTTTTGAATAAAATTACAAATCGACTTTTCAGGATAGAATGAGGAGAGCTAATAAATGAAGAGATTGGAAAATCTATCGGAAAAAGAGCTGCTAGAAAAGGAAGATGATTGGTGGGAACGAGAGGATGAAACGAGTCTCCAATGGATTAACGAAGGGGTCAAGATTTTTAGAAATCTTGCGAGGGTGGAGCCGAATGAAATCCGCTTTAAAGAAACGCTTGCTTATTTATTACTGATAAAAGGAGAAGACTTGAAAATTCGCCAGCATTCTTACGAAAGAGCGATCATACCATTTCATCAAGTGGTCAAAATCGATCCTATAAATGCAAGGGCCTATTACCGCTTAGGGTTTCTTTATTTTTATAAAGAGGAATGGGCGAAATCAATTGATTCTTTTCAGCGTTCTCTCAATTGTTATCCTACACATCCCCGTAATCGACTCGAAAAGGAACAGCAAATAAAGGCCCATTATTACATATTAAAAGCGACACAAATTATTTTAACTGAAAATCTTGCCCAGGTTGAGCGAATTCCTTCTGACGACCTTGAGCTGTTTTCGGAAATCAAATCTTTATTAAAAGAAATCAAAACAACTGCTCACGCAGAAGAAATGCCTTATCAAATGGTTGTAGATGGGAAGGAATTTAGAGAGATTAGTGAGCGAGAATACGAACAGCTTTCAGATCCTTTTGAAAATAAAAATTGGATTATATTAAATCAGCGTAGTTTAAACGATGCTACTCTGTCATTTAATGGACGAGAGATTTCAATTCCACCACAAGTACCTTTGCTTGAGTTTTTAATGCGTAATCCTAAAGGGGTTAATAGTAATGAAATTATTCAAAGAAGATTTCGTCAATCAAGGGATCCAAATGCTACGTTAAGACGAAGTATATCGAGACTACGAGAGCGATTGGAACCATTGGTACCATTGAATGATTTGATAGAAACAATTGACGGAGGTTATCGCTGGAATGCTTTTTATAACTACCGAATGTTTAAACATACTCGAGATGTGAGCACCGACCTGCTTCTGGACTAATCCAGAGGCTTTTATTGTTGTGACAGAGGTGTCACAGGAACTTCACTATACTCATGGTGAGACAAAAATTGAAAGGAGAATGTTAAGGATGAAAAACATATACCAGGTTTTCGTTTACGGTACGTTACGTCAGCATGAGTCCAATCACCACCTACTAAAAGAAGCGAGGTGTGTGAGTCGTCAATGCTGGACAAATGGAACTCTATATGACACAGGTTGTGGGTATCCAGCAATGATCGCTAGTACGAGTAATAGAGTCTATGGTGAAGTGTATGCCGTAACGGACGAGCAGCTTAAACGACTAGATGAGTTAGAAGGTTATGCAGGTGAAGGCAAAGACAATTTGTACGAGCGAATTACACAGGTGATTTATACAGACTTTGAAACAACCGAAGCGTTTGTTTATGTATTTTCTAATGACAACGTTTGTGAGTTGGATGAACTTGAGTTCGGTGATTGGAAGTGCCATCGTTATTTACAGCAGGATGAATTGCTATACTTTGCCTATGGGTCATGCATGGATGAACAGCGGTTTCAGCTAGCAGGCGTGAAATACGAGTTTGAAAGAGTGCTAGGGTGTGGTATTGCCAAGTATTACTCGTTAGCGTATACCCGAAAAGCTCATGATGGCGGGAGAGCGGACCTCATAGAATCGGAAGAGGAAGTGGAAGGAAAAGTCTACCACATTTCCCGTGAAGCTTTACCCTACTTATACAGGAGAGAAGGTGTGACTGCTCACATTTATCGACCTGCTTTTGTTGATATAGTGATGGATGAAAAAACATATAGAAATGTTCTAACGTTTTTAGTCGTTGATAAAACGGAGGCAGTGGCCCCACCAGAGCATTATGCTACAGAGATTCTACGAGGGGCTAAAGGATTTGTAAGTGATAGTTACTATCAAAAGCTCGAAACGGATCTGCATATTAAATTTAAAATAAATAATAACTAGTCTACGGTTTGAATATGTTTATTTACAGACCAACTCCTTGTTGGATTCCAACTCCCGACATATGCTAGAAATTAGACCATCATTAGCCATGATGGTTTTTTTGTGTCTCTAATCAACTGCTTTCTTATGGCGATTAATTAGTTGTTTTACTTGCTTATTCGGGATGTGACAGGGGTGTCACGGCTCTTTTGAGATAATTAGAAACGAAAGGGAGATGATACGATGAAAACATGGAAGCAATTATTTATTCGTCACGGATGGATGTTGGCTGAATTAGAAGATAATAGGTTTAATTGTAATAAAGAAACTGAAGCGAATCTTCAATTTTTATTGGAGTGTCTTGGGAAGGCGAACGTTAAATTTGTATTCAACCAGGGAGTGTTAATCCTTTTAGAAAAAGCAATCGAGGAAGAAAAGTGGATCGAGTCCATTGATTTTCCTGAACGTGGAAGAGGGGAAGGCTTATGGTTTCAACCTGGTCAAGAATCCCCAAAGGTACGTGAATTAGATGTATATATTAGCGGAATCGTACGTCAATTAAATCGACTCGGTTTCTATACAGCAGGGTCATGTGATGGTCACGGTCGAAGAGGAGCTCATGTTATGCTTACAGAAGAGTGTAACATCGAATGGCTCAATGTAATGCTACTAGGCCTCGGGATAAAACGTGTTTATTGGCGGGAAAACCGTAATTGTTACCATTTACAATTACCTTTTAGCCAAAATGAGCTCCTTGATTTAGCCGAAAAAATGAGCCTGATTGATAAGAGTTGGCTTGGGCAGGGCGTAGATTTTATAAGAGAACAATTATTCTATCTACAGCTTGAGCAATTGTTAATGATTCCTGGAGTAAGTGGTAAGAATTTTATAATTTAACTGTTAGCCTTCAAGGGGAAAAGTCACCAAATGATTAATCTTACTAACAAAATTGAAAGTAATGAGAATACTTGTAGAAGACTATTTCATCGTTCTTGTCTCTTTTTGTTTGATTTCAAGCAGGAGCCATGTAACCAATGGTAGACCAACCGAAATAAAAGCAGTGACAGGGTAAATTTGCTGTAAATAAACTTCAAAAAATTGTTGTTGATCTTCAATTAAAAATAATGAGAAAAGCAAAACAAAGAAGGATATGCCGATGTGAATTCCCCACTTGTTCTTTTTCACTAACCATTGTCGTATTCCTAGGTTTAAAATATATTGGAAAGTAGCCATGCGAATTACACATCCTACAACAATCGTTGCAATGCCGTAAATATCAATTCTTTCAATAAATCCAATAGAAACAACCCTTACCAAGCTTTGAGCAGGATATTGTAAATCCTTGACTTGCTCTGAACCAAATACTGCTAAGGTACTAATGGAGGTAGAAATAAACATCCATGTAATTAATAAGACTGTTATCATGTTTGTAAATAGGAAAGATTTAGCTTTGCTATGTTCCTTTCTTAAACGTAACATCATAAGGAGAATAAACTCTCCAAATAACGCAGCTGTTAGTAACATACCTAAAAGAATAGGTGTTGTGCCATATTCAAATAAAGGAAACAAATTCTCATAATTTTTTTCAGGTTGCCCTGCAATTGAAATTGTAATACCAGTTACTATAATAATTAATAACAAAGGCTCTGCCATACGAGCAATGCTTTCCATTCCTAAATACATCCCATAGATTACAACGATATAAAACGATATAGCAAATGCCCATTTAGGGGTTTCAGGTAAGAATATAACATAAATAAAATCAAATAACGCGTATGCTGTAATGACAACCATATAAAAGAAGTAACTTAGAATACTTATGGATAGTATTTTCCCTAAGATAACTCCAAAAGCTTGTTCTAACATTTCAACTATTGTTTTTGATGGATATAAGGTATGGAGCCTATAGAGTACAAAAGCAAACAACAATCCAATTGGAACAGTAAATAGAATGGAAATCCATCCGTCCCTGCCACTTGTAGCAAACAAAGGCTGAAGCAGGAGAAAGTGACCTGTAACGGGTAAAATCATTGATATTAAAAAGACGGATTGCCGGTAAGAGATATATTCCATTGATAATTACTCCTTATTTTTTGTACCTATACGATCCTTAATCAGTTGACTATGAGCAATATCTGTTTGAACTTCTATTACAATAGGTAGTGTAGGGTATATTTCATCCCATTCTTCTCTATTGATTTTCCAATACTCCCTATTTGATCGTCTAATAACTTCAGCAAATTTCAATACATTTACTTTATATTCTTTTTGAATTTTATTAACGGCATGTACTAATTCATTTTTTACTGTTTGAGCATAAATGGTTTCAATGGTTTTTAGTGTATCTTCGTTAATTGGAAAAGGTGGATTGATATCTCCTATGACAGCCTTTTCTTTAATTGTTATCTTTATCTTTGGTTCTGGCATATCAAAAACTGCTTCTATTTTTGATTGAGAATTTTTGATTTCTACAGTTGCATACTGTGGTTCGTTGTCGTTAGATCCTTGATTTAGATTTAGGACTTGTAAACCACCTTCAACTTCACCCAAAATGCGCAACATACTTCTTGTTTCTATAGGAGATAATTCACCAATCATTTTCTCTTCTTTAAAGAGAGCGGTACCCAGAATATCAAAATCTTCTTGATTTTTTTGAATTATAGGAAGGTAAGGGTCCTGGAAAGGCTCGGCTATCAGTTTCTTAAAGTCTTTAAGTTCAACATAGGGAGCTTTAGATAAATCTGCTTGATTTTCCATTGCTTCGCGAATTGCAATAGCAGGAACTGGATGAAGTTCACTCTCAAGTTCCAATAATTCTCTTGCTTGCCCTTTAGAAATAAAGCAAATCATTTTGGGTCTCGGTTCATGATCTCGATATAAAAAATCTGTTGCAGCTAGGATATTATTTTGAGCAATGTCAGAACTAATTATTAATGCATCAACATGCTCCCACAGTTGTTTTTTCCCCATTTCATATATGAAGTTACGGACCGCTTCAAAAATCGTGACCCCTCTACTAGAACGTGTAATAAAACCAGTTGGTTGCTTTTCTTCGATAGCTATTGGTTGAATCGACTGAGTAGTAACTTCATATTCTCCCGAATCAACTAGATCAATACCTACTCCTGACACAATTGCTACATCTGGTAGCTCCATAAGTCCCCAACAACCAGATAAAAGTAGAGTACCAATTAATATTGCAATCATTTTTTTATTCATTGTCATTATCTCCAGGTTTAGATGGGGGTTTTTGCATGCTCCCTTGTCTTATTTGATTTGAAGATGGAATAAATTCTGGCCGTTGATTAAATGTCCAGAGTGGAGCTCTGATGAACGTATCCTTCCATCCACTCCACGTAATCGGAAACCAAGGTGCCATATAATGCACACCAAATGATCGGAGGGAAGCAACATGAAGAAGGACAGCACTCAAAACGAGCATGACACCGTACATACCAAATATAGATGCAGCGATAAGATAAATGAGACGCAGTATCCCAATGGCATCATTTAAGGCAGGTATTAAGAAAGTGGTAATCGCTGTAGTTGCAATAATAATGACTGTTGTTGTACCAATAAGTCCAGCATCAACCGCTGCCTCCCCTAAGATTAAACCACCGACAATAGCTACAGCTTGTCCGATAGATTTTGGCATCCGTATTCCACTTTCTTTCAATAGTTCAAAAGCAAGAACCATTAAGAAAACTTCGATGAATAAGGGAAAGGGTACTCCTTCTCTAGCAGCGGCAACATGTATTAAAAAATCAGTAGGAAACATTTCCTTGTGATAATTTTGAGCTGCTACATATGTAGCTGGGAGTAAGGTTGCAATAAAAAAGGCCATTAATCGTAAAAAGCGCATTATTGAAGAGTAATAAGGGCGTGAATTATAGTCTTCTGAAGATTGAAATGACTCCAACATTAAAAAAGGAGCAATCAATACCATAGGAGTTCCATCAACAAAAATAGCAACTCGTCCTTCTAATAGTCTTGCTGCGACTGTATCGGGCCTTTCAGTATGTGCGATAGTTGGGAATAATGAATAGGGTCTATCAGTAATCAATTCTTCTATGTATCCTGAATCGAGTACAGCATCAATATCTATGTTCTGTAATCGTTTTTTTAGTTCGTCTAAAATATCATTTGAAACAATATTTTCAATATAGGCAATTGAAATATCTGTTTGTGATAACATTCCTAAAACCATACCTTCGATTTTTAGATTAGGGTGATGAATTTTGCGACGTAGCATTGAAACATTTGTCTGCAATGTTTCTCCAAAAGCTTCGTGGGGACCTCGTATGACTGTTTCTGTAACGGGTTCAGAAATTGCTCGTTTTTCCCATGAACGCGCTCCGATGATAAAAACCTCATCAATTCCATCAATAAAAAGTAGAGGGTCTCCTTTAACCAAGTTCCTTAGGGCATTTTGCATTGAGCTATCTTTTTTAAGGTTAGTAACGCTAAGCAATCCTTGTTCAATGCTATCGTATATAATTTGAAGATATGGCTCTTTATCTGTTTCAAATTCCACTAAAGATTTTATTACATGTTCATTAATTACAGATTTATCATATAAACCGTCAACTGCAATTAATAATGCTTTAATTCCATTCGTTTTTCCTATAGTAAAAGAGCGAAAAATAATATCTGGTGCATCTTTAAATATACTTGCAAGAAGGTTGTAATTTTCAATTAAATCTAAAGAGATAATTTGTTCAGTAAAAGACTTTTGTGTTTTTCTACTAGTGGCAAATTCAACTTTTCTTTTTATCCACCTAATCACAGATATCACTCTTTTTCCCTATTATTTTTACTGATTATATCTTTCACTTTAATAATTTGTATTATTCAAGAAAACTCCCCACACATTTAATTCACTATGTATTAAAAATTTTCGGCTAGTACTCTTTTATAGTAATGTAAACTTGAATTAGACCTAGCCTAGTACCAAGTTCCTTTAGCTGTAAGGAAGTTACCTAATCTAAGCTTTTCTTTAAGTACATAATACTGAATTGTATTGATTTCTACTGATATGGAGAAAACTGCTGAATTATTATAAACACTTCCTACATTTAAAGTTGATTTAAAAATAAGTCCCCCTTATTTATGTAACAAGGCTAAATGCTTAAGCTATTCTCCTATAGCTCTTTTAACAGAAAAGATCTCTCCCCGATTAAAACCACAGTGACAACAATCAGGAAAGATACCTAACCTACAATTAAATTTCAAGTATAAAGTATAAAAGGATTTATTAGCCTATAATTTCAGTAACCATCTCTTTACTTCAACATTAGAAGGCGTATACTTATTAAAATTACATTTTTTTATCATCGATTTTTGCTTATCAATAATTATATAATTAAATAAGTGAACAAATTTTTAGCTATATTCATCCGAACGTGCGTTTTGCCTGATAGGCTAACATAAAATAAATTCCTTAACATCACGAAAAGACGAAAGGGGTGTCCACGATGCATGCAATCTGGATTGTCGCTGAAGACAAAATTAAAGCAGCCATTAAAAGTGGCGACCTGGATAATTTAAAGGGCATGGGGAAACCGATCGTGTTTAAAGATGTTCTCCCAGGAATGCCCGAAGAAACGAAGATGGCTTACCAAATGCTACGCAATGCGGGATTTGATCCTCTTCAAGTTGAAAAAGAAATAGAGGAACAAACCAAAGGTGCGAAGTTAGATGAGTTATTAGAAGAAAGACAAACGAAAGAAACCAAATCGTTTAAAAAATATGCACAAAAAATTTACAATCGGTTTTCAAAGTAAAATAGAATGGATATTGTTTTTAGCTCGCAAAAAGGGATGGTTCTTTTGCTTCTTTATGTAAATGAGGAAGCGTGAGAACTGTCCTTTTGGTTTTTTACGATATATGAATTAATTTGCAAAATAAGTGAAAAGATTTTCGTTGACCTTCACCTATGCGTAAAGGTTTATAGTAAAAGTATCAGGAGGTGAACAAATGGAATACACCATACAAAAGCTAGCTCAGCTGGCTGGAATCAGTACATATACAGGGGTCTGACCCATTGGCGTTGCACGATAGTATGTATTTTGAATATATGAAACTTTTTTCCATATGTATTATTAGTG
>NZ_WMKZ01000044.1 GCF_019024285.1 Alkalihalobacterium elongatum
TCCCCCTGTGAGAGTAGGACGTCGCTAGGCACAAAAAGCACAATTCTGAATGGATTGTGCTTTTTTAATGCAAAAAAATTAAGTAATTTACAGGCTCAAAGAGACAACGCTTCAAAGAGTAAGTCGATGGGAGCAACATGAAATAGTAACGAGGGAATAACATCAAGTCCCCCTGTGAGAGAGGAAACCTTTTTTTACGTAGAACTACATGAAGGAACATCGAAGAAGTGGCGACATGGAAAACGTCCCCGTAGGAAAGAAAGATTTAAAGAGACGTCGCTAGGCATAAAGCACAATCCAAATCGATTGTGGTTTTTTTATTTGGTTCTGTTGATTATTATTTAAAGTTAGGTAAGTGTGGTTGGATAGATCACGATGTATGTGTTAAAGGCACTCATAGGCTCCTTATTGCATGAAATTTGCATAAATATCCCATGGTATTGTGTAAGAGCCTCACAGGTCCCTTTTCCCACGGTACTCCCTAAAGCTGCTTTAACCCCTGCTCTAAAACAACATTGCCTAAGAGCAACACTAAGGAATTCACCGTCTAAAGTCCCCCGTAGGAAAGAAAGGTTTAAAGGACGTCGCTAGGTCAAAAAGCACAATCTAAAGAGATTGTGCTTTTTTTGTGTGTTTTAAAGTCACAAAAATACGGTTTCGCCGATAAAACCAATTTACATGCAAAAATCTTAATTAAGTTGTCTAGATTATCAGGCATCAATAATCAAATAGCTTCTTTTATTATTATTCTTTTGTACTATTAGTGCTTTCTAGCCCAATTTATCTTTGTGTTACTCTTTATTTTTTCTTTTTACTTTTATGAGGTGCCAGGCACGTAACAGTTCACTCTTCTATTATTTAAAAGTCGTTTGCTTATTAATAAGAGTGAAAAGTAGTAGTGGTACTTTTTCGGTAGCTACAGCTAGAAAGTTATTGATAAAAGGATAGTCATTTTCAGGATAGTGGTGGAATAATTCTCCCCACCATTCGGTTTCGTACCTGCAGATCATACTAAGATTGTAGAGTATTAAATAATGGATAATAATTTCTGGTACATCTAGTAGGTCACTTTTGTAGGGAGATAAATAATATTCTCCATTTCCAGCATATAAAAAAGGGTGACACTGTATTGGGCTAATAGAAGAATTGGCAGTTAAGGTTAAGTAAGAGTTTGATTGTTTTTCTGTTATAGGCTGAAAGGTTAGTTTTGATCTTTCCGAAATGTAGGAACAAAAACTAGAGAGACCAAATTGGTATTCATCAAGAATACCTGTTGATATTTGAAAGTCAGCACTAGATATACGGACAGAATAGGGTTTTTTCTTATTTTCAATTTGCATAAATAAGGAGTGCATTTCCCATATTTGTCGAAGTAGAAGTCTCATTTTGTATTTTTCACTCGAGAATTGTTTCACATGAAACATTTTATTAGAAAAATGTGATAATAGGCCGTTTTTCTGTATTTTAACTTCATCATCAAGAAATATATATTGGCTTTTCTTTCTTTTTCTAGTCGTTACTCCGTGGGCAAGTACTTGGCTTGTTTCTGGATAATACGGGTCTTTCATTAACAAGCAGGCTTTCATCAGCTGAACCATGCCATAAAATAGTAGTACAGGTTTAATTTCAATTGGTGAATTTTTAACTTGTGTGAAATACTTTTCCCCGTGTTCGAGATAATAAATAAAGGGATATGTATTCTGAAAAGCAAGGGCTTCACTTTCTTTAATTCCATTGGCTTCATAGCAAGATTTTAGTATTGATTGAGTATATTTGGTTGAACGAAATGCTAGGATCATGTTCCAAATGTTTTGTTGATTATGCATGAAAATCAGTACCCTTTCTTCTTAAAGCTTGCAATAATTATTTTTAGAAAAATCGGACTACTTTTGCTTTCTTGACAGTAGTTTAACCAATTGTTAAGCTACAAATAATATTTACAGGAAATTTTAATCATAAACTTATTTATAGGAGAGGAAGGGAATTATTGTGTGGGAAAATAAGTTTGCTAAAGAAGGGTTAACATTTGATGATGTATTGCTCATTCCACAAAAGTCGGAAATTCTTCCTAAAGATGTATCGGTAAAAACACAGCTAACAGAAAAACTAAAACTTAATATGCCGATCATTAGTGCTGGGATGGACACAGTTACTGAAGCAAGCATGGCTATTGCAATTGCTCGTGAAGGTGGACTAGGTATTATACATAAGAACATGTCCATTGAAGAACAAGCAGAGCAGGTGGACCGTGTAAAGCGTTCAGAGAGTGGGGTTATTACAAATCCATTTTATTTAACACCAGATCGTCAGGTATTTGATGCAGAACACTTAATGGGCAAATACCGTATTTCAGGTGTTCCTATTGTAAATGAAAACCAAAAGTTAGTAGGTATTCTTACAAACCGTGACTTACGTTTTATTGAAGACTATTCAATTAAAATTGATGAGGTAATGACAAAAGAAGATTTAGTAACAGCTTCTGTTGGGACTACATTAGCAGAAGCAGAGAAAATCTTGCAAAAGTATAAAATTGAAAAATTACCACTTGTAGATGATGAAGGCATTCTAAAAGGACTAATTACAATTAAAGATATTGAAAAAGTGATTGAGTTCCCTAACTCTGCTAAAGATAGTCAAGGCAGATTAGTTGTCGGTGCAGCAGTAGGTGTTACTGCAGACACTATGCTGCGTGTTAAAGCACTTGTTGAAGCTGGTGTAGATATTATTGTTATTGATACTGCACATGGTCACTCTCAAGGTGTTTTACAAAAAGTTCGTGAAGTACGAAAAGAGTATCCAGATCTTGATATTGTTGCAGGTAATGTAGCTACAGCTGAAGCAACTAGAGATTTAATTGAAGCTGGAGCAAGTGTTGTAAAAGTAGGTATTGGGCCTGGTTCTATCTGTACTACTCGTATCATTGCTGGAATAGGTGTACCACAAGTTACAGCAGTGTATGATTGTGCAACTGAAGCAAGAAAACATGGTGTATCAATTATTGCTGATGGTGGTATCAAATTCTCTGGTGACATCGTAAAAGCTTTAGCTGCAGGTGGACATGCAGTCATGCTAGGCAGCTTATTAGCAGGTGTAACCGAAAGCCCAGGAGAGCGTGAAATTTACCAAGGTCGCCAATTTAAAGTGTATAGAGGAATGGGTTCTATCGGTGCAATGGAAAAAGGAAGTAAGGATCGTTATTTCCAAGAAAATAATCAAAAATTAGTCCCAGAAGGAATTGAAGGACGTATTCCTTATAAAGGACCACTTTCAGACACAATTCATCAGTTAATTGGTGGAATTAGAGCAGGAATGGGTTATTGTGGAACAAAAACGATTACTGAATTAAGAGAAACAGGTCAATTTATACGAATTACAGGTGCAGGTTTAAGAGAAAGTCATCCACATGATGTACAAATCACGAAGGAAGCACCAAATTATTCAATTCAATCGTAATCAAATAGTTCAAAACCCTTAACATAACTGTAATAGATAGGTACTTTACCTATCTATTTTTTTATGGACAGATATGTTACAATACCGTTTGTGTAATGAATAAAGAGGAGTGGTTGTTAATGATATACACATATAAAAAAGTAGTAACATATACGCTGCTTTGTGCAATAGCTTTTGTCACTTTTTTTGGTTCGATCGAAAAAGTAGAAGCTAGCATAGATACAGTAGCAGAGTCTGCTATTTTAGTAGATGCGAATACGGGGAAAGTTTTGGTAGAAAAAAATGCCGATGTTATGTTACCCCCTGCAAGTATGTCTAAAATGATGACAGAGTATTTAGTTCATGAGGCGATTTATAATGGTACGATTGCTTGGGATCAAACTGTGCCTATAAATAGCTTTATTAGTAACATGTCTCATCAGGCTGGTTCTTCAAATGTCTTTTTGGATCCTGAAGAAACTTATACGGTTAAAGATTTGTATGAAGCAATGGCAATTGAATCTGGTAATGCTGCAACGATCGCATTAGCAGAAGTTATTGCTGGTGGTTCTTATGCTACTTTTGTAGAACGTATGAATGAAAAAGCGGAAGAAATGGGCCTAGAAGATTATAGTTTTGTTAACTCTACAGGTTTACCGAATCGTTCTTATAGAGGCAAGCATGTGGCTGGAAATGAGAATGACGAAAATCGATTATCGGCGAGAGCAACAGCTAAGTTAGCTTTTCACTTAATAAATGATTTTCCAGAGATGTTAGATACAGCAAGCATACCGATGAAGAAATTTCAAGGCGATATTTTAACAGATGTGGATACGCAGAGCTGTTTGAATGATTGGACATGTATGAGAAACTGGAATGAAATGCTTCCTGGTTTAAAGCATGATTATCAAGGCATGTTAGGTTTAAAAACAGGTTATACTAACGAAGCAGGATATTGTTTTACAGGAGTTGCCGAACGCAATGGTGTTACATTAATTTCAGTTGTCATGCGATTAAAGGATTTAGATGATAGATTTACGGAAACACAACGACTTTTAGATTATGGATTTAATAATTTTGTTCAACATGAAATTAACCTTGAAGACTTATTTGATGAAGGTGTAGCTACATTGCCTGTAGTTAATGGTAAAGCTCGTGAAGTAAAGGTTTCTGTGAGTGAACCGTTAAAAGTCTTAATTAAGTCAGGTGATGAAGAAAATTTTGAACCACTTCTAGAGTTAAATTCAGATTTAGTTACAGAGGATGGCGAGCTTAATGCACCTATAGAGCAAGGTGAAGTTATTGGTACATTAACTGCAGTCAATCAAGGAGAAACAGAATACAGCCATCTATATGGTAATGAATTGACTCATGAATATGTTTATGTTGAGACTGCAGAAGCAGTAGAACGTGCAGGATTTATTAGTCGAGGAATGCGTGGTGTGGGTGGCTTTTTCTCAAATGTTTGGTCTAATGTTGCTGATACAGTAAAAGGTTGGTTTAACTAATCCAACCTTCTTTATCTCTTTACATTTGCTTTACTTTAGAAAAGTGGTACAATAATTACTGAAAATTTATTATATTGTGCGCGTGTTGCTAGGTAGAATTACATAGCTACGATATACGACAACACGAAAAGCTTAGAGAATTGTATAGGAGGAATTACTAAATGGTAGAAACGGGAACAGATCGCGTAAAACGTGGAATGGCAGAAATGCAAAAAGGCGGCGTCATCATGGACGTTGTTAATGCAGAACAAGCAAAAATTGCAGAAGCATCTGGTGCAGTTGCAGTAATGGCATTAGAGCGTGTACCTGCAGATATTCGTGCAGCAGGTGGAGTATCTCGTATGGCCGATCCAACAATTGTTGAGGAAGTAATGAATGCAGTTTCTATTCCAGTAATGGCAAAATGTCGTATCGGTCATATTGTTGAGGCTCGTGTATTAGAAGCTTTAGGGGTAGACTATATCGATGAGAGTGAAGTTTTAACTCCTGCAGATGAAGTATATCACCTAAACAAAAACGAATATACAGTACCTTTTGTTTGTGGAGCTCGTGATATCGGTGAAGCATCTCGTCGTATTGGTGAAGGTGCTGCAATGCTTCGTACAAAAGGTGAGCCAGGAACAGGGAACATTGTAGAAGCTGTTCGTCACATGCGTATGATTCAGTCACAAATTCGCAAAGTTGTTTCTATGTCAACGGATGAGCTAATGACTGAAGCAAAAAATACTGGTGCTCCATACGAGGTCCTTCTTCAAATTCAAAGAGAAGGTAAACTACCTGTAGTTAACTTTGCAGCTGGCGGTATAGCGACTCCTGCAGATGCTGCATTAATGATGCAGTTAGGTGCAGACGGAGTATTCGTTGGATCAGGTATCTTCAAGTCAGATAATCCTGAGAAGTTCGCTCGTTCAATCGTAAGAGCAACAACACACTTCCAAGATTATGCGTTAATTGCTGAGCTTTCTAAAAATCTAGGATCAGCTATGAAAGGGATTGAAATTTCTTCTTTAAATCCTTCAGAGCGTATGCAAGAGCGTGGCTGGTAATTCCAACAGTTACTTTTAGAAAGGAAGCTTTATTATGATTAAAATTGGAGTGCTTGCTCTTCAAGGTGCAGTACGTGAACATGTGAAATGTTTAGCTGCTCCTGATGTAGAAACTGTCATTATTAAAAAGGTTGAACAATTAGAAGATATTGATGGTCTTGTTTTCCCAGGTGGAGAAAGTACGACGATGCGCAGGCTGATTGATGAATATGGTTTCTTTGAAGCTTTAAAGGAATTTGGAGCAAAAGGCAAACCAATCTTCGGCACATGTGCTGGTCTTATACTAATGTCTAAACATATTGTTGGACAACCTGAAGGGCATTTAGGGTTTATGGATATGACAGTACAAAGAAATGCATTTGGAAGACAACGAGAAAGCTTTGAAACGGATTTAATAGTTACAGGAATTGGTGATGATGTACGTGCAGTATTTATACGTGCTCCGCTCATCGTCGATGTGGACGAGAATGTAGAAATTCTTTCAAAGTTTAATGAAGAAATTGTTGTTGCAAGACAAGGGCATTATCTAGCATGTTCGTTCCATCCTGAATTAACAGATGATCACCGTTTTCACCAGTATTTCGTAGACATTGTACGTGAATCGATCAATACAAAAGTACAAGCTTAATCATATATTCATTTAAAGCGTTGAAGGGATTCAAGTAGCAATCATAGTTTGTTAGCAGAGAGTCGGTGGTTGGTGTGAACCGATCAAATGTGGTTGTGAATTCTGCCCCCTGAGTGAATGTTAAGGAAACTCCTGAAGCATTTCCGGTAACAGCCGTTAACTGTTTAAGAGGCGATCTTGATTTACTGAAGTAGAAACCTAATCATGATTGCAAAAAGGGTGGCAACGCGGGTGCTCTCGTCCCTTATTTAGGGATGAGGGCTTTTTTGTGTCTTTTTTTAGCTGAAAAACGCATTATATGGTGTAAGGTAATTCGATTACATTAGAGTTAACAAACTTTTACTTATCTAGCTATGTATAGACTTTCAAAAGGTAAGGAAATAGTGAATAATGGAAATAGTATATGAAACGCTACAGGAGGGTTATAGATGCTCGATATTAAGGTACTTCGAAAAGACTTTGATGAAGTTAAGAAGAAATTAGAAATGCGTGGTGAAGATCTTTCAGGTATTGATGAATTTCAAGACCTTGATGAACAAAGAAGAAAGATCATTGTTGCTGTTGAAGAATTGAAAAGCAAAAGAAATGCAGTTTCTCAAGAAGTTGCGCAGTTAAAGCGTGAGAAGAAGGATGCTGATCATCTTATATTAGAAATGAGATCTGTATCTGATCAAGTTAAAGAATTAGACGAGCAATTGCGATCAATAGAAGAGAAACTGGATTATTTGCTATTAACAGTTCCGAACATTCCTCATGAATCAGTACCAGTAGGTGAAAGTGAAGACGATAACGTTGAGGTTCGTCAGTGGGGTGAGAAGCCTAATTTTTCTTTTGAACCGAAACCTCATTGGGACCTTGGAACAGAATTAGGCATTCTAGACTTTGAAAGAGCTTCTAAAGTAACTGGAAGTAGATTTGTTTTTTATAAAGGACTCGGTGCTAGACTAGAGCGTGCTTTAATTAATTTTATGATGGATTTACATGAAGATGAGCATGGCTATGAAGAAGTTTTACCACCGTATATGGTAAATCGTTCAAGTATGACGGGCACTGGACAATTACCAAAGTTTGAAGAAGATGCTTTTAAAATTCGTGAAGAGGATTATTTCTTAATCCCAACCGCAGAAGTACCTGTTACAAATTTACATCGTGATGAAATACTGTCAGTTGATCAACTACCGATTGCCTACACGGCATTTAGTGCTTGTTTCCGTTCAGAGGCAGGGTCTGCAGGCAGAGATACAAGGGGTCTTATTCGACAGCACCAATTTAATAAAGTTGAACTTGTACGCTTTGTTAAACCTGAAGACTCTTACAACGAATTAGAAAAGTTAACTGGCCACGCAGAGAAAGTTTTACAACTTTTAAAGCTCCCATACCGCGTAATGAGTATGTGTACAGCAGACCTTGGGTTTACCGCTGCTAAGAAGTACGACTTAGAAGTATGGATCCCAAGCTATGGTACATATCGTGAGATCTCTTCTTGCAGTAATTTTGCAGATTTCCAAGCGAGAAGAGCTAATATACGCTTTAAAAGAGAAGCTAAAGGAAAGACAGAGTTTGTTCATACATTAAACGGCTCTGGGCTGGCATTAGGGCGAACTGTTGCTGCCATCTTGGAAAACTATCAGCAAGAAGATGGAAGTGTCATCATCCCAGAAGTATTACGACCTTACATGGGGAATAAAACTAAAATAACGGTGAAATAGGTAAAATTTAGGCCTAGCTTTCTTAAAGCTGGGCCTTTTTTCTTTACAAAATATAAACACATGTTTTACTAAAAAAGCACCAGATTCAGGAATATAAAAAGCGTATTTTGCATATTCGTAAAAAAAAACGAGTGTTTTTTCTAATTTCGAAATAGAACTTTTTTAAAAAAACAGTTTTTGTAAGGGCTTTCAATCCCTTGATATTAATAGTTTGTGAGATTTTTTTCTATAAAAAATTCAAAAAATGAAAAAACGAATATTGCAATTAGATACGATATTACTTATAATGAGCATATTGAATTAAAAGTTTTTACGAAATTTACAGAAATATTAATTTAATAGTGTAGGTTTTCGTAAAGATTTTTAAGTGAACATATTTGAAAACGTAAAGTGATGTGGTAGCATGAGTAAATTAGATACTATGGATTTTGCTATATTAGGATATTTACAGGAGAATGGCAAAAGATCTTATACTGAGATTGCTAAATTGTTGGACGTAAGTGAAGGCACAATTCGAACAAGAATTAACCGCATGCTAAAAGAAAATGTGTTTGAGTTTGTAATCCATACTAACCCAAATAAAGTAGGTTTAAACGTACAAGCAATTATTGGTATATCAACAAAGCTAGGAAGTCAGGAAGAAATTGCAGATCAACTAAATCAATATTCAGAAGTACGTTTTGTGGGTGCATTTTCAGGTAGACATGATTTGATCATACAAGCTTACTTTAAGAGCAATGAAGATTTAGTACATTTTGTAAATAAAGAGTTGGCTAAAATGGACGGAATAATAAGCGCTGACGTTAATATAGAACTGAAACAATATAAAGACTCATTTTCTTACGTGCAAGAAAAAAATAATTCAATTTAAAATATTTGTAAAATAAACAAAATAAAAGCGCAGCAAGACAAATTGCAGAGTAGATTGAGGTGCAAGAATGGATAAAAATATTCTCTTAGAGGTAAAAGGATTAAAAACGCACTTTTTCATCGATGATGGGAAAGTGGCAAAAGCTGTAGATGGAGTAGACTTTGAGATCCGTAAAGGTGAAACACTGGCTCTTGTGGGAGAATCAGGAAGTGGTAAAAGTATTACATCTCTATCAATTATGCAACTAATTCAATCACCACCAGGTAAAATTGTCGCAGGGTCGATTAAGCTAGAAGGTAAAGACCTACTAAAACTATCTGAAAAAGAAATGACTAATGTACGTGGGAATGACATCGGAATGATCTTCCAAGAACCGATGACTTCATTAAACCCAGTGTTTACAATTGGTAACCAGGTAGCTGAACCTTTAATGAAGCACAAGAAAATGAAGAAAAAAGAAGCATATGCTAAGGCTTTGGAGTTATTAAAGTTAGTAGGTTTTCCTCGTGCAGAAGAGATCATTAATGAATACCCTCACCAACTTTCGGGTGGTATGAGACAGCGTGCTATGATTGCAATGGCGCTTTCCTGTAATCCAAAGTTATTGATTGCTGACGAGCCTACAACTGCACTAGATGTAACGATCCAAGCGCAGATCTTAGATTTAATGATAGATATGAAAGAAGAATTCGGTTCATCTATTCTAATGATCACACATGATTTAGGTGTTGTAGCTGAAACTGCTGATCGTGTGATGGTTATGTATGGTGGACAAATTGTGGAAGAGGCGGAAGTAAAAGAATTATTTACAGATCCTAAACATCCATATACAGTAGGCCTACTAGCAAGTATGCCGCAAATTGATGATGATAAAGAACGCCTTGAGGCAATTCCAGGAATGGTTCCACCAGCTCATAATTTCCCACAAGGTTGTCGATTTGCTCCGCGTTGTAAACATGCTATGGACAAGTGTACAAACGACGTTCCAGAACTTTATGAGGCGGGTCCAGGACATAAAGTACGTTGTGTTCTTTTTGACGGAAAGGAGTAAATGATGTCTAACAAAGATAATATACAACAAGATCGAGAGAAATTAGTAGAGGTAAGAAATTTAAAGAAATACTTTCCAGTAAAAGGCGGAGTCCTTCAACGTACAGTAGGTCATGTAAAGGCTGTAGACGATATTAGTTTTGATATTTTCAAAGGCGAGACCTTAGGAATCGTTGGAGAATCTGGATCAGGAAAATCAACTATGGGACGTGTTTTACTACGTTTATTAGATCCAACGTCGGGTACAATTAAGTTTGAAGGTAATGATATTTCAACGATTAGCCAAAGAAAACTTCGTCCATTACGAAGAGATATGCAAATGGTTTTCCAAGATCCATATGCTTCTCTTAACCCTCGAATGAGTGTAGGCGAGTTAATTGAAGAACCGATGCTTGTTCAGAAAACTCTATCCTCTAAAGAACGTAAAGACATGGTCGTCGAGTTATTAGGAAAAGTTGGTTTGCCACCAGAGGCTCGTATGAAATATCCACATGAGTTCTCAGGTGGACAACGTCAACGTATTGGTATTGCGAGATCTTTATCAACAAAACCAAAGTTCATTATTGGAGATGAGCCTGTATCCGCATTAGACGTTTCGGTTCAATCACAAGTATTAAATATTATGGACGACTTACAAGACGAATTTGGCCTAACTTATTTATTTATTGCCCATGACTTAAGTGTTGTAAAGCACATAAGTGATCGTGTTGCTGTTATGTATTTAGGTAGAATTGCTGAAATTGCGCCTAAACATTCATTGTATGACAAGCCGCTTCATCCATATACACAAGCGCTATTGTCTGCAGTACCGTCAACAAATGTTCATGCTAAACGTGAAAAGATCAAACTATCAGGTGATTTACCGAGTCCATCAAACCCACCAACAGGATGTTCGTTCCATACGAGATGTCCACAGGCGCATGACCGCTGTAAAGTAGAACGCCCTGATTTAACACATATGGGAGATGGTCACTACGTAGCATGTCACCTATATACAGAGCCTGAACCAAAGATTGAACCAAAAGAAGTTTAATACATGCTTTTACCTTTTGAGGAGGTGATCGTTCAAAGGAAGAATGTTTGAAAGATAGCTTTACAGTTATTTTATGTATTAAAGACATTTTCAGGGGGGAAAACAAAATGAAGAAAAGTTTAGCATTAATGTTAGCTGGTGCTTTATCACTAAGTACGATCCTTGCTGCTTGTGGTGGCGGCGGAGACGAAGCGCCTACAACTGATCCAACAGAAGATACTGAGCAAGGTGAAGAGCAAGCTGCTGGTGAGCCAACAGAAGGTGGAACAATCAATGCTGCAATGTTCTCTGCTCCAGCAGGACAATTTAACCCAATATTCTACTCAGATTCTTATGAAGCAAACATTTTAGATTTCACTCATGAGGCTCTAATCTCATTAGATGAAGAGCTACAATGGATTCCTTCACTTGCAAAAGAGTGGGATTTTAACGATGAGTACACTGAATTAACTTACTACTTAGAAGAAGACGTTAAATGGCATGATGGTGAAGACTTTACTGCTGATGACGTAGTATTCACATATACTGCAATTGCTGATCCTGATTACACTGCTGCTGGTGGAGTACGTGTTGACTACGTAAACCAATTAGTAGGTTACGAAGAGTATGTTGCTGGTGAAGCTGATACTTTAGCAGGTGTTGAAGCAGTTGATGAGTACACAGTTAAATTCACGTTCAAAGAGCCTAGTATCACTGCAAACCAATACACTAGTTTCCCAATCATTCCTAAGCACGTGTTCGAAGATGTGGCTGTAAAGGATATGCCTGAGCACACAGCTTCTCGTAATGCTGGTGAAGTAGTTGGTACTGGTCCTTTCAAATTAACTGATATTTTAGAAGGACAACAATACATTTTAGAGCGTAACGAAGATTACTGGAAAGGTAAGCCTTACCTTGATCGTGTAGTTTGGAAAGTAGTTAACCAAGACGTAATGCTTGGACAACTTCAAAACGAAGAGCTTCACATGGTTGGTCTTCCTGGTGGAGTACCATCTGCTGACGCACAAGATGTAGAAGCTATGCCAAACGTTACTCTAGTACAAGATCAAGACTTTGGATACCAATACATGGGCTTCAAGCTTCATCACTCTGCAAGTGAGCAAGATAACTGGACTGACAAGTCTGGATGGGTTCCAAACGAAAAGTTACAAGATGTTAACTTACGTCAAGCAATTGCATTTGCTGTTAACCGTCAAGGTTTCGTAGATGGATTACTTTACGGTTCTGGTACTGTATTAAATGCTCCGTTCCCAGAAGCTTCTTGGGCATTTGATCCAGATGCAGTAAACCAATATGATTTCAACCCAGAAAGAGCGATCGAAATTTTAGACGAAGCTGGTTACGAAGATACTAATGGAGATGGTTTCCGTGAAGATCCAAATGGTAATGAGCTTACTTTAAACCTTGACTACCCAACAGGTAACCAAGTACGTGAGCGTACAGCTCCAATCATTAAAGAAAATCTTGAAGCTGTAGGTATTCGTGTAAACATGCGTAGTCCTCGTGAAGCTGCTGCTCACTTCGAGCTAGTAGAGAAAAACAACACAGATTGGGATCTTTACTTAGCTGGATGGGGATTATCTACTGGTGACCCAGATCCATCTGGTATCCACAGATCAACTGCTCCATACAACTACTTACGTTGGGATGACGCTAAGAGTGATGAGTTATTAGATAAAGCTCTACAAACTCCAGAAGCATTTGACCTTGAGTACCGTCAAGAAGTTTACCGTGAGTGGGCTAACTACTACTCGGAGCAACTTCCTGCATTACCGTTATACAGTGCTAACGTAAACGTTGCATTCAATACTAAGTTCCACGGATGGACAGTAAAACCTCGTAATGTAAATGCTGATGCGCATTTATGGTGGTTAGAACAATAATTTTCTTTTAGTAGAAGTACATGGGTGTATGGTCTAGACCTGCTATGCACCCCCTTTTACTGAGTAGGAGGAGGACAATCATGTATAAGTACATCATTCGAAGGGTCTTGCAATTTATACCTATGCTTTTTATCGTTACAGTTGTTATTTTCGCATTAGCGTATGCAGCACCTGGAGACCCATTATCTGGTGAAATTTTAGATCCGAATATTCCAGCTGAAGTGTTGGAAGAGCGAAGAGAAGCATTAGGGTTAAATGACCCATTACCAGTTCAATATTGGAATTGGCTATCATCAGTAGCAGTAGGCGATTTTGGACAATCAATGCACTATACAGGACGTTCAGTTAGTGAGCTAATTAGTTCACGTATTATGAACACGTTATATCTATCACTATTTTCACTCTTTATAACGATCTTAGTTGCGATTCCTATTGGAATTTATTCTGCGAAAAAACCATATTCTTTGCTTGACTATAGTGCAACTACATTTGCTTTTCTCGGTCTTGCAACTCCGAACTTCTTTGCGGCACTAATTGGTATCTACGTATTCTCATTCCAATTAGGCTGGTTCCCGTCACAGGGTACTGTTTCGACGATTGGATTAACAGGATTTGAACTTTTCTTTGATAAGTTAAGACATTTAGTTTTACCTGGGTTTACGCTGGGACTTGCTAGTACAGCTATTTATATGCGTTATATGAGAACAGAAATGATGGAAGTTATGGGAAGTGACTTTATTCGTACAGCAAAGGCTAAAGGTTTAGGACCAAGACCTGTACTTTATAAGCATACGCTTCGAAATGCATTAATTCCGATTATTACTCTACTCGGTTTTGAATTTGGAACTTTGTTAAGTGGTGCCGTTATTACAGAGGCAGTATTTAACTACCCTGGTTTAGGAACACTGTTTTTAAATTCTATTATGAATAGAGATTATCCAGTTATTATGGCAATTAACTTACTATTAGCTGTAACCATACTAATAGGTAACTTACTTGCTGATATTTTCTATGCTGTAGTAGATCCAAGAATACGTTACGATTGAGGTGAGCGCGATGAATAATACAACCAATGTTGAACAAACTCAAAAACCTGCAAAAAGTGCGAGCCCTCTTCAGCTTGCAATGCGTCGCTTCCTTCGTAATAAACTTGCAGTTGCTGGGATTTTTATTTTAGTATTCTTTGTTTTAGTAGCACTTTTTGCACCAGTATTAACAACTCATGACCCGACAAAATCTAATCTCATGAATGTCATGGCGAAACCTAGTGCAGAGCACTGGTTAGGTACTGATAGTTCTGGACGTGATAACTTTGCTCGTATGGTATATGGTTCACGTATATCATTAACTGTTGGGGTTACTGCGATGGCCTTTACACTATTAATTGGAGTTGTATTAGGTTCATTAGCAGGATATTATGGCGGTAAAATCGACAGTTTGATTATGAGAGCTGCTGACTTGATGCTTATATTCCCGTTCTTACTATTAGTTCTTACGATTATGGCAATCTTAGAGAAAATTAGTGTACCGATATTTGTTACGATTATTGCATTAACCACCTGGCCGAATATAACGAGGATTCTCCGTGGAACATTCTTATCCTTACGTGAAAAAGAATTTATCCTCGGTGCACGTTCTATTGGTTGTTCAGATTTCCGCATAATTGCAAAGCACTTCTTACCAAATGCAGTTGGTCCAATCATTGTAAATGCGACATTAATGATGGCGACTATGATTATCATTGAGTCAGGGCTAAGCTTTATCGGATTTGGAATTCCACAACCGACTCCTACTTGGGGGAATATGGTTACAGAAGCGCGTAGTTTAAGGGTATTAACACAACATCCTGAAGCGTGGATTCCACCAGGTTTGGCTATTCTATTAACAGTATTAGCTATTAACTTTATAGGTGATGGACTTCGTGATGCATTTGATCCGAAGACAAAACGTTAAAAAAATCCCTGCCTTTGCAGGGATTTTTTTTCAACTTCGTGAATAAGAACTTGTGACTGAATAATACTTGTTAATAGGTCGTTTTAAGAGAGGAATGGAAAGATGAAAGATAATAAAATGCGTAATCAATTACAAAAAAGTCAACTTGACTCGATGGAAAAAACATTTCTACGTTGGGTGAGTGTGAAAAGACTTGAAGAAGATATACAGCAACGTGGGAAGGACAGGCAATAATACATATGAATGTGGAATATACTGATGAATACTTTATGCAATTAGCAATAGAAGAAGCAAAAAAAGCGATGGAGATAAATGAAGTACCGATTGGTGCTGTAATCGTTAAAGATGATCAAGTCATCGCTTCTGCTTTTAACTTAAGAGAAAAGACACAGCAGGCGAATGCACATGCGGAAATGTTAGCAATCGAAAAGGCATGCGAACAATTAGGAAGTTGGAGATTAATAGACTGTACATTATATGTGACACTAGAACCTTGTCCGATGTGTGCTGGCGCGATCATGCAGTCACGTGTAAAACGTGTTGTTTACGGTGCAGTTGACCCTAAGGCAGGCTGTGCAGGAACTTTTTATAACCTACTTCAGGACCAACGCTTTAATCATCAGTCAGAAGTGACGAAAGGTATACTAGAAGAACAGTGTGCCAAGTTATTGAAAGATTTCTTTAAAAGATTAAGACAAAAACATAAGATTAGTAAATAATCAGTTGGCAATTATGATATAATATATACAGAGGTTCAAAGGGGTTAAATAAATTACCTCGGAAATAAAAACCACTTCAAGAATGTATTACTATTGCATTTTGATTTGAAAACCTCTATACTAGGTTATGCGTCACATAAGAGACGCACTTAAAATTGTTATTAAATTTGTCGTGCTAGGTGGGGAGGTAGCGGTGCCCTGTACTCGCAATCCGCTGTAGCGAGGCTGAATCCCTTCTCGAGGTCTTGTTGTCGTAAGGTCTGACCTAAGTAAGTGGTGTTGACGTTTGGGTTCTGCGCAACGGAAACCCATGAACCCTGTCAGGTCCGGAAGGAAGCAGCAGTAAGTGGCCCCTTCCGTGTGCCGCAGAGTCGCCTGGGCCGAGCTAACTGCTTAGGTAACGCTTGGGGCAGCTTGATCGAAAGAAGGTGCACGGCTTTAATATATTAAATGTAAAAACAGCTTTTTAAAGCTGTTTTTTTTATTGTTTTTTTGAAAAAACAAGTATAGTTAAGGTATAATGAATACAATAGTGACCGAGGAGGAGAAGTTATTGGGATATCAAGCACTATATCGTGTATGGCGCCCGCAGCAGTTAGGAGATATTGCTGGACAAGAGCATATTACGCAGACGCTACAAAATGCATTGGTACATAATAAATTTTCCCATGCTTATCTCTTCACAGGACCTAGGGGAACAGGGAAAACAAGTGCTGCAAAAATTGTTGCTAAAGCAATCAACTGCGAAAAGGCACCTGTACCTGAACCATGTAATGAATGTAAATCGTGTAAAGGAATTACTGACGGATCGATTGTAGATGTTATTGAAATCGATGCAGCTTCTAATAATGGTGTTGATGAAATACGAGATATCCGTGATAAAGTGAAATTTGCACCAAATGAAGTTCGTTATAAGGTGTATATCATTGATGAGGTTCATATGCTATCTACAGGTGCTTTTAATGCTTTATTAAAAACATTAGAGGAACCACCGAAACACGTTATTTTTATATTAGCAACGACTGAGCCACACAAAATACCTTTAACCATCATTTCACGTTGTCAGCGCTTTGACTTTAAAAGGATTTCGAACGACGCTTTAGTTGCTCGGATGAAATTTATTGTTAGTCATTACGATACTGAAGTGAATGATGATGCGCTTCAAATGGTGGCGCGCGCTTCCGATGGAGGGATGCGTGATGCACTAAGTTTATTAGACCAAGCGATGTCTTACTCTGAAGGAGCAGTTACACTTGAAGATGTTCTTTCGATTACAGGAGCTGTATCACAGAATTTTTTATATGAAATTGTCAATGCAATACAAGAGAAAAACTCTGTTCAGGCATTAAAAGCTGTTAACTTACTTCTTGCAGAAGGAAAAGATCCGCAACGATTTATCGAAGATTTGATTTATTATTATCGAGATATTCTTTTATACCAAACTTCCCCTTCACTTGAAGCAATGTTAGAAAGGGCAAGAGTGGATGACTCATTTAAGGAGTTAGCTGCTGACATTTCAGCCCCCTCTATTTATGAGTGGTTACACCAATTGAGCGAAAGCCAACAAGCGATGAAGTGGGCAACACAAGGAAAGATTTTTTTGGAATTAGCTATCGTTAAACTGTGTCAATCATCTGTGCCTGCCAATACATCAGCTGCTATTGATGATGAGAAAGTTGCTTTTCTTGAAAAAAAGTTGGAGAGTCTAGAAAAAGAGCTAAAAGATCTTAAGTCTGGACAAGTAGTTATTCCTTCTGCTGAAAAGCAACGAAAGGAACCAAGTAAACCATTGCAACGTAAAGGTTCTGCCTCTATTGGTAATAAAGGAGCTTCTCCCCAAGTAAAAGAAGTTTTAAAGAAAGCGACAAAGCAAGATTTACAACTTGTTAGTAGTCAATGGGGACAAGTGATGGAACGAGTGAAGCAGTATAGTGTTCCAGCTCAGGCGTGGTTAAGTGATTGTAAACCAGTTGCCGCTTCTAATGATAATGTGATACTTGCATTTCAAAATGAGATGCATAGAGATATGATTGAAACGAAGTTTCGTTCTGATGTAGAAAGTGTATTAACGCAAGTGTATCAAAAACAAATTGGATTCTTTTCGATTTTATCTATTCAATGGGATAAAATAAAAGAAGACTTCTTAAAGGAACAACGTGGCGATGAAGATTTATCGCAATCAGAAGCAGATCCAATTGTTGATGAGGCCATAAAACTAGTGGGCTCTGACTTAATAGAGATAGTTGAAAGTAAATAATAATAATAATATTTTGGAGGTTTTTTATTATGAAAAACATGGGACAAATGATGAAACAGGTACAAAAGATGCAAAAACAAATGATGCAAGCACAAGAAGAGTTAAAAGAAAAGACTGTAGAAGCTACTGCTGGTGGCGGAATGGTCACAGTTGTTGCAAGTGGAGATAAACGTATTTTAGATATTAAGATTTCAGAGGAAGTTGTAGATCCTGATGATGTAGATATGCTACAAGATTTAGTTTTAGCAGCAATGAACGAAGCGTTGAAAAAGGTAGATGAGTTAGTTGAACAGGATATGGGTAAATATACAAAAGGGATGAACATGCCAGGATTGTTTTAATGGGATGTAACACCTAAGGAGGTCAAGTGTTTGCAGTATCCTGAACCAATAGCTAAATTAATGGAAGGCTTTATGAGATTGCCAGGCATCGGCCCCAAAACAGCCAGTCGTCTGGCCTTTTTTGTTCTAGATATGAAGGAAGATGATGTTCTAGACTTTGCGAAAGCATTAGTAAATGCTAAACGAAACTTATCTTATTGTTCAGTCTGCCACAACATCACTGATACCGATCCTTGTAGAATATGTGAGGATACGAAGAGAGACCGTTCGATTATTTGTGTTGTTCAAGATGCAAAAGATGTAATCGCTATGGAAAAGATGAAAGAATACTTTGGCCTATATCATGTTTTGCATGGAGCTATTTCTCCAATGGATGGTATTGGTCCAGAGGATATCAAAATTCCAGAGCTGCTCAAGCGACTACAAGACGAAACGGTTCAAGAAATCATCATTGCTACCAACCCTAATATTGAAGGAGAAGCAACGGCCATGTATATTTCTCGTTTAGTTAAACCAACGGGAATAAAAGTTACTCGAATTGCTCACGGGCTTCCTGTTGGAGGAGATTTAGAGTATGCCGATGAGGTGACATTGTCTAAAGCGATTGAAGGAAGACGAGAGTTATAATTTTTTTTCGATTGGGGTGGAACGATGCTTTTTAAGAAAAAACAGCGTATACGTAAAGTTGAAAACGAGAGGTTACTATCATTGATTGATGAGATGAAACAACAATTAACCAATCAACAACTATTAGTAAAAAAGAGTTTAGATCCTTCACCGATGGTTTTAAATGAATTAAAAATTACTGAAGCCAAATACTTCTTTTTGTTAAGAGAAGCAAGAGTGAGGCAAACGAAATAAGAACGTAAAGGAATAATTTCCTTGCGTTCTTTTTTTGTTGTTTGCTTCATATACGTAGTAGTAGCTTGGACAATACAAAAACAATATGCTGATCATAAGCTGAAGAAGTTAACTATTTTATGTATGTATCATTTCATTTATTAGCTTAGTCTGTTATTGAGACAAGCACGTTGTTTTTGTAAAAGGTTGTTTTCATATATATAGTTACTTTTGGACTGGCTTTCTTGAGTGCTTTGCGTGAATTTGATGGATACCGTCCGAAAGTATAGAGCAACAACTTTGAGAAAAGAGCCTAGTATAAAGATAGGAAAGGGGAACGGAAAAGATGGATCCTATTTTAATTGTTGCTTTGATTGGAGGCCTCATATTTCTACTATTGATTGTAGGAGCACCTATAAAACCCCTACGGTTTGTAGGGCAGGCAGCGGTAAAATTAATGATTGGAGCGCTTTTTTTATTCTTCTTAAATGCATTCGGTTCTCTAATTGATTATCATATTCCAATTAATGTAGTTACTGCTTCAGTATCAGGATTTTTAGGCATTCCTGGATTATTACTATTAATTGCAGTTGAACAGTTTGTTTTATAGAAACAATGAGTTTTACTCATTGTTTTCTTTTTTTATTAAAAAAGTGTTGCATGACATTGTCATTCGTGATATATTATTATTTGTCGCCAATGAGCGATGAAATGTTTCAAAAAAACATATTGACAACTGTTTGTCGGTTTGTTAATATAATAAAGTCGCTGTTAAACACAGCACAAAAGTTCTTTGAAAACTGAACAAAAAGCCAAGCGAAATAAAGAGATACATGATATCTCGTCAATGTTTTAAAAACG
>NZ_WMKZ01000045.1 GCF_019024285.1 Alkalihalobacterium elongatum
TCTAACTCTTGTTGGCGCAGCTCTTCTCTTCTGGCTTCTTCTAACTCTTGTTGGCGCAGCTCTTCTCTTCTGGCTTCCTCTAACTCTTGTTGGCGCAGCTCTTCTCTTCTAAATTCCTCTAACTCTTGTTCATGCGCCTGATGTATACTTTCTTCTTGCTCTTGATAAGGTACAACCTCTGTTGTTTTTTCTAGAGTTTCTTGACCGAAACCTAATTCGGACCTTTCACTTTCGAATTCCTGATCATCTTTTCTTTGGTTAGACGGTTGCAGAACGATACTATGTCTTAATAGAGTTACGTCTTCAGAATAGTACTTATTTTCCTGTGTTATCTTATCTTCTTCTAAATATGCACTATCGTCAGATTTTATCTTTTCCTCTGCCGTTACCGCAATTTCATGCTGCACTCCTAAGTGCGGCTCTTTACTTGTGCTAGCCCAATCTCGGTCACTATACTTTTCTAATGGAGAGGAAGATTTATTTCTATATCCACTGTCATTAATATGAACATGATCTAGTAGAGAGTTAGCTTTCTTCTCTTCTCGTTTTTTAAATCCGTAAACAGGAGAAGGGATAAATGTTGGCTTAAATTGGCTATTGGTAAAAAAATCTCGTTTTTTTTCTGTTGGTGTTTCATTTTCTTCTCGAGACCCTTGATATGTAGTGACGACTCTTGCTGGTTTTGTTTGTGTTGATTGATCTAGTTGATCGGTTTGTTCTTCTTGCTTAAGCTTACTTTCATCTTTTTTCTGTCTAATTACTTTTGGTTGATCTTCTATTACAGGAAAGCGAAACTTACCTTGTTTCGGATATTTATGAACTACTTTTAATTCTGATGGACGGTCATCCGCCTCTAGCCTACCATAATGCGGCTTTTGTTTAGTTGGTTCCACCGTGTAAGTCTCTTCTTTACCCAAAAACCACTCTTGGATTTTGCGTAACCATTTGTTATGCTTGGAAACCATTTTTTCACCTACTTTTAATAGTCGTTCAATCATCAGGGAGGATTGCTATTAGTTTTCTGACTCAAGAACACATAAATCCTTTTATTATTTTGCTAGTACTATTCATTTTAACGCAAAAACCACTAGAAATCTCTAGTGGTTGGCAAAGATATTACATTTTTCATATTTTTAACAACGTTTTTTAATGTTTTGGCTTTCTTTGAGCAAGAATAAACGTTGGTTCTAACTCGCCATTTTCATAAATAAACGGAAGAGCTGTGATTGGGTTTCTGCCCTGGGTAAAGAATTGAAAGACCATCTGGCCTAAAACGTCATAGCCTGTATCATTTTTAATATCTGCAAAAATAAGTACATCCTGATGTGGTACTGCGACAGCTAATGTACCTGCTGCTTTCTGCTTCATCTTCTCTAGTAAAGATTCATCTAAAATGCGGCTTGCATCATAACCATCATTCGTGTTTAAGAAATAAAAAGTATTATCAGCAACCTGGTCTTCTTTTAACGAATGGGAAAGTGATCGCACATTAAAGAGTGCCACTTCTTGAATGGCTTTACGGGTATAATGATTACGCTCTAACATATCCTCATCGATGAGCGTGTAGTAATTCCCCATATCAATCGAATAGAAGACTCTAGTTTCCGCTGTATGTTCATCAAACACTAGCTTCTTCCCATCTTTCGTTTCTGTTGGAAAAGAGGTTCCTCGAATGACAGGAAAGATATCTTTATCTCTACCTTCAAGCGATATATCACGTTCCATTGCTGTTAGTGTAATTTCTACATATCGAACAGCTTCTTCAATGGCTTCGTCTTTAACTCTTTCATATTTCGTTAATAGTGGCTTAAGTGCTACATTAGCCCCTTTTCGAATTTCTTTATTTTCAATTCGAAGTCGATCTTCTTCTTTGTCATAATTTATCGTCCACTCTGGGCGCTCTAATCGCTTTTCAAGAGTTTCTCTTAGCATATGAAGGTCCATTAAACGTCCCCCTAAAAAAATATCATGCCCTAATTATAACACGATCTAGCACTTAACACTTGCTTAATGCTTCTGATAAAAAAGTTTCAATCTCTTCTTGAGTCTTTCGGTCTTTACTGACAAAGCGATGAACTTCTTGACCATTATGGTAAGCGATAAAGCTCGGAATGCCAAACACGTTTAATTCGCCACATAGATCAATAAACTTATCTCTATCAGCATATAAAAACGTAATTTGTGAAAACTTTTCCTCTACCTCAGGTAAAAAAGGTTCAATTACTCGGCAATCTGGGCACCAGTCTGCTGAGAACATGATTACTTTTGTTCCCGATTGAATTTCAGTATGAAACATTTCCATTGATTGTAGTTCTTTCATTAATAAATTCCTCCCTCAAGATACTTTCTTTTTATTGTTCAATCTTCATATCCCCAGGCTTAATTAATTTCATTTTCCTAAACCATTCAGATACGATTAAACTAATAATAGCAGGTCCAAGAATATGTAGAAATAAAATGATAAAAAAGATATTCCAAGAAAACCCCATTGCTGTAAATGTCATAATCTGACCAACAAATCCACTCGTTCCCATCCCTGCCCCTGCTGGATTATTTACCATTTGAAAAACGATCGTCGCAAAAGGGGCTAAGCAAATCCCCGCAACAGTAGGAGGGACTAATATTAACGGATTTTTTACAATATTGGGTACTTGCAGCATGGAGGTCCCAATGCCTAATGCCATTAATCCAGAAACACCATTTTCACGATAACTACTGACAGCAAAGCCAACCATTTGAGCCGCACAGCCTACCGTAGCTGCCCCAGCGGCAATTCCTTCTAGTTCAAGCATAATTGCTATCGCAGCACTTGAGATAGGAGCAGTTAAAGCCAACCCCATTAGCGTTGCTACTAGTATTCCCATTAAAAACGGTTGCTGTTCTGTCGCCCACATCACTAAACTCCCAAATTGAGTCATACCAGACTGAATTACGGGGCCTATAAAGTTTGCTACGAAAAAACCTACAGTTATCGTTACAAAAGGAGTTACAATAATATCTACTTTGGTTTCCTTCGATACCAGTTTACCAATTTCAGTAGAAAGCAATGCACTAACAAATGCCCCTGCAGGACCACCAAGCTGTGCTCCAGCTGCTCCACTTACTACGGCAGCAAACAGGACAAGACGAGGAGCTTTTAAACCATAAGCAACCGCAACTCCAATTGCAGGCCCCATGAGCCCCATTGCGAGGACGCCCATTTCCGTTAAAAATACTGATAACAACCCTAAAAACTCAAACCTAGCCAGTTGTTCACCAATTGTACGAATGATTAATCCGATAATTAAGGAGGAGAAAAGACCAAGTGCCATAAAACTCAATGCGGTAATGACATAAGTTCTCCAAGATAAGTCAATTCCTTTTCTCTTTAAAAAATCCAAATGAATTCCTCCTATTTTTACCTATAAGTTATAGTGTTTATAATCTATTGTTAAGATTAGTCTTTATATTGAACACTATGTAAAATTTCAGTCATGATTTCAGTACTTTCTTCAAGTTCCTGAACGGTCGATATCGTTGTAACCTTTGCACCACCCATACCGACAATCACTTTATAGTACCCTTCTTCACTTGGAGTAATGGCTAGGTAACCTAATTTATCTTCTTCTTCAATTACTTCAAAAACAACTGCATCAATTTCGAATTCTTGATCTCGTACAAGATGTACTTCACTATCAAAGGGTTCAACTGGTATGAAGAACAATAGAAAGATTTGCTCGTCTTTTTCTATTTGAACGTTAAATTCAATTTCTTCAGTCACTTCCATGCCAGGCGGTAAATAAAAATCAACCTGTTCCCCTTCAAAGTTTGGTTCGGATGTTGCCTCTGAAGTAAATCCTTCAGTAAAGGCTTGATGAGCCGCCTCAATTGCTTCGTCATCCGTAATTTGACATGCAGACATAAAAATTAAAAATGATACTAAAGTCACTATGGAGAAAAATGGCTTCACACGTAATCTCCCTTTCAAATAAATAGAATGTTTACTATGTTTATAATACATTGAAACAAAATTCATTGACAAGTACAGCCTTATTTCGACATCTTTTGGAGTGCAATAAATACAACGCAATAGTACCCATTTCCTTATTATGAGGAGTAAGAGTTGCTTTATGTTACCTCATACATCTTTAAGTGTTAGAATAGAACTACAATACATAAAAGGAGCTGACTGTATGGAATTATCTGTTTATCTTGCAGGACAAATTCACGATGATTGGCGTGAGGAAATTAAGAAGTTAGCGCGTGAAATGGAGCTTCCTATTTCTTTTACAGGCCCGATGGAAAACCACGATCGTTCGGACAATATTGGCGAAGAAATACTTGGCAAACAACATGACGCTATCGCTAAGGATGAAACTGCATCAAGTATTAACAACTTACGCACACAAATTTTACTTCAAAAAGCGGACGTCGTAATCGCTTTATTTGGGGAGAAGTATCGTCAATGGAATAGTGCGATGGACGCAGCAACTGCCATTTCCCTAAACAAACCTTTAATCCTCGTTCGTCCTGCATCACTTCACCACCCATTAAAGGAACTTTCAAATAAAGCACAAGTAGTTTGTGAGACACCAGAACAAGCATTAAGGGCTCTAGCATACGTATTTGAGAATTAATTTTAAAGGTTAACTCAAAGTGGATATACCACCTAATTCCACATTTGAGTTAACCTCACATTTTTAAGACCTTTAACTTTTTTGTTTTTGAAATTCGTACTGTCCTACTAATAAACGAACTATATGTTCAAACATCATACTTCTCGTGATTAAGCCGTTTGTTAAAATGCCTACGGTTCCACCTTTTTTACGGACGTCTCTTTCTTTTGCAAATCGATCGATAACATCCCCCAATTCTTTTCCTGCTCTTACTTGAACCGCTAGATGGTCAGGTAAAATAATTTTCGCACCGCTAGCAACAGTCATTTCACCATTTCGGTCCATTAATGCTCCCCAATTACACAACATTAATCCAGCTTTTGTTTCTGTGACTCCCCCTTCTAAGCCAAATCCAACCTTTACTCTTTCATCAATAAGACAGCCTTTCGCCCGAGATATGGCACCCTCCATTGTTTCCTCATCTGAAAAGGGTTGTGCCGACACATTTGAATTTACATCTACTCCAATAATGTCTACAGTTTTTACATCTGTAAACACAGATCGGACCGCTTCTAGTTTTGCGGGATTTTTCGATCCAACAGCATAGATATCCATTGTTTCACTCCTGAACATATTCTGATAGTTTTCTTTAGTTTGATTTAAACATAAAAAAGGTAGTGCTTAAAGCAGCACCACCTTTCTTCATTAGCTATTTTTTAAAATTTGTTCGACCACATTATTATCAGTCGTTTTAACTAACTTCGTTAATAGTTCTTTTGCTGCTGCATAATCATCAACATGAACGATAGATGCATGTGTATGAATATAGCGTGAACATACACCAACAACAATTGATGGAACTCCATTATTACTTGTATGAACACGCCCAGCGTCTGTTCCACCTTGAGAAAGGAAATATTGATATGGAATATTATTTGATTCGGCAGTATCTAATACAAAGTCTCGAACTCCACGGTGTGTAACCATCGTGCGATCATAGATACGAAGAAGAGCTCCTTTACCTAACTGGCCAAACGCATCTTTTCCACCAGTAGCATCGTTTGCTGGACTTGCATCTAATGCATAAAAAATATCAGGTTGGATCATATTTGCTGCAGTTGCTGCACCTCTAAGGCCAACTTCCTCTTGTACTGTTGCTCCAGAATAAAGGGTATTAGGAAGTTGTTCACCTTGTAACTCTTTTAATAGTTCGATTGATAAACCAACACCATAACGGTTATCCCAAGCTTTAGCTAAAATTTTCTTTTCGTTTGCCATAGGTGTAAATGGACAAATCGGAACAATTTGTTGTCCTGGTTTAATCCCAATTTTCAGTGCGTCTGCTTTATCATCTGCACCGATATCGATATACATTTCCTTAATGTTCATTGGTTTATTACGTTGGGCATCCTCCAATAAGTGTGGCGGTGTTGAACCAACAACCCCGATAACTGGTCCGTTATCTGTAATAATTTGAACGCGTTGAGCTAATAGTACTTGGCTCCACCATCCACCTAGTGTTTGGAAACGAAGAAGACCTTTTTCATTAATGGACGTAACCATAAAGCCAACTTCATCCATATGTCCTGCAACCATTACCTTTGGTCCGTTTTCATTTCCCTTTTTTACACCGAAAATGCTTCCTAACTTATCTTGAATAACTTCGTCTGAATACTTTTCTAATTCAGAACGAACAAAGCGGCGAACCTCATGTTCAAATCCTGGTGCACCAGGTAATTCTGTTAACGTTTTAAAAAGAGCTAATGTATCTTTGTTCATGACTAGACTCCTTTCGAGTTCCGAAGAATATTATGTACACGCTTATTTTACCGAAAGATCACTTGTTTTTCCAGAGAAACGTGTAGACAGTGCTTTTTTTATTACACTAATTGTAACCGATTTGGAAATCTCATTAGAATTCAGTATACTTTAATAAATGACAAAATATGAAGGTGGGATTGTTTTGGGAATGAAACGTTTTGCTATTGGAATAGGTGTTGGGCTAGTCGCTGGACTGTTACTCCGCTCAAAAATTGGGCAAGAACTTATTTCGCCCGAGAGAGCCTTAAAGCAAGTAAAAAATAAGTTATCTCATTCGTTTAACGTTACAGGGTCTTGGATTCATATGATACCCGAAACTTGGAGCAAAAATCAGTTAGAATACACAGTTTACCGTGGTGGTCTAACTGCATCAAACGAAAACGAAGAAAACTTACAGTATGATTTCATCGTTGATGCTAAAACAGGAACCATCTTAGACGTAAACGAATAAGTTAAATTATTTTAAAAAATGGTGCCAGGCACCTTTAGTGCACTAAAGGTGCCTGGCACCAAAAAAAGAGGCTGCAATTGCAGCCTCTGATGTTATTTTACTGGTTTCTTCAAGATGCCGAGCATGATGGCTGTAACGATTGCACCTGCAATAATGGCTAAAGCATACATCAGTGGATTTCCGCTAACGAGGGCAATTACGAAGGCACCGCCGTGAGGAGCAGGTAAACCGATTCCAAACATCATCGTTAACGCACCTGCTACAGCTGAACCAACTACAACGGACGGAATTACGCGTCCTGGGTCGGCTGCTGCAAATGGGATCGCACCTTCTGTAATAAATGATGCACCCATGATGTAGTTGGTTTTTCCAGCTTCCCGTTCTTGTTTTGTAAATTTATTTTTAAAGAATGTTGTCGCAAGAGCAATACCTATTGGTGGTACCATTCCTCCTGCCATAACTGCTGCATGCGGCCCAAAATTACCTGCATCAATCATCGCAATACCGAAAGTGAAGGCAGCTTTGTTAATAGGTCCTCCCATATCAATAGCCATCATTCCACCAAGAATAATTCCTAATAAAATTACATTCGTAGTCCCCATGCCACCAAGCCAATTTTCTAATCCTGTGTTAAATGCACTTAACGGTCCTACAATGGATAACATGATCATACCCGTGAACAAAATACTAAAAACTGGATAGAGCAAAATCGTTTTTATACCTTCTAATGAACGAGGCAGATTTCTAAGCCCCCACTTAATTAAAACAACTAAGTAACCCGCGAGAAAACCTGCAATTAAACCACCTAAGAAGCCACCGCCTCCAGTTGAAGCGATTAAACCACCGACCATACCAGGAGCAAACCCTGGGCGATCTGCAATACTCATAGCGATAAACGCTGCTAGTACTGGGATCATTAATCCAAACGCATTCCCGCCACCAATTGTCATAAGCATTTCAGCTAATGGGTGATGGCTTGGGTGATCAGGATCGAAGGCTTCAATACCAAAAGCAAATGATAAGGCAATCAGAATACCTCCACCAATTACGAACGGAAGCATATTTGAAACACCATTCATTAAGTGTTTATAGAAGCCACCCTTACTTCCTTTTTCCGATGATCCTTCCTGCTGCCCACTACCTGTTGATTGATAAACAGAAACGTTACCAGTAATTGCTTTTTCAAGTAATTCCTTTGGTCTGCGAATTCCGTCTGTTACACCAACTTGAAGTACTTTCTTCCCGGCAAAGCGATCCATTTCAATTTTTGTATCTGCTGCGACAATAATAGCATCGGCTTTCGCAATTTCATCCGAAGTTAAGCGATTTTTCACACCGCCAGAGCCATTCGTCTCAACTTTAATTTGCACACCTAATTCTTTTGCTTTTTCTTTCAACGCATCAGCTGCCATATACGTGTGAGCGATACCTGTTGGACATCCTGTAACTGCTAAAATAAATTTATCACTCTTCTTTTCTTCAGCAGTTGTCTCTTGACTTCCTTCTTCACTAGCTTCCTTTGCGTCAATCGCTTGAAGCACTTCTTCTTCAGTACGAGCTTCTAAAATGGCCTTGCGGAAGTTTGTATCCATTAAATAAGTCGCTAAGCGTGATAGCGTCTCTAAATGTTCGTTATTTGCCCCTTCACTTGCTGCAATCATGAAAAATAAATGACTGGGTTGACCATCAAGTGCTTCATAGTCTACCCCTTTTTTAGAGCGACCAAAAGCTATAGCTGGCGTTTTGACTGCTGCTGTTTTAGCATGTGGAATAGCAATTCCTTCCCCAATACCTGTTGTACTTTGCTCTTCTCGCGCAAGAATTGCTTTTTTAAATTCGTTTTTGTTATTTAATCGGCCCGCTCGATCTAATTTATCTACGAGTTCATCAATAACTTGTGTTTTCGTTGAACTCTTTAAATTCAATAACATGGTATCTTTTTTTAATAGTTCAGATATTCTCATCGGTGTTTCATCCTCTCTTCTTAGGTGTCAAATCTATTTCTAAAACAAGCCTCTCTATATCTTCTTTTGTGCAAAATTCATTAGAGAAGGCAGTTGCACTTCCAGCTGCGATTGCATACTGAAAAGCTCTTAAACTATCATTTGTGTCTTCCAAATAGGCTAGAAATGAAGCAACTACTGTATCGCCAGCACCAACAGAATTGACGACTTCTCCTTTTGGTACAGTTGCATGGATGCATAAGTCCTTATTCATGAGCAACGCACCTTTTGAGGCAAACGAGACGATAATATTCTCTACTCCTTTATCTAACAAACGCTGTGCTAAAGGGATCGCTTCATCTATCGTTTTGACCTCGTTTGAAAAAAGCTCTCCTAATTCATGATGATTTGGCTTAATTAAATACGGCTTTCTTTCAATTGCTTCTAGTAGAGGTTCCCCACTAGTATCTACAATTACCTTCGCTCCACTTTTTTGGGCAATCTCCATTAACTGTGAGTAAATATCACTTGGTACTGTCCTCGGTACACTTCCTGCTAAAACTAAATAATCATTCTCTTTTAGTTCTTTTATCTTTTCTATTAATTCTTCTAGTTGCTGTTCTATAACTCTTGGCCCAGCACCGTTAATTTCCGTCTCAGTGCCCGTTTTCAACTTGATATTAATTCGCGTTTCTTCATTTACACGAACAAAACGAGTAACTATATTTTCTTTTCTAAGGCCTTGTTCTATAAACTCACCTGTAAAGCCGCCAATAAATCCTGTCGCGACAGAAGGTTTCCCTAATCTTGAAAGTACTCTCGAAACATTAATGCCCTTCCCACCTGGTTGTTTCATATCATCATCACTTCGGTTTAATGCACCGAGTTGAAAATCAGCTACTTTTACTATGAAGTCTATTGAAGGATTTAATGTCACTGTATAAATCATTAGTCTACCACCTTAATTTCTGTCCTCTTTTTATATGCCTTTACAATCTCTTTATCTACAGAAGAACTCGTTAGTATCGTAACTTGTTCAATATCTGCAAACTTCGCAAAAGAGATTTCACCAAATTTTGTATGGTCCACAAGTAAAAATGCTTGTTGAGCTCTACGCAATGCAAATTCTTTCACAAATGCTTCTTGTGGATCAGGAGTCGTTATTCCGTAGTCAATATGAATACCATTTGCTCCTAGGAAAACTTTATCAAAACGAAATGATTCTAACCCTTGGATTGCCGCTCTCCCCACAAATGCTTTCGTCTTTGATTTTACAAACCCACCAATTACATGTGTTTCTATCCCATGTTCAACTAAAGAATTTATATTATTTATTGCATTTGTAACTACAACAACTTCTTTTTCCCGCAGAAATGGGATCATTTCTGTTACAGTTGTCCCCGCATCAAGATAGATGGACTCCCCTTTTTCAATAAATTGAGAAGCATACCTTGCAATTTCTATTTTTTCTTGATTGTTTTTGACCGTTTTTTCATCAAGCGTCGGTTCAATCAACCGCTTCTTGATAAGTGAAGCACCACCATGGACTCTTTTAAGCTTGTTTGCTTTTTCTAGATCTGTTAAGTCTCTTCTTATTGTGGATTCAGATGCATTTGTAGCTTCAACAAATTCTTGTAACTTTACGATTTCTTTTTCATGTAATAATGACAAGATCAGTTGATATCGCTCTTCGGTAAGCATCTCTGGCACCTACTTTCTACTTGCTGATGTATTCATTATAAAATGAAACGCTTTCAAAAATCAATCAAAAACGTTCATATATTATCAAATTCATTCATTTGTGATCAGAAACGTTCACAATTAGTTTTTCCTATCGTTATATTCAAATTCCCCTCAATTGAGTGTTAATTTTATTCCACTTTTCACATGGTGAGTCAAATCTTTAACACAGCTAAAATAAAAAAGGTATGATGCCTAGCAACACGTGCTAAACATCATACCTGTAAATATTTGTAAACCTTTAAAGCTTAACGTTAAACACTTTTTGATTCGTCTTCTGATTGCGGAACGGCTCTTTTATTGACCCATTGTTTTTCTAAAATGATCCATAAGACGATACCAACACCAAGCCCCCAAGCAGCCCCTTGAGTTGCTAACACCGCCCCTATGATGATGGCGATTCCTTTTTCTAGGGTTCCTTTTTCTTTTAGTATTTCCATGGCTAAATATCCACATAAGTACCCTTGAATTAACATTGTTAGCGCCATTCCAATGTTAATTCCTGGTTGGAATAATGTTACGAGAGGACCTAATAATAATGCAATACTCATCCCCCAATATATCCCAGTTGCTCCTCCCCAATAACTGTCAACTTGCTTTCTACTATTATTCATATATCGGTTTAATACTAATGCCTGCCCTCCTGTCCATTGTGGTCCAGAAAGCGGAAGGAACGGCATGAAAATCCCAGAAATGAAGTTTCGTATAGACACAATGATGCTATTTCGTGCAGGACTAAATATTACTTTTTCATCCTTGCGAACTTCATCTGCATTTTTTAATAACGAGCTCGCTACTAATACATCACCAAACGCGATAATGTATGCGGCAATCGCCAATGGAAGCGCTTGCAAAAAGTATCCTAATGGAGGTATTCCCACCCCAAAAATACTATAGTTCGAAATGATTTCACCAACTGGCAGTGCTACGATACTCCAGCTTATTTGCGGTACCCCAACTTCACCTATGATAATTCCAAATATATAAGCTAATGCAAACGGAATTGCAATTCCAAATTGAGCAACATACCTGAAGAAAGGATAGCGTTCACGTAATGGAGCTGCTGTTTTTGAGAACATCATGAAAAACCCTAAGGCTGCCCCAAGCAAAATTGTTATTGGCATCGTCCAAACTCTGCCACCGTCTGCGAACTCGCCATATAGTGCCGCAAAGCCTGCTCCTAGTAAAATACCTGCTTTCAAAGAGGTAGGAACTTTTTTTACAAGAACGTCAGCTCCTTTAAAGATCCCCATAAACAGGAAAATCGCTGCAACGGTCAATTGTAAAGCAATTAAGGCTAAAATTCTTGCTTCTCCCTCTGGAAATCCAGCTAGAAATCCGACATACAGTGGTATCCCTGCAGTAATCCAACCTGCTACAGAAGGGTCTCCAAAATGCGTGTGGAGTAAGTAAAGAAAGTTATTAATAATTACAAAGGCAATCGCAAGTTCAAATGGTATTCCTAAAGTATCCATCATTACAGCTGTAATACTCATTGGAACTACACAGAGAATAGCACCTTGTAACCAATCAGGATATTCAATCTTATAATGAACAAATGGTAATCTTAGTTTTAACGGACCAAGCATTGACGGTTGTTCATTACCATCTTCCCTCTTCTTATATAACCCCATTATAGCAGTCGCTCCTTTAATTAATTTATTTATAAACTAGCAACTTGTATGATTGATTGAACGATAGAGTGCTTATAATTTAGCTTCATTTTTAAATTTTTTTTCTAAAATAAATTTTTGTATCTTTCCACTTGGTGTCTTAGGAAGAGCATCAACAAAGTAATATTCTCTCGGTCTTTTATACTTTGCTAGTTTTTCTCCTTGTAATAAAAATTGATCAAGCTCTTCTTCATTTAGGTTACTGCCTTTTCTCGCCACTATGAAAGCGGTTACAATTTTTCCCCAGTTAAGATCTGGCTTTCCAATAACTGAAGCTTCAATTACATCAGGATGTTCTATTAATCGATCTTCAACCTCTCTCGGGTATACATTTTCAGCACCCGAAACAATCATATGGTCAATTCGATCCCGAATCCAAATATAGCCGTCTTCATCAACAGAACCTAAATCTCCAGTATGATACCACCCATGAGCAAGGGCTTTTTCGGTAGCTTCTTGCCTTTGATAATATTCTTTCATTACACATGGCCCTCTTACGATGATTTCACCAACCTCATGAACGTCGCACATATTTTCTGGATGAGTTGGGGTTCCATCCTCATTTGGCCTTACGATTCGGACTTCGTGAGTGAGTATCGCCTTCCCTGCAGACCCTGCTTTTGATAGTTGTTCATCCTCAAATAATACGGTCATAACAGGTCCCATCTCTGTAGTTCCATACATTTGAACAAGTGCCGCACTCGTTCGTTTTTCAAATTCCTTAATAAGCACAGGGGCCATTGAGGCGCCACCATAACCTAATATACGAAGAGAAGAAAGATCATAATTTTCAAAGCTTGGATCGTTTAATAGCATATTCACCATCGTTGGGGCAGCAAATAAATGACTGACCTTGTGATGCTGTATGACTTGTAAAGTTTGAGAAGAATCAAAATGGTGTAATAAAATATTCGTGGCTCCGACTTGTAGTCTGGGCAAAAATGAAGTATGAAGTTCAGCTGTGTGATTTAATGGAGCAATTGATAAACCGATGTCATTTTTCGTAATTCCCATGCACTGCATCATTAAAAAATTATGATGAACCATATCTCGATGTTTATGAAGAACTCCTTTTGGTTTTCCTGTCGTACCACTTGTATACATCATAATATAAATATCTTCTTCATCTACGGTCGTCGTGGGACGACTAGTTTCACCTTCTTCTAATAGACGATAAAAGTTCATGCTAAAATGAGGAGTATCTTCATCTACATATATAAAACTGTCAACATTAACCCCAAGCTCTTTCGCTTTAGAAACTGTTTCATGAACCGCCTTTTCAAATAGAAGAACTTTTGAATTTGCATCCTCTAAAATATACTTTAGTTCACTAGCTGTTAGTCGGTAATTTATTGGGTTAAAAACAGCGCCTATCCTCGCTGCAGCAAATAGCGCGACAACAAATTCACTCGTATTGTAAAGAAAAGTTGATACCACATCTCCCTTTTTTACCCCTAACTTTTGCAGTGATGAGGCGAAGCGATTCACCTTTTCATCTAACTCGGAAAACGTCCAATATTGATTTTTTCGTACATACACTATGCCAAGTTTATCTGGGTAATTTTGTGAAGACCAATCAAGCATTTGTCCCACTGTTATCGTCATATCTACTTTTCCTCCTTCTATTCATTTTTTCAATTAAGTAAATGAGCCAAAAGAAAAAATTATGATAAAAGAGCTATTTAAATCACTCTCCTCTCTAATTTAGCGATTGAACGCTTACACTGACATTGCAAAATCCATGCCAAATTAGAAAGCCTTTTACACCTTTGTTTTGTCCTTAAGTGTTTTCTAAGTACACAAAAGCTGTATCTCTTAGAAACATCTATTTCTAAGAGATACAGCTTTAAGGTCTTCATATTTATTGTTTGAGTAACTAATATTTTTGCTGTTAAACTTGTTTTCGTATTGTGAATGGCTTATCGATAAACTGCTTCACATCGATAAATTCTCATTCCTTTGGATGAGAACTTTTCTTCGTATTCCGTCATAATATTACCTACCATATCACTCTTATGAAGGTCTAAACTCACATTGTTTAATATTAAACCATATTTTGAGAAGCTATGAAGGGAATATTCAAATAACCCTTGGTTATCTGTCTTAAAATGGATTTCACCATTCGGCTTCAATACAGTTTGATAAAGACTTAAAAACCGTTCATAAGTAAGTCTTCTTTTTTCATGTCTAGCTTTCGGCCAAGGATCCGTAAAATTAATATAAACGAGGCTTACTTCCCCTTCCTCGAAATAATCTCCTAAATTTAAAACATCTTTATTCAACAGTTTAACATTTTCAACATTTGCATCGCGAACATTTTCCATCGCAGAATGAATAACTGTTGTATACTTTTCAATCCCAATGTAATTAATATCGGGATTAGCTTGTCCCATCTTTGTTAGAAACTGTCCTTTACCCGTTCCTACTTCGATATGAATCGGATTATCATTTCCAAATACTTTGTTCCACTTGCCCTTCTTTTGTTCTGGATGTGCAATAACAATAGAAGACTCTTTATTTATTTCATCTTGTGCCCAAGGTTTATTTCGTAAACGCATGCTTTCACTCCTTTTGATTAAAAACAACGATCATTTTGTACTCAATTTTTTATTATATGACCTTTCAGCGAAATTGTATAGATACTGTGAAAACTATTCCACTACCCCTCTTGAAACATTTGAACAAAACTCACTATGTTTATTAACTCTTGATAAGGGTATTAGTTATTCATAGTCAGTCCAATTAAGGAGGGATCAATATGTCAGACAAGAAGCTTGTAAACACAAAGCCAATTATTGAATTACTAGAAACCCAACTTAAGCAAGGTGTAACTACACTCGAACAGTGTGAAGAGTTGCAGGAAAAAATTTCAATTATTAGACAAGAGGAAGAAATTGATCCAAATTTCCAGGGAACACTACAAGAACTCCAAGCTTACTGTATAACTGTGAAAGAAAGTAATAACTTAAGCGAACACGTGACATTTAATGATTTAAATTTAAAACGTTGGATTGAAGAACTTCAACTTGTTATGACTGGTAGTGAAGCTGTCACAATTGATTACGATCAAAGAAAAGGCAGAGAAATTTAACGGATAGTTATTGTTCTATTAACGCATTCTAATATTAGATATATGTATATTATGCTGAAAGGACGTTTCCGTTATGCCAATGAACAGTTACGATAAACTTGGACTGCTAACCGACATCTTAAAAAATCAATCTTCGGAGCAATATATGACAAAAGATGAGTATGAACAAATTAACCGACTTACATCATCATTAGTCGCTGAAAGCCATAATGATCCTAACTTGCTACAAGCACTACAACAAATTCAACAACTAAATGTCGACAACCATCAACCATTCGAGAACCAAGATGTCAATCAATGGATGCAGATCCTCGATAACACTAGCCTGACTTAATTAAAGACTTTAAATTGGTGTAAATTTATTAAAACCCGTTGTAGAAAAATGGAATAACGACAAAAAAAGCAAAAAAATTCCCCATATTTCCTGGGGAATTTTGCATTATTTGCTATTGTTAAGCGGTCTTCCTCTGATCTCGACAGCTGTTAATGTGTGCTATCTTTGATTAGTTCGACAAGATACCTTTCCCAACGTTCTACCTGACTCAATTCATTTCTTTGAATATGCCAGAGAATAATATACATCGTTTGTGATACAACATACCAATGCATTCGTAAATGAAGATCACTAGTTAATGAAACACCGTATTGGTTAAGCCATCCTTCCCATTGTGCTTCAGGGATATATAGATATAATAATAAGCCTAAGTCAAGTGCAGGATCGGCAACAGTTGCTCCATCCCAGTCTATCAAGTACAATTCCCCATTCTCACTGAGAATCCAATTATTATGATTAACATCTGTATGACAAACAACAAAATGATGATGTTCTACACGGTCTTTTTGTTTAAATAGATAGATTAGTCCATGTTCTAGTACTTCATCATAGGATTGAAGTAAGGACAATTTCTTTTGAAGATTTTCAATAATGATCTGTGGCGTTAAAGGTGTATTCCCTATGCGTTTAAACATATCAAGCAGCTCACTGGAACGGTGAATTTTTGCTAATAATTGAGCTACATTATTTCCGTTCATTTCATACGATTTTAACTCTCGTCCATTTACCCACCGCTGTGCAGTAATGACATCTCCACTTTCTAATCGTTTCGTCCATAGCAATTTAGGAACAATGCCCTCTGCAGATAAAACGGCTAAAAATGGAGACGAATTCCGCTTTAAAAAAAGCTTCTGGTCACCCTGCTGTGCAATATACGCTTCTCCTGTTGCTCCACCGGCAGGTGTTACATGCCAGTCGTCTCCTAAAAAAAACTTCAACCATTTCACCTTCTATTTCATCTGTAGTTCATTCCAACAATTTATTACCTACAGTATAACCCAATTTCGTAAGTTAGCCTATGTATAATTTCATAGAATAATGAAGCAGAGCCAACTTCAAGTGACTCTGCTTTATTCCTGAACTAATACTTTTGTACTAATCGGAGCGATATTTATACGTTTTCCTTTTTCAAAATATAATGGTATCAAATTCGCCCTCTTATCGTCAACGACTACTTTCCATTCACCATCGTATGGCAGAATTACTTCAATTGTTGACCAGCTCCCATTATGAATAACTGCTATTCGCTTCCATTCATCTACTTTATCTAGGTCGTCTAACATATAGCCAATAACATGAGGTGGAGTATCAAATGGTTTTAAGTGTCTTTGTACTGAGTTGAAAGTGTTCAAGCGAAAAGCAGGATGTTTTTCCCTAAGCGCAATTAAGCCTTTCACATAGTTCACATTATCTATAAACGCTTCTTTACGTTCCCAATCGATTGCATTAATAGAATCAGGCGATTTATAGCTGTTTTCTATTCCATATTTTGTCCGAAAAAACTCCTGTCCTGCGTGGAGGAAAGGAATACCTTGAGCAGTTAATACCATTGAAGTTCCTAATCGATGCATTTTATATCGGTATTCTTCAGGGTCTCCTCCATTTGAAAGAGATAATTTATCCCATAAGGTATGATTGTCATGACATTCGATATAATTTATTGATTGTTGCGGATTTCTAAAAAGTTGATCTTCCTGTTGAAATACTCCCATTGTTCCCGCTAAAACTTCTTTAGTGCTTTCGGTTGCATCTGCATTTCCATTAATAAATCCCTTTTCATGATGATTAAAACTACTACCCTTTAAGCGATCTCTAAACCGGTCATTGAAAAAACTAATTTTATCCAAGGATTTCGCTTGTTCCAGGACTGCCCTCTTTTCAAATGGGAAAGCTGTTGGCAGGTTCCAGCCTTCTCCTAATAAGATGATCGATGGTTTTAAATCGTATAAATGGTTCGCAACCTTTTGCATCGTTTCGACATCTAAAATTCCCATTAGGTCAAAGCGAAAGCCATCGACATTATACTCCTTTACCCAAAACGAAACACAGTCTATGATAAACTTTTGAACCATCTTACGTTCAGAGGCAATATCATTGCCGACACCAGTTCCATTAGAGATTTGGCCATTTTCATTGTATCTGAAGTAATAACCAGGAACTATCTTTTCAAAATCGCTGTCTTGCCAAATGTATACATGATTATAGACAACATCCAATATGACGCGTAGGTTATGGTCATGCAGTTTACCAATTAATTGTTTAACTTCTTTAATACGTAATGAAGGATTTTTAGGATCATCGGAATAACTACCTTCAGGTACAAAATAATGTGTAGGGTCGTATCCCCAATTGTAGCTATCTCGTTTTTGCTCATCGATACTTCCAAAATCATTTATTGGAAGAAGTTCAACATGAGTTACTCCTAATTCTTTTAGGTAATCTAGTCCCGTTGTTGTACCACCACTTGCCTTTGTTCCTTCTTCAAGCCAGCCAACATATTTTCCTTTTTTATCAATATCAACACCACTTGTCTGCGCTATTGTGAAATCTCTTATATGGGCTTCATATATAACCGTTTTATTTCGTTCATGGAAGGGTAGGTTTTTAGGCCATTCTGGCGGATGCGTCTTTGATAAATCGATTACGACACCTTTTAAACCATTTATTGAAAGTGCTTTGGCATATGGATCAACAGCTTCTCTCCAAATTCCATTAACGCAGACTTTATAAAGATAAAATAGACCATCTTGCTCACCAGGTAAGGATAATTTCCACACGCCTTTTTGTTTACGAACCATAGGAATTTCTATTCCACTTTCCTCTTTCCAATCATTAAATAATACTAGCCTTACTTCGGTCGCTGTTGGTGCCCATACTTTGAAAGTCGTTTCAGAGCTTGTATAAGAAGCTCCCAAATCATCCATTTCATAATAGAACATATCATCGAATGCTTTTGTTCTAACAACTTCACCTACTTTGACTAAAAGATGATCCCCATCTTTTGTAGACAACATATACTCTTTTCCGAATTCAATTGTATTAAATAATTGCAACTTTAGTTCATTACTGGACGTTTTTTTTATATGGAGGATAGGTATTTCTTTATTTCTAGAGCGTAATCTAAAGAAATCAGTATCTAGTTGTTCTTCAATTGGTGAGGACATGATAACTGTTATTTCGTCTACTTTTTTTATTTCTGCTTTTTGAACATGGTAAGCCGTCATAGACATGCCCCCTAACTTTCCTTATATATTAATAGTATATTTAAAAACATATAAATTGGTTATTTTTTAACCACCTATAATTGTTAACTTTACATGATACTAAGATATTGAATGTTTTTTTAGCCTTTTCTTTTTATGTACAAACATGGTAATATCTTTACTAAAAAATAGGCTCTTTTACACAGCCAAAATAAAAGGATTAGGGTGGAGAATAAATGAGACAAAAAAAGTTAGAAAACCGTGCAAAATTATTAATTTCGTGTCCAGATCGACCAGGAATTGTATCAACAATATCTACATTTTTGCATGAACATGGTGCGAATATTGTTCAATCCGATCAATATACTACAGACCCAGAAAGTGGAATGTTTTATATGCGTATCGAGTTTGATTTAAATGATTTTGATCAATCATTTGAAAAGATTCAAACCGAGATCGTTCCAATTGCTAACCAATTAGCTATGGAATGGCGTCTTGAAAGTGAAAAGCGCATGAAGAAAATGGCCATTTTTGTATCAAAGCAAGATCATTGCCTATTAGAATTACTTTGGAAATGGCGTTCTGGAGAATTACTAGTAGATATCCCATTAGTTATAAGTAATCACCCTGATCTACAAGAAACAGTTGAAGCTTACGGTATTTCATTTTACCATATTCCTGTTAGTAAAGACACAAAGGCAGAAGCGGAACAGCGTCAAATCGAGCTTATTAAACAGTATAATGTTGACTTCATCGCATTAGCTCGATATATGCAAATCTTATCACCAACATTTGTTGCAGAATTTCCACAACAGATTATTAATATTCACCATTCTTTTTTACCTGCATTTATCGGTGCAAACCCTTATGATCGTGCATTCGATCGCGGAGTCAAGCTGATCGGTGCAACTGCTCATTACGTTACTGATGATCTAGATGAAGGTCCAATCATTGAACAAGATGTACTTCGAGTTAACCATCGTTATACAGCTGAACAACTTAAAATTGCAGGTCGTGACGTTGAACGTATTACGTTTGCTAGAGCCGTTGCCTGGCATAACGAAGACCGCATCATAACATACGGCAATAAAACCATCGTGTTTTCATAAGAAAAGCGGAAGGTGCCTGCTTATCGGCGACAAGCGCTGGAGGGCCAGCAAGTAGTGGCCTGCTCTTCGGACACGTTTGCTGGACCGAAGCGACCTCGAGCCGATGGCACCTGTAGCTGGACAA
>NZ_WMKZ01000046.1 GCF_019024285.1 Alkalihalobacterium elongatum
ATTTCGCTTGGCTTTTTGTTCAGTTTTCAAAGAACTTTTTATGTCGTTGTTAGCGACAGGAATTATATCTTACCACGTTAGCAACATTTGATCAACAACTAATTTTTGGTAAGTTGTTTTTAATACCAAACTCCTTTATAGGAGCGATAAATTTTTTTATTATACCGAAATGATTTATTAGACGCAATACTTTTTATATTTTTATCGATTGCTGTTTCGGTAAATACGCTGCCGTTAGAAGCGACAAGTAATAATATATCAAAAAGGGATTATAAAAGCAATAACTTTTTTAATGTAAGATTTGGAAATACTTATATTCATCTCAACAGCTTACCACCAACAAAATACTTCTACCAATACTATAGCAATTGTCTTTAATCTTCCTATAAGTTATGCTGTGGCTAAAAGCTACTAGAGGGCACCCATTGAAAGGAAGAGAACCATGAAAAAAAATATTGAACAATTTGTAAACGAGGTCACTTCTCACATAAACGAGGTTAATGAAGTTGATATGAGCAATATTAAAGAAGTAGTTAGGAAAGCAATTTCCTACTACGAATTGAAATCCTATGAAGAAAGAGAACAAACGAAACAGGGAACATCGGATTATTTATATATCCATTCGATGATAGAAGAGAACATGCTCTCTAAAATTGTTACACGAACTATTAACGATGGAAATGACCACTATATAGAAGAAGTTTATCAAGGGTGTGTTATTAGAAGACACTAAAATAGTTTTCCCCTTCTATTTAATAATTAAAAAAACAATTTTTCAATAGCCAATACAAATAAGGTCACCCAGAGCCTTGGTACTGGTTGACCTTCCTTCCTACTTCACGGCAAGTTGCTTTACTTTGAAATTAGACCTCTTAACGCGAAGCTCACATTTTGTGGTCGCTCTGCCATTCTTCTCATAAAATAACCAAACCAATCTTGTCCAAAAGGTACATACACACGAGTCGTGTACCCTTCTTTTACAAGTTCTAACTGTAAATTTGTTCTAAATCCGTATAACATCTGAAACTCAAATTGACTCTTTGGGATGTTATTTTCTTTGGTGAACTTTTTAATTTCATCAATGATTTGATGATCATGTGTTGCAATCGCTGTGTAACTTCCACTTTGGAGATGTTTTTTTATAATAGTTAAATAGTTTTCATCTACTTGTTTTTTATCTTGATACGCTACATCTGCTGATTCTTTATAAGCCCCTTTTACAAGTCTTAATGAAACACCTTTTAAATTAGCAATATCTTGGTCTGCTCTAAACAAATACGCTTGAATGACCGTTCCTACATTATCAAATTCCTGTCTTAATGTAGCTAAAATATCTAAAGTTTGTTGACAATGTGAGTAATCCTCCATGTCAATACGAACAAAGTTGTTATAGTTTTTTGCTGTTTTAACGATCCGACGCATATTCTCTAAACAAAATTCATCACAAATATCTAAACCAAGTTGTGTCATTTTCAGTGAAAGATTACAGTTCGCTCCACTTGCAGCGATGGCATCTAATGTTTTAATACAATACTCTGTTGCTTCTAACGCTTCTTCTCTATTATCTACAAACTCCCCTAGGTGGTCTAACGTACAAACAAGACCTTTATTATTTAATTCTTTTACTTTTTCGATAGCGCTTTCAATGCTCTTGCCTGCAACTACTTGGGATGCACCAAATTTTAAACCCCATTGTTTTGCGGCTTTATTCATAGATTTGTTTTTTGAAAGATACATGAAGAATAATCTCATTGGTTGGTCTAATACCATATATACCCCTCCGTATATGAACTTACTGTTTTATCTAAAACCTCGCTTACAAACCAAAATACCATTAAACATATAAAAGATATTTTTCCGATTAGAGAGAAAGCAGTGAAATGAGCTAAACCCATTCCACTGCATTTCTATATAAATTAATACATTTCTGATACTGTTTTTGCTTGCATGTGAAGCACTAAATAATCTGGTCCTCCAGCTTTTGAATCTGTTCCAGACATTTTAAATCCACCAAACGGATGGTAACCAACAATTGCCCCTGTACAATTACGATTAAAATATAAGTTACCAACGTGGAAGTCACGTTTTGCAATTTCGATATGCTCGCGGTTTTTCGTAATAACTGCACCAGTTAATCCGTACTCTGTGTTGTTCGCGATTTCAATAGCATCTTTAAAGTCTTTCGCTTTCGCTAATGCAACGACTGGTCCAAATATTTCTTCTTGCATAATACGAGCTTGAGGGTCTAGATCAGCAAATACTGTTGGTTGAATGAAGTAACCTTTAGAAAGATCACCAGTCCCCCCTGCTACAAGACGACCTTCCTCTTTCCCAATTTCAATGTATCCCATAATTTTGTTAAAAGAAGCTTCATCAATAACTGGTCCCATGTAATTATCATTGTTCGTTGGATCCCCAACTGTTAAATCGTTTGTTAATTTAATAACTTTGTTTAAAACTTCTTCATATACGTCCTCGTGAATAACTGCACGGGAGCCAGCAGAACACTTTTGTCCAGAAAAACCAAATGCTGAAACGACGATCGACTCGGCAGCTAAATCAAGATCAGCTTCTTTGTCAACTACAACCGTGTCTTTTCCACCCATTTCAACGATTACTCGTTTCAAGTGGTTTTGGCCAGGATGCACAACTGCTGCACGCTCGTATAATCTTGTTCCAACCTCACGTGAACCTGTAAATGTTATTAATGCTGTTTTCGGATGGTCAACTAAGTAATCTCCAACTTCTGCACCACTACCAGGTATGAAGTTTACAACCCCTTTTGGAAGACCTGCTTCTTCTAGTACTTCTACAAACTTTGCAGCGACTACAGGTGTTGTACTTGCAGGTTTTAATAATACTGTGTTCCCTGTTACGATCGGAGCCACTGTGGTACCTGCCATAATCGCAAATGCAAAATTCCACGGTGAAATAACCACAGTCACACCCGTTGGGGTATAGAAATAACGATTGTGCTCACCTTCACGACTATTAACTGGCTTACCATCTTTAATAGCAATCATTTGACGCGCATAATACTCTAGAAAATCAATTGCTTCTGCTGTATCAGCATCAGCTTCTTTCCAAGGCTTTCCAGCTTCCTTAACGAGGTATGCCGAAAACTCATGCTTACGACGACGAACTATTGCTGCTGCACGTACTAAAATGTTGGCACGTTCTTCTGGTGATGTCTTTCTCCAAGACTCAAAAGTTTCATGAGCAATATCCATTGCTTTTTCAGCAATGTCTTTATTTGCTTTTGAAACAATCCCAATTACTTCTTCTTTATTTGCTGGGTTATATGATGTAATTTTTGCTTCTGTTGAAATACGCTCTCCACCTACAACCAGGTCATAAGATTTTCCGAGTTGTCCCTCTACATACTCCAATGCGGCTTCAAAAGCTTTTTTATTTTCTTCAATATTAAAGTCAGTAAATGGCTCATGCTTATATGTTGGTAACAATTTAATCACTCCTAAAAAGATTTTTTATATGGGTATGAACACTTCACTCGTTAAAGACCTTATTAGTGAAAGTTCTACATCCTCACTTCACTATTCTAAATGCAATTACTGTGCCAAGTCTTACTGAAACGTCAAAGTCGCTATAAATCTAAATTCCGCTATAAATAGAATAGAAATTTTGTAGAATTAGTTATACAATTATGTCTAAAGTGTCAAATCACTTTACACTTTTGTTCATTTATATGTAAGCGGTTACGTTATTGGTATATCGATGTTTGTGGAGGTGTTGATTATGAGTTTGAACATAACGCTATCTTCAATAGCACTACCCTTAGAAAAAGATAAGTCATATGTGAATATGGAGCGTTACCCCTCTCATACGATGCTATCAGAAATCACAAGTTTACAAGATAAAGATATTGTTCTAGAGGATGAAAACGGGAGCGAAGTTGCTTGGGTTCCCTATCCCCTACTGGTCAAGGAAATTTGGAGGCAATGGAAGGTAACATGGACCCATTACAATACTCTACTAGAATCCGTTGATGATGCGATCACGGTAGTAGATAAAAAGGGCCTTATTCAATCATGGAATCATAAAGCTGTGGAGATATATGGATTAACTTCTGATAATGTAAAAGGTAAATCAATCACGAGCTTCTTTGAAACTGAGTCTGTCGTTCTCATGTCAACTATCAATGAAAGAAAAGGCGTTATAAAAAAGTACAATCAGCCTAAACCTGACGTACATGTGTTAATAAATACTTCTCCTATTGTGGTAGATGATAATGTAGTGGGCGGCATTTCAGTCGAAAGAAACATTACTGATATCGTAAAGTTAAATGACGAACTTTCTTCGACAGCGGCATCCCTCCATGAACTAGAAAGAAATGCGCAAAACGAGCAGTCTCCTTTTAGTAAAATAAAAGGAAGAAGTCCTGTGTTACAAGATGCGCTTTATCTCGTCAAAAAAGTATCTAAAACCGAAGCAACGGTTCTAATAACTGGTGAAAGTGGAGTTGGGAAGGAATTATTTGCTGAAGCAATACATAAAGCGAGTCCGCGTACGAAAGAACCTTTTGTGGCTATCAATTGCGGGGCCATACCTACAGCCTTAATTGAAAGTGATCTTTTCGGTTATGAACAAGGAGCATTTACTGGTGCAGTAAAGGGTGGAAAAAAAGGAAAGTTTGATGCTGCTCTGGGCGGAACAATCTTCTTAGATGAGATCGGGGAAATGCCGTTAGAAGTTCAAGTAAAACTACTCCGTGTGCTGCAAGAAAAACAATTTTATCGTGTCGGTGGTACTCACCCTATTCCGACGGACGTTCGAATTATCGCAGCAACACATCGGGATTTGGACAAGATGATTGAAGAAGGTAGTTTTCGCGAAGATTTATATTACCGTTTAAATGTCATTTCAATATCTGTTCCACCGCTACGTGAGCGGAAAGAAGATATTCCAGAACTGGTTCAATTATTTTTACAAGAATTCTCAATTAAATATAAGACACCTATTCCAGAACTAGATCCCGAAGTAATGTATATGTTTCTGCAACATCCTTGGCAAGGAAACGTGAGACAGCTACGAAATATGATTGAGAGGTTAATTATTTTAGCTGAAGAAAATGAACGTATTGAACCAAAGCACCTACCAAGCAATTTTGTAAAACAACCTATTCAAAGCATTGATACGATTGATAAAAACACACCTAACATAGATTTAGATGATAAAATTGCGAACGCGTTAAAGTTGACATATGGTAATAAAACAGCAGCAGCCAAATTATTAGGAATATCTCGAGCTACTTTGTATAATAGATTGAAGGCAATAAAGAGATAATTTTCATAATACGAAGTTCAAGGGTGACCATTTCATCATTTATTATACTTAATATACATCATTAAATTAATTATTAATTGACTTGAAGGAAAACTGCTTACTAAAAAAGCTCTTACTGATGTATTAAGATCAGTGAGAGCTTTTTTATGAAGAATTAACTCTTTTTACTACCTAAATAAATATTTATCCAAATGCTACTTCTTTTATAATTTCATATGAGCGTAGTCGCTCCTGATGGTCGTATATGTGACTGTTTATTATCATTTCATCTGCTTGGGTTTCATCTAAAAACGCTTGGAGTTTTTCTTTTACCGTTTGAGGACTTCCAATAACAGAAGATCCTAACTGTTTTTCTATTGCATCTTTTTCCATACTCGTCCATAGTTGTTCCATCGACTTAATTGGTGGTTGCAATTGACTTGGCTGATTTCTAATGAGACTAAGAAAAGCCTGCTGATGCGATGTTGAAAGCCACTGTGCTTTTTCATCAGTATCCGCAGCAATGACGTTTACCCCTACCATTGCATACGGTTCTTGCAGGACTTCCGATGGTTGGAAGCTTTCACGATATAAGTTCAGGGCAGGTATCGTATACTCTGGGGCAAAATGACTAGCAAAAGCAAAAGGTAATCCAAGCTTCCCTGCCAATTGTGCACTAAAACCACTAGACCCTAGAAGCCAGATTGGAATATTTAAACCTTCTCCAGGGTACGCTCTTACTCGCATATTATCAGTTGCAATACTTGGGTCAAAATAAGCACGCAATTCCTCTAGCTGCTCTGGAAAATCATGTCCACTTCGTAAATCTCTTCTTAACGCAAACGCTGTATACTGATCACTTCCTGGTGCTCGTCCTAATCCAAGGTCAATTCTTCCTGGGTACATTGATTCTAACGTTCCAAACTGCTCGGCAATAACTAACGGGGCATGGTTTGGTAGCATAATGCCACCTGAACCTACTCGTATTTTGGATGTACCACCTGCTATATATCCTATTAATACAGACGTTGCAGAACTTGCTATCCCTGGCATATTATGATGTTCAGCCACCCAAAAACGTCGATAACCCCACTTTTCAACATGTTGGGCAAGATCTATACTATTTCGAAAAGACTCCGTAGCTGAACCTCCACTAACGATTGGAGCAAGATCTAACACAGAAAACGTAATATCACTTAATTGTTTCTGGCTCATTTCTTTCACCTCTTATAGTACGTATTATATGTAAATAAAAATAAACTATCTTATTAGTAGCTCTAAATATTGGTCAGCGTTATTTTACACCTTGTAAAGCCGCTTTTCTAGTTTTTCGACTTACGAAAAAGATAAGAAAGAGAGGCTGCAGCGAACTGCAACCTCTCTTTACTACTAATTTTAATTTACTTTTAATTGATTATCTTCGGTCGATACGGAAATTTTATCGACTTGTTCATTTTCAATCATTAATGCTGTAATTTTATTTTCAATGTGGTCTTGAATAGCACGACGCAATGGTCTAGCTCCAAATTCTGGATGGTATCCAAATTCAGCAATTTTTTCTTTCGCTTCTGTCGCAACATCAATAGAAATACCTTGCTCCTTCAATGTTGTTTTCAACTCTTCTAGCATAATATCGACAATTTGAACTAAGTTTTCTTTTGATAGGTGCTTAAACTCGATAATGGAGTCAATACGATTTAGGAACTCTGGTTTAAAGTAGTTTTTTAATGTTTCTAGTTGAACCATCGTTTCTTCAACTGATGGCGAAGCTCCAAAACCAATTGCAGGCTTTTTCTTATCTGTCACCCCTGCATTTGATGTCATAATAATAACTGTTTCATTAAAGTTAACGACTCTTCCTTGGCTATCTGTTAAACGACCATCTTCCATGATTTGCAAGAAGACATTCATGACATCTGGATGGGCTTTTTCAATTTCGTCTAATAGTACGATAGAATAAGGGTTTCGACGAACTTGTTCAGTTAATTGACCAGCTTCATCATGGCCAACATAACCAGGAGGTGAACCGATTAATTTCGAAACTGAATGCTTCTCCATATATTCACTCATATCCAAGCGAATCATTGAGTCTTTACTTCCAAACAACTCTTCAGCTAGCGTTTTTGTCAGCTCTGTTTTACCTGTTCCCGTTGGTCCAACAAATAGGAATGAAGCTGTTGGACGGTGTTTTGGTTTTAGACCTACTCTAGCTCTCATTACTGCATTGGCTACTTGTTCAATCGCTTTTTCTTGGCCAATGACTTTATGAGCAAGTCGTTTTGGCAAGTCTTTCATTTTCGATTGTTCATCTTTTTGAAGTTTTCTAACAGGGATACCTGTACTTGCTTCAATGATGGCTTGAATGTGTTCGACTGTTACTTCTGTAGCTTGTTCATATGTTTGCACTTGTTCTAGCGTAGTCTTAATTTCTAGCTCCTCTTTGCGAAGGTTTGCTGCTTTTTCGTATTTCTCTTGCTGTGCCGCAATTTGTTTTTCTCTTTCAATTTCTTTCAAGCGTTGTTCTAGGTTTTCTTTACCTGGTTCAGCTTGTGATAGATTTAGCTTTGAACCTGCTTCGTCAAGCAAATCAATCGCCTTGTCTGGTAAGAAACGGTCTTGAATGTACCGTTTTGAAAGAGTGACACAAGCTTTTAATACTTCATCTGAATATTTAACATTATGGTAGACCTCATATGCTGGTCGAATTCCTTTTAAGATTTCGAACGCTTCGTCTTCTGTCGGCTCTTTAACAATAACAGGCTGAAAACGACGCTCTAATGCTTGGTCTTTCTCAATCATTCGATATTCTTTTAGCGTTGTTGCTCCAATGATTTGCATATCTCCCCGTGCTAATGCAGGCTTTAAGATGTTACCTGCATCCATCGAACCTTCTGCAGAGCTTCCTGCACCTACCATCATGTGCAACTCATCGATAAATAAAATGACATCTGCTCGTTGCTGTAGTTCAGTAATTAATTCTTTCATTTTCTCCTCGAATTGTCCGCGGTAGCTTGTACCAGCAACGAGTGAATTAATATCTAATGTGTAAACTTCTTTATTTTTCAACTTAGCAGGAACTTGACCTTTTACGATTTTTAGCGCGAAACCTTCCACAATCGCTGTTTTACCTACTCCTGCTTCACCAATTAATACTGGGTTATTTTTATTACGACGATTCAAAATTTCAATTGTTCGCTCAATCTCTTTGTCACGGCCAATTACAGCGTCAATGCGTCCATCTCTGGCTTCACGTGTTAAGTTACGGCCATGTTGGTCTAGGAAACCATTTCCTTCTCCTTGTTTTGGAGGCATCTGCTTTATTGATTGTTGGTGTTCACCTTTCGGCAGGTGTTGAGACGATTCAAAAGAATTAAAGAAATCTCCAAAGTAATTACTGAAGTTAAAGTGGCCTGAACCTAAGGATTGGTAGGCTTCACTGTAACAACTAGAACATAAATGAATTTGTTTATGTTGCTCATTTAGCATAACATCCATTTTTACATTTGCTTGTTTGGCATTACATTTTTGACATAGCATCATTCAACCTACCCCCTCTTTGATTTTGACTATCTTTGACCTTTTATATAAATAAAAATCCCATTAATTATGGGATCCTTATTTATTATATTGTAATTTAATTATAACTGACCTTATTTGACTTTTCAAGAGTGAAAGTGAAATTGTTTTGGTGCCAGCCACCTTTACTTCAACACAGTGGTAAAGGTGCCTGGCACCCTTTTTTAACCGTTGACGATGACTCCGCCGTTTAAATGAAGGATTTGGCCCGACATATAAGAGGAATCTTCACTAGCTAGATAAATATAGGCTGGTGCCATTTCAACAGGTTGACCTGCTCGTTGCATTGGTGTCGTACTTCCAAACTCAGAAACTTCCTGCGCTGTAAATGTCGAAGGAATAAGCGGTGTCCAAATTGGTCCTGGAGCTACACCATTTACTCGAATCCCCTTCTTAATTAAAGATAACGATAATGACCGAGTGAAAGTAACAATGGCTCCTTTTGTCGCTGAATAATCGATCAACTTTTCGTGTCCTTTATAAGCTGTAACAGAAGTGGTATTTATAATGCTACTTCCTGATTTCAAATGAGGAAGTGCAGCTCTAGTTAAATAGAAGAAAGAAAACATATTCGTTCGAAATGTACGCTCTAATTGTTCACTTGTAATGTTTTCAAAGTCTGTTTGTGGATGTTGCTCAGCTGCATTATTAACTAAAATATCTAATTTATTAAACTCACTGATCGTTTGCTTAATCACATCTTCGCAAAAACTTTCATCACCTAAGTCACCAGCAATATTTAAACAGCGTCTTCCTTCCTCTTCTACTTGTTTCTTCGTTTCTTCTGCATCCGAATGTTCGCTTAAATATACATTAACAACATCGGCCCCTTCTTTTGCATATCCGATAGCGACTGCACGACCAATCCCACTATCAGCTCCAGTAATAATAGCAACCTTCCCTTGTAATTTCCCTGATCCTTTATAGCTATAATTTTCATCTGTTGGGTGAGGATTCATTTGCGATTCTATACCTGGCTGCTGATTTTGATGTTGTGGTGGAAACGTTTGATGAGGTTGATTGGATGATGACACGATGGCACACTCCCTTGTTTATTAAAGTTATTTAATATGTAAGAAACGGTAAAATTTACTTTTATAGCATGTCAGAAAATCATAACCCTTATTCAAAAGATGTAATTGATTAAACGGTCGTCAAACGATCTTTTTTTACTTCTTGTTCAGGTATGTATTCCACAACAAAATCATTTTTTTCAAAAAGAAATTTATTTAGTAACCAAGAAAAAATCGAATACCTAATCAAAGCTAAGAAAAAAGAGCACTGCAAGAAAAAAATCTTACAAGGCTCTTTTCACTTTTATTATATTATTGAGCTCATTACTTCTGATAAGGGATATTTAATAATTCAGGTACTGTCACAAATTCAAACCCTAATTCCTGAAGTTCTGGGATCATTATATCAAGAGATTGTACGGTACTCGTACGATCTCCGTCCCACTCTGCACCATCATGAAGAAGTACAATTGCACCCGGATGTGCATTACTCAACACACTAAATGCGATATCTTCGGGAGGTGGTTCACGCCAATCGAGTGTATCAATCGACCAACCGATCACATTATAATTTAGTTCGTCTAGTTTTTCTACAGCTTCATTATTTAAAAAGCCATAAGGTGCACGAAACAGGCTTGTACGGTAGCCAATAATTTGATTAAGTAACTCTTCAGTTTGCATGACTTCTCTTTCTAATGTAGCCATATCTCCTTCTACAAGGTTCGGATGCCAATAGCTATGGTTTCCTACTATATGCCCTTCATTGACCATTCGTCTTACGATATCTGGATAAGCTTCAGCTCTTGCCCCCATCACAAAGAATGTTGCTGGAACATTATATCGGGCTAAAGCATCTAAGACTCCCTCAGTATAACGAGGATCAGGGCCGTCATCGAAAGTCAAAGCAATTCGATTCGCTGTATCAGGACCACGTAAAATAACGATATCTGGATACCGTTGTTGTAAAACGATATTGGAAATCGGTCCTCGCACCGCCTCCTCATCGCCTCCCTGCAAATCAGGCAATCCTTCCACTTCACGTGGATGATCTTTGTCTTTCTTAAACCACCACTCTTGTTTGACATCAGCAGCTGGCTTTTCTTCAGCAGAACTCATCGTCGGATGTAGCACAGCACCGAATAGAAAAGCCATGATAAATAGCCACTTCATAACGTTCTTTTTCACATAGTCATCTCCTTAATTTTTATGTACGTAGTTATTTTTTATTTAATAAGGAGGATTATTCATTGAAATAGCAATATTTTAGATCTGGAGAAAATTTAAGCAATAATCTTTATTGACAAAGGAAAACTCTCCTCCTAAGCATAAATAGAAATAAGAGAACTATTGACTGCCATATCAATAGTCCTTTCAAATAATCAGATATATTTAGTGGTGAGAGAGATTGAATTTAGATAAGCTTAGCCACTAAAAAGAAACCAACATAATCCGAAAAGAATTGCATCACATAGTCATTCATAAAGGTAATTATCATCCAGAGTTTTCAACTAAAAAGAGAATTAGCAAGTAAATTGATAAATAGGTACCGAATATGTATACTTCACCGAAAACAGTCTTCCTTTGTAGTAATTTAATTACTATTTTATGGTTAAATTACTTCTTTCTATTTCGGTGAAGCTAGACAAACTCCTCCCTCACAAGATGAGTGGTTAGGTGTTCCACTAGCCTTTTGATACGATTTCTTTGCTGAAAACATTATGGTCGCCCTTAGTTAATATTATTCTATAGGCACTAATATTTTTTTGGAAAGACTACATACAGATCAGATTACAACACGGTGGGTTTTCTCATTACCGTATTGGCAAAAAGTGAAACAACAGGAGGAAGATGATTAATACTACATAAGCAAACAACCCATTTGAAAATTTTTGTCTAATTTTCATTTTTACCCCTCACTTTTCCTTAAATACATTTTTCATAAGGGCAACTTTTTTATCGTAAGAGTATTAGTAATATTTTTTTATAAATAGAGTTTTATAATACTGTATTAATATTTGCTTCTTAGGAAATTTATGTTTTGTCAAATAAGAAAAAGAGGTGTTCAGTTAAGTTTGAACACCTCTTTTTACGAATTTACTTTTTATGTTTATACTCATACTTATTATCGTCTTTAGATTCAACTTTTATTTCCACTTCTACTGAATCCCAGTCATAACCGTAAGCAGTTATAATGTTTTTGACCACTTGCTGAAGGTCTTCTGGAGAATTAAGCTGCACTTTTGAGAATGTTTGAAGAAGAAACTCTTCCGCTTTTTCCCCTTTAATTTTCATTTTTTCTTTTCCGTTCTTAATTTCCACTTCTGCTTTATCTTTTTTCTTTTTCTGTTCTTGTTTGATTTTTACCTCAAAGTCATCATTTTTAATTTTGATCTCAAGCTTTTCGATATGGTTCAAAAAGGATGAAGGTTCTCCTTGCTTTGCTGAGATTTCTTGCTTTGTTTCAGAACCGTCTATATCTTCTTTTATCACTTCTTGAATTTCATCTTGAGAAGTTAAAGCACCCTCATTATTATTTTTATTACTGACAGGAAACTGTACTTCTATTTCTTGATGATTTGCTGCTATAAACACTGGCTCTTCTTGAACCACAACCGTTTCTTCTAATTCATCTTTTTGATTATCGTGAAATGTGTCATACTCATCTTCACTCATTACCGTTGTTGAAGTATCCTTATAATAAGGGTCTGCATTAAAACTATCCGCTAATACAAGATAGCTGAATGAAAGAATTAATGTAAACAAGGCTCCAATTAACATATATCCAAACTTTCCCATAACTTCCCCCTATAATTAATCATCTTTTTATTATATAGGAAGAGTGTTTTGTTTCCATCCACTAATTGAACTGATTCCCTTCTATATCTATAGCACTAATCAGTTTGTCCAATTTTTTATATTTAAAAATAGTGAACCGACATGGTCCACTATTTTTACACGTTGTATCTATATTATCAACTTAACACTACCTGCTAATAAACATTTGCGTCCAGTAGTTCCCGTTTCCATTATGTCCAACACCAATATGGGTGAAGTTTCCATTCATAATGTTAGCGCGATGTCCTTCACTATTCATCCATGCTTGTACGACTTGTTCTGCAGATTGTTGTCCTTGAGCAATGTTTTCAGCTGCTGAATTATAATCTACACCAAAGTCACGAATCATATCAAACGGTGAACCGTGAGTAGGACTCGTATGTGAAAAATAGTTATTTTCTTGCATATCATTTGATTTAGCACGTGCTACATTACTTAATGACGTATCCGCCTGTAAATCAGATAGTCCAGCTCTTCTTCTTTCAGCATTCGTTAAGTCGATAACTTGCTGTTCTATTTGACTAATTCCTTCTGCACGTTGTTCAGGTTGAGCTGGTGTATCCACAGCAGGTTCTTCTTGAGGTTGCTCTGTCGGTTCTTGTGGCGCAGCCTCTGGTTGCTGTGGTGTTGCTTCTGGCTGTTGGGGTGCAGGTTGTTGCGTACCTGGTCGTTGTGCAACACCTTCACGCAAGCGACGTTGAATGTCTTCTGGTGATAACTGAGCTCCTTCAGGTAAAAGTCTCGCAATGTCTTCTCGTGTTAGTTGTCGTCCTTCGGGAAGATGTCTTGTAATGTCTTCTGGTAAAAGGCGTTCTATATCTTCTTGTGTAAATTGAGCAGCGCGTCCTTGTCCAGGAGTCTGCTGTCCTTGACCATCGATAATAAATTCATACTTTGCATGTTGAACTTGAACTGCTTTCGTGTGAGGATATTCCTCACTTGGAATTGTGGTTACTTGGCTCGACACTTGCCCATATCCAACATCGTCACCTTCAATTGCCGCTCCTTGATCAGCTTCAAAAACATTTCCACTATATTGGCCACAAGCACCCAAAAAGAGAAGTAATAAGCCAATAATTGTAATCAATAGATGTTTTCTTTTCATAAGTGTTAGCTCCTTTAAATAATTAATTTCCTACTTTATTATTTCTCTTTTTTGAAGGTAAGTATTGATGGTAAATATCGAGATTAAACTAATTACTTGGAAAAAACAAACCCCTCTAATGTTAACGGGTTTACTTTAGAGGTGCAAGCATTGTAAAACACATATGAAACCGCACTTGAATTCACGATTTAATTCACGGTGCGTTTTTTATTGATTTATCAACATTTTTGCAAATTTTAATTGCTTATTTTGTCGTAATTCACGTTGTTAATCACAGGGGATGAAATAATTATTGGAGGGTATGTGAAACATTTGTGATTTAGTAAGAAGTCTTATCCTTATTTGAGTAACCAGTGATATCTAAAATAAGCGGAGATTTTTCGGTTAGAATGCAGAATAGAGATCGGTTCGGGGGATTTAAGCGAAGTTTTTCCGATTAAGCAAAACAGAATTAACAATTTTCACGCTTTTCGAGTCAATAGTCGTAATCTATCCGTCTATTTAAGCCTTTTTCGGTGCTATTTCCTAATTAAGAGAAATTTCTCCGCTTATTTATCAAACTCGCATTATCGTCTAATGAACTTGTACATCTTACGGGTGCTTTCGTGAAAATAGGAAAATTCAAAAAAGGCTTAGTGATATTTGTATCTGGTACTGCACCCCAGAAGTTAGATATTTAACTCTAACTTTTTGGGGTCACTACCTCTCTAAGCCTTTTTAACTGTGAAGTTTATGTGATTTGCTATTTGATTTGGTCTGCGATTTACCGTTTTGCACCTCACAAGTAAATCCCTTACTCTAATGTTAGAAGGGTTTTTGTTAATATCTTTAGTTCTTTATTGAAACTTCCCACTATGAAAATCAGAAAACGCTTGTCGGATTTCTTCTTCTGAATTCATGACAAATGGGCCATTCGCTACAACTCGTTCTTTAATTGGTTCTCCAGCTAAAAGGATCCCATGCAATTTTTCACTACTGCTTTTTATTCGAATATAATCTATACCTCCTTCATGCTTATCACTTTGTCCTAACCATATTACTTGGTTTTGTTCACCTTTTATTTCTTCTTTTCCAAACAACCCTCTACCTTGGAGAATATATATAAAACCATTATAACTTTTAGGAATGTCTGGCAATATTGTTTTTCCTTCTGAAAGTTCAAAATCAATCATCGTAACAGGGGTATAATTTAAAGTTTCAGCTTGATATGTTCCGTAATTACCAGAAAATAAACGGATAGTGGCTCCATCTTCAATTATTTCTGGCATGTTTCTCCTATATAAATCTTGGTAGCGTGGACTTGCTGATTTATTTGATTTTGAGAGGTTCACCCAAAGCTGTAAGCTATGTACCGTACTACCTTCAATGGGGTCCTCAATATGACTTATTCCTTGCCCTGCAGTCATCCACTGCACATCTCCCCCTTTTAAGAGACCTGAACCACCATTACTGTCCTTATGTTCCAATTCTCCATCTATTACATATGTAACAGTTTCCATTCCTTTGTGAGGATGAAAGCCAAACGTTCCTTTTTTAAACCAATCTTCAGCCATCAATAAAAACGGATCAAAGTCGTACCAATGCCCAGGCTCTAACACCCACCCTTGCTTATGACCAGAACTCCTCATTTGATGAGTAGCATCCCATTTTTTTAATATCGACCGCTCACTATTCACCGTCATACCACAATCACTCCTTTCATGTTAACTATAAAATTTTTGTACAATAAAGAGCAATTAATACGCTTATTTTATTCGGAAATCAACAGTATATTAATATAATCGAATATGTATTAGTATAAACTTGTCTATGACGGTACTTTAATATACAGAGGAGTTTTAATGAATGAATATTGTAGTTGTATCCGATACACATATGCCAAAAAAGGCTAAAGAACTTCCCCCAAGGTTGCTTAAAGACCTTAAATCTGCTGATTTAATCATTCATGCAGGAGATTGGCAAACCATTTCAGTGTTTAAAGAGTTATCTAAATATGCAAGGGTTGTAGGCGTTTTTGGTAACGTCGATGGTCCAGACATCAAAAGTCACTTTAAAGAAAAACTGATCATACCAATTTGTGACTTTAAAATCGGTGTAGTTCATGGCCATGGTCAAAAATGGACAACGGAAAAGCGAGCACTCGCTGCATTTAAAGAAGATCATGTGGATTGCATTATTTTCGGACACTCACACATTCCTTTAATAAAAAAAGTAGAAGGCATGTTACTATTTAATCCTGGATCTGCGACTGATAAACGCAAGCAAACTCACTTTTCCTATGGTATTCTTCATATTGGTAAGTCAATTGAGGCAGAGCATGTTTTTTATGAAACCAAGAATTAGTAACGAGTTACTCCTCTTGATCTTCTTTTGGATCCTCTTGGTAATGTTCATTTAAGTATTCATTTTCAGTTGTTGCAAAACTAACTGAAAGAAGACTCTGTTCTGGGTCCATTCCATAATAACCTTTACGCTTATCATTGATAACCTCACTACTCTGAAACAATGGCTCTTTTTTAGACTTATTCATTAACGGATCTCTCCTTAGTTTGTGGTTATTAATAGCTTGTACTGCTTTAGAAATTGTTATGATGTTACATTATTTGGTACATCAAATAATATATTCACATTGTAATTTTACACTTATCCGTTTTACATACTAAAAAAGCACAACCTATTTGGATTGTGCTTCCATTAAACCTTTCTTTCCTACATGGGCATTAGACGGTGAATTCAGTAGTGTTGCTCTTCAGACAAATATCAGATTATGGCTCAATCATTTAGAAGATAGTTTATAGGCAATGTTGTTTTAGAGCAGGGGTTAAAGCAGCTTTAGAGAGTACCGTGGGAAAAGGGACCTGTGAAGCCCTTATTTATACAAAAATCATCGTTTTTATGACTTTGGAGCACTGTGAAGCTCTTATTTACACAATACCATGGGATATTAATCAAATTTCATGCAATAAGGTTTAACTAACTTTAAATAATAATCATCAGAATCAAAAAAAGCACAACCCAATTGAATTGTGCTTTGTGCCTAGCGACGTCCTACTCTCACAGGGGGAAGCCCCCAACTACCATCGGCGCTGAAGAGCT
>NZ_WMKZ01000047.1 GCF_019024285.1 Alkalihalobacterium elongatum
AAAGGTTCCGAACATCGTTTTCTTTGATGTTCGGAACCTTTTTACAATTATTTTGGCTAGTTATGTCCCAGCCTCTTAATGAAAGTACATCTGCTATTCTTTTTTGCTACTGACCGAAGCGACCTTTTTTTAACTTCCGAGTTTTTTTGGGTATATGGCCATCACATTTTTTATTTTAATATACTTTTCTCAATTTGTTTTAACTGATAAAAATACCCTTTTGCCTCAATAAGCTCTGTAAACGTTCCTTTTTCAACTATTTTCCCTTGATCCATGACGATAATTTGATCCATCTTTTCTAGTCCTTCAAGTCTATGACTAACTATGACTATCGTGTCTTCCTTAGCCTTTTTATATAATAATTCATAAAGGCGACGTTCTGTCCATGAATCTAGTGATGAAGTCGGTTCATCCAGCAGCCAGAAAGAAGCCCCTTTTGCAACAGCTCGAGCCATCGCAAGCCGTTGTCTTTCTCCACCTGACAAGTTTTGTCCTTTCTCCAAGACAGTATCAAATAATGAAAGATGTGGAAGTTGAACATCAGCTAATAACTGTTTTAGTTCTTCATCTGTATATTCGTGCGATGATAATAACAGATTTTCTTTTACAGTTCCATTAAAAAAGTGGTTTTCTTGCAAGATAACATTCGAGTTTTCCCAGATGCTTTCCTGCTTCAACTTATTGATATTTATATCACTGATCAATAGTTCACCTTCATTAGCTGTTTGTAATCCTAACATCAAACTCAATAGTGTCGATTTTCCAGATCCACTCGGCCCAACGATCGCCGTTTTTGAACCAGAGGGCAAATATAAGTCAACGTCATCCAATGTTTTACGTTGTTCTCCAGGGAAAGTTAAATGAACCCCTTTTAGTTCAATGGATGGTGCCCCACTCGGAAAAGAACTCATTGCTACAGTTGAATTTATTGATCTATCATCTTCTTTTACAACTGATCCTAGTCGTGTTGCCGCTCTTTCACTTTCCTCATAAAAAACAGGGAAAGCTGCCATCGGTGTTGAATGATCAAAAACTGTTAAGCTTACCATCACGAGCATAGCTAGAAATAAGCCATCTAAACTTCCACTAGAAACTGAATAGGCGCCAACCGCTAATACGGCCCAAACTATCACTAGTGAGACTGCTGTATTGACAGATTGATTATACATAGTGTGTTGCCCTGCATTTTGTTCCTCTTGAATATAGGAATTAGAAGCAGCAACCAACTGCTGTTCTTTCTCTTCTAGCTTTTGATGAATTTTTAACTCACGAAAGCCGTGGAACCATTCTGTCACTTCTGTAGATAAATGACCGCGTTCCTCACGTATTCGATGACTAACCCTTTTCTGCTTGTAAGCAAACCAAGCTGGAATTACTATCCCTGTTAAAAGCAATCCAACCGTGAGCAAAATAACAACCGAAATAGAATAAAAAGACACAAATATAATGGTACTTAGAAATACTGTTACCATAATAATCGGTGGGTATAGAACACGCAAAAAGAAGTTTTGCAAGCTTTCAACATCACCGACTATTCGGGCAAGTAGGTCACCACTGCGATATTTTGTTAGTAAGCTTGGCGCATGCTTTTCTAATCTTTCAAAGAAATGAACGCGCAAATCACTTAACATGGTGAATGTGGCTCTATGAGAATAATAGCGCTCTCCATAACGACTAGTAGCACGTAATATACTACCCATTTTAACAACTGCAACCATTACTAGTAATACATATAACGGGGGCTCAAGAGCAGCATGTGAGATTAGATAACCATTTGCAGCAAACAAGCCGACAGCTGTTACCCCTGCAATATAGGCAAACACGATTGACAAAATCACATCTTTCTTTTTTAACATGATTATTCGAATCGTATTTAATAACTCATTCATCACTACTCCTCCTCTCCGTTTTTAGAGAATAGTTTATTGTAAGATGAAACAGAAGACCTTAACTGTTCATGCTTTCCTTGTGCTTTCAACTCTCCATTTTCGAGAAATAAAATGTGATTAGCCTCTTTAATTGTCTGTAAGCGATGAGCGACGGTAATGACTGTTGAAGTTTGAGCTAATTCCTTAATTGATTTTTGTAATATTTGCTCTGTAAATAAATCAAGACCAGTTGTTGGTTCATCAAAAAGAACAATACTTGGATTCTTAAGAAATGCTCGGGCTAATGCTATTCGTTGTTTTTCACCACCTGAAAGTCCTCTTCCACCTTCCCCAATTTGGGTATCATAACGCTCGGGTAAAGTGTCAATCAAGTCTGAAATTCCCGCTTGAACAGCAGCTTTTTCAACTTCAAATTTTGATGCTTTAGTGCCAAGAGCAATATTTTCAGCAATCGTCCCTGCAAATAAATACGGGTGCTGAGTTATATAACCTAGATTGTTAAACCAATCTTCTTCTTTAAAGTCTGAACGCTCCTGTCCATCTAAGAGTACTTTTCCTTCGTGAGGATTGATTAATCCTGCAATAATATGAAGAAGGGTTGTTTTACCAGAACCACTTTTCCCTACTATCGCGACCTGGCCTTTAGATGGGATGTTGGCATTTATTTTATTTAAGGTAAAACCATTAGTCTCATATTGGAAACTAATGTTTCTTAATTCTAGTGATACAGGCTCTTTTAGCAATGAACGATTTCCCCATTTATGTGTTTGTTCCACTTGAGAAAGTTCCCGTTCAATTTTATCGGAAGCACCCGTACTACTGCGTCCTGCATGGAAAGCACTCCCTAGCTCTTTAAGCATATTATAGAACTCTGGGGCTAATAAAAGGATGAGGAACGCTGTAAAAAAACTAATTTCATGGAATACTACAAGGCGAAACCCTAGTTCTAAAGCAACAAGTCCTATACTCAGCATTGAAATGAACTCAAGCATTAAAGACGAAGTAAAGGCAACCTTTAAAATTTTCATCGTTGCATCTCGAAACTCTAAGCTACTTTGACGAATCATTTCTTTGTATTGCTTTGAACGACCATATAGCTTTAAGCTTACGAGTCCTTGAAGCGTATCTAGAAACCGTCCAGAGAAGGCCGTTAAACTATCGAGCTTTTCCTCTGACTTTTGTTGCGTCATCTTACCAATAATAATCATAAATATTGGAATAAACGGTGCCGTGAATAAAATAATAAGTCCAGAGTAAACATGTTGCGTGAATATGACAATTAAGATCATCACTGGAACGACAGTCGATAATATTCGTTGCGGTACATATTTGCTAAAGAAACTATCTAGCTCATCAACGGCATCTAGCATTACACTTACTTTTTGTCCAGATTGCCCTTTGTAGGAAGCCATTAATGAGTGACCAGAGTAGGCTTGTAGTAGACGCTTACGGTAGTCTGACTTCACTTGAGCTGCCATCTTCAATCCAATCTTCCCACTCATATACGAAAGAACGGATCTGAAAATAAAAACCGCTAATAAAAGAAATAAGAATGGTAGTACCTGATCAAACGTAGCTTTATTTAAGAAAAGATCATCAACAATCGAAACGATCAAAAAGGCTTGCATAATAATAACGAATCCGAACGCAATGGCTATTGCAAAAAGTGAATAATACCGCCCCTTTTGTAACTTCGCAAGCTTTTGAAGTGTTTTCATGTCTAGTCCTCGTACTTTGTGCTTTTAGCGGCTACGAATAAGGAAAAAAGCATCGCAAGTACGACAACAAGGAGCGGGGCATAAAACAATAAAAAGTTGTGCATTGTATTTTCCTCCTTATACATTACCTTTTTTAATGTAAGGCTTATTCATAACAAACAGCTTAAATACAAGATATAGAGACGGAATGAGTAGCATTAACCCTAAAATAAATACGACAATTAAGGCATAAGCCATCGTTTCATTCGTAAAACTGTCATAAATCGTTAAGTGCGGATACAGTAAATACGGATAGCGTGAAACGCCATAGCCATAAAAAGCACAAGCAAATTGAAGAACAACGAAAATAAATGACCAACCGTATTGTCTTGTTTTTAGTAACCATAAACTAACGACAAAGCATACAAATGATACGGCAAATACCCACCAAAGGGAGAGTAAACCTTCAAAATGTGCAGGGTTATGCCATTTCATTTCTATAATAATACCCAGAGCTGTTATGATCGTCGGAAAGCTCCAAATCCAAGTATATTTTCGAAACAAACGAAGTGCCTTTTGATCTTCCGCTACTGAAGAATAGTAAGCTAAGAAGCTCGCAGATATAAATAACACACTGACTAGACTTAGCAATACAATCGACCAGGCAAATGGACTCGTGAACAGGGCTACATAGTCTAGCTCAATCCCACCCCAAGAAGCCTCTCGAATAAACCCACCTTGAGACACAATTAAAGCCGTCGACAGTGATGCAGGGATAAGAACACCTGTGACTCCGTACATAAGGGTATAGCCTTTATGCCCCTTCGTACCATACGTTCCAAACGCATAATAACTGCCTCGTAACGCCAACAAAATAATAGAAATACTAATGGGTATTAATAATACCGTTCCAAAATAATAAGCTGTCTTTGGAAAAAATCCAATCATTCCAACAAAAAAGAACACAAGAAACACATTCGTAATCTCCCAAACTGGAGATAAATATCGTTGAATTACATTATTAACGATATGATGTTTGCCCGTAACGATCGTAGAAGCATTGAAAAAGCCAGCTCCAAAATCGATGGAGGCTACAATGACATAGCCAAATAGGAACAACCATAAGACTGATATCCCTATAATCTCAATCGTCATCTTGCAACACTCCTTTGTTTATCGGCAAGTTTCTCTAACTCGCGCTCAACTGGGTTCTTTTTAAACATACGAACTAATACAACTGCTGTCCCAACCATCAAGATAAAGTAAAGAACGGCAAATGCAATAAACATTATCCAAACATGAGGTGAATCAGTTGCCCCTTCGGCAGTCGTCATAAATCCTCTCATAATCCACGGTTGACGACCCACTTCGGTAAACCACCAGCCAGCTTGAATAGCTAGCATCGCTAATGGACCAGTTGTAACGAGTAAGAAACGAAATGCACGTGTTTTTATAAATGACCAATTTCGTGATAAAGCAATCCAATAAAGCATCGAAAGAACCGTTAAACCTATACCGATCGTTACCATAATGTCAAACAAATAATGGATAACATAAGGCGGATGATATTCTTCAGGAATATCATTCAACCCCGTTACAACTCCAGATGGATTACTATGAACAAGAATACTTAGTCCATAAGGAATTTTAATACCGTATTTCACTTCATTTTCTTCTGTTAAAACACCAAATAGTACTAGTGGTGCTTCTCCTTCTGTTTCAAAGTGCCACTCTGCAGCTGCTAGTTTTTCAGGTTGATATTCTGCTAGAAATTTTCCTGATAAATCCCCAACAAGCGCTGTTGCCACACAAAAAATAAAACCTACCTTCATCGTTAAAGCGAGCCCTTTACGATGATATTCGTGACGATTGCCACGCAGCAAGTGGAAAGCAGCAATCGAAGCAAGTACAAATGCAGACGTCATATAAGCAGATGTTAAGACGTGTGCTACTTTCGTAGGCATTGCTGGGTTAAACATCGCAAGTAGTGGTGAAATATTAACTAGCTCTCCATTCATTAACGTAAATCCTTGTGGTGTATTCATAAACGCATTAACGGAAGTAATAAATAATGCTGACATCGTAGCTCCTAAAACGACTGGAGCAAGCAAATAAAAGTGATGCTTCGGATTTTTAAATCGATCCCATGTATATAAATAAATTCCTAAAAAAATGGCCTCAAAGAAAAAGGCGAATGTCTCCATGAATAGCGGCAATGCAACAAGCTGACCAGCAAACTCCATAAATCGCGGCCAAAGTAGCGCAAGTTGTAACGCAATCGCGGTTCCAGTTACAACACCGACTGCAACACTAATAACATAACCACGTGCCCACCGTTTAGCCATTAAAAGATAATGCTCATCTTGTCTTCTAAGTCCTATCCAATGAGCCAACATAATCATGACGGGAATACCGACACCAACTGTTGCAAATACTACGTGTACCGAGAGCGTTAACATCGTTAAATAGCGACTAAATTCAACAGACTCCATTTTTCCCCTCCTCCAACTAGGTTTCTATATCAATATAAAACTATATGTATAGTGTATACCTTATTTGTTTGTGAAATATATCACAAAACCTACAATTCTGTTACAAAGGATTGATAATTACGTGGCAGAAACGTGAGGATTCTGTGAATGGCTAGGAAAACGGAAAGTGCCTGTTTATTAGTGGTTTTAATTGGTCGAGTTGTAGTGAGACAGTGACTTTAAATCAAAGTATTATAGTTTAAATTTACTTATTTCTATTTTTTTCACAGAGTTCAGCAAAATGAACAAATTTATTTATTGAGAATTGTAGCCTATGTATCCGTTATATTAAACTAGAAACACGGCCTCGATGAGAATTGTTGGAGCCCGTGCGTCTGGTCAAACCCAACCAATGGTAACCATCCCGCTCGTATAGTGCCCATTCAATCTGTCAAACGCAACCAGCGGTAACCATTCCAACCGTTTAGTGCCCATTCAATCGGTCAATCGTAACCAGCGGTAACCATTCCAACCGTTTAGTGCCCATTTAATCTGTCAAACGCAACCAGCGGTAACCATTCCGCAGCGCCAAAAAAAATAAACAAAGGCAGATACAAGAGGATGAAGCAAGCCCTCCTGTATCTGCCTTTCTATGTGTGTAATCTAATTTTTACAGTTACTAACATTACCGTAAATAATTAATTGCATCATTAGCTTGAACTAATCCATAACCGTATTGATTACTTCGACCTAGATTAATAGACGTGTGTTGCAGTAATTGGCGTAATTCCGAATTTGTTAAATTAGTATGCTCTCCCCAAATAAGGGCTGCCACACCTGCAACATGAGGTGACGCCATTGAAGTTCCATTGTAAGAAGCATAACGATTTCCAGGAACTGTACTTAATACACTTACTCCAGGTGCCGAGAGCTCAACTGCAGGACCTGTACTAGAAAACGAAGCGCGGTTATTATTTGCATCAACGGCTGCTACAGCAATAACAGATTCATATTTTGCAGGATAACCAACACTATCATTATTTCCACCACGATTTCCACTGTTTCCTGCTGCTGCGACAACGAGTAATCCCTCTGAATATGCTAGGTCACAAAACTCTTTAAGTATTGACGAGGATTGAGAACCACCTAGGCTCATATTAATTATGTCCATCCCGTTCAGTATAGACCATTCAACCCCTTCTGCTATTCCAGCATAAGAACCACTACCATCATTATTTAAAACCTTAACAGCGTATAAATCAGTTTGATGAGCAACTCCAATTACACCTAGGCTATTATCAATAGCACCAACTGTTCCAGCAACATGTGTACCATGGCCACTTCCATCATAAAATGGATCTCTGTTGGCACTATCAGTAAATACAGAATATCCACCTTTAACATTTACAGCTAAATCTTCATGAGTATTATCGATACCTGTATCCAAAATCGCTACTTTGACGCCAGCACCTGTTTGCCCCATATTATGAACCTCTGTTGATTGTACATGTGGTACACCCCAAGGAACCGTTTGCCCAAATGCTTGTGCTTCCGCATTTTCTTCCACATACTTAATTTGCGGGTGATTTTTTAACCCTCTTACTTGTCTCGATGTTAGTTCTAAATGATATGCTGGTAAGAGACTAAATTCATGAAGGATAGCTTCATCACTTACACCAAAAGCTTGAAGCAGCCCTTTTTTAGCTGGTCCATCAAACATGACTAAATACTCTTCACTGTTTTCATCAACGGAGTAACTTGCTGCGACAGAAACTAACCCAGCACCGAAAACGATCGCTAGAACAAGTAATAACACAAAGAGTTTTCTCATCAAAAACCTCCATTAATCAACTTTTTATCAAAACTTTGGCCAAAGATTTTGATCACTCATTAGTGCTACTTGAAGATTGTTTGTACTTACTATAATTGAGAAGGCAGTTATTACCAACCTTGGAAATCAACCAAAAATTTAAACTTTCAGTAAGTTTCCTTTTCTAAACTGTTTTTAAATAGTTTAATTACAAAATAATATTCATATATGCATAGGTAATATTTGGAGGCCTACGGATTTCAATTACTACCTTTTGGTATTAACCTTTCTCCACTTGGAAAAAGTTCAAAATCAACCATTCACACGATCTGTACAACATCAACGTCTATCTAACACCAACTAGTTGCCATGCCTAGCACACACAGAAAAACCCCACTTCTACAGTGGAGTTCTCTTAATAGTATTTATTACTGTTAATTATGTTTATTTTTAAATATTATAGTTAGTGACTACCTATAACATCCTTAAAATGAATACCCATAGCATGAGCCATACGTTTTGGAATATCTGTATTATCGATAAGACCTGTAAACCGCTCTGAAGTGGGACCAAATGCATATATAGGGACATCTACTCCTGAATGCACCTTTGTCGTCCATCCTACAAAGGCATGCTCACTAATGATGTTGTTGATTACATCAGCTACCTCATCATCTTTCGCTTTTTTAATTCGCTTTACTTGTGCTTTCGTTAAATCAATGTTTGCATATGTTTTTAAGATTTCCTTAGCATTTCTTCTTTTTGCACTTAACTTGTTGGCCATAAATTTACCTGTTGCTTTAACCTCACGAAGAATTTCAGCTTTTGATAAATATGAATCACATCCTCCTACAGACATTCCACCTGTATCGTGATCACCAACAATAACTAGTAGTGTTCTACCGTCATTTCTTGCAAAGTCTAAAGCTACTTCTACTGCCTTTTCAAATGCTTCAACATCCTTCATTGCCCATGCAGCATCTTGAGCATGACCAGCCCAATCAATTTGACTTCCTTCAACCATCAGGAAAAAGCCATCTTTATTTTGACTGAGGGTAGAAATAGCAGTAGCTGTCATATTAGCTAAACTTGGTTCTTCTTTTACATTTCTATCGAGTTCGGGTGACATCGGTCCCTCGGCAAATAAACCTAATAATTTATTAGTAGCTGCGTCAAGCTTTAAGAGATCCTCGCGGTTTTCAATGTATGTATACCCTTTTAGCTCCAGTTCCTCAATTAAATTCCGCTCTTGTTGGAGCCCACCTACTGATTTTGGAAGAAAATTTCGCTTCCCACCACCAAGGATAACATCTACTTTATCGATCATTTGTAATGCAACTTCTGTTTGACTATCACGTGATGTAACATGTGCAGCAAAAGCAGCTGGTGTAGCATGTGTTACAGTTGCTGTTGCAACCAGACCTGTTGCTTTTCCTGCTATCTTAGCTGCTTCTAGTATCGTTTCTAATGGTTTTCCTTCAGGAGAAATACTCACCATTTTATTATTTGTTTTATACCCTGTTGCTAGTGCGGTTGCAGCAGCTGCAGAATCTGTGACCCAGTTGTTAGCTGAATTTGTCTTAACCATTCCGACAAGCATTGGATCAAAGATAAGGTCTTCACTTTCTTTGTAAATTCGATAGGTCGTTGCATAACTAGCAGAAAATCCATCAGGGATCATAAAAATAACATTATCAACTACTGCCTCATAATTGTTTCGGCTTGTTGCTTCAACAGAGTATGTTAATAAAAAAACTGTTATGACAACAGCTAAGCATAAGGTGACTGTAGTGTTTTTGATTAGATTCATTTATCTAAACCCTTTCATTTTTGAAAATATTTCCTAACTCTTGTTTTATTTCGCCAGAATAATATTCCTATTATGTTTTTTTCACAATGAACTATACATTACATTAGTTATAATTCCTATTATCTACCAAATACTTTCCCCTCATTAGAATAGGAAATAGTTTCTAAGCAAAAAATAAAAAGACTATTTTTAGCCAAGTAATTATCTTTTAGAAGTAGGAGTGTTGTAAGTGAATTCTTTAAGTGGGAAAAATGCATTAATTACAGGCGCAGGTAGAGGAATTGGACGGGCTACAGCAATCGCACTAGCGAAAGAAGGAGTTAATTTAGGCTTACTTGGGCTTAATATGTCCAACCTAGAAAAGTTATCATCAGAGCTAGAACAATATGACATCAATGTATCAGCAGCAACAGCTAATGTAGCGGAATTAGATGCAGTTGAGCATGCAGTTGACCACATAAAAACAGATTTAGGTTCCATTGATATTCTTATTAATAATGCAGGTACAGCCAAATTTGGAGGGTTTCTAGATTTAACTCCACAAGAATGGGAAAACATAATTCGAGTTAACTTAATGGGTGTGTATAACGTGACTAGAGCAGTATTACCGCAAATGATTGAAAGAAAATCAGGTGATATTATTAATATTGCTTCAACCGCTGGCCAAAAAGGAGCACCTGTCACAAGTGCATACAGTGCCTCTAAATTCGCGGTTATGGGATTAACAGAATCGCTAATGCTAGAAGTGAGAAAACATAATATTCGTGTTACCGCCCTAACACCAAGTACAGTTGCAACCGATTTAGCTGTTGAAGCAAATCTCATTACTGGTAACCCTGAAAACGTAATGCAACCAGAGGATTTAGCTGAAATTATCGTCGCGGGATTAAAGCTTCATCCACGAGTTTTTGTCAAAACAGCAGGGCTGTGGTCGACAAATCCTTAAAACACAATACTGTAATAAACTCCAAACAACATTAAAAATAATTATTAACTATTAGTAGCAAGCATTCCTTATGTCAACGCAGAAAGACGAACTTAACATGTAAGTTCGTCTTTTAATTTAACGTATCATTTTTTCTATCTTAGGGAATAAGCGAATTGCGTTTTTATAAAATACATCTTCAACATGCTTGGATGGAATTAAATCACCGATAAAATTAGCATAATCTTTAATAGGTGCCAGTGGCCAGTCTGAACCAAACACCAGTTTTTCATAATGATCACAAAAAGTGATCGCATGTCGGATGTGATCAAGAAAGTTACCTTTTGATTTCGCATCTAGTTCTTCTTTTGTACCTACAATCCAGCCTGAAAGATCAGCGAACATATTACGATTTTTATAGACAACCTCTGCTCCAGTTAGTACCCATGGATCACCTAAATGGGCCATCATAAAATTAACATCCCGTCGCATCACAGCTACTTCATCAAGTGTAAGTGGATGGGCATATTTTAATAATCCTCGTTCAGAGTACGTATCCCCAGTATGAAAAACAACAGGTACATTATAAGCTGCAGCCAAGTCATACACAGGCTGATAAACAGCATCATACGCATAGTATGGATAATAGCCTAAGTATATTTTTATCCCTACAACTTCTGTTTTTCTCAGCTCACTTTCCAAAGTATCTAAACCAGATTGATTTAACTGATACGGATTAATCCCAGGACATACAGCAACTTTTGTTGGGAGTTCTTCTTCTAAGTCAAGACCCATTGGTGAAGCCGCATGATGATCAGGAAATTCCATTTGCGGTGTTTCTGTAACACCCATACCGATCGCTAGCTTAATATTACCCGCCTCCATCTCCTGATGAAGACCTTTACTAGAGTAATCAACAAGCGACAGATTCGTTGCTGTATCTTTAAAGCTTTGTATATTGGAGAAGTGTATATGCGCATCAATTATTTTCATTGGTATTACTCCTATTTAAACGAAAGTCTTTGTAATTGTTGATCAAATAAATACTTTTCATTGCCATATAGCAGTAGCGTTGGTTGAAATACTTTGACCTCTCCAACCGAGGCACACCATTCTGCTTCAGAAGCAACTAGCATCACTTCCTGGTTCATATAAAGTTCAGCTGTCTTTTTTCCTTGAGGATGAATGAATGTCATATGTTCATCACGTTCTTCAGATCCAATGGTAATATAAGGTGTATCTCTTAAGATAAACTCCTCTATACCCGCGTAGTACCTATTGATTATTCCATCTGTTGGTAAGCTCGCATAACAAGAGGATAATATATCCCCTGGTTTAAAGAATGCCTCCAATTCTAATATTTCATTTGTAAAAGTTCTTCCAGACGCTTGCTGAATTTCTGCGTAAGAAGCAAGAACGGGAATCTCTGGTAGCGTTAAAGCATATTGACGAAGCGTGATCCCTTTCATCGTTTCATGCTCAATAAATGTAGTGGAGAGACATATTCCAGTCCAACGATGGCCATACTGATCAAACTTTGTTGTCTGCTCTATCGTCGTTTTCTCTTTCAGCATTGAATAAGAGCTTACATCTTGAAATGTATACCGTAAACCTCCACCCCATGGGTTCCACCATGCTTTTGGCCCGGCATCTGGGTACTGATGATGTAAGGTTTCTTTTCCTTTATAGGTTAAGGAATAAACACATGGAAAATACGTGGTTGATGCTTTAAAATTGATAACACCATTATCTACTGACCAAGTATCCTTATTGTTATTGACGTCAACTTCTCGGTTTCCTTTTACTAGTTGAAGCGTTTGGAATTCTGCTCGATTACTAGATGAACGGAAATCTCCTGATATAAACTGTACACCAGGTTTATCATGCTCTAAGGAAAGAGTTATTTTATTTAAAGCATCTTCTTGTTTTATCTCTTTTAGAAATAACTTTTTGTTATGTTGTAGCATCAGGCTCCCATGGACATATGGAGTCAATAGTGAGCGGAGGGAATACTCGACCTTTTCACCAACAGATGATATAAAATTCCCACCCTCTGCTCCTAGTGTATAGATAGAGGCTTCTTGCAAACTCTCAACTTCATCTTCAACTACCATCTCTCGCCATTCGGACCAAGTCGTTACTGCATTGATACCTATTTGAATTGGACCTAAGCTAACCTTCTCATCAGATTGGATAATACCTACAGAATATTCAATCCCGAATCTCCAATCATCTTTTCTTCCTACCGCCTCTTTCGGCCATGCAATTCCCTTCGTTTCTCCATTAGAAGAGGTAGTGAAGATCCAAGACTCTGAAATATCCTTATCAGATATATATGGAGTAAACGGGATCATCGCTTCATTCCCAATCATAACTTCACCATTTTGAGGAATGGCCATATTCTCGAATTTTGGGATGAAAGGTTGTAAAAGAGATATCGACTCTTTAGCAATCTGTCCACCATTGATCAATTCATGTCTTAATTCAACCAGTCCGTCTCCATATAAGTGGAAATAAGTATTTAGTGTAAGATTTGGGAACGTTTCAGAAGGTAATGTCGTCTTAATAGTAGATGCTTCATTACTTTGTAGAAACTCAACAGCAGTTGCTTCCTTTTTAGAAAACTCTTCACTATAAGGTTTGCCAATCTTAGGCGTAAGAAACGTAATAGGATACTGTTTTGAGCGAGTAGAGCCGATTTTCATCATATGATTTCGCTTTTCTATTTTTACAAAGCAAGGTCCGTTATAACTATACCAATACTTTTCACACTCTCCACCAAACTTGGCACCGTAGCCAGGGAACGCTAGGGACAAATGAACTTTGAAACTAAACGATTTTCCATTTTGACGTTCAACCTCTACTTCAACCTCTTCATCTAAGAAGCCATGTTTTAACAGTTCACTAGCTAGAGGGAGTGATATTCTTTTATTATCATTGATTTTCGTCTTCCATTCTTGAACCTCCCACTTTACAATATCATTGCTAGGAAGTTTAATTGTCCAAATTGTATCTTCTTCCAATTGACTTTCAATATCTAAATATAAGGTTCCCTTTTCGTGAACCTTCCAGCTTTTTTTCACTGAACGTATATAGAGCTTTCCTGCTTTTTTAGGAAATACCCCCATTTTTAATGGCATTGAAAATCCATTAATCTTTACATTTGCACATACGACTGGGTATGTCTTCCAAGGACTAGGCTCACTTTGTGGCATTGTAAGCTTCAATGGATAGCTCCCTATCCACTCCCCTTGAATATCAACCTTTTCTTCAAAGCTATGATCTACAATTTTTGTAGAAGCTGCCGATAAAGTTACATTTAATAATTGATTTGTTTTATTAACGATACGGTATGTCACATAGTGCTCTTCTTTTTCAAGTAATTTAAAGTCTGGCAGTTTCATTTCTATTAAAATGTCTTGGGTCTCAATGAGTCGGATACCTCGTCCTGTTCGTTCTATTTGAATTCGAACAAACTCGTCTCCAGCTTTCCACTTATACTCATAAAACGTATGGCCGTTTTCTTTTAGACCGTCTGGCTTTACCTCGATAACACGTTGACTAGTTGTATACCAATCATGTTTTTCAAAGAAAGGACGAAGCCACTGATTCTGAAGAACGATCGGAATAAAATTCATTAAGTGTGTAACATCATCTCTTTCTTCCCAAAAGAAGCCACACTTCTTATAAAGTGGAACTGCTTTGGTATTTCCAGCCCATGTAAATAAATCTAATCTAGGCCACTTTAATTCAATCGTTTTCTCTAATGCTCTTAATAACAGTTGTTTACCAATCTTAAGCCCTTGATATTCTGGATGCACGTTTAATAAGGGAATATACAGGGCTCCTTCGTCTTCTTTATATTCGGATAAGCCACAATAGCCGACTACTTCTTCACCAACCATTGCCAAAAATAAATGAAGATTCGTAGAATTTTCTTCTTTTTCCTTAACATCTTGCTCCGTCATTACGACAGAATCCCCACCCCAATCTTCACGGCTTTCGTTCCACATCTTTGCAATACCTTTTGCAAGACCTTCATGATATTCAACGATTTTAACTTGAGCTGAAGTTTTCATAACTTCCTCCTACGCTATGTTTTTGTATATCTAACCTCTCTATTTTTAATTTGTTGTATTACATCGACGAATTTTAACATCGCCAACTCCCCCTTTCAGTTATATTGGTGAATTTTCCTTACCATTCCAAGTTTAAAATTTTAAAATATTATAGTAAATAATATTCATACTTTTTTTACTTTTTAACCAGTAAGAAGTTTATAGCAAAATCTAGATCATACTCTTTATAGATACAGAAAGTTTCCTGTTCATTGGCATAATTTAGTCTAGATTTCTTACAAATAGATTCACATAGTTCAAAACAACTATATCTTATAAATAATGAAGCAAAAAAAAGAAGCTGAAACTCTTAAGGTTTCGGGTTTACTTCAGAGGTGTAAACAAGCCATTAACACGCAAAATCACGTGCGGTTTCACAGCAGAAATCACATGTGATTTTTTGTTGTTATAATAAACGGAGAAATTCCGCTTAATTAGTAATTAGCACTGAAAATAGCTTGAATAGACGGAGAAATTCCGCCTATTG
>NZ_WMKZ01000048.1 GCF_019024285.1 Alkalihalobacterium elongatum
GCAAGTAGTGGCCTGCTCTTCGGACACGTTTGCTGGACCGAAGCGACCTCGAGCCGATGGCACCTGTAGCTGGACAAGGAAAAGCGGAAGCGACCGGTTAGCGACGTAGAGACTGGAGCTCCTCCGTATGAGATAAAGGATACACGGCGAAGTACGAGCCGATGTTGACTTATCGTAAGGAGGAGAGCGAAGTCCACTAGGCGCTGGGAGCTGCAGCTAGACAAGGAAAAGCGGAAGGTGCCCGCTTATCGGCGACAAGCGCTGGAGGGCCAGCAAGTAGTGGCCTGCTCTTCGGACACGTTTGCTGGACCGAAGCGACCTCGAGCCGATGGCACCTGTAGCTGGACAAAGGAAAGCAAAAGGGCTACCAAATTAATGGTAGCCCCCCTTTACTAAAGTACTCCATTTTTATTCCTCTAGTCCATCCTATGAAGTACTTTATGTATTCATTCATTCCACTCTTTGATCACAACATTTATTTGCTTGAATTCTTCTTCCGTCATTGAAGGTTCAATAAAAAGCATTGGCTGTTTATTTTTATTGATTGGCGGCAATTCGGTACGTCCTTCTCTTTTTAACCATAAGCGAACAGCAAGGATTAAATCTTCTTTCGCTTCTTTATATGTATCCCCGTATCCTACACAGTCCTCAAGTCCTTTTATCTCAACAGAATATTCCTCTTGACCCTTCCAATTATATTGTCTACGCAAGATCAATGAATGCTGTTTTAAATCTAATATATTGTGAATCTCTTGATGTCCCCGTTTCATAAATATCCCCTTTTTATACACACATTTTAAAAAGGCTAACAGTTTAGACAGCTGGTTTAAATGGTTTTCATAAGCCTTTTTCATTACAATTTCTAAATAAAACCATTCTTTTTTACCAACTTTACTTCTCTTAGTCAGCCTTTACATTTTTCTCTTCATAAAAATAAATTATATCCATTTATAGAAAGTACTATTCAGTTTTTCTTTTAAAAAATCAAATGAGTGATACCTAACTCATTTGATCATCTTCAATTTTTTGTCGGACATGTGCCGAGGTATGACAGTGATCTAATAATATTTTTGCTACTTTTAACTGTTGACTTTTTATTGGCGAAGGGTGTTTTTTCATCCGTTCATGCCACTGTGTAAACGTTCGTTTATCAATTATTTCTACCTTAGGTCCTTGTCCTTTATAGTCAATAATACTATTTTGTGAAATGACCGTTCTTTTTATGGGAAAATCACAGTTGCTCTCATTCAAGATGTCTTTAATAATACTAGCCATTCGATTAACAGATACAATGGGACTAAGAACTTTTCGTTCCTTTTTTTGAATTAATTCCACCCAAAATCGATCCGATGACGCTTCAAATACACTATATTGACTTCCATCTAAAATGGAAATACATTGGACTTCACTTGGGGTTATGATAATAATATCCATATCAATAGGTGCTTGCTTAATCCAAAAAACTGGCGAATACATCAGAAAGTAATTATCAGGAATTTGCTGTGAAAAAAAGCGTAGATGTTGATCATATTTATATTTAGGGTTTAAATATGATTGTTCAATTAGTGATGAACTTGCCCACATAAGTTGTGATATGAATAGATCATTAAGGTAAAGCTCCTTAAGATGTTCAAGTGATCTTGCTTTGAAGGCTAATCGATCCTCTTCCTTCTCATCGATAGGTACGTCAGATTGTTTTTCTTCTATGTTTTTTGCCTTATAAAAAGCAAAAGTATTCCAGCCCTTCAGTCTTTGTAGAGTGGCTGCAACGATGTTCATTTGCTTACCCTTGGGTATTGGCTCAACCTGATCATCGATACTAGTAGAAGAAGAAGGAAACTTCAACTGCTCCCATTCGTTTTTTATATAATACCAACGTTCCTTTTTCATCCTCGTAAATTGAGTTGGATAACGTTGCATGTCAAATTGATATCTTGAAATATAATCTTCTAACTTTATCAAGTGAGCCAATTGATGAACCTCCACAATTACTATAATCTTAGCTGATGCAATTAAATGTTGATAATGAATTTACTAGTATAATAGAAAAACTAGCATTGGTCCTATCACCGATACAACGATAGCACTTAACGTCATCGCAACGGAACTTGCTGCTCCTTCTTCTTCACTATTTTCCAACGCCTTCGCTGTACCAATCGCATGAGAAGCGCTCCCAGTTCCAATACCTTTTCCAATATAATGATTAATTTTAAACCATTTAAACAAATAAGGAGCTAACATAACGCCACCAATACCAGCAACCATGACGAAGATTGCAGCAAGCGGTGGTGCTCCCCCTAATGTTTTTGCAACATCCATAGCTACTGGTGTCGTAACCGATTTAGGAATTAGAGAATAGATTAACATCTCTTCTACACCAAGCCATTTGGCTAATAACAAACCACTAACAATTCCAATAACTGCACCCACGAAAACTCCAGTGACAATCGACATAAAGTATTTCTTTAACATACTCATCTGTTTATATAAAGGATAAGCAAGGGCAACAACGGCAGGACCTAACAGCTTTTCGATCCATTCTCCGCCTAAACTATACGTATCATAAGGGATCTTAAATACTAACAAAATGATAATCATGATAATTGTTCCAATAACTAAAGGCAATGTAAATGGATACGGAAATTTTTGGTAAAACATTCTAGCTCCTATATACACGCCAACTGTTAAACCGATAAAAAAAAGAGCTGTTAAGAAAGATATCATAAGTTCTGCTCCTTTCTAGTCGCTAAAAATTGGCTGAGAGCTCCTGAACACACCATAACAATTAATGTGCTAACTAAAGCAATAATCACTAACATGAAGCCTTTTCCTGAAAAAACATCTAAAAAGTTTAATACTCCTACTGTTACAGGTAAAAATAATAACGGCATATGCCTTAATAATAAAGAAGTACCATATTCAATTGATTTTGGATTAATCACTTTTGTTGCAAATAAGGTAAACAACAATAGCATCCCAATAATGCTACCTGGAATAAATAAATCAAACGTTTGCTGGATGAAAACACCCAGCCAATAAAATAAATATAAAATTGCAATATGCAAGATCGTACGTAAAATGGTCAATGGAAACTACTCCTCTTTGTTTGTACGAAGCACAAGGTGTCTGTTTATTGCATATAAGCGCTAATGCTTTAGCATAGTCTGATGAGCCAAAACGTCCTTTGACCCAATGACACCTGGAGCTAGACATTGGTTGACAAGAAAAAAGTCTGAATCGGTTCATACATTGGACTCTTTCCTGGATGTGATTGGTACAAGTGAATTTTTTCTACTTCCCATGATCTCTGGTATTCTGCTGTAAATAGTTCGTTAGCTAAAGCTGGAGTATACATACCGTTAGCTTTCCAGCGTCTTGCTAATGTGATGTGAGGGCGGTAAGGGCGCTTTTCAATATCTAAGCCAACATTAACACATGTTTGTGCAATATCCATTTGTAGCTTCATTAATTGCTCTGGCTTTTCGACGCCTGCCCAAAATATTCTCGGACGATTTAAATCGCCAAATGTATTCAATTCATTTAAAGTTATCGTAAATGAGTGATAATTTTTTATAGTTTTATCGATTTGCTCACCCAATGCTATTAATTGAGCTTTTTCTACATGCCCTAAGAAAACAAGGGTAATATGCAAATCTTGCGGATGAATCCATTTTTGAAACGGAAAATGACTTGAATGCTCCTCTTTCCAATTCACTAAACTTTGGTTAGCTGATCCTAATACAGGTATCGCCAAGAAAAAATGTGCTTTCATCTTATACACCTTCTTCTAAATATTTTAACGAATTTATCACATTTTGTCGTTACAATTTTTGTAATTCGTTTGAGTTTAACCGCAATTCTTTATATCCAATTTAGTAGATAGGAATTATTCATATATCTATGATAAAATAGAAGTAAATACTTTTAGTAAACATAAAAATTAAGGAAGTGACTATATGCGAGTTGTAAAAAATATAGCGGATTTGATTGGTCATACCCCTTTAGTCAAGTTAAATCGGATCGCAGATAAAGATGGTGCAGCTGTTTACCTGAAGCTTGAATTCTTCAACCCAAGTGGAAGCGTAAAAGATCGCGCTGCGTACCAAATGATTATCCAAGCTGAAAAGGACGGCTTACTAAAGCCAGGAGCAACAATTATTGAACCCACTAGTGGTAATACTGGAATTGGTTTAGCTATGAATGCTGCTGCTAGAGGTTACCGTGCTATACTAACAATGCCTGATACAATGAGCCAAGAACGCATCAATATTTTAAAAGCGTATGGCGCAGAAGTAGTTTTAACTGAAGGAGATAAGAAAATGCCTGGGGCTATTGAAAAGGCCCATGAATTAGCAAAGGAAATTCCTAATAGTTTTGTACCAATGCAATTCGAAAATGCCGCTAACCCAGATGCTCATCGATATACAACAGCCGTTGAAATAAAAGAAGCACTCGATAGTATCGGAAAAAAATTATCTGCTTTTGTTGCGGCTTCAGGTACAGGCGGAACTATTACAGGTACTGGTGAAGAATTGAAGAAGTTTTATCCAGAAGCTACAGTCCATGTAGTTGAACCAGCTGGGTCACCTGTTTTATCAGGAGGAAAACCAGGACCACATAAACTTGTCGGTACTAGCCCTGGATTTATCCCTGCTATATTAAACCAAAACGTTTATAATGAGATTAAAAAAATCGAGGATGAAGATGCTTATTGGGCGTCTATTGCCCTAGCTCAAAAAGAAGGTATTCTCGTTGGACCTTCTTCTGGTGCTGCATGTTTTGCCGCTCTGGAAGTTGCTAAAAAGCTAACACCAGACGATGTCGTTGTAGCCATTGCTTGTGACACTGGTGAGCGTTATTTATCAACAGATTTGTTTGATTTTGAAAATAAATAAAGACCTTATGGCTAACTTTACTCCCCCCTTTCAAAAATACTTTCAGGTAGGGAGTTATGAGTTAGCCTTTATTTAATTAATTGAGTTTGCCATTTCAATTAAATCATCAATTTGCACTTTGTCTTCAATTCTTTTACTACTAGCTAAGATGTATTCCCATCCATCTTTTTTAAAAATTAAGATGTTATGGTACCTATCCCTTAATTGGATTGCCTTCGCACTGTCCTCTAACGTATGCAATTGTGCAACTTTTGCCTTCTGATAAATACCTTGTTCCTCCGGAAGGATGAACATTTTGATTTGCTCTCTCGGTCGTTCCTCGTTTACATATTCTATTTCTAACTTTGCAGGGTAACTGTAGGAATCAATAATTCCGAACGAATGCGTAATTTCGATAGGCGGCAGTCGGTTTGGTAAATTTACTTTTCGTTGATACAAGTCTTCAAATTCTTTAACAGCGACTTGGATCGACTGGTAACCCATGATATGATACTGCTTTTCAATTGACTGTGGTCTCCAATAGTCTGGGTTATAATGATCCACAGCCTTTACTAAACCATTATTGGCACCAAATAAGATAATAACGAAAAGTATAAAAGATAACGTTCTCTGCATCCAAAACCCTCCTCAAGTACATTCGCTTTCCTTATTATTCTTACCCACGCACACTTTATACAAAGAAAAGTGGAGGGCGTCTGCTTATCGGCGACAAGCGCTGGAGGGCCAGCAATAAGTGTCCTGCTCTTTGGACACGTTTGATGGACCGAAGCGACCTCGAGCCGATGACGCCCAGAACTAGACAAAGAAAAGTGGAAGCGACCGGTTAGCGGCGTAGGGACTGGAGCTCCTCCGTATGAGAACATTAAAAGAATGCCACTTTGGCACCCTTCACCTATTAAGTACTCTTATTCTTTAGCTAACTCATATATGGCATGAGCGTAAATTGCTGTTGCTTTTAATAGGTCATCGATCATAATATACTCATCCTTTTGATGTGCTACATCTTCTCGACCTGGGAATAGCGGCCCAAAGGCTACCCCAGACTCTAAGGAACGTGCATATGTCCCACCACCAATTGAAAGAAGTTCTGCCTTCTGTCCAGTTTGCTCTTCATATACTTTAGATAATGTTTGGATTAATGAATGGTCTTTATCGACATGATGCGGCGGCGAATGATCAAGTACAGCTAGAGAAAAACCACTTTTCTCTGCAACTGATTCGAGTCGTTTAATCATTTCCTTACCATCATTCGTAACGGGGTAGCGAATGTTCAATCCAATACTTCCCCCATTGCTATCCTCATAGGAAACTAAACCACAGTTAACTGTTAAATCCCCTGTGATTTCATCAGAGTAAGGGATTCCTAATTGCTTTCCACGAAAGTCCTGATGTAGAAAGTCTGTTATAAACTGAACGAACTGTTTTCCTTGTGACGCTATTAGCAAACGGTTAAGAAAATCACATAAAAACAAACCAGCATTTACACCTAATTTAGGTTCCATTCCATGTGCTGATTTTCCTTTCACAACAAAAGTCAATTCGTTCTTTTCACCCGATGTATCTCCATTTATTTGATTTGCTTTCAAAAATTCATCAAATTGATTTGTGATTGATAAAAAGTCCTCTTCTTTAATTTGAACCGTTGCTCTTGCATCATCTGGTACCATATTCATTCTTCTACCAGCTTGGAGACTTATCAACCTAGGATAGGATTGCTCTTTTTTATGTTCAGTCTTCATTTCTTGTTTCAGTTTAATATCACATATTCCCTTTTCAGCATAAATAATTGGAAAATCAGCATCTGGTGCAAATCCAACCGTCGGCATTTCTTCATGTTTAAAATAATGGTCCACACATTGCCATGTACTTTCTTCATCAGTTCCTATGATCATTCGTACTCGCTTTGACAAAGGTAGTCCTAATTCTTTAACAATCTTCATGGCATAAAAGGCTGCCATTGTAGGTCCTTTATCGTCGATTGCCCCGCGAGCAATTATTTTTCCATCCACTATGTCAGCAGCATAGGGAGGCCTTGTCCACCCTTCGCCTTCTGGTACAACATCAACATGACAAAGGATCCCGACTGATTCTTCTCCCTTTCCAAATTCTATATAGCCCGCATAGCCATCTAAATTTTTAACATGAAAGTTACATTCTTCACCTATTTTTAATAAAAGGTTTAAAGCGTCATTAATTCCTGTCCCAAATGGTTGTCCTGGTTTGGCACTGGATTCATCTAAAACGCTAGCAATCTGAAGGAATTTACGTGTTTCACTAATTAATTCTGTCTTTCTTTTTTCAACCTCGTTTTCCCAATTAACCCTTGACAAATTCTTCTCACAGCCTTTCATTTCTTCTAATTTGCGTTACGGTGCTTTGCTAAATTAAATAACTTATTGTACAATAAGTAACAAGAGGGATGAGATGTGACTTTAAGCCATATAATGGCTGCTAATGTTAGACTATGATAACAACTTCACGTATTAATATACTAAAATGTTTAATAGCAACACAAGCAGCTCATGCAGTGAATATGTTTGATAAAATGATCAAACTTTTTTCGAACCGACATCAGCCCTCACCCGACTCTAGGACAAAACATTGATATTAAAGGCTAATGTCCTATCACTGCTCATTCGACCATGCAGCCATAACTGTAATTGGCACGAATGATCATTACCCCTTTTTAATACAATGGTTGTAAGGACGATCATTTATAACAAGGAGTGGTTTTTTGAAAGCTTCAACTGATCGAATGCTGACTCGTATTAAGTCGATTTACCTCTATATTAAACAAAGGGGGACTGTCACAACGAATGAATTGGTTGAAGAGTTTGGCATAACTCAAAGAACGATCCAGAGAGACTTGAATGTCTTAGAGTATAATGATTTAGTACTTAGTCCTAGCCGTGGAAAATGGACCGTAAACAAGAAGAAAACGAAAGTATCTTAGATCTTTTCATAAGAAAACAGCCACTCAACTATGTGGCTGTTTTCTTCATTTAGAATTCCTTACAATTTCAATTTCCTCTTCTGTCATTTCACGATATTCCCCGAGTCGTAAACTAGGATCTAGCTCGAGCTGACCTATTGAAATTCTTTTTAATTCAAGTACCTTTTTATCCACTGCAAGAAACATTCTTTTCACTTGGTGGAATTTCCCTTCAGTAATCGTTAATTGAATTCTTGAAATCGGACCTGATTCAAGGATAACGAGATGGCCTGGCTTCGTAACATAGCCGTCGTCTAACTCGACTCCTTCTTTAAATTTTTCCACATCCTCTTCAGTTACCTCTCCTTTGATCGTTGCTTCATATGTTTTATCCACATGCTTTTTCGGTGACATTAATTCATGTGATAATTTTCCGTCATTCGTTAAAATAAGAAAGCCTTCTGTATCTTTATCAAGTCTACCAACAGGAAATGGATTGAAGACTGTATGCTCAAACGCTAATAAATCAATGACTGTCTCATGTTGATTATCCTCGGTAGCCGATATGACTCCCTTTGGCTTATTTAACATCAAGTATATGTACTCTTTATACTCTACCTGTTCACCATGAACAGTAACAGACTGCTCATCTAGTTTAACATGAAATTTTCCATCCTTTACGGTTTCACCATCGACATGAACAACACCCGTTTTAAGTAATTTTTTTACTTCTTTTCTCGTTCCATAGCCAACATTCGATAGCATTTTATCAATTCTCATTTTCTGACACCCCGTTTTGCTTTTCTATCTCTTTTAATAAGTTTCGACCGAAGCCACCAAGCTGCTGATGGCAATAACTTTTAATAACACCTCTTACTGTAATCTCGAGTGTTTGGTTAATCCATTCCTTATCAAAGCTGTTACCTTGTAATTCTTTTTTTAATGCCACTGCTAATTCAAGCGCTGCTTTTGTAGCTATTTGGTTAATTCGTAATACATCTTCTTCTCGACCTACCATGATAGACATGTCGTTTGTAAAAAACGATTTTAGCCAATTCTCTTCCTCTTGAGAATTTTCAGGAACAACGATCAGCCCTCTTTTATCAATCGCCATCTGATCTGCCTGCCCAATACATTTACAAGGGACAACCTTTCCACCTTTAACAAAGGACAAGACTTCTTTTTTCGTTAAGGCTGTTGCCATATGAAAGAAAATGGTTTCTTTATGAAAGTATTGACCATATTCGGTAAAAAAATCAGAATATGCCGATGCGGGTAACGATAAAAAAACATAGCTCGCTTTTGAAAACGTAGCAGGCGATGCGTACTTTACATTGTATAGATTGTAAAATTGTTCATCTCGCTCGTTCTTATGAAAGACATATACGGTATTGTCACTTTTTATAAATGGCAAAAGTGCCTTGGTAAGTTTACCAAATCCAATAAATAAAATCATTTATGTACCCCCTCTCAACAGCCATTCCTAGGCATAGATTGACCTAGCACCGTTAGTATGATTTGTGCAATTTTAAAAGAGTATGTTTTATAAGACCTCGTTTAGAACAGAAAAGAAATGAATTGGAAAAATAAATAAAAGTGCCCAACACCTAACTATAGTGATAAAACTTCTTGCACTATAGTCATATACTCTCTGATGGTGTGGACACTTCCAATTACAATTCTTCTGTTTGGAACATATAATGCCTCGTTCTCATATTCACATTTAATACAATCCCAAGAGCAATCATATTCGTCATTAGGGCACTACCGCCATAACTTATAAATGGTAAAGCTAAACCTGTAATAGGCATTAATCCTATCGTCATTGCGATATTTTGAAAAATTTGAAAGACTAATAAACCTACAATACCCGATACTAAATACGTTCCAAATAAGTTATTACAACTAAATGCGATTACAATCATTCGATAAAACATCAAGAAATAAATCACGATTAAAATCGTTGCTCCGAGAAACCCAAACTCTTCCCCGATTACAGTAAAGATAAAGTCGGTATGAAGCTCTGGAACACGAGCTGGTTCACTTTGTGATTGTACACCTTGTAAAAAACCACTTCCATAAAGTCCGCCTGCACCGATCCCCTTTAAGGCCTCAACGAGCTGATAACCATAACTTCCTGCATTTTCATTCGGATAAAGCCACCCATAAATCCGTTCCATCTGGTGATTTTTAATGATTTTATTAAATAAGGTAAAATAATGATTATGCAACCAAACTAATAAACCAATACCACTAACGACACTAGCAAACAGTAAAGTCAACATTCTCCAGCCTACACCTGACATTAAGATCATGGTCGCCATAATACTTCCGATAACTAAGGCTGTACCTAAATCAGGCTGCTTTAAAATGAGAAAAAATGGCGGTATTCCAACCGCAAATACTTTAGCAACGACGATGCAGTCGGATTTAAAGCTTTTCTCTCGACCATCCTTGGTAATCCTATAGAGTAAATGAGCCAGTGCGATGACAACAAATACTTTTACAAACTCTGATGGCTGAAAACGTTGTCCAGCAATTTGGATCCAGCGTTGGGAGCCATTAAAAACGACCCCAAAAAACTCAACCCACAATAGGAGTAATATTCCAAGGATATACAAAGGTATAGAAAAATTCTTAAACATATCGTAATCAATGACCATGGCAGCACCCATTAAAATGAGTCCTGGCACTAGCCAAACAGCTTGTTTTTTAACATATTCCATCGGGTCGGTCGTATACTGCCCCGACCCACTATAAATTGCCAATAAACTGATACACATTAACAAAAAGAACAAAAACAGTAACGTATAATCAATCTGCTGTAAACCCGATTTACGTTCTTCCATAATTTCCTCCATCTATATAAAACGAGCTATGCTCCTAAACGTTCGTCACTTTCTTCAGCGAGCCGTCGTTGTTGTCGATTTTGTCTTGAAATATTAGCTAAAACCGCTACCGATATCATCGATACGAGCAATGAGGATCCCCCATTACTAATAAATGGTAAGGGAATACCTGTGATCGGTAGCAAACCAGAAACCGCTCCAACGTTAAATACAATTTGTATCCCAATTTGAAAAACAATCCCGAAAGCTAACAAGCTCCCAAACGGATTTTTACAACGAATACCAGTCATTACTCCTTTAAAGAAGATGATCGTATAACAAATAAACACAAACGCTACACCTAGTAACCCTAACTCCTCGGAAATGATCGCCAAAATAAAATCAGTCTGTGGTTCAGGAAGATACATAAGCTTCTGCACACTCTGTCCAAGACCTGCTCCAGACAAACCGCCATGTGCGATTGCTATATAGGACTGCAATATTTGGTAGCCGTCACCAGCTGCATCTGCAAATGGATCCATGAACGAAGTGATTCGTTTCATCCGGTAGGGTGCTGCCATAACAGCAAGAACGAACACTGCTAACCCAGATAAACCTAAAAAGAACAGGTGTTTAATTTTAGCGCCTGAAAAAAACACAATGAGTATCGTGACAAGAAGGATTGATGTGGCTGTACCTAAGTCAGGTTGTCTCACAATTAATGCTAATACAATTGTTACAACAATTAAAGGCGGCATAACCCCTTTAATAAACTGATCAATATAAGCTTGTTTTTTACTATAAACAGAAGCTAAATAAATAATCATCCCTAACTTTACAAACTCTGATGGCTGGATATTTAACGGCCCTATTCTAATCCAACGCTGCGCACCATATACTTCATGCCCGAAGAATAAAACGGCAGTCAATATAACGATTGATCCTAATATAATGGCTGCTGATAATTTTCGATATAGTTGAAAGGGGATATGCATAACAATGAAAAATACAAAAATACCCATAAAAAACCACATCGACTGTCGCTTAATGAAAAAATAAAAATCCCCAGTTTGATAGAGAGCCCAAACATAACTTGAGCTAAATACCATGATCAAACCAAATATTGTTAACAATGCAGTGACGACAATGAGTAGCCAATCATTGTCTTTTGAAATTGAATATTTCATTGCCCCTCCCAAGTTTATGTCCTTAAGTTAACTTAAAAGGCTCAAAGACGTGGTAATTGGAAATTCAACTACGTTTATTTGCTTGTACAATTATATCAAACCGTGAAAATAAGAGAAAGAGACTTTTGCTGGCACTTATTGTAGAAAAATAAACAATATTGAGGAATAATTCAAGAATTATAGAAAAATAGGCTGTTGCCTCATTCCATTCGCCCGCTTTTTTCATAAGCTAGAACTGTAATGTACGAATACCTATAATTTAAGGAGAGAGATCATTGAATTACAATTACTATCACCAACAACCTTACATGATGAATGAAAGTCAATTTCAACAGCCTATGATGCAAGCTGAAAACCAATACCAACAGCAGCCTTATATGCAGCAGGACGAAAGACAACTTCAACAACCTTTAATGCAAGGTGAAAACCAATTCCAGCAGCAGGATGAAAGACAACAACCTCAATTTGGTCCAACGCCTGGTTTCCCTGGATTCCCTGGTGGTCCTGGAACTGGATTCCCTGGTGGTCCTGGAACTGGATTCCCTGGTGGTCCTGGAGTGCCTACGCCGCCTCGAGATATTGAACGTCGTTTAGCTAGATTAGAACGTACGGTAGAACAAAATACAGAAAGAATAAATCGTCTAAACCGTCGTCTGCGTAGAGTTGAACGCCAACTTGGTTTCGGTTTTTCAGACGGTTTTTAAGAGAAAAACTAGTTTTTTAACTGCTTAATAAACTAGATAAGCTAAAAAATGTAATGCTAGGGCTCTTGTTTTGCCCTAGCATTTATAATTTCATGTCGTCTTTGCTTTTTGTGGTTGAGTGCCTGTCGTTTGAAAAGATTCACCATCGTTTTGGTAACCGCCTTCTCCCTCTGACACGGCTCTCGGGCTCTATTCAATCGCTTTAGTGCCGCCCTCTCCTTCTAACACGGATCTCGGGCTCTATTCAATCGCTTTAGTGACCGCCTTCTCCTTCTGATACGGCTCTCGGGCTCTATTCAATCGCTTTAGTGACCGCCCTCTCCTTCTGATACCGCTCTCGGGCTCTATTCAATCGCTTTAGTGACCGCC
>NZ_WMKZ01000049.1 GCF_019024285.1 Alkalihalobacterium elongatum
GTAGTTGGGGGCTTCCCCCTGTGAGAGTAGGACGTCGCTAGGCATAAAGCACAATCCAAATGGGTTGTGCTTTTTTATTTGACTCTGTTGATTATTATTTATAGTTAGTTAAGTGGTTGGATAGATCATGCTGTATGTGTTAAAGGCACCCTGAAGCCCTTATCTGTGAACAAAATGCCCTTTTAGTCGAATTAAGGAACTCACAGGCCCTTATTGCAAGAAATTTGCGTCAATATCCCATGGTTTTGTATAAATAAGAGCCTCACAGTGCTCCAAAGTCATAAAAACGATTATTTTTGTATAAATAAGGGCTTATCAGGTCCCTTTTTCCACGGTACTTTCTAAAGCTGCTTTAACCCCTGTTCTAAAACAACATCGCCTATGTCAACTATCTTCCTAAATGACTGTGCCATAGTTTGAAATTTATCTGAAGAGCCAACACTAAGGAATTCACCGTCTAACGTCCCCATAGGAAAGAAAGGTTTAAAGGGACGTCGCTAGGCACAAAAACACCAATGGGGGGACTTTTTTGTACATACATATGAGCGTAAATGTAAACAGGGATGTTACCTATAAAGTAACATCCCAATTTAACAGTTGCATGAAACCTGTTTAAGCTTCAGATCAGTGATATTGTCTATTTTAAAATATACAATATGTATGTATCACTAGCTTTAATAGGTTTAGTGCTCTTTAACCTTTTGAAAAGGATTATTGATATTGATTAGGTGTATGTTGTGACTGTTGTACTTGTGGTGAATAGTGTGATTGTTGTACCTGTGGCGAATGTGTTTGGCTTTGGTATGGCATATATGTTTGTTGAGTTGATTGTTGTTGTACCATTTGGTGCATTCGTTGATTTTCTTGAATTAATTGCTGGCATAGTTGTTGTAGTTGTTGCACTTGTCTTGTAGCCATAGACTCATGCTGACTTAGGTCTTGAATTTGATTAGCAATTTTTCTTAATTCATTAGCATTTTGTTGCTCCATCTGTTGCATTTGTCCGAGAGTTTGTTGAATTTGATTTCCTACTGGCTGTTGCGAGTTCATTTGATTAAATTGTTGGTACATACAAAAAAACCTCCTAATAATAGTTAATTAAATTACAAAGATAAGGTTCGCTAATATAGGTTGATGTATGTATGATATAAATGAAAAAAAGAAGAATATTTTAAAAAAAGCCGACTAACTATAGTAAATCGTAATGCTTGTAAACCTCTCATTTTTTAAAAGGTTATCCAAAGTCATTCAAGGATTTAAAAGTCGGCTAATATTAGATGGTTATTTTTATTCGTAACTTTTTTCTAATTCATCAACAAGTGACCCGACAAAAGCAACTGCTTTTCTAATCGGTTCTGGAGTAGACATGTCAACCCCAGCGTGCTTTAATAGCTCTAAAGGCTTCTTCGTACCACCCATTTTTAGTACTTCAATCCAACGGTCGATTGCTGATTGACCCTCTTCTTCAATTAGTTGAGCAACAGCAGTAGATGCAGTTAGTCCTGCAGAATACGTATATGGATATAGACCCATGTAATAATGCGGTTGACGCATCCATGTCAGGCTCGCACCTTCATCGATTTCTACAGCATCTCCCCAGAAGTTAGCAAGAATATCTCCTTTTGTTTTACTTAAAGTACTTGCAGTAATTGGCTGTCCTGATTCGGCGATACGGTAAATCTCTCGTTGTAATTCACCTTCAAGTAAATGTGTAACGAAGTTATGGTAGTACGTTCCTAGAAATTGAAGTAGTACCCAACGCTTCATACGCTTATCATCTGTTTTAGCAAGGAGGTGCTTACCGAGAATTAGTTCATTCATAGTTGATGGTGCTTCTATGAAATATAATGATGGGCGAGTGTTTGTTAAGCGTTGATTTCCACCAGCTAGATAAAAATGACCAGCATGACCAAGTTCATGAGCTAAAATAAATGCACCGCGCATTGTATCTGTCCACGTGATAAGAATATAAGGGTGAATCCCGTAAGGACTTGCACAGAAAGCACCTGTTGATTTCCCATAATTTTCAGCATAATCAATCCAACCATCATTTAAACCTTTTTTCATAATTTCACTGTACTCTGGTCCAAGAATTTGTAGGGCTTCTTGAATGACTTTAGATGCTTCTTCAATCGTTGTTGGTGGGTTAAATTCTGGATCTAGTGGTGCTTTTAAATCACAGAACATCATCTTATCTAAACCGAGGACACGTTGTTTTAATTTAGCAAACCGACGCATGTGCGGAGCCAATTCTTCTTGAATAATGTCCAATTGGTTGTTGTACATTTGTTCAGTTACTTGTTGAGGTTGTAAAAGCATCTCGGTTACCGAGTCATAATTTCTTAAGCGAGAAAGTGTAACCTGTTTTTTTATTTCAGTTGAATATGTTGAAGCAAATGTATTTTCATATTGTTTCAATGTTTTTACAAACGATTGGTAAGCATTTCTACGTACCGTCGTATTTGGGGACAGTTCATAACGATCTTCAAAAGTAGCAAATGATAAAGGAATGTCCTGACCTTTTTCATCTTTAAACGTAGAGAACACCATATCTGATGATTTACTTAGTTGATAAGTTTTGTAAGGAGAACCTAACACTTCACCAAGAGATGCTAAGGCTAATTCTGTTTCTGGTGAAAGAGTGTGAGGCTTTTTTTCTAATCGTTCATTTAAGTGCTTCTCAAAAGATTTGAGGGCTGGCTCTTCTTGTATGTATTTTTCAATAGTTCCTTCAGGTAATGCTAGGATTTCTGTATCTAAAAAAGAAAGTGCAGCCTCGACGCTTGAAAGCATTGAAGCAACTCGAGAAGAGTTTGCTTGGCTTTTTGCGTTAGAACCATCTTCTGAAAGACGTAAGTTTGCATATGTTGCAACATATGTTAAGCGTTTTTGAATGTCTTCTAAAGCAGTTAAGCACCCAAGTAATTGTTTTGGCCCATCTCCAAGCGTTCCTTTAAATTGAGTAACCTTTTTTACATCTGATTGAACTGCTTGCAATTCTTCCTCCCAAGCTTCGTTCGTCTGAAATAAATCTTTTAAATCCCATTTTAAATGCTCTGGTACTTCTGAACGAGTCATTATTTTAGACAAGTAGATCGTCTCCTCTCAAATATATAATGAATTTATTTCGTGATACGAATTATATTTATTATATATGAAAACAGAAAATTTAGCTATTAATGAAAACGGATTTTAATAGGGAAATCGTGTCAAAAAATTACTAATATCTACGTATTTAGATAGTAAAATATCACAACTGGTTCTTTGGTGTGAGGAAATTATGCACATTCCGAGTCAAGTCGTGAATCTTTTTTAATTTGTAAAAGTCTTGGAGAAAAAGAGAATGTTATTAGAAGTTTTGTCACCTTGGAGGAAAATATATAGCCATGTATCTAATAGTGTTACTAGAGCCATTATGACTGGAAAAATAGAAGGGAGAGATTTAGGATGGGGAACGTAATACAAAAGTATTCTACAAAAGAGGTGTCGAAGTTATTAAAAATTCCTGTTGGGAACTTGAGGAAATGGGAACGAACATTTGATGGAATGTTATATGTACAAAGAACAAAGACAGGAGCAAGGTTGTATACAGATTATGAAATCGATACTCTAAAGAAGATAAAATTATTGAAAGATAAAAATATTAAGGATGAAGATGTTAAATATATTCTTGAAACAAATATTCAAGTTGAGTACAATGACGAAACGGATGAAGTTGAAAATGTTGAAGAGATGGATCGTTATGAAATGATGATATCGTTGCAACAGGAAACGGTAGAAAGTGTTGAGAAATTGACAAATTCGATCTTTACTTTTAAAGATGAAATGCTGCAGGAAACAAAAGAAGAAATTAAAAATGAGGTAAAGAAAGAAATTAATCTGGGTCATAACAAAACAACCTCTCTTGTGCAATCGTATTCGCAATTGATTTTAGATACTTCTGATCAGACAAAGGACGAGCTGCAGTGGTTGCGGCAAGAGATTGAACAAGAGAATGAAGAAAAACTATTTATTCACCAAAAGTTAGAGGAGCGCGAAGTTCATTTTCAAGAATTTGTGCAGCACTTTAGAGAAACTGCGGCTACGAAACAAGACCAATCAATTAAGACAAAAGTGTCAAGGTGGTTAGGTCAATTTACTAAAGATAAGAAAGAGGACTATTGCTAAGAGTGAGATTATAAACTTTAACAAAATGATATGCCAAAAACAGGTGAATGTTTAAAGGGATTTAAACTTCACTTGTTTTTTTTTGTAGAATGGATTTTTAAACTCTTTATTGTTGAATAATGATGAGACTCTGGATTACCGTTAAAGTATGAAGGATTTATGAATATTATAATTTCCAATTACTTCTTTTCTAGTAATGTTTTATAATAATATTAGGAAAAAAGTCTTGATCTATTATTACTACTTAATTAGGAGAGCTATTGTAAAAGGTAGAAAGCTGGCTTTGCGTGCGTAACGTTATTTATCTGTCAGCTTTTTTTGTGCGTATAAAGGAGAGAGTGTATTGGTAGCAAAATTAGTACGATTGTTAGGGTTAAACTCCATTAAAGGTAGGCTACGTTTTTCAATCATTTGTTTTGCTTTAATCATTGGATTAATTAGCACAATTACGATTATTTTAATTGAGAAAAAGAATCTGGAAGAACATGCAATTGGAATGCTCGAACAAACAATTGTATTGCAAAAGAAAGCGATTGAAAAATGGTTAGAAGAACGCAAAATCGATATTAACAGTATTTCCAGATTACCAGAAATAAGAATGACAGAAGAGGAAAAAATCAAAGAGGTTTTTGCAGCTTATGAAAACCACCCTGATTTTTTTGCATTAGTATATTCTGACAAAGAAGGGGTCACAAAGGTAGATAGCTTTACAAATCCAGGTACAGATATTACGGATAGAAACTTCTTTATTAATGCAATGAAAGGTGAAAGTTCAATTTCTGACGTTATGGTAAGTAAAGTTACAAATAAGCCTGTAATCATCGTTGCTTCACCTGTTTTAAACTATGAACAACAATTCCAAGGTGTTGTATTTGTAGTAGTATCGTTAGAAACCATTGAAAATGTTATGGAGAACTTAAGTAATAGTCGTTCGATGGAGACTTATTTATTACGCCAAGATGGATATTTGATCACAGAAGCTTTTTATCAAGACGCTGATATAGATAAAGGTATAATCGAGACTAGTCCAATATTGAAAGTAAAGGTTGAAAGTGAGTTATACGGACGAGCAATGCAAAATCAGTTTCTGGAAACCACTTATATGAATTTTGTTGGTGAAGAGGTATTTGGGACATATGATTGGGTAAGCGACAACCAATGGTTAATTATTGGAGAAGTGAAAAAGGAAAATGTTTATGCTTCCTTTTACCGAATTATTTTAGTTCTTACCCTAGTCTTACTATTAGCTTCAGTTTTAGCTTGGATAAACATTAAATATATTTCTAAGCTAGTAGAACATCCTATTTCGAAGTTGGTATTAGGAAGCCGTTTGATTAGAGAGAAAAACTATAAGTATCATATGGACGATACGGTCATTTCTAAAGGTCCAGTAGAGTTTAGAGAGCTCTGTTACACGTTTAATGAAATGTCGGCTACAATTAGTGAAAAGATAGAGTTACTTGAGTATTCCAAAGAAAAATATAAACATGTGATTGATAATATCAGAGAAGTACTTTTTCAAACAGATGAAGCTGGAGCATGGACGTTTTTAAATCAATCTTGGGAGAAAATAACAGGATTTACGGTTGATGAAAGTCTCGGAAAAACCTTTATAGACTTCTTATACATAGATGACCGAAAACAAAATAGGCGTTTATTTGAAGCTCTTATAAATCAAGAGATTAGCTCGTGTCGCCAAGAAGTTCGTTACATAACAAAGGATCATAAATATTAATGGTTGGAAGTTTACGTACAAATAATCGTTGACGACAATAATAGAGTTATAGGAACATCTGGAACATTAAATGATATAACAAAACGCAAGGTAACGGAAATGGAATTAGGAGACAGTGAAAATCGATACCGTACTCTCGTTGAATTATACCCAGAGGGTCTATTCGTGCACAATAGAAAATGTGTGAGCTTTGTTAATGATCAAGCATTAGTGTTGTTGGGAGTAAAAAATAAAGAAGACATTATTGGTCGAGCTTTTACTAGGTTTCTAGTTCGATATGAACGGGAGCGTATATTGTCTTTATTGGATAGTCTTCTTAGAAAACAAATCTCAACGCCATTTGAACAGGAACTAACGTTCATTCGTGAAGATGGAACAGAAATTATTGTAGAAGTTGGAATATCAGTTATTACTTATGAAGGCGAGTTATCGGTATTATGTGTTTTTAGAGATATTACGGCTAGAAAAAATGAACAGTTAGAGTTGCTAAGAATAACGAATGCTGTTGAAAATGCCAGTGATGCGATTGGGATTACATATCAATGTACTGGAAAAGTTATTTTTATGAACAAGTCTTTTAGAAAAATGTTCGGATATTCTCTAAAGGAGATAAATGAAATCGGTGGAGGAAGAGGTCTTTATGCTAATCCTGCCATTGGAAGAGAAGTATTCCAGTCATTATTAGAACGACAGGGATGGCATGGAGAAGTTGAAATGGTAAATAAGGATGGACAAAAAATGTGGGTTTCTGTACGCGGAAACTTTGTCGAGGACCATAGAGGAAACATCATTTCACTTTTAGGTGTCCATACCGATATTTCCGAAAGAAAAGCGATGGAAGAAGAGTTGAGGGCTGCACGAGACGCAGCGTTAGAAGCATCTAAGGCAAAATCAGAGTTTCTGGCTACGATGAGTCATGAAATTCGTACACCATTGAATGCGATTATCGGAATAGCTGATTTACTATCGGAGTCTGACTTATCTGAAGAACAAGAGCAATATGTTCGAGTGTATAAACGGGCAGGGGAAAATTTACTATCCATTATAAATGCCATTTTAGATATTTCTAAAATAGAGTCTGGTGAAATTAGACTTTCTAATCAGGTATTCGACTTACGTAATTTAATAGAACAGAAGATTAAATTATTTTCAGTTCTTGCAAAGAAGAAAACCATAAATCTGGAATATAACATGAGTCAAGATGTTCCTCCAATAGTTTACGGTGATCCAGATCGGTAGGTCAAGTTTTAACGAACCTCCTGTCTAATAGTATTAAATTTACAGAATCTGGTGAGGTGAATTTAAGAGTAGAGCAATATAATTCTACACATAAAGGAAACATTTGTTTTATTTTAAGAGATACTGGGATTGGGATACCTAAAGAAAAAATAGAACATATTTTTTGCGAATTCATACAAGTAGATAGCTCAATTACACGTAAATTTGGCGGTACAGGTTTAGGCTTAGCCATCGTTAAGAAGCTAGTAACTATGATGGGTGGAGAGATTTGGATTGAAAGCGAACTAAACAAAGGGACAACTTTTTACTTCACTGTAAATCTATTAGTAAATCCTCCAATTAAAGAGAACGGCAGAAGTATTGAAAATCTGAATGGATCCTTAACAAGCACTCGTGTTAAACGACCAGCTAGTATATTACTTGTGGAAGATACGATAGATAATCAATTATTGGTAAAAGCATTTTTTAAAAATGAACCTTACTCAATTGCCATAGCTGAGAATGGAGTAGAAGCTGTGTGTATGTTTAAAGAAAAGAAATATGATCTAGTTTTAATGGATGTCCAGATGCCAGTTATGGACGGTTACACAGCGACAAAAAGTATTAGAGACTGGGAGATGCAAATGGGGTATGAAGCCACTCCAATTATTGCATTAACTGCATTTGCCCTAGAGGAAGATGTTAAAAGAAGCATAGAGGCTGGTTGTAATGCCCATCTAATAAAACCGATAAACAAAATAACCTTACTAACCTCTGTAGAAAAGTGGCTAATGTAGGAAAAAAGACACAAATAACACTGTAAACCTAATTGAACTTTATCGTTATTACTTTTAAAATAATAGAATATAGTAAAGATTTACCTATAAATTGTAAAAAACAATGACTATTTTCATAGTTAGAAAATCTATAATTCTTTAAATTTTAGGGGAGTAAATATGCTGAACTCGATACAAATTTCAATTGATAAAGATCTTGAAGACTTAATCCCTGGTTTTTTGGAAAATAGGAAAAATGATATTAAAACAATGCAATTGGCGGTAGAAGAAGGTGATTTTAACCAAATTCGTATGATCGGTCATCGTATGAAGGGGTTTGGATCGGGTTATGGTTTTGATTTTATCACCGAGTTAGGGAAACGGCTTGAAGAAGCTGCGAAAGAGGAAAATATACAAAAGATAGGAATTTACATTACAGAGTTAATTAATTATCTGGAACAAATAGAAATTACTTTTGAATAACACTTTAGTGAAGGTAAGAAGGTATAGGTTCTATTTTTGAACTTGAGGGGGATATTTTATGGCTAGAACCATCTTAGTAGTCGATGATTGTATTGATAGTCGTCAGCTATTAGAAAGGTTATTACATAGAGCTGGGTATAATGATATTATCATGGCTGCCTCTGCTGACGAAACGTTTGAAATTTTACAGAGACAAGGAAATGAAATTGATTTAATTTTACTAGATGTTATCATGCCTGGCATGGATGGAATTGAAGTGTGTGATCAAATTAAAGAAATTGAAGCTGTAAAAGATATCCCAATCATAATGGTAACAGGTTTAAATAATGTCAAAGTGCTTGAACAAGCATTTATAGCTGGAGCGATTGATTATGTAACGAAGCCTTTCCATTCAGTTGAGTTAAAAGCTCGAATAGCGTCTGTTCTTCGATTAAAAGACGAGATGGATCAGCGAAAACTACGTGAGGAAGAGCTTGTGATTGCAAATGGGAAATTACACCAATTAAATGAGGCTTTAGAACGTTTATCCTCTTTGGATGGGTTAACTGGAATTCCAAATCGCCGAAAATTTAATAGCTACGTTGAATTGGAATGGAAACGGGCAAAACGTCAAAAATCAAATTTGTCACTTATTCTGTTAGATATTGATAAATTTAAACTTTATAACGATACATATGGACATTTAGAAGGAGATGAATGTTTAAAGAAAGTCGCAAAAATATTACAAGCTTCTGTTAAACGTTCGACTGATCTTGTTGCGCGATACGGTGGTGAGGAATTTGCGGTGGTGCTACCTGATACAGATCTAGATGGCGCTGTTCATTTAGCTGAAATAATGAGGCGTAATATAGAAAATAGTAAAATTCCACACGAAACTTCTACTGTGAGTGATGTTGTAACCATTAGTTTAGGTGTTGCATCATTTCATGGGTGTGAAAGTATAAAAACAATAGATACATTAATAGATATGGCAGATAAAGCGCTATATGAAGCTAAGGATGCAGGACGGAACCAAGTGGAGTGTTTTGATCTATGTTTATTAGAAGATATTTAACTTGCTGATGTCAGTGCTCTAAGGAGAATGTTCATGAAATTATCTAATATTAAAGAGCTTCTTAGTCACCGCTTTTCAATTTTTATTATCGTCGTTAGTCTTTTAGTTGCGACCATTTTATTTTCAAGGATGATTAGTAACCTCCAATATGAGCAAGCGGAAGCTAAGTTTTCTAATGATACAGAACAAATAATCGAGGAACTTCACAAATCAGTTAAAACATATGTTGAAGTTTTAAATGCTTACCAGAGTTTTTTTACAGCAAGTGATCCGACCTCAATAGATTATGTAAAATGGAAGAGATATGAGGAACAATTTAAACCATTTCTTAATTATCCTGGTATTCACGTCATTTCATTTGCCAAATACGTTAACGGTGAACAAAATTTGCTTGAGCTTAAAGAAGAGCTACAAATAGCTTATGATGGAAAATATGATGTTTGGCCTAAAAGTAAAGGAAAAGAATATTTAATTAACCAATTTGTTTCACCCTCCACACATATGGAAATAGGAGTTGGATTTGACCATTATACGGAGGAAAACCGTCGATTAGCAATGCTGAAGGCAAGAGAAACTGGGGACTATACCGCAACTTCAAAAATTACCCTTATCACAGATAATGGGGATAGCGGACCAGGGTATATTCTCTATGCACCTGTTTATAAATTTTCCAATGTAACGATTGATAGTTACATTGAAGAGCAAAGTAGAGATTGGTACGGTCATGTTCTTATCGCGCTTTATCTTCAAGAAGTTGTTGAAGCCACATTATCTAGTCACATTAACCCTGATCTTAGTTTCAAGATATATGAACAAGCGAACGTGTCTTCTTTAGCTGATTTAGATGATCAGAAGATTATTTATGAGTTTATAAGTGTAAATGAGAATAGTTACATTAAATCGAATTATGATTTTGTTCATAGTATTTCGTTTCCTTTTGTCGATCAAGAATGGACGATTTACTTAGAGAGCTCCCCATACTTTCTTGCTGGGTTGCAACAACTTTTACCGAATTTTATATTATTTACAGGTTTTATTATTACAGTCCTTGTTTATGTCGTTCTAAGGTCGATGGCCCATATGAGGCAACGAGCAGAGACATTGGCTGAAGTGATGACAGAAGAGTTAAACAAAGTAAACAATGTTCGGAAAGCAATATTGGATAGTACGAATAATTTAATCATTACGACAGACAGTGAAGGGGTCATTCGAACTTTTAATAAAGCCGCTGAACAACAGTTAGGTTATCGAGATGATGAAGTAATAGGTAGGGAAACTCCTTTTCTTTTTCATGATAAAAAAGATTTGCTATCTATAATTGATAAGTATGATATAAACAATGAAGATGCGGTTAAATATCTTATTAAGGAGTTACTTAGTCGTAAAGAAGAGTATATGAATGAGGTCAAATTTTATCGGAAAAATGGATCGAACTTTCCAGTACAACTCCATATTACACCGTTAATCGATGATAAAGGCGATACGATTGGTTTATTAGGTATAGCGCAGAATTTAAGTGAAGTGAAAAAAGCACAGCAAAAGATTAGGGAAAAGGATTTATTACTATCTAATATTATCGACACGATCCCTCATCCAATATTTGTTAAGGATGCAAATGGTCAGTATTTGTTAGTAAATAAAGCCACAACAGAACTATTTAATACTACTGTTGACCAGATGATCGGAAAAACCTATGCCGACTTTCCTTTTGCGGTGGATATTGAAAAGATAAATGCCCGAGAAGCGGAAGTATTGGATCTAGATAAACCTATCTTCATTCAAGAACAGCCGATCCGACATGCTGTTACAGGTGAATTAAGGTGGTTTTATCAAGCAAAGCTCCCGCTACATACGAGTGAGGGACAACGAATATTAGGTATAGCGATGGATATTACCGAAAGAAAATGGTTTGAAGAAGAGTTGAAAAGTCTTCGTGACCATGCGCTAGTGGCTTCACAAGCAAAATCTGATTTTTTAGCAATGGTTAGCCATGAAATTCGAACTCCGATGAATTCTATTATTGGCATGGCTGAACTTCTTCTAGAGACTGATTTAGACGAAGAACAGCATCAATACGTTACGATTTCAAAAAACTCGGCTACTAATCTGCTACGTATAATTAATGATGTTCTGGATTTATCAAAGGTTGAAGCCGGTCATCTGTCTATTGTGGAAGAAGAGTTTGACTTAAAGCAATTAATAGATGAAGTGATTCATATCTTCTCCTTTGAAGCAGATAAGAAAAAAATTCAATTAAGGTATCAATATGATAATAAATTACCTTTTTATGCTCTAGGTGACCCAGCTCGTTTAAGGCAAATTTTTACAAATCTAATCGGGAACGCTGTTAAGTTTACTGAAGATGGTGAGGTCTCCCTTGATATAAAGTTAAAGGAACATGCACCAAATAGTCATTTCATTCTTGAGTGTGAGGTTAAGGATACTGGAATTGGTATACCAAAAGATAAAATAGATACAATATTTGATCAGTTTACTCAAGTAGATACGTCAACAACGCGGCGCTTTGGTGGTACTGGATTAGGATTGACAATTGTCCGAAGTCTTATTGAGAAAATGGGAGGCGCTATTCGTGTTGAAAGTGAAATAGGAAAAGGAAGTTGCTTCACTTTTAACGTTCTGTTGAAAAGTAGTATTTCTTCTATAGCTGAAAAAGTTAAACATCAGAGTCAGAAAAGTGAAAATGACAACATTTCTATCTCTGGATTACGCATTTTACTTGTTGAAGATTCATATGATAATCAAGTTTTAATTAAAGCATTCTTAAAAAAAGAGCAGGTTGAGCTAGATATCGCTGAAAATGGTCTTGAAGCAGTTCATTTATTTAAGAAAAATTCATACGATTTTATTATTATGGACATCCAAATGCCAATAATGGATGGATACGAAGCGACAAAATTGATGAGAGTATGGGAAGCACAGCAAAGTTTAAAGCGAACGCCAATCGTTGCATTAACTGCACATGCTCTGAACAAAGATAAACAAAAAAGTTACAAATCGGGTTGTGACGGATATTTAACGAAGCCGATTTCGAAAAAAGAATTGATTAAAACCGTTGATTATTACTACAAAAAAATAACAGGCTAATTAAAGAGGCAGCAAATTAAACTGGTACCTGTAGTTAGGACACTTGAAAAAGAGTGTTTTATCTACAGGTATTTTTTTATATACTTGAATTCAT
>NZ_WMKZ01000004.1 GCF_019024285.1 Alkalihalobacterium elongatum
TTCCATATATGAATTCAAGTATATAAAAAAATACCTGTAGATAAAACACTCTTTTTCAAGTGTCCTAACTACAGGTAGCAGTTTAGAAGTTTAGTCTCTTTTCTTCATATGAACGTTTAAAAACACTCTGTAATTCTTCTAACGACTTTAAGATTGCTAGCTTCCGTTTCGTCAGTTGTTCCGTGAGGATGGATATAAATTCCTTTCATCCCTAATAACAATGCAGGAGCTATCTCATTAATAAAGTTATCACCAATTGATACAGTCATTTCTTCTTTTACGTCATATTGATAGATTAAATGTTTAAAGATCTCTAAAGTATAAGATGGCTTCCTAGCCGAAGATACAATATGTGAAAAGACATCGTTAAGATCTAATTCTTTTAGTAACCTTAAAACGTCTTCCTTATCACTGTTTGTTACTAGTACCGTTACTTTTCCTTCTGCTTGTAATTGCAGTATCCATTCTCTTAAACCTGGAATGGCTTTCAGCTCAAAATCCTCTGTCACCATAAACTCTTTCGTTGCTAAATAACTACTATAGCAATCTTCAATTCCATAATGCTTAGCTAATGTAAAAGGAAGCCACCAGCCATCTCCCAACGCGACTATATTTTCAAAATCAAAAATCACCTCATTTGGAAATGTTTTATTTGTTTGTTCCTCACTCCAAACTGTACCAGTCCACTCTTCTACTTTTATAACAGTCAATTTAATAGGATCAATGGTAAGTAGACAGTCACGATTGACATCATATGCTTTGCCAATTTGAACGACGTGGTTACCTGCTTTCATCATTTCATACTCCTCATAAAATGAACTATACATCACTGGAGAAAGCTTTTTCATTAAATGCTTGGCATAATAATCAAAATGCTCGCTTCCTTCGTACAGTGTTCCATCCAAGTCAAATATAACTAGGCCACTATTAGATAGGACATTTTTCATTAATACCACCTCAAAATAATTATATTAATATATAACAAATTAACATATTACCTAATATACAGGTTTCACTGTTAAAGTAAACAAATCTATTGTAAATCTAAGGTAAATTTCATTAAGATACGAATAATTATTTTAAGAAAGTTTAAAGATGTTCGGACTACCTATAGATTTTTTTGAAATAATATTGCATAATGACAAAGTACTACAAAATATCCATAGAGGTGAAAAAAACAATGAAGAAAATTTATTCTTTCGTGTTAGCAGTTGCAATGAGTGTTGCACTAGTTGGCTGTGGGACAGCTGATGAAACTCCAGCTCCAGAGGAAACAACTGGTGGCGATGCACCAGAAAATACTGAAGAAGTAGCAGGTGGCGATTACCCTACTGAGCTAGTAATGGGATTTGTTCCTTCTCAAGACTCAGCGAATATCGCGGACACTGTTGCTCCTCTTGCAGACCGTCTTTCTGATGAATTAGGTGTAACTGTTCGTGGTGAAGTTATGACAAACTACACAGCATTAGTTGAAGCAATGGGTAATGATCAAGTACATATTGGCTTTATTCCAGCTTTCGGTTACGTGTTAGCAACTGATCGTTATGACAATATTGAAGCTGTATTAAAGTCAATTCGTCACGGTAGCTCAACATATAAAGCCCAATACACAGTTCGTACAGATTCAGACATTAAGTCTATTGAAGATTTAGAAGGAAAAGTTTGGTCGTTCCCAGATCTTGCTTCTACAAGTGGTTACTTATTCCCTGCTGCACAATTAGTTAACGAATACGGTGCTGATCCAGAAAATATCGCTGGTTTCTTCTCTGATATGATCCAAGCTGGTGGTCATGATAACGCTCTAATTCAAGTACTTGAAGGAAATGCTGATGTTGCAACTACTTTCGATGATGCTCGTACAGCCATCGAAGGAGACTACCCTGAAGCTATGACAGACCTTCGTGTACTTGATTACACAGCTGAAATTCCAAACGATACAATCTCTTTAAACACTAATCTTCCTCAAGAGTTAAGAGACGCTATCGTTGCAGCATTCATGGCGTTTAATGATGACGAAGAAATGCTAACGATTATGGATGAAGTTTATAACTGGACTGGTATTGATACAGCTTCTGATAGTGATTACGATGTAGTTCGTGAAACAGCTGAAGTTTTCCCAGACATGTTGAAATAATCAAACAAGTTATCAAACTATTAAAAATGTATTAGGGGAGAAGACAACTTCTCCCCTCCTCTTATGTCCTATATCGATAGAACATAAGAAGAGGGGGCAAATCCCTTCTACAAAGCCAACGAAATGAGGGAAAGAAATGATTGAGTTTAAAGACGTATCACTTGTTTACCCTAATGGTACGCAAGGATTAAAAAAAGTAAATCTTAAAATAAATCAAGGTGAGTTTGTTGTTATTGTTGGATTGTCTGGTGCAGGAAAATCAACGTTAATTCGTAGCATGAACCGACTTGTTACTCCAACAGAAGGCGAACTTCTTATTGATAACGATGATATTCTTAAATATAACCAGCGTAAACTAAGAAAGCTTAGAACTGAAGTAGGAATGATCTTCCAAAACTATAATCTTGTAAAACGATCTACCGTTATGAAAAACGTTATTTCTGGGCGTTTAGGACATACGGGTACGATTGCCAGTTTACTAAATATCTTCCCTAAAGAAGCTGTTTCTCTAGCCTATCGTAGCCTAGAACGTGTTAACATTGCTGAAAAAGTATATGCACGTGCAGATCAATTAAGTGGTGGTCAACAACAACGTGTTGCTATTGCTCGTGTACTAACGCAACAACCGAAGATTATTCTTGCAGATGAGCCGGTTGCGAGCCTTGATCCACCTACTTCACACCAGGTAATGACTTATTTACGTAAAGTAAACAAAGAAGACAATATTACAACTATTGTTAATTTACACTTTATCGATATGGCGATGGAATATGCTGATCGTATTATTGGGATGCGTGCAGGAGAAGTTGTATTTGATGGGCCTGCTAGTGAAGTATCTGAACAAACATTTGAAGAGATTTACGGTCGAAAAATTCGAGAGGATGACCTTGTAGGGGGTCAAGACGATGAGTAACCCTCAAATTAAGAGTGTTGTTTCCTCAAGAGCGAAGGTTCGAATGACGGCTATTCTCGTCGCTATTGTTGGTGTATACATATATACCTCTTGGGCAACACGGTCAACTCCTATGGACCTCATTAATGGTTGGGGCGGCTTTCAGCGTATCTTAACTGACTTGTTTCCTCCAAATTGGTCTTATGCACCACAAGTTTGGGACAAGTTGGCCGAAACCATTCATATGGCAATTATTGCAACAACATTAGCAGCCATAGTGAGTATCCCTATTTTCTTATTATCTGCTGCTAACCTTTTCCCGAGCCCTTGGATTCATCAGCCTGTACGTTTTATCATGAATGTACTTCGTACGATCCCAGATATTTTATTAGCGATTATTTTCGTTGGTATTTTCGGTGTAGGTGTATTCCCAGGGATTATTGCTTTATTTATCTTTTCTCTTGGTTTATTAGCAAAATTAATGTACGAGACAATTGAAGCCATTGATATGAATCCGCTTGATGCAATACGTGCCTCTGGAGGAAATACCATTCAAGTGATCTGGTATGCCGTACTGCCGCAAGTATTACCGCAATTTGTCTCCTTTAGCTTGTATGTTTTTGAAGTCAATGTCCGTGCTTCTACCGTTTTAGGATTTGTCGGTGCTGGAGGTATCGGTTTATTGCTTCAACAACAAATAAGTTTCTTTAATTACCCGCGAGTTATGACGATTATCATCATCATTTTCATTGCTGTAATCATCATTGACTACATTAGTAATAAGATAAGGGAGAGAATTGTCTAATGGAATTAATTATGCCACCGAAGAAAAAACGTTCGGTTAAAAAGATTATTCGTAACATTCTTATTGCCATTGCCATCATTGCACTTTATACATGGACTTTTGTTTCCATTGATATTCGTTGGGGACGAGTTTTTAGTGAACAAACCATTAACAATATTGGACGAGTCATCCCTCAACTATTCTCACCAGATTGGAGTGCTTTTTCAAAAGTCATGGGATTGATGTGGCAAACATTACAAATGGCTTACACAGGTACACTCCTAGCAGCTATTTTAGCGATACCATTTGGATTTTTTGCGGCTAGTAATATGGTCAAGAACAAAGTATTAAATAGCCTTTCTAAAGGGGCTTTAAACGGTATCCGTGCGTTCCCAGAGTTAGTACTAGCTTTAATGTTCGTTGCTGCTGTTGGACCAAGACCATTTGCCGGAGTTTTAGCCATTGCAATTGGTTCGATTGGAATGCTTGGAAAACTTTATTCAGAAGTTATTGAATCGATTGATATGCACGTCGTAGAGGCTCTTCAAGCAAACGGAGCTAATAGGATCCAAGTTCTTTTCTACGGAGTATTACCACAGATTATTCCTGAATTTTTATCGTATGCAATTTATCGATTCGAAATTGATGTCCGTGCTTCTACGATTTTAGGGATTATCGGTGCCGGGGGTATCGGTACACTTATCACCATTTCGATTGCCAACCGCAAGTGGGATGAAGTTGGAATGATTTTACTTGTAATTATCGTGGTTGTTACGCTTATTGATACAATCAGTGCACAAATTCGAAAGCGTATAGTTTAATAAGAAAATCGATTGCACCGTTTTGTAGTGCACACATAGTAAAAGAGCGTTCATTTTGAACGCTCTTTTACTTTATATTAGAGATACTGACGCATATGTCGATAACGGTCAATTGTATCTTGCATTTGTTTTTCACTTTTTTCGCGTTGGCGATGTTTTTCAACATCAGCTACCACAGGTTTACGCTTTGTAATCGTAATCGTGAAAAATAAAAACTGAATCGTCATAAATGTTGCCTCCTTTTCAATAAAACATGATTAGGTGAGGCCTTTCACCTTTTCATACCAGTTAATTACAGCACATTGTACAATCATCATTGTTATTACCTCCTTTTTCGTATTTTATAAGTCAAAATATATATAAAAAGCCACAGGTCGGCCTCTGACCTGTGGCTTTCTATAGCATAATAAAAGAATTATACCTTAAAAAGAAAACACTTTATAAGCAGGAACCCAACAATTGATAAAAGTATTCACTTGTGTTTTTTTCATTTCTGATACTCTCATCATTTTGTTCAGCCCCTTTCTCTAATAGTTAAATTATCTTACAGAGGAAATTATAACCAATTAAAAGTCTTTTGTAAACAATTAATTTGTAAAATAGTTGTAAAGATTCAAAACAGTTTGTCCAACCCTCTCGTTACAATTACTTATCTCAAAGTCTTGTTAATCAAACAAAAAACAGACTCACATGAGTCTGCTTTTATTTGTTGCGAATGTTTTGATCAAATATTAGAACGTAATGACTTTAAAGCCAATTAATACGACTAATAATAACGTAGCCACAAACATAATCCAGTAGTATGGGCCCTTACCAGCTAGCGTGCCTTTTTTCGTACGAACTAATATCATTTCCATGAAGTAAATTAATGATATCGCCAGAATACCTTTTAATACAAATGTAAATGCAAAATTCCATTGAACAAGTAGCCCGATTCCTGATACAACCATAATGACATAGAAAAGACGTAAGACCATATGAACAATTTTTGCGCCTTTTTCTTTATTCGCTTTAAGTAAGAAATAAGCAATGAAAAATAATAAGACGGTAATTGCCCACGAACTTGAGTGGGTATGTAATAATCCTGTGTACATGTTGTCCTCCTAAAACTTATATTAAAATTTTTATTCCCTACTCATTATAATATAATGGCGCCAATAAACCAAAAACAATTGTTTATTTATCAAGGAATTCTAATCGCATCAAATGGTGTAACGATACCTAATAATGGCTCATTAGGGTTTCCATTTTCTGTAATCAGAACTGCCTCAAGCCGTGTCACTTTTTTATCCATATGATGTAAAAATAACTCTTTCACATCATATATTGATTTACTAGCACAAACAAACTTCACATTATTCATATGTTTTTCATAGATAATTACATCAGATAGCCTAACCTCATTAATCTTAAAAGCGAATTGATTACGATGATGTGCCAACCATGCGGTTATGCCGTAATTCGTTAAAAGACACTTAAATTCCCCATTCTCGTATATCGGAAATTGAGTGTAGGCATGTCGTTCAATTGTTGCTAAAACAATCTCTAACGGATCATCAATATCAAAGGTTTTTACGAGTCGCTTATACTTTGGAATAACCATTTCTGGACTAATTAATTCTCTATGAATTTTTTCTATCGTTCGTACTATCTCAATATGTGGTTCTGCAATAACAAAGTCAGGTGACGTTTGTTCATGGACAATCACATTCCTTAATTCGGCAAACTTCTTTAAATCTATTTCATATTTAGCAACAAGTGGATGCTTCTTCTTTGCTCCATCAATCATCCGCGAAAAAGAAAAGTGTCGGTGCATATTTAATTGATCTTTTAGTGCTTTTTCAATTGAATTGAAAGCTGCCAAAAATCGGTCAGCGTTTTCCCCCATAGTTACATCTCCTATCTATATCTATGCTGATAGTATAGTATTCGATGAAGTACTGTAAATTCCTGTCGAAAAATAAAAGACTGACAAAAATATGTCAGCCTTAATTATTTATTAATCATCTTCACCGATAACATCGTCTGCAATATTTACCGCATGGTCTCCAATACGTTCTAGGTTACTTACGATATCCACATAAACGATACCAGCTTGTCCCGTACAGCGACCTTCATTTAAACGAATAATATGTTTTTTACGAAGTTCACGTTCCATCTTATCGATTCTTTCTTCTTTTTCTAATACTGCTCTAGCTTCTTCAATATCATTTGTTTCTAATGCTTTCACAGATTGTCTAAGTGTTGAAATCGTTAATTCGAACATTTCGTCTAAATCTTGTATTGCTGTATCAGAAAATTTAACTTTATTTGTAATTTGGTAGTCAACCAATTCCATTATGTTTTCCATATGGTCACCGATTCGTTCAAAGTCCCGAATGGTACTCATTAACGTTTGATGGAGCTTAGAGTCATGAGCTGATAAAGAATGAGAAGAAAGCTTAATTAGATAATCTGTAATTTTTCGGTCTAGATTATTTATAGCATCTTCAAACTGTGGTACTAATTCACCGTGTTTCTTCTGGTGTGTTTTTAAGTAAAGGCTCGTCTCTACAAGTCCTTTTTCGGCTAACTCAGCCATTCTTAGTACCTCTTTTTGTCCTTGACCTAAAGCAATCGCTGGTGACTGTCTAATAAATGCTTCGTCTAAATGAACCGCTTTATATTCAATAGCAGAGTCTTTTCCAGGGATGAGCTTAATAACGATCCATGCCAGTACTGCGATAAACGGTAATTGAATAAGGGTATTCGATACGTTAAAGATACCGTGTGCAAAGGCAATTGTCATTTCAGGGTTAAGCTGCCATGCTCTTTGAATTGTTTCTACTAAATAAGTAAAAGGCACTAATAATAGTAAAACAAGAATTGTCCCGATAAGGTTAAAGATAACATGGGTAGCAGCAGCACGTTTAGCCGCAACAGACGCACCGATTGCCGCTAACACAGCCGTTATTGTTGTTCCGATATTATCACCAAACAATACTGGTAGTGCTGCGTTTAAATCCATTGCTCCTTGAGCATAAAGGGTTTGTAATAAACCAATCGAAGCCGATGAACTTTGAACAGCAACTGTAAAAATAGTACCAATTAGAACTCCTAAAAGCGGGTTTTCACTCATACTTACAGTTAAATCTGCAAATGCTTGTACTTCACGAATTGGCTTTAGTCCATCCCCCATTAGTTTTAATCCATAGAATAATGCACCAAAACCAAAAATAACTTGACCATAATTATTTACTTTACGATTTTTAAAGAAGAAAATGAAAAAGGCCCCTAAAGCTATAATTGGTAAAGCATAATCAGTAATCTTAATACCGATAATAAACGCTGTTACTGTTGTACCAATATTTGCGCCTAAAATGACTCCAATGGCTTGTTGTAATGTCATAAACCCAGCATTTACTAATCCGATGGTTAAGACCGTCGTTCCTGAACTGGTTTGTAATAATATCGTTACAAAAATCCCAGCAAGGACACCCATAAGTGGATTAGTCGTGAAACGGTCTAGAATATCTCTTAATCCATCTCCAGCAATTTTCTGAAGACCATCACCCATCGATTTTATCCCGAATAAAAAGATACCTAAACCTCCAAAAAACACAAAGAGTATTGTTTGTAAATCCAACTGAAAATCATCCCTTCAAAGTAATTGTATCCCCTTCGACAAATCTCTACAAAAGATCCCCTCATCAATACTAAGGAATTGTTAAGAGATTGTAAATATAAATTTATGTTAAGTTTTTGTAAATTTTATTTAGTTTTTGTATTTTTTAAAGAATTTACTTGCAGATGCTTTATTTATGAGGACTTTACTATTGTTGCCAGACGAAGGTGGATGTATTAATAATATTTTTTGATCTTGTTTTTTCCAAGTACAAAAACTAAAATGTTTTTTTATAACAGCCAAAAAATAAAAAGACACCACCATATAAGATAGCAGTGTCTTTATACTAGTAAAACAAATAAAAGTGTAAGTCTTATTTATAATATAATTATAAATAAATTTAGTAAAACCAATTAATTTAAGTCAAAGTATTGTCCATTCACTTCATAAACGATACATTCAGCTAAATTTGTTGCATAATCGGCGATACGTTCAATGTAACGACCTATGAATGCCAAGTTAATCGCAGTTTCTACATGATTAGTGCTTTCCTGGACTTTAAACAAACTTTGTATAAAGTCAGCATACATTCGATCTACCGTATCGTCTAGAATAGCAATTCTTTGCGCATTTAATATGTCACTATGATAATAAGCTGCTATGGCACTCGAGAGCATTTCTGTAGCTCTTTCTGATAAAGTGATCAAATTGTTTCGAAAATGATCAAGTTCAGACGGAGGGACCCGCTTACCTATTTTAGCTATATCAACAGCAAGGTCTCCAATTCTCTCTAGATCACTAGAAATTTTAAGAGCCACGATCAGTTTACGTAGGTCAGATGCTACGGGTTGTTGTTTCGCTATTAGTAATGTCACACTTTCGTTTATTTGAAGTTCGAATTGATTGACATTCTGATCATTACGGATAACATCATCTAGTACTTGGTGATCATTAGCTTTAAACCCATCTAGAGCATGCTGTAATGCCATTTCTACGACCTGGCCCATCTCTAAAATCTTTGACTTAATTTCTTTAAGTTCAGTTTCGAAGCTACCTCGTATCATCATAAAAAACTCACATCACTTTCTTTATCCGAAGCGACCAGTTATATAGTCCTCCGTCCGCTTATCAGTAGGATTCGAGAAAATCTTACCAGTCTGATCATATTCCACCAATTCACCTGTTAAAAAGAAAGCTGTTCTATCTGAAATACGAGCAGCTTGTTGCATGTTATGAGTAACAATTGCAATGCTATAGTCTTTTTTCAGTTGTTGTACTAACTCCTCAACTTTTAAGGTAGAAATTGGATCTAATGCTGACGTCGGCTCATCCATTAAGATCACATCAGGCTCTATCGCTAAACATCTTGCAATACAAATTCTTTGTTGTTGACCACCTGATAAACCATAAGCATTTTCATGAAGACGATCCTTAACTTCATCCCAAATCGCTGCTCCACGCAAGCTTTTTTCAACAATCTCTTTTAAGATTTTCTTATCACGAATACCATGTATTTTAGGACCATAGGCTACATTTTCAAAAATAGATTTCGGAAATGGATTCGGTTTCTGAAAAACCATTCCAACGCGTGTTCTTAATTCCTCTACACCAAATGATTTATCGAGAATGTTACGTTCTCTATATAATATCTCACCTGAAATCTTAACTGATGGAACTAATTCTACCATTCGGTTTAATGTCTTAATATATGTTGACTTCCCACAACCAGAAGGCCCAATAATAGCCGTTACTTCATTTTCATAAATTGGAAGATTAATATTCTTCAGTGCATGATCTTTACCGTACCAAAGGTTTAAATCTTTGGTATGATAAACAATCTTCTTATTATCTTGTACTTTAGGAGAAACCTCTTTCTCTCCCTGTTCATTAACCTTATTGTAATCTACTGAAATTGTAATAGATGACATTTTACATACCCCCAAATTAATCAGTATCTATTCTGAAATTTGTTTCGAATAATAATTGCAATTGAGTTCATAACAAACAAAACGATTAACAAAACAAGAATGGTAGCAGCAGCTAAATTTGCATACTCATCAACTAATACTGAATCAATAGTCCAGTAATAGATTTGCATCGGCAATGCTGTAAAAGTGTCAAAGATACTACCTGGTATTGGAATAAGTAATGCAGGTATTCCAATAACAACTAATGGAGCTGTTTCTCCAATTGCTCTTGATAAGGCTAAAATCGTTCCAGTTAAAATACCTGGCAGCGAAGACGGTAAGACAATATTCTTTATCGTTTGCCACTTCGTAGCACCCATCCCATATGATGCTTCTCTTAAAAACGATGGAACAGAACGAATCGCCTCTTGACTAGCAACGACAACAATTGGTAGTACGAGTAAAGCCATCGTTAATCCCCCAGCAATAATGCTAGGTCCAAACCCAAAAATTCGAACAAATACAGTTAGACCTAATAATCCAAATACAATTGATGGAACGCCTGCTAAATTAGTAATGTTGGTCTGAATAAATGAAGAAAGTTTTCCTTTTTTGGCGTATTCTTCTAAATAAATAGCTGTCCCCACACCTAAAATCATTGTTACAGGTCCAACAATCAACATGAGCCACAGTGTACCTACAATTGCACCTTTAATTCCCGCACGTTCTGCACTTGTAGAAAGTTTATTAGTTAGAAACTCAAAGTTTAACCAACCTATACTTTCTACAAATACTCGATATAATAAAATAGCTAGAACAACTAGGCCAAATAATGTTGATAATAAGAATAAATACTTAAGAAGTTTATTTAAGAACAATCGAGATTTCATCTTTTTTTGAACGATTTCAGTATCTATATACTTCATTTTAATAAACCTCCCTATATTTGCGAGAGATGTATCTTGCAAGCAAGTTCATCAATAACGTGAATACAAAAAGAGTCATTGCTACAGCATATAAGCTATAATAGGCTGTTGTTCCAGCTGCAGCATCTCCACTTGTAACCTCTACAATATAAGCTGTCATGGTCTGCATTGATTGTGTGATATCAAATGTTAAATTTTTTGAACTACCGCTTGCAATAGTCACGATCATAGTCTCTCCAATCGCACGTGAAATTCCAAGTACGAACGAGGCTACGATCCCCGAAATTGCAGCAGGGATAACAACACGAAATGTCACTTCTAACTTTGTTGATCCCATTGCTAATGCCCCTTCTCTCATAGCATTTGGGACTGAGTTCATAGCATCCTCCGATAAAGAAGCTACCATTGGAATAATCATAATTCCCATAACAATACCAGGGCTCAATACATTTGTTGCCTGTAATGCAGGGATGAACTCTCTTAAAAGTGGAGTTACGAATGTAAACGCAAAGAAACCATATACAATTGTTGGTATTCCTGCTAAAACTTCAATAAGTGGTTTTAACACTCTTCTTGTGCTTTCAGAAGCATACTCACTTAAGAAAATCGCTGTAGTTAATCCAATTGGAATAGCTACAAGCATGGCAATTAGTGAACTCATTAGTGTACCGACCAATAGTGGTAGAATACTAAATTTTGGCTCAACTGGACTTAATGGTCTTAATTCTTTACTAGTAAAAAAATCGATAAATGAAACTGCTTTGAAAAATAAAGTAGTCTCATAAATTAATGTAAAGACGATACCTACAGTTGTTAAAATCGATATAAGTGCTGCACCAAATAAAAGAACAGGGATTACTTTTCCACTTACTTTACTAACACTCATCGTTTTATTATTCTTCTGTATTAACTCTCTAACACTAACAGCTTTAGCCATTTAAAACTGTCCCCTTTCGAACGATTCCTTGTTTCTAGATTTCCAGCTCCCCTGGAAATTCCACCCCTATTTATCTTTAAATGATATAAGATGAGGAGGTGTTTCACTCCTCATCTTTAAATAAACGTTATTAAGTTACTTATTTAATAGATTGTACAAATTCAAGGTTAGCTTTTAACTCTTCGTCTGGAAGTGGAGCAAAACCAGTTTCACCAGCGAAGTCGTTAGCAGCAGTAAAGATATATTCAGCAAAAGCCTTTACTTGAGGTTTTTCTTTAGCTGCATTAATGCTTAAGTTTGTAAATACAGGACGAGTGAATGGTCCATACTCACCATCTTCTTTAATAGTGTCTAAAGAAGGTGCAACTGGTCCATTACCAAAGTCAACTGCAATAGCTTTAATTTTGTCAGTGTTGTTTGCATAGTAACCATAGCCAAAGAAAGCAATTGCGTTTTTATCTTCAGAAACTAAACTTACTAAAGTTGAATATTCTTGTTGAAGGTTAATAGTTGCAACTAGATCTTGTTCTTCAATAATTTCCTTAACGAAAAACTCATTTGTTCCGTGGTTCTCGTTTGGTCCGTAGAAGTTAATTTGCTCTTCAGGCCAATCAGAACGAATATCTGACCACATTACAACGTCATCTTCTTTAATGTTACCTGTTACAAACATGTTCTTAATTTCTTCTTCAGTCATTTCTGTAGCCCAGTCATTTTCTGGGTGAATTACCATTGTTAATCCATCTAATGCTACTTTAAATTCTTTTGATTCAATATTGTTAGCTTCTAATTCTTCAAGCTCTTCATCTTTAATTCCACGAGATGCGTTAGCAAGGTCAGTTTCACCTACTACGTATTTCTTCATACCAGCACTTGTACCAGCACGGCTAACTTCAACACTTACATTTTCTTGTTCATTTAACATAAATTCTTCTGCTAAACGAGCCATTAATGGATAAACAGTACCAGATCCATCAATAGTTACTGAACCAGATAATTCTTCTACTTGTTCTTGTTTCGGCTCCGCATCGTTATTGTTACTATCATTAGCTGATGAACCTCCAGTATCAGTTTCAGTACTGCTAGATCCACAAGCAGTTGCAAAAAGCATCATTGAAGCCATTCCTAAAGTTAAAGCTGAACGTTTGAAAAATTTCATTAATATTTCCCCCTAAGAGTTTAATTGTTGTTTGATTTGTTGTTAATAATAGATAGAATGGTTAATTCATAGTTAAATCTTTTAAACCTCTCTACCATGCCTCCCTAGCGCGCTTGTGTTCCTTACTACGTTTCTAAGAATACTCCCGTTCTATTAACCTGATATGAATAAAGTGTAAACCTTTTGTAAATATGATCATTTATAAGTATTAATAAATAGACACAAATAACCTAAAAGCCTTATATTTCAACATTTTTTGAGAATATACTTCTATATTTTTTCTAGTAATTTCCTAAAAAAATACTGCTGACATTTTAGCCAGCAGCATGTTTTAAACCTTATATGATTACAACCCAACTGAAACTTAAGACTTTTGAACTCGTCTCTTGAAGCATGTACCCTACATTTCTTATGGTCTTAATGTATTTTTTTTCACTGGTTGATGGTTCAATTTTACTGCGGATACGATTAATAAAAACATCAATAATTCGGTGATCACCTTGCTCTTCATATCCACGAATGGCAGTTAAAAGCTTCTTCCTTGAAACTGCCTTTCCTCGATATTCATACAGGAACATTAGAATTTCAAACTCTTTTTGCGTTAACTCGATCTGCTCCTTTTTATAATAGACTGTATAACTTTCTGGAAAGATATCAATATCGCCAATTGTAAGTTTGCGACTTTTTTTCTGATGGGAGACCATTTCAGTAACTTTCTTATTTTCACCTAATCCTACTTGCGCGCGTCGCAATATTGCTTTTATTTTTGCCACAAGTTTTTTTGAATGAACTGGTTTAGCATAATAAGCATCTGCACCGAGTTCTAATCCCAGTACGGCATCTAATTCATGGAAATGCTCTGATAATAAAATAATTGGCGTCCAATTTTTTTCCTCATAGCGCATTTGACGACAGAGTTCAATTCCATCAATTTCTGGGGCATGCATCTCCGAAATAATTGTCAACGGTTTTTTTACAGCAATTAATTCAATAGCTTCTTTATTACTTGATGCTGTAACTAAAACAAATCCTACTTCCTCAAGTCGATAACGCAATGTCTTGATGAGAGATTTATCAGTAGAAATTAAGAGGATGTTATTCCCATTCACCATTTTTCTTCCCTCCCAAAACCCTAAAAAAGAGATAAATTTGTTCAAAGTGTTTTTATGATAATGGTCTTAAAAATAGTATAACGTAAGATTGTAAAGGTTTTGTTAAAATAAAAACGTTTACATTGTCCTCTACCAGCATATTAGCTGGCAGAGGTAATAAACCAATACTTAACCAAAACGACCAGTTATATAATTTTCTGTACTTTCATGTTGTGGGTTTGTAAAAATTGTATTAGTTTCATCAAATTCTACTAAATCACCATTTAAGAAAAATGCAGTCTTATCTGAAATACGGGCTGCTTGTTGCATATTATGAGTAACGATAATAATGGAGTACTCTTCTTTTAGGGATTGAATCAATTCTTCAATATTTGCAGTAGAACGTGGATCAAGTGCTGAAGTAGGTTCATCCATTAGGATCACTTCAGGTTGTACAGCTAAGCAGCGCGCAATACAAAGACGTTGCTGTTGTCCTCCTGATAATCCGAGAGCAGACTCATTTAATCTATCCTTCACTTCATCCCAAAGTGCCGCTCCTCGTAAACTCTTTTCAACAAGCTCTGCCAATTTCTTTTTATCTTTTAATCCATGAACACGTGGTCCAAATGCTACATTATCGAAAATAGATTTCGGAAACGGGTTTGGCTTCTGGAATACCATACCAATAGCGCTTCTTAACTCTACTAAATTAACCGAAGGATCAAAGATATTCGTATCATGATAGATTACTTCCCCACTGATTTTAATTATGGGTACTAATTCAATCATTCGATTTAGCGTTTTTAAGAAAGTAGATTTTCCACAGCCTGATGGACCAATAATTGCAGTAACACCATTTTTCGGTATTTGCATATCAATATTTTTTAATGCTTGGTCGTTTCCATACCATAAGTTTAATCCCTTTACATTAAAGATATTTTCTTGAATTTTTGTCTCTATATTCTGATTTTCTTTTTGTTTCACCACAGTTTCTAATATTGCCATTAGTTTATCCTCCCTTTATTTAAATGCTTCTTACATCCCATCTTGTAAGTAAGTTATTTTAACCTACCTAGTTTATAACAACTCATTTTTCTTACGATAATAGTTTCTCACTAATATTGCTGATAAGTTTAATAGAACAACCATGATAATTAATACAAGTGCTGTACCATATGCAATTGGTCGTACAACAGCCGTTTGTGCATGCTGGGTTGCCAAAATAAATAGGTGATAAGGTAATGCCATAAATTGATCCGTAACACTTTGGGGTAATACTGGTAAAAAGTATGCTGCACCTGTCAATATTATTGGTGCTGTTTCTCCAGCAGCTCTGGCTAGGCCAAGAATAGAACCTGTTGCCATACCAGGAATCGCAGAAGGAAGAACAAGTTGGCGAATCGTTTGCCATTTTGTAGCCCCTAATGCTAGCCCACCTTCACGAAAAGATGTAGGTACAGCTTTTAATGCTTCTTCTGTAGCTGTAATTACCCATGGTAAGACCATAATCGCTAAGGTAATAGCTGCAGTAATTAGACCCGTTCCCAACTTAAGCATCGAGGCAAAGATAGCTAAACCAAAAAGTCCATATACAATCGATGGTACACCTGCTAGATTTCGAATACTCATTCTTATCATCCGAACCACAGGTCCTTGTTTAGCATATTCATTTAGATATATAGCAGCACCTACTCCTACGGGAACAGATATTATAATAGTTAGTGAAGCAACATAAAAAGTACCTACAATCGCTGGCCATATTCCACCTTCAGTCATATTACTCCGAGGGCGGTCTGTAATAAATGTCCAACTTAAAACATGTGCTCCATTACTCACTATCCAATAGAGCAAAAGGAGGAGTGCACCAATTGTCATCGCAGCGAAAAAACCACAAACTGTAAACCATAATTTTTCTGTCATCTGTTTAGTCATTTTGTAGTTTCCTCCTTTGCTTTGAAATTAAAATATCTGCAATAAGGTTAACTACGAATGTGATAGTAAATAGAATTAATGCAGTTACAAACAATGCACTATAATGAAGACTTCCCCACGCTACATCTGACCCCTCAATAGCTATATTGGCCGTAAGTGTACGAACTGACGTTAAAAAGTCTGGTACTACAACCCCAAAGAATTCGCGTAAAGGCATATCTATTGCGTTACCCGCAGCCATTAAGACAGTCATTGTCTCCCCTACGGCACGACCAAAACCTAGCATGCAACCTGCAACTATTCCTGACTTAGCAGCTGGAACAATGATTATTTTGATTGTCTCCCATTTAGAAGCACCTAAAGCATATGCCGCTTCGCGGTAATCTTTTGGTACACTTCTTAATGAGTCTTCAGCAATACTAATAATCGTAGGAAGAGCCATAACCGAAAGAATAACAGATGCAGTTAAAGCCGTTAATCCATTCGATAAATTAAATACGTTTGCAATGATTGGTGATAAAATAACTAAGGCAATAAACCCTAATACAACAGACGGGAAAATTGCTAGTATTTCAATAACGGGCTTTAAAAATTCACGTACTCTTTTAGGAGCAACTTCTGCTATAAATATCGCAGTAAATATTCCCCAAGGTATAGCAATAGCAAGCGCTCCTACTGTTACCATAAATGAACCAATAATAAATGGAAGTGCACCATACCCTGCTCCCTGTGGTGATGAAGGATACCATCTAGTACCTGTTAAAAACTCCATTAATCCTACCTCTCGAATAGCTCCTGAACCTTCTCTTAAAAGGAAAAATAGTATCATAGCTAAAATAAATATAGCCATCATTCCAAATATGAAAAAGGCTTTTTCAACTAAATAATCCATAATATTGGACTTGAACGATTTCTGAGTTAACTTTTCTTTCGTTACAAGTTTGAGTTGATTTAATTCTTTACTGTCAGATGTTTTCTCAGCTTGCAATCCCACGGTTTCCCCTCCAAACCTTTTCTAAACAAGTTTCTAGTACAAATCATAACTATAGGAATTACCCTAATTGGGCAATTCCTAAGCTATGTGATTTTTATTTAATTACCACTCAAGACCTAAATCAGAATATACTTTCTTATTATCTTCTTGATATGCACCGATTTCAAAGAAGCCCGTTGCTTCTACTTGTCCTTTTGCATCCTCATCTTGTAGGACCCAAGTTAAATAATGTAAGACTAAACCTTCAGGGGTACCGTTTGTATAGAAGAATAATGGACGAGCAACTGGATAATCGCCACTCGCTACATTTGCTTTGTCTAAAGGGGAAAAGTACTCAGAATTTTCATCTAATGCGACTTCTAACGTTGTAACTTTATCATCCACATAACCTACACCAATGTAACCAATTGCATTTACTTCTTGCTCGATTGCTTCTTTAATTGCTGAAGTACCAGGCATAAACATTGCACCTGCAGCGAAATCTTCTGTATCCATTACTACTTCATTAAAAAATACATACGTACCAGAGTTTGATTGACGAGAATATACAGAGATTTCTCCACCGTCTTCCCAACCTAGTTCTGACCAATCTGTAACTACTCCAGTAAAGATGTCTTTTAATTGAGCAATTGTCATTTGTGTTACTGGGTTTTCAGGGTGTACTGCTACCGCAACACCATCTTGACCTACTACAAACTCATGAACGTCTACACCATTTTCCGCTGCAGATTGAATTTCTTCCTCTTTAATCGCACGTGAAGATTGAGCGATATCCACGTCATTGTTAATTAATGCTGTAATACCAGTACCTGATCCTCCACCAGTTACAGCAAGACCTGCATCTTCGTTCACATTATCCATGTAATATTCAGCTAGCGCTTGTCCTAAGTTAACCATTGTATCCGATCCACGAATCTGTAATGTACCCGATGGTAACTCTGCTACCTCTTCTGTTGGAGTTTCGTTTGAATTATCTCCTCCTGTTGTACCACCATCATTTGTTGTTGGTTCTGAAGTATTCCCACTACCACATGCTGCTAACGCCATAATTGAAGCCCCTAGAACTACTGATAAAACTCTACCTCTAAATTTCATCGTATTGCTCCTCCTTCTCCTAATCACACTGTTTTTGTGTTTCTTTTGTTTCATTTCGATTACAAGTATAAATTTTAAATATTAAGGGATTCATGAGTAGGCATTAACAATACGTTAAACTAATATAAACAGTTGTTAATATTTCAATTAATAAATGCTTATTTCACTTAATATTTTCTTAATATCTGGTTTTCTTAATATCTACGAATATGTTAATGCCTGTTGATATATCGCCAATTTTCTACATTTCCCACCTTTTTATTTAATGGTCTGTAATTTTATTAACAAGATCAAAAAATTCTCGTGAACAGAAAAATACATGTGATGAAGAAATTATGTAAAAGTATATGAAGGATTTGTAATTATCTAAAAATAAACTTGTCTCTCTTATATTTCCAATTTCTTTCTAGTATGATGGCATTAACACATCAGCGATTGCTTATGTGCAAAGCCATGTCACCTGTCTCGTGAGTAATATTCTTTAGAAAATGAACTCAATGGAGGTAGAAACAATGAAGAAAAAATGGTTACTTACTTTAATGTCTGGTGCTTTAGCCGTTAGTGTTTTAGCAGCGTGCGGGGAAGTAAACGAAGATTTTACGGATGACCAAAACGAGGAAATCCCTATCGAAGAAACTGAAACAACAGATTAATTTCTTAAAAATATAGTAAAAGGGTGGAGCAATTTTCTGACTCCACCCTTCTCTATTCCTTATTTTTCAAAAATCCAACCTGTGCTTGCTAATTCTAATGGGCCTTGATAGTATGATTCAACTTGTTGTACCAATTGGTTTCGATCACCAAAATGTGGTAAGTGTGTTAAAAGTAACTGTTTCGTATTTGCTTTTTGCGCAAGGATACCGACATCTCGACTGTTCATATGGCCAGCCGCAGTAGGATCTTGGTGCTCATAAAAGGTGCATTCTGCAACAAGTAAGTCACAATCTAAAGCAAACTGATGTAATTCTTGGAAATAACTCGTGTCTGCTGTATAAACAATCGTTGTATTTCCGTCTGTTATTTTCATTGCAAAACAAGGCGAAGGATGCTTTGTTTTTAAAAATGAAATTGAAAAAGGACCTACATTTAATACCTTTTCAGGATTATAAGGTATTGCTGTAACATGCGGCTCGTATGAAATTAAATTATATTTTTCTTTATCAAGTAAATGACCATAAGCAACTAATTTCTTTTCTTCCGCTTTCCACGTGTTATGTAATAAACGCGCATATTGAAGAACACCCAGATCAGAGAAGTGATCATGATGATAATGAGAAAAAATTAACGCATCTATTTCCTCAATTGGACAGTAGTTTTGTAGTTGACTTACAACTCCACTGCCACAATCAATGAGTAAACGAAAATCATCTTTTTCAATTAAATACCCACTTGAAGCTTCTCCTGCTTCAGGGTAACCATGCCAATAACCAATTACAGTAAATTTCATTCCATGTCACTCTCCTTTTCCATGATAACCACTTTTGAATATTGCTGAAAATCAGTTAGATACCTCATTAAGATACTTTCTAATATATCTAAATTCACTTTTTGATAATCGTGAACAGCTATATCTCTGAAACCAACCATCGCTTTCATTTTTTGAACAACTATTTTTTAATTTCAGATATAGACCTCATTTTATCACCATCTCGTCTACCCTATCCTTCATCATGTATAAGTAATTCGCTTCCTATACATAAATCTCCTTCTTTAATAATGGTGCCAGGCACCTTTTATGTGCCTGGCACCATTATTAATAAAATAAAAAAACTCTTGAGCTCATATGAGTTCAAGAGTTTTTGGCAGCATTATTGAGCTGCTGGGTATACACTTACTTGTTTGCGATCACGACCAACGCGCTCGAATTTAACCACGCCGTCTACTTTCGCAAATAACGTGTCGTCTCCACCTTTACCTACGTTTACACCAGGGTAAATACGAGTTCCACGTTGACGTACTAGGATTGAACCGCCTGTTACAGTTTGACCGTCAGCACGCTTAGTACCTAGACGCTTAGAGATAGAGTCACGACCGTTCTTTGTACTACCTACCCCTTTTTTACTTGCAAAAAATTGAAGGTTCATTTTTAACATTGTATTCACCTCCCCTAATTTTGGATTGAAATATGCTTGCTGTATTCTGCTTCGATTGAGCGTAAGGCTACGATCATACCTTCTAAAAGAAGTTGTACTTTCTCATAAGTTTGTACGTCTAGTCCATCTGGAACCGTACAGCGGAGAAAGCCTCCGTCACCTTCTAAGTCAATGTGAGGTTCCACTTGACATAGCTCTGCAATTGCATTGATCGCTCCAAATGAAACAGCAGAAGCACCTGCACAGACGATGTCATGACCATAAGGACCAGCCTCTGCATGGCCACTCATCGTAAAAGAATGTATGTGTCGCTTTTCATTACGTTCTATTTGAACTGTAATCATCGTTTTACCTATTACGCGTTGATTTTTTCAATAACAACTTTTGTGTAAGGTTGACGATGACCTTGCTTACGACGGTAGTTTTTCTTAGCTTTGTATTTGTAAACAGTGATCTTCTTCGCACGACCGTGTTTTTCAACTTTAGCCGTTACAGAAGCACCTTCAACAAATGGAGCTCCAACTTTAACGTCGTTACCACCAACAAATAGTACTTTATCGAAAGTCACTTGCTCATCTTCAGTGTTTAACTTCTCGATGTAAACCTCTTGACCTTCTTGTACTTTGATTTGCTTTCCGCCTGTTTCAATAATTGCGTACATGTACTTGCACCTCCTCAATTTCTAAGACTCGCCATTTGCAGGTAGCTACATCGTAGCTTTAGAAAACCTGTTCTGTGCGGTTGTAGCTTTTTGGGTGCGATCCAAATAACTAACAAAAAATATGATACCATAAATTAAAAATAAAAGTCAATGTTCTTTCATTAAACGTTCAAGCTTTTTCTGCGCCTCTAACTGGCTACCCATAAAGGGAATTCCATATTGCTGTTCTATCATATCTCTATTTTCAAAAATAAAAATTTTAAAATGCAGAGCTTCTTCTAGGCGCTTAAGATGCTCGTCCTTTTTTCCACGTAAAACTTCAGACACATGTGGTGGTAGCTCCAATACAAGCGCCTCATGGTCCATGCCACGATACTCCCACAATAACCTTTCAACATGGAAAGCTTGCGCTTCATTTGATAGAACTGATCCTTTTCCTTTACAGGTTGGGCAAACTTTCGATAAGCTGTCCTGCAAATTTTGCCTAATTTTTTTCCTCGTCATCTCGACGAGCCCTAGCCCAGTTAAACCAAGAACATTTGTTTTAGTTCGGTCCTTTTCTAGAGCATTCTTGAAATAATTTAGTACATCTATTCGATCCTGCTCAGCTTTCATATCAATAAAATCAATGATTATGATCCCCGAAATATCTCTAAGTCTAAGCTGCCTTGCTATTTCTCTTGATGCTTCAATATTCGTACGTTTAATCGTATCTTGTAAATCATTTTTTCCTATGAACTTTCCAGTGTTAACATCGATGACAGTTAATGCTTCGGTTTGATCGATCATTAGATAGGCACCATTTTTCAGCCAGACCTGCCGTCTCAAAGCTTTATCCAACTCTTTATCAATACCATATTCCGAAAAAATGTTTTCCTTGCCTTGGTAAAAGTTCAACTTTTCTTTTCGTTGGGGACCGAGAAGATCTACAATCCTTTTATAATCAGAAAAATTATCAATGAAAATTTCTTCTACATGATCTAAGGAGAAGTCTCGAAAAATCCTTTCAATTAATCCTGTATCTTGATGGATTAGGGCTGGAGGCTTTGCTTCTCTTTTTTCTTTCCAAGTTTCCTCCCAAAACCCTCTTAGAATTCGAATATCCTCTTCGATTTCTTCACGGCTAGCCCCTTCACAAACCGTTCGGATAATTAAACCTTCCTCATTTATAGTAAGCTCTTCTCCTAGTAACTGTAATCTTGTTCTTTCTGCTTCGGAGCGAATTTTTCTGGAAACACCAATGTAATTACCATTCGGCATATAAACAATGTATTTTCCTGGAAACGAAACAACTCCTGAAAGTCGTGGCCCCTTCGTTCCAAAACCTTCTTTTGTAACTTGAACGAGAAGCTCTTCTCCTTTTTTTACAAGCTCACTTATATTCTTTTTCTTTTTTACTTCATCGCTCAATGGCAGCTTCTGAAAAGAAAGCAAATCATCCCGGTATAAAAATGCATTTTTATCACGCCCAATATCTACAAAAGCAGCTTGCATCCCAGGTAACACATTTACTACTCGCCCTTTATATACATTACCAACAATGCGATTTTCTACTGAGCGTTCAATAAGTAGTTCAACTACTTTTTCATCTTCGAGTATCGCAGCTCGTCGTTCTCTCGTTGCCATATTAAAATACATTCGATACAACTACCATCACCAACTTTAGTTTATATCCTCTTATTGTACTGTATATCTTTAGTAAAGTGAAAAGATGTTACTACTATTTTAGCTCTCTTCTTCCGTACATAGTCATCTTTATACGTGAAAGAAAGAACTGCCGATTTTAAAGTTCACGAAACACCATTTTATAAAAAAGCTGTTTTCGTAAACATTTTACTATTTCAAAAAGCTTCACGCTTTAGCGTGAAGCTTTTGCTTGGTTAACAGTCCAATAGTAAAAAGCAGCACCTAAGAAGGGAGACTATAAAAAAACAACAAAATTCGTTTTTATTCTAGTTTAAATTGTAAATTTTTTTATAAAGAAATTGCTATATTTTTTACAAAGGTTTAATATTAATATAAATATATTTAATAATTATACATTTTTTTCATATTGTGGGAGGAGTTATGGGTAGGACGTTTATTTATTTGGTTGAGGATGAGCCAGCTCATGCAATGTTGATAACCTATCATATAGAAAAGCTTGGTTATCATGTAATTTACTTTGATAATGGTCGTGATTTCCTTCAAGCTCTACCAGACGATCTCAACTTCCTTATTGTTAGCGACCAATTGGCTGACATGGACTCGATCAAGCTTTGTCAGACCGTCCAGGAAAAGCTCAACAAACCTGTTCGTACGATTGTGACTAGCACGGGGGTATTAAATCACCAACTTAGTGAGTATGATTCCTATACTGCTTATTTACAAAAACCTTTTTCAATATCAGATTTAAGAGAAAAATTAAACATGACATTTAAACAACCTGTTCTTACATACCATCCTTGTAATTAAACATAAAATTTAGCAGACGATTTAACCTTCGTCTGCTTTTATTTTTGCACTCAACTCAACTTATTTAGGAAATGGCTGTTTTAAGGTTGCTATCCATTAATATGGTACATCGTGAACTGTTCATTTCTACGATGTGCATAGTAGCACCTATGAAATAAAAACTTCTTTTAATTGGCGATCGATCGCCCTCTGGTTAAAATAAGCATCTAATAACATTTTCTCGGTAATACAATGATTTCGGTCAATCGTAATTATATGCTGATGCCCGCGTCGAAATTGATCTAATACTTGGCGGACCTTCATATGCTGATGAACTTTAATCGAATGATGCCTTAAATGACGTTCCTGTAAATAAAAACGTTCTAGTAAAAAACGCATAAATACATAGTGTCGTTGCTTCCACTCTAAATAATTTGCAATACATAAAAATGTTAAAACAACCCATAAATTTAAATGAAAAGGAAATAATTTCAAACTAATTAAACCAATAATGATAATGCCAGTTATCGAAAGTAATAATGTCAATTTCTGTCCTTGCTTATACGGGAGTTTATACGTACATGCTAGATGTAAAATACGTCCACCATCTAATGGCCATATAGGCAATAGGTTAAATCCTAGGATCATTAGATTATGCCATACAAACAGCTGATGATCTGCTGTCGACCATATAGGAGTCTGAACCAAAAGAAAAGATGCTCCAATCATCCAAAGGTGCTGTGCTGGGCCCGAAATAATGACAATCAACTCTTCATGAAACGGTCGATTTGAACTCTCATTCATTTCCGCCACTCCTCCGAATGGAAGCAACTCAACTTTAGAAATCCTCCATTTAAACCACTTTGCAGCAAATACATGACCCATTTCATGGATAAAAACGATCAAAAACACCATGATAACTTCTCGAAAGTAGCCAGTTATAATACCCATACCGAGTACGAACCAAAATAGAGGATTTATTTTTATTTTTGAAAGAAGCGAATTATTCAAAACTAATCACATCATTTGGATCAATATAGTCTTCGCCTTCTTTAATTGACAAGTAATAAATTCCTTTGCCTGCTTCCTCACTAGCTGAAACCTTACCAACAGATTTACCAGCTTCTATATGATCGTATAATTTAACATCAACAGTTTCTAGCATTCCGTACCATGATTGGCCTCCGTCATAATGCTGAATAGCGACCGTACGTCCAAGCCTCTCTTCTTCCCCTACAAAAATAACAAGTCCTGATTTAACGGCTTCAACGTTAGCATCAATCTCTGTTTCTACGAGAATTCCTGTTCCGTTTTGCTGAAAGTCTTCGCGGATCTGGCCTGTAGCAGGAACTGCATAAGCTACGGGAGGTGCTTCTTCTGTATCCTCAAGTGCTACATCCATAGACATTGGTAAGAGCGCTAATGGACGACCAAATTGTTCTTCATACCAGTTAGCTATAGCGGCAAATTGAAACTCTTGCTCATACGACTGTTTGACAACCTGTCTTGCATTTTCAAGTTGTGGCATTCCACTATTAAACATAATGGCAACAAGTAAAAACAAAACAACAGCTATCATTGAACGCATTAAAAACCAATCTTTTTGTTTCCACTTTTCCTCGGTGCCGATTTTCTTTTTTTCTTGAAAGACATAAAAATCTGGTTCATCCCGCGATTCTGAATGTCGATCATATAAAAGTGGAGCTGATCGTTCTCGTTCTTTTCGGGCTCCTTTCCCTTGGGCCTCTCTTCTTCTAGACTCAATTTGCCTTCTAATTTTATCGATTCGTTTAGACATTACATACCCCATCCTTTTCCCGACAGATTCTTCTAGTCTCGTCCCACTTTTTTACTCTATCTTATGACTTGTCCGTTCTTTATATGACATAAATCAGAGGGATAATGAGAGATTACTAAAATCAAAAGTTACCGTTGTAGGCGCGTAAATAGTGCCGTTTTCCTGTAGAAATTAGAAATCACAAGTTAAATAACAGTTGGTTAATATTTGTAGTAGGCACAGAACTTGGAAAAGAAAATAAAAAGACACACAAATTGTGTGTCCACAGGCATTATCGTATGTTTTAACCAATGTGGCTTTCCTCATAATCATACATCTCTTCCAACTGGCGCTCTTCATACCAAGCGAGCTTTTCCCTTAAGTTCACTACTTCTCCCACAACAATAATAGCTGGAGATTGGATGTTAGCATACGCTGCTTTTTCTACGATCGTTTCAAGTTCACCACTAAGTGTTCTTTGTTGGTTCGTTGTTCCTTGTTCTATTAATGCGATCGCGGTATTTGGTGTTCGCCCGTACTTTATAAGGTTTTCACAAATCGCTGATAGATTAGAAAGTCCCATATAAAAAACGAGTGTATCAACATTATTCGCAAGGTGTTTCCAGTTAATATCTAGGCTCTTTGTTTCAGATCGTCTGTGACCTGTAATAAACGTAACCGAAGAGCTGTAGTCTCGATGGGTTACTGGAATTCCAGCATACATAGGCACAGAAATACCAGACGTAATTCCTGGGATGAATTCAAATTCTATTTGATGGTCCGCACAGTATTCCGCTTCTTCTCCACCTCGACCAAACATGCATGGGTCACCGCCTTTAAGCCGTACAACATGCTTTCCTCGTTTAGCTTGTAATACTAAAATTTCATTAATATGATGTTGCGGGATAGTATGTTGGTTTGCCATTTTACCACAAAAAATTAATTCTACTTCCTTTTTGGCATATTTGATCATATCAGGATTAACTAGCCGGTCGTAGACAATTACATCTGCGCTTTGAATCGCTTCCAAACCTTTAATTGTAAGCAGCTTAGGATCTCCAGGACCAGCCCCTACCAAGTATACCTTTCCTTTTCTATTCATTAAGCATCCCCCTCCATACCGTCTAAATAACAACTGATTGTTTATCTGCTTCTATCTTTGCTTTAATTAGCTGATTCGGATTGATGTTTACGTAGCTCACCTTAAACTCTGGCATTCGGCAAACTGGATCCAAGGCTGGGTTCGTTACACGATTAATACATTGAAAGTCTCCCCAATGGAAAGGGACAAACAACGTATCTCTTCGAATGCGATCAGTAAATTTACTTTTAACGAGAACAGAACCCCTCTTTGACTCAATCCGTACCAACATATCGTCTTCAATCCCATAATCTTTAGCAGTCTCTGGATGAATTTCAACATAAGGTTGTTTGGAACGCTCGAACAGCTCTTGGCTTCTTCTCGTTTGAACACCTGTTAAATAATGCTCCATCAATCGGCCAGTCGTTAATATTAGGGGGAACTCCTCTGTTATCTTCTCTTTCTCCTTTAATTTTTTGTTAACATTAAATTCTGCTAGACCATCCTTTGTATGAAACGACTTTTCAAACAATCGGGTAGTCCCTGGATGTCCTTCCTTTGGACATGGCCAAAATACGCCCCCATCTTTTACTCGTTCATATGTTATGCCATAGTAATCAGCTATTCCACCTTTACTAGCCTTACGTAGTTCATTAAAAATCTCTTCTACATTTTGATAATTAAATTTCTCTTCTTTTCCTAATACTTTTGCTAGCTCACAAAGGATTTCCCAATCATGCTTAACCTCTTTAGGTGCTTTACGTTCAGCATGTCGATAAACAACCCGCCCCTCTAAATTTGTCATCGTCCCTTCATCTTCTAAGTAAGACGTTGTTGGTAATATTAAATCAGCCATACGAGCAGTTTCGGAAACAAACATATCTACAACCACTAGAAAATTAAGTTTTTCCAATGCTTTTTCTACAAAAATAGCATTTGGACTTGAAACTACTGGATTTGATCCCATTAGAAATAAAGCTTTGACTTCTTCTTCATCAATTTTTTCGATTAGCTCATAAGCAGAGACACCTTTTCGAGGTAAGTCCGCTTCATCAACTTCCCATACTGAAGCGACATACTTTCGGTCTTCGTCATTTTCAATTGACCGATAGCCTGGGAGTTGATCCGCTTTTTGACCGTGCTCTCTGCCACCTTGACCATTACCCTGACCAGTAATTGCACCATATCCGCATGCATGCCGCCCAATTTTCCCTGTTGCTAAGACGATATTTAAAAAATGCCGAACCGTTTCATACCCATTTGTATGTTGTTCAACACCTCTAGCAGTAAAGATCATTCCTGTTTCAGCTTTACCATATTGACGAGCTGCTTCCATGATTTCTTCCTTAGAAATACCACAATGATTAGCTATTTCAGTGAGAGAAATACTACTTATTTGTTGTTTTACTTCATCAAAATTTTTAGTACGTTCAGCTATAAAAGTTTCATCACAGTACCTTTCATCTACGAGTACTTTTAGTAACCCCATTGCTAGGTTGGCATCCGTTCCTGGTTTTACTTTAATGTGCAAGTCGGTCATCTTCGTTGTAGCTGTTTCACGAGGGTCGATTGCAATGATAAAAGCACCATTCTTTTTAGCTTTACGGAAATAAGGCATAATAGTTGGTTGGCATTCAGCAATGTTTGTTCCAGCTAAGATGATACACTTTGCATCCTGAATTTCTGTCAAACCATTGGTCATTCCGCGGTCTATTCCAAATGTTGCGTTAGCTGCAGATGCAGCAGCACTCATACAGAAACGCCCATTATAATCGATATATTTCGTTTGTAAGCCTACTCTAGCAAATTTCCCTAGTAAGTAGGCCTCCTCGTTAGTTAAAGATCCCCCACCATAAACTCCAATTGAATGATGACCATATTCTTGTTGTAAACTCGAGAATTTTTCTGCAATCATTTCTAGAGCTAATTCCCAAGAAATTCTTACCCATTCTCCATCGATTTTTAAAAGCGGATATTTTACTCGTTCTGTGTTAATCGCATGTTGATGTGCTTGAAGACCTTTAATGCACAGCCTTCCTTCAGAAGTAGGATCTTGTTTATTCGGTTTGACCTTAAAACGTTTTCTTTCAATAATATGCTCTTCTATTAATTCCATTGAACATTGCATACTGCAATATGGACAACGTCCTTTCATTACTTGTTCAGAGCTTTGCTTCATCTGTTTTTCTCGGAAATATTGAATTAAATCACTCATTCTCAACACCCTCTTGATCCCTAATAAGCTAACGAAAGTAATTATAGGGTTCTATTTCTAGTATTCTAGTTAATGATTAGAAAAACATTTCCACGATCAACAACCGTTTCATAGGTTTTTACACAACCTGTATCTGGTTTTTGAACTAACCCATCGCTTAAACAAACTTTCCAGTCATGTAACGGACAAAAAACATGTTCACCAGCTACAATGCCTTGTGAGAGAGGCCCGCCTTTATGCGGGCACTTGTTCTCAACAGCGCGAACAGTTCCATTCGGTAAGCGGAATACAGCAATACTATTCACTCCGATAATTACCTCTTTACCGACCTTTTCAGGAATATCCGTTAGCTTTCCAATCATGACTTTGCTTCCTGCTCCAACTTTACTCATCGACAGTTCCCCCTTTTATTGAATAATCTCTACATGTTTATTTTTAAATAGTTCACTCTGAAGTTCGTCGCTTTCATAAATCTCACTCCATGGATCTTTTACAGTTGATAAGACAACATCCATTCTTGCACTTAGCTCTTTACGGTTTTGATCATTTGATATCACCTGCTCAATGATATAATCAAGCCCTACCCTATCAATCCAATGAGACGTTCGCTCTAGGTAACGCGCATTTTCTCGATAAAGCTGTAAATAGGCTGCCGTTATTTCAAGTACTTCCTCACTTGTCTTTACTTTGCAAAGAAGATCACCTTTACGAAGTTCGGTACCTCCATTTCCTCCGACATAGATTTCCCAAGCTCCTTCAATGCCGACAATACCAACATCTTTAATTCCTGATTCTGCACAGTTTCTCGGACAAGCCGATACTGCCATTTTTACTTTATGCGGTGTGTTTAAGCCTTCAAATTTTTTCTCTAGTGCAATACCCATACCGATCGAATCTTGGGTACCAAATCGACAGAAGCTTTCCCCCACACATGTTTTTACGGTTCGAAGTGTTTTTCCGTAAGCATGACCTGATGGCATTCCAATTTCTTTCCAAACATTCGGTAGGTCTTCTTTTTTAATACCTAGTAAATCTATTCTTTGTCCACCTGTTAACTTCACGAGTGGAACATTGTATTTTTCAGCGACTTCAGCAATTCGCTTTAGTTCAGTTGGATTTGTAACCCCACCATACATTCGCGGTACGACAGAGTACGTCCCGTCTTTTTGTATATTTGCATGCATTCTTTCATTAACAAAGCGTGATTCTTTTTCATCCTCATAGCCTGTTGGATGTACCATTCCTAAATAATAGTTAATTGCTGGGCGACATTTCGAACAGCCACCTTCATTCTTCCAACCGAGTACATTCATCACTTCTCGAGTATGTGTCAAACCTTTCTCACGAATTTCAGCTACAACTTCCTCGTGACTTAAATCCGTACACCCACAAAGTGAATCTGTTTTTGCAGCAGCATCGAACTCATCACCTAATGTATCTGCAAGTAATTCAGAAATCATTGGTTTACACGTCCCACAAGAGCGCCCTGCACTTGTACAGCCACTTACTTCTTCAACGGAACAAAGACTTTGTTCACGAATTGCTGAAACGATCGCTCCTTTAGAAACGCCATTACATCCGCACACATGATCACCATATGAAAGTGTTGCAGTTAAGCTTTCGGCTTCTCCACCACCGCTTTGCAAAATATTGATTGGCGCCATGTCTGAAACATCAGCTTGTTCATTAATCATACTAAGGAGCTTCGTACCTTCCTTTGTATCACCAAATAGTACTGCTCCAACAACTTTGTTATTACGGATCATCACTTTCTTATAAATACCTTCAAATTCGTCATAAACCCTGACGCTTCTGGTAGCCCCATCATCCATAAACTCGCCTGCTGAAAAGACATTAACACCTGATACTTTTAATTTTGTTGATAAGACAGATCCTTGATAACCTTTTCCAGCATTTTCGCCGACAATATGTTGAGCAAGCACTTTACCTTGCTCATATAGTGGAGCAACTAATCCATAGACTACTTCACGATGCTCAGCACATTCGCCAACGGCATACACATTCGGAGCACTCGTCTGCATGTAATTATTTACAACAACACCGCGGTTAACCTCTATCCCGCTTTCGTTGGCTAAAGTACTATTTGGGCGGATGCCCACTGCCATGACAACAAGATCTGCTTTTGTTTCCGATCCATCTTTAAAAACAACTTTTTCAACACGATCTGTGCCTTCGATCCTTTCGGTGAGCTTTGGCATGAGGAAATTCATGCCTTGTCTTTCTAGCTCTGCGTGGAGAAGTCTCGCCGCATCTGGATCAAGTTGACGCTCCATTAAATACTCATTTAAATGGACCACGTCCACTTCCATACCTAGATTAATTAATCCACGTGCAGCTTCTAAACCTAGTAATCCTCCACCAATAACGACGGCTTTCTTGTAGTTTTTTGCAGAGTCAATCATTGTCTCGCAATCTTTAATATCTCGAAATCCGATAACACCCTCAAGTTGAGCACCAGGCACTGGTAATATAAATGGATTGGATCCAGTTGCGATAATAACTTGATCGTATTTCATTTCGCGACCTTTATCCGTATACAGAACTTGGTTTTCCGTATCTAATTTTGTAACAGTTTCACTTGTAAAAAGTTCAATTTCATTTTTTTCATACCATTCTAAGGTATTAATCTCTATATCTTTTATGGTCGTATCACCAGCCAATACTGCAGAAAGCATAATGCGGTTATAATTGACATGTGGCTCACTTCCAAAGATCGTAATATCAAATTGCTCACGCCCATTTAATTTTAAAATTTCCTCAATACAGCGCACTCCAGCCATTCCGTTCCCAACTAGTACAAGTTTCTTCTTCTCCATCTTAACCCCTCCAGAACTCTGTATATTTTGAGCTATAAAATGTTATAGTTATTTGGTGAATTTCAAATGCTAGCTTTATAGAGCTTTCTTCGCTAATACTTTCTCCTCTTCTTCTACAACTGGTTCGTCCATATCCACAGATGATAAGTGGTACTCTTCAGTAAATGAGTTTTCTGGTTCTTCTAATAGGAAGAAACAAATGACAAAGCTTAGAAATGCACCCGTTGCTAGTATGAAGAAAAACTGCTGTGGTGTAACAAGGGTGAAGAGTGTTAAATAAATCGTCGACCCTACATTCCCATATGCACCAGCCATCCCAGCAACTTGGCCTGTTAGACGCTTTTTGATCATCGGAATAACCGCAAATGTAGCACCTTCTGCTCCTTGAATAAAAACAGAAGTTAACACCGTAACAGCAACGGCTACAACGAGTGGCCAAGAAGAGTCTATAAATCCCATAGCTACTAGTCCTAATGTAATTCCAACCATATATATAAGCATGACTTTTCGACGACTTCCCATCCGGTCAGACAACATACCACCAAGTGGCCTCGCAACTAGATTAATAAAAGCAAATGATGCAGCAATTAAACCTGCGGATGTCGCACTTAGTGAAAAGGTTAACTGAAAAAACATCGGAAGCATTGAAACAATCGCTAATTCTGCACCAAAGTTAGCAAAGTACGTACTGTTTAAGGCGGCGACATTCTTAAATTTATATTGATCATCCTTTGGTACACCTTGTTTTAAAATAGGCACATTCACTTTTAAAATTTTATATACTTGGTAAACAAAAGTAAGCGCAATAGCGGTATAAAGGGCGTATAAAACATTGGTTGAGATAAAGCCCATTCCCTCTAGTCTCCAAGATAGAACTGCTAGAGCACCGCCAAGTGGAACGGTCCAAATGATTAGCTGAACTAAATCCCCCCAGCTACTAACTTCCATTGCCCCAGTACGTTTTGCCTTAATGTACTCTTTACCTTCAGGGGTGTCTCTTACGTTTAAGTAGTAAATGACGCCATAGACGAGACAGAAAACACCTGTTAAAGCAATCGCATAACGCCAACCATTGTCACCACCAAACATCGTTAAAGCGATCCAAGGTAACAACATGGCACCAACTGCTGAACCAAAGTTCCCCCAGCCTCCATATATTCCTTCTGCAAAACCAACATCTTTTGGAGGATACCATTCGGCTACCATTCGGATCCCAATTACAAAGCTTGCGCCTATACTACTTAATAAAAGTCTTGAGATCATCATCTGCGACCAAGTATCGCCAAAAGCAAAAATGAACGTCGGGATTGACATTACAATTAATAAGCTCGAGTAAACAAGACGCGGACCAAATCGGTCAAGTAACATCCCAATTATAATTCGGGCTGGTATTGTCAATGCCACATTTATAATGGCGAGAGCGGAAATGTGCTCTCTCGTCAACCAATCTGAGCTTTCAAGCATCGTCGTTGCCAGTGGCGCCATGTTGAACCATGTGAAAAAGGCTATAAAAAAGGCAAACCACGTGAAATGCAATATTTTTGTCCTCTCATCCTTAAACTTAAAAAGATCGGAAACCTTCACTTCCTGTACCCCCTCAACTTTTCTTTTTGTTTGGTTTGTTAAACTTAATTGCAAAGAAATGTGTTTGTAATGCCGTAAAAACTTATCGGTTAATAAGTCTTTATGACTAAAAAAAGATGAAGTCAATTCGTGGATTGTCGTTTAAGTTTTGCTCTTTAGGGAGTTTCTGACTTTTTTGATTAATTAGATTGTGCCATAAAAATATTTGACTGTGTTCTGTATTGAAAGAAGATCTAACAAGGTTTTCCCTATTAAAACGATGTAAACGCTATCATAGAAAAAACTACATATGAGTTGAAAATACGGCTAATTTGGCCTATTAGAGAGTACAGCATTAGTTGTTGTTGTTTCGAGAAACTATCGTAGATCGGGAAGGGAATATTGTTAAGGGCATGGGGTGAGGGGGTGATCGCTTCTACGCTAATATTCTTTATTTATGGTTAAGATGATGAGGTAAGATGACCATCTCTTTCTTTCGCAGTTTTGCTTGGGCTCCATTCGCTCGGGCTCCATTCACTCGCTATGATTACCTTCGTATCCAATCTAGCTTTCGCTCGGGCTTCATTCGCTCGCTTTGATTACCTTCATCTTCAATATAGCTTCCGCTCGGGCTCCATTCGCTCGCTTTGATTACCTTTTCCTTTGATCAAACGATCGAACGGGCACTAACTAGCTGGACCGTTAACCCATAATAAATCCAAATAAAAAGCGGAATGGGCACTAAACACACCCATTCCGCTATTAACTACTTATTCATTTATCTAATCCCGAAAAATCTTTTTACTTTTGTGAAGACTCCTTTGTCCTCTCCTAAAGCCATAAGAGGAACGGTTTCACCGAGAATACGTCTAGCAATGTTACGGTACGCAGTGGACGCCTTGCTTCCTGTATGATAAGCGACAGGCTCTCCTTTATTTGAATGCTTAATGACGTTTTCATCGTCAACGACGATACCTAGTAATTCGATTGCTAGAATACTAACAATTTCATCGACGTCAAGCATTTCTCCACTTTTCATCATATGGTTACGAATTCGGTTTACAATGAGTAATGGTGGTTCAACGTCCTCTTTTTCTAGCAAACCAATAATTCGATCGGCATCACGGACAGCCGATAACTCTGGAGTTGTCACAACGATCGCTCTGTTGGCTCCAGCTACAGCATTTTTAAAGCCTTGTTCGATACCCGCTGGACAGTCGATTAAAACGTAATCATAATCGCGCTTTAATTCCTCAACAATCGTTTTCATTTGCTCTGGAGTTACAGACGATTTATCTTTCGTCTGAGCTGCAGGCAATAAATATAAACATTCAAACCGTTTGTCTTTAATAAGAGCTTGCTGTAAACGACAACGTTCTTCTGCGACATCAACCAGATCATAGATGATGCGGTTTTCAAGTCCCATAACAACGTCAAGATTTCGAAGACCGATATCTGTATCTATTAAGCACACTCTTTTACCTGAAAGGGCTAGGGCTGTTCCGATGTTAGCGGTAGTTGTCGTTTTCCCGACGCCCCCTTTTCCAGAAGTAATTACGATAGCCTCTCCCACACATATTTCCCCTTTCTTCCTCTATCTCAAATTCCAATCGATTATCCGTTTATGAGGTCACTTTTTCTGGTGACCTGTTTAAACTTGGACGTAACCAAGGCAATTGTTGAATTCGTTCTAAAACAATCGTGTTATCATTGGAGTTTATGTATGCACATTCCATTTGACGGTCTACTTGTTCATTTCGATTAGGCTCTTGTCGCAAATGTTCACTGATTTTTAACTGTGAAGGCGCCATGACGGATGCAGCGATTACTGCACTTTCGTCGCCATCACTTCCAGCTTGAGCCATTCCTCGTAATGCCCCCATAACAAAAATATTACCTGTTGCAACAACTGCTCCGCCTGGGTTTACATCACCAATTAATAACAAGTCTCCAATCACTTTAAAAACTTGTCCAGAACGTACAATTTTTGAGACCATTACCGTTTGTTTTTCCTCTGCAATACGTTCAGCTTCTTCCTTAGTAATAACGTTCGTCTCAATTTGTTCGATTATTAAATTTTTACCATTACATACGAGCTCTTGAAGTTCATTTTCTTGATCTTCGGTTAAGTAACGATTTCCCGTAACAATATGAACTTTTACTGCAGGGCCATCCGATTTCTCATAATGCTTGGATGACAACTTTTCTTTAAGCTCTTTCACAATGCTTTCAAAGCTACAATTATCATTTAATAAGAAAGTTAATCCGTCTTTCGTTCCTTTTATTGTAACGTGGTGTTTCTTTTGTAACATTTATAGTTCACCTCAAAGTAGGTTAAATCCATTTACACCATTACTCCTAATTCTACAAAAAGACTAAAATCTCCTCTTTTTACTATGAGAAAAATGAATTTACTTAATGTTTTTGTATTTCTTCTAACCGTTTTAAGTAAAGAAGATACTTACGCAAAGGATACAAAATAATCAGTGAGAAAAGAAAATTTAATGCCAAGGTTGAGAGCAGACGCTGCTGTAAAAACTCATCATGCACCATACTAGTAATATTAAGCATAGAATTAATTCCAAATGTAAAATACTCAACGAATAATACGGCTAGTAAAGTAATCAAAACAACAAGAGTATAACTTCTTTTTACATATGGATGTGATAATGAAAGTAGGTACCCGATGAGACCGAGGCAAAACATATAAACGCCCAGTAATTCCGTATAAACGACATCATAAAGAAGTCCAAAAATTAAACCATAAATAATTGCGTGAGTCTTACCTAAAAAAATTCCGATAATAACCATTGCTACAACAATGAACCTAGGGATATAAAGAAGATTGCTGTTGTATTGTTCTGGCGCGAATACTTGAAAAATAGACCCCTCAATGACAAAGAGTAATAACATGACTAAAGGAAGAAGAATTCGGTTCACAATCCATCTCCCTCCGATAAGTCAGCCTCTAACGTCGTACTGGTACGTTCAATGACCATAACATAATCGAGTCCATAAAAATCAGCTGCAGGTTGAATAAAAGCATTTTTCGTTAATCCGTATTCATCTGGTTCAATCTCAACAATTTCTCCGATGATTAAGCCTCTCGGATAAACTCCACCAAGGCCTGAAGTTGTTACAGTTTGTTCTATTTCAATATCTGCATCAATATCTAATTTTTTCAAAAGAAGCAGACCTGTCTCCTGATCAAAGCCTTCGATAAATCCATACACAGGTTCATCGGCTTGCACCATAGCAGATACTCGGTTTGTGCGATCGTTGTCCGTTAACAATTGTACTTTAGAAGAGAATTGTCCCACCTGATGGACTTTACCTATTAAACCACCTGATGTGATTACCGCCATATTTCTTTGAACGCCATGCTCGGAACCACGGTTAATACCGATGTATTCACTCCAGCGATCAGGATTTCGGTGAATAACCGTTGCAGTTCGCATTCGAAAATCACTTAACGTTTCTTCAATTTCTAAAGTTGCTTTTAATGTATCATTTTCTGCTTTTAACATATTTCGCTCAACAGACACTTGAGCGTATTCTTCTAATCTTGCTTTTAATACTTGATTTTCTTCATAGATCCCTCGTAATTCATTTAGATTCTCAAAGAAACCCGCTGCAAAATGAGCGGGTTTGGAAACGAGGGTTTGAACCCATCCAACAGTGTCCTTCATAAATTGCTCTGGCCAAGTTACTCGGTCACGGTCACTCATGGAATATCCAATTAACGCAACAAGTATTATAATGCTCACCATTAAGACAATGAGCCGTTTATTTGAGAAAAATGTCATTGTCTACACCTACTTACAATTACGATTTGCGACCGGAACGAACCGTGATCCCCGCTCTTGAGCGGAATAAATGAATATTTTCCAATGCTCGGCCAGTACCAAGCGCCACACAATCAAGTGGATCTTCTGCAACGATTACTGGCATATTCGTTTCATCACTAAGTACTCGATCTAAATTACGGAGAAGTGCTCCTCCACCTGTTAATACGATTCCACGATCCATAATATCTGCAGCTAATTCAGGTGGTGACTTCTCTAACGTATTTTTCACTGCATCAACAATTGCATCAACAGTATCTTTTAGCGCATCAGAGATTTCTACTGCTGATACTGTGATCGTTTTCGGAAGACCTGTTACGAGGTCACGACCACGAATGTCCATATCTTCAACACCTTCAGGAGAACCTGCTGAACCAACTTCAAGCTTTAATGCCTCGGCTGTACGCTCACCGATCATTAGATTATAAGTCTTTTTAATATATTGAATAATTGCATCGTCCATTTCATCACCAGCGACACGGATCGACTGACTTGTTACAATACCACCTAATGAGATGATCGCAACTTCTGTCGTTCCTCCACCGATATCAACAACCATACTACCTGTTGGCTCCCATACTGGTAAGTCAGCACCGATTGCTGCTGCAAATGGTTCTTCAATTGTATACGCTTCACGAGCACCAGCTTGTTTCGTTGCATCTTCAACTGCTCGTTTTTCAACAGCAGTAATTCCTGATGGAACACATACCATAACATTCGGTTTTCTAGTAAAAATCGAACGCTGTCGAAGAGCTTGTCGAATAAAATGCTTTAACATCGTTGCCGTTGTATCAAAATCAGCGATAACACCATCTTTCATTGGACGGACAGCAACGATATTTCCTGGAGTACGACCGATCATATTTTTCGCATCGTTACCTACCGCCTCAATTGAACCTGTATCCGTTCGCAGTGCTACTACTGAAGGCTCACGAACAATAACGCCTTTACCCTTAACATAAACAAGAGTATTAGCCGTACCTAAATCAATTCCTAAATCTTTTGAAAAACCACCAAACATCTATGTATCTCCCTTCATGAAACCCAAAACTCATAAAGTTTATTATACTGAATATCGCTGCAAAAGAATAGTCTCAAAGTTCCTTATGCGATAATTTTACACGTTTATTACAATTAGTGAAATATTGGATTTCTTAATATTTTATGTCAAATATCCTTTCTCCTTTAAACTTATATACGTTCGATCCCCAATTATGACATGGTCCAATAGTTCGATCCCAATTATTTTTCCGCATTCGCTTAATCGTTTGGTTACTTCAATGTCTTCTCTACTTGGGGTTGGATCACCAGAAGGGTGATTATGGAGACATATAAATGATGCTGCTGAACGGCGAAGGGCTTCTTTGAACACCTCCCTTGGATGGACAATACTCGCATTCAAACTTCCGATAAAGATCGTTTCACGATGAAGAACATGATTTTTCGTATTCAAATAAAGACATACGAAATGCTCCTGCGTTAGAGACCGCATGTCCTCCATTACGTACCGAGACACATCTTCTGGTGACCGTATAACGTACCTGTCATCAAGTTTTAAGCTTGTAATTCGCCTTCCTAACTCTAATACCGCACAAACTTCAACAGCTTTCGCCTCACCAATTCCTTTGATTTCTTGTAATTCTTCCACAGTCGCTTCTCTTAACATCGTTAACCCATCAAATTTTTGTAAGACACGCTGGGCCAACTGTAAAACGGATTCTTCCTTCGAACCAGTTCGTAAAATAATCGCAAGCAGCTCTTGATTCGACAAAAACCTTGCTCCTTCGGCGAGAAGTCTTTCACGAGGGCGCTCATGACTTGGAACATCACGAATTAGAAAGGACTGCTTGGTCAAAATATCATCCTCACCTTTCTAGCGTTTGCCATTTTTCTTCATTTCATCCAATAATCATAGGGATTTTTCATTTAAAAATTGGGGGTAATTCCGAAGTTGCTAAGCTCTCGAACAGTCGAGGCTAACGGTAATCCAACAACTGAGAAATAATCACCTGAAATCGCTTCGACTAATGTTGCTCCAAACCCTTGTATACCGTAGGATCCAGCTTTGTCGAATGGTTCGTTCGTATCCAAGTATCGCTCTATTTCTTCATTCGTTAATTGCCAAAATTGCACGTGAGTTTCAACAGAAAATATCTTCTGTTGCTCATTGTCCAAGATTGCAACACCTGTTAACACGGAATGTTTCTTTCCTGATAACGCAGATAACATTTCTTTTGCATGCTCACGGTCGTTGGGTTTACCTAATACCTGACCATCCAGTACGACAATCGTATCAGCACCTAATACGACCGCATGCTGGTTTTGCTCGAATACAGCTTCTGCTTTTTGCAATGCTAGGGACTGAACTAATTCGTCTGGGGATAATGCGGGATCGATTGTTTCATCAACATCACTAGTTTGTATCGTGAAAGAAATTTGCGCTTGTTCTAATAATTCTTTGCGTCGCGGTGAACCTGAGGCTAAAATGAATGGTTTCATGAAGGGCACATCCTTTACAATAATATCTAATAGGAGTTCAAAAAGTCTGGGAAAAATTACTGTCGAATTTCTATGTTGGTTTGCTTCTCCGTTACTCATGTATTTAGATCATACACTCCGTTACTCGAAACTATACCGCCTCGAACTTCTCGGTCCTTTTTTTCCTCCTTTTTGAACAACATCAATAGGTTTATTGTACAAGGATTAGTTAAACTATACCAAATCATACTATTCATTTTATAGGCTTATACCGAAAAATTAACACTATCTAAACATTTGCTCCTAAATGAAGCTATCTCTCCCAGGATTACATAACGTTCACAACAAAAAAAACTCATCTAATGAAGATGAGTTCTTTTTCCTTAGTTCAATGTATGAATTAGAGCATCATAGGCTAGTAATGCCTCTAGTAGATGTTGTTGAATACCCCATAGCTTACCATCTGTTTGTTCGCCTTTATATCCTGCAATTTCCGCTGCGGCACCCGACATACTTGTAATAAATTGCTGCGCGTGGGGTTGTGCGCTTTCCGGTAATTGAGCAATGACAGTTGCACCTTGATCATTCCACTTTTGATATTGACCTAAAAATTGATCGATATTTTCCATGGCGACACTTTGTCCAGAAAGGCCAGCGACAGAAAATCGCACTAAATCGTTAAACATGCTTCCACCTTGCGTAAAAAACTCTGCTACCGCTTCATTATCGATCGATTGTAACGAACCGTTAACAGCAAATGGTTTAACGTAAGTGTCCTGACCATGCTGTTGGTAAATTTGTGTTAAGCGACCTGCTTCTTCTTTTTGAAGACCGAGACCGATGAACATATACATAGGGTCACCGTCCGTTTTTAATACGGCAGCTTGTCCTCTATCTTTAATGGCAGATACGATTTCATTTCCCTTTTCACTTGTTGAGAACGCACCGCCTTGGACGATCTCAACCGATAAATCGGGCAGGGTTACCTCAACCCCTGCAGCCTGTCCATTTGCTGCTATTGCTTCTACTTCCCCTGTTGGCGGCATGAGTGACGCTGTCGTTCCATCGTTGTCCCCAGTAAATGCGGTCAACACCATAAATCCGAACCCGACACCAACGATAATGGCTGAAATACCTGCAACGATAAGTGAAATGGGAAGATCAGCTAATGTATTTTTAATTCGTTCTGCTGTCTTCTTTTTTCGTTTGCTTGGTGGCAGCTTCGGGATCCACTTTCGATTACCATCATCCCAAAATGGTTGTTCCTTTGTTTCTTTTTCTTCTCTCATCTGATTAAAATCGATAATGTTATTGGTAAAATAACTTTGTGTTTCATCAATCTTTTCAGAAGCTTCTACAGCAATGTCTTGTTTTTTTTCTTCATCATTATTAGCTCCCCATTCTTTTTTCGGGGTTGGCGGAATTGTCTGTTCTAACGGCGCTATGTGGCTTTGCGGTTTGGAAGGTACCTCAACTTCTGGTACTGCTTTATTTTCACTTGACTTCTCTATTTGATGAAACGAATGTTCTTTACCGTTCAACTTGACCGAAATACTTTGCTTTTCTTGCTCCACCATCACTCGCTCCTCTCCTGTTTTTATTTTCTTAATTCTATTCTATTAATTTCAATTAGTAGATAGAACAAAAAGAATAAATTTAATAGAGAAAATCGTTTATTTAAAATCGGCTCTCTTCATAGCAAGCAAATCGTCTCTAAATAAAGGCTTCTCTTTAAAAGAGTGATGTTCCTTTTAATATAGGAAAAAGCCACAAAAAAAGAACAAAACTCAAATTGAAGTCTTGTTCTTCTTGGGTTAACCACTAAAATTGCCATAAATCGAAAACATAGGTAACATGGCAGCAAGGACGATTGTACCGACTACAACCCCTAAAATTACAATCATTAAAGGTTCAATGATAGCACTCATACGTGAAGCCATTTGTTCTACATCTTCTTCATAAAAATCGGCTACTTTTTCTAGCATTGTATCTAATTGTCCTGTTTCTTCTCCTACCTTAATCATATGACTAACGATCTTTGGAAATACCCAGCTTTTTGCTAACGGTTCGGATAAGCTTTCTCCAGCTCTTAATGACTCTTTTGACTCATTCAGAACTTTGGCGATAACATCATTATTAGCTATTTCTGAACTCATTGTTAAAGTTTGTAAGACGGGAACGGAGCTCGCGAATAAAGAAGCCATTGTGCGCGTTACCCTAGCAATGATCGTCTTTTGAAATAAAAGACCAAAGACAGGTAATTTTAATTTAACGTAATCTATCATAAAATGTCCTTTCGGATTACGATAGATCGCAATAGAAAGTAGAATAAACAAAGCGACAAATAATAGAACTAAGTACCATTTATAAATAAGGAAATCGGAAATGCTCATGACGATTTGAGTTGGGACAGGAATTTCTCCCCCCATACTCGTTAAATTATTTAAGAGACTAGGTAATACATTTGTTAGCAAAATGATAACAACAGCGACCGCAATAATAGAAACAACAATTGGATACATCATCGCTGACTTCACTTTTTCTTTTACGCGGTGTTCTTTTTCATAAAATGTTGCTAAGCGATCCATAACATTTTCTAAATCTCCACTCGTTTCACCTGCACGGACCATATTAACGAAGATTTTATCAAAAATCTTTGGAAAATCGGCACAGGCCTCTGAAAACGAAGTACCAGAACGAATATCATTATATACATCATCAAGTGCTTTGCGGAAAATCTTAGAAGACACCTGCTCTGATAAAATTCGAATCGACTCTGTAATTGGAGTCCCAGCTTTAAGTAAAGTGGCCAACTGACGACAGAAAACAACGAAATCACGATTTTTCACTGGTTTACCGATAACGATGTTTAACTCATTTAAGTCCCTGTTCCAAACCGTATCCTTACGTTCTGAAAGTTCAGCAATATAAAGACCTTGGCCCTTAAGTTCCTTTACGGCCACCTCTTGAGTTGGTGCATATAATTTCCCTTTTACTTCTTTTCCCGTTTGTGAATCGATTGCTTTATAGAGAAAGAGCATACTATTCTCCCTTTCATACAAGATTTCTACTCGTGTTGATCCCAACCTGGAACAAATTCATCAGCGACAGCACGAGTGACGATCCCTTTATTTACAAGATCGGAAACTGCCATATTGATCGTCTGCATCCCACTGCTTCTACTCGTTTCTAATACCGTTAAGATTTGATGGATCTTATCTGAACGTATTAAGTTCGCAACAGCAGGATTACTTACGAGTATCTCTAGTGCTGCGGTTCGTCCTGTTTCATCTGCAGTTGGCATAAGACGTTGAGAAATGACACCTAATAACGTACTCGCTAGTTGCATGCGAATTTGCTGATGTTGCTCTCCTGGAAACACGTCAATAATACGGTGAACGGTTTGTGAAGCTGTTGTCGTATGAAGGGTACCGAGAACGAGGTGCCCTGTCTCTGCAGCAGTAATAGCAGTTCGAATCGTATCTAAATCACGCATCTCACCGACTAAAATGACATCTGGGTCTTGCCTTAGGGCAGCCCGTAGTCCGATCGAAAAGGACTGGCTATCTTGTCCAATTTCACGTTGGTTGACTATGCTTTTCCTGTGATGATGTAAGTACTCGATCGGATCTTCTAAAGTTAAAATGTGCTTACTCATATTTTCATTAATATAATCAATGATAGCTGCTAACGTTGTTGATTTACCGCTCCCTGTAGGTCCTGTCACAAGTAATAACCCTTGTGTTTGTCTAGCAAAATACTTGACGACTTCTGGAAGTTTCAGGTCACTAATGGTTGGGACTTTGCTGTTAATTACACGACAAACGATCCCTATTGCTCCCATTTGTTTAAATAAATTCACACGAAAGCGGCAGGCATCCTGGAGTGCATAGGAAAAATCTAGTTCACTCGTTTGTTCAAACTTTTCAAATTGACTTGGTGTAGTAATTTGTTTGGCTAAGTCTAGTGTCATTTCTTTTGTTAAATATTGTGAACCGACCTTTTTTAATTTCCCGTTAATGCGGACAATCGGTGTCGTATCAACTGTAATGTGTAGGTCTGATGCACCGTTTTGAAAAGCAAAATATAATAGTTTATTAATTTCCAAAACAGATCCCCTACTCTCCAACCGTTACTCTAAATACTTCATCTAACGTTGTTAAACCTTTAGCGACTTTCATTAGGCCATCTTCAAACATCGCTATAAAACCTTTTTGTTCTACGTAATGGCGATACTCTGAGTCTGCTGCTTTTCTCGTGATCATTTCACGAAGATAATCATCAATCATCACCGTTTCATGGATCGCCATTCGTCCTTTGTAACCCGTGCTGTTACAAGCCGCACAGCCTTCACCTTTTACGATGTTCGTCGTTTCAATTCCTCTTGAAACAAACAGTTGTCGCTCTTCATCTGTTAATTCATGAGGTGTTGCACACGATGGGCAAACTCGACGAACAAGTCGTTGTGCGACGACACCAGAAAGGGCAGATGAAACTAAGAAAGGCTCAACTCCCATATCAATCAAACGGCTAATAGCACTAACCGCATCGTTGGTGTGAAGAGTCGTTAATACTAAATGCCCTGTCATTGCAGATCTTAAAGCAATTTCAGCGGTTTCAGAGTCACGAACCTCACCGACCATGATAATGTCTGGATCTTGTCGTAAGATCGATCGAAGGCCTCTAGCAAATGTCATACCGATGCTAGAGTTTACTTGTACTTGGTTAATGCCTTTTAACTGATACTCCACGGGGTCTTCTACTGTAATGATATTTACATCATCTGAATTGATATTCGATAACGCAGAGTATAATGTTGTCGACTTACCACTTCCAGTTGGCCCAGTAACAAGAAGAATCCCGTATGCTTGCTTTAGCATTTTTTTAAAATTATTTTCATTCTTTTCAGAGAAACCTAGACGATCGATGCCTAGTAAAACATTCCCTGCATCTAAAAGTCGCATAACAACCTTTTCTCCAAAGATCGTTGGTAAGCACGACACACGCAAATCAATTTTGCGAAGATCGACATCCATCTTAAAACGACCATCCTGCGGTAAACGCTTTTCTGCAATATTTAATTCAGATAAAATTTTCACCCTGGATACGAGGACATTGTGCATATTTTTCGGTATCGTTCGTTCTGGCCGGAGCACTCCATCGACACGGAAGCGAATAACCGTCTCCGTTTCTAGTGGATCAATGTGGATATCACTAGCACCAACTTGAACGGCTTGATGAATTAATTGATTAATCATTTTAGCAACAGGTGAATCATCCGATTGCTGTGCTTCAATTAACAATTCTTCATCATCATTTGTATTTATATCTTTAAGCATCTGCTCAATCGATTTTTGCATGCCATAATAACGATTAATAGCAAGACGAAGCTCTTCCTTCTTGGCAATTGCTGGCTCAATCTCAAAACCAGTACTTAAACGAATATCATCAATGGCAAAGTAGTCAAGCGGGTCAGCCATCGCAATAAGCAGCCTGTCTCCTGTTCGTTTTACTGGAAGAAGTTGATAACGGCGTGCTAATTCTTCATTAATAATTCCAATGATCTTTGGATCAATTTTTTGTTTATATAAATTAATATGAGGAATGCCAAGCTGAAACTCAAGGACCTCAATAATTTGCTGTTCATCAACAAAATTCATTTGAACGAGTTGGTCACCTAAACGATTTTTCGTTGACTTTTGTTCATGAAGTGCTTCCATTAGTTGATCTTCTGTAATAACCCCTGCTTCAACGAGTAGATCTCCTAACCGTCTACGCTTTTGTATGGCCATGTCTATAGCTCCTTTTCTATCAAACTAGCTATTAAGGCTGAATTTACTTTTCCGTATAACTTACATATCCATTTAAAGTTAAAATGAAATCAAGCATTGCACCTTGTGCTTGCCACAAGTGCGCGCGGTTGTTTTGACTTTGATATTGTTTTAATGCATTTTCGATTTGTTTGACATAAGTCAACGTATTTTCAAGCTGTATTTTCAAGTTTGTATCCGAGCTGCTATTGATTGCTTCTTTTGCTTTTAATTCATAGACACGAATTTTAGCTGAAATGAGCTCCATTTGTTCTACAGGCAGTTGGTAGTTAGGCTCATTAATTCCGTTAGTCACCACAGCAGTTGTTGCGATGACAACATCATGTGCCTCTTTTGCTAATGAAGCTGTGTTGTTTACTCGATAAGGAAGGTAATCAACCCATGATTTGAAATCTTTGTTTAGAGACGTTAAATAATTAGCTAAACGTTCAGCTGAAGCTAAGTCATGAGTGAGTCCTGTATAAACGACAAATCTCGTTTCATTTGATTGATTTTTTTCTCTTTCTATCTCACGTGGATAAATCCCCGCATTACGTAATTTTGTTACTTGTTCATATAAAGTCGGTTCCGTATTATATCCACCAGTTTGCACCACATAGAAGGCTAGATTAGCATCAGCTTCACCTAATGTGGATTGAAAATATCGTTGTGTTTGTTGAACTGGTTTTGACTCGGTACTAGTAGAAGGAGATGACGAATCCGTCGTGCTTGGTGTCGTGTTTGTATTTTCACCACTCGTTCCTGTCTCATTATTAGTTTCTGTTCCACTACTTACCTCGGTATTGACTTCAATATAGCGATTAAGTTTACTTTGATCGAACTTATAATCTAATTTAAAGTCTTGCTTTACATCGATAAACTCTGAAAAATCTTCACAATAAAACGCACGCAGGTTGAGGTTAGCTTCTAGCCTGTCTGTCTCATCATCTAGGGAAAAATCATAGCTTTGAACATGGATAATTCGTTTAAGCTTTTCAATTTCCTCAATAAATGAATGAACATCCTCTTCTTTACCGTTCATATTGATATTTAATTCAACATAAGACACATTAAGTTGATTTACGTCCGTCACTTGAGACTCAAGAAGTGAGTATAATTCATCATCGAATATATGTTTCCAAGACTCTGGTTCGTTTTCTTCTACTCCTTCAGTTCCTTCAATTTGCTCGTTCTCATTGTTATGAATGCTAATCGATACATCCTCAATGACAGCGCTCGTCTTTAGCTCTGTTTTTTCTAAATCAGCAATTACCTGTTCAACATTCGCTCGCATTGGCACACGATCTAGTAATGCCTTACGTTGAAGGGAGGTTAACGTTTGTGGTGTTAACTTATCGATCTTTGTTTGATAGGTAGCGATTTCTGTATGAACTCGTTGCAGTTCTTCTTGCTGACTTCTTTCTTCTGCTTGTAAAGGTTTAACAAAATAGAAGTAAAATGCTGCTAAAATAAGAAAGAAGATTAAGATACCATATAAAATTGCTTTTTTATTTGAATTCAGCCACTCACTCATGACCCTTCACCTACTAACGTATTAAGCTTTAAGGTATATTGAGATTGATACAAGAAATCATCATCAGAAGTTGAAATCGATTCTACTTGAGCATTAGAGACCAGGTTAGAATTAATAAGACGATTTAAATAAACTGCAGCATCTCCTTTCGATTGGAAAGTCACCTGCATCGAAAGGTCGCCATTATTAATGAAGGAATAATTCGTTACCTCCGCCTTATCTGGCAACAGCATATACATCTGTTCTTTTAAGTCGACAGTATCTTTATAAATCCCGCCTAAAAACGTATTCATACTAGTATAGTAATCAACATAGTTATACTCTGTAATTCCCGTAGTTTTTGTTATAAAATCCTGTTCAAGCTGATGAAGTTCAGCCGTCTGGGCTACCACTTGTTGCTCTAACGATTGAACCGAGTTTTTAGTCTCAAAATACGTATATGTCAAAAAACTAGCGGCGGCAATGACCGTAAAGGCTCCAACTACAGGAATGATAGGTAAGCCTTTTTCTTTTTTTATTACTCGTTGAGGTAACAAATCAATGCTTATGTTCACTGTTATCGCTCCAATCCTTTTGAAACGCAAAATTAATAGATTATTTCTTTTTCTTGTCTTTTTTCTCATTGCCGCGCATCGCTAATCCAATCGCAACGCTACAACTATCTAGTAAATCATGTTGCATAAACCCAAAATCTAGTATGGAATTGTAATCGATTTTCGTCACTTCACTTGGTAATCGCTCTTGTAAACGGTTGAAAACCTTTGCCGTATTTTCTCCAGTAACAATGATACGCTTGAACTCACTGTCACGCTCTCCTAGCGAATATCGATAGAAGTTTTGCGCTTTTTGAATTTCATTCAGTATTTCTTCAAGATATGAGTCCTCTGTATCACTTTCCGTCACATCAAAAGTAGCTGCAACTTCATCTTGTATAGAAAAGTCTTCATCAGCAAATGAAAGAACATCGTCTGAAGTATTTTTCTTAATCACATTTTCAGTGCGATTAATTTCCATCGTCCGAGAAAAAACGATTAACTCATCTTTAAAAATATGGATATCAACGGCATCATTAGAAACGTCAACGATCATCTCTGTCTCTTGCAGCCAACTAGGGTGAGCATAAAGTAATAAGCGTTGCAGTGCTAATGCTCTAAGTTCTGCAGTTAACGGTTTAAAGCCAGCGTCTTCACATGTCTCTAACAGTCCTTCTGATAATTCTCGCGATGTAGCAAAGAAAAGAATTTCACTACGAGGACCTTGTAATTCCTTTTCTACACTTACCGTTAATTCGTCTAATGTAAAATCATCTTCACTAGCAGTCCCTTTATCCTTCTTTTCAGGTACGATCGAACCGATTTTCACAAAATCATAGATCGGTTCTTCAAATGGAAGATGGATCGATTCTCCGATTTGAAACTGGAGCAATTTAGCTAATTCAGTCTCTCCCACATCTGGCAGAGAGCTAATTTTACGGATCAACGAATGCTGAGTCGGGATCGCTAAATGTGCTTGTTTCGAAGCATTTCGATGGTCTTCTAAGTATTTACGCAGTGCTGTTTCAAGTAAGCCTTTTTGTTGGATTTTTCCGCCTGCAATAACCGTATCCGTCAACGTAGTTTCAGAGACTTCTTGAAGCACTGGTATTTGCTTGTCCATTTTTACTGTCGCAAACGTCACTTTCTTCTCGCGGAAATCGATGCCTGAGTATTTGTTGTTGAAAAACATAGAGTCACCTTCTATAGATTATTTATCTTTCTGTTCTCATATCTATAATCATGTCAATGTTTGAGTTTACGGTATAATCGCTTTCAGTGATCGTTGGCCTTGGAGGTTTATATCCCCCGCCTTCACCGGTTTCTGGGTTAACACCTGCACGAGCGTCAATAGTTATAGCATTTGAACCAAACTCTACATCTTGACCAATTAGTGCACCCACCAGATTAAATTTACCATTACCAGTAACCTTTAAGTCATTTATAATTAAAAATCCATTGATAACAAGGGTGCCTCCTGTACTATGAAACTGTTGTATATATACTAAGTGGCCTTCAGGTATTGTTATAGTGTCATGATTTCCGATACTAATACTATTAAAATGATGTTTATTTTTGGTAGAGTCAAACTTATATGCTGAATTTAAATTTCCTGTAGCTAAACTAGGTTGTAATTGATAAAAACTTAGAATTTCAGCAAAAGTAGTACCTATCATAGTAAACGCAGGATTTCCCCGTAGATTAGGGTTTAAGTCTAACTTCTTTGTGGCCTGTACAGCAGACCCTGTAAAAGGTGGTATTGGTGCTGGAACTTCTACCCCTTCATATATAGTTGGACCTGTACCTCTATTGATTTTTAAATCTATACTTCTTTGAAGCTTAGAATTCGCTATTTGTTTTGCAGTCAACGTGATATTGTACACGTCCCCTGTAAGGGATTCATTCAGAATAAGGACTTCGATTAATTCACCATCTATGTTATAATTTTGTACTCTCGGATTAGTATTATTTGCAAGATAAAAGAATGGACCTTTTTTAACGATTGGTATCTCCTCTCCATTCTCTGTAATTGGGTGAAGATTTCCATTACCATCTTTATATTTTAATACTTCATTTTCACTAGAGTCTTGATAATGGTTCATTTCACTAATAAAAAGGTCGATGGCTCCCTCTAATTTATAAAACTCTTGTTGTTCTGATAATGCCGTAACATTTGTTTTTTTACCATAGAGAGTAGTATTCAATAATCCAGCACCTACTATTGAAACAAACACGATAATAAATAATGTTAATAAGAGTGCCGCCCCTTTTTCATTCTTGATTGGTATTGTCTGTCTCACTCACCATCACCTCATCTTTTAAAACGTGAGTTTGCATCATGGTAAACTGTTGTTTCTAATTGGAAATTACGATCTCTATTTTTTAAACCTAGTGTTACATTGTATTTTACTGGATTTTCTATAGGCTCAGGATGAACTTCAAAATGTTCAACATGACTTGATAACACAGTGTCTCCGTCTTTTAAATAAACTTCACTTAATAAGTGATTATAGCGAATAAAGACCTCACTACCTTTTCTTAATTCCCAAGAATCTGCGGAAGATTGAATACGTGCACCATCTCTTATTTTCTCGCTCATGTATTGGGTAATAAACCTCGCCTCATGTTGCAGTTGATTATCAATACTCGTTTCTTGATGAACTTTCATCGTACTGTTAACTAACAAAAAAACAGGGGCCGACACTATTCCCATGATCGTTATCATTAAGAGTAACTCTACTAATGTTATTCCCCGTTGGTTTCTCATGATTGCTTTTTCACCACCGTCACCAACATCACTTCTTGACTATTTGGTTCGCTCGATTTAACTAGCACTTCGATCTCATAAAAGTTTTTTTCTAGCAGTTCATTTCGACTCGCCACATTAGTTGCACTGGAGAGAATTTTAAAGTGAATTTCATATACGATTTCAGAACTTGTCAATGTAGGCATTGAAAGTTTATTTGTATCAATTTCTGAACAGCCTGATTCAGGTGTACAAATTCCGTATATTGTTTTACCACCTAAGTTAGCTGGAAAGGAACTAACTCTTGCCTCTTCTATTACTTCTTGAGCAAAATATTGAAGCTGACTTTCTTTTCCTTGAGATACGGTATTGGTAAAGGTACCTGTCATTAATGTGAGAATAGGAATGACAATAATCCCCAATAGGGTAATTGTTACGAGCAACTCTATTAATGTAACTCCTCTTTGATCCTTCATAACCTCACACCCTACCATAATAAGTTCAAATACCAATTCCAGATGTCATACCCGAATAAATACGCAGCAATAGTTCCTATAAAAATAAAAGGCCCAAACGCAATTGGTTGTTTACGTTTCACGATGCCGAGCGCTATTAACAGGACACCAACGATCGTTCCGACAAACGATGCTAAGACGAGACTCATAACGGTCATCCACGGTCCTAAAGCGACACCGATCGCTGCATAAAGCTTTACATCGCCACCACCCATACCTCCACGGCTGACGATCGCAATAAGTAGTAACAATGCAAAACCAACAACTCCACCGAGTAAATAGTACCAAAATGGCTCCGACCCAATAAAAAGGCGACTAATGATTAATAAACCTAGCATTGGTAATGTAACCACATCTAAAATGAGTTGTTTACGAATATCGGTTAATACTGAAATAACAAGTAAAATCGTAAGTAAAAGTGCTGGAATTAACTCTAATTGCAAGCCAACAAACTTATAGACAATAAAAATTGAAGTTGCTGTTAACAACTCCCCAAACGGATACAAAGGCGAAATCTTCACTTTACAGTAACGACATTTCCCTTTTAAAAATAAATAACTGAATACAGGAACTAAATCGAATACCGATAACTTATGCTTACAATTAGGACAATGAGAAGGTGGGAAGGCTACAGATTCTTTGTTTAATAGACGGATGGCTACGACGTTGAAGAAGGAGCCAAGTAAAAGTGCAGTACAAATAACATAAATATCTATAAGTAACATCATAGCCTACCTCCTTTTGTTTTTTTATATTAATAAAGCTGTTGAATAGACAACAGCTTTGATTTCTTAATTATTTTATTTATTATAGGTACACTTAGCATCTAATGCCGTTTTCCCTGAGTCGATTGTACAAGTTATTTTACCTTTAGGAGCTTCATTTAAGTATTTACCTGCAACCAACTCATCAATAGTTTCATATTTATCGCCCATTGCTTGTGCTCTTGCAGCAGCATCTCTTACTAATGATTGTGTTTGTGCAGCTGAATTAGTTCCTGCATCATTTACATTATTAGTAATCATAGGAATCGCAATTGCCGCGATAATCCCTAAAATAACAATAACTACTAGTAACTCGATAAGTGTTAAACCTTTTTGATTTTTAAGACGTTTTTGGATAAGTGCCTTCATTTAAAAATCTCTCCTTTATTTGTTAGATTAATAATTACCTATTTTCAGAGCATTTTGCTCTCAAAACCGAAACTTACGTACTAGAGCTGATCTAGTGGTGCTGCCTTGCTTCTGTCCTTACTGGATGACTTCATCCGCTAACTTTTTTACCTTAATTTGTCAAAAAGTGACAATTTAAGTGCAAAAAAATAACCTTTACTAGACCACCTCCGAGATGTCATATGTAAAAGTCGGTTGCACCACTAGCTCCCTATGACTCAGGTGCCCACATACGAGTCATATTTCATCGCGCCTTTTTGTTCAATATATTGAACATTTGTAGTTAAATATACCCTAATGACCATTACTTCAAACCTATTATAGCAAGTCCTATTTCTTAGGTCACTAGAGTTTTTGAATTCCCTTTATTTTACTAGTCATTTTGTCTACCTATAAGACTGATTATAGCAAAAAACTCCTAAATATAAATCCCTTTTTTTAAAATAAATTACATTTTTTTCGACATTTAGTACGACTTTAGTCACAAAAGTAACAAATATACTACTTCTTTGAATAATCTACAATAGACTTACCTTGTTAACGTATCCTCTAGGTCTTTTTTACCCAAATCTACCTCATTGCTACTCCCATACACCGCAACACGGTTTCTTCCCTTCTGCTTCGCGCCTGTATACATCGCACGGTCAGCTTGTCTTACAAGAGAGACGGGGTTGGATTCTTCATCATCACTTGTTGCTACACCGATACTAGCAGTGACGTTGATTGATACTTTTTCACCAGCACTTAAATCGTTATAAATTTGAAACTTGTTCGTTGCAATACGGTTGCGTAACTCTTCTGCCTTCATTAGTGCAACGGTTGAATTCGTCTCTTTTAACATGATGACAAATTCTTCACCACCGTAACGTGCGACAATTCCTCCATCTCCTATCGTTTTCTCCAAGAGGTCGGCTAGTTGGCAGAGTACGTCATTTCCAGCTTGATGGCCGTACGAATCGTTGACTGCTTTAAAATGATCTAAGTCGAGGAGGATAACAGAAAGTTTTTCTTTTTGAATAATGCTTCGTTCATACTCTTCGATTAATAGACGTTCAAAGGAACGATAATTGTATAGCCCTGTTAGTGAACAGCTTTCACTTTCCTTGACGGTTGCCTCGTAATGTCGTGCGTTATCAATTGCCACTCCGATAAAATTGGCTAATATTTCGATCAGCGTTACATCTTGTTTGCTGTAGGCATTTTTTTGAGTCGTAGCAATGGTAATTACTCCTTTTAGCTCTCGGTGTTGAATAATGGGTACAATCATGACAGAATGGGAGCATTTTAACCAAAGTCGTTCTGGCGTCGGCCATTGGCTTCTATTTTGATAGACAACAACTCTTTTTTTGCGATATGAACGTTCGGTAATCGAGTCAACTGTTTTTCCAAGTGCAAATAGATCATGTTGTTCTTTTTGATAGTGTTTAAGAAGTTTTAACTCTCGATTTTCCATTGTATATAAATAAATATAGTCACTTGGAAACAGGTCTTTTACTTTTTCTATAAATAGCTGTGCCGTTTCTTTTACTTCCCACGTACTACTTAGCTCAATTCCTAACTCATTCACTTTTCTAAGCTGTTCATTCATTTGTTCACTGCGGCGGTAAACTCTTAGCATGATTGAAATTCCAATAAAGGCTACAGCTACCATTCCAGAAGCAGCATAACCAATTTCTTGGTACAACATAACTAAGATTAAACCCATTGGAAGAACGAGTGCTGCGGTTGCAATCTCCCAAATCGTGCCTCGATCGATAAACTTCGTTTTTATATTAAATAAATGATTTCTAATAGAATAAATTAGGACATGGTTAACGAACACAAATGTACAAACATAAGCTGCTAATGGCATAAAAATTTCTAAGGCAATAGGTAATTGTAGAGATACGACTAAGTAATACATTCCGGCTGAAGATAATGAAGTGATATAAAACATAATAGAATTTAGAGGAAGCCGGTATAGGCTTTCACGGTTTATTTTCATAATGATCAGGGAAAATAAAAGCGCAAATTGGGTCACTATCATTTCAATGAGTAAACCGTATAGAAGAAAACTAGCGAGTGAGACCCATTGAAATAAAACGAATGAATAGCCCCGATAATGGATCGGAAATACAGCTGCAATCGCAGCCAACACAAATAGAGATATGATCTCTTTTTCATTTCCTGTAATGAGAGAGAAAGCATGTTGATAAAAAACGACAATAAAGATGACTGTAACTATAAACCAAATCGTCCATAACGATAGCCTTACCGTATGAGACATCACACTTTCCCTCCCCCTGCTTTGAGCACTTGTTTTCTTTTTTCTGAAATTTCTATCACTGTAATTATTTTACTACAATAGTGTAATAATTCCTATATTAAACAACACGAAAATGTTATTAATAGTCATATTATACTATTTTTGTAATTGAATTATATTTTGTAAAAACTGTTTCACTTTTCCAATGAAGTATAGTGATCCCGTTATAAGAAATAAGTCCTGCTGATCTAATGTCTTTAACTTTGTATTGATTTCTTCCTCCCAGTTATTGATTAGTTTTTTATTGTTAAAGCTTGATGCTTCATATGAATCTTTTGCGACTGCGGCACGAGGAAAGTCAAAACTAGTAAAGCTGATCTCATCAACTAAATTATATAAGGGAGTCAGCATCTCTTCTACCTCTTTTTCCTTTGTTGCGCCAAACAAGACGCTAATCTTTTTATCAGCAAATTGCGTGCGAAGCAGATCAGCTAATGCTGCGATCCCTTCATTATTATGTGCTCCGTCTAAATAGATTAATGGAGTGTCACTGACCTTCTCAAAACGACCTTTCCACGTTGCCTTACGTAATGCATTTCGGATTTCTTCCTCTGTAATCATTAAAGCTTGATACGTTTTTAAATAATCGATCACCATTAACGCTAAGGCTGCATTTTTCACTTGATGCTCTCCAAGCATGGTCAGTTCGAGGTTAGCGAGTTTAGAAAATGTTGACGTATAGGAGAAGATTTGCTGTTCATTGTTAGCAGTCACATCTTCGGTTGAAAAGTCTTGTTGCAGAATATAAAGTTTTGATCGTTTTTGACTAACTTGCTGCTTAAAAATGTCTAAAATCGCTTCCTCTTTTTCACCGGTTATGAGAGGCACCCCGGCTTTAATAATTCCTGCTTTTTCAAGTGCAATCTTTTCTTTCGTATTACCTAGTAGATGCATATGGTCCATACCGATGTTTGTAATTACAGTTAACAATGGCATAGAGACGTTTGTCGCGTCTAAGCGTCCTCCCATTCCTGTTTCTAATAGAACGAAATCAACAGGGTGAAACTCGGCAAAATAGTAAAACATCATCGCTGTTAGACATTCAAACTCAGTTAGCATGACCTTTTCTCGTTCTTCAAAAGTTTCTCGTCTTTCGCTTAACTGCTGAAAAACTTCAATGAAATCAGCTTTTGTAATCGGCTCTTTATTAATTGAAATTTGCTCTTCATAGCTTAGTACAGCAGGAGTTGTAAATGCACCGACTGTGTAACCAGCTTCTATCAGCATTTCACGGGTGAAATTTAAAGTAGATCCCTTACCGTTTGTTCCTGCAATATGAATAATTTTTAATTTTCGATGAGGGTTACCGATTTCCTCTAAAAATCCAATCATATTTTCGAGTCCAAGCTGAATAATATTTCGTCCTTGGATAAAATCAACTACTTCTTCAAATGATCTTGTCATATTATTTCGCTCCCTATTCTTCCGATCTCAATTGTTTGATAAGATTATGATATTGTTACTATAACGAAAACCGAAAAACGGAACAACTAAAAAAGGGAGTTAACGATAAATGAAGCAATTAACAGGCTGGATTATCTATAATGGGAGCTTAAAAGCCGAGAAATTTTTAGATTATGCCGAGTGGGTTCAAAACGCAGCTCGCCGCAGAAGGATCGAAACAACACTGATTAAAAATAGTGAATTAGTCGTTACAATAGAAAACGGTAAATCAACGATTAAAGGACGGTATGAAGGGTTGTCTCCAGACTTTGTTCTTTTTGCTGATAAAGACATTCGCCTTGCTAAACAGCTCGAGAAGTTAAACATTCCTTTGTTTAATTCGGCACAATCGGTCGAGAATTGTGATGATAAAACACTGATGTACCAAGTGTTAGCCGACAATCAACTGCCAATTCCGAAAACGATACTTGCACCGCTGCGCTTCTTTCCTGTTGAAGATGAGGATGCAGCATACTATCACGGCATGGCAGAAGAACTTGGTTATCCATTTATTATGAAAGAAGCTTTCGGATCGTTCGGTCAACAAGTGTATTACATCGATTCGTTCGAAACGTTTTTTCAGAAAGTAAAACAAATAGGTACAACTCCATTTGTTATTCAACAATTGATCCAATCAAGTTACGGAAAAGACATTCGATTAAATGTCGTAGGTGACCGAGTGGTTGCATCGATGCTTCGACAGTCTCCATCTGATTTTCGCGCCAATGTGAGTGCTGGTGCTACGATGTATCCGTATGAACCTACAAAAGAAGAAATAGAGTTAGCCATTAAATGTTCTAAGGTAGTCGGAACTGATTTTGCGGGCATTGATTTATTATTCGGGGAAAATGATGAGCGTTACGTCTGTGAAGTAAATTCAAATGCTCACATTCAAAATATTTTTGATTGTACGGGGATTAACGTTGCCGATGCGATAATTGAATACATTGAAGGAAAACTAAAAAGGTGATTGTGAATATGAATGCGTGGTTAATTTATTCAAAAGAAGAAGCAGTAAGAAATGAAGCGTATATTAACTGGATGATCGAAGAAGGTGAAAAGTTAAATATATCAATCCAATTACTTTTGCGAGAAAATTTTCAGCTAGGTATTATAAATTCGAAGCTATCTATTACATACGAAGATAAACCAATAAAATTTCCAGATTTTTCAATTGTTCGCGTGATGGATCCTTTCTTCAGCAAACAGCTTGAATTATTAGGTATTCCCGTCTTTAATTCATCTGTTATATCTGAACTATGTAATCATAAAGCAAGAACCCACCAGTCGGTATCTGCTCTATCGATACCGACCGTTGATACGATGTTTTTCAATAACTTTACTGGTGAAATTTCTAGTGTTCCTTATTCTTTTCCATTCATCTTAAAAGATGCCCAAGGCCGTGGTGGCAAGCAAGTGTTTTTTGTTTCAAGTGAGGAAGAATTGAAAGAGTGTGTTACGAAGCTGAAAGGAAAAGATGTTGTTATTCAACGACCTGCAGGAACGATCGGTAAGGATTTACGCGTATTTGTCATTGGAAAAGACATTATTGCTGCTGTGCTGCGAAGTTCGACAACTGACTTTAAGGCGAATTTCACGCTCGGTGGTTCTGCGGAACTTTATACATTATCAGATGAGGAAAGAGAAGTGATTAATCGAATTATTAGCCACTTTGATTTTGACTTTGTCGGGATTGATTTTTTATTTGATGGAAAAGGAAACCTTCTTTTCAATGAAATTGAAGATGTTGTCGGTAGCCGAACATTAAGTGCCACATCTACTATTAATATTGTCGAATTCTACTTACAACATATTATACGGAAAATAGGAAAAGCGTAAACGACCGTTTAGAAACGTAAGACTAAGCTAGACACCTCGAAAATACTTCTTAATCTTTAAAAAAAGACTGACCCTGTGAGAAGTGAGTACCTCACTCATTTGAGTGAGGTAACACATGCATACTTCAAGGTCAGTCTTTTCTTTCATTATCCTTTTAATTCAGCAATTCGTGCTTTGACTGCTTCGCGTTTTTCGGTGTAGTCTTTTTCTTTTGCTTTTTCTTCTTCTATAACTTTCTCTGGTGCTTTTGCTATAAAGCCTTGGTTACTTAATTTCTTCTGTACACGCTCAACTTCTTTATCGAACTTTTCTAATTCTTTTTCAAGACGAGCAATTTCTGCGTCCAGATCTAGTAAGCCTGCTAGTGGTAAGTATAGCTCCACACCTGTTAATACGTTAGACATTGACTTTTCAGGTGTTGGTAAGTCTGTTCCAATCTTTAATTCACTTGGGTTACAGAACTTTTCGATATACTGAAGGCCACGATTTAATTGATCAAGTACTTGATCATCTTTCGCTTTAATGTGTAGTTCAATTTGTTTACTCATTGGTACATTTAGTTCTGAACGTGTATTACGAACTGAACGAATTATGTCTTTTAGTAGGTTAAAGTCAGCTACAGCATTTGCAAACATTAAGCTTTCTTGCTTTTCTGGCCAAGCAGCTACTGTAATTGATTCGCCTTCATGCGGCAAATGTTGCCATATTTCCTCGGTAATAAACGGCATTAATGGGTGTAATAAACGAAGCGTGTGATCTAACACATAAGCAAGCACTGAACGTGTTGTTTTCTTAGCTTCTTCATTGTCTCCATAAAGCGGTAGCTTCGCCATTTCAATATACCAATCACAGAAGTCATCCCAAATAAAATTATAAAGGACACGTCCAACTTCACCAAATTCATAAGCTTCTGTTAAGCGAGTGACAGACTCAATCGTTTCTTGAAGACGAGTTAAGATCCATTGGTCGGCAATTGACTTTTCGCCTGATAGATCAATTTCCTCGTATTTTAAACCGTTCATATTCATTAATGCAAAACGTGATGCATTCCAAATTTTGTTTGCAAAGTTCCAAGTAGACTCGACCTTTTCCCAATAGAAACGTAAGTCATTTCCTGGTGAGCTTCCTGTTGCTAAGAAGAAGCGAAGGGCATCGGCACCGTACTTGTCGATAACATCCATCGGATCGACACCGTTACCAAGCGATTTACTCATTTTACGGCCTTGCGAGTCACGAACTAGACCATGGATTAGTACATCTTTAAATGGACGCTCATCTGTAAATTCGAGACCTTGGAAAATCATCCGAGCTACCCAGAAATAAATGATATCGTACCCAGTAACAAGTACATCTGTTGAATAGTAACGTTTAAAGTCAGCACTGTCCTCATCTGGCCAGCCCATTGTTGAAAACGGCCAAAGCGCTGATGAAAACCACGTATCTAAAACGTCTTCGTCTTGCTGCCAGTTTTCGATGTCTGCTGGTGCTTCATGACCAACATACACTTCACCTGTTTCTTTATGGTACCAAGCAGGGATGCGATGTCCCCACCATAATTGACGAGAAATACACCAGTCACGGATGTTTTCGATCCAGTGAAGATACGTTTTTTCAAAGCGATCAGGAACAAAGTTAACTTTTCCTTCTGATTTTTGTAGTTCAATTGCCGCTTCAGCAAGTGGCTCCATTTTAACGAACCATTGGGTTGATAGATATGGTTCAACAACGGCTCCGCTTCGCTCTGAGTGACCAACTGAGTGTGTATGCTCTTCAATCTTGAACAGCACGCCCATATCTTGAAGATCTTTTACGATTTGCTTACGGCATTCGAAACGATCCATTCCTTGGTACTTATCTGCATTTTCATTCATCTTGCCATCTTCAGACATAACGAGTACGCGCTCTAGGTTATGGCGGTTACCGATCTCAAAGTCATTCGGGTCATGAGCTGGTGTAATTTTTACCGCACCTGAACCAAATTCCATATCTACATAGTCATCGCCGACAATTTCAATTTCACGGCCAACGATTGGTAATTTTACTTTCTTACCAATGAGGTGCTTGTATCTGTCATCCTCTGGATGAACAGCAACGGCTGTATCTCCTAGCATCGTTTCAGGACGTGTTGTTGCCACTTCAATATAGCCACTTCCATCAACGAGTGGATATTTCATATGGTAAAACGCACCTTGTACGTCTTTATAAATTACTTCAATATCTGATAATGCAGTCTTTGTTTGCGGGTCCCAGTTAATAATGTACTCGCCGCGGTAGATTAACCCTTTTTCATACAAGCGAACGAATACTTCACGAACAGCTTTTGATAAGCCTTCATCTAATGTAAAGCGTTCACGGGAATAATCTAAAGCGAGTCCTAGCTTTGACCATTGCTGACGAATGTGTGAAGCATATTCTTCTTTCCACTCCCATGATTTCTCTAGGAACTTTTCACGCCCTAAATCATAGCGGCTAAGCCCCTCTTCACGAAGCTTACCTTCTACTTTTGCTTGAGTCGCAATTCCTGCGTGGTCCATACCTGGTAACCAAAGCGCATCATAACCTTGCATTCGTTTTGTACGAATTAAAATATCTTGTAATGTTGTATCCCAAGCATGTCCTAAATGAAGTTTTCCTGTTACGTTAGGTGGTGGAATAACGATTGTGTAAGGCTTCTTCGTTTCATCCCCTGTCGCTTCAAAGAACTTTCCATTGACCCAAAACGGGTACCATTTTGCTTCAGTATCTTGTGGACTATACTTTGTTGGCATTGTTAACTCTTGATTTTCCATTTTGTGACCTCCCTTATGTATTGAAAGAATTGGCTATGAATGAGTTATGTAGTTCAAGCCATTATTTTCTCGATATAGTGTTGGCAGCTTTATGTAAAGGTGCCTAAAACATCAAAAAACCCCCTCCACCTCAAAGGACGAAGAGAGTTGTATTCGCGGTACCACCTTTGTTTGCAAGCTAAAAAAGCTTACACACTTCATTCGGGTAACGGCATGTGCCGACTTTTTCTATTAGTAGCTAAATGATAACAGCCAATTTTCATGGGAGCTTCTCATTTGCCTCGTTCAAAAAAGCTGCTCGAGGGTGACGTTCAATTCATACATCCTGAAAAATCTCTCAGCTATTGATTTTTCTCTCTGGAGGGTTTTGAATTTACTCTTCCCTGTCTAAGCATTTCTTTATTATCTTTTTTACTAGGATAAGTAATTGCTTGTCTGCATATTATTCTACCTTTTTCGATAGTTTTTCGTCAATAAAAGCATCGCCAATTTTTTCTTTTTTTATGCATGGTCCTGCCATTTCACATGACCACTGCGTGTGCATATGTATATATTAAGATTGTTTTCAGGAAGGAGCTTCACGATGCCCAAGCGATATAAACGTTTCCGTCCGCCGTTATGGTTAGTTAAATTACGATTAGCGCTCATTCAGATCCTTTTTCCACTTCTATGCTTCCAGTTTATCCGAACATTACTGTTTCCGACCTCGTTTGATGTCATTCTATTAGCCTTTTTTGCGATTATATATGGGTTATTCATTTTTGGAATTATATAAGATATGGCCTCCAGTATGGACGTGGAAGAAGATGACTATAAAAAGGCTGTCCCAATTGCTAGCGTAAGCCACCTCTGCCACGATATAAAGAAATCCCTTTATATCATTAAGGCGAGGAGCTTAAACACTGTTGGGACAGCCTTTTATTTTTGATCAAATTGCGGAGTTTGTGTTTCAGTTTTAATGAGATAACCTTTTAACCGTTGTACCTTTCTCATCATGTGGAACCGTTTTTCTAATCGCTGCACATGATAAATTTCCGGCTTATCTTGCTTTTGTTGTAAATACAACTGTATTGAAAACAACACAGGCTCTGGGAAGCATAAATACCCAAACAGCAATTCTTTTTCTTCATCTAGTAAGTTTATGTTTCGGTCATAAGTTCCAAACCAGCGAACCATCTCTTCTTCATTCCAAAGATTGTAACCAAAAGACTGTCTGCAAAATAGCGCTAAGTCTCGAGCTGGTGTATCCATGGATGCCCGTTCAAAGTTAAATAGGATGGGATCACCATTCGCATTGAATATCGTATGGTTTCTTGATGCTCTTCCATGACAAAGCACGGTTCGATAACTTCCCTTTTCAACGCAAATATCGTACCAGTTTTTCAAATGACGTTTTGCATCTTCAACCATGAGCAGCATTTGATGAACATGTGTTAAATATGTTAATTGAAATGGAGAAATATACGTTCGACCCTCTGCTTCGTCTGCAAACCGTTCTAATTCTAACCTACGCATATCCCACCGCTGTAGTAATTTTTGATACGCCTCATCAATTGTTTCTTTTGGGTATTCTTCTGTTTTAGCCGTTAATCGATGGATAACACCGAGTTGATCGATTATTTTTTCCTCTCGAGAGGTTCGTGCTTGGTACGGTTCTTCTTCAATCCAAGGCATTAAATAGTACGTTCTATCTTCTGTTGAAAGAACATATTCACCATATTTCGTTGGCAAAATAGGGATAAGCTGTCGATATCCTAAACGGTCTAGCTTCCTCATGACTTGAACAAACGCGTCTCCTTGCTGACGGGTCATATGCGCTTCTTTTAATGCAAACATCCCATGACTCGTTTTTACTTGTTTAACCTTGCCCCAATCTTCAATGTATTCTGGATATAAATCATAATGAAATAAAATAGGAGCATAACGATCTAAGATAGATCGATTGGTCATGTTGCCACCTTCTTTCTATCCTCTTTTAGCCAGTTTAGTAGGGCTAGAACGAGTTGACGGCGTTCATTCCATTCTTTTTCAAACGTTGAGAAGTGAGTTTCAATCTCTTCTTCCTCCTCACATTGGAGAAACAGTTCCATTGCATTCGCCAACTCCCATGGAAGCCAAGCTTCTGCAAGTAGGTCATTTCCATATTTCTCTCGGAATTGATTTTGTTCATCTATTTCATTTAGTAGCTTCAATAAAGATTCTTCACCATTTTCCCCAACCCATTGTTGAAAAAAGTTTGTTAAACTAATAAACCCACTTTCAGGAGCTTCAGCTGTTCCTTGCCATACAAAGAGGTCAAACACTTTCTTTGCTTGGTTAGTAGACGAGATCTTGTCCATTAAAGGAAGTCTTTGATTATTACTCTTTTTTGTTAATTCTAACGATTTATGCTTTCGGCGCATGGCCTCTTGGATACACGACTGAAGGATTTTTCGCTTTTTCTCATCAAGCAATGATGTTGTAGAAACCCAAACCTTCCAATCAGTAGCTTGTGGAAATTCACGTTTATTCGTTGATAAGCTATGCTCTTTTTTGCGATCTCCAAATTCAATCATCCTAGCAATAAACTGGGCCCAATCCTGTTCAAAATCTTTCGTTGGATAGGGATCAAGTAGTTCATCATGCAATGTTAGCCAGCCGTTTTCCAATTTAATCGCTTTTTTCTCATCCTTCGTCTGTAACATTCGATCCGTTAATTGGTACGGGGTTTTACTGCATTTATCTCGCCACTCTTGGTGCCAAGATAACAGTTTTTCATCTTCCCACACACGATATTTCTTCCTACCTTGAGTTGTTTCGAGAATTCCCTCTGATAATTTAGACTTCACTTCGAATGGGTAATTTTCTTTAATTAACGGGAGAATATCCATACTTGTTTTCTCCTTTTTGTAAAGATAGAGGGTAACCCATTAAGCACCTATTTCCTCACAGTGACGATCTAAGGTGGGATAAGACTAGTTCACCTTATTTCAATGCGAGGTGTTAGCACTTGCTAATGAGTCACCCTCCTCGTTATTATTTAGCGCTTAGATCCTACTGGAATGTACAAGATTTGTCCTTCTTCTACTCGTTCCTCATTTAAACGGTTCACTCGAATGATTTGGCTTGTTGAAAGTTCATACCGTTCTGCAATTGTGTCTAATGACTCATTTTCTTGAATGATACACATTTTTAATTTCGAGAATTGCTCTTCGCCATTTGCTAACATTTTTGTTAAATATAGAGCATTTTCATCTTGTCTTGATTTAGGCTCACTTACTCCCTCATTTACTGGCTCTGCATAGTCTCCTGTTGAAATTTCTTCATCTAATTCAACAGCCGCAGAAGGTCGCTCCGATAACTTTTTCAATGGAGCAAAGTTGATTTTCGTTTCTTCCTCTTCACGACCTTGTTCTTCTGCCGCTTGTAACTCACTTATTTTTTCTACTGCTTCTAATGCTTCTTCTTGTTCTACTTCTTCTATTCTTTCATCTTCCTGAACTGGTTCGTTATCATCTGATTTTTGCTGGGCATTACTTACTTGTTCAGATGTTCTCTGTGAATGATTTGGTACGAAATGATCATATGGACTTCTTTCTTCTGGTTCTATCACTTCTGGACGAGCTTCAATTTTGGGTTCTGGTTGTTTTGGTATTACAGGTTCCTGATGATGAATTGGCTCATCACTTTCCATTTCAAATTTTGGTGTTTCATATTGAAATTCTTGTTCTGGCGGTTCTTCTGAAGATGAAACAGCAGGTACTAACTGCTTTGCTTCTACTTCAGGGGTATTTTCCTCTTCATATGCCTGTTGTTCAGCCTGCTTTCTCGCTTCAAATGAAAATGACGGAAAGGGTTGCATGGAAGGTGGCGGTTCCATTGATGGAAAGGACTCTGTAAAAGACGGTCCTTCTGGTATGGACGGTCGCTCAAGTTCGTTTTGCTGCGTACTCATTCCACTAATCGCCACATCCGCTGTTAGCTGCAAGCAACTTTTTTCTGGTAGATCATAATCAAATGTCTCGACTTGTACGTAAACATCATCAATGTTTTGAATACGACTTAAAGGGATCGTTACATCAATCGGGAAGAAATGTTTAATTTCACCGATATTTTGATCGTTTAATGTAACTTCTTCAAATGAACGAAAAGCCACCTCTTCGTCTGTTGTGTTTTCAGCGTCATTCTGAACAGGACGGTACTCTCCTAATAAACGGAGACCACCTTTAATTACTACATGGTCATTCTTTTCTTCAATGCGGATTTCGGGATCTAGAGACATTGAAAGTATTTCTGCAACTTCTTGCCCTTTATTTAACCACACTGATTCCTCAATGGAAAATGAAAGTTTAGATGGATGATCTTGTATCAATGGACGTTCCTCCTTGTTTCAAAAAGTTTACCCCCAGTTACGCTCATGCTCTGTACATTAAACTGTATGACAAGACCTTCCTCGTTATGAAAAAAATTTTAAATAAATGCTAAAAAAAGTGATTTTACGACCAAATTGGGATGAGTTATAGACGATTGTTTCTTACGATCCTTCCTTAGTACGGAGGGTGAGGGGTGTTACTAGTCTATTGTTATTTTTTAAAATTAGAATGGTTATGTTTAGCGTTAGGTGGTTTTGGAGTTGGTTTTTGGGTTGGGGTGTTGTGTTTGTTTGTTCGTTTGTTAAATGGATTACTTTAGTAGGTAGGAATGTTAGGGGGAGGGCTCTATTTGCTCCTATTAGTTCCCGTTTCATCTGGTTTTACATGGGCTCGGGCTCTATTCTCTCCCTTTAGTTCCCGTCTCATCTCGTTTTACACGGGTTCGGGCTCTATTCTCTCCCTTTAGTTCCCGTCTAATCTCGTTTTACACGGGTTCGGGCTCTATTCACTCGCTTTAGTTCCCGTCTAATCTGGTTTTACAAAGGCTCGGGCTCTATTCTCTCCCTTTAGTTCCCGTCTCACCTCGTTTTACACGGGTTCGGGCTTTATTCGCTCCCTTTAGTTCCCGTTTCATCTGGTTTTACACGCGCCGGGCTCTATTCTCTCCCTTTAGTTCCCGTTTCATCTTTCATCTGTTTTCAATCTCCATCAACCTAATAAAGGCCCAGACCAATTAGTCTGAGCCTTTGTTACCATTATGCGATGTAATCAAAAATAGACGATTACTTAAGTTTTGAAAATGCAATTTCTGCTGCTGCGATTGTGTCTTCGATGTCTTTTTCTGTATGTTTTGTTGATAAGAACATACCTTCAAACTGTGATGGTGGTAACGAAATACCTTGGTTCAGCATTTCCTTGAAATAAGCAGCAAAGAAATCTAAGTTTGATGTTGATGCTGATGCAAAGTCTTTCACTGGCTGGTCCGTGAAGAAGAAACCAACCATTGAACCTGCACGACTCGTTGTATGAGGAATGCCGTGTTTCGTTGCCGCTGCAGATAAACCTTCTGCTAATCGTTTTCCAAGACGGTCAAATTCCTCATAGTGTTCAGGTTTTAATTGAGATAACGTCTCATATCCAGCTGTCATTGCCAACGGATTTCCTGATAATGTACCTGCTTGGTAAATCGGTCCTGCTGGAGCGATTTGTTCCATAATTTCACGGCGTCCACCGTATGCTCCAACTGGTAAGCCGCCACCAATTACTTTTCCAAGGCATGTTAAATCAGGTGTAATCCCAAACTCACCCTGTGCACAATTGTATCCGACACGGAAACCTGTCATTACTTCATCAAAAATCAGTAAGCTGCCGTGAGCGTGCGTAATTTCGCGAACTGCTTCTAGGAAGCCTGGTTCTGGACGTACGACACCCATATTCCCAGCAACAGGTTCTAAGATGACAGCAGCAACATCATCGCCAAATTTTTCGTAAGCTACTTTTAGACTTTCTAAATCATTATAAGGAACAGTTAGCGTATTTTGAGCAACTGATTCAGGGACACCTGGGCTATCAGGTAAACCGAGCGTTGCTACACCAGAGCCTGCTTTAATTAATAAAGAATCTCCATGTCCGTGGTAGCAGCCTTCGAATTTTATAATTTTATTGCGCCCTGTATAACCACGTGCTAAACGTAAAGCACTCATTGTAGCCTCTGTACCCGAGTTAACCATGCGGACAACTTCGATTGATGGTACTCGGTCAATAACGAGCTTTGCAAGTTTCGTTTCTAACTCACTTGGTGCACCGAAACTTGTGCCTTTTTCAACTGATTTCTTCAGTGCTTCAACGACTTGATCATCAGCATGTCCTAAAATGAGCGGGCCCCAAGACAATACATAATCGATGTATTCATTACCGTCGATATCATATATACGTGCGCCTTCTCCTCGCTCCATAAAAACTGGATCCATTTTAACTGACTTAAATGCACGAACTGGACTGTTTACTCCACCTGGCATAACGGGTTTTGCTTCTGAAAATGCTGCTTGTGATTTTTCAAAGGTTCTCAACTGCTTCACCTCTATCGTTTATTTTTCATTCAACCAACGTACAACATCTTTGGCAAAGTACGTTAGTATTAAATCTGCTCCTGCACGTTTCATACTTGTTAGCGTTTCAAGTACGACACTTTTCTCGTCGATCCAGCCATTTTGAGCGGCTGCTTTAATCATCGAATACTCTCCACTGACGTTATAAGCGACAACTGGTGCCCCAGAGAAGTCTTTTACTTCACGAATAATGTCTAGGTAGGAAAGCGCTGGCTTTACAATTAAGAAATCTGCACCTTCATTCATATCTGATTCTGCTTCACGAATAGCTTCTAGACGATTGGCTGGGTCCATTTGATATGTTTTACGATCACCGAACTTTGGTGAAGAATGAGCAGCATCACGGAAAGGGCCGTAATAGCTTGATGCATATTTCACGGCATAAGACATGATTGGGATGTCGTGATAGCCTGCTTCATCTAATCCTTGACGGATGGCAGCGACAAATCCATCCATCATATTTGATGGTGCAATGATGTCAGCGCCTGCTTTAGCTTGTGAGACAGCAGTCTTAGCCAACAAATCGAGTGTAGGGTCATTTAATACTTTTCCTTCCTCAATCACACCACAATGACCGTGATCGGTAAACTGACATAAGCATGTATCTGCAATGACTGTTAAATCCGTATGAACTTCTTTAATTTGTCTAATTGCTTTTTGAACAATACCATGATCGCAATAAGCAGATGTTCCTACATCATCTTTATCATTTGGTACTCCAAATACAATAATCGATGGGATGCCTAGGTCAACAACTTCATTCACTTCATCATTTAAAAGATCAAGTGAAATCTGAAATACGCCTGGCATTGAAGGTACTTCATTTCGCACCTTCTCCCCTTCAGTAACAAAGATAGGGTAGATTAAATCTTCTTTATGTAAGTGTGTTTCACGAACCATCGAGCGGATAGAATCAGTGCCTCTTAATCTACGGTGACGACGGAAATGTAAATCAGACATTATTTTGCCTCCCTTTATGCTTAATCATTTCTTCAATCATTCCTTCGGTTGTATATTCCTCTGCAACAAGAAGTGGTTGGAGCATCGATTTTTGTGCCTCTTGAGCTGTTATCGGTCCAATACAAACAAAAGTGAGGTTATCATTTATTGATATAGTATGTTTCTTAATGATTTTTATAAAGTTTTGAACAGTCGAAGGACTCGTAAATGTAAGATAGTTAAGACTTTGACTCGAAAGCATATGTAATAAGTCCTCTTCTGCGTCTTTATTTTCAACCGTTTCGTAAACTGTAACCTCGTCAACAGTAAAACCAGCTTTTTGTAAGCCATCATAAATTACATCACGAGCTAAGTTACCCTTAACTATTAAAACGCGATTATCTTCTTTTAGGTTAATCTGTAATGTTTCTAATAAACTTTCAGCAACAAACTTTTCAGGTAGTAGAGCAGCTTGTAAGCCGTAAGATTGCAGCACTTCTTCAGTCTTACTTCCAACGACAGCGATGTTCTTTGTTTTTAAAATGGAAAGCTTGTCCATATTCTGTACTTCTTTTAAAAAGAAATGAACTCCATTTGCACTCGTAATAATGAGCCAATCATATGTATGTAATTTAGACAAACATGTCATAACCTGATGTTTGTCTTGAGGTGGTTGAAACTCAAGGAGTGGGACAGCTACAGCTACCCCGCCTTGAGATTCTATTTTATTTATAAAAGAACGAGACTGCTCCTTAGCTCTCGTTACTCCGATCGTAACACCAGCAAGAGGAAGCTCAGTCTTCATTATAGATCTAACTCTTTCTTAACTTGAGTTAAGATTTCTTTTGCACCTTTATCAAGTAGCATCTGTGCTGCTAATTCACCAAGGTCTTGAGGGTTGCTCCCTGTTAACGTTTCATGAAGGATCGTTTTACCATCTGGTGAACCAACTAGAGCCGTGATCTTTACATCGTTGTTGTCTTCAAGTGTCGCATAAGCTGCGATCGGAACTTGACATCCACCTTCAATTTTATGAAGGAATGCGCGTTCTGCAGCTACTGTACGAGCTGTATTAGCATCATTTAAGTGTTGAAGAATATCAATAACTTCTTGGTCATCTGATCGACATTCTAGTCCTAGTGCCCCTTGACCTACTGCTGGAACACATACTTCTGGCTCTAGGTATTCTGTAACGACATCTTCAGACCATCCCATGCGCTTAAGACCTGCTGCAGCTAGAATAATCGCATCGAAGTTTTCTTCTTTTAATTTACGAAGTCTCGTATCAATATTTCCACGGATCCATTGGATTTCTAAATCTGGTCTTTGCGCTAAAATTTGGGCTGAGCGACGTAAGCTACTCGTTCCAACAATTGAACCAGCAGGTAAATCAGCAAGTTTTACATGATCATTTGAAATAAAAGCATCCCTTGGGTCTACTCGCTTCGAAACAGCTGCTAAAGTAAATCCTTCTGGCAGCTCTGAAGGAACATCCTTCATACTATGAACAGCAATGTCAATTTCTTTATCGCTCATCGCTTGTTCAATTTCTTTAACAAATAACCCTTTTCCGCCTACTTTAGAAAGTGTAACATCAAGAATTTGATCACCCTTTGTTACAATTTTCTTCACTTCAAACTCATTAGGAACTCCTGCTTGTTTCAATTGATCAATAACCCAGTTAGTTTGAGTTAGAGCAAGTTGACTTTTTCTAGATCCGATCACTATTTTTCTCATTTGTATCCTCCAATTGTGTTCGTGTTCATTTTCCCTAAACACATTATACTGAATTTAATACCATAGATGAAAGTTTGAGAAGCTGCTCGATAAAAAGTAATTAATTAAGACGAGTAGAAATGTTGCGATATTCGTTAATGCCATTAAATACCCTTTCGTATTTTTTACAGCACGCTGGTATAAATAATAGCCATACATCCCCAGAACAACAAGTGAACTAATTACTTTTGCATCAAGCCAAGGTAACTCACCGAACTGAATATATGCCCATATTAATCCGAGGATAATTCCAAGGAATAATAACGGAAATGCAAATAGAGCACTAAAATAAGAGAGCTTATCAAGCTTTGCTAGGTTTCCAAACCGTACGAGACGTTTTCCCCATAGTTTTCGCTTTAACATTTGGTGTTGAATTACATACATGGAGGCAAAAGCAAAAGATAATGTAAAAGCGGCATATGAAAGTAAGATGAGCGTTACGTGAATAATAAGAAGTTCAGAAATTAGTAGTTGAGAAAGTTCTTCAGGTACATCACCAGTTGGTGTAAATACACTTAAGGACATTAATATAAAACCAACGATGTTTGTAAAAAGGACGAGAAAATCTCCTCGATATCGCCAATTGATAATGAGCGAAAACGTCACGAGTAGCCACGCATAAAAAAATAGTCCTTCAAAAGTTGTGAGAACTGGCAATCGCTTAACTTCTAACATTCGTAAAATAAAAAAAGAGGTTTGTAAAACCCAGACAATAGAAAGCAACCAGAAGGCCGCTTTATTGACCTTCCGGTTGTTTTGTATGAAATCAAAAAAGTATCCTAAGACACTTAAGCTATATAAAATAACCGTTAAGAGGTAAATCAAATTTAAACTGATCAAACGAAGACTCCTCCTTAGGAGCGTACAGCAACACCTTTTACATTTACGTTTGTGAATTGTACGGCTTCAGCCTTTTTCTTATCCCACTGAAGTTCTGCCATTTCAATACGAATTTTTTCTTGTTCTTTAACTTTTTGCGCAGCCAATTCTTCTTCAAGCGCAAAAATCTTCGTAAATAATTCCAGTGAACGTGTCGCATCATCTTCTGCAGCAAGTTCTTTTACTCTTGTAATTGGTTCTTTTAACAACTGATTAACAATACTCTTTGTATGCTTGCTTAATACCTTTTTGTCTCGCTCTGTTAAATCAGGTAGTTTTCGAACGAGGCTGTCCATAGTTTCTGCTTGAATAGCTAGCGCTTTAGTACGTAATGCAGAAATAAGCGGAACAACACCTAAAGTGTTCAACCAGTTATTAAACTCAACGATTTCTTCTTCAATCATCAGTTCAATCTTCTCTGCTTCTTTTTTACGCTCTGCTAGGTTTGCTTGAACAATGCCTTCTAAATCATCAATGTCATACAAATAAATATCATCAAAATCAGCTAATGCAGGATCAAGGTCACGTGGTACGGCAATGTCAACCATGAAAAGTGGGCGACCTTTTCTTTTCTTCATGGCTTGTTTTGCAATGTTCGGCGTAATCACATAATCTCTAGCACCTGTTGAACTAATTAAGATATCGGCATCAATGAGTGCCTCTGCCAATTGTTCCATTGGACGTGAATTCCCTAAGAAACGCTCAGCTAATTCAGCTGCTTTTGCTTCAGTACGGTTAATGACTGTAATCTTACTAGCACCATTTGCGTGTAAGTGCTTAGCTGTTAATTCACTCATTTTCCCTGCTCCAAGAATTAACACGTGCTTGTCTGAAAAATTGCCAAAGATATTTTTACCTAATTCAACGGCAGCATAACTAACAGACACTGCATTATTTCCGATTTCAGTCTCTGAATGAGCACGTTTTGCAAGTGTCACTGCTTGTTTAAATAGGTGGTTAAAGATCGTTCCTGTTGCACCATTTTCTTGTGCTAGTAAGAAGCTATCTTTTATTTGACCTAGAATTTGAGTTTCCCCTAAAACCATTGAATCTAAGCCACATGTTACTCGTAAAAGATGCTCGATCGCATGCTCATTTTCACGAATATCTAAATAACTCGTGAATTCTTCACGAGGTAGATTAAACCATTCAGACAGAAAAACTTTAGTAAAGTGGCGACCTGTATGCAATTGATCTGAAACGACATAGATCTCTGTGCGGTTACAGGTAGACACAATTGTACACTCTAAGATACTTTTCATATTACGTAATTTATGAAGCGCCTGTGGAAGTTCTCCCGCTGGAAAGGCAAAGCGTTCACGGATTTCTACAGGTGCTGATTTATAATTTAATCCAACTACTAAAATATGCATGGTAAAACTTCACCCCCACTACGTCCTATCTATTTATTATCGGGATTTCTCTCTCTTTTCCGACATAGTCTGTCCTCATTATAACATGCTTTTTTTCGTACACCAAAAAAAATTGTGAACAGATAATGAAAGCGTGTGATAATATGGTGGTATTGTCTTGATTTCTTGGCAAATGTTTTTTGTTAAAGTAAAAACTTGTAAATAGGAATATATATGTATCATATCCAAACAGATGAAAATATATGAAAGGAGAAGATTTTTTTATGAAAAAACAAGGAATTTTCCCAGGTATCCTATTTATTGGTGTTGGCGTTTATTTTTTGCTTCAACAATTTGATCTTCCTTTCGTCAAACAATTATTAACATGGCCTTCCATCCTTTTAATTATCGGTCTTGCTTTTTTATTTCAATCCTATTTAGGACATGATTCGGGTGCCGTTTTTCCTGGTGCTCTTCTTGTTGGGCTTGGAATCCACTTTCATTCCATTGTCATTTTTGCAAATTGGCCGACTCATTGGGCGATGTTTACGTTAATTGTTGGACTTTCTTTTTTAATCCTTTATTTACGAACAAAGAGAGATGGCCTTGTTCCTGCTATCATTCTTTTAATTATTTCTGGATTTGGCTTCTTCTCTTCAGACCTTATGCATTGGTTCGTATCTATTCTTGACATCTTTGAAGGTTTTTGGCCGATCCTATTAATCGCTTTAGGCGTCTATCTTATCTTCCGCAGAAAATAACAAAATACTGGTTGTGCTTGAGTAAGATGAAATATTTCAATCCCAGAAAGTGAAAAAACCCACTAGGTAGCTAGTGGGTTTTCGTAAGTTTACTTTTTCATATAAGCTAAAATTGTATTCCACGCTTCTTCTTTTCCTTGAGCAGTTTCAGAGGAAAAGACAATTAGTGGATCTTCTTTGTCTTTATTTAAGACTTCTCGAATGATTTTACAATGTTTATCCCATTTACCTTTAGGAATTTTATCGGCTTTTGTCGCAATGAGAATAACTGGGATATCATAATGTTTCAGCCATTCATACATTGTTCGGTCGTCTTTAGACGGCTCGTGACGAATATCAATAATTTGAATAACCGCTTTTAGTTGTTCCCTATTCTGAATATACGTCTCAATCATTTTGCCCCAAGCTTCACGTTCCTTCTTTGAAACCTTTGCAAAGCCGTAACCTGGAACGTCTACAAAATAGACAATTTCATTGATGAGATAAAAGTTTAACGTCTGTGTTTTACCTGGACGTTGTGATGTCCTTGCTAACTTTTTACGGTTTAACATTTTATTAATAAACGATGATTTCCCAACGTTCGAGCGGCCCGCCAGCCCAAACTCTGGCAAACCTGTTGTTGGATACTGTTCTGGCTTAACAGCTACTGTACCTAACTCTGCTTTTGTTACTTTCATTTTTGTTTTTTCTCTCCCAACGCAACATCGAGGACCTCATCTAAATGTGACACTGGAATAAATTCAAGCTCGTCACGTACACTTTTCGGAATGTCCTCTATATCTTTTTCATTATCCTTTGGCATGATGATCGTTGTTAAGCCAGCACGGTGAGCACTCATTGATTTCTCCTTTAGTCCACCGATTGGCAGGACACGACCACGGAGTGTAATTTCTCCTGTCATTCCAACTTCTTTCTTAACTGGACGACCTGTCAACGCAGAAACGAGAGCAGTTGCCATCGTTATCCCTGCTGATGGTCCGTCTTTCGGAGTGGCTCCTTCAGGTACGTGAATATGGATATCATTATTTTCATGAAAACCTGGGTCAACATTCAGTTCTTCAGAGCGAGAGCGAATATAACTAAACGCTGCTTGCGCTGATTCCTTCATTACATCACCAAGCTTACCAGTTAATATTAACTTTCCTTTACCTTTTACGACAGAAACTTCTATAGATAAGGTGTCTCCACCAACTGTTGTATAAGCGAGACCTGTAGCTGCACCTACCTGATCTTCAACCTCGGCTAACCCATAGCGGAATCTTGGTTTTCCAAGCATATCTTCTACAGTTTTATCTGTTACGACTACTCGCTTCTTCTCACCTGAAACTAATATTTTTGCTGCTTTTCGGCATAGTGTTGCCATTTGGCGTTCAAGATTTCGAACACCAGCTTCTCGTGTATAGTAGCGAATGACTTTTAATAATGCCTCATCCTTAACTTGAATCTTCCCTTTGGTCATCCCATGTTCTTTCATTTGTTTCGGTAATAAGTATTCCTTCGCAATATACTGTTTTTCTAATTCCGTATAACCTGGGATTGAAATAATTTCCATACGATCGAGTAATGGTCCTGGTATCGTTCCTATATTATTAGCAGTAGTGACAAACATTACTTTTGAAAGATCGTACGGCTCTTCAATAAAGTGGTCACTAAATGTATTGTTTTGCTCTGGATCTAACACTTCTAATAATGCAGCTGATGGATCCCCGCGGAAATCCGAAGCCATTTTATCAATTTCGTCTAGTAAGAATACAGGGTTGATGGATCCTGCTTTTTTCATTCCTTGAATGACTCTACCAGGCATAGCACCAACGTATGTGCGACGGTGGCCGCGAATTTCCGCTTCATCTCGAACTCCACCGAGAGAAATACGTACGAATTCACGATTAAGTGACCGCGCAATTGACCTTGCTAAGGAAGTTTTCCCAACCCCTGGAGGTCCTGCTAAACAAAGAATAGGCCCTTTTAGCTCTTTCGTTAATTGTTGAACTGCTAAATATTCCAACACACGCTCTTTCACTTTTTCAAGTCCGTAATGATCCTCATTTAAGATCGCTTCTGCATGATTAATATCTAATAAATCTTCCGTTTCTCTTGTCCACGGAATGTTAAGCAACCAATCAATATAATTACGAATAACAGAGCTTTCTGCAGAAGAAGCAGGCATTTTTTCATAGCGATCTAGTTCTTTTAAAGCCTTTGCTTCAATGTTTTCAGGCATTTGCGCTTCAAGGATTTTTTCACGAAGTGAAGTAACTTCTCCTGTGCGCCCTTCTTTATCGCCTAATTCTTTTTGAATAGCTTTCATCTGCTCACGAAGGTAATATTCCTTCTGGGTTTTTTCCATCGATTTTTTCACGCGTTGACCGATCTTTTTCTCAAGACCTAATACTTCTTGTTCATTATTTAAAATTTCAATGATCTTAGTTAAACGCTCTTGTACCGATGTCATTTCGAGAAGTTCTTGTTTCTCGGCAATCTTCAATGGAAGGTGAGATGAAATAACATCTGCAAGCCTATCAGGTTCAGTAATATCAACAACTGAAGCTAATGTTTCATTAGAGATCTTCTTAGAGAGTTTAATGTATTGCTCGAATTGATGAATTGTATTTCTCATTAAAGCTTTTTCCTCAAGAGAATTTTCCATATGCTCCTCTTCAAGGATTGAAATTTCAACTTCAAACATTTCTTCGTTATCAGTAAAGCGTTCGATTTTTGCACGGTTAAGACCTTCAACCAATACACGGATCGTACCGTTTGGAAGTTTTAACATTTGCTTTACTTTAGCTAATGTACCGACTGAGTAAATTTCATCTTCACTCGGTTCATCTATTGAGATTTCTTTTTGTGTGGAAAGTAAGATTTCATGATCTTCTAACATTACTTTTTCTAAAGCATTGACTGACTTTTCTCGTCCAACATCTAAGTGAAGAACCATTGTTGGAAAAACAAGCAGTCCACGTAACGGTAGAAGTGGTATCACTCTATAATTTTTATCAACCATTTAACAGCACCTCCGACCACCATAGTTAGTCCATCAAAACCATGGAGATGTTCACAATGAACAATAGGATTAGTTCCTAACTACTATAAAATATGTAGAAAAGTTTACCAAGATTTCTTTTATACAATTCTATCCTATTGCCCTATCTTTGTCTAATTTTAGTTCATGGATAACACTGATAAGGAAGAGGATCGTGACCTTTTTGTGTCCTAGCGCTTCTAAAAATCCTTCATTTGAAAACTAGGAGCGATTGGGTAGGATCGCCCCTGTTTTCCTCATTAAACCGATGCGGCAGGAGAAGATACAGTTCCACTTGCAGGGATAACTTCTTCTTCTGTTTTTTCTTGTTCTGCTACTAGCGCAATATCAAATACTTCATCAATTGTGGTTACAGGAATAATTTTAATATCTCCTAATTCCTTTAAGATCGCTTGTTCATTTTCCTTAGGAATAATGACCGTTTCAGCACCTGCTTGGATAGCCGCTTCTATTTTTGCAACAACTCCACCGATAGGTTTTACGGTCCCATGAATACCGAGCTCACCTGTCATTGCTACTTTATTGCTGATCTGCACTTCTTTTATTGCTGAAAAAATACCTGTTGCAATTGCGATCCCTGCTGAAGGACCATCGACGGGAGTTCCTCCAGGGAAGTTTACATGAATATCGTAGTCACTTGTAGGTATACCCATTTTTCTTAATACTGTAACTACATTTTCTACAGACCCTTTTGCCATACTTTTTCTTCGAATCGATCGAGCTTGACTTCCTGAACTTTCTTCTTCCACAATTCCAGTTACGTTTATTGCACCTTTCCCTTTAGAGACGGAAATTACGTTCACTTCAATTTCCATTAGAGCACCTAAATTAGGGCCAAATACGGCTAAGCCATTGACGACTCCCACTTGTGGTTCAGGATAGATTTTGCGTTCTGGTCTTGGCGACAGTTGACTCGATTGAATAACCCATTCAACATCTGCAAGGGTAATAAGTTTACGGTCTTCACCTGTAGCGATCCCAGCAGAGATTTGTATGACATTCACTGCTTCACGCCCATTTGTTGCATAACCTCCAATTTTTTCTAATACCCCTTCTTCAGCTTCAAAACCGATTTTAGCTACTGACTTTTTAGCAATCGTTACAATTTCTTCTTGAGTAAGAGCTCTAAAATACACTTCTAAACAGCGAGAACGTAGCGCTGGTGGTAGCTCCTGCGGGTTTCTTGTTGTTGCACCGATTAAGCGGAAATCAGCAGGAAGTCCTTTTTGAAAGATCTCATGGATGTGTCTAGGAATATTTTGATTATCTTCGTTATAATAGGCACTTTCTAGAAAAACTTTTCGATCTTCAAGTACTTTTAAAAGTTTGTTAAGCTGGATTGGGTGAAGCTCCCCAATTTCATCAATAAATAAAACGCCACCATGTGCCTTCGTTACTGCACCTTGTTTTGGTTGTGGTATACCCGCTTGCCCCATTGCTCCAGCACCTTGATAAATTGGGTCATGTACAGAGCCGATTAAAGGGTCTGCAATACCTCGCTCATCAAAGCGAGCTGTTGTTCCATCTAATTCAACAAAGACTGCATCTTGTTTAAAAGGTGTTTTTCCGTTTTTCTTTGCTTCTTCAAGGACGAGCCTTGCTGCAGCTGTTTTACCGACACCTGGAGGTCCATAAATGATTACATGTTGAGGGTTTGGACCACAAAGAGCTGCTCGTAAAGCTCGGATACCTTCTTTTTGTCCGACAATCTCATCAAAGTTTCCTGGGCGAACTCGCTCTGATAAAGGCTCACTTAGAGTAATTGATTTTAACTTTCTCAAATGGTCCATTTCTTTACGAGACTCTCTGTCAACCGAGGTCTTTTGATTACGTTGACTTTTTAATAAGTTCCAAAAGTAAAGTCCAATGATTGTTCCGAATACTAATTGTATAAGCAGTGCAATTCCTGTCCAATTCATTTAAGTACCCCCTGTTTGTTTATGTATGACATTTTCTTTTAGTATGCTTTGATGTCTTTGGAGGTAAACGCAGAAAAACTTGCCTATTTCTGTTAATAAATAAGGCAGTTAATAAATAGATGAGTTATGGAATAAATGTGGATTAAATGAAAATGGTGAAATAAATGGTGCCAGGCACCTTTAACCAAGCAACGTACTAAAGGTGCCTGGCACCACATTTAGTTATAAAAAAGAAGCTGACCTTGGTCAGCTTCTTCTTATGGTTTATGCGCTTTCTTTAGGGACTTCGATCTCGTCTCCGTCTTTTGTAAGTAGCTTCGGCATTTGATTGTTTTCAACCGCTTCTTTTGTAATGATACATTTTGCAATATCTTCACGTGATGGAAGATCGAACATTACATCTAACATAATTCCTTCAATAATTGAACGAAGACCACGCGCACCAGTTTTTCTTTCAATTGCTTTATTAGCAATTGCACTTAATGCGTCTTCTGTGAATTCAAGTTCAACGTCATCCATCTCTAATAGCTTTTGATATTGCTTCACTAATGCATTCTTCGGCTTAGTTAAGATCTCAATAAGTGCGCCTTCGTCTAAAGGCTCTAAACTTGAAATAACTGGTAAACGACCGATAAACTCTGGAATTAATCCAAAACGCAGTAAGTCTTCTGGAAGAACTTTTGCTAAGTATTCACCTGGCTTTAAATCTTCTTGTTTCGTATCAGAACCGAATCCGATGACTTTTTTACCTAAGCGACGCTTAATAATTTGTTCAATGCCATCAAACGCTCCACCACAAATAAATAGAATATTTGTTGTATCAATTTGAATAAATTCTTGATGCGGGTGCTTTCTTCCACCTTGTGGAGGTACACTCGCTGTTGTTCCTTCAAGAATTTTAAGTAACGCTTGCTGAACACCTTCACCAGAAACATCACGAGTAATCGATGGATTTTCTGACTTACGTGCTACTTTATCAATTTCATCGATATAGATAATTCCTTTTTCTGCTTTCTCAACGTCATAATCAGCAGCTTGAATTAACTTAAGAAGAATGTTTTCAACATCCTCACCAACATAACCTGCTTCTGTTAACGACGTTGCATCTGCAATTGCAAAAGGTACATTTAAAATTCTCGCTAACGTTTGTGCAAGCAATGTTTTACCACTACCCGTAGGTCCAATTAAAGAGATATTACTTTTAGCAAGTTCTACATCTTCTGTTGATTTACCAAGAGAATTGATTCGCTTGTAGTGATTGTATACTGCTACCGAAAGAGATTTTTTCGCACTATCTTGACCAATTACATAATCATCTAAAATTTCACGGATTTCATGGGGCTTAGGAACTTCTTGAAATTCAACTTCTTCTTCAGTACCTAATTCTTCTTCAACGATCTCCGTACATAATTCGATACATTCATCACATATATAAACGCCTGGTCCTGCGACAAGTTTACGAACTTGATCTTGCGTTTTACCACAAAAAGAACACTTTAATTGTCCCTTTTCGTCATTAAATTTAAACATCGTATCACCCCTTACAGAATTGTCCTACCTAGATGCACCCTTCTTATACTGGTTTACCGACATCGTTTCACCAATTTATGAATAAGATTTTTCTCACTCTAAGAAGGTCACCAAAAAGTGTAGTTTTTTTAGAAACACTCTAAATTGCCCCAATTATGTATAGCATTGTATCACAGAATCGTTAAATAGCGTTAATAGTAAAGCTTATGTAGTGAATGAAGATAAATTGCCTTACAATTTTAATGATGTCGGATAAAATTTCTATGCTATAGTAATTCAAGATTGCAGATGAAAAATCCTCTTTCTTAATGTTACCGTTTTAAAAATATGTATCGCTATGGGTGAAGCAGGCGTTTCTATTCATCTTGTTCAACTACACCGAAAATCATACTTCTAATTTCCAGTTCATTACTTTTTTAAAAAAGTTTTATGTAGATTGTATAGAAGGCATTTCATATATAACATAACACAATATTTCTTAATATATGTAAAACAAGGCACGATACTTCGCGCCTTGTTCCTGTTCTTTATTATTCTGCAGTTTTACTGTTTTCTACAAGTAACTCAACCGCTTTTTGTACTTTTAAGTCTTCTTTAATTGCGTTTGTACCACCTTGAGCAGCTAGTAGAGATTTAATTTCTTCTACTGAACGCTTGTACATTTCAGCCATTTTTTCAAGCTCTTTTTCAACATCTTCGTCAGTAACTTCAATGTTTTCTGCTTGAGCAATTGCTTCTAATGTTAAGTTAACTTTTACACGCTTTTCAGCATCAGCTTTGAACTGTTCACGCATACCAGCTTCGTCAGTACCTGTGAATTGAGCATACATTTCAAGGTTCATACCTTGCATTTGAAGGCGTTGACCGAATTCTTGAAGCATGCGATCAGTTTCAGTTTCAACCATTGCAGCTGGAATATCTACCGTTGCGTTTTCTGCTGCTTTTTCAACAACAGTATCGCGTTTTTGATTTTCTGCTTGTTGAGCTTTAGATGCTTCTAATTTTTCTCTTAAGTTTTTCTTTAGGTCTTCAAGAGTTTCTACTTCTTCATCTACATCTTTAGCAAACTCGTCGTTTAACTCTGGAAGCTCCTTACGCTTAATTTCGTGAACTGTTACTTTAAAAGTAGCAGCTTTTCCAGCTAAGTCTGCTGAATGGTATTCTTCAGGGAAAGATACTTCAACATCTTTTTCTTCACCAGATTTTAAGCCGATTAATTGCTCTTCAAATCCTGGAATAAATTGACCTGAACCGATTTCTAGTGGATAGTTATCACCTTTTCCACCTTCAAAAGCTTCTCCATCAATAAATCCTTCAAAGTCCATAACTGCTGTGTCACCTTCACCAACAGTACCATCTTCAACAACAACAAGCTCAGCTTGACGCTCTTGGATTTGCTTTAATTCTGCATCTACATCTTCATCAGTAACTGTAGTGTCAACAGCTTCTACTTCTAAGCCTTTGTAGTCACCAAGTTGTACTTCTGGTTTAACAACAACAGTCGCTTTGAAAATAAGGTTTGACCCTTTTTCCATTTGCTCAATATCGATGTCAGGACGATCTACAGGCTCGATACCTGTTTCTTGAACTGCACCCATATAAGCTTGAGGTAATAAAATATCAAGAGCATCTTGGTATAAAGATTCTACACCAAATCGTTGCTCGAATAATGAACGAGGAATTTTCCCTTTACGGAATCCAGGTACATTTACTTTTTGGCTTACTTTTTTAAATGCTTCATTTAAAGCTACATCTACTTTTTCAGCGTCAACTTCAACAGTTAAGACACCGTTGTTTCCTTCTAACTTTTCCCATTTAGCAGTCATTAATTATTTCCCTCCAACTTCAAATAACATTCATTCCGACTATTATATATACTTGACAACCACTCTATTATAACATACTAGAGAAGCATTTCAAGAAAAGTTCCCTATTCATTTATATCTCAATCCCTTGAAATACCTGCGCTTCCACTTCAACCAGTTCATTAGCAGCCTCTACTAACTCCTGTACATTCACATCGTACTGTTCAGAAATCTCTTTTTCATCAAACTCTCCACCTAAGCTTTCAGTTACAACTAGATGAACAGCAGCTGCCCATATCTTCTCATCCTGTGGCTTTGGTAGAAAAGGTACGAGCGCAAATAAATATTGCCACCATAATTGTAAAACCATATCCTTTAAGCTCGGATTTTCTTGTTCTAACTGATATGTTATAAGATTAGCTACTTTTTGACCAAATGGATTTTCAAAAAGGTCATTTAATTCTTGTGGATTTATGTATTCGACTTGACCTATCTTTCTAACTTCAACTTGTTCCTCTATTTTCTTGTCTTTCAGGCTTTGTAATATAAATGTTTTTAGAACGAGGTCCTTTTCTTCATCTTTAAGATATTCTATGTATTTTTCAAAAATAAGTGGATGGTTGTACTTTTTTAATTTTTGTAAAGAGGCCCATTGCGTTTTTACATTTGGATCATCTAGTAAATGTAAGAGCTCTTTAGGGGGTGGTTCTTCCTCCACCTCTTTTAAGCTAATTACAGTATCTTCTACGACATGATCGTCCTCACTCATTTGGCGACTAAAATGTAACAGCTGATAAAAAGTTTCTGCCTGTTTAGGCGGTACTTTTCCTTCCGCTAAAACAGCTTCTAACATAGCTACTACTTCTTCATAGCATGCCAGTTGTACGAGAAGAGAAACATGCACTTGCAGTAAGTCAAAATAATCTCCGATACCCTCTTGTAACATTCGCTTACTTTCGGCAACCGCATCGTCTAGTTGTCCTAATTCGATATATGTAAGTACGACACCATAACGTGCTTGGGGATGATTTTGATCATATTTTAGTGCTTGTTGAAAATCGTCTAGTGCATCCTTTAAACGTTTTTCTTTTAATGAAGCCATTCCTTTCTCAACTAGTTTTTCAACTACTCCAGGAAATGGAATCACATTTTTTTCTTTACTTTTCGTTTCATCATTCATATGAACGCTCCACTCTTGGAATATAGATCCTTTACTCATAAGTCTAACAGTTAGTAAGTTGAAATACAAACCTTTCTATACTTGAAACTAGTGTGAAATCTAGCTAAAAATATGAAAGTATTTTAAAGAAAAGATATGAAAAATGCTTTTACAACAGCGCATCATGGAAGCGGTTACAAAATATCATTCTACTTTTCAACTAAAAATAAATTGTTTAGAGTTATACGTACTTTTTCCTTCAATTAATCTTTTTATAACTTCTACACTGAGGACTATTAAGGCAAAATAATTCAAAAGCAACTATCACTAAATAACTGCTTCTGTGTCCAGTTACAACTAAATGCTGGTCGCTCGAACCCTTGATAACAATAATTACGGAACGTTTAATAAAATCTGTAAATAAGTAATGTTGATTTGGGGCTGCGTGAGGGAGCCCCCTTATTAAAGCAAAGAGCTGAGGAAAAGCTCCCCAGCCCTTACCTTTTTTATTTATGCGTTTGCTTTTTCGTATTCTGTGATCTTATCTTCATAACGTAATGTTAATCCGATTTCATCCCAGCCATTTAAGAGCATTTCTTTCCAATATGGATCAATATCGAAAGAAGCCTCAAATCCATCAGCATCTGTGATTTTTTGGTCTTTAAGATTTACTGTCAGTTCATAGATATCTTTGTCTGCTTTTTCAATTAGCTCATACACTTGATTTTCGTCTAATCGAATAGGTAGGATACCATTCTTAAAGCAATTATTATAAAAGATGTCAGCAAAGCTCGGAGCAATAACCACTTTAAATCCATAATCTTGTAATGCCCATGGTGCATGTTCACGAGACGAACCACACCCAAAGTTATGTGCTGCAACTAAAATAGTTGAACCTTGATTATGAAGCTGATTTAACTCAAAGTTCGGGTTGTCTGTCCCGTCTGCATTATAACGCCAGTCAAAAAATAAAAACTTTCCAAATCCAGTGCGCTCAATACGCTTTAAGAACTGCTTAGGAATGATTTGGTCTGTATCTACATTAACACGGTTCATTCCAGCCGCTTTTCCTGTATGAACAACGATCGGTTCCATTTACTCCACCTTCTTCTACTAATAATAAGATTAATCGACTAAGTTTCAACCATCACAATTTCACATTATATAATTAAACTGGTGATTTATCTAAAGTTCTAACATCAACAAATTTGCCGTTAATTGCTGCTGCTGCGGCCATTGCTGGACTTACAAGGTGCGTTCTTGCCCCTTTACCTTGACGACCCTCGAAGTTACGATTTGAAGTTGATGCACAACGTTCACCTTCTGGTACGAAGTCAGGGTTCATACTTAGACACATACTACATCCTGATTCACGCCATTCAAAACCTGCTTCGATAAAAATTTGATCTAATCCTTCATCTTCAGCACGCAGCTTAATTTTTTGTGAACCAGGTACGACGATAGCACGTACACCCTCTGCGACTTTTCTTCCTTTCGCAACTGCTGCTGCAGCACGTAGATCGCTCATTCGTGAATTCGTACAAGAACCGATAAATACGTGTTGGATTGCAACTTCTGACATTTTCGTTCCAGGCTCTAATCCCATATACTCAAGAGCTTGCTCAATTGCTTTTTTCTCTGAAGTTGCCTCTACATCATCAGGACTTGGGATCGGTTGGTGGATACCAATTCCTTGTGCAGGGTTTGTCCCCCAAGTTACCATCGGTTGGATCTCATCAGCATCAATGATAACAGACTTGTCATAGACTGCTCCTTCATCAGTTGCTAGTGCCTTCCACTTTTCAACAGCTTTTTCAAACTCTTCGCCTTGTGGTACATACTCACGACCTTTTAAGTAGTCGTACGTTACTTGGTCTGGACTAATTAACCCAGCTTTTGCCCCAGCTTCAATAGACATGTTACAGATCGTCATACGCTCTTCCATCGTCATACCATGGATCGCTTCACCCGTATATTCCATTACATAACCTGTTCCGAAATCTACACCGAATTTAGAGATGATTGCCAAAATAACATCTTTTGCAGTAATTCCTGTTGACAAGCGGCCGTTCACACGTACTTCCATTGTTTTTGGCTTACTTTGCCACAATGTTTGCGTCGCTAACACGTGTTCAACTTCACTCGTTCCAATTCCAAACGCTAATGCTCCAAAAGCACCATGTGTAGCTGTGTGACTATCTCCACAAACGATTGTTTTCCCTGGTTGTGTTAAGCCAAGTTCAGGACCAATTACGTGAACGATTCCGTTATCAGGACTATCGATCCCAGCAATTGTAATGCCGAACTCATTACAGTTGTTTTCTAATGTTTCCATTTGTTTTTTTGCAATAGGATCGGTAATATTTAAACGATCAACTGTTGGAACATTATGATCCATCGTTGCAAATGTTAAATCTGGACGGCGAACTTTTCGTTCATTAATACGAAGACCTTCAAACGCTTGCGGTGAAGTAACTTCATGAACCATGTGCAAATCAATATATAATAGATTTGGTTTTCCAGGCTCATCTAAAACGGTATGGTTATCCCAAATCTTTTCGATAATTGTTTTTGGTGTCATTCTCCTCTTCCTCCACTTTCATTTTTTCGTTAAGCAATTTTTCAAAAAGTCCGAGAATGTATATTCTCGGATCTTTTTGGTTTCTTTTTTAGCGTTTCTTATACGACTACTTCCCCTTTAATCAACTCAATGACTTTTGCTGTCATTTCTGTTGTTGAGAGAATTTCTTCTCCTGCTGTAGCGATATCTCCTGTACGGAAGCCAGCTTCAAGTACATCACTAATTGCTTGATCTATTGCGTTAGCTTCCTCAATCATACCGAATGAGTACTTCAGCATCATTGCAACAGATGCAATTGTCGCAAGTGGGTTCGCTTTGTTTTGTCCTGCAATATCAGGTGCCGATCCGTGAATAGGCTCATAAAGACCAGGTCCAGCACTGCCGATACTTGCTGAAGGTAGCATCCCAAGTGATCCAGTAAGCATTGATGCTTCATCACTTAAAATATCTCCAAACATATTTTCTGTCACAATAACATCAAATTGTTTAGGATTACGGATTAATTGCATCGCTGCATTATCAACTAGCATATGATCTAACTCCACATCTGGGTAATCTTTACCTACTTCAATAGCTACTTCACGCCAAACGCGACTAGACTCTAATACATTTGCTTTATCTACTGACATCAATTTCTTATTTCGAACTCTTGCTAATTCAAATCCTTGCTTCATAATACGTCCAATTTCACTACGCTTATAAGCTAGTGTATCTACTACAACTAGATCATCACCTTCTTGACGACGTTCGCGTGGTTCCCCAAAGTACAAACCACTCGTTAACTCACGAACAATCATCAAGTCAACACCATCAATAACTTCTCTTTTTAATGTAGATGAGTCAGCTAAACTATCATGTGCAGTTACTGGACGTAAGTTAGCAAAAAGATCTAGCTCTTTACGAATACCGAGTAATCCTTTTTCTGGTCTCATATGACCAGGTAGTGTATCCCACTTCGGTCCCCCAACAGCTCCAAGAAGAACTCCATCGCTTGCTTTACAAACATCAATTGTTTCTTGCGGAAGTGGAGTACCACATTCATCGATAGCAATTCCACCAATTTTAGCGTAAGCATATTCAAATTCATGATTATATTTGTTTGCTACTTCGTCTAGTACTTGGAGAGCCCCTTGGATGACCTCAGGGCCAATTCCGTCACCAGGTAAAACGGTAATCTTTTTCTTCAATTTACTCATCTCCCACCATTCATCCACTACAACTTGACTTGTTCTACTGGATCTAGTTCACGTGATTTTCGATTTAACACACGATTTACAGCATTTATATATGCTCTTGCAGAAGCTTCTAATACGTCATGTGCTGTTCCACGGCCACTTGTTTCTGTACCGTCGAAGCGAACCTTAACATAAACTTCTGCTAATGCATCTCTCCCGCCAGTAATAGACTGAATACGGTAATCTAGTAGCTTAACAGGTGAAGCGATGATACGCTCAAGCGTATTGTAAATAGCTTCAACACTTCCCGAACCTGTCGCAGCTTCCTGAACGATTTCACCATCAGGTATTTTCATTGTAATCGTCGCTGTAGGAATATTTGTAGTACCGTAGTTAACTTGTAAACTTTCAACCTCATAGTATTGAACAGCTGCACCAATTTTCTCTTCTGTCATTAGAGCAAAGATATCATCTTCTGTGATTTCTTTTTTCTTGTCTGCAAGCTCTTTAAATGCTTTAAATACCTTGTTGATTTGTTCGTCAGTAGCGCTATAGCCTAGCTCTTTTATTTTGTCTTTAAACGCATGACGTCCAGAATGCTTTCCAAGTACCATACGGTTTGATGAAACACCAACTAGTTCTGGTGTAATAATTTCATAAGTTGTTTTCTCTTTAAGTACACCATCTTGGTGAATTCCTGATTCATGAGCAAATGCATTATTTCCAACGACCGCCTTGTTATTAGGTACAATCATACCTGTTAACTTACTAACTAACGAACTTGTTCGTTTTACTTCTTTTAAAGTAAGACCAGTCGTTGCCTTGTAAAAATCATTTCGAATATGAAGAGCTACTGCAACCTCTTCTAAAGAAGCATTTCCAGCTCGTTCTCCGATTCCATTGATCGTTCCTTCAACTTGATCTGCACCTGCTTCTATAGCTGCAAGGGAGTTAGCTGTCGCCATCCCTAAATCATCATGGCAGTGCGTCGAAAGCTTTGCTTTGTGCATATTCGGAACATTTTGTTTTAGGTAACTAAAAATATGCGTAATCTCTTTCGGAGTGATATACCCGACTGTATCTGGGATGTTAATGACGGAAGCCCCCGCATCAATGACTTGCTCAATAATGCGAACTAGAAAATCTAAATCAGAACGACAAGCATCTTCTGCAGACCATTGAATTTTTGGGAACTTCTGCGCTGCATACTTTACCGATGCGACTGCATTTTCTATAACTTGGTCTGGTGTCATACGCAGTTTATGCGTCATATGAATAGGAGAAGTCGCAATAAAAACGTGAATTCTAGGATCTACTCCACCTTTTAGTGCTTCCCAAGCTGCATCGATATCAGATTGAACACTTCGTGACAATCCAGTAACCGAACTGCCTTTTACGAGGTCTGCAATCGCCTTAACAGACTTAAAATCTCCAGGGGATGAAGCTGGAAAACCAGCTTCAATGATATCTACCCCTAGTCGTTCTAACTGGCTGGCAATCTCTAGTTTCTCTTCAAAATTTAAGTTGACACCAGCAGACTGCTCACCGTCTCTTAAAGTTGTATCGAATACATCAATTTTTCGCACTACCTACCACTCCTTTTGATTTGGCCTTGACGAAAGGCATCATCTCGCGAAGTTCGCGACCAACCACTTCAATTGGATGTTTTTTCTCACTTTCATTAATAGCTGTAAATTCTGGACGATTTGCTTGGTTTTCTAGGATCCAACCTTTAGCAAATTTACCTGTTTGGATATCACTTAAAATAGATTTCATCGCTTTCTTCGTATCTTCTGTTACGATTTGTGGTCCAGCTACAAAGTCTCCCCATTGAGCTGTGTCAGAGATTGAATAACGCATGCCTTCAAGTCCGCCTTCATACATTAAGTCAACGATTAACTTTAACTCATGTAAGCATTCGAAGTAGGCAACTTCTGGCTGGTAACCAGCTTCTACTAATGTTTCAAAACCAGCTTTTACTAGAGCTGAAGTTCCTCCACAAAGTACTGCTTGCTCACCGAAAAGATCTGTTTCTGTTTCTTCTTGGAATGTTGTTTCAATAACTCCACCACGAGCAGAACCGATTTGTTTTGCGTATGCTAAAGCAAGCTCTTTTGCTTGACCAGTAGCATCTTGATATACTGCAATTAATCCTGGTACACCAGCACCTTCTGTGTACGTACGACGAACTAAATGCCCTGGTCCTTTAGGTGCAGCTAAGAATACATCTACATCAGCTGGAGGCTGAATTTGGTTAAAATGAATGTTAAATCCATGAGCGAATACTAATGCTTTACCAGTTGTTAATTCTGGCTCAATTGACTCTTTGTAAACTTTTGGTTGGTTTTCATCTGGAAGTAATACCATGATTACTTCTGCTTTAGCTGCAGCTTCACGAACTGGAAGTACTTCAAAACCATCATTAACCGCTTGGTCAAATGATTTTCCTGGACGTAATCCAACTACTACACTAACTCCACTTTCACGTAAGTTTTGAGCATGTGCATGACCTTGAGAACCATATCCGATAATTGCAACTGTTTTCCCTTGTAATACGCCTTCGTTGATATCTCCGTTATAATAGATGTTTGCCATAATAAATCTCTCCTCTTTTAATGTTGTTTTAGTTTTTATAATAATTAAAATTAATTGATTAGTGTAATTCTGTTTGCATCAAGAGATCTTTTTGTACCACGCTTAAGGGCAGTTATTCCAGTACGAGCAAGGTCTTGAATTCCATATGGTTTAAGGAGGTCTAACAATGCTTCGACTTTTTCGTGATCTCCAGTAATTTCAATGGTCATGTTTTCACGACCAACATCAATGATCGATGCTCTAAATGGATTAACAAGAGCTCCAATTTCTGCTCGTTGTTGAGGTGTCACACCAACTTTTATTAGCGCTAATTCTCTAGCAACAGTTTGTTCATCCGTAATGTCTCTTACTTTTAGAACATCAACTTGTTTATTTAATTGTTTTATTACTTGATCAATATTTCCAATCGTATCTACAACAACGACAAACGTCATTCTAGAAATCGAAGGATTTTCTGTAATACCTACAGTGATACTTTCAATATTGAAGTTACGTCTAGCAAATAACCCAGTAATTCGGTTAAGTACACCTGACGTATTATTTACTAGTGCCGTTATTGTTCGTTTCATGGTTTAATTCCCTCCATTTCATGCTGTCCTTTACCAGGAGCAATCATTGGATACACGTTCTCTATTTGAGTAACTCTAAAGTCCATTAATACTGGGCCATCATGAGCAAGTGCTTCTTCTAATGCTCCTTTAACATCCTCAACTTTATCGATTCGCATCCCTTTTACATCATAAGCTTCTGCGAGTTTTACAAAGTTAGGTTGTGTATTAAACACTGAATTAGAGTAGCGCTCTTCATAGAATAACTGCTGCCATTGACGGACCATACCGAGTGAAGAATTATTTACGATAATGATCTTTACTGGTAAGTTTAAATCTTGAAGGATAGAAAGCTCTTGAGCTGTCATTTGGAACCCTGCATCTCCTAAAATAGAGATAACTGGTGTTGTCGGTTCAGCAAATTGTGCTCCTATAGCAGCTGGGAACCCAAAGCCCATCGTTCCTAAGCCACCAGATGTAACCCAACGGTTTGGTTTATTAAACTTGTAATACTGTGCAGCCCACATTTGGTGCTGTCCTACATCAGTCGTTACAATTGCTTCACCGTTTGTTACTTCATAAATTAATTCCATTAACTTTTGTGGCTTAATTGTTTCTCCATCCTCTTTATACCAAAGAGGAAATTCTGTCTTCATTTTGTTTAATTCTGCTAACCAAACCTCTGTCTCACCAGCTGCCCCGTCTTCATCCAGTAGCATCTTCAACGCCTCTTTGGCATCCCCTACAACTGGGATATGAGTTTCAAGGTTTTTACCAATTTCGGCTGGATCGATATCAATGTGAGCGATTTTTGCATTAGGTGCAAAATGTTGCAATGCTCCTGTTAAGCGATCGTCAAAACGAGCCCCTATACTAATTAACAAGTCACTTTGATGAATAGCCATATTCGCAGCGTATGTTCCATGCATTCCTGCCATTCCTAAAAATAAATCATGTTCACCTGGGAATGCTCCAAGTCCAAGTAATGTACTTGCAACAGGAATACGCATTTTTTCAGCATATTCAAATAATTCATCGTAAGCATGTGCATGAAGTACACCAGCTCCAGATAAGATACATGGCTTTTTCGCTTCGGCTACAGTTTCAGCAAGCTTCCTAATTTGCAATTTATTAGGGACGACTGTCGGTTGATAACCTGGTAAGTCAACTTCCTTTTCGTAATCAAATATGCCTGTTGCTACAGAAACATCCTTTGGTAAATCAATTAATACTGGACCTGGACGTCCTGTAGTTGCAATATGAAATGCTTCCTTCATAATCCTTGGCAATTCTTCTATAGTTCTCACTTGAAAATTATGTTTCGTAATTGGCATTGTAATCCCGATCATATCAGCTTCCTGGAAGGCATCTGTTCCTATAACTGACGTAGCAACTTGACCAGTAATTACAACGAGCGGTAAAGAGTCAATCATGGCGTCTGCAATTCCAGTTACGACGTTCGTAGCACCAGGACCTGATGTTACAATACAGACTCCTGGTTTTCCAGACACTCTGGCATACCCTTCTGCTGCATGGATAGCTCCTTGTTCATGACGAGCTAAAATATGACGAATACCCGATTTATAGATTTCATCATACGTCGGTAAGATGGCTCCGCCAGGATAACCAAAGATGACATCAACACCTTCTCTTGCTAATGCTTTAATTAACATACTAGACCCTGATAATGGTTGCTTCTCCTCTACTACTGTAAGCTCTTTGTTTCTCAACTTGGTACTCACCTTTTCTTCCTCCCTACTACCAGTTGATTTTTTAATAAGTTAAAGAAAAATATATTGGAAGAAAGTTAAACTTTCTTATTCCCAAATAAAAAACACCTTTCCACCCCATCAATGAACCTATTGGTCCTATCAGAAGGGGCGAAAAGATGTAGTCTTTCCACGGTACCACCCTTTTTTATGACATTTTTACAAATGCCACCTTATGGACGTGAGCCATTGCTTCCATCCGTTTTGATAACGAGTGCAGTGAACACCCGACCAACCCTACTAGATTACGTTCGAATTGGCACTCGGAGGTGAGTTCATCGAAAGGAGCATCGCCGCCTCTCAGCACATGCGGCTCTCTGTGGATGCTAATCCTTTTCAACTACTTTTCCTCTTCAACGTTTTCATCGATATTTTATCTTTAGTTTAGATTTTCATAACTCCACCTGTGTTAGCAGATGTGACAAGCTTTGAGTAACGAGCGAGATAACCTTTTTTAATTTTAGGCTCAGGCTCTATCCAATTTTCTCTTCTATTGGCAAATTCCTTGTCATCGACATTTAATGTGATGGAACGATTTATTAAATCAAGAGTAATCTTATCTCCATTTTCAACAAAAGCAATCGGCCCACCTTCTGCTGCTTCAGGACTAATATGGCCAATTGAAATACCTCTTGATGCTCCAGAGAAACGACCATCGGTAATTAGTGCAACCTTTGTACCTAGACCGCGTCCAACAATCGATGAAGTCGGTGCTAGCATTTCTGGCATACCTGGACCACCTTTAGGGCCTTCATAACGAATAACTACGACGTGACCAGCTTTTACATCCCCATTATTGATCCCTTCAAGTGCTTCCTCTTGTGAGTTGTAGACAATCGCTTCACCTTCAAACACTTTAATCGAAGGATCAACTGCCCCTACCTTAATAACTCCACCATCTGGAGCTAGGTTACCAAATAGGACGGATAATCCACCTACAGGACTATAAGGGTTATCTTTTCGGCGAATGACATCATCATTCGTAATTTTAGCATCCTTAACTGTTTCATAAATCGTTTTACCTGAAATTGTAATACGATCAGGATGAATAGCTCCTTCAATTTCACATAGTTCCTTAATAATTGCACTTACTCCTCCAGCTTTGTGAACATCGTCCATTGAATAATCAGAGGCAGGACTAATTTTACTTAAATAAGGAACTCTTTCCGCTACTTTGTTAATATCACTTATGTTGTATTCTATTTCAGCTTCATTAGCGATGGCTAATATGTGTAATACTGTATTTGTAGAACCACCCATCGCCATATCTAACGCAAATGCATCATCAATTGTTTCTTTCGTAATAATGTCACGTGGACGTATATCTTTTTCAATTAAGGTCATTAAATGTTTAGCAGCATCTTTTATTAATTGATGTCTACCTTCAGAAGTTGCAACGAGTGTACCGTTCCCTGGTAAAGCTACACCGAGCATTTCCATTAAGGTATTCATTGAATTTGCTGTAAACATCCCTGAACAGGATCCGCATGTTGGACAAGCTGATTGTTCGATCTCAAGTAGCTCCTCACGCGACATGCTTCCTGAAGCAAATGCTCCAACACCTTCAAATACTGAAGCTAATGATAAACTTTTTCCATCTTTCGTTTTTCCTGCTTCCATCGGTCCTCCTGAAACGAAGACTGCAGGAACATTTGTCCGAACGGCTGCCATAAGCATTCCTGGTGTAATCTTGTCACAATTTGGAATATAGAAAACTCCGTCAAACCAGTGAGCATTAATTACAGTTTCAGCTGCATCACAGATAATTTCCCTGCTCGGTAATGAATAACGCATTCCGATGTGCCCCATTGCTATTCCATCATCAACACCAATTGTGTTAAATTCAAATGGAATTCCACCAGCTTCTCGAATAGCTTGCTTCGCTACTTCTGCGAATTTATTCAAGTGCATGTGTCCTGGAATAATATCAACATATGAGTTACAGACACCGATAAACGGTTTGTCCATATCCTCTTCTTTAACCCCAGCTGCTCTTAGTAGACTTCTGTGTGGGGCGCGATCAATCCCTTTTTTAATCATATTACTTCTCATATTTGTTCTCTCCCACGTCTATTAGTATTGTGTCATGCGCGCTATATAAGGTTGTTTTTAGCTTACTTCTACTTGAGTATTTTCTGCTGTATAAACTTTTTCCCCATCTTCGACAACTTTTTTACGGAACGCTTTTAGCAGCTTATTCGTTTCTTTGCCTGGCTTTCCTTCACCGATAACTCTACCATCTACCTTTACAACTGCAATAACTTCAGCTGCAGTACCTGTAAGGAAAACTTCATCAGCTACATAAACGTCATGACGAGTAAATGGTTCCTCTCTAACATCGTATCCTAAATCCGAAGCGATATCGATAATTGCATTTCTCGTAATTCCTTCGAGTGCTCCAACATATCCAGGCGGTGTTAGAATTTTATTTCCTTTAACAATGAACACATTATCTGCAGAGCCTTCTGCCACATAACCTTCATTGTTAAGCATTAATGCTTCACTAACTCCTGCTAATGATGCTTCTATTTTTACTAATATATTATTTAAATAATTAAGTGATTTTACTTTAGGACTCAATACATCTGGTCGATTTCGCCTTGTTGGGACAGTAACAATTTCTAATCCGTTTTCGTATAACTCCTTCGGAAAAAGTGTTAACTGTTCAGCAATGACTATGACGTTTGGCTTAGGACATGATGCTGGATCTAATCCTAAGTTACCTACTCCTCTTGATACGACGAGGCGAATATAGGCATCTTCTAGTTGATTGACTTTTATCGTTTCAACGATAATTTCCGTTAGTTCCTCAAGAGTATGAGGAATTTTAAGCATGATAGATTTTGCTGAATTATATAGGCGTTCTAAATGTTCTTTTAGTTGAAATATATTTCCATCATATACACGAATACCTTCAAATACGCCATCACCGTATAAAAAACCGTGGTCATAAACTGAAATTTTCGCATTATGTTTTTCAACAAATTCCCCGTTTAAATAAATCCATTGCTGCGCCATACGAAACACCCCTCTTGTTGCCAGTTAAATTGTGAGAAAATTACGAAATCTTCATATAAAGATGTAAAATACTCTAGGTTAACACCATGTATAAAGTGTTTAATTATAAGCTTTTAAAAATTTTCATGCACTTTGTTTGTTAATTTTCTTTTCAAACAATTTAGTATTTGAGGATTATATTACGCTTAATATCAGTGCTGGTCAACCACTTTTTCTAAAATTTTTTGACTATTTTGATTTATGAAATACCTTGTATACGCTTACATTATTACTATATCAATACTATATGACAAATATATTTTTAAATAAAAAAGCATGATCAACAAAATGCATAAACACTGACAAAAATAAAAACAACCAAAAAAGCAAAAAATTTCTTTTTTTTGTAATAGTAAAAGAAAGATTAGTAAAAACTAGGTTTGGTGATGATGATGATATTAAAAATAAAATGGAGAACTAAAAAAGTTTTATTTATGAAAGTTTCTTTACCAGCACTCTCAATCCGACGAAGAAAACCGCCTTATCTAGTACCTGTAAATTTTGAGGAACACAAATGCAGAAAAGAATGTGAACGACGTTTGTATCAGGCCCTTTTTTCACAAAACTATTATGTAACACCATACGTACAGTGTGGCAGGTTCGTCATTAATCTTGCACTTATACCTTTTCGAATAGCCATTATTGACGAAAAACAAGCAAGAATTGAAAGATTAGAAAAGACTTTAAAAAAAGAGGGCTGGACAATCATTTACTACGATGAAGATGAATTAAATGAAAACCTTATGGCAGTACTAATGAAAATTAAAAAAGAAGCAAGCAGCTATAAGCAATTACTTTCTTAGTAAGTGCTTCATAGCACAAAAAAATCGGTCGTTGACCGATTTTTTTATTGTAATAAAACAGAACAACCAGTATTTTATCTATACAAATTGACACTGTTGAGTGATGCTACAGCACTTAGTTAAGAATCAAAAAACATCTTTATCATAAGATAAAGATGTTAATATGTATTATACAATGGCGTCCCAGGAGAGATTCGAACTCCCGACCGACGGCTTAGAAGGCCGTTGCTCTATCCTGCTGAGCTACTGGGACTTATTGGAGCGGGTGATGGGAATCGAACCCACGACATCAGCTTGGAAGGCTGAGGTTTTACCATTAAACTACACCCGCATATTATTTGACTTAGAATGTCATGCCTCTTCCTCTTCTAGCACACTCAATGACGTTTATGCGTCGAGGCAGCTCGTCGTTTATTCAGAGGAGTTTAGCTCGTGGCTGTTGAGTATTGTTCGTAACGACAATTATTAATATATAATATTTTAGAAACAATGTCAACAGTTCTTTAAATTTTTTTTTGATTGGCTGACTAATGATTTTTGGTACGCTAACTATTGTATCATATTTTGAACGATTTTATTAGTGTTATGAAACATTTCTCATTAGTCAGCCAATACAATTTTGAAATTAGCGTCTATACACAATATGCTTTAGAACAATTATATTGTGTATTCCCTGGATAAATCTTCTACCTCATTTCCTTCTATAGAATAAAACGTTACGTCAACTGAATGACTTTTAATCGTACACATACAATACGTTTGTTCTTTACGGTTACGCGGTAATCTTATACTTCCAGGATTAATATAAATAACTTCATTTTCAATAAAAGTTGTCGCTATATGCGAATGGCCAAAACAAACGATACGAGCACCTACTTCTTCTGCTCTGTAGCTAATTGGGACGTATGTCATTTTCACATTATAGTTATGGCCATGTGTTACATAAAGTAATATATCATCGGTAATTTTGACGGTCAGCTCTTCTGGAAAATCATGTCCCCAATCACAATTTCCGCTAACAATTTTAACACCCTCAAGCTCTCGTGCATCCGCTTCTAATTCAGAATCTCCACAATGGATAATATAATCTACTTCATTGCGATGACGATCAATTACATTTGCTAATTCTGATCTCCAGCCATGACTATCACTTATAATTAGAATTTTAGACATTTTCTCATCTCCCACCATCGCTATTACCCTTACATAATATCTTTCCATTTCTCTTTCAAGTGTTGGAGTGCTTTTGCACGATGGCTAATCGCATTTTTTTCCTCTGACGTTAATTGTGCCATCGTTTTTTGTTTTTCTTTTATGTACATAATGGGATCATAGCCGAAACCATTTTCTCCAACTGGTTTCTCTGTTATCTTTCCTTCACAGTTACCCTCAAAACATTCAGTACGACCATCTGGATAAGCAAGCGCAATTGTACAATGGAATCTAGCGGTTCGTTTTTGATCTGGAACTTCTCTCATTTCTGCAAGTACTTTATTGATGTTTTCAGCATCATTTTTATTTTCTCCTGCATAGCGAGCAGAGTAAACCCCAGGTCGTCCATCTAAAGCATCCACGATTAAACCTGAGTCATCAGCTATCACTGGCTTTCCAAATAATTTTGCGATCGTTCTAGCCTTAAGAGTCGCATTTTCAGCAAACGTTGTACCTGTTTCTTCAACTTCAGGTATTTCAGGATAATCAAATAGTGAACTAACTTTATATCCAAGTTGACCTAGGATCGCTTCAAACTCTTTTACCTTACCCTTATTTTTCGTAGCTACGATAATTTCTTTCATTCGGTTGCTTCCCCTTTAGCCCCTTCTATCTTGTCCACTATGACATTTGTAATTTCTTCACCTAAAGTATGTTTCTGCTTTTCAATTAAATCTTCTATACCAAGTTCAGCTAAATATAAAAGCTTATCTAATTGATTACGTGAAAATGTCGCTTCTTCACCAGTCCCTTGAAGTTCTACAAATTCACCTTTACCAGTCATTACTACATTCATATCAACGTCAGCACTAGCATCTTCTTTATAACATAAATCTAGTAGTTCACCATGCTCTTTATCAATTCCTACAGAAACAGCAGCTAAAAAGTCGGTAACTGGTAATTCTGTTAGTTTCTTTCTCTCTACATATTTTTGTAATGCAAGTACCATAGCTACATAAGCACCAGTTATTGCTGCTGTACGTGTACCACCGTCCGCTTGGATAACATCACAATCAATCCATACGGTTCTTTCACCAAGCTTTTCTAAATCTATTACTGTTCGTAAAGCTCTTCCTATTAACCGTTGTATTTCCATCGTCCGTCCACTAACTTTCCCTTTTGACGATTCACGAATATTTCTCTGCTCTGTTGCCCGTGGCAGCATTGAATATTCAGCTGTAATCCATCCTTTTCCTTGATTTCTCATAAATGGTGGAACTCGATCCTCAATTGATGCTGTACAAATCACTTTTGTATTTCCAAAGGAAATAAGTACAGAACCTTCAGGGTGCATTAAATAATCTCTAATAATTTCTACGTTTCTTAATTGGTCTTGTTCTCTATTATCAACTCTCATTTGATAAAAACCCTCCCTTAAAAAGCCTTACTTATGTAGTATCCTCTTTTTTTGGCATTTATATAAGAAAAGTCTTCCTATAATACTCTATAAATGCTCAAGCCACGTAAAAAGGCAGCAATGTTGCTGCCTTTTACTGTTACTACTTCGTTATTATAGCAAATTTTCCTGCATTCTAATATGTTAGAGACTGTTTGACTCTAAAACTTTGTTGCTTCATTCCTTAAAATTTCCCAGCATTAACGTTAATTGGGCGTGATACTGGTTCAGACAATGGCTCACCCGATGCTTTTAACACTTCAGCTTCACCATTTACTTCAATAGAAACCTTCTCAACTCCCGGTTGTTCAGTTAATGATAAGACTAATAGATTTAACACTTCATCTGAAATGGCTGTATTCTCCATTTGATTTAAAATAGCTTCATTGAAGTTTACGGTTACAACACCATTTTCATATTTAGGACTATCTAATAGTTCAGCCCCGTTTCTAATATCCGTTAATAAACTCGAATATACAGAAGGTCCAGCTAATAGTTGATTGATAACTTCTTCAATTGGATTATCTGTATTTTTAACTCTTCTCGTAACTGGTACGTAGTAAGTGTTGTCCCCATTTTGGGCAAGGAAGTAAAGGGTTACCCCCTTACTGTTAACAACGTCAGCCACTTCACTTTGTTCAAAGTTAATGCCATTTGCACGACTATACCCCTCTCCAATAGGAGTGTTACCTACTGGCATCGTTTCCTGGTCATAACCATTGATACGAATTTGTACTTTATCTACATTTTCAAATTGAGTTAATGTCCATGTAACTGATTGGAGAATTTGTAACTCCTGATCAGGATTATACGATTTAAACTCTTCAGAGAAATCCGCTACAGCTGTTCGCTCCTCTTCTTTGAAATGAACATCTACTTCTGTTCCTGCAGGTAAAACCGCTTTAAAACCGCTTGGTAATAGATTAGATACTGGTCCACCATCTACTAAGTACTCCAACGATTGTCTAAGTACACCTTGAGTCTTTGGTAAATCAAATGTTTGTGATACAACCATGCCATTTTGATCGATTAAGTAAAGTTCTCTTTTTACCGTTTCAACTGGCCCCTCTTCACCTTCTGCGTTCTCTTCAATCGGTTCTTCTTCAGATCCTATTGTTTCAGTTTCCTCATCTAACGCTTCTCCTTCATCGATGTAATTTATTTGAGGAGTATCCATTTCTTGCATCGCATCTTTTGAGCCAAAGGAACATCCAGATACAATTAACGTTAGAAGAAGTAGCATTGGGACTCCTGTTTTGAACAATTTCCTCATTCTTTTCCCTCCTAAGGTAGTTTGTACTAGTATGTATACGAGCCTTTTTTAAAAATAGACCACCTTTGTCTACAAAATTATCGAACAGTTGTGAACATGCCTTCTCTGATGCTCTTTTGTCTAGTTTACGAAAACCCAAAAAAGAGAACTCGAATATATCAAGTCCCCTCCCTTTATCCATTATCCTAAATAGATTGTTTCCACATGATTAAGATCAATTTTCAACCAACTGCTTGCGATCTTTTTAAAAGTTTCATGATCTCCTGTCGTATAAAAAATATGACACGGTTTACGATTGTCTGTATAAAGTAGACCTTTATGATATAATAGCGAGCTTACTTCACGCGCGGTTTCATCACCAGAGCTAATTAAAGTAATCTCATTACCGACAACCTGTTGAATGACACTGCGTAATAACGGATAGTGTGTACACCCAAGTATTAATGTATCAAATTTTTTAGTAAGGAGTGGAGTTAACGTTTCGGAAACGACCCGCATTGCTTCTTCACCTTTAAATATTCCTTGTTCAACTAACGGAACAAAAGGAGGACAAGCCATACTTTCCACTTTCACATTACTATTAATATCTCTTAATGCTTTATCATAAGCTTTACTATGAATAGTTCCTGTCGTTCCAATTACAGCAACATGATCATTGTTTGTAACTTTTAGAGCTGTAATCGCACCAGGGTGAACAACTCCAACGACTGGTATAGAAAGTTTTTGCTTCACTTCATCTAGGACAACAGCAGTTGCCGTATTACAAGCAATGACGAGCATTTTTATACGTTCCTGCAATAAACGTTCGATCATTTGCCATGTAAAAGTTCGTACTTCTTCTGCTGGTCTTGGACCATATGGACATCGTACGGTATCACCAATATATACAATTTGTTCTTTCGGTAACTGTCGAAGTATTTCTTTTGCAACGGTTAATCCTCCGAGCCCCGAATCAATAACGCCAATCGGTCTATCCAATACTCTCCCTCAATTTCTATCTTCTTTTGTTTTTTACTAGCTGTTAATTTCTTTTGTTGAAGATTCCATCTCTTGATGAAGTACATGTAAGCTTTTATCTAAGAAAGCTATTTCCTCATCTGAAAAATTTTGAAGAATATCTCTTAAGTAATCTTGTCTTTTTTTAATAACTTCTTGAATAATTGTTTCGCCTTTTTCTAGTAAATGAATACGAACAACTCTTCGATCATTTTGATCTTTTACTCGTTCTACTAATTCATTCTTTTCCATGCGATCGACAAGGTCAGTCGTCGTGCTACAGGCTAGGTACATTTTATTCGATAAATCGCCAATGGTCATATCTCCTAATTCATTTAACCATTGCAAGGCAACAAATTGTGGTGGGGTAATTGGAAATTGATTTAGAATAACACGACCCTTTTGTTTAATAATTTGTGCAACTTTTCTTAAAGACTGTTCAATATGTTCAACTTGTTCAAACTCTGCCATGATCTTCCCTCCTAGTAGTCAAATCTCTATATAATAACGATTTTTTTATTCTTATCTTATTTATTCTCCCTGTTTTCCTATGGAATTGCAATAGAAAAACTTTGAGAAAATGTGAAGAAGAGTTGTCATTCGACAACTCTTCTCCTTTCATTATAGACTACTTAATCTAGTTTTAACGGCTTCATGAACATCTTCTGAAGTATTTTTCATTAACATTTCTTTAGCGAATGTTTCTAATTCTTGTTTTGACAGCTTAGCAATTTGACTTCGTGCAGGAAGGACAGACGTTGCACTCATACTAAATTCATCAAGTCCTAACCCTAAAAGAATCGGGATTGCAATTTCATCACCAGCCATCTCACCACACATACCTGCCCACTTGCCTTCTTTGTGAGCAGCTTCAATAACCATGTTAACAAGGCGAAGAATTGCTGGGTGATATGGTTGATATAAATATGATACTTGTTCATTCATTCGATCTGCTGCCATTGTATATTGGATTAAGTCATTCGTTCCAACGCTAAAGAAATCTACTTCTTTTGCAAAAAGATCGGCAATTACAGCGGTGGATGGAATTTCTACCATCATACCTACTTCAATCGAATCGGATACTTGTTGACCCTCATTTACAAGTTTCTGTTTTTCTTCTTCTAAAATTGCTTTTGCTTCTCGTAATTCTTCAAGCGCCGCAATCATTGGGAACATAATTTTTAAATTTCCGAATGTACTAGCACGCAACAATGCACGAAGTTGCGTACGGAATATGTCCTGATGCTCTAAACACAATCGTATAGCACGGAATCCAAGAAACGGATTCATTTCTTTAGGAAGTTCTAAATACGGAAGTTCTTTATCTCCACCGATGTCAAGAGTACGAATAACTACAGGCTTGCCTTCCATTCTTTCTAATACCGTTTTATAGGCATTAAACTGTTCTTCTTCTGTTGGTAATTGGTCTCGACCCATATAAAGAAATTCGGTTCGATATAAGCCGATCCCTTCAGCACCATTATTAATAACTCCTGTTAGATCATCAGGCGTGCCAATATTAGCGGCTAATTCCACATGATGTCCATCAACAGTTTTCGTCGCTTCATTAACAAGCTTAGCCCATTCTAACTTTTGTTGTTCATAGTTTTCTTTCTTCTGTTTATAAGCTTGCGTTGTTTCTTCATCTGGTTGAACGATAACTACCCCTTCTAGTCCATCAATAATGATTGTATCGCCATTATGAATAGAAGTGGTTGATTCTTTTGTTCCAACAACAGCAGGAATTTCCATAGAGCGTGCCATGATTGCAGAATGAGATGTACGGCCACCGATATCAGCTGCAAACCCTTTAACAAATTGCGGATTTAATTGCGCTGTATCTGATGGTGTTAAGTCTTTTGCAATGATAATAGTTGCTTCATCTATTGCAGCTAATGATTTCATTTGAATACCAAGCAAATAGCCTAGAACGCGTTTAGATACATCACGAATGTCTGCAGCACGCTCTTTCATATACTCATTATCCATCAATTCAAACATTGAGATAAATGTTTGTGAAACATCATGTACTGCACTTTCTGCATTCACTTTTTCATTGTCGATATGTGCTTGCATTCCGCCAATGAATTCTGGATCACTTAAAACTAGGAGGTGAGCAGCAAAAATTGCTGCTTCTTCTTCCCCTAAATCCACTTCTGCTTTTTCTTTAATCTGAGCTAAGTCAACCTTTGCTTTGTCTAACGCAGTTTCAAGTCTTTCTTTTTCAACTGCAGGATCAGCATCTGTTTTTTTCTCAAAGGAATAGTCAGGCTCTTCCAATACATATGCGTTTGCTATCGCAATCCCAGCTGACGCAGCTATCCCTGAAATTTGTTTCATTATTCCCCTAACCCTTCCTTGATTACAGCTTCTAATGCTTGTAATGCTTCATTTTCATCTGAACCGTCTGCTTTGATTGTTACTTCTGCACCTTGTCCTACACCTAAAGACATCACACCCATAATTGATTTTAGGTTCACTGATTTCCCTTTATATTCTAAGTTTATATCTGAAGAAAATTGTCCTGCTTTATTTACTAATTGTGTCGCTGGTCTTGCATGAATTCCTGTTTCTGCTGTAATTTTGAATGTTTTTTCTACCATGTAGATCAACCTCTTTCTTTTAAAATATAATATATTATTTATTTTTAATGGAAACTAATCCAGTTTCTCCAAGCTCAACATCTTCCTTCAACTCTAGAACAACACTTTCGTTTTCTTTCAAATTGGTGAATACGATCGGTGTGATCGTCGAAGATGCTTTTTCTTTAATTAAATCTAAATCCATTGTTAATAACTTTTGACCTTGTTCAATTTCCTTACCTTCTTCAACGAAAGTCTCAAAGCCTTCGCCATTCATTTGTACAGTATCAATACCAACATGTATTAAGATCTCATGTCCACTCTGTGACAAAATTCCAATGGCGTGCTTTGTAGGAAAGATGTTAATAATTTTTCCTGCAACAGGGGATACGACTACTCCTTCAGTTGGTTCGATGGCGAACCCATCACCCATCATTTTTTCAGCAAAAACTTTATCTGGCACTTCTGAGATAGGTAATAATTTCCCTTTTATAGGAGCACCGATTTCCAGATTTGTAGCTGTGTCTCCCGTTTGGTTGTTATCTTGTGGAATAATCTTTGTTTCATCAACCTCTTGGTCATCTATGTCATGCGATACTTCTTTGCCATTAATTAAATCTTTAATCTGGCCTTTTAATGCGTCAGATTGTGTTCCGAAGATCGCTTGTATATTATCACCCATTTCAAGAACACCTGAAGCACCTAATTTTTTTAATTGTGAACTATCTACTTGTGCACTATCTTTGACTGATACACGAAGTCTTGTTATACAAGCATCTAAAGCTGTAATATTATTTTTCCCACCTAGTGCATGTAATACATTTTTGGCAAGCTCAGATTTACTACCTTTTGTAGGACTTTCACTTACTTGTTCCTCTGGTTCTCGCCCTGGCGTTCGTAAATTCCACTTTCTTATCGCAAACCGGAAACCGAAGTAGTAGATGAAAGCAAATCCTATACCTACAGGGATGATTATCCAGGAGTTCGTTGATAAGCCCCAATAAAGAACATAATCAATAAATCCACCCGAGAATGTGAAACCTGCTTTAACACCAAGCCAGTCCATAATCACAAATGAAAATCCTGCAAATACACAGTGAATTAAAAATAAGATTGGTGCTACGAATAGGAAAGCAAACTCAATTGGTTCGGTAATACCTGTTAAAAAGCTGGTTAATGCAGCTGACGCCATTATTCCAGCCACTGCTTTCTTTCGTTCTGGTCTTGCTTCATGATAAATTGCTAAAGCTGCAGCTGGAAGGCCAAATAACATAAATGGGAATAATCCAGCCATAAATGTTCCAGCCGTAGGATCTCCTGCGAAAAAGCGAGTCATATCTCCTCTAACAACATCACCTGCAGCTGTTGTAAACGTTCCAAATTCAAACCAAAACGGTTGATAAAAAATATGATGTAAACCAAATGGAATAAGTGCTCTTTGTGTAAAGCCAAAGACAAACGCAGCAACTGTAGTGCCCGTTTCTGTTGCTAAATGTGAGAACCAGTCAATTACACCTTGGATTGGTGGCCAAACAAATACAAAAACGATACCTAGTAACACTGCAGTAGCAGCTGTAATGATCGGAACGAACCTTTTTCCCGCAAAAAAGCCAAGAAACGGTGGTAAATCAATATTGTAAAAACGTTTATATAAAGCTGCTGCTACAAGACCCATAATAATTCCACCGAAGACACCCGTTTGCAACGTTTCAATTCCAAGAACCGTTACAGTATCAGCGCCATAATATCCCGCCATAATTCCTAACGTGGTATTCATTACAAGATATCCAATAACTGCAGCAAGTCCTGCCACTCCATCACCATCAGCTAAGCCAATGGCAACTCCAATGGCAAATAATAGTGCTAAGTTAGCAAAAACAACATTCCCAGCCTCTGCCATAATCGGAATATCTAAAACATTCTCATGACCAAGCCCCAGTAATAAACCAGCTGCAGGGAGTACGGATACAGGTGTCATTAACGCACGACCGACACGCTGCAACGTACCAAAAGCTTTTTTAAACATACTTTCACCCCTATGTTAAATCTTGTTAGTTATTGTCATTCAAACTCAAGTAAAGTAATCGTTTTCACTCATTTACAGAATTGTTTTATGTAAATAAAAAAGGCATGAATAAAAGAGAGCATACGAGTAGACAAGGCAAACCTAAGGATAGATTGCCCAAGTTCTACAACATATACACTTCTTTTACTCATGCCTGATCGTATCAGTAACACGTAAAATAGAGTGCTAAACTATTTATTTTTGAGTAAGCCTTTGCAAATGCATCGCTAGATAAACAGCTTCTGCATCAGCCACTTGTAATTGATAATGAGCTTGAATGATCTTTATCAACTTCCAAGCAAGATTATAGCATACGGGATACTCTTGCTTCAATAGCTTCACAAATTGTTCATTTAATTCTACCGTTTCCTGGTGAATGACACGATCAAGTACATGACGAAGATGAGTGACAAGTCGCGAGTATTGTAGTGAGTTCTTTTCTATTTGTATCTTTAACCCTGTTTCTATTAGATCTATTAATTTCAGGAAGAGCTTTGTATCATCTTGTATTTCAGATAAAGGCTTATTTTCTAATGCACTATGAATGTGTAATGTAACAAAGCCGACTTCATCTTTTGGTAAAGATATGTCTAGATGTTTATTTATAAAAGTAACAACTTGTTCTGCAATTTGATACTCATTTGGATACATTGACTTCGTTTCATTTAGAAAAGGATTAGTAATGATAATTCCTTGTTCTAATCTTCTGATAGCAAAAGCGATATGGTCAGTTAACGCGATATGAATACGTTCATTTAATTTTTGATCTAGCCTATTACTAATTAAAACAATCGCATCATTAATCGTTTCCATTATGGACTCGTCAATTTGTAGCAATAATTGCTTATACTCCTCTTGTTGTTGTTCATTAACGAGCTGAAAAAGTTGATCTATACTTTGATGAGTAATTTCATTACCTGGCTTTTTCCCAAACCCAATCCCTTTTCCAATTAAAATCACTTCTTCTTCTATTGAATTTAACGCTATGACCACATTATTATTTAAAACTTTTTTGATCGTGTACGTTCCCCTCATTTTAGCTTTTCCTTTCTAAATAGCTTCGTAAGTCATCGTAATCTGCTACTTCTATTTTTTCAAGTATAACGTTTATAAAAGTGAGACAAAATAGAAAGGAAAATTTTAGCGTGATAGTATTTTATTCCGTTTATGACATTATTTATGTTTTTTATTATTAGTGTCAGGTCAAAAAGGAGGATTTTCAGTGGAATTAGGTACTGCAAAAGTAGAAACAAATAGAAAAAAGAAAAGTGTCGTCTGGGATTGGTTAACAACAGTAGACCACAAAAAAATTGGGGTTATGTACTTAATTGCTGGGACGTTGTTTTTTGTTAAAGCTGGGGTTATGGCCTTACTCATTCGTATTCAGCTTATGTACCCAGAAAGTTTGTTTATTAGCGGGCAAACGTATAATGAGATCTTAACAATGCACGGGACATTAATGTTATTTTTTGCGGCCACCCCGATTATTTTAGGGTTTATGAATTTTATCGTTCCCCTACAAATCGGGGCAAGGGATGTCGCTTTCCCATTTGTTAATGCGCTCGGATTTTGGATTTTCTTTTTTGGTGCTAGTTTAATGAGTTTAACGTGGTTTTTTGGTGGTGGTCCTGATGCTGGTTGGACAGCATATGTTCCTTTGGCAGGTAGAGATTATGCTGGAATAGGGTTAGACTTTTATGTACTCGGTTTGCAAGTTAGTGGGATAGGAACTTTAGTCTCCGCCATTAATTTCTTAGTTACCATTATTAATATGAGAGCACCTGGTATGACCCTAATGCGTATGCCATTATTTGTTTGGACGACATTTGTTGTCTCCACATTAATTTTATTCGCATTTACACCACTCGCAGCTGGTTTATTACTACTCATGTTGGATCGTTTATTTGGAGCTCAATTTTTTATGCCTGATATGAGTGGTAATGTTGTCATTTGGCAACATATCTTTTGGATCTTTGGTCACCCTGAAGTTTATATTCTCGTATTACCTGCTTTCGGGATCGTATCAGAGGTTATTCCAGCCTTTTCAAGAAAAAGGTTATTCGGCTATACGACGATGGTATTTGCTACGATCTTAATTGCGTTTCTTGGCTTTATGGTTTGGGCTCATCATATGTTTACAGTTGGGATGGGACCTATAGCAAATTCAATTTTTGCAATATCTACAATGCTCATCGCTGTACCAACTGGTGTAAAAGTCTTTAACTGGTTATTTACGATGTGGGGAGGAAAAATTACATTTAATACCGCAATGTTATTCGCGTCTTCCTTCGTACCTACGTTTGTATTAGGTGGAGTTACAGGGGTAATGGTTGCAATGGCTCCTGTTACACTGTTATATCATGATAGTTACTTTGTTGTAGCTCACTTCCATTATGTAATTGTCGGAGGAATTATATTAGGGCTATTCGCTGGTTTGTTTTATTGGTATCCTAAAATGTTTGGTCATCGCTTAAATGAAACTCTCGGAAAACTAATGTTTTGGATTTTCTTTATTGGGTTCCATTTAACCTTCTTTGTTCAGCATATTCTTGGCGTCATTGGTATGCCTCGTCGCGTGTACACATATCTCGGGGACCAAGGCTGGGATGGTATGAATTATATTAGTACAATAGGGACATTCTTTATGTCTGCAGGGGTCATCTTGCTCGTTGTAAATATCATTTACTCTGCTTATAAAGGAGAACGAATTCAGAATGGAGATCCATGGGATGGAAGAACGCTGGAGTGGTCTACACCTAACCCAGTTCCAGAGTATAATTTTGCTCAAACTCCACAAGTACGTTCATTAGATCCTTTATTTTATGAAAAGGTACACGGAAACGGTAAAATGAAACCTGCTGAACCATTACAAGATATTCATATGCCAAACGGATCAATATTACCTTTTATTATGTCTGTCGGATTATTCTTCATGGGATTCGGATTTATTATGATCAATATGAATGCACCTTGGGTCAATCCTTATATTGTGATAGCATTCGGTTCTGCTCTTACTTTTGGTGCGATGATCGTTCGATCGGTTAAAGAAGATCATGGGTTCTATATCCCTAAAGAGGAGATTAAATCTGAAGAAATGGGTTAAAAAAAATTCCCCTCACTCTGTAAGGAGTGGGGGAATTTTTAATGCGAATACTAATAATAAATAAAAAAACTGACTCTATGAATAAGTTAATAACGATCACCTTCATAACATATATGACCTACTTTTCAGTAGGTCATATATAGGTTACGCCCTAACACTTAGGAGTCAGCATCATTTAATTAAATCTCAAGTTCACCTAGTCGTACTAATTCGATCACTGCCTGGGAGCGCCCCTTAACCCCAAGCTTTTGCATCGTATTAGAAATGTGATTGCGAACTGTCTTTTCACTAATGAAAAGCTGCTGAGCAATTTCTTTCGTTGTTTTGTCTTGAACCAATAGCTCAAATACTTCTCTTTCCCTTTTTGTAAGTAAAGGTTTTGGTCCGTATTCTGCTCCTTTCAATGAATTCACCCCTTCTTGCTCAGGCTGTACACCAAAGAGGCTTCAAATAAGAGGTAACTAAACGCGTGATAAGGTTCAGATCAACTCTTACAGAAGGTATTTAGTCAAAATATTATATGTACTGTACAGTAACCTTGTGAATTCATTTAAGCTTAAATCTGATCTTTATACTCCAATTTTTTTTCTATTGGATTTCATCTTGTCAATAATTGCTTCACTCCATGGTAATGGTTTCCCTGTCTGCTTGGAGATTTGAACGATGCTTCCTCTCCCTGTTAAACAGAGTTCTCCGCTTTCATTTAGTGCCATGTAGTGGATGTCTACTGAAGTGTTCCCTATATGATTTGCATTAACATAAACCTTGATTTTCTCATCAAAAAATAATTGTCTAATATAATTACATTGTAAGTCTGCCGTTACAATAATAGCGTCATTTTCTTTTGTCATCCAGTCTTTCATTAATCCTAATGATTTAAAGTACTCTATTCTAGCCTCCTCAAAATACACAAACACTTTTGTATTATTTAAGTGACCAAACGCATCTGTCTCTGAAAAACGCACTTTGATTGGACAATAAAATGAGAAAGTTTCTTTCCACTCTTCTAGGTTTTCAATATATGAAATATTTGACATTACTGCTACCCCCGCTTCTTTATATTAAGCTCATTTCTCTAAATTTTACAAAAACAATTTTCTGTTTAAAAATTTTTTTGATTAGTTAATATTTTTCCGATATAGGGAATTTTAGCATAATTAAACAAAATAGAAAAGGATCTAGTAGGCTTTGACTGTGTTAATGTCTTTTATTATCTGAAGATTTCTCATCTATTAGTATAATTAAAATTCACATGAAAATTACAACATTAAATAACCTATGAATGCTCTATTTCGTTAATGAAAAAGACTCTCCATAATCGGAGAGTCCTCTTATCATATTAATAGCTTCCGAAGAAGTTTTTAAATGACTGAATTGTAGTTGAACGGTTAAGCGCTGCGATAGAAGTTGTTAATGGAATACCTTTTGGACAAGACTGAACACAGTTTTGTGAGTTACCACAATTCGCAAGTCCGCCATCTCCCATAATTGTTTCTAATCGCTCTTCTTTGTTCATTTCACCAGTTGGGTGAGCATTAAATAAACGTACTTGAGAAAGTGGTGCAGGGCCAATAAAGTCTGATTTACTGTTAACGTTCGGACAAGACTCTAAACATACACCACAAGTCATACATTTAGATAACTCATATGCCCATTGACGTTTTGTTTCTGGCATACGTGGTCCTGGTCCTAAATCATACGTACCATCGATTGGAATCCATGCTTTTACTTTCTTAAGTGAGTCAAACATACGACTACGGTCAATAACTAAGTCACGGACAACAGGGAATGTTTTCATCGGTTCAACACGAATCGGCTGCTCAAGTTGATCAACAAGCGCTGTACAAGATTGACGTGGTTTTCCGTTAATAACCATTGAACATGCCCCACAAACTTCTTCTAAGCAGTTCATTTCCCAGTTTACTGGTGTCGTATTTTCCCCTTTTGAATTTACTGGATTACGACGAATTTCCATAAGAGCCGAAATAACGTTCATATTTGGACGATATGGAACTTCAAATTCCTCTTTATAAGGGGCGCTGTTAGGATCTTCTTGACGAGTTACAATAAATTTTATTACTTTGTTTTCACTCATGATTTAGCAGCTCCTTGTTTTTTTGACGTATAGTCACGTTTACGTGGTGGAATTAAAGAAACGTCAATATCTTCGTAATGGAATTCAGGGTTACCAGTAGAAGCATTATATTTAGCCATTGTTGTTTTCATGAATTCTTCGTCATTACGCTCTGGGAACTCAGGTTTATAGTGCGCTCCACGACTTTCGTTACGGTTGTAAGCACCTAGTGTAATAACACGAGCTAGGTTTAACATACCTTTTAATTGACGTGTAAATGAAGCACCTTGGTTACTCCACTTCGCTGTATCAACAATATTAATGTTGTTGTAACGTTCCATTAATTCTTGAATTTTCTCATCTGTTTTTAATAACTTTTCATTTGTACGAACAACTGTTACATTATCAGTCATCCACTCACCAAGCTCTTTATGAAGAACATACGCATTTTCTTTACCATCCATTTTAAGGATGTTGTCATAGCGTTCTTGCTCTTTCTTCTTCTCCGCATCAAAGACACTTGAAGAAATAGCGTCAGCAGATTTTTCTAAACCTTTGATATATTCAACTGCATTAGGTCCTGCAACCATACCACCATAAATAGCAGATAATAATGAGTTAGCACCTAAGCGGTTTGCTCCGTGCTGTGAATAATCACACTCACCAGCTGCAAATAATCCAGGAATATTTGTCATTTGGTTATAGTCAACCCACATACCACCCATAGAATAGTGAACAGCAGGGAAAATTTTCATAGGTACTTTACGAGGGTCATCACCCATAAATTTTTCATAAATTTCAATGATTCCACCAAGTTTAATATCTAGTTCTTTAGGATCTTTATGAGAAAGATCTAGATATACCATGTTTTCACCATTAATACCTAGTTTCTGCTCTACACAGACGTCAAAGATTTCACGAGTTGCGATATCACGTGGTACTAGGTTACCATACGCTGGATATTTCTCCTCAAGGAAATACCACGGCTTACCATCTTTATATGTCCATACACGTCCACCTTCACCACGTGCAGACTCACTCATTAAACGAAGCTTGTCGTCACCAGGGATTGCTGTTGGGTGGATTTGAATAAACTCACCATTTGCATAATATACTCCTTGCTCATATAAAGAAGCAGCAGCATAACCAGTGTTGATAACTGAGTTTGTAGATTTACCAAAGATAATACCAGGACCACCTGTTGCCATAATTACTGCATCACCTGCAAAGTGATGGATTTCCATCGTCTTTAAGTCTTGTGCAGTAATCCCACGACAGACGCCTTCATCGTCCGTGATTGCTGATAAGAATTCCCAGCCCTCATATTTTGTTACTAGACCAGCAACTTCCCAACGACGAACTTGCTCATCTAGTGCATATAGTAACTGTTGTCCAGTCGTTGCACCTGAAAACGCTGTACGGTGATGCTGTGTACCACCGAAACGACGGAAATCTAGTAATCCTTCTGGAGTACGGTTAAACATTACACCCATACGGTCCATTAAGTGAATAATTCCAGGAGCCGCTTCACACATCGCTTTTACTGGAGGTTGGTTTGCTAAGAAATCTCCTCCGTAAACAGTGTCATCAAAGTGTTCCCAAGGTGAGTCACCTTCACCTTTTGTATTTACAGCACCATTAATTCCACCTTGCGCACATACTGAGTGAGAACGTTTTACTGGAACTAATGAAAATAAATCGACTGGTACGCCTGCTTCTGCAGCTTTAATAGTTGCCATTAATCCGGCTAAGCCACCACCGACAACAATAACTCTTCCTTTACTCATAATCACTCACTCCTTAAATGTTTGCTAGTTCTGGATTAATAAATGCTAGGATTGCACGAACACCAACCCAAGTAAGGGCAAAGAAAATACCGATTGTTACGTAAGTTGAGATAACTTGCGAACGAGGTGTAACTGTAATTCCCCAAGATACTGCAAATGACCATAAACCATTAGCAAAGTGGAAAATTGTAGCGATAACACCAACAAAGTAGAACACAAGCATAAATGGACTACTTAAAATGTCAGCCATCATATTATAGTTAACTTCAGCTCCGAAAGCTGCTTGAATACGAGTCTCATAAACATGCCATACTACGAAAATTAATGTAATGATACCTGTCACACGTTGTAAAACGAACATCCAGTTACGGAAAAATCCGTAATGACTTACATTATTTCTAGCTTGAAAAGCAATATAAAGCCCGTAAATTGCATGATATAGTAATGGAATAAAGATTATAAAAATCTCTAAAAAATAACGAAATGGAAGATTTTCCATAAAATGAGATGCTTGGTTAAAAGCACTAGCACCTCTAGTAGCAAAGTGGTTAATAACTAAGTGTTGAACTAAGAATAATCCAACTGGAATGACACCCAGTAATGAGTGCAGCTTCCGATTCATAAACTCTCGATTTCCAGCCATACAAATGTCCCCCCACAAATTTTTTTGACTTCTAGCATCTTGTTCTCTAGCTATCTCTTTTCTTTTTGCTTATAATGCTGTACCTCCCTATCCTGTTTTCGTAAAGCATTAATAAGATAGAATATGAAACTTTAGTAAAGTTTCTGTGAATATATTGCGACAAATTTATTTTACTCCCATCGACTTATATCGTCAAGAAAACGTATACAGGATATATTCAAAAAATTCAATTTAAATGTTAAATTTTCAAAAAATATCGATAAAAGATACTATTTAGATACTATTTTAATAGAAACTGTGCATGAAGCACTTCTGCATTTTATGAAATTCTATTTATATTCTCTCATATCTCTTCTCTATTGTAACGAAAAATAAGCAAAAAGTCTTATATTACATTTCATACAAAGTTTTGGGTAATCTCTTAATTTTATCCTAGCAAAAAATAACTAACCAATAATAATCCGCTCCGTTGGATATTTATAATGACTTTTTGTTTCTTTACGACGAATAGAGAATAAAAAGGCTACTAACCCTACTCTACCAATGAACATAAGAACCATTAATACACATTGACTGGCAAATCCTAAATCTGCTGTGATACCCATTGAAAGACCACATGTACCGAACGCAGAAGCTGTTTCAAAGATGATTGCCATTAACGGAATATTATTACGACTTTCAAAGGCTGCAATCAGTATAACAGCACTAAATAATAATAAAATAAATACACTTAATACAATAAATGCTTTCTGACGATCTTCTGGATGAATTTCTCTTCCGAAAACTTTTACGTCCGTTTTACCAGAAGCAAAGCTCCATATCGTTAAAAACATAACTGCAAGTGTCGTCGTCCGTATACCGCCACCAACAGAAGACGGGCTTGCTCCAATTATCATTAATCCTGAAATAAATAATAATGTAGCTATGCTTAGCTCCGAAACATCCATCGTTGCTAACCCACCACTTCTAGCTGTTGCAGAATTAAACAAAGAATAAAATAACTGTTGATGCCACGCTAAACCTTCATAAAAATGACCTAGTTCAAGTAGCCAAATCCCTATAACACCAATTAAGAAAACGACAAAGTATGTGGTTGTTGTAATTTTTGTAAATAAACTAAACTTAAAATTAGGATTTTCCTTTGAGAAATATTCTCTTACCTCAAGGAGGACTGGAAACCCTATAGCACCTGCAAATATCAATAAGATCGTAACCAGTTGGACGTAGTAATCATTTGCAAAGGGTATTAACGATTGACCAGTAATATCAAACCCTGCATTCGTAAACGCACTCAAGGCTGCGAACGCCCCTTGATAATAAGCTTCTCCTACCGTATCAAAATAACGTATATAATATGTACCTAATATGAGTGCACCAATTAATTCAATGATTAAGGCGACAAATAAAATCCCTCTCATTAGATTTACAAGACCAGAAAACGAATTTTGGTTTTGGTCAACCATAATCAGCATCCGTTGTGATAGAATAATCTTCCTCCCAAATAGCATCCAGACGAAAGTTCCTAGCGTCATAATTCCTATTCCACCTAACTGGATCGCTAATGCCAAGAAAAAAATTCCTACATAGCTGTATGTTTCAGAAACATTCACAACCGTTAGACCTGTTACACTTACAGCACTAACTGAAGTAAACAAAGCTTCTGAAAAAGATAAATTTACACCTGTTTGGTGAGAGATAGGCAAGTATAAAAGTATACTAAATAAACCCATCGCAATAATATACGACAATATTATGATCCTAAAAGGTGTTAAAAATTGATTAAGCCCTAATTTCATAAAATTTACCTCCGCTTCATTCGCGGTTTAGTATACATGATTCAATATGCAAAGTAAATTTAATTTCTTAATTTGAAAAATGCATCAAATTGAACATAGAGAAAAAGCAATTGTGTGATTATAATAAGTAGAAGAGAGGGGTTTACATAAATGAAAAAAACTGAGCGCAACTTATCAACTAGTGAACAAAGTATTCCTTTATTTGGACACCATATCATTCGAAATGTTCTCATGTCAGATTTACTTGGTAAAGACCATGAAAGTATTTTATATTGGGCTGGAAAAAAGATCGCAAGACAATATTCCCAAGAAAGTTTAGAGGATATCATTGCATTTTTTTCAAAAGTAGGTTGGGGCGAACTTACTGTATTAAAAGAAAAACAGGATGAGATTAGCTTGGAGCTTGTTTCACCTTTCCATAAGGAGAAAGTATCTGTATCACATCAACTAGAGGCTGGCTTTTTGGCGGAACAATTAGAAGAACTAAAGAAACATATGACCGAAGCAATTGTTCAAGAAAAAAAAGATAAGGCAATTATTACCTTGAAATGGGACAGGAAAGACCCTATTAAATACTAATAACATTATTAAATACTAATAACATTATTAAATAAATCTCGCAAAAATAAATAATCCCCCACCTTCAACCTTTTCGTAAAGATTGTTAGTGAGGGGGTATATTATACTGTTAATTCTTGTTCTTCTAATTGAAATGCTCTGTGTAGAGCTTCAACAGCTGGAACCATAATTTCTTCCTCGACTAGAGCAGATACTTTGATTTCAGATGTACTTACCATTTTAATAAGAATTTCATTTTCAGCTAATATCTTAAACATTTGTGCTGCTACTCCTGGGTTTGAAATCATTCCTGAACCGATAATAGAAACTTTTGCAAGGTCTCCCTCATGTGTTAACTCGTTAAACTGAAGTTCTTCTTTATGAGCAATCAAGACAGATAATGCTTCTTCAAGTGAAGAGCGACTCGTTGAAAAAGAAATGCTCGTTTTCTCTTCAGCTGTTTGATTTTGAATAATGATATCTACGTTAATTCCATGCTCTGATAATAATGTAAACACATTCGAAAGGGTTTCTATTTCATTTGGTAAACCTGCAACTGTTATTTTTGTTATATCATTTTCAAACGCTATTCCACGCACGACTAAGTTTTGTTCCATTGATACTTCCTCCTCAATTAATGTTCCCACTTCCTCAACCATACTTGAGGCTACCATTAATTTAACTTGATAATTTTTTGCAAATTCTACTGCTCTCGGGTGCAAAACACCTGCGCCTAAATTAGCCATCTCTAACATTTCATCATATGAGATTGAATGGAGTTTTCTTGCCTCTTTAATAAATCGTGGGTCAGTTGTATAAACTCCTGTTACATCGGTATAAATATCGCATCTTTCAGCATTTAAAGCAGCTGCTAAGGCAACAGCTGTCGTATCTGAACCACCTCTACCTAGAGTTGTAATTTCTCCAGCTTGTGAAACTCCTTGAAATCCTGCTACGATGACAACATTACCTAAAGATAACTGGGCTACAATTCTGTCTGTTTGAATATCAAGAATTCGAGCATTACTGTGACTGTCTTCCGTTACGATACCAGCCTGCCAACCAGTAAATGATGTAGCACCGAGCCCTCTTTTTTGTAGTGCCATTGCGAGTAAAGAAATCGTAACCTGCTCCCCTGTCGTTAAAAGCATATCCATTTCACGCTTACTAGGTTTATCCGATATTTCCGTTGCTAGTTTCACTAATTGATCCGTCGTTTTCCCCATCGCAGAGACAACTACGACCACTTGGTGGCCTTGTTCAACCGTCTTTGCTACACGTCCTGCAACGTGTTCGATTTTCTCCACAGAACCTACTGAAGTTCCACCGTATTTTTGTACTATTATCGCCACTATATTTCATCCTTTCTTGTAAAGGAGAAAGAAAACAAAAAAAGCAACAATAAGGAAAAGTCCTCACTGTTGCTTGGAATACCAAAAGGTAATAGTTGTTCCCTTGCTCCGTGAGATAGTTCTCCACACAACTTTTGGGTTGGTTGCGTGACAGCCCTGCACTTATTCAATACAGGTCCAGCATTAAGAGAGATGAGACTCTTAATACTTCGGCGAATTCCCCTTTCAGCAAAGTTCTATGGAACCCATCTTCCTAGCTCTGCCTACTATTGGTTTTCGCTCCTCTACCACCACTTCAATTCAGAAGTTCGGTATATTAAGTTAATTTAAATTCTAACAGAAGATTACCTTCCTGACAATTACTTTTTCTCTTCACTATTATTAAGCACACGAAGTATTTCCGTTGCGACTTTTTCTGGAATAGCAATTTGTCTATAGTCTTCAATTGTGGCTTCCCTCATTTTTTTTATTGAGCCAAAATGCTTAAGAAGCTTCCGACGTCTTTTTTCTCCAACTCCAGGAATATCATCTAAAATAGATGAAAACAACGTTTTACTCCGAGCTTGTCTGTGGAAAGAAATTGCAAAGCGGTGTACTTCATCTTGAATTCTTTGTAATAAATAAAATTCATGACTATCTCTTTTCAGTGGGACAACCTCTGGTGGGTCTCCCATAAGAAGTTGTGATGTCCGGTGTTTTTCATCTTTTGCTAAACCACAAACAGGGATTGATAGTCCTAATTGATCTTCTAAGACACTTTGAGCTGCTGAAATTTGACCTTTTCCTCCGTCTATGACAATAAGATCTGGGAATGGCCCGTTTTCTTTTAACAGCCTTAAATAACGCCGATAAACGACTTCTCGCATCGATGCGTAATCATCTGGACCTTCAACATCTTTTACTTTATATTTTCGATAATCCTTTTTGCTAGGCTTTCCATCTACAAAAGAAATCATCGCTGATACTGGATCTGTACCTTGAATATTTGAATTATCAAAAGCTTCAATTCGATATGGTGTTGAAATGCCGAGGGCTTTTCCTAAGTTTTCAACTGCCTTTATCGTTCTTTCCTCATTTCTTTCGATAATCGCAAACTTCTCTTTTAAAGCCGCTTCTGCATTTTTTTCAGCTAAAAGAACAAGTTCTCGTTTATTTCCTCGTTTTGGTTGAACAACTTTAACAGAAAGCAACTGCTCTATTAAATCAGCTTCTATTTCTTCTGGCACTAAAATTTCTGATGGCTTCACATGTTCTTTTTTTAGATAAAATTGACCGATAAACGTCAACACGTCATCAAGTGGTTCTTGATAAAACGGAAAAATAGAAACATCCCGCTCAATCAACTTTCCTTGTCTTACAAAAAATACTTGGACACACATCCAACCTTTATCATAGGCATAGGCAAATACATCACGGTCAACCCTATCATTAATAGACATCTTTTGTTTTTCCATAACCGTTTGCATCTGTTGAATTAAATCTCTTAATTCTTTTGCACGCTCAAAATTTAATTCTTCTGCTGCTTTATTCATTTTTTCGATCAATTCATTCTTAACCATTTCATGACCATGTTTTAAGAATTTGGAAATTTCCTGGACCATTTCATGATTTTGCTCTTTCGTTACTTCTTGAACACAGGGTGCCAAACATTGACCAATATGATAATAAAGACATACCCGGTCTGGAAGAGTACTACATTTTCTTAACGGGTAAAGTCTATCCAAAAGTTTTTTCGTTTCGTTGGCCGCACCTGCATTTGGATATGGCCCAAAATATTTGCCGCCATCTTTCTTTACATTTCTTGTTGTAATTAAGCGCGGATGTTCTTCCGATGTTATTTTTAAATAAGGATAAGATTTGTCATCCTTTAACATGACATTATATTTGGGATCATGCTTCTTTATTAAATTCATCTCTAAGATGAGTGCTTCAAGGTTTGAAGATGTAATAATATATTCAAAATCAGCTATTTCACTAACGAGACGCTGCGTTTTACCATCATGAGTTCCAGTAAAATAAGAACGAACTCGATTTTTTAGTATTTTAGCTTTTCCTACATAGATGATCGTTCCTTGGCGATCTTTCATTAAATAACAGCCTGGTTGATCAGGAAGTACTGCTAATTTTTCTTTCAGAGTAGACATACTTTTTCCTCCCTCCTCTCTATTGTTCTCAAAAGGAAGGAAATTTGCAACTAAAAGGTACAATCTTTTAAAAACTGGCAAATGAGGCAAGTGCTAGCTGTTTGATTAGGGAAGGTCTGTTGCCCGAACTAGACTCTTGAGCAGTAAAGAAGCTCATCCTCTGTTTCTGCTTTTTGGCGGTACTGTGAGGACCTTATTTGCTTAAATTCACTTATATTTCCTATTAAAACTAGTAAATAAGGGTATTTGAGGTGCTCTAAATATGAAAAACAGCAGGATTGGATTGAAATAAGGGCCTGTCAGTGCTTTAATTTCATATTGCTCCTAAAAGTATACTCCTCACTCGATGCCAAGTGCTGAAACTAATCAATCTTAGATCGGTAAAGCCTTATAGCAATTTAAAAACAACCACTGGTGGTATAATTATAAAAATAAAAGACCCCGTCATGAACGGAGTCAATTACATTGTTATCTATTAAAGGTGTTTATTTAATAGCTCTACTAAAGCTTCTTTCGGTTGGAAACCAACCACTTGGTCAACTTTCTCACCGTTTTTGAATACCATTAATGTAGGAATACTCATTACACCAAATTTTCCAGCTGTTTCTTGGTTTTCATCAACGTCTACCTTAACGATTTTAACCTTGTCGCCCATTTCTGAATCTAATTCTGTTAAAACTGGAGCGATCATTTTACAAGGTCCACACCAAGGAGCCCAAAAGTCCGCTAATACTACACCTTCTCCAGTTTCAGTTGCAAAGTTTTGATCAGTTGCGTTTACAATTGCCATTATTAAATTCCTCCTTATAATCCAACTTTTTCTACAAATGCATTATACCATTACGGTATTATGATTGCTATAATGTTGCTCACACAAGTATGATACCCTTTCGTGAACAAAATAACGCTTTTTTATGTATATCGTTGTTTACTTTTTTATTTTAGCTCTTTCTAAAATGTTGTTGCTTTAGCTATTGGATCGTTAACGAAAACAACCTTTATTCAGACGTGTGAAATTAACAGTTTCACATTGGAGCCCTTAATCAACTCATACCAACAATATCCGTTAACAATTTTAGTTCTGCTCTTTAATAGTTATTGTCGAGTCCGAATGTACGATTGTATTTTAGCGTCTTGAAATCAAAAAGCCGCTTCTAATTAGAAGCGGCTAATGATAAACGTATTAAGATACAACTACTTTTTTAAGTTCTTCAGTTAATAGTGGAACAACATCAAATAGGTCGCCAACGATACCGTAATCTGCTACTTCAAAGATCGGTGCTTCTGGATCTTTGTTAACTGCAACGATAACTTTAGAGTTAGACATACCTGCTAAGTGTTGAATTGCTCCTGAAATACCAAATGCAAAGTAAAGATCTGGTGTTACTACTTTACCTGTTTGACCAATTTGTAATGAGTAATCGCAGTACTCTGCGTCACAAGCACCACGAGATGCACCTACTGCAGCTCCTAAAACATCTGCAAGTTCTTGTAGCGGCTTGAAACCGTCAGCACTTTTCACTCCACGACCACCAGAAACGATAATCTTAGCTTCTGAAAGGTCAACCCCACCTGTAGCTTTACGTACAACCTCTTTAACAATTGTACGAAGGTCTTTAATTTCAACAGTAACACTTCCAACATCTCCAGAACGAGACTCATCTTTTTCTAGTGGAGCAATGTTATTTGGACGAATTGTTACTAGAACAGTTCCTTCTTCAATTTGCTTTTTCTCAAACGCTTTACCAGAGTAGATCGGACGTGTGAAAACTGGCTCACCGCCATCAACTTCAACGTTTACCACGTCAGAAACTAGACCAGCGTTTAATTTCGCAGCAATACGAGGAGACACGTCTTTACCTATTGAAGTATGTCCCAAAACAACGCCTTCTGGTTGTTCAACGTCCATAACTTGTAGAATTGCTTGTTGGTAAGCATCTGTTGTATATGCTTTTAAGTCAGTATTTTCAACTTTAAGAACACGATCTGCACCATAATGGATCATAGCGTTTGCTAGATCGCCTACTGATTCACCTAATAACGCAGCAACTACTTCTCCACCGTCTGCGATTAGTTTTGCAGCTGCAACTGCTTCAAACGAAACATTACGAAGTTCACCGTCACGAATTTCACCAAAAACTAGTACTTTTTTTGCCATGTTGATCCCCCCAATTATATGACTTTCGCTTCAGACTTTAATAATGAAACAAGTTCTTTTACTTGAGCATCAATTTCGCCTTCAAGAATTTTACCAGCTTGTTTTTGTGGTGGTAGGAAGATTTCTACCGTTTTTGATTTTGCTTCTACATCTTCTTCTTCTAAATCAAGGTCATCTAAATCAAGTGTTTCTAATGGCTTCTTCTTCGCTTTCATAATTCCTGGAAGAGATGGGTAGCGAGGCTCGTTTAAGCCTTGAGTTGCTGTTACAAGTACTGGTAATGAAACTTCAACTGTTTCCTCATCACCTTCAACATCACGTACGATTGTAGCAGTATTTCCATCTACAGTTAACTTAGTGATTGTAGTTACTGAAGGCATACCTAGCATTTCAGCAACACGAGGTCCAACTTGTCCAGAACCACCGTCTACAGCTACGTTTCCTCCTAAAATAATATCAATCTCTTGGTCTTTTAAGTAAGTTGCTAGTAAAGTAGCAGTTGTGAATTGGTCAGTCTCTTCAACGTCTTCACTATCAATTAGAACTGCTTTATCAGCACCCATTGCAAGAGCAGTACGAAGTTCTTTTTCAGCTTCTTCTGTTCCTACTGTTACAACAGTAACTTCTCCACCGTGCTCGTCACGAAGAACGATTGCTTCTTCGATTGCGTACTCATCGTATGGGTTGATGATGAATTCAGCTCCGCTGTCATCAATTTGTCCACCACTGACAGTGATTTTCTCTTCTGTATCAAAGGTGCGTTTCATAATAACGAAAATATTCATTATAGTCCCTCCCTAAAATAGTTAGCTTATTTATTTTTAAATTCTGGCTTACGTTTTTCAATAAAAGCTTGGATACCTTCTTTGCTATCATGAGACTCCCCGGCAGCACCAAAGAGCTCCGCTTCTTTTTCTAAACCTGCAGTAAAGTTTGCATCCTTCGCATATGTTAAAGCTTCTAATGCAAGTTTTATAGTGTATCTACTCTTAGTCGCAATCTTACCTGCTAGTTTATAAGCTTCTTCCATCATGAGCGCTTGTTCAGAATGCACCGAATTAATTAGACCTAAAGTTAAAGCTTCAGATCCTGTAATTGGCTCACTTGTTAAAATTAACTCTGCTGCTTTTGCTTGACCTACGATACGTGGCAAACGTTGTGTACCAGCAAAGCCAGGAATTAGTCCTAACTGAAGTTCAGGTAGACCAAGTTTCGTATCTTCTGTAGCTAGGCGAATGTGACACGCCATTGCTAATTCTAATCCTCCACCTAGTGCTGCACCGTGAATAGCTGCGATAACTGGTTTCGGAAATCTTTCAATACGATTTAGTAGTTCTTGACCCTTGCTTGCTAATTCAGCAAATCTGTTACCGCTTTCAAGTGTTGTAAACTCTTTTATGTCTGCTCCTGCGGCAAAAAAGCGCCCTTCTCCATGAAGAATGATAACACTCACATCTTCATTATGCTCAACCTCATTAAAGGCCTGTTCTAACTCTTGTAATAATTGAGAAGATAGGGCGTTTGCTGGAGGTCGGTTTAAAGTGATTGTGGCTATTTGTTGTTCCACATTTACAGATAGTGTTTCCATCTGTTCTTACTCACTCCTCTCATGGTAAGCATCCTCTTTTTCTATTTATCTACTGCAAATCCCATCTAATAATAGTTCATGCATTGGTTTTGCAAGTGAGACCAGATCATATTTACAATCTTTCATTACCCAGTTTGTAACTACTTCATCTAGTGTACCAAAAATCATTTGTCTTGCTAACCGGAAATCTAAATTTTCTGAGAAGTAACCGCTTTCTTTACCTTCCGATAGAACAGTATCTATTAAATCCAAGTACTTCTTTAATACTTCATTAATTCTTAATCTAAGCTCCGCATTTGATTGACGTAACTCTAGTTGCGTAACAATAGCAAGCGCTCGATTTGCTGCTAATTGCTTAAAGTGCATCTCAATGAGGATAAATAGCTTCTCTTTTGGAGTAAGATTGCCTTCAATCTGTTCTTGGATCTTATCAACAAATCTTCCCATCTTTTCTTCAAATAAAGAAATGAGGATATCTTCTTTATTTTTAAAATAAAGATAGATCGTTCCATCAGCAACTCCAGCTTCTTTTGCAATTTTTGATACTTGAGCATGATGATAGCCATTTTCAGCGATTACTTTAACCGCTGCCTCGATAATTTGATCGTATTTAGGTCCTTTTTTCTTCCCCATGGCATTCTTCCTTTCAAAGCAACACTTATATTTAAGTTGCCCGTTAAAATGAATGACCATTCATTCATATTTCATATTCTAGGGTAAGGACCGCTTTTTGTCAACGAAATTATTTAAGTTGTATGAATTTTTCAACACAACGTTTTCTTAACAACTTAAAAAATCTGTCAACTCTTCTTACTTTAGTTCTATCATATAATGAAACGAATTGTAAATCAATGTATGAAACCTTTGTGAATACTGCGGATAATTTTCCAAGGTAAGCTATCCTTTTACTATAAACATTCTCTAGTAACTACCTTACCGATAATTACCATTATTAAATGTGCTCTTTGAAACTCTTCTTGAAAATGTAAGCTCTGTTATCTTATCACACGATGGCCCAAACAATGTCAACACGTAGGCAGTAGTTCAAGAAAAATGTTCTTCATCAATGACGTCTTTTCTTTTTACTAAGAATGTGTAATAGCAGAATGTTGATGGGAAGAATTTTAAAAGTGAAGTGTAAAGTTATTTAGAAAGGAGTGGATATAAGACCCTTTTTATGCGATTCTGAGTAGGTTTCGCGTACAAAATCATTCGATAGTCCACTAATTTACCAGTATAAGGTGAATACCTGTTCTTATTCAAAAGTTAGAACACTTTTTTACCTGTAACAGGAAGATGACGAATGGACTGGTGTGTATTTCACTAAGCGAAATACACATTAAAACCAAAAAGGTTGAGGTACCCATAAGAAACCCCAACCTTTTAGAATGCTAACTATATTGTTTTTATGTTGCTAATCAACTGTTGTTTTTTTTTGTGTTTTGAAATTTTCTCCACTACAACGGAACTATTTAGACAATAGTCAGCCTGTTTGGGATTAACTCGATTTTTTCACTTTATCGTTCTGCTTATTTTCTTCTTCCTCAACTAGAACTCGACGTAAAACCTTACCTACCATTGTCTTTGGTAATTCTTTACGGAACTCATATTGTCTCGGTATTTTGTAAGCTGCTAATTGCGAGCGACAGAATTTATCAAGCTCTTTTTCTGAAACAGATGCTCCTTCTTTTAAAACAACGAATGCTTTAACTGTTTCTCCGCGATATGGATCTGGTACTCCGATGATAACTGCCTCTTGAATCGCTTCATGCTCGAATAGCACTTCTTCAATCTCGCGCGGATAGATATTAAACCCACCTGCGATAATCATATCTTTCTTACGATCAACGATAAAGAAATAGCCGTCTTCATCCATATAACCCATATCTCCTGTTAATAACCAATCTTCATAAAAAGTCGCTTGTGTGTCTTCAGGACGATTCCAGTACCCCTTCATTACTTGAGGAGCGCGGACAGCAAGTTCACCTACTTCACCAGGCTTAGCGACTTCTCCTGGTTCAATAAAAATTGCTGCTTCAGTATCAGGCCAAGGTAAACCGATACTTCCTCCACGTCTTTCCTCCCAAATTGGATTACAATGGGTAACTGGAGATGCTTCAGTTAGTCCGTATCCTTCTACTAACTTTCCACCTGTTAACTCCTCAAATTTTGTTTGAACTTCAGCTGGTAATGAAGAAGAACCACTAATACACGCTTCGATTGATGATAGATTATACTTTCCGATATCAGGATGGTTAATTAATCCGATATACATTGTTGGTGCACCAGGGAAAATTGTAATTTTATGCTTATCAATGATTTGTAAAATCTCTTTAGGGTCAAACTTTGGAACAATAAACATTTGTGAGCCCGTCATGATAGATAAGTTCATTGAGACTGTCATTCCATAAACATGGAAAAATGGTAGTGCTGCAAGTGTACGGTTTTCCTTATTGCTCAGCTTATACATCCAATGGAAACATTGAGTAGTATTTGCTACTAAATTTCGGTGTGTAAGCATGACTCCTTTAGCTAAGCCTGTTGTACCTCCCGTATATTGTAACAGCGCAAGATCTTCTTTTGGATCTACTTCTACATTTGGTGCTTCATCTCGGCCTTTAGTAAGGAAGGATACAAACTTCACAGTCGTTTGATTATATGCAACTTCAGGTTTGAAACCGTAATTCTTTTTTTGAATAAATGGATATACTAAATTTTTTGGAAATGGTAAATAGTCTTTGATAGCGGTTACAATTATCTTTTCAACTTTCGTATTCTCCTTTACTTTCATTACTCGTGAGTAGAGTAAATCTAAGCAAAGAATAATTCTTGCCCCAGAGTCTGCTAATTGATGTTCTAACTCTCTCTCAACGTAAAGAGGGTTTGTTTGAACAACAACTCCACCTGCGATTAACGTACCATAGTAAGCAATTACAGCTTGCGGACAGTTTGGGAGCATAATTGAAACTCGATCACCCTTTTGCAAGCCAGAGTCAATAAGGGCATTGGCAAACTTACATGAGGATTTATACAATTGTTCGTATGTCATTTGTTTACCAAAAAAATATGTAGCATATTTTGATGGGGTTCTTTCGTACGTATCTTTCAGAAGACCATGTAATGTTTGATCTTCATAGTTAATCGTTTGAGGGACTTCTTTAGGATATTTATTATGCCATTTCATTTCAGTAACAGTTGCCAAGATAATTCCTCCTTAAGTCTCTCCTTTTCCTACAATAATTCATTCTCTCCTAACGACTATTGTACTGAATGTTCGTTCATTTTAAAATAGTTTTTTTGAAAATTTTTTGAATTTTTTTATATAAAAATAGTTATTTGTATACTTCCAATGCTTCTTTTAGTAGAATTTTGGGGTATCTAGAATAAATTACCTCCTCCTCGTATTACTGATTTCAAAAAATCATTTTGTGAAAATAACTTTTTCACAAGTTGGACTGAAGATCAAGCATCATTCATATCCATTAAAATAGTTTCCCAAAATGAAAAAAGTGGCCGCTCTCTGGCAGCCACTTTACAACTTATGATGTTTGCTGTGTATCCTCATTCGATTTTTCTTCTAGTTTAGCTTTTTCTTCATCAACGAGAACTCGCCTTAGGATTTTACCTATTAACGTCTTTGGTAATTCTTTTCTAAATTCATACAGTTTAGGAACTTTATATGCAGCTAAATGTTCACGGCAATACTTATCAAGCTCTTCTTCTGTCAAACTCGCTCCTTCTTTCAATACGACAAATGCTTTGACCGTTTCACCACGATACGGATCAGGTACACCAATGACAACAGCTTCTTGGATTTTTTCATGTTCGTATAAAACCTCCTCTATTTCTCGAGGATATATATTAAATCCGCCAGCGATGATCATATCCTTTTTACGGTCTACGACATAGAAATATCCGTCTTCATCCATATAGCCCATATCTCCAGTTAGGAACCAGTCTTCTTTAAACGTTGAAGCTGTTGCTTCTGGTCGGTTCCAATAACCTTTCATTACTTGCGGACCACGGACCATAATTTCTCCTACTTCACCTGGTCCTGCGATTTCACCCGTTTCTGCAGATAAAACGGCTGCCTCAGTGTCTGGCCATGGAATACCAATACTTCCTTCCTTACGTTTCCCCCAAATCGGTGTTGCAATAGCTACTGGAGATGTTTCAGTTAACCCGTACCCTTCAACGAGCTTTCCACCCGATAGTTTTTCAAATTTTTGTTGAACTTCAAGTGGTAATGGAGCAGCCCCACTAAGACAAACTTCAATAGATGAGAGATCATAATTTTGAATTTCAGGATTATTGATAAGTGCCACATACATTGTTGGTGCACCTGGAAACATCGTAACCTTTTGTTTTTCAATCGTTTTTAATACATCTTTTGGATCGAACTTTGGAAGAACAATCATTTTAGATTGATACATTATCGATACGTTCATAATTACAGTCATTCCGTAAACATGAAAGAACGGGAGTGCAGCAAGAACACGTTCTTCTCCTTTTTTCATCTTATACATCCAATGTAAGCATTGTGTTGTATTTACAACTAAATTATGGTGAGTCAGCATAACTCCTTTAGCTACACCTGTTGTTCCTCCAGTATATTGTAATAATGCCAAGTCTTCTTTAGGTGAAACTTTTGTATCCAGTTCCTTTTCTGATCCTGCCTTAAGAAACTCAGCAAAGTTAATTGTCTTTGAATCGTATGAAATATTAACTGATATACCTGTGTTTTTCTTTTGGATAAAAGGATAAATTAAATTTTTTGGAAAAGGTAAATAATCCTTAATACCTGTTACGATAACATGTTCAAGGTTAGTTTTATTACGTACTTTCGCCACACGAGGATAAACTAAATCAAGACAAACCATGACTTTTGCGCCAGAGTCATTTAACTGATGTTCAATTTCCCGCTCTACATAAAGTGGGTTGGTTTGGACTACTATCGCCCCTGCCATGAGCGCTCCATAATAACAGATGACGGACTGCGGAGTATTTGCAAGCATTATGGCAACTCGATCACCTTTTTTTATTCCAAGGCTTTGTAACTGATTTCCGAACTTTTTTGCTAACGTATAAAGTTCTTGGTAAGACAATTCTTTTCCAATAAAGTGGATCGCCTTTTTATCGGGAACCTGCTCTGCAGCTTCTTTCAAAAAAGATTGAAGACTTCTTTCAGGATATTGAATTGATGTAGGTATTTCTGCTGGATAATGCTCGAGCCAACGCTTTTCAACCGTTGTTGTCACAGTTAAAAACCTCCCTTTTATATTAAGTCTCCTTTCCAACCCATTCCCTCTCTAACTCTATTGTATTGTAAACGGTTACAAAATTAAACTGATTTATTAAAATTTTTAGAAAAAAATGATAGAAATATAGAAATATTCCTATCATGAACACTTTTTCCCCTTTATAACTACTAAATTGTTTTGACTAAAACTCATTCTAGAAATGTGCATAAAAAAATGGAATGAAATATTTTGAGAAATTGCAGTTTCTCATACATTTCATTCCATTTCATATATGCATTAACACAACTAATTAAATAATACTATTCTATAAATTTAATAACATAAAAATAACTCCAATTAGAATAAAAACTCCACATAGAACCATTAAAACTTTCCAAAGTGTTTCCACCCTTAATGCCTCCTACCTTTTTACGCCGAAATAATACTTGCCCCAATAATATAAGATAGAGCAACAGAAATAGTCATCGCAATGAAGCCGACTGCACGATTGTCATTAGCAATTTCATCGTCTACTTTAAAGCTTGGTGTTAAAAATTCAAACATAAAATAACATAGTAATAAAAGAACAAAACCAACGATCCCCCATCCAAGCATTTCAAGTAATGAATCGTTGTGCAGGATGGAGAATCGGAAGATATTAGCTACCCCAAATATTTTTCCACCTGTCGCTAAGGCAACAGCGATATTTCCCTTTTTAATTTCATCCCAATTGTTATATTTTGTTACTAGTTCAAACACCGCTAGAAAAACAATAATTGCGAGTACAGAGACACTGTAGTAAGCTGCGGTTTGAATATAAATATTTTCAAAAAGAGTTTCCATTCATAATAACCGCCTTTTTATCTACTTGAATTCTACAACCGTATTTCCAAGTCCGCCTTCGTTCATCCCACCATCTCGAGAAGATTTAACATGTCGATGTTTTTTTAAGTACTCTTTAACTCCTTTTCGGAGAGCCATTGTACCTTTACCATGGATAATCGATACTTGATGATAGCCAGCTAGTAACGCATCATCCAAGTACTTTTCTAACTTGATTAATGCTTCCTCATACCTTTGTCCTCTTAAATCAAGCTCAGGTTTTACATGATGATTATTACCTTTAACGGTCGCTAACGGTTTTGTCTCTACAAGTTTTGGACGATCCACATATTGAATATCGTCAATATGTACCTTCATTTTCATAATACCAAGTTGTACTTGGTACTCTTTATCACTAACTTTTTCAACGATATGACCTTTTTGTCCAAAACTAATAACCTTAACTTCATCCCCTGGCTTAAGTTCCTGTTGTTTAGCTGCCTTCTTTATCTTTTGTTGCTTCTTTTTATTCTGTAAGTTCGGTGCCGCTTCTTCCAAACGCTTTTTCGCTTCAATAAGTTGATGTTCTTTTATGACATTAGCATCTTTTTGTAAAGTTCGAAGCTCTTTTATAACTTCATCTGCTTCTTGTCGTGCTTTACTGACAGCTTCCTCGGCTTTTTTCTCCGCTTCAGCGAATACTTTATCCTTCTCATCTTCTAGCTGTTCTAATTTTTCAATGAGGTCATTTCTTAATTTCTCTGCTTCTTCTCTTAGCTTTATCGTTTCTACCCATTCAGCTTCGGAAGACTTCTTGCTTTCCTCTAGTGATGCGATCATATTTTCAATTTGGCTGTTTTCCGTATTAATTTGTGCCTTTGCCAAATCAATAATTTCTTCTGATAAACCGAGCCTTCTAGAAATAGCAAACGCATTACTTCTACCTGGTACGCCAATTAATAAGCGATATGTTGGTCTAAGCGTCTCTACATCAAACTCAACGCTTGCATTCATCGCACCTTCTCGATTATAAGCATAGCCTTTTAATTCACTGTAATGCGTTGTGGCAACAACTCTTGCCCCACAACGATATACATGATCTAAAATAGCAATCGCTAAAGCTGCCCCTTCTGTTGGGTCGGTTCCAGCTCCTAGTTCATCAAATAAAACAAGACTTTCATGATCTACCTGTTTTAAAATATCAACAATATTGACCATATGAGAAGAGAACGTACTTAAACTTTGTTCGATCGATTGCTCATCACCTATATCAGCAAATACAGATTGAAACACAGCAGTCTCCGATCCCTCCTCGGCTGGGATGTGTAAGCCCGATTGTGCCATGAGTGTCAGTAAGCCAATCGTCTTTAAGGTAACTGTCTTTCCCCCAGTATTTGGACCCGTAATAATTAGCGAAGAAAACGTTTTTCCTAATTCCACATCAATAGGTACGACCTCATCACCAGGAATCAGTGGATGTCTCGCTTGGAACAACTGAACTTGTCCATCCGTATTTAATTTCGGTTGAACAGCATTAAGGCGTTTACTATAGTGAGCTTTTGCAAAAATAAAATCAACGTCACCTAAAATATCAACATACACAAGCAGATCGTCAGTATGCTCACCGACATGTGCAGATAATTCTGCTAAAATCCGTTCTACTTCTTTCGTTTCTTTTGCCTTCGCCTCTCTAAGCTGATTGTTCATCGTAACAACTGCTTGTGGTTCAATAAATAATGTGGCGCCAGAGGCAGATTGGTCATGAATAATTCCACCGAATGATCCACGGTATTCTTGCTTCACTGGTACAACAAAGCGATCATTACGAATTGTAATAAGAGCATCTGAAAGCATTTTTTGAGTAGAAGAAGAGCGGATAATATTTTCTAACTTGGAGCGGATCCCCGATTCAAAGCTACGAATTTGATGACGGATCGTTCGTAATGCTGGACTAGCTGAATCTAATACTTCACCGTAGTCATCAATACATTGTTTAATGGCACGTTCAAGGTCTGTTAATGGAACAATATTTTCGGCCAGCTTTTGTAATAACGGAATTTCTACCCCATCTTCAGTTAAATCTTCAATAAAATGTTTAAATCTTCGTCCACCATAGATCGTACTGCTAATTTCAATTAACTCTGACGGAGAAAGAGCTCCTCCAATACCAGCTCTTTTTACACTAGCTCTAATATCAAAAATGCCCCCTAAAGGTGCTTGTCCTTTTAATCTTAATACTTTTGTTCCCTCAAACGTTTCGTTTTGTCTTTGTGATATTTCCTCTATTGAAGTTGAAGGGATAAGCTGTTCTACTTTTGATCTACCTAATGAGGAAGAAACGTGCTCTACAAGCTGCTTCTTCATTTTTTTATATTCTAAGACTCTAATTACTCTTTCTTGCACGAGCGATTGCTCCTTTCTAGTCGACCATACGTTTTAATGATGACGATTAATAAATCGTTCAAACTCTTCTAGTGTATACGTATTTATCACTGTTCCCTTTTTTATCATTCCTTTTCTTGCAACACCTACGCCTATTTCCATAAAATCAAAATGGTCGGAATGATGAGCGTCTGTATTAATTGATAATTTTACCCCAGCATCCTGCGCTTTCTTTAACCACTCTGCAGACAAATCAAGGCGATGCGGATTTGCATTTAATTCAAGTGCTGTATCCGTTTCTTTTGCTAACTCAATTAGCATTTCAATATCTACATCATAGCCTGCTCTTCGTCCAATTAAGCGTCCAGTTGGATGAGCGATTAAGTCTACATGATTGTTACGTAATGCAGTTGTTAATCGTTTCATAATTGTTTCGCGATCTTGTGAAAAAGACGAATGGATCGATCCAATAACAAAATCAACTTGCTCTAATAATTCATCAGAGTAATCGAGGGTGCTATTAGGTAATATGTCCATTTCTATCCCTGTAAAAATCTTAAAGTCGTCGTATTCTTCATTTACCTTTTTAATTTCCTTCATTTGTTCGATTAAACGTTCTTCCGTTAATCCGTTGGCTACTTTTAAATACTGTGAATGATCAGTGATTGCAATATACGAGTAACCTTTTGCACGAGCCGCTTCAGCCATTTCTTTAATTGAATAAGCGCCGTCACTCCACGTGGTATGCATATGCAAATCTGCTTTTATATCATTGATATCAATTAGCTCTAATTTTTCTCTCGAAGTCTCAACCTCACCTTGATCTTCTCGTGCTTCTGGAGGAATAAAGCACAGGTTAAAATGTTTGAAAAACTGTTCTTCTGTTTCAAACGTCTTTACTTCCCCAGTTTCTACATTCTCAACTCCATATTCACTGATTTTCTCTCCACGTTCTTTCGCTAACTGTCTCATTTTCACATTATGGTCTTTTGAACCTGTGAAGTGGTGAAGTGTTGTTGCGAATTCATGAGGTTTTACGAGGCGAAAATCAACTCCTACAGGATAATCATACCCTAATTCCACCGAGACTTTTGTGCTGCCTGCTGCAACAACATTAACAATGCGAGGAAGACTCAATAATTGTTCTTTTACTTTTTCTGGCTCATTCGTACTAATGATAAAATCAAGGTCTTTCACTGTTTCTCTCAACCTTCGTAAGCTACCAGCCCTTGAAAACCGTTCAATATGATCGAAATTACGTAACTGTGCTTCAATTTCTGCAGCAATTGGAAGAACATACGCAATCGGAAAACGCTCTGGGCGTTTTTCTACTTCTTCTATTGCAGCTAAAATCTTTTCTTCTGTTTTTTTACCGAAGCCAGCAAGCACTTGAACTTTCTTAGCTTCACAAGCAGCTCTTAAGCTCTCAAGGTCTGTTACATTTAACTCTTGATAGAGCTTTCCAATTTTCTTACCCCCTAGACCAGGTAACTTTAATAACGGAATTAATCCCGAAGGCAATTCTTCTTGAAGTTCTTTTAATAATGTCGATGTCCCGGTTTCTTTTAACTCAAGAATGACTTCACTTGTACCTTTTCCGATCCCTTTTAATTTAGATGGATCTTCAATTTCTGCTAAAGTTCGCTCATCACTTTCTAATGCTTGAGCTGCTTTTCGATATGCCGAGACCTTAAACGAGTTTTCACCTTTGATTTCCATATATATTGCAATAAGTTCGAGTACTTTAATAACTTCTTTCTTATTCATATTCCTCGTCCTTTCTATTGGTCGTTCTACAATATTCTATCCAGTGCTCTGTTCCACATAGTTGGATACTTCCACACTACTTTTTAGGGATTTTTGATATAGTTGAATTTGGAATTTAACAACGCATTAAAAAAGTATATAAATAGTGACAATATAACAATCCTGACATCATTATTATCTACCTTTATGATCATACAAATAATACTCTGTAAAAATCAAATAAAAAACTGAGCATTTGTATCACGCCCAGTTTTACAACTTATTATTAATCCAAATTTCTTTAATCCAACTTGATAAAAATGGAGTATAGTCTAATATCAGATGTGCAAGTGATGATTTTTGTAATTGGTCTTGAACAAACTCAATCGGTAGAAGTGCTGCAACATGAAGCAAGATAAATAAAATTAAGTAAGCTTCTAGGAAGCACAGAGCTCCACCTAACCAACCATTGATCGTACGTAAAATTGGTAAATGAGCTACAAAGTCTAACATTGAACCTATAATGTGTAATGCAATCTTTGTTCCAAAGAATAAAATCGCGAAAGCAATTCCAGAATAATATACACTTTCGAAGTTAAAAGCTTCTATAAACATTGAAAATGCACTGTCACTTGAAAACTGTGGGTATGGTATCCATAAGCGTATATACGAAGCTAGTTCTCCATAATAAAGATAAGCAACAATTAATGCTACGAAAAAACTAACGAGGTGGATTAATTGAAGGATGAAACCTCTTCTCAGCCCAATAAAAAAACTACTAATCAATATAAAAAATATTAGTAAACTAAACATCTTCTTTGTCCTCTTCCTTTAATTTCGCTTCTAGTTGTTCTAACTTTTTATTCATTTTAACATAATCATCAGCCACATTAAGTGCTGTTAAAACTGCTAGTCTAGTAGTGTCTAACAGTGGATTACGTTTTCTAATCTCTTTCATTTTTTGGTCTACATATTGAGCTACTTCTTTTACATGTGCAGCTCCCTCTTCACTAACAATCGTATATTGCTGGCCGTATATTGATACAGTCGTTCGAGTTCGTTCAGTTTCTCTCTCTGACACCCAAAAGCCTCCTATCACGATCTTCTTTGGCTTCGTGCATATTCCATTCTAAACAATTTAAAAAATCCTAATTTCTATCATAACACGAAGCGTCGGTGTTGAAAATATAAAGCCAAGCCTATTCATCATTTCTAACGATTTTTTCTAATTATTTCAATAAAATGTATTCAATTTTAAGAAAAAAATGGGAACAGAGCTTTTATTCAGTAGAGTAATAATGTGAGATGGGGACTATTTATCCTTTAAATGGGGTGCAAAAAATTGATGCAAACTTTTAATTTATGGTTCGAGATATTATGGTCCAAGCGCGGCTTCTTTTGATCGTAACTTTTGTTTTATGATCCAAACTCGGCTACATATGATCCGAGTTTTTGTTTTATGATCCTAATTTCAGGTTTTATGATCCTAAGCGCTTTTATCATCATAATTGTTTAACAACTAGAAAAAAGCAGATGGAATTATGATATAATTCCATCTGCTTCTTATTTGAGCTTATGCTCGTAGCTCTGCTCCGATTTCGGTTTTTAAATGATCTAAAACTTTTTGATGTACTTGACTTACTTCTTCGTCCGTTAGCGTTCTCTCTGGGTCGAAATATGTTAAAGAAAATGCTAATGATTTTTTACCAGCTTCAAGATGCTCTCCTTGATATAAATCAAACAGTTGAACATTCTTTAATAACTGTCCACCTGCAGTCACAATCACCTGTTGTACTTTTCCTGCTTGAACGGTTTCATCAACAACAAGTGCGATATCACGTGAGATCGATGGGAACCTAGGGATCGGTTCATAAACTACATCCTCTTGCTCATAAGTTAACAATTGCTCTAAATCCATTTGGAACACATAGGTTTCATTTAGATCAAGATCTTTTTGTAATGTAGGGTGAATTTGGCCAATAAATCCAACTTCAGTTCCGTCTAACATGATGGAAGCTGTACGTCCTGGGTGGAGTCCTGGCTTTTTCGCTTGTTCGAAAGTAACGGCATGACTTAAGCCAAGCTCGGAAATTAACGCTTCGACAACACCTTTAGCTACAAAAAAGTCAACAACTTTCTTTTCTCCTTGCCATAAATGACTAAGAGTAACACCAGTAAACGCTCCAGCCACCATTTCTTTTTCAACAGGTTGCTTTGTTACTACCTCTTCTTCTGATAAAAAGATAGAACCTACTTCGTAAATTGATACATTGTTTACTTTTCGATTTAAGTTATAACTAATTACATCTAGTAAATGCGGGATAAGACTTGTTCTTAACGTACTTCTGTCTTCACTCATTGGCATTGAGAGTTTGACAGGTGTTAAATGTTCATTTTCTTTACTTAGTCCCGTCGCTTTATTAGGTGTCGTTAACGAATATGTGATCGCTTGATATAGTCCTGCAGCTTCTAAAGACTGTCGAACTTTTCTGCGACTAGCTTGGTAGTGCGTTAATCCTCCTGGTGTTGTTAAACCAATTGGTAATGTTGTTGGGATATGATCATAACCAAACAATCTTGCAACTTCCTCAACCAAATCTTCAGTGATCGAAATATCATTTCTTCTTGTAGGAGCAGTTACGACAAACTCTTCTCCATTTTGGACATATGAGAATTGCAGGCGATCAAAGATTTTTGCTATATCCTCTGTCGTTAAGGCTGTTCCAAGAAGACGATTAACTTCTTCAGTTGAAATCGTTACTTCTCGCTCCTGTACATCTAATGTATCTGCTTCAACAATACCTCCAACAACTTCGCCACCAGCTAATTCAGCAATTAACTGCGCTGCTCGCTCAGCTGCCTCACGAACTCGTTTAGGATCAACGCCTTTTTCATAGCGCATGCTTGATTCACTGCGAAGGCCTAAATCTCTCGAAGCTTTACGAACCGTTTGGCTGTTAAAATATGCTGCCTCTAAAAGAATTGTCGTTGTATCATCTTGCACTTCCGATGACGCTCCACCCATAACACCTGCTACTGCAGTTGCTTCTGTACCATTTGTAATGACTAGGTGGTCAGCCGTTAGCTTACGCGTTTCATCATCAAGAGTTACAATTTCTTCTCCATCATGAGCACGGCGTACAACAACTTCTTTTGATCCAAAGCGATCATAATCAAACGCATGAAGCGGTTGGCCATATTCAATAAGGACGTAGTTTGTTACATCGACAACATTACTGATTGGACGAATACCTGCTGCAGTTAAGCGGTTTTGTAACCATAAAGGTGAAGGTCCAATCTTTACATTTTTAATGATCTTCGCACCGTAATAAGGATTGTCTTCTGATGCTTCCACTTGAACTGACACATAATCCGAAGCTTTTTCGTTACTAGGTGTTTCAGCAATTGTTGGGTGCTTTACTTCACGGCCTAACAATGCAGCCATCTCATAGGCAACACCTAACATACTTAAACAATCTGAACGGTTCGGTGTTAAATCTAATTCTAAAACTTCATCTGTTAAATTAAGAGCTTCAAGTGCATCTTGTCCAGGCTCAACTTCTTGAGGGAAATTATAGATACCTTCAGCAAACTCTTTAGGAATTAACTTTCCTTCAATCCCTAACTCTTGAAGTGAACAAATCATTCCTTGTGATAACTCACCACGTAACTTTGCTTTTTTAATTTTGAAGTTACCTGGTAACACTGCCCCAACTGTGGCAACTGCTACTTTTTGATCTGCTCCAACATTCGCTGCACCACAAACAATTTGGAGGTTTTCCTCTGCACCTACGTCTACTTTACAAACTCGTAATTTATCTGCGTTCGGGTGCTGTGTACATTCCACCACATGACCGACAACAACTCCGCTCATTCCTTTTTTCAGTGAATGAATAATGTCTACTTCAATTCCGCCTTTTGTCAACTTGTCAGCAATTTCTTTTGGCGTTAAATCTGCTACATCAATATATTCTTGAAGCCATTTATAAGAAACTAACATATTCTCTCCTCCTTACACCTGTTTAAATTGTTCTAAGAAACGTAAATCGTTCGTGTAGAAATGACGGATATCATCAATTCCGTACTTCAACATCGCAAGGCGTTCAACACCCATCCCGAAAGCAAATCCACTATATTTCTTCGGATCAAAGCCACCCATCTCAAGTACACTTGGGTGAACCATTCCAGCTCCTAATACTTCAATCCAACCTGTTTGCTTACAAACGCGGCAACCTTTGCCACCACAAATTCCACAAGAAACATCAACTTCAACAGATGGTTCTGTAAATGGGAAGAAGCTTGGACGAAGGCGAATTGTACGATCTTCTCCAAAATATTGCTTTGCAAATGTATCAAGGACACCTTTTAAATCGCTCATACGAACATTCTCATCGATGTAAAGACCTTCAATTTGCATAAACTGATGTGAGTGCGTCGCATCATCGTCATCACGTCTGAATACTTTTCCTGGACAAATAATTTTAACTGGACCTTGTCCTTTGTATTTTTCCATCGTACGTGCTTGTACAGGAGAGGTATGCGTACGTAATAAAAGTTCATTTGTAATATAAAAAGAATCTTGCATATCACGCGCTGGATGGTCCTTTGGTAAATTTAATGCCTCAAAGTTATAGTAGTCTGTCTCTACTTCAGGACCCTCAGCAACTTCAAATCCCATTCCGATAAAAACATCCTCAACATTCTCGACAACTGCCGTTAATGGATGACGAGCTCCTTTGGCAACAGGACGACCTGGAAGTGTAACATCGATACTCTCCTCTGCTAACTTACGCTCTACTTCTTGAGCCTCTAGATGAGATACTTTTTCTTCAAGCTTTTCAGTAATCGCAGCACGAACATCATTAGCCATTTGCCCAATAAGTGGTCGCTCTTCTGCTGATAACTGTCCCATCCCTCGCAATACTTCAGTAATCGGACCTTTCTTTCCTAGATAAGCGACACGAATGTCTTGTAGAGCTTTTAAATTGTCGGCTTGCGCTACTTTTTCAAGCGCTTCATTTTTTAGACCTTCTAAACGATCTTTCATGTATGTTTCCTCCTTGTAAGAAAAGTGTAAACGCGAATTTAGCGACGTATGAACTGGAGCCCTCCATATGAGATAAATGATAAACGGTGATCAAATGTGAGCGATTTTGACCTATCATAAGAAGGAGAACGAATTCACTAGACGCTGGGCGCTAGAGCTAGACAATACTCTAGCTAAATTTTTATTTATTTCAAAAATAAATAGAGCCATCGCCCCAAATTAAGGGACGATGGCTCGTGGTACCACCCTTATTAGTAATAGAATCCTCTATTACTCACTTCATTAGATAACGGCTTAAACCGAAAACACTTTAATAAGACTTAATAAAATAAAAATCTTATGTTCCAGTGCTAGCTCAAGAGTGAATTCACCTGTATCATCCATAGAAATGCTTTCAGTCTAAGACATTTCCTCCCTAGATGGCGATTGACAGCCTACTACTCTCCTTCATCGCTTTTAACAATATGGCAATATGTAATATTAAACTTATTAAAGTATAGAAAAAAATGACACACAGTGCAAGTCCAATTATTCTTCCTTTCGCAATCCATATAGTAGGACCGCAGTGGCTATTGCCACATTCAATGATTCTGCCTGCCCATAAATGGGGACATATAAATTGGCATCCGTTTCTTTTAATAGCTCTTTTGAAACACCTTCTCCTTCATTTCCAACGATTAAACCAAAGGAAGATGGTGCATCTATTTGTTTATAGTCTTGACCATTTTCAAGAGCTGTTCCGTATACAGAAATTTCTGCACGCTTCATCTCCTCGATCCACTCTAGTAAATTCCCTTTTACGATAGGGAGATGAAACAAAGACCCTTGCGTAGATCGAATGACTTTTCCATTATAAAGGTCAACTGATCCCTCACCTAATACTACTCCATCAACCCCAGCTGCATCAGCGGTACGTATTATTGTACCTAAATTCCCAGGGTCTTGAACGGCATCGATCAATAAATATCTTCCTTTACTAGGAACAAGTTGATGATCAAGTTGCTGACAAATCGCAATAACTCCTTGAGGCGATTTCATTTCACTTAATTCCATCATGACACGATCCGTAACATATGTAATTGAAACTTGCCAATCAGACCAGCTTTTTGGCACATCATATTCTTCAGAGATTATTAATTCTATTGGATTTATGCCAGATTTACGAGCTTCTTCTATTAGATGCGTTCCTTCAATTAGAAATTGATTGTCCGTATCTCGTCCTTTTTTCGTATGTAACTTTTTCCAATGTTTTATTTTTGGATTTTTAGCTGACTCAATTCGATTCATTACAAACTCCTCATCTTTATCAAAGTGCATACTAATTATTTCAAAAAGGAGGACAAAAGTTCGAGGCCGTGTAGCTTCGAGGAGCACAGTTTGCTCGGACTTTTTGAACTTCCTCTCTTTTTTATAATTATACCCTCCAAATTATACATAATCCCTAAAAAATTTCACAAACTAGGAAAGATTTAATATCTACTTAACGAAGGAGTGCTTAGCGATGAGCTTTAATTTAAGAGGGGCTATTTTGGCGAATGTTCAAGGAAGCAGTGAAGATCAGGTAGAAGCAACTATTACAGATGCAATGGCTAGCGGTGAGGAAAAAATGTTACCTGGCTTAGGTGTTTTATTTGAAGTTTATTGGAGAAATGCAAGTGAAGATCAAAAACAGCAAATGGTTACTCAAATTACAACTGGTTTACAAAGATAATGGTTAAATTTTAAGTGTCTGGCTCCTATGTTTATTAAGGTGCCAGACACTTTTTTGGTTAATAAGTATTAATCGAATGTAATTTGTTTAACTGTATCCGTATCTAATTTCTTAATAACTTCTACGATAAGTTTTACTGCATTTTCGAAGTCATCACGGTGTAGGATTGCTGCGTGTGTGTGAATATAACGAGTTGCAATTGTAATAGAAAGGGACGGAACCCCATTAGCTGTTAAATGAATTGCACCAGAGTCTGTTCCACCACCAGCAACATAATCAAATTGATAAGGAATGTTGTTTTCTTCAGCTGTTGAAGTAACAAAATCTCTTAAACCTTTGTGAGAAACCATTGATGCATCGTACATAATGATTTGTGGACCTTCACCCATTTTAGCTAGTGCATCCTTTTCGCTTACTCCTGGTGTGTCACCTGCGATACCTACATCAACACCAAAGCCGATATCTGGTTGAATTAAATGTGCTGACGTTCTAGCCCCACGTAAACCAACTTCTTCTTGTACTGTTCCTACACCATATACAGTATTTGGATGATCTACATCTTTTAGTTGTTTAAGTACTTCAATCGCAATTGCACAACCAATACGGTTATCCCATGCTTTTGCCATTAAGTATTTTTCGTTTTTCATTACTGTAAAATCACAAACTGGGACTACCGCATCTCCAGGACGAACTCCAAACTCCATTGCTTCTTCTTTACTTGAAGCACCGATATCAATAAACATATCTTTTTTATCAACAGGCTTTTTACGTACTTCAGGAGAAAGAATATGTGGTGGCTTTGAACCGATAACACCAGGTACATAGCCGTTTTTCGTCATGATCGTTACACGCTGTGCGAGCATAACTTGCTCCCACCAGCCGCCAACAGTTTGAAAACGTAGATACCCTTTATCATCAATGCTTGTTACCATAAAACCGATTTCATCTAAATGTCCAGCGACCATAATTTTCGGTCCTTCTTGAGAACCAGTTTTCTTTGCAATTAAGCTTCCTAAATTATCAGTGTAGACTTCAGTTGCATATGGTTCAATAAAGCGCTTCATGACTTCACGAGGCTCTTTTTCATTACCAGGTATCCCGTTAGCATCTGTTAATTCTTTTAGCATTTGTAACGTTGGATCTAAATTTGCCATATGTAAATGCCCTCCCTTTTATGTATTCCATTCTAGTATAAACGAAAAGTGTTTCGATACTCAAACAATCTCTTCTACAAAGGCTCTCTAATACCCTTCGTCTTGCCGCTTATGATTTACTTCATTCTTCTCATAATAAGCTTGCTCAATTTCTTCATTTGAAAACCCTAAATTTTCCCCAAGGATTAAATAATAATCAAATAACTCTGTATAGCTTTCACTTGTCTGTTGTTCATGCAGCTTCGTAATTAAATCGTATACACGCTGAAAAGTTTGGACTAATGAATTATCCTTTTCATATTGCCTTGTAAGAAGTTGAACATTTTCAAAATCGAGTACAATTCCTAATGAAAGGATAAAATGAAGCCCATCTACATATTCTTCTAATATGATGTGACGGTCTGCAGGTGGTTTATGACTCCAATATTTAAAACATCTTGTTTCGTTGGCTAATTCTCCAAGCTCAACCTCTAATGCTAGGATTTGTTCAGGTAATAAATTGCGGCCTTCAAGCTGATGTTCTTTAATAATTCGTTCATTTAACTGCCTCTGCATGTCAAACAGTTTTTTTACATTCACAGTAGATTTCTCTCCTTTTAAATACTTTCATTCTTTATCTTAGTAGTATAAGATAAAATAAAAGGTTGTTTCGTTAAGCTTTGTTAATATTGGCCTTTTTTTAAGAAAATCATTGAAAAAAGAGCCAAAAGATATAAAAAAATTAATTACTAATATTATAGCAAATGTGCAACCTTTTATCGTTTGAATCGTATATAAGATTAAGAATGTTGACCAAGAATAGGAGGGGTATAATGGTCTTACTATTTCGCTTATTAATTATTATTGCTTTTATTGTCATTATATATAGTGCGATTAAATACATTACAAATCCGAAACGGAAATTTGAACTTGCTCATGAGAAAAAGCAATTTCACTTTCATGATGAAAAGCAAAATGTTCGCAAAAATTTCCTAGTAACATATAAAGGTGTTCTGTTTGAGGGAGAAAAATATTTAGGAACGACAGATAAAGCATTTGAAGTGATTTCAGTACAAGTATGGGTAAAAAATCCAGAGCTATTACAAGGTCTAGACCACGAGGATTTTGGGGTTATTGAAAAAGAAATACTTATTCATTATCCAAATGCTGGTATTGAATGGAAAAGTCCAATAAAAGAATTTATAAAGAAAAAGGAGAATAGTTCACAGTGAACTATTCTCCTTTTATGATTTGGCTGTAAAAAAATCATTCCACTTGTACGTAACTTCTTTTTTACCAAGGATTGTAAATACCACAAATAATACGCCAATTAATGTCAAACTAATCGCTAGAGGCATTTCATGGATCATATGACCAAAAGCCGTGAAAACAAACGCTGGTGGGATACAAGCATAAAATGAATATCTCGTATATTCCTTTACGCTTTTAGACATTTCTAGTAAATATAATGAAATTAAATGAAAATGAATAAAGGGCATTAAACGAATAATCATCATTTGCATTAAACTCATTTTATGGTATGAGCCAAAATATTTCTTTTTTAGATAGAAAAGCTTAGTCGTTACTTTCGGAAACCTTTTCGCAATTAAATAGAATGCTAAACTCGTAAACGTTAAACCAACCAACGAATAGATTGTTCCATAAAACACACCAAATAAGTAACCACCTAGTAGGCAAACCAAAATAACAGGAATAAAAAATACTTGCCTAAGAACATGAAGCAATATAAAAAATAGAGGGGCTAACCATCCACTTTCCTCAATGACAAACTGAATGGAATCCAATGAATGTTCCACTACGTACCCCCTTTCACTGGCATTCGCCTTATTCTATTCTATGAAAACATATATCTAGATACGATTCAAATTTAATAATATTTATTTAATAAAAATAATATCGTAGCTTGAATAATTAAAATAAAGGGTAAACCAAATTTAAACTTTGGTTTTCTCGTCTTATGACGAAATTGCTTCATCCCAAGAAATACTCCGATTGAGCCTCCTAAAATAGCAAACACCAAAAGGGTCCGCTCTGCTATCCTCTGCTTTCCATGAATAGCCCAACGTTTGTCCAAATTCATTAGCAACAAGCCAATAATATTTATACCAATAAAATATGAAGCAATATAGAGCATGGTTCTCACCTTCAGCAAAAAATGTATGTGAATAAATAAAAAAGGGCCTAGTAAAAATACCAGTACCCTTTTATTGTTTATTTATCCGTTAAACTAAGTAGATCTATCACTAAGTGAGTTCTACTTATGCGTTTAAGCTTGCTTTTGCTTTTGCAGCTAATTCTGCAAATGCTTTTTCATCGTTTACCGCTAAGTCAGCTAGCATCTTACGGTTAACGTTGATATCAGCAACTTTTAAACCGTGCATTAAACGGCTGTAAGATAATCCGTTCATACGAGCAGCCGCGTTAATACGAGTGATCCATAATTTACGGAAGTCACGCTTCTTTTGACGACGGTCACGGTAAGCGTATAAGAATGATTTCATTACTTGTACTTGTGCTGATTTAAATAAACGGTGTTTGGAACCGTGATAACCTTTTGCTAACTTTAATACCTTTTTACGACGACGACGAGCTACATATCCGCCTTTTACTCTTGGCATTGTAGTTCCCTCCTTGTTTCTTTAGCTTTTGCGATTATTTTTTGTATGTTAACATTTCTCTAATACGTTTGAAGTCACCAGAATGAACCATTCCTGCTTTACGAAGCTTACGCTTTTGTTTTTGTGACTTGTTACCGAATAAGTGGCTTGTAAATGCGTGCGAACGCTTTAACTTACCAGAACCAGTTTTCTTAAAACGCTTAGCAGCGCCTCTATGAGTTTTCATTTTAGGCATTTGTTTATTCCTCCCTTAATCGTTCTTCGTTGACGTACTATTACTTATCACTTTTAGGAGCAAGTACTAGGAACATGCTTCGGCCTTCCATTTTAGGCTTTGCCTCAACAATCGCAATGTCCTCACACTCTGTCGCTAATCGCTCTAGCACTTTACGGCCAATTTCAGAGTGAGTAATTGCACGACCACGGAAACGGATAGCAGCTTTAACTTTGTCACCTTTTTCAAGGAACTTTCTCGCATTACGAAGTTTTGTATTAAAGTCATGATCTTCAATCGTCGGACTGAGACGTACTTCTTTAATATTAATCACTTTCTGATTTTTACGAGCTTCTTTGTCTTTCTTTTGCTGCTCATACTTAAACTTACCAAAATCCATGATACGGCACACTGGTGGTTTTGCATTAGCAGCAACCATAACTAAATCAAGATTTGCCTTTTGTGCCATTTCTAAAGCTTCTTGTTTCGACTTAACTCCAATTTGATCGCCATTTGGACCGATGAGACGTACTTCACGGGCGCGAATGGCCTCATTGATCAACATGTCCTTACTAATAATGAGCCACCTCCAAGTGAGTTTAAAACACGGACAAAGCATTCATGCGCTAGTTCTCAAAAGACTTCATTTTAAAAGGTATGTCTATGTTGGTATACCGATTTCGATTGAAGTCTTGCTGATATTCAGCGTTCAATTTCAATAAAAAAAGCGTGAACGCATACTACGCCCACACTGATCCTTTAAAAACTAATCATAACCTGTTAACAGCTCTTGCGTCAATCAGGTGAGAAGCGGGCGCTCCTGCTTGTAAATGTCCTTAATTAAATTACTTTCCTAATTTATCACAGCTTATTCACTATGTCAAACATATATTATAAAAAAGGCGAAAACATTTGTTTTAGTCTTTGGGCTGCTTGTTGTAATATGAATGAATTTTGGATCGAATAACAAAGAATATGAAAAGCCTTTCAATTTACGATATAAATTCAATAAACTGTTCGGCTGGTAACGGTTTGCTATAGTAATATCCTTGCATTACATCGCATTTTTCACCCTTAAGAAAGTTAAGTGCTTCTTCCGTTTCAACCCCTTCAGCGACAACTTCTAGCTTTAAGTTCTTAGCTAAATTAATGATGGTCGTAACAATCGCGCGATCCTCACCGTTACTCATTAAATCCCTTATGAAAGACTGATCGATCTTTAATGTAGTAATTGGAAAGGTCTTTAAATACCCTAATGATGAGTAGCCTGTGCCAAAGTCGTCTATTGATATCCCTACATTATGATTTCTTAACTCTTGAAGAGTTCGTGTCGTATCTGCTGTGTTCTCCATCAGGCTGCTCTCATTAATTTCAAGCTCAATTTCACTTCCATTGATATTAGCGCTTTTTAAAATTTTTACTACGTTTTCAGAAAAATCCCGACGTTTAAAATGACTAGTCGCAATATTTACTGACATCTTTAAGTTAAGAACTCCTAAGGATCTCCATTCATTCACATATGCACAAGCCTTTTTAAGAACCCAATCGCCAATCGGAATAATTAATCCGGTTTCTTCAGCCACTGGGATAAACTCTGCTGGTGATATTAACCCTTTAGTTGGGTGAATCCAACGAATAAGCGCTTCCACCCCAATTATTCGACCCGATTCTAAGCTTAACTGTGGTTGAAAATATAGAACAAACTCATCTCGTTCTAAAGCTTTACGAATATCACTTTCAATTTCAATTTTCTTGATTAGATCTTCGTTCATTTGCGGCGAAAAAATTTTACACGAATTTCTACCTTCATCCTTTGCTCTCAATAACGCCAAATCGGCTTGTTTGAGTAACTCCTCTTCAGCCTCAAGTTGATCTGTTGGTGAAAATAAACCAACACCTGCACTTAAAGTTAAATAAAAATCCACATCTTTATATGGAAATGGTTTCTCAAGTGTTGTATAGAGGTGTGAAATCACCTTATCTACATCTGCCAACTGATATCCTTTGATCATTAAAACAAATTCATCTCCACCTAAGTGATACAAGTCTACCTCTTCTACAAGATCAGCTAGAGGAAGATTTGAAATTCGATTACCAACCTCGGCGATGACTGCATCGCCAACTAAGTGACCAGCGGTATCATTTATGTGCTTAAATCGATCGAGATCTATCAATATTACACCTAACCTATTATATTTTCCCCTCTTCGTTTGCTCTATTTCATCCTTTAGATTTTCTATTAATTTCATCCGATTAGGGAGATCCGTTATATGATTATGATAAGCCATGTGCGCTATTTTTAATTCTGATTTCTTTAGTTCTGTTAATTCGCTAACAGAGCCAACAATGGAAGTTACGACCCCATCTTTAAGAATGGGAGATAACGTTACATGGTAGTATTCTTTATTATCCATGAATTCAAAAGAAATATTTTCCCCTGTATAATAAGCTTTCCTGAATTGTTCTTCTAACGTCTTTGTACTTTCAATAGAAAAAACTTCAGCAATGGACTTATTAATAATATCTTTACTATTTAAGCCTAAGACTTTGACTAACTGCCCGTCAAATAACGTAAACACAAATTGATCGTTTATTTTTTTGACTTTGAACACTAGATTATGAAGGTTTCTTACAACATGTGTAAAATCATTCTTCATTCTTTCACGCAAGCGCTGTTCGTACTTTTTCCCCTTCGTAATATCCGTTCTTGCTGTGATGAACTTATAAGGCTTCCCAGTGCTATCTAAGAATGGATAAATTACTGTTTTAACCCAATAGAAGGTTCCATCTTTCCTGCGGTTCTTAATCTCACCTTCCCATACTAAGCCTTTCATAATCGTCTCCCATAAATCTTTATAAAAGGCTTTGCCATGGTAGCCAGACTTTAAAACACGATGATTTTTCCCTATGAGCTCTGCTCTAGAATACTGTGAAATTTTACAGAATGTATCGTTAACATCAACGATGATCCCATCGCCATCTGTAACAGCTAAAATGGAAGAGTCGTTTAATACTGTTATATAATCTTGTAACTGTTTAAAACTTTTTTTCCCTTCATCGTTAAGTTTAATATTTTTATTTACTTCGTCAAAAATTGTGAGTAAACCTTGTCCATCTATTCTATTTTTATTACTCACAGATACTCCCCCTCAAAAAATCTGTCTATTATTAGTTAATTGATCTATCGGGAAAAACTATATAAAGCAAAATTATTAAAATAATAGTCCTATAGTTCTATTTTTAAATAAATTACTACTATTTTAATTTATTTTCGCGTATATTAACAGGTAATTTTTAGTAATAGTTCCTATTTGTTAAAAAAATATTAATAAATATTACTACTATAGTACTATCTATACACCCATTAAGCTTAAGTAAAAGTAAATAAAAAAAGGCCGACTTATAATGGTATCAAGTCAGCCTTTCTTCTATATGTTATTTACCGCGTTTTTCAACGATTTCTTTAAGCTGTTGAACAAAATCAACGAGTGAAACTGAAATTGACTTTTGTTCTCCGTATTTTCTTACATTTACTGCTTCGTTTTCAATTTCCTGATCCCCTAGAACGAGCATATACGGGATTTTTTGTATTTGCGCTTCACGGATTTTATATCCGATCTTTTCATCACGTTCGTCAATTTCCACGCGAATCCCCTCTGCTTGTAAAGCTTCAGTTACTCGTTTCGCATAATCTAAATGAACGTCAGGTGATACTGGGATAACTTGAACTTGGACTGGTGCAAGCCAAGTAGGGAAAGCCCCTTTATATTCTTCAATTAAAAACGCTACAAAACGCTCCATTGTCGAAACGACTCCACGGTGGATAACGACTGGTCGGTGGGGTTTACCATCTTCACCAACATACGTTAAATCAAAGCGTTCTGGTAATAAGAAGTCAAGTTGAACAGTTGATAAAGTTTCATCTTTTCCTAATGCTGTTCTTACTTGTACATCTAATTTCGGACCGTAGAATGCCGCTTCACCTTCAGCCTCGAAATATTCTACATCTAATTCATCCATTGCTTCTTTTAACATACCTTGAGCTTTATTCCACATTTGATCGTCATCAAAATATTTTTCTTTATCTTCAGGGTCTCTGTATGATAAGCGGAATGAATAATTGCTCAAGCCAAAATCTTTATATACTTCTTGAATCAGACGAACCACTCGAATAAATTCATCTTTAATTTGATCTGGACGACAGAAGATATGAGCATCATTTAATGTCATTCCACGAACTCGTTGTAAACCTGTTACTGCACCACTCATCTCGTAACGGTGCATCGTCCCTAGTTCTGCGATGCGGATAGGAAGTTTGCGATAACTGTGAATGTCGTGCTTGTATACCATCATATGGTGTGGACAATTCATTGGTCGAAGAACAAGTTCCTCGTTGTCCATTTCCATTACAGGGAACATGCTATCACGGTAATGATCCCAATGTCCTGAAGTTTTATACAACTCCGAACTTCCAAGCACTGGCGTATACACATGATCATAACCTAAGCGGACTTCTTTATCGACGATATATCTTTCGATGAGGCGACGAATTGTCGCTCCTTTTGGAAGCCATAATGGTAAGCCTTGTCCTACTTTTTGTGAATTTGTAAATAAACTAAGCTCTTTCCCTAGTTTACGATGATCGCGTTCTTTCGCTTCTTCTAACAAGCGTAAATGCTCATCTAAATCGGCTTTTTTAAAGAAAGCTGTACCGTAAATACGTTGAAGCATTTTATTTTTACTATCCCCACGCCAATAAGCTCCAGCGATACTTAACAACTTAAATTCTTTAATTTTCCCTGTTGAAGGAACGTGCACACCACGACAAAGATCAAAGAATTCGCCTTGCTCATATATCGTAACTTTTTCATCGGCAGGAATAGCTTCAATTAGTTCTAATTTCAGTTGATCGTCAATATCTTTATATCGTCCCACTGCCTCATCTCGGCTTACTTCTACACGATTAATGTCTAGGTTCTCATTGACAATTTTCTTCATTTCTTTTTCTATTTTCGGTAAATCTTCGGCTGTAATTGGTGTTTCACTATCAATATCATAATAGAAGCCATTTTCAATGACAGGTCCTACACCAAGTTTTACGTCTCCAAATAGTCGCTTAACCGCTTGCGCTAAAAGATGGGCTGTACTATGGCGCATAACTTCTAAAGCATCAACCGAATCTTGAGTAACAATTTCTATTTTTCCATCTGTATGAAGAGGTGTACGTAAATCAACTAATTCACCATTAAATTTACCAGCAATCGATTTTTTCTTTAGTCCTGGGCTAATGGATGCTGCAATATCTTCTGTAGATGTTCCCGCAGGAAACTCCTTTACAGCACCATCTGGAAATGTAATTTGCAATACATCAGACATCTTACTCACTCCTATTTTTCTTTTTTACACAAATAAAAAAACACCCATCCCAAAAAGGGACGAGTGTTAGTCTCGTGGTTCCACCCTTGTTTCCATAACTGCAATGCTTTTTACCAAACAATGTGGTAGGAAAGCTTCATTTCAATACTATCGATTAGACAGTTGAGAATCTATAGTATGAATATGCAATAAAAACACAATTATAGCTCAATTCATCAGAATAACGGTCTGGAGCCGTCAGCAGATACTATAATTTCCCTGCTAATGTTCAAAGGCGGTAAGTCGACATTCCGTGTTAGGTAGTTCGCAGCAGTGCTACCCTCTCTGGGAACCGTAAACGAAGACTCATGTCCTTATCATTACATCACACATCATTAAATTTGATATGTAAGTAATTATATGAAGTGGATGAAAGAAAATCAAGTTTTCGTTTGAAATATTATAAAATTTTTATGTTACTCGTTGAAAGACACCTAAAGGATAAATGATCACTCTTTCTTGGAAAATCGTTTGTAAAGTATAAATAATTCCTTGGTCAACATCGTCAGTATAAATGTGAAGAATTTCAGGATTGATACTTACAAGCGGTGAAACAACCATTTCCTCTATGTCTAATTCGCCTTCAAATACTAAAGCACTCTCAAGAAAAAATTCCTTTTCTTCTCTACTAATCTCTTTAAATGAACTATTATAAAAAGAAAACTGTCCATCATGAACTAGATGAAGTTCTTTCATATTCTTAGCTGCTGTTTTAATAAAATAACGAAGGCTTTCTACAATATTTTGATACTCTTGCTCTAGTAAATATTCATCAATAGCAATCTCAATACAATCAATTAATATTTCTCCATAATCTTTTAAACGAAATGTCAAAAAAGGCTCATAATAAAATACGGTGTGTTCGTCAATTCCTTTGGCGAACGCTTCATACAGGAAATTTTCTCGCTCTGAAAAACAATGGATCGTTGGAATATCATCACGATCTCCATTAATAATCTCACAGGCAAGGCTTAATATTTGCTCTTGTTCCTCTGGATCTTTAAAGTGAAACATTTCTTCAATAATCTCTAATAACCAATCCTCTTCTTTCGTTTCTATTACATGTTGAGAAAGAACCGAAGCTAACAAAGGATGAAATGAATCATAGAAATCAATTGTTTTATCCTCATAATGGATGAATATCGTCGCTGCTTCTTCACCCTCCTCTATGTCTAACATTACTTCCAAACCTAATTGAGTATATTTAGACATATACCGGGTAAGTTTATTATAGACCTGCTGGCAATCTTGCTGAGATTCAAATTGAATGGCAATCAATGGTAAATCCCCCTTAACCGATAAATTAAACAATATATTGTACCGTTTCCCGGTTGTAAGCCTTCGTGCATGACAAATCATTCTAATTCATTCCTATGACAAGCTATAAAAAAAAGAACTAAAAAATACGCTTATTCGTATAAAAACTAAATAAGCGTTTGTCATCCTATTCTGTTCGACTGTGTTAAAAGATTATATTTTATTCCATCCTCTACAACATCTATAAGTTATCGTAGCTATCAACAATCATTTGTGCTAGTGATTTATAAAATTCTTTTGTATCATCATCAAAAATATTTTCTTCATGTTCAGTTAAATCAATTAAGCAATGTTCACATTCAACTGTTGCGTATGTTCGATGGCCATTCAAATTCAACACAAGCCACCCCCTATATGTTTTTTATTATTATAGTGAAATTTTCATCAAGTATACTAAGTACTTCTCCCCACATCGGAGCTCAATATCAACTTATATCAACAATACCTTATAACAAAGTTTAAAAAAAACGCCTATGCTTTAACATCTATTATGATGTTAAAGCATAGGCGCTATTATTTACGATTAGTTTTGCATCACAAAATCTTTAGCTGCTGTTTCGTCATTGTCAAATACACGTAGAATTTTATATTTAGTATTTCTTTGAGCTGGGATTTTTCCTGCTTCACGGATTAATTGTAAGATTTGGTTCGTGTTTACTTTATGTGTTGTACCAGCTGCAGATACGACATTTTCTTCCATCATTGTACTACCAAAGTCATTACAGCCATACGATAATGACTGTTTTCCTACCTCTGGTCCCATTGTTACCCACGAAGATTGGAAATTCGCAATGTTATCTAAGAAAATCCGAGAAATTGCAACATTTTTAAGGTATCCACGTGGTGAAATTTTTTCACCTTTTAAGTTTGTATTGTCTGGTTGGAATGTCCAAGAAATAAAGGCTAAGAAGCAATCTGCTTCATCTTGCGCATCACGAATTCGCTGAAGGTGTAATGCACGTTCTTCAATCGTTTCACCTAAACCGATGACCATTGTAGCTGTACCATGCATTCCAACTTTTTTCACAGCCTTCATACAATCGATCCACTCTTCCCAACTGTCTTTAATTCTACTCACACGTCTGCGAGTCTTTTCAGTTAAGATTTCCGCGCCACCACCTGGAACTGAATCTAATCCAGCTTCTTTTAATTGGGTAAGTACTTCTTCTAGTGAAAGACCCGAAACTTCAGCCATTTTGTAAATTTCTGCTGGTGAAAAAGAGTGCATTGTAATGTCAAAACGCTCTTTAATCTTTTTCAATAAATCTGTATAATACGTAAATGGCAAATCTGGATTCGTTCCACCTTGCATGAGAATTTCCGTACCACCAACATCAACAGTTTCTTGTATTTTCTTTAGTACTTCTTCGTCATCTAGCACATACCCTTCTGCATGTCCTGGAGGACGGTAGAATGCACAAAAACGACAGTACGTGTCACAGTAATTTGTATAATTTACGTTTCTACCGATAACAAAAGTTGTAATTGGTTCTGGATGCCACTTTTTCATAATAGCATTTGCAGCTTCACCCATTTTTTCTACTTCATCACTTTTATAGAGCTCTATGCAGTCTTCAATTGAAATACGTTCCCCGTTCACTGCGCGCTCGAGAATGTGGTCAATGCTCATTTGTTTTATAACCCCCAACTTTATCAACTAGTATTATACTATCATAGATTGTTGAAAAATGCCTATTCCAAAAAGCACTAATTCTGTTCTCTTCGATTAGAACCATCAACAAAAATGGGTGTTGTAAAGTGGCGAATTCTCTCCATGATCCGTTTTGCTTTTAACTGTTCAAACCCGCCACGTTCCGAATACGCTAAGTGTTCTTCTAGTTCATCATAATCAAAATTAGACGTAAATAGCGTTGGTAGCTTTTCAAGCATTCGATATTGTAGAATAACTCCTAATACATCATCACGTATCCAACTCGACAGGCTTTCTGCTCCAATATCATCTAAGATCAGCACTTGCGCATTTTTTACTCGGTCCAGTTTTACATTTAATGTACCATCTCCAATTGATTGCTTCATCTCTCTAAAGAAATCAGGAGTATAGACAAGCATCGACTCAATTCCACGATCGGCTAAGGCGTTCGCAACTGCACCCATAATATATGTTTTACCAACACCAAACTTCCCATATAAATATAGTCCCATTGAACGTTTACCAGGGTCCGCTTGCATAGCAAATTCTAAGGCTGCTGCACTAGCTGCTAGACGTAGTTCTTCTTGTTGGTCAAGATGTTCAAACCTTGCTTCTAATATATCCTTAGGAATATAAAGACTTTTAATAAGGGATTGTTGTTTTCTATGACGATCTTCCCTATGTTTAATTTCACAAATTTCAAAGCGGATATCGACATAGCTCCTTTCAACAACTAGTTGCGGTCGATAACCCTTCATAAGGTTAGAACAATTCTCAAGACCTCGACAGTGATTACATGTATTTATCTCTTTTCTATATTGGTCCAATTTTGGTAAGCTTTTTTCAAGCATATCAAGGGAAACATGAGGATTGGATTGCATAAATTCACTAATAATTGAATCAGTAAGGATTTCATGTTTTAACTTTTCATATTGCTTTAAGAATTTTTCCCCGCTCATCATTTTTTGTAGGGAGGCTTGAATGGATTCCATCTAATCTTCCTCCTTTTTCACTTTACTTTGCTTTAGTTGCTCCATCATCTGCGTAAATCTTTCTTTTTCTAGCGCTAATTTAGGGTCCTGGCTCTGCTTTTCTGTTGATGGTGCTTCTGAAGCCTTTGCTTCCTGTTCTTTTAACAACCATTTTGGCAACTTCTCTGTTCTGACAAACGACTTTTTCGATTGGCCTTTCGAAGGTTTAGGACTTTCCTTTTTACCTTGTTGATAAATCGTATTTTTTTGATATTCGAGTCTTGCTAATTCCATTGCCTCTTTGACTGTTTTTATATTTTTTCTAGACCAATGCCCAGCTATTTTATCGACTAACGCCTTTGTTAACTTCATATCATTTCGTATTAAGACAGAGTCAATAAGTACATTGACAACCCCAGGCATTAACTGAAAATCAAGTAGTAAACTTTCAATAATCTTTACATCAGCTAAAGGAACTTTAGCACCATCTGACCGGCTTTCAAGCAAGTCTAACGGTGATGTCGTTTCATACAATGAAATCATCTTCTCTTCCTCTGTTTGCGGAACTTTCCCGCTCATTTCACGGTGTTCTATTGGGTGTGTCTTTAAACCGAGTGTTGGTGGTTCATTTCCGTATTCAATCTTATACCATTCTTGAGCCCGTTTTCTTAACTCATCCACATTTAACTCATCATCATGTAAAAGAGCTTGTTGAATTAAACGGCTCATTTCTAAAGGTTCAATTCGGTAAACAAAAGCTAACCTCACAATGACTTCACGAGCTTCCATTGTAAGTAATCTTTTAACATTTATAAATGTCGATAAGTCCGATTCTAACAATTGGAAATCAAATGACTGGTTAGCAAACATCACATCATTTACTTGTCCTCTTTGAATGATTTCTTTATTAGCGTCAATTTCTAAAGCCTCAATTAACTCGGTTTGGTGATGCGTTGCAATTTCAGAATGTGATAGAGAAGTAAACACCTCATCAAATGCATACGTTATTTCTTCAAATCCTTCTTGATCTAATTTATCAATTAAAAAACGCTCTCTAATTTGGCGGTATTTTGTCTTCCCTAATCGATTATATAGATAAACACTTAATACGTCATTTGTAAAAAATGCCTGTGGTGACATCGGTGTCTGAAGCTCATATAAATAGCTGGAGGTTTCCTCGTCTTTCTTTTTGAAGGTCTTTAACAAGCCAATCGCTTCCAACTTTTTCCTCTCTTGAAAAAGTTGAGATAACGGTAAATCCATACTGATCATCAATTGTCGATGAGTCGCCTCGCTACTCCAGTACACGTCGTCTTCTAGTTCACTCCACAACGTCATATATAAGCTATAAGCTACCGCACCGATTAAAGGTTGATATAATAAAATTAATACTCTTTGATCTTGAACCGTTAGTTGATCTTTTGCTCTAATCATATAACGGTCAACTGGCAAAAGTTCTTTCCAATGCCACTCCATCTATATCACCTTTCCTTACTCTCATCTGTTACTATTATAAAAGTGAAAAAGAGCTCTCAGCATATTGCTTAAAGCTCATTTATTTCTTAGAAGTATTTCGATCAATCAGATCTTTTAATTCATCAATAAATACATTAATGTCTTTGAATTGACGGTAAACCGATGCAAAACGAACATAGGCAACATCATCAACACTAGCCAATATTTCCATAACCAATTCACCGACCACTCGACTCTCAACCTCATTCATTCCTTTGCTCCGAAGCTCACGTTCAACCTTCGTCACAATCTCATTCAGTTGCTCTAGAGAAACTGGTCGTTTTTCACATGCTCTAATAAGCCCTCTTAATATCTTTTCACGGCTAAACTCTTGTCGTGTCCCGTCTTTTTTCACGATAATAATCGGATGCTCTTCGACTGTCTCAAATGTTGTAAAACGATAATTACAAGCTTCACACTCTCTTCGTCTACGAATAGACTTTCCTTCATGGCTAGGCCTTGAATCGAGAACTTTAGTTCCATTATATTCACATGCTGGACAACGCATTTTGTATCAACTCCACTTTGTCTTGCATTTAACGAACAATATTAATACTACTTTAATAATAAATAAAAACTTGGGAATTGACAAGAAACCGTTCAAAGATATCGCTGGAAAAACACGATTTTTCTCAAAATATGCTGAAATTTCTTTGTCGATATATAAAAAAGGCTTTTTTCGAATACTTTGTTGCTAGTGGTCAGTTTTCAAAAGCTTACGCTAAATCGTGAAATAAGCTATCGGCAACATTCTTTTTAAAATCCAAAAAGAGGTGGTAATTACCACCTCTTTAAATGTACTACAATGCTTGAATTTTCGATTTTTCAACTTTGATAGGACCCATGCCTCTTGGCACTTCAATAATTTCACTTTTTGTCGCCTGTAGTGCTCTAGATATAAAATTCGAAGCTACATTCGGGTCAATTCGATCGCCGCAAGTGTACACATCGATACTTGCGTACCCATGTTCTGGAAAGCTGTGGATCGTTAAGTGTGACTCAGAAATTATCACTACTCCACTAACACCGTGGGGAGCAAATTTATGAAAAGCTACTTCACGTACTTCAGCTCCAGATTCCAATGCAGCATCAACGAATACTCTCTCAATAAAATTCATATCATTCAACTTCTCTACGTTACATCCCCATAATTCAGCAATTACGTGACGACCCATAGTATCCATAAGTTGATTCTCCCCCTTTTCAAAAAAATTTCATGCCTTCTCAAGCATGTAGGAATGTTAAGGTACCACGGGGGAAAGTTAGTCCAGAGATGTCCTAACCCTTTGAGTAGCTAACTATTCCTGATTTGTATAATTGAAATTCACTTGAATTACTTGTTTTAATTTGGGTATGCAACAACAAGTTAACAAGTATTTTTTATGGTCCCCATTGATATATCAGCATTGTATTTTGGTACCTTGAACATGAATCCTATACGCAAATTGTAATAAAAAGGCTGAGATCGACGCTCGCCTGTGTGGTGAACGAAGTATCACTATATTGTTAACCCACTTTGTTTTGGATATACCTTTATGCAACCGAAAACGAAAAAAGCCGACCTATGCAATCGTAAGTCAGCTTTCATTCTTTTCACGAATTTTTATTGATTAAACGTGAAGTTTTGCGTCATTTACAATGTTAGAAGCTACAAGGTTTACAAGGTCTACGACACGGCAAGAGTAGCCCCACTCGTTATCATACCAAGCAAGAACTTTTAACTGTCTATCACCTAATACCATTGTTGATAAGCCGTCAATAATTGAAGAATTTTCATTTCCGTTAAAGTCAATAGAAACAAGTGGCTCATCTGTGTAACCTAAAATTCCTTTTAACTCATTGTTAGCAGCATTTCTTAATACTTCGTTTACTTCTTCAACTGTTACATCTTGTTTTACTTGAACAACAAAGTCTACTAAAGAAACATTCGGTGTTGGTACTCGTAATGCCATACCATTTAATTTTCCGCTCAGGTTTGGTAATACTTTAGCAATTGCTTTAGCAGCACCTGTCGACGTTGGAATAATGGATTGGGCGCAAGCACGTGCTCTACGTAAATCTTTATGTGGATTGTCAATATTCTTTTGGTCGTTTGTATACGAGTGAACTGTCGTCATCATTCCAGTTTCAATGCCAAATGCTTCATCAATTACTTTTGCAACTGGTGCAAGGCAGTTTGTTGTACAAGATGCATTTGAGATCACATCATGCTTTTCATGAATGTAATCTTTTTCGTTTACACCTACAACGATTGTTACGTCCTCATCTTTACCAGGAGCTGTGATAACTACTTTCTTTGCTCCAGCTTCAATATGGTAACCAGCTGTTTCTTTTGATTTGAATTTACCTGTTGCTTCAACAACGATATCTACATTCATTTCTTTCCATGGTAATTGTTTCGGGTCGCGTGATTGTAAAAGCTTAACGACTTTTCCGTCAACGATTAATTCGTTATCCCCCGCTTTTACCTCCGCTTGGAATGGTCCGTGGATGCTATCATATTTTACTAAGTGAGCTAAAGTTTCTGCAGGGTAACTAGCATTTACCGCTACAACATCTAATCTATCGTCAAGAATTGCTTTTCGGAACACCATTCTCCCAATTCTCCCAAATCCATTAATCGCTACTTTAACTTTCATCATAATTAGATCCTCCCCATTTATATATGCTATACTAAATGTCCTCTGATATGAAATAGTATAACATATAATATGCAATAAGAACTAATAATTTTAATAAAAGATAATAAATAAAAATAATTAGGCAATTCAATTAATTTATGCGTTTACTAATTGTATGCTGCTATAACATAATTCTTATCGACATCCTTAGAAGAAATGCAAAAAACACTAAGATTTAATATCCTAGTGCTTCTTTTATTTATTATTCTTTCGTGGTTCATATTATGAATTAGTATGTCACTGTTACTCTTTAGCCTTTATACACTTGCCATTTTTTTAGTATATCCTTTAGTTGTTTTTCGGTATCTTCAATCGTGCCGTTATTATTAATGACTTCATCCGCTAACTCCACTTTTTGCTTTAATGGCATCTGCGATTGGATCCGGCTTAATGCTTCTTCTTTAATTGATTGATCACGTTCCATTAGCCTTTCTAATTGAACATGCTCTTCAACATAAACGAGCAAGACTTTGTCGACCATATGCTTTAAGTTACTTTCAAACAACAAAGGTAAGTCATAAACAACCACAGGATGGCCTTCGTTAAATAATCGATCCTTCGTTTCAATCATCCTCTTTCTAATGGCAGGATGAACGATTGAATTTAAAACCTTTCGCTCTTTTTCATCAGTAAAAATGATTTCACCTAATTTTTTGCGGGCAATGGTGTCATCATTATTTAGTACTTTTTTTCCAAAGTGAGCAACAATTTGATCATAAGCATTTTCACCAGGTTCTACTACTTCCCTCGCAATAACATCTGCATCAACAATGGGTATTCCTAATGCCGAAATAAAATGAGAAACTGTACTCTTTCCACTAGCAATTCCACCTGTTAAACCAATTATCATCACTTGAACTCCTTCTTTACACTTCCCGGACTTTTTAACTTTCTCTTCAATCATGCTTCAAAAAGGAGGACAAAAAGAGCCAAGAAGATCAAGGCGGCGTAGCTTCGAGTAGCGTACTTGCACAGGACGTGCACAACGCAGAAGCAAGCCAACGCCGTGCTTCGTCGTGCTATTTTCCCCAGACTTTTTGAACTTCCTTTATAGTAAGCTCCATACACCAAGTATAATCAATAACAACCCAGGAATAAACGAAAACTTCTTCATAAAATACGTATCTGAAAAACGGTACCCACTTCTCATGCCAAACGTAACAAAAGAGGCACTCATAATCGCTACGGTTATTGCCATCATCCAAGGAGAGAAACCAATTAGAGCAGCACCAATTCCTGCCCCGAATGCATCAAGTGATAAGGCTACTCCGAGTAAAATAGCTTCTCTTCCTGTAATTGTTCCTGATTTATCAATGTCAGCTTCCATCGGCTTTCTAAGGATCCGTATCACCAAGCCAAGCATTTTAATTTCTAAATTAATGAGGACTTTATCGTTGACAGTCTGCTTTTCTTCTTCATCCTCCATAGAGTTTTTGGCTGGTCGGAACACTTGATATAGTGCCCATGCCCCGATCAAGATTAAAATAATCCCCCCGAGTGCCTCCGCAAATTGAGGAGATAAGTATAGTACGATCAAATTTCCGAATGTCATGGCTATAAGAATGGAAGCTGCTGAACAAAACGCGATAAATAATAAGGACTTAAACGGTAACTTCATCTTCCTAAGTCCATATGTTAGACCTACACCAAAACTATCTAAACTAACAGCTAAAGCTAATAGTAGTAATGAGAAGATTTCTACCATGTAAAAAGCTCCTTCCATGACTGATACGATAGTATATGGCAGGAGCCTATCCAATGTACTTTATTTTTGGCAATTCGGACAGAAGTGCGTCCCACGCCCCCCGACTACCGTTTTCTCAATCAATGTCCCACATTGTCTACACGGTTCACCTTTACGACCGTAGACAAATAGAAACTGCTGAAACATTCCCATTTCACCTTGACCATTCACATAGGATTTTATTGAACTTCCTCCTTGTTCAATTGCTTTACCTAAAGTTTCGATAATTTTTTCATGTAGTATTGGTAATTCTTCTTCTTTAACATCCTTGGCTAAACGTTCAGGAAGGATCCCTGCGTGAAAGAGAGCTTCATCGACGTAAATGTTTCCTAAGCCGACAACAATCTTTTGATCTAATAAGGCCGTTTTTACCTTCCTGTTGGTTTTCGCAAGCCCCTCTTTTAGATGCTCGATTGTAAATTCTTCAGCAAAAGGCTCTAACCCTAAGTCCATTAAAGGCAAAGAAAGTTCTTCCTCCCCCTTAACAAATAAGTGCATCGTTCCAAATTTACGAACATCTTGGTAGCGTAGCTGTGTTCCATCAGAGAAATAAAATATCACGTGAACATGCTTATTTCTCTCTTCATCTGCCTGATACATTCCGTATCGACCTTCCATCCGCAAATGGGAGACAAGGACATAATCATCTAAAAAAAACTTTAAAAATTTGCCCCGTCGTCCCATCTCATGGATCGTTTGATTTCGTAAAAGTGCTTTAAAATGTTCAGCATCATCTGGTTTTTTTATCATTTTTGGCCATAGAATTTCAATATCGACTATCTTTTTACCAATGACTAATCGTTCGAGTGTTCGTTTGACCGTTTCCACTTCTGGTAATTCTGGCATTTTTCGTACTCCTTATTTTGCGTCGTACCAACTAGATCCGTAAGATGAATCTACTTTTAAAGGTACATCTAGCTCAATTGCATTTTCCATTACATCCTTGACCATTTTTTCAACTGTTTCAAGTTCTTCCTTAGGTACTTCGAGAATTAATTCATCATGTACTTGAAGTAAAAGACGTGTTTTTAGTTTTGATTCCTCTAATTGGTTACTTAATTGAACCATTGCCTTCTTTATAATATCTGCAGCTGTTCCTTGTATTGGTGTATTCATTGCTGTTCTTTCTGCAAAGCTACGAAGATTGAAGTTTCGGCTTGTTATTTCAGGTAAGTATCTACGACGGTGTAACAAAGTCGTTACATAACCTGTTTCACGAGCTTTTTCGATAATTTTATCCATATAATCCTTTACTCCAGGAAAACTTTCAAAGTAACGTTCAATAAATTGACCAGCTTCTTTTCTCGTAATTCCCAAGTTTTGGGATAACCCATAGTCACTAATACCGTAAACGATTCCAAAATTAACTGCTTTTGCGCTTCTTCTCATGTTTGATGAAACTTCATTCTCACTGACATGGAATACATCCATCGCCGTTTTTGTGTGGATATCCATATCTTCTTTGAAGGCCGTTATTAATCCTTGATCTTGAGCAATATGAGCAAGTACTCTTAATTCGATTTGAGAATAATCGGCAGCGAGAATTATCCAATCTTCTTCAGAAGCAACGAATGCTTTACGGATTTTTCTTCCTTCTTCTAAACGGATAGGAATATTTTGCAAGTTAGGCTCCGTTGAACTCAATCGACCTGTTTGCGTTAGTGCTTGGTTAAATATTGTATGAATTTTACTTGTATCATGATGAACGACTTTTAGTAATCCTTCAATATACGTTGAGTTCAATTTTCCTAACTGTCGAAAATGCAAAATTTTCCCGATGATCTCATGTTGGTCTTGAAGCTTTTCAAGAACATCTGCGGAAGTGGAATACCCAGTTTTCGTCTTTTTAATTGGTGGGAGATTTAGCTTCTCAAATAAAATCTCTCCTAATTGTTTTGGTGAATTAATATTAAAAGAAACACCTGCTAATTCATGAATTTCTTTTTCTAGAGAAGCTAACTGTTCACCTAATTCTTGCCCCATTGCTTTTAATTGTTGTTTATCTACTTTAACGCCAGTAATCTCCATCTTTCCTAAGACGAGAGCAAGCGGCATTTCTAGTTCACTAAACAATTCATATTGCTCATTCTTTTTTAAATCATTTTCAAGCTCTTCCTTTAATGTATATACGACTTCTGCTTTTTTCATGAGATGCTTCTGTAAAATCTCGTCTTCAGGAACTTTTCGTTTAGCTCCTTTCCCGTAAACGATCTCATCATATTCGACCAATTGTTTACCACGCTCTTTTGTAACGTCTGCTAACTCATATGAAGAACTTGAAGGATTTAATAAGTATGAAGCTAAAAGAATATCAAAGTCTACACCATTCAACTCAATGCCTTTCCACCCTAAAGCAACAACTGCTCGTTTTGTATCAGCTAACCACTTTTTCTTTGTCGAGTCTTTTGCCCATTCGATAAAGACTTGAGAATTACTTGCCACCTCAGTTGGGATGTAGTATTTACCACTTTTATTTACAATGGTAAACCCGAGTACATCAGCTTGGTGATAATTTTCCGCGATTACTTCGACAATGACTGCCGAAGGACTTTGAAGTATGTCCTCATTTACTTGGTCGATGACCGTATACTCAATGTCCTCATCCTGCAATGTACTTTCTTCAGCTTCACCATCATCAATTTTATTTAATAATGTATTAAAGTCTAGCTCTTTAAATAAAGCAATGACTTTTTCTTTTTCATAATCTTCTTCAAAAGTAAAGGAAGACAAACTTCGATCAATTGGAACTTCTCTATAGATCGTAGCTAATTTTTTACTCATTATAGCCTGTTCTTTATTATCTTCTAGACGTTCCTTCATCTTCTTGCCAGATACTTTATCAATCGAATTAAGTACATTTTCTACTGTTTCATATTCTTTTAAAAGCTTAAGTGCGGTCTTCTCACCAATCCCTGGGACACCTGGGATATTGTCTGAACTATCTCCCATAAGACCTTTCATATCTATAATTTGTAATGGAGTAATTCCATACTTATCAGCTATTGCTTGTACATCATATGTATCTACATTCGTAATTCCTTTTCGAGACAATGTCACCTTTACTTTCGGCGATACTAATTGCAATAAATCTTTATCCCCTGAATAAACACTTACCGTCCAATCTTCCTCTTCTGCCTTCTTTGCGAGTGTTCCAATAATATCATCTGCTTCGTAATTTTCAATTTCATAACGCGAAATTTGAAAGGCATCTAATACTTCACGGATGAGGGGAAACTGTTCTGATAATTCTCCTGGTGTCTTTTGGCGACCACTTTTATATTCTCCATATGTTTCATGACGAAACGTTGTTTTTCCCGCATCGAACGCAACGACCATATGGGTTGGTTTTTCTTCCTCGATAATTTTTAGTAGCATCATCGTAAAGCCATAAACCGCATTCGTGTATACCCCTTTATCATTGTTTAACAATGGAAGTGCAAAAAACGCGCGGTAGGCTATACTATTTCCATCTACAAGAACTAATTTATTCACAAGAGCACTCCTCTCAAATTCCATACTTACTTATTATTTTATCATAACCATTTGAAGTTTATAAAATCTCGAGAAACGATGGAGCTAGCAACTAGTTAATCATGAAAAAAAGAGACATTTTGCAATAGCAAAATGTCTCTTTCCCATCTTAATCGATATATCCCATTAAAATACGCGCATAAGGTGAGTCTGCTGGAAGTACAATGACAGTCTCATCTTCAATTGTTTTTTCATACGATTGAAGGGTGCGATATAAGTTATAGAATTCTGTGTCACGTCCAAAAGATTCATTGTAAATACGTGCCGCTTCAGCTTCACCTTCACCAATGATTTCATTCGCATCAGCTGTAGCCTTCGCTACGATTTCTTGTACTTCACGGTCAGTGTTTGCACGAATACGGTTTGCTTCTGCATCACCTTGCGATAAATAATCTTGAGCTGTCGATTGACGTTCAGAGATCATTCGACGGAAAATAGCCTGCTCGTTCTCTTCAGGTAAATCCGTACGTTTCATACGAATATCCGTTAATTGAATTCCGTAATTATCTCTTTCTAATAACTCATTTACACGGTCGCGGACACGTTCATTAAAACTCCCACGGTTAGATGCTTCGTCATTAATAATTTCGTCATAATCGAGCTGACCTAATTCTGCACGGATAACAGAGAAAATAAAGTTACCCATAATCGATTCAGCATTTTGAATGGATCTCGCATTAGAAATCATATCTCGCGGGTCGTCAACACTCCATACCGCATACGTATCGACAAGCATACGTTTTTTATCTCTTGTATTAATTTCTGCTGGTGTAATGTCATAAACCATTTGGTACTTTGGCAATGTTGTTACAGACTGAATGAATGGAATTTTATAGCTTAAACCTGGCTCCCCTTCAATTCGTACCACTTCACCAAATTGACGTACCACTTTGTATTCACCTTGCTCAACAATAAATAAATTAGAAAGGATCGTTGCAACTACAGCAATAACAATAACTAATGAAACCCCAACTCGTGTATATTTTTTCCACTCTTCGGTTGGGCGGCGTTCTTCTAAATCTACAATATTATTATCACTCATTAGTTGTTCCCCCCTTCACTAGATTGGTCTGCACGGCGTTCAATTGGTCTGATCGGTAAATAACTTACCGTATCACTGTTATTATCCATAATGTAAATATCTGTTCCTGGTAATACTTCTTCTAGGGTTTCTAGGACTAGACGCTGTCTTGTAACTTCTGGATTAATTAAATACTCCTCATAAAGGGCGTTAAATCTTGCAACATCCCCGCGGGCACGTTCCATACGTTCTGCTTTTGTACCTTCTGCTCGAGAAATGATCGCATCTTGCTCCCCTTTTGCTTCATTAATTAATTGGTTACGATATTTATTGGCTTCATTAATTTTCGTTAATCGTTCCTCACGAGCATCTGTAACTTCTGTAAACGCACGTCTTACTTCCTCGTTTGGTAATTCAACATTTTGAAGTTTAACATCCATTACAGTAATTCCGACTTTATAAGTCTCCATATAATTTAGAAGGTTCTCTCTAACTTTGGCTTCAATTTCTGGTCGTTCGTCAGTTAAGATAGCATCAATTCTCGAACTCCCAATAACCCCTCTTAATGAAGCAGAAGCCGCATTAAATAAAATTTGTTCTGGGCTGTCAGCGTTGAAGAGGTACTCTTCTGGATTTGTAATTCTCCATTGAACGATAAGGTCGGCTAATACAATATTTTCGTCACCCGTAATCATTTTCGCCTCATCGGTATAATTCAGTTCTCCATTTCGTTCTTCAAAACCGACTCGAAGGTTATTTGTTGTTCTTGAAAGAATTTCAACACGTTGAATAGGCCAAGGCATTTTAAATTTAAGACCTGGTTCAGCTATCGTTTCTTCCACTTTACCAAACGTAATTAATGCCGCTTGGTCAGTTTCATCAACAATATACCAACCCGTCGCAATAAATAAAGCTAAAATTCCAATTCCAATTGCTGATAAAAATCCAACAATCATTTGCTTAATACTTACCATTTCATCCCCTCTTTCTGTTTCACATAAGATTATAGAAAGTTACATTTTCTTTCTCTTAACTATTACGAAACACCTAAGAAAAAGTTTCATACTAATATTATAGTATATTAGTTTACAAGAATATAGGGAAAATCACATACTGCCATTGATTTAACAAAGTAACAATATATGGAGAGTGGAAAAGCGGAAGGGGCCTGCTTATCGGCGACAAGCGCTGGAGGGCCATCCAACGTGTCCTGCCCTTTGGACACGTTGGATGGACCGAAGCTACCTCGAGCCGATGGCACCTGCAGCTTACTGCGACAAGATTAAAGCTTTGCCCTATTGTAAAAAGGGATATATTTCATGGAATAAAAAAATAGGACAAAAGCTAAGGGGAAGCTTTTGTCCTAACAAGGGGATGTAAAACAACTTCCGTAAACTGGATGAAGGGATGAGCTTAAACACCCAGTTTACAGACATTGATGAAACCGTTCATCGTAATTATATCTTTCATCCGTAAATTTGAAATGAAGGAATTATTAATATTTTGTTAAGAATTGTAATATCAAAATGTACTAAATTCAGTTAGTCATCTTATAAAATAACTACTTTCTTCCTTTACCTCTTTTTTTAATGTAATACTAAATAAAGTTCCTTTTCCTACCGTACTCTCGACATCAATTTTCCCATGATGTGCTTCAACTAAATGTTTTACAATAGCTAGGCCAAGTCCAGTGCCTCCAGAGTTACGACTTCTCGCACGGTCAACACGATAGAAGCGTTCAAAAATTCGAGGTAGTTCACTTTCACTAATTCCAATACCAGTATCTTTTACTATAAGGATTACTTCATCCCCTTGTTCCTTAGCTTCTACGAAAATTTCTCCACCAGCAGGGGTGTACGTAATACTGTTGTTGACAAGATTTATAACAATTTGTTTAATACGAATAGGGTCTCCATCTATAACCGTGTCACCAATACATTCAACATTCAGATGAATATCTTTTTCATCTGCTTTTGGTTTTAATAACGTTTGAACATCTTCGACAATGTCTGAAACATTTGTCTTTTGCCAATTAAGTTTAAAATATTGTTGTTCTATCCTTGAAAGTTCCAAGAGGTCATGAATTAGATTTTGAAGTCTTTCGCTTTCTTTCCATATAATTGTCAAGAACTGTTCACGGAGCTGTGGTTCTTCCATTGCCCCATCTAATAAGGTTTCCGTAAAGCCTCTAATTGAAGTCACTGGTGTTTTCAATTCATGTGAAACATTAGCAACAAAATCTTTTCTAACTTGCTCTAATTTCTTTAGCTCTGTTATGTCATGGAAGACTAGTGCAATACCGCGAAGCTTATCATCTTCCCCGATAATTGGCGCTCCATACACATCGAAGTGGCGTACTTCTAAGTGGATTGGCAGTTTAACTTGCTTACGCTGCTTGTTTTCCGTCATAAAAATATCCTGAACAATTTTAATAATTTCTTTATGTTCAAAAGCTTCGTGATACAAGCGATTTAACCAAAGGTCGGTATCTTCTTGAAAAATATCTTTACAAGATCGATTAATAAGAGAAATATCACCTCTTGGGTTTATGAAAATTAATCCACTACCCATATTCTCAATTAATGTTTCCATTCTTTCTTGTTGAATTTGATGTCGTCTTGTAATTTGGTCAAGATTATAGGCTAGTACATTAATGGATCGACTTAGTTGCCCAACTTCATCCTGGCTAGTTTCCATCGTTCGTGCTTTATAATTTCCTTCAGCTAAAGAATTAGCCACTTTCGTCGCAGCCTCTATTGGACGTATCATTTGATTCGCAATTCTAAATGAAACTGAAACAATAACAAAAAATGCTAATGAAAAACTAAAGATTAGAAGCCCCCATATTTTTTGATTCATTTTATTAAGCTCTTCAAGTGGGATACCGAGACGGAGAAAACCGATAGTTTCTCCACCTTCATCTATTGGAACTGCGTAATAAAGTAATTCTTTTCCTACTGTTTCACTGTACCGAACTTCGTATTGACCGACTCCTTCAATAACCGAACGTATTTCAGGGCGATTGATATGGTTTTCCATTAGTTTTGGATCCGTTGCTGTTTCTCCCACTACAGACCCATCTGCTAGAATAATGGTTACTCTAGTATCAAGTTTATTACCTATTTTTATAGCAAGTCCCTGTGATTGTTCTTGGTTGTCTAACCCGACTTCCAATACACTAAAACCAGCTAGTTCAGCTTCCTTCTTTAGACGGTCAGTTATACTTTCAAAATAAAACTCTTTAAATAATTGACCAATTATTAGCCCTAAACTTGCGAGTACGATAAGTGTTACTGCAAGTAACGAGAACACTAATCGAAATCTGAATTTACCCATTTAGTTGGGGCTCCTCCAATTTATATCCTAATCCTCGAATGGTTTTAATATAAATTGGTTTTTTCGTATTTGGCTCGATCTTCTCCCTTAAGTGACTAATGTGAACATCAACTATCCTTGTATCACCAACAAATTCATAATTCCAAACGGCATTTAATAATTGATCTCGAGTCAATACTCTGCCTTTATGACTTGCTAGATAAAGAAGTAATTCAAACTCTTTGGGCGTAAGTTCCATCGGTTGGTTTTTATATTGTACCTCATAGTTTTCAGGGAATATATCGACTTCTCCTACTCGGATTACTGTTTCATCATTTTTTGCTACTTCTGATTCTGATTGACTTTGTCCAACTCTTCTTAAGATCGCTCGGACTCTTGCTACTACTTCTCTCGGGCTAAAGGGCTTTGTCATATAATCATCTGCACCTAGCTCTAATCCCAATACTTTATCAAATTCATCATCTTTTGCAGTTAACATAAGAATTGGTGTCATAATTTTATTTAAACGCATTTGTTTACAAACATCTAATCCATCCATTTCTGGAATCATTAAATCTAGAACAATTAAGTCAAATTGCTGTGACTTTGCTTGTTGAAATGCAGATGCCCCATCCATAGCTGTCACTACTTCGTACCCAGCCTGTTCTAAATTAAATTGAAGTAATGTTACGATAGATTCTTCATCATCTACAACTAATAATCTTTGCGTCATAGCTTCCTCCGAGAATAAATTTATTTAAAATTGTAAGCTTTATTTTGATTATAGCAAAAGATTGTAAATTTCATGTAAATTTGATTGAGAATAATTTTCACTTCTTTAAGGTTATTTTCCACACTAACACTTCCGCTATTTTTTGCAATTTCTATCTTATTTATAGGTATTGTTAAAGTTAGCTATTAATTTTTTATTTTTCAACCCTTTGTTTCCCGGCTTTCAGCAATAACTTTTTAGAAAAGCTTTATAATGCATAATCTATAATATGTATCTTAAAAAATAAGTAAAAAAAAATAACACACGCAATATTAAGCAGCGTGTGCCATTTCTAATTACATTTTAGAATGTTTAAGCTTTTGGTAAAGCTTCCATTACATTACGAACAGATTCAACAGATTTCCCAAGAGCAGCTTTCTCTTCATCTGTTAATTCTAATTCAATAATTTTTTCAATACCGTCTCCACCAATAATAGTAGGTACGCCTACATATAGATCGTTATAACCATATTCGCCTTCTAAGTAAGCAATTGTAGGGATAATACGTTTCTTATCTTTAAGGATCGCTTCAACCATTTGAGTTAATGAAGCGGCTGGTGCATAATATGCACTTCCGTTTCCTAACAGACCAACGATCTCACCGCCACCTTTACGTGTACGTTCCACAATTGCATCAAGACGATCTTGTGGAATTAATTTTTCTAATGGAATTCCACCAGCATACGAGTAACGAATTAGTGGTACCATATCGTCACCATGTCCACCAAGAACGAAACCACTTACATCTTCAACAGAAATGTTTAATTCTTGAGCAACAAATGTACGGAAACGAGCAGTATCAAGAACACCTGATTGACCTAATACGCGATTTTTTGGGAATCCTGATTCTTTGTAGACAGTGTAAGTCATAGCGTCTGCAGGATTAGTTAATACGATGATGTAGCAGTTTGGTGAATATTTTACAACTTCTCTAGTAACAGCCTTCATAATACCAGCATTTGTGTTCACTAGATCATCCCGGCTCATACCAGGCTTACGTGCGATACCTGCAGTGATAACAACAACATCAGATCCAGCAGTATCTTCATAATTAGAAGTACCGATAATATTAGAATCAACACCTTGAACGGGTGTAGACTCAAGCATATCTAAAGCTTTACCTTTAGTTGGGCCTTCCATTTGAGGAATATCAAGAAGTACAACATCCCCTAATTCTTTTTGCGCTACCATAAGTGCAGTTGTTGCACCTGTAAATCCTCCACCAATTACGGAAATCTTCCTACGTTTAATCGCCATTTCATCATCTCCCCTTGCGTTATTAGAGGGTGTTTAAAAAGCCGAGACTTTTCAAACACCCATTTTTAGAGGCTATTCATTAGGTTGAACATGCTTGTTGAAAATATGAAACTTAAAAGGGATTAAAGATTTTTAATAAGTACATCTGCAAATTCAGAACATTTAACTTCAGTTGCACCTTCCATTAGGCGGGCGAAGTCATATGTTACAACTTTGCTAGCAATTGTTTTTTCCATTGATCCCATAATTAAATCAGCAGCTTCAGTCCATCCAAGGTGACGAAGCATTAACTCACCAGATAGTAATACTGAAGATGGGTTAACTTTATCTAAGCCAGCATATTTTGGAGCTGTACCATGAGTAGCTTCAAAAATTGCATGTCCTGTATCGTAGTTAATGTTTGCACCTGGTGCAATTCCGATACCACCAACTTGAGCAGCTAATGCATCAGAAATGTAATCACCATTTAAGTTCATTGTTGCAACTACATCAAATTCTGCAGGGCGAGTTAAAATTTGTTGTAAGAAGATATCAGCAATCGCATCTTTAACGATGATTTTGCCTTCAGCTTCAGCTTTAGCTTGTGCTTCGTTTGCAGCATCTTTACCTTCACGCTCAACGATTGCATCATATTGAGCCCAAGTAAATACTTTTTCTCCAAACTCTGCTTCAGCAAGCTCATAACCCCAGTTCTTAAATGCACCTTCAGTAAATTTCATGATGTTGCCTTTATGAACTAATGTAACACTCTTACGACCTTCGTTGATTGCGTATTGAATTGCAGCACGAACTAAACGAGCCGTACCTTCTTGAGAAACAGGCTTAATTCCGATACCTGAAGTTTCAGGGAAACGAATTTTGTTAGCACCCATTTCGTTTTGTAAAAAACTGATTAACTTCTTAACTTCTTCAGAACCAGATTGATACTCAATACCAGCATAAATATCTTCTGTATTTTCACGGAAGATTACCATGTCTGTATCCTCTGGACGTTTTACTGGTGATGGTACACCTGTAAAGTAACGTACAGGACGTAAGCATGTGAAAAGATCTAATTCTTGACGAAGTGCAACGTTTAAAGAACGAATCCCGCCACCAATTGGTGTTGTTAAAGGTCCTTTAATCGCAATTATGTATTCACGTACAGCCTCAAGTGTTTCGTCTGGTAACCAGCTGCCTGTTTGGTTAAATGCTTTTTCCCCAGCAAGAATTTCTTTCCAAACAATTTTCTTTTCACCATTGTATGCTTTTTCAACTGCAGCATCTAAAACTCTAGAAGCAGCTGCCCAAATATCTGGTCCAATTCCATCTCCCTCAATAAACGGAATGACTGGATTATTTGGTACCTCTAATACCCCATTACTTACTTTAATCGCTTCTCCATTTGCCATAATCACATTTACCTCCCTAACTAAGATTAGTTAAAAACATAGAAAACATTCTATGTTCTTAACAATTAAAATATGTACAAGGAGGAGTTTCCTCCCCCTGACATTATACAATAATTATCTTAACGTTGTTCAATTGGAACGTAAACTTGTTTGTCTGGACCAACATATTCTGCACGTGGACGGATTAGACGGTTGTTGCTGTATTGCTCTAAGATATGTGCTAACCATCCAGAAGTACGGCTCACTGCAAAGATTGGTGTGAACAAATCATATTTGATTCCAAGACTATGGTAAACGCTCGCTGAATAGAAATCAACATTTGGTAATAAACCTTTTTCACTTGTTACCATTTCGTCAATTTTAATTGACATTTCATACCACTTTGGCTCACCAGTAATAGTTGTTAATTTCTTTGACATTTCACGTAAATGTTTTGCACGCGGATCGCCATCTTTGTATACACGGTGACCAAAGCCCATAATTTTTTCTTTATTATCAAGAGCACGGCGAATATATGGTTCTACATTTTCTACTTCACCGATTTCATGTAACATTTTCATTACTGCTTCATTAGCTCCGCCATGTAAAGGTCCTTTTAATGCGCCAATTGCTGCTGTAATACCAGAATATACATCTGATAAAGTCGCAACACAGACACGAGCAGTAAACGTTGACGCATTTAACTCATGGTCAGCGTGAAGAACGAGCGCTTTGTCAAAAGCACTTACTGCAATTGCATCTGGTTCTTCTCCTGTTAATGTGTATAAGAAGTTTGCAGCAAAACCTAAATCTTTACGTGGAGCGATTGGTTCCTTACCTTCACGAATACGAGAAAAAGCTGTTACAAGCGTAGGAATTTTTGCTTGTAAACGAATAGCTTTAAGACGATTAGCTTGCTCGTCCATTTCATCAGCTTGCTCATCATATAGTGCTAAACTCGACACTGCTGTACGTAGAGCAGCCATTGGATGAACATCCTTATTAGGATAAGCTTTCATGAAATCAATAACTTCTTGAGGAATACCAGCATTATCTGCTAAATCCTTCGTTAATTGATCAAGCTCATCTTGCTTTGGTAATCTTCCATACCAAAGTAAATAAATTACTTCCTCAAATGTTGCGTTATCAGCTAAATCATCAATATCATATCCTTGATATGTTAAAACGCTATCAATGATAGAACTTACACTAGAAGTTGTTGCTACAACTCCTTCAAGACCACGAGTAGTACTCATTTCTCAACCTCTCCTTTACCCTGTTATATTCATACAGATTTACGCGAGGGAAAAGTAAATGCTTACATTTCCATCTAAAAACTATGTAGGAAGGAAGTTTCAATCAACTTACATTATAAACATTTTTTAAAGTTTTGTGAACGTTTAATCTCTATTATCATCATTCGTCGTAAAAAGTTTAACTAATCAGAGTTTTCTGACAAAGGTGACCGAGGCAAAAAATTAGCCTCCGCTAGTTGTAAAAATTGAAATTAGTTGAATGATTAAATAGGCGATTCCTGCGGCAATTAATGGACCTACAGCAACACCGTTGAATAATACAACTGCCAGTATTGTTCCTATTACTAGTGCTGTTGTTATATGTGGGTCATTTTTTAACAGGTCTACTCCACTCGCAGCAATTAATGCAACAGCTATACCAGCAAATAAAGCAATCCATGCGTACGACGATTTTAGTGATTCTGTAAGTTGTTTAAATCCTATTTCACCCGTTGCGATAGGTACAAGAACGGCAATGGTGAGTATTGTTACTCCCCAGTTTATCCCCTTAGCCTGTATAAGTGGAAAAAGTTTTTCACCCAGCCCAGTCCATTTCAATAATAGGAGTGCAACAACAGCTACTAGTAAAGACTGGTTTTTCCCAAGCCAGCTAATTACTAGTAATATCAGTAAAAACAATGATGATTGAGACAACAAATTAACTGTTCATCCTTCCTCCATAGGCAATCCTCAGAAACATCATATCATAATTTCACAATATTCGCTATGTTTCATAATAGAAGTTTGTTTTCACTCCTATTATAGAACAGATCTTTACCCCACTTATAAAAAACTCTGTTAATTCTTGGGTTCATTAAACAAACACAAAAAGAATGTGAACATCAACATTTTGCATACCAAATCCAGGTATTTCAATAAAGTACTTTAACACAGCATTTCTATAAAAGAACAGTTCCATGTGCTGCCCCACAGTTACAGAATTCAATAATTTCGTTTTCCATTTTCATTTTTTTCGAAGGACACTCATATGATGTACAAGCAGGGCAATAGGGGGCGATTTTTTTGAACAAGGAACAATTATCATTGGCTTTGCGGATGCTATTCGTTATTTTTATTATATTACTTGTATTTTTCAGCTCATACTACGTTACATCGGTAACCTACCCCTTTATATTTGGATTTATACTTGCATTTGTTATTAATCCACTCGTTAATTTTCTTGAATTTCGTTGGAAGTTAAATCGAGCATTTGCGGTATTAGTTTCACTTTTACTAATTCTAATCTTTTGTTCTGGACTTGTTACATTATTTGTAGCCGAAATTATATCTGGGTCTAACCACTTAGCTACCGTTCTGCCTTATCATATAAATACGCTTGTCCTTTACATGGAAGGCTTCTTTTTTACAACATTACTACCTATTTACGAACAAATCATTCGCTCTATTAATTCATTAGAAGCTGAACAACAATCAACTATAATGAACTATATCCAGACGTTTAGTTCACAAATTGCATCAAATGCTGGTTCAGCAGTGCAAAAAATATTTAATGGCTTATCCGACTTTTTAATTTCATTACCTAATTTAGCAACAGTATTTATCTTTACATTAATGGCCACTTTTTTTATTAGTAAGGACTGGTATAAATTAACTCGATTCGTTAGAAAAACATTTCCTAGCAAAGTAATTGAGAGTGCATCTAAAGTATTAACTGACTTAAAACAAGCTCTCTTTGGTTATATTGTAGGTCAACTTACTTTAATCTCCATTACATTTGTATTTGTACTCTCTGGCCTACTCATTTTAAAGGTTGATTATCCATTTACCATTGCTGTGGTCATCGCGATCGTCGATCTAATACCTTACTTAGGAACAGGGCTGATCTTTATTCCTTGGATTATCTATACCTTTTTTGCGGGTCAACTTCAACTAACGATTGGTCTTTGTGTACTTTACGGTATTATTTTAGTACAACGTCAAATGCTAGAGCCTAAAGTTCTTTCTAGTAGCATTGGGGTTGAACCGCTTGCTATGCTAATCGCTTTGTTTGTTGGCTTTCAACTGTTTGGCTTTTTAGGCCTAATGATAGGACCTGCAAGTCTAGTTTTTCTTAATACTCTATATAAAGCCAATGTATTTCATGATATTCGTGACTTTATTATGCAGAGAAAAACATGAAGCCCATTCTATAAGCTTACAAAGCTAGTTAATCAATTACTTAAAAATAAAGCTATGTAAAAGGATATTGTTGATATAAGATGATTTTGGGCTCAACAGCGCTCTTTATCAGCGCTAAAAATAAAAAAGTAGACGAATTTACTTTGTGAAATCGCGTCTACTTTTTTATAATCATGGATTTTTTAACCAATTATATTATTTTCTTGATATAAAGATAAAATTCCCACTATTCATCATACGCTGTGAAATTTTCAATAGGAATGCTTTAGCCGTTGCTCGAGTAAAAGGAATTAATAAATAGAAACCGATAAAGTCAGTAATAAAGCCTGGTGTTAGAAGAACTACTCCCCCTATAAGAATACATATTCCATCCAAAATAACCCCACTTGGCAATTGACCTTGTTGCATTTGGAGCTGCGCTAGACGTAAAGTTTGGAGTCCTTCCTTTTTAGCTAACCAAGCACCAATAACACCTGTTAATATGATGAGAAAAATCGTTGGCCAAATTCCTAAATAATTGCCTGATAATATGAGTACTGCTATTTCTAAAGCTGGAACAACTATAATTAATAAAAGTAACAGTCGAAACATATGAATACCTACTTTCTAAACTACCTAGAAGAATGAAATTACAGGTAATTATGTTTTATAATCTAAAAAAGAAGGGGAAACCCCTTCTCTTTAATTATAAAACACTTGCGTGTCCTCTGTAAATATCGCCTCTAGCGCTGTCGACTGTTACTTCTTCTCCATCTTTAAAGCGTTCTGTAGCTAACTCAACACCAACAATGACAGGCTTTCCTAAATTTAGCCCTACAACTGCAGCGTGAGAAGTTAATCCGCCTTCTTCAGTAATGACTGCAGCAGCTTTTTCAAATGCAGGGATCATGTCTTTATCAGTACTTAGTGTAACCAACACATCGCCAGTATTTACTTTCTCGTTCGCTTGGTCTGCAGTTGTTACTACAACGACTTTTCCTGTTGCTGTTCTACGACCTATACCTTGTCCTTTTGCAACGACTTCACCAATTACATGTACTTTCAATAGGTTAGTCGTTCCAGTCTCTCCTACAGGTACTCCTGCAGTAATAACAACCAGATCACCGTGCTTAACAAAACCAGAACCCATCGCAGCTTGTACAGTAATATCAAGCATTTCATCTGTTGTTGAAGCTTCTCTTCCTAGTTGAGGAACTACTCCCCATACTAGAGCAAGACGACGCAATACTTTTTCACTACTTGTTACAGCTATGACTGGTGATTTTGGACGATATTTTGCTGTTACTCTAGCTGTATATCCACTTTCAGTCGCTGTAAGAATTGCAGATGCGTTTAAATTATAAGCGGTGTGAGAAACCGATTGGCTAATCGCACTTGTAATCGTTACACGAGTATCTTTTATACGCTTAGAAAGCATTTCTTTATAGTTAAGTGCTTCTTCTGTACGTTGTGCAATCGTATGCATTGTTTGGACAGATTCAACAGGATAATCACCTGCAGCTGTTTCTCCAGATAACATAATAGCATCCGTTCCATCAAAGATAGCGTTCGCAACATCACTAGCTTCCGCTCTAGTCGGACGTGGATTTCGCTGCATAGAGTCAAGCATTTGTGTAGCTGTGATAACTGGTTTTGCAACAGCGTTACATTTCTTAATTAATTCTTTTTGTACTAGTGGTACTTCTTCAGCAGGTATCTCAACACCAAGATCACCACGTGCAACCATCAGACCATCAGCGATCTGTAAAATTTCATCGATGTTATCGACACCTTCTTGGTTTTCAATTTTAGGAATAATATGGATATCTGGTGCATTGTATTTTTCTAACAGTTCTTTAATTTCGAGAACATCTGATGCTCTTCTTACAAATGAAGCAGCAATAAAATCGACACCTTGCTCCACTCCAAATTTAATATCCTCTGCATCTTTTTCAGTGATAGCAGGTAAGTTAACACTTACATTAGGTACGTTAACACCTTTTTTATTTTTTAAAGTACCCGTGTTTAGTACTTTTGTTCGAATTTCATTCGTCCCTACTTCAACTACTTCTAATCCAATTAAACCGTCATCTAATAAAATCTTAGATCCAGGATGGACATCATGGATAAGTCCAGGGTATGTAATTGAAATTTTTTCAGCGTTTCCAACAAGCTCTTCCATTGAAATCACTAACTCTTGACCTTGCTTTAATTCTACTGCTCCGCCTTCAACAGTTTGAGTTCGAATTTCTGGACCTTTCGTATCCAGTAAAATTGCTACATTCTTTCCTGTTATTTCAGCCGCCTCACGAATATTTTTTATTCTAGCACCATGCTCTTCATAGTCTCCGTGAGAAAAGTTTAAACGAGCTACATTCATCCCAGCTTCCATTAGTGACACTAATTTTTCAATCGTTTCACTTGCTGGGCCAATCGTACATACTATCTTTGTTTTACGCATAGTATTGTATTCCTCCCTATCCAATTGTTTAACAATTCACAAAATGTATTATTCTAGTCAGCCTAAGATGTATTTCCTGGAATTAAATAGACAGTTCTTGAGACAATCTGTACATTTCATTATCAATACTATGTTTTACTTGAAGTATTTCATTTATGTCATGATGTACAAGCTTATTATTTTGGATTCCGACTGTTCTGCCAGCTTGACCTTCTAATAATAATTCTACTGCTTTTGCTCCAAGACGACTAGCTAGAACACGATCTGCTGCAGTTGGTGATCCACCACGCTGTATATGACCTAACACAGTAACTCGAGTTTCTAAATTCGTTGCGTCCTGAATTTTTTGGCCTATTTCCATTCCATTTCCTGCACCTTCAGCGACAATAATGATACTATGTTTCTTACCACGCTGATGACCTCGTTTAAGACGACTAACAATTTGATCCATATCATATGGAGCTTCAGGGATAATAATTGACTCTGCACCATCCGCTAATCCAGCCCAAAGTGCTAGATCGCCTGCATCTCTTCCCATAACCTCTACAACGTATGTTCTTTCATGAGAAGTTGCTGTATCACGAATTTTATCAATCGCATCGATAATTGTATTTAACGCTGTGTCAAAGCCAATCGTAAAATCTGTACCTGGAATGTCATTATCAATGGTGCCAGGGACTCCAATAGTAGGATATCCATGTTCCGTTAATTTTTGCGCACCACGATATGAACCATCCCCGCCGATTACGACTAATCCTTCAATTCCTATTTTGTTAAGTTGGTCAATTGCTTTTTTCTGACCAGCTTCAGTTCTAAATTCCTCACATCGAGCGGTATGTAACATCGTACCCCCACGGTGAATAATATCTCCAACGGATCCGATTTCTAGTTTTTTAATATCTCCAGAGATTAGACCAGAATATCCAGCGTAAACCCCGTACACTTCTAACTCATGAAATATTGCTTTACGAACCACTGCACGTATGGCAGCATTCATTCCTGGTGAATCGCCACCACTAGTTAACACACCAATTTTTTTCATTAACTTTTCCTCCTTAATGTGTGCCTCTGTATTATTCAATCTACCATGTTGAAATAAGGAAAACAATAGCTCTATTTCGAAAAGAAAAGTGCTTTCTACTGTTGATAGAAAGCACTTTTCCTTATTTTATGCTGATGGTATCGTTTACAAACGTATATTGTCCAATTTTTTTGTATTTTTCATAACGGTCTTCAACAAGCTCTTCAGGAGATAGTTCAGACAGCTGATTTAACGCATCCTGGATAATACTGTCAATTAACTTAGCCTGTTCTTTCACATCACGATGAGCTCCACCTCTTACCTCTGGAACTATATCATCAATAACACCTAACTCTTTTAAATCAGGGGCAGTAATTTTCATCGTATCAGCTGCACGCTGTGCTTGCCCTGCATCTTTCCAAAGTAAAGCTGCAGCTCCTTCAGGAGAGATCACTGAAAACCAAGTATTTTCTAACATGTAGAGGCGATTCCCTACACCGATGGCTAAAGCTCCACCACTTGCACCTTCACCAATGACGATACAAATAATCGGAACTGTAAACCCTGACATTTCAAGTAAGTTTCTCGCAATCGCTTCACTTTGACCACGTTCTTCTGCAGACATTCCAGGGTAGGCGCCTTTCGTATCTAAAAAGCAAATGATTGGACGGCCAAATTTATTCGCCTGTTTCATCAATCGTAAAGCCTTTCGATAACCTTCAGGGTGCGGCATACCAAAATTACGGCGAATATTTTCCTTCGTATCCTTACCACGTTGGTGTCCTATAACAGTAACAGGATTTCCCTTATACTTGGCAATTCCAGAAACAATCGCTGCATCGTCACCGTACAATCGGTCACCGTGCATCTCAATAAAATCAGTAAATAAGTGATCGATATAGTCTAAAGTAGTCGGCCTATCACCTAAACGAGCGATTTGAACGCGTTCCCAAGGCTTTAAATTGCCATATATATCTGCCTCTAGTTGTTCAAGTCTAGTTTCTAGCTTTACAATTTCATCAGAAAGATCAATATCTTTTTCTTCTGTAAAAGACTTGAGTTCTTTAATTTTTTCTTTTAGTTCCACAATTGGCTTTTCAAAACTCAACTCTGACATCTAGTCCACCTCCTACCTTATTGATGCATGGAAATAACTTTCACTAATGTATCCTTCATGTCCTGACGGTGAACAACTCTATCAAGTTGCCCATGCTTTAATAGAAACTCTGCTGTTTGGAAATCTTCAGGCAACTCCTGACGAATTGTTTGTTCTATAATACGGCGACCAGCAAATCCAATTAACGCTTTTGGTTCTGCAAAATTATAGTCTCCTAAAGAGGCAAAACTTGCAGAAACTCCTCCAGTAGTAGGGTGTGTCATAACAGAGATAAATAAGCCTCCCTGTTTGTCTAATTTTTGTAGAGCAGCACTCGTTTTGGCCATTTGCATAAGACTTAGCACACCTTCTTGCATTCTCGCACCACCAGAGGCTGAGAATAAGATAAAAGGCGCTTTTTGTTCAATCGCTTTTTCTATCGCACGTGTAATCTTTTCACCTACAACAGAGCCCATGCTTCCCATTCGGAAACGTGCGTCCATTACCCCAATAACCGCGTCATATCCTTCCATTTTCCCACGACCAGTGACAACTGCTTCATTCAGTTCGGTTTTCGCTCTGTCCTGCTCTAGCTTTTCCTCATATGTAGGGAAATGTAATGGATCTTTCGCAATCATATCTTTATCAAACTCTTCAAAAGTTCCTTGATCTACAAGACTTTCAATTCTCTCATAAGCAGTCATTCTATGGTGATGTCCGCAAGATGAGCAGACATGTAAATTTTTCTTTAGTTCTTTCGTGTACATAATTGTTCTGCACACAGGACATTTTGTCATTAATCCTTCTGGTACCTCTTGTTTTGCACGTTCAGATGGTATTGTTGCATACTTTTTCTTTTTTGAAAAAAAGTCTCTTAACACATTGACACCTCTCTTAACTAGAGAATTCTATCAAAAATTTACATAAATCATATCATAATAAATTCTGCAATCGCAATAAATGGCTGAATCAATCGTTCGTGAAATAACGATTAAAATCGACTATTTTGCAAGTGTTTTTCTAAAGCTTGGACAGCCTCATCTTCATTTTTTCTTGATAACGCTTCAACTATGGCTTCATGTTCAGCGATAGAAGCTTCGGGTCTTCCCTTACGAGAAAGCGACTCCCTAATAGAAACTTTATTATATTCCACTAATGGTACCCATAGATTCAACATTAAAACGTTATGACAAGCTTCTACAATCGTTTTGTGAAATAGATAGTCCTCTTCAACAGGAAAGTCTCCATGACTCCATTCGCTTTTTGATTTTTCGATTAGCTCTTTTAATCTAATAATTTGTTCATCAGTAATTCGTTTACATGCTAGTCGCAACGCCTCAACCTCGACTATTCTTCTCGTTTCAGCTAAGTCTTGTCTAGCACTATCATCATTTAATATGAAAGATAGGATGATTTCTACTAATCGATGACTCCCTACTTTTTTAATAAACGTTCCTTCACCACGGCGCGTTTCAATTAATTCCAGTAACTCGAGTGCTCGAAAAGCTTCCCTTACAGAAGAACGTCCCACCTGAAGACGTTCACTTAACTCACGTTCAGATGGGAGGCGATCTCCACTCTTTAATTGATCGTTTCTAATAATTTGGTTGAGTTGCTTAATAATCTCGATATATACTTTTGGCTGATCGTTAGACACTTATACTCACAACCCTTTTTTGGTGTTATTCAATAGCCGCAAGTTTTCTTGTTTTTTCTGCAACTTGCTCTGGATCAACATTCTTGCGAGCAACACCTGTTTCCATTGCCGCTTTTGCCACAGCCGCTGCTACTGCCGGTGCTACTCTCGGGTCAAACGGAGCAGGAATGACATAATCAGCATTTAACTCATCTTCACTGACTAAGCTTGCAATTGCTTCTACTGCTGCAACTTTCATTTCTTCATTAATATGAGTAGCACGTACATCTAATGCACCTCGGAAGATACCTGGGAAAGCTAAAACATTGTTTACCTGGTTTGGAAAGTCCGATCTCCCTGTACCAATAACTTTTGCTCCTGCTGCTTTTGCTTCTTCTGGCATAATTTCTGGCACTGGGTTAGCCATTGCAAAAATTGTAGGATCTTCGTTCATGCTCTCAACCATTTCTTTTGTTAATGCACCTGCTACAGATACACCGATGAATACATCTGTACCTTTGATAACATCTTCTAGGCTACCTTCTTTATGTTCACGGTTTGTAAACTTAGCAACTTCTGCCTTTACATCGTTCATACCATATGGACGCCCTTCATAGATTGCACCTTTTGAATCGCACATGATAATGTCTCGAACACCCATGCTGTGCATTAATTTAATAATCGCAATTCCAGCAGCACCAGCGCCATTAGCTACAACTTTAATTTGAGACAATTTCTTACCTGTAAGTTTTAATGCGTTGATTAAGCCTGCTAATGTAACAATTGCAGTGCCGTGTTGGTCATCGTGAAATATAGGAATATTCGTTTCTCTTTTTAGTCGTTCTTCGATTTCAAAGCAGTTTGGTGCAGCTATATCTTCTAGATTTACGCCACCAAATGTCGGCTCAAGAAGCTTTACTGTTTCGATAATTTTTTCAACATCGTTTGTTTTTAAGCAAATTGGAAAAGCATCGACTCCAGCAAATGACTTGAATAAAACTGCCTTTCCTTCCATAACTGGTAAAGCTGCTTCTGGACCAATATTTCCAAGCCCCAAAACGGCAGTTCCGTCAGATACAACAGCTACCATATTACCTTTCATCGTATATTCATAAACGTTTTCCACATTATCAAAAATCTCTTTACAAGGCTCAGCTACTCCTGGGGAATATGCGAGACTTAAATCATTCGCATTTCTTACTTCTACCTTTGATTTTGATTCTAATTTTCCTTGATTGATTCGATGCATATGTAGAGCTTCTTCTCTAATTGTCGACATGTGCATTCTCTCCCTTCTCTCTCTAACCTATTGTCCATCCAGTAGTCGGATTTTTTATTACATCCACTGGTCTGACCACTAACAAACTGACTATATTATACCAGAACCAACTATCCGTTACACTACTTATTCGCTTTTTATAACAACATTTTTTGTACCTAAAATTTCCTGTAGCTGTCGAATTTCTTCACCTGTACTACTAATAGAATATTGATTTGCAAGGACCACTTTTTTCTTTGACTTCTCATAAAAAAGAATGACCTGGGCTTCTCCTGCATTCGATAAAAGAATATTTTTTACCTTTTCAAGTATGTCCTTCTTTTCAAAGGTCTCTTGTATACGCAAAAATACTCTAGTTGTTTTCTGCTTTTCTTTTAAATTACTTACTAAAAATAGTTGTTGTGCAATAAATGATCTTCTTTCTTGTCTTTCCTCAACTAAAACCTCAACAAGTACTAGTTCATTTTCTTTTAATATTTGTTTATAGTTTAGCCAAACTTTAGGGAATATAACTACCTCAACTTCACCTTCTTCATCTTGCAATCGGATAAAGCTCATTTCTTCCCCTTTTTTCGTTTTTACTACTCGGATACTTTGCAAAAAACCCGCTATATTTTGCTTGGATCCCTTTAAGGCAATGTCCAACTGTCTGCTCGTTACTCGATGATAAGTATTTAAGACTTTACTAAAATTTTCTATCGGATGCCCTGACAGGTACATTCCCGTCATTTCTTTTTCAAAACGCAGAAGTTCTTCCTCACTAAACGGAGGAACCGAGTAATAATTAGGTTGATCTAATTGCATTGAAAATAATTGACCTTCCGTCGTCTCACTTTTCCTCACTTCTTCTCCATACTCTAGCGCATCGTCAAGCGTTGCTAATAATTGAGCACGGTGATAACCAAATTCATCAAAACAACCCGCTACGATTAGTGCTTCTACTGCTCTTTTTGTTACTATTCGAGTATCAACACGAGCACAAAAATCAAACAAATCTTGGTACTCTTTTCTTTCCCTTTGTTTTACAATTTCCATTGCCGCTTTTTCTCCAACATGTCGTATTGGTGCTAATCCGAACCGTATTCCACTTTCTTCTAATGAAAAAGGGTAAAAACTGTAATTAATATGTGGCGGCAGTATTTTAATCCGTTGGCTTTTCGCTTCTGCAATGTATTGACTCAGTTTTTCTTGGTGGAAAATAACACTTGAAAACAAAGCTGCATTAAACTGCTTTGGATAGTTCGCTTTTAAATAAGCTAATTGATAAGCAATCATACTATAGGCAACTGCATGACTTCGGTTAAATCCATAATTAGCAAATCGAACAATCATGTTATAAACATCGTTTGCACTCTCTGCATCATATCCTTGTACGGTTGCACCTTCTACAAAGTGAAGTCGTTGTTCCTCTAATACTTCTCGCTTTTTCTTACTGACCGCTCGCCTTAATAAATCTGCCTCACCTAATGAAAACCCTGCCATTTTTGCAGCAATTTGCATGATCTGCTCTTGGTAAACGATAACCCCATACGTTGACCTCAATATAGGTTCAAGATCTTGATGTGGGTAGGTAACTTTACGCTTATTATGCTTACCATCAATATAAGTTCCGATAAACTCCATTGGACCTGGACGATAAAGCGCATTAACAGCAACGATATCTTCAAAGATCGTCGGTTGAAGCTGTTGTAAAACTCTCCGCATTCCTTGTGACTCTAACTGAAAGATACCCGTTGTTTCTCCTTTTGAAAGTAACTCAAACGTTTTTTCATCTTCTAGTGGCAATTCATCTATATTTACCTTTTGACCTGTACTTTTATAAATGATCTGTACGATTTGTTCTAATAGAGTTAAATTTCTTAGACCAAGGAAATCCATCTTTAATAAGCCAATTTCCTCTAATATATCCATTGGATATTGGGTTAATGCTGTCCCCTCATCTTCCATTAACAGCGGAACATGCTCAGTTAATGGAGTTGAACTCATAACAACACCAGCAGCATGAGTGGAAGTGTGGCGTGGTAAGCCTTCTACTAGCAAAGCAGCCTCAAATAATTTTTTCGCATCAGGTGTCTCTTCAACCATTTGTTGTAATCTTTTGTTGTCTTTAATGGCTTGCTCTAGTTTAATTCCAGGTGTATTAGGAATAAGCTTTGCGACTTTATCAATAACTCTAGTATCAATACTCATAACCCGTCCGACGTCACGAATAGCTGCTCTAGCAGCCAATGTCCCAAATGTAATAATTTGTGCTACATGCTCTGTACCATATTTTTTTCGGACATACTCAATGACTTCATCACGGCGGTGATCAGGAAAGTCGATATCAATATCTGGCATTGTCACTCGTTCAGGATTTAAGAACCGTTCAAAAAGTAAACCGTATTTAATTGGATCAATTTTTGTAATCTCTAAGAGAAAGGCAACTAAGGACCCTGCGGCAGAGCCCCGTCCTGGTCCTGTAATCATCCCTTTATTTTTAGCAAACCTCATGAAATCCCAAACGATTAAAAAGTAATCACTAAAGCCCATTTTAGCAATAACATCTAGCTCATAATCTAGCCTGCCTTTAACAGCTTCAGTCATATTTGGGTACTTTACTGCTAGTTGTTCGTAACAAATATCCTGCAAGTAGGTGTCACTCGTTAGGTTAGAGCTAAGCGGAAATCGTGGAAGAAGAATTTTTCCTAATGTCAATGAAAGATTGCATTTCTCTGCAATTTTCATAGTATTTGTTAAAAAATGCGGATATTTTTTAAATATAGCTCTCATCTCTTCTTCTGACTTCAAATAATACTGTTCATGTTGATTTTCCTCTTCGATCCATTTTCCATCACGAATACTATTCACAATTTGAAAAGCTAGTAGCTGTTCTTTTCTCGAAAAATGGACATGGTTTGAGACGACAACCTCAATGTTCAATGAGTCAGCGAATTGAAAAATTTTATTCATCGTCAATAAATCTTCCCTGCGATGAATTTGTAGCTCTATAAACAAATCATCCTTATTCATGTTTGACTGTAGTTTTATAATCGATTTTTTCGCTTGATCATATGTGTTGGAATGAATGGCTTCTAATAGTAAGCCTCCTTCATAGCCGATAACGATAATTAAATCGTTAGTATAATAAAGTACAGCTTCAATATCAATTGTTTGCGCCGAGTATTGATTAGCGATCGTTGAAAGCTGAATTAGCTGTTGATAACCAGCTTCATTTTTAGCATATAAAAGAAATGGAAAAGCCTTTGAACCTTCTCCTATCGTAACTTTTAATTCCAGGCCAATAATGGGCTTAATCCCTACTTCTAGACACGCTTTATAAAAAGGGATAGCACCAAAAAGAACATTTTCATCTGTAATGGCTAATGCTTCGAACCCTGTATTCTTTGCTTGTTGAACAACTTCACTAATACGACAGGTTCCTTTTAGTAAACTGTATTCTGTATGTAAATGCAGATGGACAAAACTCATCTGGCCTTCTCTCCCTTTATGTGGATGATTGAAAAGCGTCTACAACTCAATTCAAGTTATTGAGAGAGTTAAGTACATTACATGCCTATCATCAAACCATCCACTTACTTAATACCATTTTATAGAAAGACTGTTTCGTAGTCTTTAATAAAAACCCTTCTAATTTCATTATACTACGCATGAACGTAAAGGAAAAAACAAGCATATTATCACTTCAGACGAGCTATACATTATAGAAAGGAAAACTATTCGTATAGAAAAAGGAGAGGTTCTTAATGGACCGAAATTTTGCTGCTACGCTCGTTGTCGATTTCTTCGTCGCTTTCGGTGTAATTATAGGAGGAGCCATCATTGGAGGAATTAGTGCCTTTTTAATCGGGGAACCCCCCTTACAAAAAATAAGTGAACTAGCCGCAAGTTTAAAAATTTGGGCGATTGTTGCTGCCATTGGAGGAACATTCGATGCTTTTACAAGCTTAGAACGCGGACTCTTCCAAGGCACTCATGATGATATTTTTAAAACTCTTTTCATGATATTTGCTGCTTTATGTGGCGCCCAAGCGGGAACAACAATTATTCATTGGCTGACTCAGGAGTAATATTTTATGAGAGTCCCCCCTTATTACAAAAGACCAGGCTGGCAACGCTTTTTTGCAGGTGTTATGATCGGTATTATTATTGGCTGGGTATTTTTTGTTTATGAATTTGGCACGATCAATGAAACACTAGTAAGCGAAATAAAAAAACAACAAATCACCATTGACTCCTTAAAAAAAGACATTGAAACGTTACGAAGTGTAGAAAAAAAGCTTAATGAAGAGAATGAAAAAAGACTAACCATCCAAGAGTTAGAAATGTATTTTACAAACGAAAAGCAAGTAAAACTAAGCGAGTTAACGTTATATGAATTAAAACAAAAAGGGTTAAATGAACTCCGCTTTCTAAAAGGAAAAGATATCGCTACTGTAGCATCAACCAATGAATTAATGATCAGAACGATCGAAAATACCGAATTTCAAATTGGCGATAGTCGTTATAAACTAAAAGTAGAACAAGTCTATCTATATACAACATTAAAGCTATATATGAAAATTCAACGAGTCCCGTAAATGAGATGAATTACCCACTAACGTTATCAATAGTTACAGACCATTAATCATTTCATCAAATGTATAGAATATTTGAGAAAATTACTTCAAAATACTCTCATTTAAGAACTTTTTCCGTTATAATATAATTAGCATATTTGTCTCATCGTACAAATGACTCCAACGCCTAGGAGGTGCTCTAACATGGATGTTACGGGAAAAGAAATGGTAATTAACCGAAAAGAAATGGCTTTAAAGAAGGTAGAGAAGTTAAAAGCTGGCTACTCTGCTTTTGCTGAATCCAAAGAAGTGACCGAAATGATCAAGAAACAACTTGCTAAAGAAGGCATCGATGTTTACGAGGACGTTACGGAAATGGGTTCATGGTTTATCCCAGCCAACAAAAAAGAATAACCTAACCGGGAGGTTTTCCTAAATTCGCTTACAAGTGAATTTGGGAAAACCTTTTCTATTAGAAGGGCTGTTGAAATTGTTTTTATTTTGGGATCTGTTTCAGTTTTGACAGCCTAAACAGTGCTATTGTTCATAGTTTTTACAGATAAAGGTAGATCAGCGACCTAAACAATGCTATTGCTCATATTTTTTACAGTTCAAGGTAGATCAGTGGCCTAATAGCGTTTTCGCTCACATTGTTCAAAGTGAAAGGCAAATAAATATACAAAAAGCCAAGCGACTGCTTGGCTCTCATACTTTAGTGGTTGCTACAAACTTCAAGTAAGTCAGCAATTATGCTTTTTGTTTCTTGCCAATCTTTTGCTTTTGCTCCTGACGCCATTGGGTGTCCACCGCCACGGTATTTTTGTGCAATTTGGTTAATCTGCGGACCTTTGGAACGTAATCGAACTCGAATATCTTCACTATCAGGATCTTCTACAAAAAACACCCAGGCTTTAAGGCCTTCAACATCACTGAATGAGTTGACCAGTTGTGACGATTCATTAGCTGTAATATCAAACTTTTCAAGAATATCAGCTGTTAGGTTCATGACAGCGAGACCTTCATCAAAAACCTCAAAATGCTGCAAAATGTACCCCTCTAGTCGAGTCATCTTTAAATCTCTCTTATAAAACTTTGAATAAAAGTCACTATGATTAATACCATGCTCTAGCAGCTCACCAGTATATTGATGCGTTTTTTTTGTTGTATTTGGATAACGGAACCGCCCCGTATCTCCCACAATTCCAGCGTATAGTAATAACGCACCCTTATCAGAAAGCTTAATCCCTTGATTTTTTCCTTCCAAGTATAAGTCGACGATCATTTCACTTACTGAACTTGCTGTTGTATCTACCCAAACGATATCACCATAAGGCTCTTCATTCGGATGATGGTCGATTTTTATAAGAAAATCGCCGTGAGTATATCTTTGATCACTAATTCTTTCTGTATTTGCTGTATCACAAACGATGACCAAAGCTCCTTTGTATGTAGCGTCTTCAATAGTATCCATAGTTGCTAAAAAATTCAAAGATGGCTCTTCTTCTCCAACTATATATACTTGCTTAGAAGGATAAGTAGATTTAATTAATTCTGCTAACCCTGCCTGTGACCCAATCGCGTCTGGATCTGGTCGCTCATGGCGATGAATAATAATCGTTTCATAGTCTGCGATTTTTTTAAAAATTGTTTCAATCAATTGTCATTCTCCTTTGATAACTAGATTTCCTCGGCTTTTCACGATAAAATATGTAGTGATGCTCGTCCAACAAATGGACGCAAAGCTTAAGGAGGTCCCTACTTACATGACACAATCTTTACTCATATTAATTGTAATATCGCTCGCATTCTTTATTTACTTTAAAATAAAGTTTTGGCGTACTACTGCTTCCGTTGAGAAAAAGTGGCAGCAAACACGAGCCAATATTGCACTAGGTTCATTTCTAATTTTCTTTGGTCTTAATCTACTTATCTTTCCAAGAAGTACAGTAGATATTATTATTGGAATCCTTTTTGCTTTGCTAGGTGCTGCTAATGCCTATTTCGGGTTACAGAATTATAAACACTATCTCCCGCAGGTCATTGAGGAACGCAAAGCAAAGTAAGACAAAAAGAGGCCTACTCTATAGAGTCCCTAACCCCTCCATCACGAGATATAAAATACTAGCTTATGCAAGTTAGTACGATATATTGAGTAATGAGGAGTATAGACACTTTGGAGTCTGCCTCTTTTTCTTTAGTCAAGAAGCTGTGCCATCATTAAAGCCTTCCCGACAATTTCTCCGTCATGATATAGCTCTACATCAATCTTTCCATGCTTTCTTCCAATTTCAAGTAATTTCGGCTGTATATCAATCGTTGTATCTATTTGAACTGGTTTAATAAAATATAAAGTGATATTTTCAACGACAAGATCGCCTTTTTTGTATTTCCTTAAAGCCCGACTCCCTGCTTCCGTAACAATCGTTGTGACGACACCGTACGATAAGGTTCCGAGGTGGTTGGTCATTTGAGGTGTAACCTCACATTGGAATAGTAAATAATCTGAAGTGGAATGATCTGTGAAACGACTTGTTACAACATCCTCAATTGTTTCCCCTACGTGAGGTTGACGTTGAATCATCTGCAATGCTTTTAGAACATCTTGACGACTAATAACGCCAATTAATTTTCTTTGCTGGTCTACAACCGGAAGTTGCTCTATCCCTTCCCAAACCATAACATGTGCTACCGATGCAACAGACGTCCGTTCATTGACTGTTATTGGATTTTTCGTCATTACTTTTTCAATCGGTGTTAATCGGTTTACCCCAAGAACATCCTTTGACGTAACCATCCCTTGCACTCTGAAGCCTTCATCTACTACAGGATACCGGCTATGGCCTGTTTTTTGATTTAACTCATGCCACTTTTCAACTGAATTGGTTATTGTCATATAATATGTATCTTGTAAAGGAATTAAAATATCATCGACAAGTACAATCTCTTTTTTAATTAGCTGGTCGTAAATCGCACGGTTAATCATTGTTGCTACAGTGAACGTATCATAGCTCGTTGAAATGATAGGGAGCTCTAATTCATCAGCCAACTTAATCACTTCATCACTCGTATCAAAGCCGCCCGTAATTAAGACTGCAGCCCCTGCTTCAAGAGCAATTTTATGAACTTGATATCTGTTCCCTACAATTAATAAATTGCCTGGGTCAACATACCGCATCATTGCATCTAGTTTCATCGCACCAATTACAAAACGGTTTAGCGTTTTATACAATCCTTGCCTACCACCGAGAACGGACCCGTCCACTATATTGACGACTTCAGCAAACGTTAATTTTTCAATATTTTCCTTCTTTTTCTTTTCAATTCGGATCGTACCGACTCGTTCTATCGTAGAGACAAACCCTTGGTTTTCAGCCTCTTTTATAGCACGATAAGCCGTGCCCTCACTGACATTAAGCGCTTTCGCAATTTGACGAACAGATATCTTCTCACCGATTCCTAAATCATTAATATATTGCAATATTTGTTCATGTTTTGTTGCCATATCCCCTCACCACACTTTCTTATAAACTGTATCTATTAGAATTATCAAAACTGTATTAGTTCTATTATACTGTTAGGGGATAGGCACTTCAAGACTACCTGCTATATCTTCTTACTTTATTTGGTTCATTTTTTGATTCTTCAGATAATAATGTCGCTTTTTGCTTTTTCTTATTATATAGGAGGCCAACTAGATTTCCACCAACAACAATAAGAGCAAATGTTAGCCAAGCAATCGCAAAAAGTCCTCCTAAACCAGGATCACCTAATGGAATACGTGGTACCGCAAAATAAATAAGGGCAAGAGCTAGTAGTAAACATAGTAACAGCCTTTGTTTCATCGTTATCCATCCTCTCAATTAAACTAATTCCAGAATAGCTTCCATTGACCACGACTTTTAAAAGTTGTCCTACTTTCATTCTATGAAATAGTTCAAAAAAAAGAAGTACGATTTAATGAGTTAAAGGCAATTGTTGAAATACGTTCATTTAGGGTCAGCATGTAAAACATGGATAAATTATCATTAGTCTCGTACCCTAGAACAGCTGGAACATTAATACTCAAGAATTTTTCCTCTCGCGTGCACGATCCACCCGCTTTCATTACCGCACTCCATTATCCTAGTTTTTCTCTCTCATAATTTTTCCATCAGGGCTGATTTATATTAAAAAACGGTACATTAGCAACTAAGTTTACGAAAATAACCTTAAGAAAAGAAACAGATAAAAAAAGAGACAACATTATAGTTGTCCCTCTAAGGATAGCTAACAATCTCAAAGCAAATAGCAACATCTTTGAGAAAAACCCCTCTATTATAGTTCAATCGCTTCTCCTGCTGCTAAAACTTTGCCTATACCTGCTGGAAGCTTTTCTACAAATTGTCCAGCGTCTTGCTCAATCACAGGGAATGTATTGAAATGAATCGGTACAATTTGTTTTGCTTGAAGCCATTTTGCAGCAATTACCGCATCTTCTGGACCCATTGTAAAGTTATCACCAATCGGTAAAAATGCTACATCAATTTGATTTAGTTCGCCAATCATCTTCATATCCGAGAATAATGCAGTATCTCCAGCATGGAAAATTGTCTTACCTTCAGCTGTAAATAATATACCACTTGGCATTCCCGTATAGATAATCTCTTTTTCATCTTCTTTTACAAAGGCTGAACCATGAAAAGCTTGGGTTAACTTCACTTTCCCGAAATCAAACGTGTGTGAACCACCGATATGCATCGGATGAACATTTACTCCTTGCCAGCCTAAATATGTCGCTAGTTCAAATGGTGCAACAACTAGTGCTTTATTTCGCTTCGCAAGCTCTACCGTATCTCCGACGTGATCATTATGGCCGTGAGTAAGTAGAATAACATCAACTTTTAAGTCTTCGGCATTTAAATCAGTTTGTCCATTTCCTGAAATAAAAGGATCGATAATAATGTTTGTCCCATTGGTTTCAATCATAACAACAGAATGGCCATGATAAGAAAGTTTCATTTATGTACTCAACTCCTAATTAAATTTGGTGACGAAAGAGAGATAACCAACTTCATTCGTCACCTTATGATTACGAGGTAATAACTTTATTTCCTGCACTAACTTTTCGACGATTTTGAGTCTGGTAAAGATAGCTTTCTTTTAATTCCTTGTGTTTCGGTTACAAATGAAGCCTCTAACACAGCATTGGGGTCAATTGTTAATACGACTTCTTTAAGCCTCGGATACATAAACCTGCTTGTAATACAGTATATTATTAGTCGCTCATCTCCAGTATAGCCACCTTGTCCATGAAGATAAGTAATTTGAACATTTAATTCTTTTAAGAGGGTCTCCCCTACCTCATATGGTCTGTCAGAAATAATCATTACAGATTTCCCTTGATTTAAACCATCTAAAACAAAATCGATCATTTTTGATACGATATAAAAAACAGCTATTGAAAACATCGCCTTTTCTAATGTAAAAACAAATGCCGCTGCAGTTAAAATAAGGGCATTGACCGCCAATAAAAATGTACTAATCGGGATATGAAAGCGTCGCTGCATCCAAATCGCAATCATTTCTGTACCGTCGACTGCCCCACCAGATTTAACGACTAATCCAATTCCGACTCCTAACAATAGCCCTCCATATAGCACAATTAGCACTTCTGAAGAAGTGATAGCAGGCATTGGTGCTAACCACATTAGACCAAGCGTTGTTACAATATTGGCATAAATCGTACGTACAACAAACCGTCTGCCCATAAAATTAGCAGCGAACATTAAGGTAGGCAAATTTAACGCAATATATACGGCCCAGATCGGAAACCCCCAAACGGAATTTACCATAATAGAAATAGCTGTGACCCCACCATCAACTAATCCATTTGGAGCAAGAATTAACTCAAGACCAACTGCTGTAATTAAAGAACCGATCGTGAGTAATAAATAATCGATAAACTTTTTCATTCGCTTCCCCTTTTATTTTTTCTTTCTTTTATTCTAACATATGCGCCCTTTCTCTCTTATATCAAAGGCTTGTAAAAAGAAATATAAAAAAGCTAGAGATTTTCATCTCTAGCTTTTGACGAAAAGCTATTATTGAAGTAGTTCAAGCGCACTCTTATATTCTAATCCTTGGGCTTCAGCAACAGCTTGATACGTAACATGACCTCCTAGTGTGTTAATTCCTTTTAGTAGAGCAGAATTATCGAGACATGCCTGTCGATACCCTTTATTTGCTATTTGAGCCGCATATGGGATTGTAACGTTCGTTAATGCAATCGTAGACGTTCTAGGTACAGCCCCTGGCATATTAGCAACTGCATAATGAAGGACACCATGCTTTTCGTATGTTGGGTTATCGTGCGTCGTGATGCGATCCGTCGTTTCAAAAATTCCACCTTGATCAATCGCAACATCAACGACAACGGAACCTGGCTGCATTGATTTAACCATTTCTTCTGTTACTAAACGTGGTGCCTTGGCACCTGGAATGAGAACAGCTCCAATCACTAAATCCGATTCACGGACAGCATCGGCGATATTCATCGGATTAGACATCATCGTATTTATTTCTTTCCCAAATATATCATCAAGCTGCCGTAGGCGTTCTGGGCTTAAATCGAGAATTGTAACATTTGCTCCTAATCCAATTGCAATTTTGGCTGCATTTGTACCAACGATGCCTCCACCTATAATCGTAACCCTGCCTCTACTAACACCAGGGACACCTGATAATAATGTTCCTTTTCCACCATTTGGTTTCTCTAAAAATTGTGCACCAATTTGGGATGCCATTCTCCCAGCCACTTCACTCATTGGAATAAGAAGCGGGAGCGAACCGTTTTCGGGCTGAACCGTCTCATAGGCAATTCCAATTACTTTTCGGTCGATTAAAGCTTGTGTTAATTGGCGCTCTGGAGCTAGATGTAAATAAGTAAATAAGATTTGTCCTTCGTAAAAATAGTCAAATTCTTCAGCAAGTGGTTCTTTAACTTTCATCACCATTTCTTGAGACCAAGCTTCTTTAGCTGTATCTACAATTTTTGCACCAGCATCCATGTACTGTTCATCTGTAAATCCAGACCCGTTTCCTGCACCTTTTTGAATATAAACCTCATGGCCTAGAGTTACGAGGGTAATAACGCCAGCTGGTGTCATCGCGACTCGGTTCTCATTATTTTTAATTTCAGTTGGGACACCAATTCTCAAAATCTACACCTCATTTATAATCCTTATTCAATCTTTTTATCGATATAGAAGTTCATTATAGTCATTCCCAAAACTTTAAATACGATTACGAGTGGTCTTTATCCCATACCCATGTAAATAATTTTCCTTCACCGTTCATCATTCGAATATCTAATCGCTCGATATCTTTATAGCCATTTTCTTTTAGCTGCTTTACCATAAAATCAACTTTTGCATCTTCTCGAAGTTGAATTAAAGATATCATCGAGTGAACTTCTTTCTCTGCTTCTTTGCCTCTTTTTATTTGATTACCTGTTTCATATTCATATTTATCGGGATTATCGTATTCCCACTCATGTATAGTTCCATTCTCAACGACTGTAATGCGAATAGCAAATTTATCCATCAATTCTGAAGCTAGTCCGAACGATTGGCTTGAAAAAATGAATAACATTAGCAACATTAGAAAAAGTAATCTTCTTGTCATGATTATCACCTCTAGTATTAAGGTGCGCAAACAATGGAAAATAATACATATTAATTATTTTAGCTCTATTTATAAAATGAAAAGACCGTATTCAAGCAATACTTGGTTACGGTCCTTAATCTAATGCTGTGTTAAGTTTGGTGTTTATAGTGAACTCAATCCATTTTTCACCCTTTTAGTTCCTGTCACCTGTGGCTATTAATCACATCAAGTCCGCCTGTAATTTCAAGAACAGTTCCTGTTATCATATCGGAATTTTCTTGACAGAGGAAACTAATTGCTCTCGCTATGTCTTCTCCAGTACCTGAACGACCCACTGGTGTCTTTTCATCATAGAATTGTCGTGCTTGTTCTATCGTCGCTTCTTTCATTTCTCCTAATATGTTTCCAGGACAAACCATATTCACTGTAATTCCATGTTCTGCTTCTTCTATTGCTAGTGTTTTCATTAATGAAACGAGGCCTACCTTTGCAGCAGCGTAGGCAGATCGGTATATCCATCCTGGCGCATCATTTGCACCTTGAAAACCATAGGCAACAATACGTCCGAACTTTTGTTTTCTCATATGAGGAATAATCCCCTTCGCGATATGAAAGAACGAACTTAAGTTACCTTCTACCATTTCATACCATTCACCATCTGAATAGTCTACAAGCTTTTTACGTTCAAAAATATAAGGACCCGCGTTATGAATAAAAACATCTATTTTACGGAATTTGTTAATTGAAGATTGGATGAGTTCGTCTAAATCAGCTTTGTTTGTCACGTCTGCTTTCACAAAATGTAGTTGATCAGCTTTAGCTTCCCAGCGTTTCTTCAACTTTTCAACGGCATTTACATCACTACGGTAACTAATGGTTACAGTGTAACCTTCTTCTAGTAATTGTTCAGTAACTTTTAGACCGAGCCCTTTCGTACCTGCAGTAACAATTGCATGTCGCATAAACGTCCCACCTTCCCCTATTGGAACAACATCTTTTAATTTGATCATACAATGAAAGGGACATTAAGTAAAAAGATTGCTCTTCCTGATTAAATTAAAATTATGTAAAGAAGACTGACCCTAGTGTGTCAGTCTCAACATTCACTCTACCCTCTAAAATTTTCTGTGTTCTGCTGCTGTCCATTTAAACGTTCATCTTCTGTTGTTCCTACACGGTATGAGTCCATAATTTGTTCTAACACCATCATTTCGCCATCTTCATCATAGACCGTCCCAGTAAGCTTATGTTCTTTCATACGATTACCCCCTTCTTTTAGAAACAAATTTATTATTTAACAATTCATGAACTTTTATTACCAGTACTTATTATTATTAGAATGTTTTGATACAATGATATTGTGGTAAACATATACAAACAATAATTAGGCACAAGGTTATATTGTCGTAAACAATTTTTTTAGGGGAGTAGATAATGATGGAAAAAAATTATCGTAATGTATTAGTTGCAGTAGATGGTTCTGAAGAAGCAAATGTAGCTTTAAACAAAGCTTTTGACATTGTAAAAAAAGATAATGCTCAACTTTTTATTGCTCATGTTATTGACACACGTACTTTTGCTACAGTTGAACAATATGACCGTACAGTTGTATCTCGTGCAGAAGGCTATGCAAAAGAATTGCTTAATGAATATAAAGTAAAAGCTGAAGAAGCAGGAGTTACTAACGCAACGACTGTTCTTGATTTCGGTTCTCCTAAAGTGAGAATTGCTAAAGATATTGCTCAAAAACACGAGATTGATTTAATTGTAACAGGGGCTACAGGTTTAAATGCAGTAGAACGTATCTTAATTGGAAGTGTTTCTGAAGCGATTACAAGAAATGCTAAATGTGACGTATTAATCGTTAGAAAATAATAGCTGAAGAAATATTAAAGTAAAGAGGCTGATTCAAAAGGTCGCATATAGCGACTGATTTGAGTCAGCCTCTTTTTTAGTTATACTTATATGAATTTCCACAACAATGCATGGGCTATTAGTAAAAATTGTCCTAAATTCCAATAAAAAAAGTTGTTGAAATTCTGCTTTGAATCAGTAAAATTAGATTAGGATAAAATCCGTTTTTTATCTACAACCGAAACCTTAACTACATTACTCTTGTTATACAAACCTTTATAGTTTTTTGAATTTTTAAAATTTTTATTCAAATTCTTACGTTACCTTTTTCTTTTAAAAAATTTTTACAACAGAATATTGTTTAGGGAGAGAAGAGCAGAAATGAAACATATAACGTTTAACCCTTATCGTACAATAGGTATTCCAAACACTACCTATTTAAAGTCTGATTCTATGTTTCAACACATTAATCAAATTAAAGAATCAGATTGGGTTTTGTTCCCAGAGTATTGGCAAGTTAATTCATTAGTTTACGGTTTAAATAAAAAGATTTTTCCTAGTATCAACTCTTATCATTTAGGACATGACAAAATTGAAATGACACGTTCATTACTGTCCATTGTTCCAAAAAATGTTCCTTACACTCTTATCCTACCTAATAATGAGTCCGGCTTCGAAACAGCCATTAACGAAATGCCATTTCCATTTATCGCAAAAGAAGTTAGAAATTCAATGGGGAAAGGTGTTTACTTAATTAATGACGTTAAGGAGTTCCGCGAGTATGCAGCGATTAGTAACGTATTATATGTTCAAGAATTATTACCGATTGACCGCGATATGAGAATTGTTTATGTTGGTGATGATGTTGTTGCTGCTTATTGGCGAGTTGGTAACGGTGAAAGCCACTTAAACAACGTTGCACAAGGTGGAGAAATCGTACTAGAACTAATCCCTCGGGAAGCTATCGATCTAGTTAAACATGTTGCACAAACGTTAGGGATTAATCATGCTGGTTTTGACGTTGCGATGGTCGATGACCAATTTTATATATTTGAATTTAATATTTTATTTGGAAATGTCGGTTTTCAAAAATTAGATGTATCTGTAGAAGACAAAATTGTAGAATATATTCAAAAGGAAGACAGCAAACTGAATTTGGATACGATGTTTGTTTCTTAAAATGAATGTAAAGCTCATGACATATTATAGGGTTGCAACTCACTACTGAATTGCAACCCTATTTTTTAATTACCTTTTCACTCTTGTCTCTTAAAGAACACTGTCTATTTAGTATTGTTGTGTTTGAGACATATGAAAGGATTTACTTACTTTAAGTTGTCAGGGTTAGTGGTAGCATGATGTTTATTGATTACCTCGTAAAATAGACTTCCATCTATATCTGGAGATTGATTTTGTTGTTGTATCATGGCTCCCATTAACTTTTTAAACTCTCCTACGGTCAAAGGTCTTGCATCTGGCTTTAGCTCGTATCCTAGTTGACCGTTGGGTTCAATTGTTTATGTCTGTTATATTAGATATCCCATTTTGACGTATTTGCATTTCCAATTTATCGATAGTTAACCTGATCTTCTTTAAATTTTTTAGGTTTACTTGCCCATTTTCAATAACGGATATTGCCTTTCCCGTAAATAACTTTTCCAGCGCATTATATTTAACTTGAAGATATTCAATTAGAATAAGAACACCAATAAAAATTCCTATTGATAATATTGTTTTTAGAACACTATCTTCAATAATCGGCTGAACAATGATAGCACCGATCGAGATCATAACAATGGTTGTCGTAATTGTCATTTGCGCAATTGACTTTCTCCCTGATACTCTTAGAAAAAGAAATCCAGTCAGAACTAGCAAAACTGATTTCCAGATAAAATCGAGTTCCATGTAGAACTACTCCCTTTTTGTATGTAATAACCTTATTCACGGTTATTATGTATTCGTTTGAATTTCTTATTCTTATTCACATGAAAAAGAGACCATTAAGAAAATGATCTCTTTTAAATCATATTATTTATTACTTAATAATGACTCCGCTTTTTCTAGCGCTAGTTGTACTTGAGCAAAGCCTGTACCACCAGCACTATTACGACGCGCTACAACCGTTTTAGGCTGTAAAAATTCATAAATATCTTCTTCAAAAAGTGCGCTCGCTTCTTTATAATCAGCAAATGGAAGATCAAGTAAGAAATGACCTTGTTGAATACAATGAAGAACGAGCTTTCCAACTACTTCATGAGCATCACGGAACGGCATTCCTTTGCTTGCTAAATAATCAGCAAGCTCAGTTGCATTTGAAAAGTCAGAATGTGTCGCTGTCTCCATAACCTCTGTATTCACTGTCATTGTTTCAATCATACCAGTGAAGATTTTTAATGAGCCTTTAACCGTAGTTACTGCATCAAACATCCCTTCCTTATCTTCTTGCATATCCTTGTTATAAGCAAGTGGAAGGCCTTTAAGGATCGTTAATAACGAGAATAAACTCCCGTAAACTCTCCCTGTTTTTCCTCTAATAAGTTCTGCCATATCAGGGTTTTTCTTCTGAGGCATGATACTGCTTCCTGTAGCAAACGCATCATCTAGTTCAATAAAGCGAAATTCTTGCGAAGACCATAAAATAATCTCTTCACAAAGTCTAGATAAATGCATCATTAAAATTGATGATCCGCTTAAGAATTCTAAAATGAAATCACGATCACTAACAGCGTCTAAGCTATTTTCGTAAATACCATCAAACCCTAGTAATTCTGCACTATAGTGACGGTCAATTGGAAACGTCGTTCCAGCTAACGCCCCAGCTCCAAGTGGCGAGATGTTTACACGTTTTAGACCATCTGCAAAACGATTATAGTCACGCTCTAACATCCAAAAATAAGCCATTAAATGATGCGCAAACGACACAGGCTGAGCACGTTGTAGATGTGTATAACCAGGAATTAATGTCTCAACATGCTGTTTAGCTTGCACGACTAATACATTTTGTAAGCTTTTAATTTCAGATAGAATTTCTTCCATTTGTTTACGCAAATATAAATGCATATCTGTTGCTACTTGATCATTACGGCTTCTACCTGTATGAAGCTTACCACCGACTGGACCGATCTCATCAATTAAGAACTTTTCTACATTTAAATGGATGTCCTCATTTTGCACAGAGTATTCTAGTTCGCCGTTTTGAGCTTTTACTAGGATCTTTTTTAGACCCTCTGTAATTTTCTTAACCTCGTCTTCTGCTAAAATCCCACACTTACCGAGCATTTTAACGTGTGCAAGGCTTCCCTCGATGTCTTCTTCTACAAGTAGTTGGTCGAAGCCGATAGAGGCGCCGAATTCATCGACCCACTCTTCGGCTGTTTTTGTAAATCGACCGCCCCAAAGCTTACTCACAGTTTGACCCCCTTATTGCTGTTAACGTCCTTATTTACTTTACTGCTTACTTTTGTTGGTAGGCCCCAAAGTTTAATAAATCCTACTGCTGCATTATGATCGAACTCATCTTCAGTTGAGTATGTCGCTAGTTTCTCATCATATAATGAGTACTCTGATTTACGTCCCTCAACTATCGCATGGCCTTTGAATAGTTTTACACGAACAACACCAGTTACATTCTTCTGAGTTTCTTGTAAGAATGCTTGAAGAGCTGGAGTTAATGAAGAGAACCATAAACCATTATAAATAAGTTCAGCTAATTTTTGGCTGATCACTGGTTTAAAGTGTGCTACGTCTTTTGTTAACGTTAAGTCTTCTAGTTCTTTATGTGCTTTAATAAGGGTCATTGCACCTGGGCACTCATATACTTCACGTGATTTAATCCCAACAAGGCGGTTTTCAACGTGGTCAATACGTCCAACCCCGTGCTTACCAGCAATTTCGTTTAATTTTAAAATGAGTTCGTGTAATTCATACTTCGTTCCATCAATTGAGACAGGTACACCTTGTTCAAAAGCAATTTCTAAGTATTCTGGAACATCAGGAGTCTTTTCAAGAGGTGCTGTCATTTCGTAGGCACCTTCTGGTGGAGTTGCCCAAGGATCTTCTAGTACACCACACTCATTAGCACGTCCCCAAAGGTTTGCATCAACAGAATACGGATTATCTAAATCAATTGGAATTGGAATATTATTATTTTTTGCGTATTCAATTTCTTCATCACGAGACCAGCCCCACTCACGAACTGGAGCAAGTACTTCTAAGTCTGGGTTTAACGCTTGAATTGAAACTTCAAAACGGACTTGGTCATTACCCTTACCAGTACAACCGTGAGCAACTGCGTCTGCCCCTACTTGCTCCGCAATTTCCACTAACTTTTTCGAAATTAATGGACGGGATAACGCCGAAACAAGCGGATATTTCTGCTCATATAATGTATGAGCTTGGAGTGCAGGTAATACAAATTCTTCTGCAAATTCTTTCTTTGCATCAATTGTATATGACTGAATAGCTCCAACTTTAAGAGCTTTATCTTTAATAAATTCTAAATCCTTACCTTCACCGACATCTAAACCAACTGCTACTACATCATAACCTTGATCACTTAACCATTTAATTGCTACTGATGTATCTAATCCTCCAGAATATGCTAGAACTACTTTTTTCTTACTCATGATATTCCCTCCAATAATGTATGAATATAAATTCTCTTTTTATCATTTTTATGCATTGGTGTTCTAAAGTTAACTCGCCAATTAGCGAGTTTAAGAGAAGACCACCCTATATTTTGTTAGGTTGGTTCATTAATCTACCATAATGTCTAATATTGAGAGGACTTAACCTCTTCCTAATGAATAAATTTAAATAAAAACTAATTATTATTCATTACTTTATCAACTATCTTCCCTTTTGGCAATAGGTTAATTTAAAAAATTGAATATTATTTTTGATTTTCTGTTTTCACTATCTATATGTTTAAATCTCCTATAAGTTCATGTAAAATTAAAACAGGGGGTGGAGAAGTGGATTATAAATTTACTTATGATGGTCGTTTAGGAATTAAGCTTCCCTTCTTTGAAAAAGACTGGGATGAATATACATTTTCTACACAAACAGAAATTTTACTTCAATGGGAAAAAATTCGCGGAAGTATACCTGATAGAATTGCTGATTTAGAAGTATTAATAAATAAGAAACAAGCTGCACTGAATAATGAAGAGAACTTTCAAAAATCCTGCGAGTTAAATAGTGAAATCGCGGAGTTAGCCTCCATTATTAACGATTTATGGATCTGGTATCGTACTAATCAAAATGTAAGTGTTAAAGTCCACCAATAAACAAGTTATAGTGAAAAGAGGCGTTAGTTACCGCCTCTTTTCTTTAATTAGAAAGCTGCATTACCCTTTTAAGATCACATCTTATTATTGACCTTGTCCTAAAGAGTATCCCTTTTCACCATTAAATGTATATAAATTTTCAGTTTTTATACAATGAAGCCCTGCATCATCTATTCGCTGTAATAGGTTTAGTATTTCTTTATTTGTTTTATTAGCATTTGCTTTAAATTGGAAGCGACATCTCCAATGATCGGTCGTAAACGTTTCTGGAAAACCTCCAGGATAAACTTTTACTCCTCGATTGGTAATAACAATTAATTCCAAATCAGACCCAGCTAGCATTTCTAATTGCTCACCTAACTCCTCTGAAGTGTATGTATTGTTTAATACAAAAACATCCACCCCGTCTAATTCTTGAACAACATCAGGCTTGACACGATCCTTTGCCAAAGGCGATAATTCATGCTTTACCTCATCCTTTTCTAATCGTTCCTTATACATAACAGGAGCAAATGTTGTTGGACTTTGACCTAATCGTTTAATAACAGCCTCTGCAAACTCAACTGTTCCAACTGCTGGTCCACCTTTAGAAATATCACCTGTAAAAATTCCGTCTTCTATTGTCTTGAGCCAAGCATTATGTACTTTCGTTGCTACCTCTGCTTGTCCAATATGCACTAACATCATAATAGCGCCATGAATTAAACCTGATGGGTTGGCAATCCCCTTTCCTGCAATATCTGGGGCACTTCCGTGGATCGCTTCAAACATTGCTATATGATCACCGATATTGGCTGAACCTGCAAGACCCACACTTCCAGTAATTTGCGCAGCTACATCTGAAGCAATATCGCCGTACAGGTTCGGCATCACAATCACATCAAATTCTTGCGGTGTGTCTGCAATCTTTGCAATTCCTATATCAATAATCCAATGGTCTGTTTCAATTTGTGGATATTCTTCAGCAATTTCATTAAATAGTTTATGAAATAATCCATCAGTTAACTTCATAATATTATCTTTAGTGAAACACGTTACTTTTTTCCGGTTGTTTTTAACAGCATATTCGAAAGCATAGCGAATGATTTTCTCGCTTCCTGGTCTTGAAATTAACTTTAAGCATTGAACAACTTCTGGTGTATGTTGATGCTCTATTCCAGCATAGAGATCTTCTTCATTTTCCCTAACGATTACAAGGTTTACATCTGGATGTTTCGTCTTGATAAATGGGTGATATGAAATATTAGGACGAATATTAGCATATAATCCCAACGTTTTTCGTATCGTCACATTTAAACTTTTATAGCCACCACCCTGTGGAGTTGTGATTGGAGCTTTTAGGAACACTTTTGTTCTTCGTAGCGATTCCCATGCTTCTCCACTAATACCTGCTGTTTCACCTGAAAGATATACTTTTTCTCCTATTTCGATAAATTGAGGTTCAATCATTGCTCCTGCATATTCAAGGATTTTTAATGTTGCATCCATAATTTCTGGCCCTATACCGTCTCCTCGTGCTACTGTAATCTGTCTTTTTATACTCATACAAACACTCCTTACTCATGTTTAAGGTAGATGTAGTTTCATTAGTTTGTGCCTAATCTCTCATCAAATACTCAGTAAAAAAGAGACCTACTATAATAAGTAAATCTCTCTTAGCCTCAAGGAGTGTTAATTAGATTTTTATTTATTTTTAATTTCTTTCAAGCAATAACCTTTTTTGATAAAAACGCTGAGCAACTTCTGTCACTTGTCTTGAAAACTGGTAATTCATCGTCGCTCCAACTGCGATTCCAAGAAGAGGAACACCTTGAATTAATTTTTTTCTTAACATCATGATCATCATGACTTTAATTAATTGTCTTAATGGTTGTTGAAGCCAAGAAATATCGGCGACTTGTTCGTCTCCTGCATAGAACCACCCATCGTAATCATCTGTCTCTACCTCATCCCATAGTGCATCCCAAGCACCACCTTGTAAGTGTTTTGGTAATGAGGCAACATGGAAAATCTTTAAGGCAATCATCATTTCAGACGGACGCTTTACATCATAGCCATATGATAAAGCGATTAATTGGATGGCACGCATATTCATAGCAATCATTGCTGGTAAATCCATTCCTAACAGGACAATGCCCCCCATACCAGAAACCCCGCCTTGTCCCATTGACAGTAAACGCTGCTTTGCCATCTGCTGTTTCGCCATGAAGTTTAATTTTTCTATAGACAGTTCTCTAATATCTTGAATTTCTTGAATTTCTGCATCAAATACTTTCGCTTGATCTAATATTCGCTCTCTTGCGTCTTCATGAAATCTTGAATTTTGGATCATGGCATGTAAGTGAAAGAGAAAATTATCAATTTTCTCTAGAGCTTTAGACTTTTTGTCTTTACCGATTTGATCAAGCCCAAGATTTAACCATTTTTGATACATCGTTTCAAAATCTGTAGGATCATGTTCGAAAAATGTTTGCTCCCAACGTTCTACCTCAAGTAACAAGCTCTCTTCTTGTACAGTTAGTGACACTCGATTTGTCTCCTTTCGTTTGAACCATTTTTTCGAAACCATTCAACCATGTCATTCAATCGACTTTCCACTCGGTTATAAATGGTACCTTCAGAGTAACCATGAACCAGATCATACTCTCCTGCTTCATAACCCGTAAGTATCTCAATTCCTTCTTGAATAGACTTTACAGCCCAAATGGAGAACTTCTTTTCTTTAATTGCAGCAACCACTTCTTCATCCAACATTAAATTCTTTACGTTTTGTATCGGGATGATCACACCTTGATTACCAGTTAACCCTCTTAACTTACAAGTATAGTAAAATCCTTCAATCTTTTCGTTCACTCCACCAATTGGTTGAACTTCACCAAATTGATTGACAGAGCCTGTTACAGCGATCCCTTGGTTAATCGGTACTTCTGCTAAAGATGATAAAATCGCATATAATTCAGTACTAGAAGCGCTATCACCATCGACCATATCGTACGACTGCTCAAACGTAATACTTGCTGCTAATGGAAGAGGGTGCTCCTTTGCAAACTCTCCTTGTAAATAACCTGATAAAATAAACAACCCTTTAGAATGAATTGGACCGCTTAAATAAGACTCACGGTCAATATTAATAATTCCTTTTGAACCGATATAGGTTCTGGCTGTAATCTTATTTGGTTGGCCGAACGTATAATTACCTGTATCTAGTACAGATAATCCATTGATTTGTCCAACCTTCTCCCCTTCTGTTTCAATCATAATCGTACCATCTTCTATTGATCCATTCATTTTTTCTTCTATTAAATTAGAACGTTGCCGACGCTCTTTTAATGCCTTATCTACATGCGTTTCCGACACATAGTGAGCGTTTTCTAACATCGCCCAATAATTAGCTTCTACTAATAGTTCTGTTATTTCATGAAAACAAGTAGTTAATTTATTTTGGTTGTTACTCAGTCTAGTACTAAAATCAATAACCCTTCCAACAGCCTCTTTTGTGTATTGAAGTAAGCCTTGCGTTTTACAGTAAGTATGAATAAACGATGCATACTTCATACAGTGTTCACCATTTCTTTCCATTTCAACATCAAAATCAACTTTTACTTTGAAATACTTTTTAAAATCTTCATCAAAGGTAAATAAAAGGCGGTACAGGTCTATCGTTCCTATTAAAATAACCTTCATTTCTACTGGTATTGGCTCTGGCTTAAGCCCAGCAGATACAACCGAACTTCCGCTATCCTCTAATATGTTTTCAATTCTTAACTCTCCTGTTTTTAACATCCGTTTTAAGGCATTCCAAGAGTAGGGATTTGAAAGAAGGTCAGAGGCTTGAAGAATAATATACCCCCCATTTGCCAAGTGGAACGCGCCTGGTTTCATCATTGAAAAACTCGTCATTAAAGAACCAAATGCACTTTTAAAATCAAATTTCCCAAAAAGGTTTGTATATGTAGGGTTATTTTCATGGATGACAGGTGCCCCTTTAACCTCACTATTATCTATAAATACATTTATATGGTATCGAGCATCATCTTTCTTTTCACTTTTTTGCAATAAAGAGGAAAATAAGTCTTCTTCCTCATCTAGTGACGCTTCGATTAAGTCCTCCCAGTTCGCAATAATGTCTTTTTCTAAGCTCACTATATATTCAGTAACTTTTTTTTGGCCTTCATACTTTTGTAACAGCACTTCGATATACGGGTGGATCGTGTCAAAAACCGTATTTTCTTCTAAGTCCTTAATACTTTTCTTTAAGTCACGTTCTAAAAGAGCTGTTTTACGGTTAATTTCTGTCAGGCGTTTATTCAGCTCCCTTGTTTTTTCTGCTATTTCTTGCTTCTGTTCATTTGATAACTGGCGATAGGTTTCTTCCGTATGCGCCTCTCTATTTTCATTAAGCGGGATCGCCATAAGACTTGATGTATTTCTTTCAATTTGAAAATATTCATTATAAGCTAATTCATCCAATTCCTGCCATTTTAAATTAATGGACTCCTCGTAAAATTGAATGATATCCACTTTTGCTTGTTCAAAATCTTTACTCGAAAGGACTTTCTCAATTTCAACACGAGCTTCAGAGATGAATTCTGATACTTCTTGCTGAAAAATAACGCCATGCCCTGGTGGTAAAGAAATGGCAATCGGCTGATCAGAATGTGCAAAATTATAAACATAAATCCAATCAGGCGGTGTCGTTTTGGTTGATGCAATTTCTTTTACCTTAGATTTTGCAAACGTTGTTTTACCAGTGCCGCTCGGTCCTACTAAAAATAAGTTATACCCTTCCTGTTTTACAGTTAACCCAAAGTCGACCGCTTGAACAGCCCTTTCTTGACCGATCATTTCTCCAGTTAAACTTCCAACTTCTTCTGTTGTTTGAAACGAAAACTGGTTTGTATCAAAACGATTAGTTAATTGATCGTATGTTAACTTTCTTTTCTGTATTTTTTCTAGTGATATACGGTTCATCCCTAGTTCCCCCTCAGTTGTCCATAGCTCTCTTAATTTCCAGACGTATACATTCTTCTTTTAAACATAGGTGAAAACGTCCACTCTTCATTTGTTTCATTCCCTATCATAAAGAGAGCATTTAATTGATTATCTAATTTATTAATATGTTGAAAGAAAATCGCTTCTGCTGTCTTACTGTTGACTCCACTTTGAACACTATCTTGAACATGACCTGATAGGATACAATGCTTTACTGCTAAAACTTCGTGATGATCTGTCGAAATTCCTGCTTCTATTGCTCCTTCTATAATCATTTCAATACTTAGAACCACATGGCCGATCAATTCTCCATTCGTTGTATAGTCAGGTACAACTGGATCGCTTAATGCTTTTGTTTTTCCAATATCATGTAAAATACAAACCGCTAAAATCACATCTTTGTTTAATTGTGGATACACTTGCAACAACTGTGCGGAAACATGACAGAGTGTAACGATATGCTCTAGTAATCCTGCATAATAAGCATGATGGTATTGCTTTGCGGCTGGAATTGTCGTTAATTTTTCTCGAATATCTTTCTTTTTCAAAAGCGTCTTTATCAATTCACACAATGTTTCACTTTCAATATCTTCAATAAACATGCGCAGCTCTTGCCATAAATCTTCGCGTGGAATACTTGCGTGGTTTAATAGATCGTTTAATTCAACAGCATCATCATCAGTAACTAAACGAACACGCTGTATATTTAACTGTCGTTGTCCTCGATAAAACGTTACCAAGGCATCTACTTTAATCATTGATCGTTTGATCAGCCACTCTTTTTGTTTCTCGGTTACATCCCAGACTTTTGCTCGTATAACTCCATCCTTGTTGCTTAAGGTGAGAGAAATATATTCACTACCATTCGTCGCAATACTCGTTTCCCGATCTCTCACGATGAAATAATCGACGATACGTTCTCCTTCTTGTTTGTTCATCCAAGTCAATTATGAACACTCTCCCAAAAAAACTTAAAAGTTACTTCCATTGTATGCGATCTAATTCGTTAATAAAAGTTTTTTACATATCGTTACTAAATCTGTGATATCCCCTTGAAGCAATAAAAAGAGGCTTAACTATTATGTTCAGCCTCTTTTAAAAATCATTATTATTGTGATAACCTCACCGTATCTCGTGCAATCATCACTTCTTCATTTGTTGGAATAATTAACACTTTTACTGGTGAGTGTGGATAGTTAATAAACGCTTCTTTTCCTCTTACCTTGTTTAAAGATGGATCCCAATAAACACCCATAAATTCTAATCCGCGAAGAACACGTTCCCGGATAACATCACTATTTTCACCAATACCCGCTGTAAAGATGATCGCATCGACCCCGTTCATACGAGCTGCATATGAACCAACGTATTTATGAATACGGGACGTAAATACTTCTAACGCTAGTTCAGCACGTTCATTTCCTTTGTCAGCCTCGAGTTCAATATCCCGAAGATCACTTGAAAAACCAGAAACACCTAGCATCCCACTATTTTTATTTAGTACATCTAACACTTCCTGAGCCGTTTTTCCTGTCTTCTCCATAATATACGGAATTAAGGCTGGATCGATATTTCCAGAGCGAGTTCCCATCGTTACCCCTGCAAGTGGTGTAAAGCCCATCGATGTATCAATCGATTTTCCACCATCAATCGCAGCAATACTAGCTCCGTTACCTAAGTGACATGAGATCAAGCGAATTTGCTCGAGTGGACGGTCAAGTAACTCTGCTGCACGTTGTGAAACATATTTATGCGACGTTCCATGGAAACCGTATTTACGAATGCCGTACTCCTTATAATAATCATAAGGTAAGCTATATAAAAATGACTTCTCTGGCATCGTTTGATGGAACGCAGTATCAAATACTGCTACTGCAGGTACATTCGGTAATACTTCTTTAAAAGCTTTTATTCCCACAATGTTGGCAGGATTATGTAGTGGCGCTAATTCAGAAACTTCCTCAATTCCTGCTAAGACCTGATCAGTAATTAGAACTGAGTCATTAAATTTTTCTCCACCGTGAACAACTCGGTGCCCAATACCGTCAATCTCATCTAATGATTGAATAATTCCAAGCGTCGTTAACTTATCAAGTAACATTTTAACTGCAAACGAATGGTCAGGAATATCCGTAATATCTTTTTGCTTTTCACCATTTACTTCAATTGTAAAAATACTTTCCCCCAGCCCAATTCTCTCAACTATCCCTTTTGTTACAACTGTTTCTTCAGGCATATTCAGTAATTGAAACTTCAGTGAGGAACTCCCCGCATTAATTGCTATTATTTTTGCCATTACAATGAACCGCTCCTTTATTCGTTCTGAATGAATGATTTCACTCATTGTCTATAATTAATATCATTTTTTAGTATGTCATGAGCTATGTACTTCGATATACTGAATCATATGATGACCATACCTATTTAAACATTCAAATAAACCATTTTCAACTACATACAATAAAGTCTTTAAATTCAGAAATGAATACGCTTTAAAGACCCTTTTTTAAAACCAGTAGCGCTGTTAATGAACATTGCGTGTGGCATTAACATTTCACACATCGGAGCCCAAAATAGACTTTTTATTAAAGATAATCTTTAGCAAATCTTAAACATTAATCCATTTTTTAATGTAACCGAAACGAGAGATTTTTATTTTATGCAGCGAAGGTTTTTTAAAGTTTTATGCGGAGAGTAGTAGTTAGGTGTGGAGTAAAATAAAAGACTCCTCCACTTTAAGATTTCTGTCAATGGTAAGCTACGTAAGCTACTCATGTCTGTAAGAAATCAATATATGGGAGGCGCCTTTTGGTAATGAGTTGTTATCTGTAAAATTAATGGAACCAAGCGAAGGCTTGGTTCTTCACGCTATAGCAACAAAGTTTACGAAATCAATCAAATTAATAAATGATTTATGAAATGTTTAATTCGTCTTTAAACCAACGATCGATTTGTTTTAACATGTCTGCCAATGCATCCTGGCGTGAGAAGGAAGGCATTTCTGCGAGTAACGCCTGACGCGGTTGAACCGCTTCTGTACCTTTTTTCTGAAGCAATAAAACACTTTTTCCGTGTTGTGCATTTTTAAACATCGTTTGCGGCAATTGTAATAGACCCAAAATAATCGTTTTTTCTTTAAGATAAGTATTAAGAGCTGGTGCTTGATCACTTTCAAATAAAAAGTTAGGAATTAGAAAAACGAGATACCCGTTTTCCTTCGTTAATTCAATCGACTTTTCAATCATTAAATGGTGAACAAAAGACCGTCCTTCTTTAGCTTTTAATTCGTAACCTGCAGCAACATCATCGTTTGGGTAATAACCGACAGGTAAATCAGAAATGATGACATCAACAGGTGATAAACCAAGTGGTCGGATACTATCTTGATGATACAGCTCTATTTCTTGTTGCTGTAAATTGGCACTCACAAACGCTAAGTGCAACAACGTCTCATCTGCTTCTAACCCGTAGCTTCTCGCCTTCTTAGGAAGTCCGTTTAATACAGCAGTTAATAAATTACCTGTCCCTACGGCAGGATCACCTATCGTAACTTCATCGATTTTACTTGTCAATTTATTTACTAAATAACTGATAAAAATAGCAACCGTATCTGGAGTTAGTGCATGGTTAGGTTGTGTCGCTTCTTTCATTCCTTTTAACACTGCTAACTGTAATGCCTTTCGAACTTCTTCTTTTTGTAATGTTTCTAAATCTATTTGCGTTAAGCGTTGCTCTAGTTGTTTTTTAGTAGCCGACGTAAGCTCTTGGACCACTTCACCTTGAAAAAAGTTTTCACCTGCTTCTGCTAAAGCTTCTAAATATGTAATATCTAACTCTTCTTTTAATAATTCAGCACTCTCATCTATCGCTACAAATAATTTTTCTAAATTTGTCTTTGCTTCTAACATCTTTATTCCCCTCCGCTCTATTTTTACCCATTCGTATATTTTAGCAAAAAGATTCAAATAATAAACCTTTTAAGATTGATTTTTTTAGTGAGGGTGTGATTTTCTTAGTTGGATTTTTTCTAAAAGATTGTTGGTTGTCCATTTGCTATATAGCTTAAAAAATAAATATAACTATTAGGACATTCTTGTTGTCTAAATTAAAGATATTACATAAAATTGTTTTAGTCCCATATATGGAGGTGAAATATGATTATTAAGCCACGAAAAGAACCCTCTGAACTACTACTTTTAAAATGCTTGAAGATGAGAACTACCTTCCTAGAAAAGACAATAACCATTTACTAAAACTAGAAAAGGGTTTTACAGGAGAATTGAAATTTGACAAATGGTTAGAAGACTTTTCACTTGAATGCCTCGTACTCAATGACCTTCTACTTGAATATAACCAAACTATATTTCAATTTGATACATTAATACTTACCAAGGAAACAATCTACATTATTGAGATCAAAAATTATGAAGGTGACTTCATTATTGAAGGAGAAAGATGGTACACGATAACTAAAAAAGAAATAAATAATCCTTTACTTCAGTTAAAACGCAGTGAGTCTTTACTTCACCGTATAATTAAAGATTATGGGTATCACTTTTCTATTCAGTCCTACCTTATATTCATAAACCCTCATTTTCATCTCTATCAAGCCCTACCCAATCTACCGATAATTTTTCCAACCCAACTAGATCGCTTTAAGCAAAAAATGAACAATAAATCCTTAACTCTCGGGAAAACTCCCATCCAAACTTGCTCAGACTTTACTATCTATCCAACTTCCTAAATCCCCTTATGTCCGATTACCTAGTTATAGCTATGATCAAGTTGATAAAGGAGTAGTTTGTACTTCATGTTTGTCAATGATTGTGAGGTTTCCATGGGTATCTTAAAGTGTAAAAAATGCAGTTACTGCGAGGATATTACTAGCGCTGTATTAAGGACAATAGTGGAATTTAAACTTCTTTTCCCTGAATCAAAAATGACTACTAATATTGTTCATGACTGGTGTAAGATTATTCAATCTAGGAAAACAATTAGAAAAATCCTTTCAGATAATTTTCAGTTAAACAGGAAAGGCAAATCATCTTATTATGAATAAAAAATTTACCCCAGATTATTGTACGTAACCCTAGATGTACATTATAAACAATATGAAATTTTCCTCTTGAGGCACGTAACGCTGCTTTTATCACCACTTCCTCCTAGTTTTTCCCTCCCACGAGCACGCATTGCTCCTTTCGTTCCCGTATTCCCCTAGTTTTTTCCTCTCATGGGCACGATCCATTCGCTTTCGTTCCCGCTTCCTCCTAGTTTTTTCCTCCCGCGGTCACGCATCACTCCTTTCGTTCCTGCATTCTTCTAGATTTTCTTTATTGCAAAGAAAAAAGGCTGATCATGTAAATAATCAGCCTTCTTTCTTTTATTCCTATTATTGAGCTGCTTTTACAGCTTCGATTGCTGCTTCGTAGTTTGGATGGTTTGTTGCTTCAGATACGTATTCTACATATGTTACTTTGTCGTTAGAGTCAATAACAAACACCGCACGAGCTAATAGACGAAGCTCTTCAATTGCAACACCGTATGCTTTACCGAAAGAAAGTTCACGGTGATCTGAAACCGTTTGAAGGTTTTCAATGCCTGCTGCAGCACACCAGCGTTTTTGTGCAAATGGTAAGTCAACACTCACTGTTAAAACTTGTACCTCACCAAGACCTGCAGCTTCTTCGTTGAAGCGACGTGTTTGTTGGTCACAAACTCCTGTATCAACAGATGGTACAACGCTGATTAAACGAACTTTACCTTTGCTATCTGCTAATGTTACTGGTGATAAATCGTTAGCTAAAACTGTGAAATCTGGTGCAGTATCACCTACGTTTACTTCGTTACCTAATAATGTTACTGGATTTCCTTTAAATGTTACGTTTGCCATAATCAATTTCCTCCCTTAGTTATTAACATATGTACAGTGTTATCATAATTTTTTTTAGCAAAATTTTCAACCTATATGTATTTCTCCGACTTATATTCAAATCCCTGCTACTAAATCCTTGTTAAAAATTTGTTGTTAACGAAGAAGGTTTTGACCCTTTTTGTGAAAAGAAATAAGCCCTAAAAAAAAATGAAGGGTACAAACAATTGCACCCTTCATTACGAACAAGTTTAAGTTAATCGGTCTGGATCAATATCTTCTAATGTAGAAGTTGTTGACGTTGTAGTTGTAATTTTTGTTTCATCTTGATTTCCGCCACCATTGTTAACCATTTGTTGAATTTTATCAACTACTTGTGGAGCAAAATCAAGAAGTTTTTCATATAAGTGTGTATTGCTGTCTAAGTGTACCATTTTAACACCTGTCGAGCTTACAACTAAAAATGCGATTGGTGTGATTGATACACCACCACCGCTACCTCCACCAAAAGGATTTAGCGTTTCAGTTGTACCCGTTGCTGTTTTATGGTCAACAACGAATTCACTACCACCAGCTGCAAAACCGAAACCAACTTTTGAAATTGGCATGATCACACTGCCATCAGGAGTTTCAACTGGGTCACCAACGATTGTATTTACATCAACCATTTCTTTTAAATTTTCCATAGCTGTTTTCATTAAGCCTTGAATAGGATGATCTGACATAATAAATACCTCCTGTCATTTTTGTGATATTTCTAGTGTCCCCAATTATCAACCATTTATTTCTTAACTTTTAAATTATGTAGTTGAAATTGAGTTATGCCTCTTCCTCACTTGTTTTTAATGAAGCTGGGCGCCTTTTCCAGTGCTTTAAAACAAGAATTCCTGCGATGATAGAATAACCGATTCTAAAAGAAACTATACATTTAAAATCAGTTTGAGAAAGCGTTTGTTGGAAATGAGGATTAATGGTCAATTTGGGCATATTCCTCATCCGTGTGTAATTTGCAATTAAACCGATGATACCACCTTTTACTGACCAGGCCATTCCTGACAGAAAACCCGTTAACGCGGCATCTGAAACTCCAACATTCGTTGTCCACCTTAAATCCTTAACAGATACGTGTTTTAAAAATCTGCGGACAATTTTGTGGAAGCCGACGACATGCTGTAGAAAATCCTTAATCCTTTGAAGTTCTTTCATGATCCTCTCAAAAGTTATTTTTACTTTTTTCTCATCTTCTATTCCACCAATTTCTTGTTCCTCTTCAACAATTATTGAAGGAGAGTCTTTATCAATTTTTATCAGAGGAGCTTTAAATGTGTAAGAAAAAATTCTCCACATACGGACCCGAACCATCAGTTCATCATCGTCACCATTATGATAATAACTAATAAAGATCGTTAATTTTGTTATACAAATAATAAATAAGAGCAAAAGAATTATTAATATAACGAGAATGAAGATATTCATTCTAATCACCATTTCATTTTTAGATTAAAGTTTTAGTACTTAACCTCTTCCATTATTGACCAAAATCAAAAAAATAAACCTATCAAAATGATAGGTTTATCTTTCTTCATAGATGACGTATGTTTCTGCAATTCGATCATGTAAGCCTTGTTTTTTTCTAGAAAACGGAACCATTAGATAAATTAATTTTAAAGGTAAAAACGGGTAATGTAAGTAACGACCTACGACTTCTCGAAACATAACCGTTTTCCAAGAAAGGGTTTCACCATTTGTTTGAATAACTTTTATACCAAAAACTTGTTTACCTAAAGTTTGCGAAAAGTATTTCGTCATCAGTGTAAAATAAATAAATCCAACTAAAGCTGATAGTAATCCAGCTATAGAGAAAAACCATATCACTTCTCTTGTTAGGTCTAACAAGGATAACACGGGAGTAACGAGTATACCATTAATACTAAAGATAATAATACCATCAAGCAGAAATGCCCAAAATCGCATCCAAAATCCTGCATAACGGTAATTGTCTTCGACTTGCTTATCTATCACTTCTGTTTCTTCTTCATGTAATTCGTTAAAATTATTTTCCATAAGCCTTCTCCTACTTCGTATATAAATACATTAGAGTCGGGGAATTTGTTTGTCGTAATAATTGTTGCAATCCAAGTAAATCACCTTGGTCAGTCGATAGCCGTTCAGCAGATAATTGAAGTAAATCATTAAACCCTACTGATGTTTCATATCGAATGACTTGGAGGTTTCCAAACCCTAAATCTTCAATTAATGCATCAACTGTTTCTTCATAACTTCCAATTTCATCGACTAAATCGAGTTCCTTCGCTTGAGCTCCACTATAAATACGACCGTCAGCTATGTTTCTAACCTCAGTCTCTGTTAGACCTCTTCCTTCAACAATAACGTTGACAAATTCATTATATGCATCATCAATAATCGATTGAAGGATTTCTCTCTCATCATCCGTCATATCCCTAGTAGGAGACATGATATCTTTATACTCACCACTTTTAATGGTTTGTTCTTTTATTCCAATTTGTTCAGCTAATTCTGCTACATTAAACGATTGCATAATAACACCTAGAGAACCTGTAATCGTAGAGTTATTAGCAAAAATCTTATCCGCGGGAGCGGCTATGTAATATCCACCAGAAGCTGCCATACTGCCCATTGATACGTACACTTTTTTAAAATACTCTTCTTGAATACTTCTAATTTTATCGTATACTTCAGCACTTTCAACGACTCCGCCACCTGGAGAATTAACCCGAATAATGATTCCCTCTACATCTGGATCTTTACCTGCGTATTCGAGCATTTGTAAAAAGGTTCGGTGTCTGTACCCTGGTGTTTGAAATAACAAGGAACTATCGTCTTGATCTTGTATGACGCCATTTACATCTAAAACTACAATTTTTTCTTTTCTGTCACCTTCACGTATCGTTCTTTCCACCCACTTACGGTCAACACCTGTAATTAGTTCATCCCAATTCGTAGTAGTTGTTGCAGCCCTAAAGTTAAACGTTGTGGATAGGATAAAAAGGACAACAACTGCTAATAGCGCAAGCCATCTTTTTTTACTCATACTAAAACACTCCTATACATTAATACATTGTTAAATTTTAGCATACTGTTAGAAATTATGAAACGAATGTACAATAAAAGAGATGCCAATACTACCTATGAAAAAATTTTTCTACAATAGGTAATATTATCTGAAAGGAAGTTTACATATGCCAAATCGCAAAAATATTTTTTTCTTTTATAAACATACTCCAGAAATGGAAGAGAAAGTTTCTCCACTAAAAGAGCTAACTGCTGAGCACGGTTTTGAAGTCGTTCACGAAGTAAATGAAGCGAATATCATTGTTTCAGTTGGGGGAGACAATGCTTTTTTACAAGCTTTGCGTAAAACAAACTTTAAGGATGACTGCCTATATGTCGGCTTAAATACTGAAGATATCGGTTTCTATACTGACTTTACCCTTCAAGAGGTCGATAAAATGATGACTTCTATGAAAAATGAACAAGTAGAAGTACGAAAATACTCAACGATTGAAGTAAAAATTGATGAGGAGACTCCGTACTACTGTATAAACGAATGTAGTATTCGCTCAAATGTCATTAAAACATTAGTTATCGAAGTTTTCATTGATAATGAGCATTTTGAAACATTTAGAGGCGACGGGATGATTGTTTCAACTCCAACAGGTAGTACAGCTTATAACAAGTCTGTTCGTGGAGCTGTAGTTGACCCGCGATTACCTTCTATGCAAGTTAGTGAAATTGCTTCTATTAATAATAATGACTACCGTACTTTAGGTACTTCTTTTCTATTGAGTGATACTCGTACCCTTAAACTTGAAATTGTTCAAGACGGAAATGACCATCCAATAATCGGCTTAGACAATGAAGCGATGAGTATTCGTCATGCAAAACAATTAGAAATTAAAGTATCCCCACGCCAAATTAAAGTCCTAAAACTAAAAAACAATTCATTCTGGCAAAAAGTCCAAAGAAAATTTTTATAGGATAGAAAAGCGGAAGGTGCCTGCAATATGATTAAAAGGCTGACATTCCGTCAGCCTTTTCCTTTTTCATACATAATAGTTTCATCAACAACTGTCATGATTGGGTTAGCTTCAATTATGTTATTTCCTTTTAATGAAAAAAGATCCTTCTCTAGTATAGTAAAATCGGCAGCATAACCTTCACTAATTATTCCGTACTTATCCTGTTTATTAATTGCTGCAGCACTTCCAGACGTATATAATTGGATTGCTTCAAACATTGAAAGCTTTTGATTTGGTAAGTAGCCTTCATGATCCTCAGTTAATTTTCTTCTCGTTACAGCTGCATGGATCCCTACCAATGGATTTACACTCTCAATCGGAGCGTCTGATCCCCCAGCACATACAAAACCATTGTCCAGTAACGATTTCCAGGCAAAGGCTAAAGATAACCTTTCGTATCCGAGTCTTTCTTCTACCCAAGGAAAGTCGGTAGCAACAAAAGATGGCTGAATATCGAGTATTAGTGGTAGTTTCTTCATTCGTTCGACTAATTCTGGTCTTAAGACTTGCACATGTATTAATCGATCGGGTAACTCTCCAATTAACGGGTATTTCTCTAATGCATTTAATGCATACTCGACAGCTAAATCACCAATTGTATGAATAGCTACTGGTTTTTTTATCGATCGAGCAAATTGAACAATCTCGCCAAACTCTTCTTCCGAATGAATAGCGACACCTGTTGTATCAGGAGCATCGTTATACGGTGCACTTAATAATGCTGTTCTTCCGCCTAAAGCACCATCAGCAAATATTTTTACAGCTCCTAATTCAATATATGGATGGTCCTTAAATTTACTAGTATGCTCTTCCTCTACTGTTTTAGCAACTTGATGGTGAACAAGCAAATGTGCTCTAAACTTTCGCTTATTACCATCTATAACTTCTTCAAATGCTTGTAATGGTCTGTCTGGAGAGCCGTAATAAGATAGATCTTCAGTATGGCCGCCAACTAAACCGAGTTTAAGCATATCATCGACAGATTTGCTTAGTGCTTTATGTAAATAGTGCTTGCTGTCTTCTGGAACGACTTGCTTTATTAATTCCTGTGCTTCATCAAGAAAATAACCTGTTGGCTGACCGTCTGTATCACGTACAATCACACCACCTTGCGGGTCAGGAGTTTCTACTTTAACATCTGCTAATTCCATCGCTTTACTATTGGCTAATAGTGCGTGACGACAAACTCTTTTTAGCAACATCGGATGGTTAGGAGCAATCTCATCTAATTCAGTAAAATGAAAGATTTTTCGATCCGAAAAATTATTTTCATTCCATCCCTCTCCAATAATCCAATCTCCTGCTTCAGCTTCATTCACTTTTTCAAGTAATAAGTCTTTCATTTTTAAAGCAGAATTAACTTCAGATAAATCTAGACGAATTAACCGCTCACCGTGCCCGATCATATGTAAATGGCTATCGACAAAGCCTGGATAAGCATACCCTCCGTTAATACTAATTTTTTTAGTAATTTCACGTTCAAAATTTCGTTCAATGTCAGTGACATTGCCTATTGCTTTAATTACTCCGTCTTTTGTTAAGACTGCCTCGACCTTTTCATCTTCTTCTTTCATCGTATAAAAAGTACCATCATACCACAATGTTGCCATTTTTACACTCACCTTCTTTAACATACTTACTTTCAACATCTTCACAAAACTGAACAAAAAATACAAATATTGTTCAGGTTATCAGCAAGCACCAGTTAACACGGGAAAATTCGAAAATAAAAGGTAGGAGTATAAACTCCTACCTTTTTTGAAAAACGAGCGCTCACTCATTCAAAGTTTCATATATTAATTAAGCGTACATTTCCTTTTCACGTTGACGTAATTCAACACGACGGATTTTTCCTGAAGTTGTTTTTGGTAAGTCTTGAACAAATTCAATACGTCTTGGATACTTATAAGGAGCTGTTAACGTTTTAACGTGATCTTGTAAGCTTGCGATTAAGTTTTCATCTTTTTCGTCTTCAGGGTTTCTAAGAACGATGAAAGCTTTTACTACGCTTCCACGAATTTCGTCAGGGCTTCCTACAACTGCACATTCCTTAACTGCAGGGTGCTTAGTTAAAGCATCTTCAACTTCAAATGGCCCAATTGTATAACCAGAACTAATGATGATATCATCGCTACGACCTTCAAACCAGAAGTAACCATCTTCATCTTTTTTCGCTTGGTCACCTGTAATATACCAATCTCCACGGAACGCCATTGCTGTACGCTCAGGATCTTTATAATACTCTGTAAATAGAGCTGGTGTACTGCGGTGTACGGCGATATCCCCTACTTCACCTGGTTGTACAGGGTTTCCATCTTCGTCAATAACTTCAACTTGGTTTCCTGGTGTCGGTTTACCCATTGAACCTGGCTTAATTTCCATACCCATTAAAGTACCAACTAATAAAGTATTTTCTGTTTGACCATAACCATCACGTACTTCTACATCAAAGTGCTTCTTAAATGTATCAATAACTTGGCGGTTCAATGGCTCACCTGCAGATACAGTACTACGTAGTGCTGGTAAAGAATATTGTTCAATATTATCTACTTTTGCCATTAAACGATACTCTGTAGGTGTACAACATAATACGTTAATTTCATGTTCTTGAAGAAGTTGTAAGAACTTATTTGGGTCAAATTTACCGTGGTATACAAAAGCAGTTGCTCCCATACCGATTGTCGATAAGAATGGACTCCAAATCCACTTTTGCCAACCTGGAGCAGCAGTTGCCCAAACTGAATCTCCTTCTTGAACGCCTAACCATTTTTTAGAAGCCGTTTGCAAGTGTGCAAAAGCCCACCCGTGCGTGTGTACAACAGCTTTAGGGTTTCCAGTTGTTCCGGAAGTATATGGTAAGAATGCCATTTCATCACGTTTTGTTTTAGCGCCTTCATAAACATCACTTGCTTCTGCAGCTAATGCATCAAGCGATACCCATCCTTCTTCTTCAGCACCAACAACAAACTTGTAAGATAATGAAGGCATTTCTTCTTCAATTAGATTTACTTCAGTTGTGAATTGGTGATATGCAATTACAGCTTTTGCTTCCGCATGATTAATACGATAGATTAAATCTTTTGCACGGAGCATTTCCGAACAAGGAATAATAACTAAACCTGCTTTTAAGCAAGCTAAATAAGTAAAATACGCCTCTGGTAATCTTGGAAGAAGTAATAATACTCTGTCTCCTTGATTTAAACCTTGGCTTACGAAAGCGTTTGCAATCTTGTTTACTTGTTTTACTAACTCCACATATTTGACATTACGAATTTCCCCTGCTTCACTTAACCATTTGATGGCTACTAAGTCCTCGTTTTGTGCAAATTTCTCTACTTCTTGTGATAAGTTGTAATACTCTGGAGCAATTAAATCTTCGCGTTTCATGTAGTTTCCCCCTCATCAAAAAATATCGGACAAGTTTATTATAACAGAATTCGACTATTATTTTGAATATTTTTTTTTATAAAAAAAATAAAGGGTACGGTATAAACCGTACCCTCATCAGCCATGATATTAATGGTATTTTTGATTATTGTTGTTGAAAACCACTCATTTGTTGCTCTGCCATAGCTACTAAACGTTTAGTGATTTCACCACCGACAGAACCGTTAGCACGTGAAGTTGAGTCTGGACCAAGTTGAACACCGAACTCTTGAGCGATTTCGTATTTCATTTGGTCTAATGCTTGTTGTACACCAGGTACTACTAATTGGTTTGAGCTGTTGTTGTTTGGCATGTGTCTCACCTCCTTTGTAACTATAGACTGTGTCAGATGAGGTGTTTTAATACAAATTTCTCATTGGTAATTGTTACATCTTAGTTGACAATAGCATTATTGTATATTTAACATAAGATTCGACAAAAAAAGACTGCTGCTGCAGTCTTTTTTCCTGTATTCCTTTAAAATAAATGATCCACATTTTGCTCTTCTTTCGCTTGATTACGAATCGTAACAACTTCTGTTTCAGCAACTGCTTTATCGATTAAAGCAGCAAAATCAAAGTTGCCTTCAAATTTATTTGCTAATTCTCTTCTAGGTCTCGTTTTTGAGTTTGGAGGTAAAAAGATCGTACAACAGTCTTCAAACGGTAAAATTGAAGTTTCATATGTGCCAATCTTTTTAGCAATGTCAATTACCTCTAGCTTATCCATTGTCACTAATGGACGTATGATTGGTAAATTGGTGACTTCGTTGATCGTATTCATACTATGAAGTGTTTGACTTGCGACTTGTCCTAAGCTTTCTCCAGTTGTTATCGCTAAAGCCTTTTGCTGATCAGCAATTTTTTCACTAATACGCATCATCATTCTTCTCATAATTGTCATCGCATAATCGCCTGGGATCTTTTCATGAATAGTCGTTTGCATTTCAGTAAATGGAACGAGGTGCAATTGAATCGTCCCGCAATATTTCGTTAATATTCTTACAAGGTCTTTTACTTTTTCTTTAGCACGTTCGTTTGTATACGGTGGACTATGGAAATGAATAGCATTAATTTTAACGCCACGCTTCATCGTTAAATAACCCGCAACTGGACTATCAATCCCTCCTGAAAGCATTAGCATTACTTTACCACCGGTACCAACAGGTAAGCCGCCAGCACCTGGAATGTTACCACATGTAATATACGTAGCGGCCTCACGAACTTCGACTCTTATTTCTACATCTGGGTTATGAACATCAACCGTTATATCTTCTGTATTTGTCAATACATATCCACCAATTAATGGATTTAAAGATTGAGAGTCAATTGGAAAGTTTTTATTAGGACGCTTTGCCGTTACTTTAAAGGTGCGTACAGGCTGATTTCTCGTATCCAATAGTGCAGCAAGTGCACCCTTTTGAATTTGCTCTAATTCGTTTTCCACTTTCAAAGCCAGGCTAAAAGAATGAATTCCGAATACATCTTTTAGTTTTTCAATAATTTCCTCTTCACGTGTATCATGTAATTCAATCATAATTCTTCCAAACATTCTATGAACTTTCACGTCATAACCTTTTAATACCACATTAATATTACTAGCCAATGCTTTTTCAAACACTGATCGATTTTTTCCTTTAAGTGCCAATTCACCAACACGAACTAAAATATGATCATATTTCATTTTTCTACCTCATTACTTGTAATAATTTTGGTACTTCTTTTTTCATAACCTTAATAAATGCTTCAATTTCTTCGTTCTTCGTATCATAGGAAAAACTAATCCTAATAGCACTTTCCGCCCGTTTATTACCCAAGCCCATCTCCATTAAGATCCGACTCGGTGAAGATAATTTAGACGAACAAGCTGATTTAGTTGAAACATACACTTGTTGATGTGATAAAGCTTGAATAATTACTTCAGGTTTTGCTCCAGGAATAGAGAAATTCACGATATGAGGAGCATGTCGGTCACCGATACCACTATTAACAACAACCCCATCTATCTCTTGCAACCCATTAACTGCTTTTTGTTGCAGCTGAATTAAGTGATCTTTTCGCTCTTGCGCTTTGTCCGTTGACATTCGGAGAGCTTTAGCTAAGGCCGCCATACCAGGAACATTTTCTGTGCCTGCTCTAAACCTAGCTTCTTGAACACCACCATGCAACATAGGGCTTAAAGTAATTCCCTCTCTTACATATAATGCACCAGTTCCTTTTACACCATGAAATTTATGGCCTGATATTGTACATAAATCAATATGGTTGTTCTTAAGATGAACGGGCACTTTTGTTATTCCTTGTACATGGTCAACATGAAAAAATACTTTTGGGTACTCTTTTAGTACTTTTCCAATTTCCTCAATAGGTTGAGCTGCTCCAGTTTCATTATTTACATGTATTAGTGATACTAAAACTGTATCGGAGCGGAGTGCGCGTTTCAACTCTTCTATTGATATGTGTCCCGATTGGTTTACAGGTAAATAGGTTACTTCAAAACCTTTCTTTTCCAATTCTGAAAAAGTTTCATACGATGAAGCATGTTCAATTACAGATGTAATAAGATGTTTCCCTCTAGAACTATGTTCTAAAGCAATACCTTTTATAGCTAAATTATTTCCTTCTGTTCCTCCAGAAGTAAAAATAACTTCTTTCGACTGAACACCTAACAGTTTTGCGACAACTTCTCTAGACTTAGTTAGGACTTTCTCTGCTTCTAAACCTAAACTATGAAGAGAGGAAGGGTTGCCAAAGTATTGTTCAGAAACCGTTACATATGTCTCAAGAACTTCTTTATAGGGTTTTGTTGTTGCACTATTGTCTAAATAAATCATTCACAAACTACCCCTTCTAAACGAATATAAGCCATATCATTTTACAACTAATTATCATATCACATCTAGTAGTTGAATGGTATTTCTGAAAGATGGATCTTTTTTCTACGGATGTAGTAGGAGTACAAACACCTTTAGCAAAGAGAATTTTGAAATTGGGGAATTATTTTAATTTTACATCTTATTTTGTACAAATATAATTTTAAAAAAATTATGATAGTATGTAAAAGACAAAGAAAACGTTTTCACCGGAGGTAAACGATATGAATACACTTTCAACAAAAGAAACTGTCGCCATTGGTTTAATGACCTTTGCGTTATTTTTAGGTGCCGGAAATTTAATTTTTCCACCTGCGATGGGGCAAGCTGCAGGGGAAAATGTATGGGTAAGTACGATTGGCTTTTTAATTACTGGAGTGGGCCTTCCACTTTTAGCTATAATTGCAATTGCTCGTGCAGGAGGAAATCTCCAAAACTTATCAAATAGAGTTCACCCATTATTTGGAGTTATCTTTACATTAACGATGTATTTAGCTATCGGTCCATTCTTCGGGATTCCTAGAACAGGGACAGTTGCTTACGAAATCGGTGCAGTCCCATTTTTAAGTGCTTCTGTTGTAAGTTCTAATATGCCATTATTTTTATATACAATTGCTTTCTTCGGACTAACATTTTGGTTAGCACTTAATCCAACCAAACTTGTTGACCGAGTTGGTAAGCTACTTACACCTATCTTATTACTAATCATCACAGTACTTGCTGTAAAAGGTATTGTTACACCACTTGGTGCCATTGAAGGTGTTTCACCAGAATATGAAGCTGCTCCGTTTTTTAAAGGCTTCCTTGATGGTTATTTAACGATGGATACAATTGCAGCACTCGTATTCGGTATCGTGATTGTGTCACGTATTACAGAGCGTGGAGTGACCGACAAAAAAGCGATCACTTCGATTACTTTAAAGGCTGGGATCATCGCAGGGACAGGATTAGCACTCGTATATTTAGCATTAGCTTATTTAGGAGCAAGCAGCGTTTCAACGCTCGGTATGCTAGATAATGGTGGAGCAATTCTCTCTGGAATTGCAAATGAGTTGTTTGGTGTGCTTGGAACGATTTTATTAGCCGTTGTTATTACTGTGGCCTGCTTAACTACTTCAGTTGGTCTCGTATCGGCTTGTGGTGAATATTTTGTTAAACTGATGCCTAAAGTGTCATATCCTTTGATTGTAGCGATCCTTTGTATTTTCAGCTTAACAATGGCTAACATGGGATTAGCTCAACTTATTTCTTTCTCTTTACCAGTTTTAATTGCCATTTATCCAATTGCGATTGTACTGATTGTTCTTTCATTTTTACACAAGGCATTTAAAGGTATGCCACAAGTATATGGTGGTGCCTTAATCGGTGCTGGCTTAATTAGTATTGTGGATGGTTTAAATGTAACATCCATGCAGCTAAACTTTATTAATTCCCTATACAATTACATTCCACTTTATGCAGAAGGTGTTGGCTGGCTTATTCCAGCAATTATTGGTGCAATTATTGGCTACCTTTATGGGAGTATAAAAAAAGAATCTTGAAGTAAGCAATAGCTACCATAACGCAAGTTAAAAAGAAGAGGCTGACACATTATCTGTCAGCCTCTTCTTTATTCATCATATCAAGTAACTCATCTATTGATATTTCTTGATTAGGAGTGAGTTGTTTTGCTTCCTGTAAGGTAATACCTTTTTCTCCTATCCATTTCTTACTTTCTACAACTTGTGGTGATGGCTCCTCATCCACTAAAACTTGTGCATTTTCAAAAACCAAATAATCAATTACTTCTGATTGTTCTACGGCTATTGATGGTTTAAGGAGGGTAAATAATACAGCTGTCCAAACGGCTATACAAGAAAATGAAGAAATAATAAGCAAAATACTTTTTTTCATTTTACCCTCCTTATTTTGACAGACGATACATTAACTAAACTGAAACAGTTTCCTTTTCTTTTTCCGATAACTCTTCAAGGATGTTTGGTTCGTACTTTTGAATGGCCGTCGAAGCAAGCTCAATAGCATCATCATAATAAAAGCTTCTAAACGCCATTTCTGCTTCACTAAGTTGTGTATTTGTTTCCTCTGACTTTCTCCGATAGCGATTTCCATATTGGATTAACCGTTCTGCTATTTTTGATTTTTCAACGGTTTCTTCTATTAGTGTATACACGTTATTTACTGCTATTGCAGCTTGTTCAACAATATGGATAACCCCATTTAAATCTAGAGGAATTTCTTGTAATTTTTCAATTGCAGCTAATAGCTTTTCTTCCCCTTCTTCCAGCTCACTGTTTATGTAAGATGGTAACCCAGGTATATTACTTTTCTGAACCATTCGTTTACCTTCAAGTAATTTAAACTTTAATTCTTTTAATGTCTCTTTTGCCTTAAGTTCATCCTTACGTAAAGTATCAAGTGCTATACGAGAAGCTTCTAACGCTTCTTCTAGCTGTTCATATTCGCTATTAAATATTTCAACCATCGCTTGCAATGTAGTAAAGGATTGCGTATTTTTAAGTGCTGCATCTTCTATCACACTTAATTGTGTTGTCAATTCTTTTAATTGTTTATTAATTTTCTGGTGGTTTTTCAATTGTTCTTCAGCAACACGGTAGCTTTGTTGAACTAACTTCGCATCTTCATTTAAATCCTCTATTTTCTCATCGGTACGAATAAACTTTTCAGCTATTTGTTCTAAATACGCTTGAACAGTTTGTTTTGATGTTGCTTCAACCTCTAGTGCGTCATAGATGCTATCTACTTTTTTGATATGCTCATTAATTTTCTCATCCATACCTTCTAGTTCTAGAGAATGTACGGCTACAATTAAATCTTCAGAGGCTTCTTTAATAGTTTGTATATCTTTTTCAAAATTAAAATGACTTAGGTCAAACCCAGCCTCTTCCATATCTTTCATACCAAAATATAGATTTTTTAATTCACCTGGGATATTCGTTTGTAGCTGTACGAGAAATTTAGGAATAGCTTCCATCACTAATTTTTCCGCAGTGATTTCATCGGTAATTATCACTAGAACTTCACGGGCTTGAATATAGTTCCCAGACTTAGTGGCTTCATCAAACGAAGCAAATTTTTCATAAATTCCCTCAATTCTTTTTTCAAGTAGATCCGCAGCTCTTCCAAATGAAGTACGATGCGAAGAAAAGCGCTTTTTGAGATCTTGATATAACTTTTTCACGTCACCAATTTCCGTACGATTTTGCTCCGCACTTTGAACTAAAATATCGATATCATCGAGCATAGCTCTCAACTGATCTTCTACTTCTTTTAGTTTTTCTTCGATAAGTAGATTTTTTTGTTTTGCTTTATTAAAACGATATTTATTGGCAAGTTCTTCGACATCAAATAAATCTTCTTCAATATCTGGGAGTACCACATCAACAATGCCGTCCCATTCTTTACGCCACGTTTCGAACTTTTGCTCTGTTTCCCCCGACATTGTCAACCCTTTGACTTTCGCTATTTCTTCGGTAATCGGCCGATTTAATATATCGAGCTTCCATTCCTCTAATTGATCAACCTGCTTGTACAAACTTTTTCTTGTCCAAGCTCCATAACCAAAAAACAGTATTACGATAGCGATTGTTATATATAAATAAACCATATAAGGATCTCCCTTCCATCCTGACAAGTCCTAATTGTATGTAGTCGTTACAACCATCATAAAGCCATCTAGATTTCTACAGATTTTTATGTTTTATGATAGATTCTGATACATATTATGATACCATGTAACAAAGGATTTTGGTTGACTTTTTTAGGAAAAATTAATAAAAGGAGTGTTTTTCATGATAATTCACGACGGACACGTTCACACACCATTTTGTCCACACGGTTCAAGTGATCATTTGGTGTCATATATTGAGAGAGCGCTAGAACTGAATTTAGCAGGAATTACTTTTACAGAGCATGCTCCGCTTCCTAGTGGCTTTAGTGATCCAGTCCCAGAAAAGGATAGTGCAATGGCTTTGGAGCATCTTACTCTTTACATAAATGAAGTCCAGCATTTAAAGCAAAAGTATAAAGGAAAAATCAATATTTTATTAGGGCTTGAGGTAGATTTTATCGAGGGCTTTGAAGAACAAACAAGGAAGATGCTAGATGAAGTTGGGCCATATTTAGACGATGCAATTTTATCGGTGCATTTCTTAAAGTATTCTAATGAATATTTTTGTCTAGATTACAGCCCTGAAATGTTTAAAGAGATGGTAGATGTTTTCGGATCGATCGACGCCATTTATGATGCGTACTTTTCAACAATCAATCATTCAATCGAAGCTAACTTAGGTGTCTATAAACCAAAAAGAATTGGTCATATTTCTTTGGTAAAAAAATTCCATAAGAAATTTCCCAATTCAATTAATTACGACGCTGTCCTAATGGAGTTGCTAGATAAAATAAAAACTAAAGGTATGGCATTAGATTATAATGGTGCTGGGGTCATGAAGCCATTATGTGGTGAACCATACCCTCCTGAAAATATTATTATCGCTGCTATGGAAAGAAAAATTCCACTTATTTATGGATCAGACGCTCACAGTGCAAAAGGACTCGGTCAAGGTATAGACAAACTTTACAAGAAAGCAGAGTTTAACGTACCAGTACAACTAACTTGATGCTTTAGTCACGAAATGATTCGGTTTTTGACTTAGGTAACTGTCCATCCACATCGCTAAATAGCTAATATAGTGTTTTAGAAAATAACGCTCGTGCGGAATTAAATGATGAACTTCACGAATATATTGCGGATGTAAAAACGGCATGATCAGCATCCCCCTTAGTTGAATAATAATAAAATCAATCGGTTGCCGTTTAAATTCTTGACGATCCATCCCATTTTTTATGATTTGATAGTACATATGTTTTTCCTTCATTAAATACGTACTCATCACTTCTCGCACGAGCATTGTATCTAATGTAATTTCACGGTGTACAAAACGTGCCAAATGATGATTTTCCTGTTGATAAATAAGGGCATTTTCTAAAGCAGTTAATAGACAATCTCTAGATGTCTTTTTGTTTAAGTATTGAACCCCTTCATCTAATGCAGAAATAAACCCTTCAAAGAAAGTGGCCATAAGTTCTTCTAGTAAACCTTTTTTGTTTCCAAAATAATATGAAATTAACGCAACATTAACATTAGCACGATCAGCAATCATTCGTACAGAAGTTCCATTAAACCCTTGAACGTTAAATAAAGAAATAGCCGCATCCATTATTTTCAGTTTCGTACTTTCTTTTTCATTTGTCATTGCCCGTTCCCCCTTTAAAACTATCTATTTATATATTTCTTTCTACTCGGGGGAAGCCCTCCGTAAACCTCTCGACAAAGGGACAGAATGTTTCTACACTTTTTGATATATTTAAATACTTTCCGAGGAAATGAAAGCATACATTTTATATTTACCGTCGAATCGTCCAAGAGTACCATTACTTTTGCCGCAATACCGAATACTATGATGGTTTTTGCAGAGAAAAAGAACATCACATAAAAATCTCTCAAATAATGTTACTTAAAGCCAATAGACCGTTAACCAAGTGAAAGCACAACAGCCCGTTAATAAGAAAAAGACTGACTAAAGTCAGCCTTTCTTTCAATATATTGAACATAGTAACCCAAACATCAAAAGCATCCATTTTATAACTGACTTTGATCAATCACTTTGTTTTTACCTGATTTCTTTGCTAAATAAAGACATTGATCTGCAGTATTAAACAGTAGCTTTAACGTTTTCTGATCATCACTTTGATCCCAGTATGAAATTCCGCACGATATTGTTACCCTAGGACTTGTCTCAAATGCAACACTCTTCACAATTCGTTCCGCAATTTTTTTACCTGATTCGATATTAACTTTAGGTAGATAAATAGCTAATTCCTCTCCACCCCATCTAGCAGCAATATCATGGTCTCGAATATTCTTTTTCATTACATTGGCTACTTGAATAATGATGTCATCCCCGACTTGGTGTCCGTAAGTATCATTAATCGACTTAAAATTATCTATATCAATTAAAATGAAGCATCCATACGCATCGATAAACATCGATTCTTGGATTTTCTGATCAAGATAATTTCGAGAAAACAACCTTGTTAAGTGGTCCGTTATGACAAGACGTTCTAATTCTTCGTGTAAAATTGAGTTTGTGAATGCTAATGTCGAATGATGAATGAGCGATTGTAATAGCTTAAAGTTTTCAAACGTAAAATGGTAAGGGTTTTTATGGAGAACGACAACCATTCCTTTTAATTGACCGCTTTGGACCATAGGAACAGCTAGTAAAGACTGATACGGGTCTATTTCATAAATTCCGTCAGCTTTGGCATCACCTACAAACAATGCTTCTTTTTCTCTCTTTATCTTATTACTTAAAGTCAATAATGGGACTTGAGCTTGGTCTGTAAAATAAAATCCTGTACTTCCTTCGAGTACGTTTAATTCCCCACCACTAGCAAACATAATATAACCAACCTCTTCAGCATTAAAAGAGCGAAGAATTTGATCGGTCATAAACCGGATCGTATCTGATAATCTTAAATTTGAATTTAGTTGATGTGAAGTTTGGTTAATTAATTGAAGGTCATTTATTAAATTTTGTGATTGCTGATATAATTCAGCATTCTCTAATGCATTACCACCAATATCTGCTAACGTCTCAATAAATTCTATTTCATGCTTAGGGAATACCATTGAATTTTTCGTTTCAATTTGCATAACTCCGTAAATCCCTTGTTTACCACGTAAAGGTGCATAGAGTCTTGAAAATCTCTCTTTCATTACATCTTCAATCTGAATATCACCTGTTAAAAATGCAGTCTCACAAACACCATATGAGTCTATACCGTAGTAAAACTGCTTGACAGGCAAGTCTGGACTCACTTTCCAATCTCTAGATAGTAGTAGACTTACCGAGAATGAAGGGTACATTTCTCCTACCGCATTAATCATCTCACCTAAAACTTCTCCAACATCCATAGATGAATGTAACTTTTTGGTAACTTGAAGTAAAAGAGCTTTTCTTTTTTGTTCATTGCTCGTTCTTTCATTTCTATGCGCTTGCAATAGTATTGAATTTGCTTCTTGAAGATAGCCTTGCATTTTTTCGTACTCCACGTCTTCCATTAGTGGCCCTTTCAATAATATGACAAGGGCTATTGAAGAATTATAACTATCAAATGGAACGATGATTCCTGACTGATAGTTTAAATCACTCATTAGCCAATTATTAGCAATCATTTCACTTTTAGAATAGATCGCCCAGTCATTAGGTAACGAGCTTTTGTGTAAGTAGCAATCTTTATATATAGAGCTATTTGTATTTATATTTAGAGTAGATGTAACTAAGCTAAAATAGTCATCATCGAGACTTTCATAAAGCAGGACATCCATAATAATATCTTCATATGTTGCTTTTACTAAATCTAAAAGTGGTTTTGCTATTTTTTTGAGTTTAATAACATAATTAGCATCTCTTAACACAGAGTACAATCCAGTTGTCACTTCACTTTGAACTCTTGTGGTCATTTCTCTTCCAGATGCTAGTGATTTATATGATATGTTTAACGAGTTACGAAATCCTTCAAGAAAGGCTTTAGTAGTTGACCGATGATCTTCTGAATGATTATTGGCAGTTGTAATAATTCCAAGAAAGCCCTTCCATGTCACATCTTGAAATGCCACGTCTATAATATCTGCACGACACCCGTTGACTTCATAGGGAAACTTTTTTTCTAGCAAACTATCTTTTAATTGGTATAATACCTCAATCATTTTTGTCTTTAAGCCGCCAATTTCTCTTATGGTGATTATTTTACCTTCTTGATCAGCTAAAAATAAGACAGCTGATTGAAAAATCTTTTCAATCGAATGACTGTCCGTTACTGACACCTGTAGAAGTTTTGAAGCATCTATTGAATTAACTTTGTTTACATTAAGTTGATTCATGTTATAGCACCACCGTTACATACTTTAGACAGCATTCATGATTGACCAAAATAGGAAATTGAAACTAGATTTGTTGATAATTTTTCCAAGTGCAATAATTCTTTATTCCATTATACCTGATATATTATTCTTTTACTATAAATTGTAGAAGGACTATTTTAATTGTATTCTGAGAAAAGAGCCTTAAAAAAACGCCTAGTGTTGACATTGGATTTCTAAAGTTATATAATGTCTTTTGTGTGAAATATGACAGCCAAGGTAAACTTGATTTGGACCCTCTCATTTTGTTCCTCAATTCAGCGGCTGATAGATGTTTTGAGGTGCATCACGTAACTTCAAGCTGTCGAAGCGAAGGTGCATGAATGCAAAATGACCATATCAGGAGATTGCCAAAACTGTTGTTGTTTTGCTCAAACAAAATAACAAAGGAGGAGTCATTCATGGCTCGTTATACAGGTCCATCTTGGAAATTATCTCGTCGCTTAGGAATTTCTTTAAGCGGTACTGGTAAAGAATTAGAAAAACGCCCTTACGCACCAGGACAACACGGTCCTAACCAACGTAAGAAAATCTCTGAATACGGTTTACAACTACAGGAAAAGCAAAAGCTTCGTCACATGTTCGGAGTAAACGAGCGTCAATTCCGTCGTATTTTTGACGATGCTGGTAAAATGCCTGGTATCCACGGTGAAAACTTCATGATCTTACTTGAATCTCGCCTTGATAACCTAGTTTACCGCATGGGGCTTGCTCGTACTCGTCGTGGAGCTCGTCAACTTGTAAACCACGGTCACGTAATGGTTGATGGAGGACGCGTTGATATTCCTTCATACCGCGTAAAACCTGGTCAAACGATTTCTCTTCGTGAAAAATCACAAAACTTAGCAGCAGTTAAAGAAGCTGTAGAAGTGAACAACTTTGTTCCTGGTTACATTTCTTTCGACGCTGAAAAATTAGAAGGAACTTTCACTCGTTTACCAGAACGTTCTGAACTTCCTGCTGAAATTACAGAAGCATTAATCGTAGAGTTCTACTCTCGTTAATAAGAAGAAAAAGAACGATTGGATTATCCAATCGTTCTTTTTTTGATTTCTACGTCTTTTACTAATACCCTAAGAAACGAAAAAGGATGGCCCATGGCCATCCTCTCCCTTATCAAAGATTAGTATTGAATTAAGTAGTACTTTTTCTTTCCTCGACGAATAATTGTAAATTGTCCTTCAATCTTATCATCTTCTTGTAATTGACGAGCCACATCTGTATTTCTCTCACCATTTATATAAATAGCTCCATTTTGAATGTCTTCTCTCGCCTGACGTTTGGAAGGAGAAACTTTTGCAGCAACTAATAAATCAACTAAGCCGATATTTTCTTCTTCACATTTAAAAGAAGGAACATCTTTAAAACCTTGTTTAATTTCACTTGCAGTTAAATTTTTAATTTCTCCACTGAATAAAGCATCAGAGATTTTAATCGCTTGTTGAAGAGCTTCTTCCCCATGTACAATTTTTGTTAGCTCTTCTGCCAATCTACGCTGTGCAAAACGTAAATGCGGTTCTGTTTCAACAGCTTTTTCTAACTCAGTAATTTCTTCATGTGAAAGGAAAGTAAAGTATTTAATAAACTTGATAACGTCACGGTCATCTGTATTAATTAAAAACTGATAAAATTCATATGGTGTTGTTTTTTCTGGATCTAACCAAATAGCTCCACCTTCAGTTTTCCCAAATTTCGTTCCGTCTGCTTTTGTGACGAGTGGAATGGTAAAACCAAATGCTTTTTCTCGATCTCCTAACGTCTTTCTTATCAATTCTAAGCCAGCTGTGATATTCCCCCATTGGTCACTACCACCAATTTGAAGTCTACAGTTTTCATTTTTATATAGGTTTAGAAAATCGTAAGACTGTAAAATCATATAACTAAACTCAGTAAATGAAATACCAGACGATATGCGTGACTCAACAGAATCTTTAGCTAGCATATAGTTAATACTAAAGTTCTTACCCACATCTCTTAAAAACGTAATGACATCAAGCTTTCCAATCCAGTCGTAATTATTGACTAGCTTAGCACCTGATTCCCCTTCAAAATCAAGAAATCTTGATAACTGTGCTTTTATCCCTTCTGTAAATTGCTCTACAATTTCTCGTTCATTAAGTGTTCTCTCTGCTTTTTTACCACTTGGGTCACCAATCAAACCAGTTGCACCACCTACAAGCGCTAACGGCTTATGTCCAGCTAACTGAAATCTTCTAAGCGTCAGAACTGTAAGTAGATGACCAATGTGTAAGCTATCTGCTGTCGGGTCAAAACCACAGTATAACGTTAACTGCTCCTCCGATAATTGCTTAGCTAATCCTTCTTCATCAGTAACTTGATTAACTAACCCACGAAATTGCAAATCCTTCAATAAATCCATTATTCCCACTCCTCAAATAATTTTGCTCGCTTCTTGTTGCTTCTAGCTATTGGACCATTAAGCAACAAAGTTTACGAAAAACAGCTTTGTGAAAAGAGCCCATAAAAAAAGTCCTTCAAAAAGGGACGAGAAATCTCGCGGTACCACCCTTCTTGAAGAACATTTATCTTCCACTCTCAATGATAACGGAATATATCCGTCTATTATGACTATTCATAATAGATTGCTCCTAGCTTGTAATTCATAGTTACTCTATGTACCGATTTTCACCAACCACCGGCTCTCTAAAACAGGGAGAGACTATTACTGAAAACTAATCCATGCAATAAATATTATATTTCATTCTTATCTTTTTAACATAATTATTTTCTAATGTCAATCTTTGACTTTCCTTTCCAACATATAATCATATTAAAGACAAATTTAATTATGGTATAATATTGGATGAAGTTTAGGAGGTTCTTATCTATGAGAAATCTATTAAATACTTTATCAAGTAAATGTGAACCAGTTGTTAACTTTTTTAGACGTAGAAAAATTCTTAGCAAAGTCGATATTACATATCAAGTTGTTTGGAACTTATTTTTAGTTTTTATTGTATTCGGCGTTATTTCATTATTTTTTGTAGGTGGTGCAGGAGCTGGCTTCTTCGCATCTCTCGTTAAAGACGAAAAGCTAAGAACTTATGAAGAAATGAAAAAAGACATTTATAATTATGAGGAAGTTAGTGAAATATTTTTTGCTAACGAGGTCCCTTTAGGTGAACTTCCTACTGATTTAGAAAGACGTGAAGTTTCTTTAGACGAGATCTCTCCCCACCTAATTAATGCAATTATCGCAACTGAAGATGAGTATTTCTTTGAACATGAAGGAATTGTACCAAAAGCGATTATGCGGGCAACCTTTCAAGAATTCACTAACTCATCTCTACAAACAGGTGGGAGTACACTAACACAACAATTAGTAAAAAATCAATTACTTACAAGCGAAGTATCTTTTGATCGTAAAGCTCGTGAAATTGTACTGGCGATGCGTTTAGAGCATTTTTTCGAAAAAGATGAAATTCTTGAAGCTTACTTGAATATTGTTCCATTTGGACGAAATGCAAATGGACGTAATATTGCGGGAGTTCAAGCAGCAGCCCAAGGAATATTTGGAGTTGATGCAAAAGACTTAAGCATTCCACAAGCAGCTTTCATCGCTGGGCTGCCACAAAGTCCTTTCGGATATACACCATTTTACCGTAGTGAAGGTAGAGTGTTAGTGAAAGAAAATATGGACCCTGGAATTAACCGTATGAAAACGGTACTTAGACGAATGCATGAAGGTGGATATATTACCGAAAAAGAATATTTTGAAGCACTTGATTACGATATTCGGGCAAACCTAACAGAAGCAACTCCATCAATTAGAGAACAATATCCGTATATTGCAGACGAAGTAGAGCGTCGTACTGCCGATTTACTTGTAAAGCAATTTATACAAGAGGATAATATTGAACTCGATCAATTAGAAGGTGAAGAAAGAGCTGAAGTCCTTTCTACCTACTATGCTCAAGCACGTCGTGACTTACGACAAAATGGTTATCGTATCCATACAACGATCGACAGAGAGATGTATGATGCAATTAATGAAGCAATTAAAGATGACCGATTTTTTGGACCGAAAAATGATCTAGGGGAACCTGAAGAAGTTGGATCCATGATTATAGAAAATCGTACAGGAGCGATTTTAGCTTTTGTTGGAGGAAGAGATTTTGAGCGTGAAGAAACGAATCATGCGACACAAGCAAGACGTTCAAATGGTTCGACCATGAAACCACTTCTCGCCTATGGACCTGCCATGGATATCGGTGCCATTCAACCTGGTCACATCATTCCTGATGTACCAACGTTTTATAAAGCTGGTTCAACAGAAGTTAGAAACTTTAATAATCGTCATCGAGGTTTAATTACTGTAAGAGAAGCTCTCAAGACTTCACAGAATACAACAGCTGTTCGAAGTTTCTGGATGACACCACATGAAAAAAGTCGAGAAACACTCTTAAAGATGAACTTTCAATTAAACGATGGTGAGCCATATGAATCTGCTGCCATCGGAGCAATTGATCATAATGTTTCAGTGGAAAATAACACGAATGCTTATGCAACATTTGCAAACGGAGGAAAATATATTCCTTCTTATATGATTGAAAAAATCGAAACCAAAGATGGTGAAGTTATCTTTGAACATGAAATCGAAGAGGTAGAAGTGTTCTCGCCACAAACTGCTTATTTAATGATCGATATGATGCGTGATGTTTTACGCGGAGGGACAGCAAGCTCAGTACCTAGCCGCTTAAAATTCCGATCGGATTGGGCAGGTAAAACCGGAACATCTCAAAACTTCCATGACATTTGGTTTGTTGCAACTAACCCGAATGTAACAATGAGTGTTTGGGTTGGATATGATACTCCTAGGTCAATCAGTACACGTCCAGTCGCTGGGTTAAGTTACAGCCAACGAACACAACAAATATGGGCTAATATCGCAAACGCAGCCTATGATGTTCGACCAGAAGTAATGTCTCCAGGCCACAATTTCCAAATGCCTGATGGAATTGTATCAAGAGCCATCTGTGGTGTTTCTGGATTATTACCTTCTGAATTGTGTAAAGAAGCAGGATTAGTAAAAACTGATTTATTTAATGCTAAATTTGTTCCAACAAAAGTGGACGACAGCTTGCAAAAGGTTAACTATGTATTAATTGATGATCAGCCATATATTGCTTTAGAAAATACACCTAGAGAATTTGTCTTTAGTGGTGTGATGGTCAAAGAACAGTATCTTGAAACGTATCAGCTAAGCGAGTCCCTTCAAAGTCAATTAAACAACGTTATTCCTGATCGTAAGGCTAATCATAACGGCAAACAACCAGACGCTGTCAGCAACGTAAACTTAAGTGGCTCATCATTAACATGGAGCAAACAAAAGGAAAATGACATCGTGGGTTACCGAATATATCAAGCACGAAATGGATCAGACAACTTCAAATTAATTGCTAGTATTAAAGGAAGTGCGACTACTTCTCATAATGTAAGCTCAGGTGCTAATGCATATTATGTAACTGCTGTTGATGTAGCTGGAAAAGAATCTCCTGCCTCTAAGATTGCTAAAGGAGAAAACTGGAGTTCTGAACCACCAAAAGAAAAGAAACCTAAAAATGATAAAAAAGATGAAGATAAGAAAAATGATGAAAAGAAAAAGCCTAAACCACCATCTGATGATGATTCTAGAAAACCAAGCACAGAACCTCCAGCAGATGAAAGTTAAAACATATTGAATATAACACTCGTTTCATTTATTTAAGAAGGCTACCCTTTTAATGTATGTAGTTCTGTCTTCGTAGAGAAACATTATAAAATATATGAAATAGGATACCAATTGACTTGTAATTGGTATCCTATTTTTCTTTAGTACATCAACATTTATAAAGAATATATATTTAAAACAGCTGTGTCCCTAAAGCTGACGAAGGACATTACAAAATAGTTTCCCAATGGAAGTGACCTTCATAGAGCTGAACGAACACAGCCAAAAATAAAAAGGCTAACCGAAGTTAGCCTCCTTCTATTAATCTTCCATTGTCGATAAATCGCCTGTAGGTAAATCAAGTTCCCAAGCTTTAAGAACACGACGCATAATCTTACCACTTCTTGTTTTTGGCAGCTTTTCACGGAACTCAATTTCACGAGGTGCAGCATGTGCCGCAAGACCCTTTTTAACAAAGTTACGAATCTCTTCAATTAATTCATCATTTTGCTCATAACCTTCACGTAACGCGATGAACGCTTTAATAATCTCACCACGAACAGGGTCAGGCTTACCAATAACACCTGCCTCTGCCACTGCTGGGTGTTCGATCAATTTACTTTCTACTTCAAACGGACCAACACGCTCACCAGCTGTCATAATAACATCGTCAATTCGACCCTGGAACCAGAAGTATCCTTCTTCATCCATATAAGCTGAGTCACCTGATACATACCAGCCGTCAATTTCGAAGTAACTTTGATACTTCTCCTCATTATTCCAAATCGTTCTCATCATAGATGGCCAACCTTTTGCAATAGCCAAATTCCCCATACGATTTGGAGGTAATTCATTTCCTTGATCATCAATGATAGCAGCTTTTACTCCTGGAATTGGTTTACCCATTGATCCAGGCTTAATATCGATGCAAGGATAATTACAGATAAGCTGAGCGCCCGTTTCAGTCATCCACCATGTATCATGGATACGAAGATCAAATACTTTCGATCCCCAACGTACAACTTCAGGGTTTAGCGGCTCACCAACTGATAGAATATGACGGATACTTGAAAGATCATACTGATTAACAAGCTCATCTCCTGCACTCATTAACATACGGAATGCCGTTGGAGCACTGTACCAAACTGTTACTTGGTAACGTTGTAGCGTTTCATACCAATCTTGCGGGCTGAAACGGCCACCGCGAATAACATTTGTTACACCACATAACCACGGACCAAAAATACCGTAAGATGTACCTGTTACCCAACCTGGGTCAGCTGTACACCAATATACATCCTCATCTTGTAAGTCTAATACCCATCTAGCAGTTTGATAGTGTTGGATCATTGCATTATGAACGTGAAGAACACCTTTTGGTTTCCCAGTTGAACCAGAAGTGTAATGAAGGATAAGTCCATCCTCACGATCTACCCAAGTGATCTCTAACTCACTGCTTGCTTCTTGCATTAATCTATTGAAGTCCTTAATTGGACCTTCTTCTTTAACATTTTCACCAATAATAAATACAGTTTCTAGGTTAGGAAGATCTCCTACAGGGACACGCTCAAGAAGATCTGGAGTTGTGATTAATACCTTTGCTGAACTATCTTCTAAACGATCGCGTACCGCTCCCTCCATAAATGCTTCGAATAATGGACCAACAATTGCACCAAGTTTAATAGCGCCAAGTACTGAAAAATATAATTCTGGAGAACGCGGCATGAAAATAAATACTCGGTCACCCTTCTCTACACCAACGCTTTTTAAAACATTACCAGCGCGATTAGACATTTGACTCATTTGCTCAAATGTATATTTCTCATCACGTTTTGCGTCACTATAGTAGAGTGCTACTTTATCCTTTTTATCAGAAAGTGCGTGACGATCGATGGCCTCATATGCCATATTTACCTTACCTGTAGTACTCCATGAGAATTCTTTTTCAACTGAACTCCAATCAAAATTTGCAGCTGTTTCTTCATAATTTACTAGATTGTGGTTACCTTTCGTTGCTGGAAGCGCTTGCACGTTCATTTACATCTTCCTCTCTACATGAATTTCCCTACTTCCTTAATTTATTATAGTATATTTAGAATATTTCTTCAATTCTTATTTGGAAGTTTTGGAATTTTATCATATTACCCAATAGAATTAATTGTTTTAACTTTTTGTGTCAATTGCTGTATGCAACGTATTTGTAATATGATTCATGTATAATGATGTTGAAGTTATGGAAAGTATAACTTTCTAAGTTTTTTTAAAGGTGGTTACCACATTGAACCATGTAAAAACATATTATCGAACTGAAATACCGTTTGAAGATCGAACGATTGTGATTGAAGGTCCGATAAAAGGATCAGAACTTGAAAAGTTAGATTATCATCCAGGATTAACTGCTTTTAGACCACCAGAACAACAAAAAAAAGCCATAATCGGCATTGCTGATTTACCCGAGGGCAGAATTAATATTGCTCGAGATGGCAATCAAATCATTGGGTATGTAACATTTGTTTACCCTGACCCACTCGAACGTTGGTCTGAAGCAAACATGGAAAATCTCATTGAATTAGGTGCTATTGAAGTTGCCCGAGAATACCGTGGCATACAAATAGGTAAAAACTTATTGCGATTATCTGTAATGGATGACGCAATGGAAGATTATATTATTATTACTACCGAATACTACTGGCATTGGGATTTAAAAGGTAGTGGCTTATCCGTTTGGGATTACCGTAAAGTGATGGAAAAAATGATGAATGCTGGTGGTCTCGTATGGTATGCAACTGATGATCCTGAAATTAGTTCACATCCTGCTAACTGTCTAATGGTTCGAATCGGTAGTCGAGTTGATACCGAATCAATAGAAAAATTTGACCGTTTACGCTTTAAAAATCGCTTTATGTATTAAAAGTCTTGGCTGTTACAATAAACATTGTTACTTTTGACTGTTTATATATAGAAATCATTGTTTGAATGAAAGGGTGCTTTGCGAAATGATAGTAGAAGAAATAATGAGTACTGACATTACAACCTTAAAGGCTACAGCAACTATTCAAGATGCCATTGAAATAATGAATAAAAATCGAATTCGCCATATTCCTATTGTAGATGATGACATGCATATCTTAGGTATTGTTACTAATCGCGACATCCGTGATGCAAGTCCTTCTATCTTCCATGCAGATGAACATAAAGAGGATTTCTTAAAACCTGTAACAGAAATTATGACAACTGAAGTTATTACTGCACAAAAACTTGATTTCGTTGCTGAAGTTTCTTCTATTTTTTATGAACATAATATCGGTTGTTTGCCGATTACTGAAGATGATAAGCTGGTCGGAATTATTACAGAAACGGATATCCTTCATACATTAGTAGAATTAATGGGAGCCCATCAACCTAGTTCACAGATCGATATTCGTGTAGAAAACATTACTGGGAAGCTTGCAGATTTAGCCTCTATTTTTAAAGAAAGAAAAGTAAATATTACAAGCGTCCTCGTTTATCCTTGTAATAATGACCCAAACTATAAAGTACTTACGTTTCGTGTACAAACGATGGATCCAAGGGGGATTATTGAAGCAATCGAAAAAGAAGGCTATAAAGTACTATGGCCGAACTTACCGGGTATTGACCTATGAGTAATGATGTAGCTTTTATTTATTCTAAAGATCAACTTAACTATAAATTTAGTAAAGATCACCCCTTCAACCATTTACGATTAAATCTTGTACACGACTTACTTAGTAAATTAAATGCTATTAATGACGGTCAAATTGTGAAACCACGAATGGCCACCGATGAAGAAATTGCACTTATTCACGACAAGTCATTTATTGATGCAGTTAGAGCAGCAGGTAAAGGTGAACTCAGTATTGGAATTGCTAACAATTACGGACTAGGTACAGAGGATACTCCAATGTTTGAAAACATGCACGAAGCCGCTTCTCTACTTGTTGGTGGAACACTTACTGCTGTTGATCTCGTTATGGAAAATAAAGTGAATCATGCGATCAACCTAGGCGGTGGTCTCCACCATGGTTTTCGTGGAAAAGCTTCTGGTTTTTGTATATATAATGACAGTTCAATCGCCATTGAATATATGAAACAAAAATATGGTGCAAGAGTTCTTTACGTTGATACCGATGCCCATCATGGTGATGGAGTCCAGTGGGCATTTTATGATGATCGTGATGTTTGCACCTTTTCCATTCACGAAACAGGACGTTATTTATTTCCTGGAACGGGACATGTAAGTGAAAAAGGTCAAGGCGAAGGTTATGGATTTTCAATTAATGTTCCATTAGACGCCTTTACCGAGGATGAATCATTTTTATCAGCCTATGAAACTACTTTTCGCGAAGTCATGGAATTCTTTAAACCAGATGTAATTCTTACTCAAAATGGTGCTGATGCTCACTACTATGATCCATTAACACATCTATGTTCAACCATTGAAACATACCGTTTCATACCAAAGTTAGCTCATGAATTAGCCCATAAATATTGTGATGGACGCTGGATTGCTGTTGGTGGAGGTGGCTATGATATCTGGCGAGTCGTGCCTAGAGCCTGGTCAATGGTTTGGTTAGAAATGACAAATCAGCTCGACTTAGCAAAAGGTCCACTCCCACAAGCATGGTTAGATGAATGGCAAGATAAAGCTCCTGTGCCGTTAGTTCCTACATGGGAGGACCCAGAAAACTTATACCCACCCATTCCAAGGAAGCCTGAAATTGTCGAGAAAAATCAAAAGACAGTCGAAAAAGCCCTATACCATATCCGCCGAGAAATGAAAACGCAATCATGATTGAAAGGTGGAAGCGACCGTTTAGCGGCGTATGGACTGGAGTCTCTCCGTATGAGATAAAGGATACACGGCGATCGTTAGTGAGCCGATGTTGACTTATCGTAAGGAGGAGAGCGAAGTACACTAGACGCTGGTCGCTGAAACTAGACAAGAAAGGCGGAAGGTGGCTGCTTATCGGCGACAAGCGCTGGAGGGCCAGCAATAGTCGCCTGCTCTTTGGACGCATTTGATCGACCGAAGCGACCTCGAGCAGATGGCACCTGCAGCTAGACAATTGAAAGGTGGAAGCGACTGGGTAGCGGCGTGTTTAAAAAAATAACAGGCGAGGCATATCCTCACCTGTTATTTTTTGATATTTCAATAAAGCCTTTAAATTGGCTTTATTCCATATGCTCTAACATTGCTTTTACAATAAAGTTAGATTGCTTAGCTGCTACTTGGACAAATTCATTAAAACTCATTTTTGCCTCTCCATTGGCTTTATCGGAGATAGAGCGGATAATCACATATGGTACTTCATTTAGCATCGCAGCTTGAGCAACAGCAGAGCCTTCCATTTCTACGCAAGCACCAGAAAACGTATCGTGAAGGTCTTGTACGACCTCCTGATTCGCTATAAACTGATCACCACTTAATACACGCCCTTTTACTACTTGAATGTTTAACTGTTTAGACGCTTTTGTTGCTAGTTCAATTAGTGAAGTATCTGCTGGAAAATCAGATGTATGTTCAAACATAGGGATTTCCCCACGTTTAAATCCTAAGGGACTTGCATCGATATCATGCTGAAGCGCACTCGTTGAAATAACGATATCACCAATATTTAAACTTGGATCTAATGCACCTGCTACGCCAGTAAAGATAATCTTTTCCGTTTGAAAATGGTCGATTAAGATTTGTGTTGTTAAAGCTGCATTTACTTTTCCAACACCCGATTTACAGAGGACAATTTTATGATTTTCCATCGTTCCCGTATAGAAAGTTATTCTAGCAACTTTCGTTTCTTTTTCAATATTCATTTCTTCTTTCATCAGTTCTATTTCTTCGTTCATTGCACCAATAATTCCAATTATCATATTTAAAAGCCTCCAACGTTTGATCATATTCAAATTACTGCTGTCTATTGTAAACTAAATCTCTTGGCTCTTTCTAGTGATTCAGTCTGGAATATGCTTATTATTTATTTGATTAGCAATTTTTATCAAATAAAAAAGTTGACTACAAAATGAGTCAACTTAAAAGGTAGCATCCGTATCATAGGTAGGATCAGATATGACAATGACGACACGACGATTGGTTTGTAAGTTTTCTACCGTGGTATTTGGTACGACGGGACGAGTATCTCCATAGCCTGTAGCAATAAAACGGTTAGGTTCAAGGTTATGGTTTTCAATAAGGTAGCGAATGACACTACTCGCTCGGGCACCAGACAGCTCCCAATTGGAAGGAAAACGATAAGTAGAAATTGGCCTGGAGTCTGTATGACCTTCAACCTTTACCATATTAGGAATGGCTACTAGTAAAGTTCCAACCTTATCTAGAAACGGCTCTGCACCTGGTAAGACATCTGCTTCCGCTGTTTCAAATAATGTTCGCTCCTGCAGGACTAGAACCACTCCTCGATCATCACGAGTAGCTGATATCAATTCAGTAAGCTCATTCGTTTCGAGAAATTCTTGAACTTCTTCTAATAGCTCGTCCATATTAACATCTTGCTCTTCGCCAAACTTTCCTTCATCAAACGGATCTTTTCTTTGTTCTCCTCTTTCCTCTTTTGGCGATTCGAAATCAATTGCTGAAGGAAGGAAATCAAGGACTTGTCTTTGTTGGAATGAGTCCGCTATGGCTCTAAACTTTTCAGCATCAACTACAGACATCGAGAATAATAGAATAAAGAATACTAGAATAAGAGTCATCAAGTCTGAAAAAGTGACCATCCATCTTGGTGCACCCTTCTCTTCTTGCCGTCTTCTACGATTCAACATTTAAACCACTCGTCTCTTCGTCAGCATTTAGCTTTTTACCTTTTGGAATAAATGCACTTAACTTTTCTTCTAAAATTTTCGGATTTTGACCAGACTGAACACCAATGACTCCTTCAACCACGATCTGTTTTACAAACACTTCTTCTTCTGTTTTATTTTCTAATTTAGCAGCAATTGGCAAAAACACAAGATTAGCTAGTACCGTACCGTATAACGTCGTTAATAGTGCTACTGCCATATTAGGGCCCAGAGTTGCGGGATCATTTAAGTTTTGTAGCATAAGAACCAGTCCGATCAGAGTACCAATCATCCCCCAAGCAGGAGCGTACTCTCCCATCTTTACAATGATAGCCCTTCCTTTTCGGTGTCTTTCTTCCATAGCGACTACTTCAGCCATCATAATATCTTTAATTACATCTGGCTCTATCCCGTCTACAGCAAGTAATACTCCCTTTTTTATAAAAGGATCCTCAACCTCTTCTAAGCCTACTTCTAACGCTAGTAAACCTTCCCGCCTAGCTTTACCAGATAGCTCAACAAAAGTATCTATTAATCCATTTAAATCACGGTCTTCATGGCGAAAAGCCTCTAGAAATACTTTCGGCAGAACCTTGATTTCTGCTATTGTAAAATTGATTACCGTAGCAGCTAGTGTTCCACCAAATACAATTAAAATTGAAGCGATTTGAATGAAAAATACAACTCCAGATGGACCAGAATTAGAGAAAATTGCTAATAATAGAACTGAAATTCCTACAAAAATACCTATAACCGTCAAAATATCAAACTTCTTCATAATCCTCTCCCTAAAGATGTCCACCTACCACTTGTATAAGTGTTTAGAGTTAACTTTCCTTTTTAACGGTAGAATTTCGAAACTCTATCCGATGTGGCAGGACGACAATATGGTCTGTGACTTCTTCTTTATTCATAAACTTAGTTAATAACCGCATCGAAACAGCTCCGATATCATACATAGGTTGTACTACTGTCGTTAAGGTTGGACGTACCATTGTTGCTAAACGAGTATTGTCAAAGCCGACAACTTCAAAATCTTTAGGTACATCGAATCCCTTATCTTGGGCACCGTGAATAATACCTAATGCCATTTCGTCAGTAGAAGCAAAAATAGCAGTAGGTTTTTCTTCCATCTCTATAAAGCTTTGCATCGCTTCAATCCCAGAATCATACGTATAATCCCCAATTTTAACCATGTCTTCATTAAATTCTAAACCTGCTTCTTCAATCGCTTGACGATAACCCGCAAACTTCTGGTAACCATTTACTGGATCTTCAAGAGGTCCAGATAACATACCAATGCTTTTATGACCTTCAGATAGTAAATGGTTAATCGCATCGTACACCGCTTGTTGATAATCAATAACAACAGACGGAATCGCTTTTTCAGCATCTAATGTCGCCGCTAATACAACTGGTACTGGGGAGTTTTTAAAGTGATCAGCATGCTCCTCTGTAATTTGTCCGCCCATAAAGACAATACCGTCCACTTGCTTCTCTAACAACGTATTAATAAGACGGATTTCCTTTTCTTTGTTTTGGTCTGAATTACAAAGAATAATATTATATTTATACATCGTTGCAATATCTTCAATACCGCGAGCTAACTCCGCAAAGAAGATACTTGAAATATCAGGGATAATTACACCTACTGTAGTTGTTTTTTTACTCGCTAACCCTCTAGCAACAGCATTGGGTCTGTAACCCAGTTGTTCGATTGCCTCCATTACTTTTTTTCGTGTTGCAGGTTTAACATTTGGGTTACCATTAACAACACGAGAAACGGTTGCCATTGATACTCCTGCTTCTCTTGCTACATCATAAATTGTTGTATTCACGATGATCCTCCTCTATATATTAAATAACCTTTGAGTAAAATTGGTTTAATTGTATTGTTATCATACGATACATTAAGGAGGTTCCGCAATTGGTTTACAGTACTTATATCGACAGTTTGATGAGTGTTTTTAAGTAGATTTGTTAATTTCCTTATTTTATGTAGAAATGTGTCGATGTAACTCCTTAATGTGCGTATACTATCCTATTTATTAGCAATTTCCTTAACACATATTTCCTATACTCATTTATTTAAGCAAAAAGAGACTGTCTCAATCATGAGTGTCCAGTCCCCCGACTTTCCTAAAATACCACTAATGCATCAAAACACTTTATTTTAGGGTCGAGGTGCCTGACTCTATTATGAGACAGCCCCTTACTATTTAGATATTAAAATTTGTATAAACCTGACTCTCTAAGGTTGCTCAAAAATTCGTTGAATTGTCCGATATCCATTTGTTGAGCAGAATCAGAAAGTGCTACTGCTGGGTCTGGATGGACTTCAGCCATTACCGCATCAGCTCCAATAGCTAAAGCAGCCTTTGCCGTTGGAAGTAGCAGATCTCTCCGTCCAGTAGAGTGAGTAACATCAACTAATACTGGTAAATGAGTTTCTTGTTTTAAAATTGGAACAGCTGAGATATCTAATGTATTACGTGTTGCTTTTTCGTAAGTACGGATACCACGCTCACATAGCATGATGTTACCATTTCCTTTAGAAATAATATATTCTGCAGCGTTGATGAATTCTTCGATCGTAGCAGAAAGTCCTCTTTTTAAAAGAACTGGCTTATTAACAGATCCAGCTGCTTTCAACAACTCAAAGTTGTGCATGTTACGTGCACCAATTTGGATAACATCAATATATTCTACTGCAACTTCGATATCTTCAGGTCGCACGATTTCACTGATAACAGCCATATCATATTCATCTGCAACGCGTTTTAAGATTTGTAAGCCTTCAAGTCCTAAGCCTTGGAAATCGTATGGAGATGTACGCGGTTTATATGCTCCACCACGTAATAATTTCATTCCTTGTGCTTTCATCGCCTTAGCAACTTCAGCAACCTGCTCGTAGCTTTCAACAGCACATGGTCCCATTACGAGACGTTGTTGTCCATCACCAACAAGTTCTCCTTTAATATTGATGATAGTATCTTCAGGATGTTTTTTACGAGAAACAAGTAGAGCTTTGCGATTATCATCTTCTTGAAGTTCCAATCCTGCTTTGAAAATTTGTTTAAATAAATGTTGTAATGTAGATGTTTCAAACGGTCCATTATTATTTTCAGCTATTAAATTAAGCATTTTTCGCTCACGAACTGGATCAAATCGATTTACACCTTGCTTATTTTTTACTTTACCGATTTCTTGAACTAAGCGGGCACGCTCATTAATTAGCTCTAATAGCTGTAAATTAACCTCATCTAACTTGTCTCTCAACATATCTAATTGCTCGTTACTCATCTCTCCCACTCCTTATTGTTTGTTTCAATGTTTTAAGAAATATGGTACATTTCTAATGATTAGGGATTATTATAAACGATATTTTACTATATGTCACGACTTTTTTCTTTATTGATTAAACGCTTTTAAGTACTAAAGTGAATTATGTTATTTTTACAAAATAACATAATAGTGATTTTATAGTTTATGAAATACTCATTAAGAAGGTGTTACTAATGAACACAAATATAGATACGCCTATTTTTGCACTAGATATTGGGACAAGATCAGTTGTTGGTCTTATTTTACACCAAAGAAAAGGTTGCTATGAAGTAATAGATATTATTTCAAAAGAACATAAAGACCGGGCAATGTTAGATGGTCAAATTCATAATGTTTTATCCGTATCAGAACTAATACTGGAAATTAAGTCTACCTTAGAAGAAAAACACGGGAAGTTAAAAAAAGTTTGTGTAGCCGCTGCTGGTAGATCCTTGAAAACGAAGCGAGCTAAAGTTGAATTGAACATTTCTGGCAAGAGTATTGTTAATCTAGAAGATGTCCTCCATCTAGAACTAAGTGCTGTACAACAAGCACAGTATAAACTTGCTAATGATTTTAATGATAAAGAAAGCTTTAATTACTACTGTGTAGGTTATTCTGTACTAGATTATCGTTTAGATGGAGAAAAAATAGGCAGCCTGCTCGATCAATCTGGACAAACGGCAACTGTTGAAGTGATTGCCACCTTTCTACCAAAAGTTGTCGTTGAGTCTTTAATTGCTGCCCTGCAACGCAGTCAGTTAGAATTAGAGGCTCTTACACTTGAACCAATTGCTGCTATTAATGTTCTTATCCCACAATCCATGCGTAGGTTAAATGTAGCTCTTGTTGATATCGGTGCAGGAACATCAGATATTGCTATAACAGATGAAGGGACAGTAACTGCATATGGAATGGTTCCATTTGCTGGGGATGAAGTAACCGAGGCTGTTAGCGATCATTTTCTCCTAGATTTTCCTGATGCAGAACTCGTTAAGAGGCAACTATCTGAAAGGGATGAAATTACTTTAACTGATATTTTAGGATTTGAAACAACGTATTCTAGAGATGCTGTTATTGAAGCTATCAAAGGGACGATCAAAGAGTTGGCCAACGCCATTACAACGCAAATTCTCGAGCTTAATGGAAAATCACCCAAGGCGGTTATGCTCGTTGGCGGAGGAAGCATGACGCCTCGCCTAAGCAAATATATCGCTCAAGCTTTACACCTTCCAGATAACCGAGTGGCTATTCGCGGAATTGACGCTATCAAAACATTAGCTTCGACTGAAGGGATTAAGGAAGGGCCTGAACTAGTGACTCCGATTGGAATCGCAATTGCAGCTAAAGAAAATCCTATCGAATACATTAGTATTTCTGTTAATGACCGAACGATTCGAGTATTTGACGTGAAAAAGTTAACTGTTGGTGATGGTTTGCTAGCTGCAGGGGTACAAATTTCAAAACTTTACGGAAAACCAGGCAGTGCGATGATGATCTATGTAAATGACCAGCTCGTTACTATTCCTGGCACTCATGGAGAACCACCAAAAATATTTAAAAACGGTCAACAAACTACTCTCGATGCTCTACTAGAAGCAAATGATTGTATTACGATTGAAAAAGGAAAAAATGGTGCTCCTGCTGTTGCAACTGTATCTGATATCGTTGAAGATATTCCTGCAGTCAACATCATCTTAAATGGTCAGGCTGTCTCCGTACCTGCACTCCTATTAAAAAACGGCAAACAAACAACAGGTTCAGAGTTACTTCAAGAAAGAGATGAGCTTCTAGTTCAGCAACCAAAAACAGTAAAGGATATTCTTACTTTTCTTCAGTTCACAAACGAAGTAGTTTCACTTACACCATTCTTCGTTTATGTAGACAATAGGAAAATTTTATTGTCACAAGGGCATTCGCTCACCTTGAATAATATTGAGGTAAACCTAGAGTCCACTATAAAAAATGGTGATAATTTGCATGTGAACCTAGTTGATAGACCTTTTCCTGCAGTTACAGACTTACGAAAAGAATTAAAGACTCCGACAGAACAGTCCATAACTGTCCAATATAACGGTACACCCGTTCAATTGATCAAACCATTTGTTGAAATTAAGCGTAACGGCAAGCCACTCGAAGGCCAAACGCCATTAATAAACGGCGAAAATTTAACTATGACAGTATTGAATACTGAACCATTTATCTTTCAAGATTTATTTCGGTTTGTAGATGTAAATATTTCACCACAACCTGATGAACGTATTTTAGTACTTAGGAACGATAAAGATGCCTCATTTAGTGAGCCAATATATAGCGGAGATAAGCTTGAAATACGGGTCGTGTCAGTGAAAACAGTCAACAACTAAAATTATTTCTTGACCCCGCTTTAGCAAAAGTCCTAAACAAAAAGTGCAACCATCTACTTGGTTGCACTTTTTGTTTGCCTATTAGATTTTACTCCATTCAGCATTTAATTTTGAAGCAGTTACGTTCCAGTGAGATGCATTCCAAACTACTTGACCATCAGAAAATAGGAGTGCTTGTGGCGATTCGTGCTTCACATCAAATTGTTCAGCAATATCGTTTGATAATGGTCTTGCTTCTTGAACGTTTAAGTAAAAGAAAGATTCATCTGGTTGCTCTTCTACAAATTTTGAAAATTCTTTATAAGCCTCATGACTAACAGGACATGTTGTACTGTTTTTTAATAAAATTAACTTTTTATGTTCTTTTAATAATGCTGTAAACTCTTCGGTAGTATTTACTTTCTGCATGACTAATTCTCCTTTATACCTGCTCTGCTGTCTCTTTACGCTTTTCTGATGCTTCTGTAATTGAATTGTGCAGATTTTCAACTTCTTCCTGAATGCTATCTTTTACATTTTCCGCACTATCTTCAAATTGATCCGTTACATCAGCTACTAAATCTTCTGCAGAGCTTTGAGCATCCTCTACATCCGTTTTAATATTTTTTGTAACTTCTTTTACTTTATCCACAACTTGAGAAGATTGCTCTGAAACTGTTCTTGCAAGGTGTGAAGACTTTTCTTTCGCAAGAGAAGCCCACTCATTTCCTCTTTCATACGCTGTATTCGTAAATTTAGTCGTTTTTTCTTTTGCTGCTTGAGCTTGGTCATTAATATTACTTCTAAGCTCTTTACCTGATTTTGGTGCTAAAAGTAGTGCTGCAGACGCACCTACAATTCCTCCAACTAATGAACCGATTAAAAAATCCTTAGTATTCATATCTCTGTCTCCCATATTAAATTCCTCCTTTTATGAATTAACATCGTTAGGATGGTGTTGCTTTTTTTCTTTCCACTTAGAATATAAATCAATAGCTGCATTGCCCCATTGAACGACTTGTGCAACTTGAGCGGATTGCTGTTCTGATTGTCTCGCTACAGTATTCGAAACTCTCTTTAAAGAGTCATTAACGGTTTGAACCGATTGACCCAAATCTTTAACAGAGTCAAACATCGTATTGAGAGATTGGGATTTATCATGTATATCATCTGCAAGACGGTTCGTCTTTTGAAGTAAGAATTCCGTCTCTCTTGTTACTCCTTGTAATTGCTTTTCTAGACTACTCACAGTATCTGCTACATTGTTTAATGTTTTAGTGGCTGACTTTAATGTTTGGACAAGATAAATAACTAAAATTAAAAATGCTAAAGCGACAACTGCTACACTTATGTATACGATCATCATTGTGTTGTACACCTCCCTACATAATGCTATTTACCCACTTAGAAGCTTTTTTAAACGGAGACTTGATAAGAATTTCTACAAACAATACAATTCTCCTGCATAAATTTTGAACTAGTACCATTTACTAATAATTGAACGACTGCTATTATATTAGCTATTAAACGTTTACAATATAAATATTAGAAATACATTTAGGAGGAATTGCAACGATGAGAGATCCAAGAATTACTACTTTAGCCAAAAATCTAATTAATTACTCAGTTCGTCTCCAAAAGGGCGAAAAGATATTAATAGAAAATTTCGGTCTTCAAAAAGAATTAGTGAATGCCCTCGTCCAAGAAGCTTATGCAGCAGGTGGTTTACCTTTTGTTACTATAAAAGATCATCAAGTAGATCGTGCCTTATTAATGAATGCTACAGAAGAACAGCAAGCCCTTACAGCTCAATTTGAGGCGAATGTAATGAAGGAAATGGATGCTTATATCGGCTTGCGTGCTGGAAATAATATTTCTGAATTAAGTGATGTTCCTTCTGAAAACATGGCCTTACATAGTAAAACAGTAGGAACAAAAGTTCATCGTGAAATTCGTGTACCGAAGACCAAGTGGTGTGTCCTGCGCTATCCTTCCTCATCAATGGCTCAATTAGCGAATATGAGTACGGAAAGCTTTGAAAATTTTTACTTTGATGTTTGTAACTTGGATTACGGAAAAATGGACAAAGCAATGGATGCGCTTGTAGAGTTAATGAACAACACCGATAAAGTTCAAATTAAAGGGCCTGGCACAGACCTAACCTTCTCGATTAAAGATATTCCTGCTGTAAAATGTGCAGGGCATATGAATATCCCTGATGGAGAAGTTTATACAGCACCAGTTAGAGACTCCATTAACGGTACAATCTCGTATAACGCGCCATCTCCATATCAAAGCTTTACTTTTGAAAATGTTCAATTTACATTTAAGGATGGAAAGATTATCGAAGCTACTTCAAACGACACAGAAAGAATTAACAAGATCCTTGATACTGATGAAGGCGCTCGTTACGTTGGTGAATTTGCGATCGGGGTTAACCCATATATTCAACATCCTATGAAGGATATTCTTTTCGATGAGAAAATTGATGGCAGCTTCCACTTTACTCCAGGACAATGTTATGATGATGCGTTTAACGATAATCACTCTGCTATCCATTGGGACCTTGTCATGATCCAGCGTCCTGAATATGGCGGTGGAGAAATTTATTTTGATGATGTACTTATTCGTAAAGACGGTCGCTTCGTAGTCCCTGAATTAGAAGCATTAAACCCAGAGAACTTGAAATAATTTTTAAAGTGCTTATGGTTATTGAGTTTGCTTAAATTTTAAAAGCGTATGGGAGGAAGCAACTCCCCTTACGCTTTTTTTGTTTCTGGGTAGTGACTGGGTACTCTTTGGAGTTTCTTTGACGGGGGGTTCTTTTGTTCCTTAATTCTTCGCCTAGTTTATTTCTTATGCTGAGCATAATTAGGTCGCTTTTGTTCCTCAATTACTCTAATTTTCCCCTCTTGTGGGGGCGATTCGGCGCTTTTGTTCCTATGTTCTCCTACTTTCTCCCTCTAGTGGGCACGAGTGGCCCTCTTTCGTTCTCTTATTTACCTAATTTTTTCCTTTCTCGGGCATGAATTAACCTCTTTCGTTCCCTGCTTAGTTTTATTCCCTTGGGCATTATTACCTCCAAGTGCTTCTATTTGCACTTTAATCTAAAAAAGCAGAAAGACGGTTCAACATCAACACCATCCTTCTGCTTTTTTTTATTTAAGAATTTATTTTAATACTTCTTCATAGGCTTTTTGGAATTTTTGGATGTCACCTGCACCCATAAATAACAAGACGCCATTATCGTGTTGCTTTAATTTCTCTACTTCATTCTCATCGATTACTTCACTATTTGGAATTAGATCCTTTAGATCATTAATCGTCAGGTTGCCTCTCTCTTCACGAGCTGAACCGAATATATCACATAAATAAACTTTATCTGCTTGATTTAGGCTATTAGCAAACTCACCTAAGAAAGCCTTAGTTCTTGTAAAAGTATGCGGTTGGAAAATGGCAACGATCTCTTTTTCCATGTACTTTTGTCGAGAAGCATCAATAGTTGCATAGATCTCGGTTGGATGATGTGCATAATCATCAATTAAAACTTGGTCTTTAAAAAATGTTTCGCTAAATCTTCGTTTAACACCTTGAAATGTAGCTAAGTGTTCACTGAGTACTTCAGCAGATACATTTTCATAGTGACATAATGCAATAACCGATAGAGCATTTAAAACATTATGCTTACCGTATCCTGGGATCGTAAATGTTCCGTAAAAATTATTTCTTACAAATACATCAAATGAAAGCCCTGATTCTGTCACTTGCAAATTTCGTCCTTGAAAATCATTATGTTCGCCAAAACCGTAAAATACAACAGGTACATTTGCTTGAATCTGTTGTAAATACTGATCATCTCCACAAGCAACAATGGCCTTGTTAACTTGCATTGCCATTTCCTGAAATGCCGTATAGACATCTTCTACATCTTTGAAATAATCTGGATGATCAAAATCAATATTCGTCATAATACAGTAATCAGGAGTATAGTTTAGAAAATGTCGTCGATACTCACATGCCTCGAATACAAAGTACTTACTATCTTGTGCACCTTTTCCTGTTCCATCACCGATTAAAAATGAAGTAGGCTGTGCTTCACCAAGAACATGGGCTAATAACCCTGTTGTTGAAGTCTTCCCGTGAGCACCAGTAACCGCAATATTGGTAAACTTTTTAATAAATTCACCTAAAAAGATAGGATATGGATAAACATCTAATCCCATTTCTCTTGCACGTTGAATTTCAACGTGGTCATCTTTATAAGCTGCTGAAGAAATAATCACTTGATTTTCTTCAATATTCTCTGCACTAAAAGGTAAAATTTTAATACCTTTTTCTTCTAAAGGTTTTTGCGTAAAGAACACTTTTTCTACATCTGAACCTTGTACAGTATAATTCATATCGTGCATGACTTGAGCCAATGCACTCATTCCCGACCCTTTAATTCCTACAAAATGGTAAACAGTCATTGACTGAACCTCCAAATAAATGATGATATCTTCTCCAAAAAAACACTATTACTACTTATGTATGAAAATTCCACTGAATTGGGGAATAAATATTTTCATTTAGGATACGCCATACAAAGATTTATTATAACAGAAACAACGAATTAGAAAAACTAGAAATGAGTGACCAACGCAAAAATAGGCCAAAGACCACAATTTCTACTTCCACCAGATAATATATGCCCAAAGTTTTAGAAAAGACCTGTCACTTTAGACAGGTCTTTGGAAATGTGAAAGTACTTGTACCACCCTACACGTAAGTGGTCATAAACTCGTTTACTACCCTATTCAACCAGCTCAAGGTTAGGGTTTTCTCGGTATCTTCTACCAGCTTTGGCTTCATCTTTCCCGTTCAAGATGACATTATCTCCAGTAAAGCCAATATTAATTTTTAATAAACTGCTACCTACTCCGTAAATGTCCACTGGGACTCCCAAATCTTCATATTCTGCAATTCGTTCGGCAGTAAAGCCACCTGTTGCAATGATTTTTACATGGTTAAATCCTTCCTCATCTAGTGACTTCCGAAGTGCAAAAATTAACTCTGGGTTCGCTCCACGCGGGTCAAAAGAGCCCATTACTTTAGGGTTGCGGCAAAAGTACTGATCAACCATTGTCCGCGAAGTGTCAACACGTACCCCTTTTAATTCCTCTCCAAATTCTCTAGCAACACGTAGTGAATCCGTTATTACATCATTGTTGTAATCGACAAGTGCCATTAAGTCATCTTCTGGAAACGTCTCTTTATAAGCTTGTGTCGCAGCAACAACGTCACCTTCAAAAAGTTGAATTAATGCATGAGGCATTGTCCCCATCCCTTTTTTACCCCACCATTCATGCATGGCATGTGTCGCTTGTGCTCTGGAACCACCAATATACGATGCATATCCATCACCAGCTTGCTGTGTAAAATGATCATCACGGTCTCCCATAAAGATCACTGGTTTTTGGTAACCAGATTTTCTAGCTGATTTAACGACATTATAGACGTTAGTGGCTACTGAAGTTCTTCTCGCGAAAATACCATCGATAATTCCCTCTAGGTAGCCAAAATTTTGATATGGACCTGTAATCGTTAATACCGTTTCAAATGGTTTAATTTTATCTCCATCTTTTAACGAATGAATTACGAGACTTTCGGGATCCTTTGCAAAGGTTTTAATTAAGGCTATAACTTCGTCCGTACCACAAAGGACAGCATTGGTTTTTTGAAAAAACTGCATTGTAACCGTATTGTTTGATTTATGTTTTTCAACGATTTCCCGAGTCTTTAAGAAGTATACTGCAGAAAACCAACCTTCCCTAACTCGTTCATCAAATTTGAAAGTTTTGTTTGTTAGTCGTTTTATTTTCCCTTGTAGTTTGAGTTCTATTTCTTTCATTTTGTTAATCTCCTTGGATCTTTTCCTGTAAAAAGCATTTGTTGATAAACTTCCCTAGTTTGAAGGATCTCATCCATACAGGACTGTATTTTATTATCTTTATAAAGTGGCAACTGCTAATATATATCTTATCGTTTACTCGCTCTCTATGGATAGGAGATCGGTTCTCACAGCCAACGTGTCCAAAACCAGGACACTAATGCTGGTCCTCCAGCGCTTGTCGCCGATAAGCAGGCACCTTCCGCTTTTCTTTGTCTAGCTGCAGGTGCCATCGGCTCGAGGTCGCTTCGGTCCATCATCGTGTCCAAAACCAGGACACTAATGCTGGTCCTCCAGCGCTTGTCGCCGATAAGCAGGCACCTTCCGCTTTTCTTTGTCTAGCTGCAGGTGCCATCGGCTCGAGGTCGCTTCGGTCCATCATCGTGTCCAAAACCAGGACACTAATGCTGGTCCTCCAGCGCTTGTCGCCGATAAGCAGGCACCTTCCGCTTTTCT
>NZ_WMKZ01000050.1 GCF_019024285.1 Alkalihalobacterium elongatum
CCTACGTTTCAGTCACTTGCTGGGCTCCATTGTCGCTCTATGATTACCTTCACCTGCTTTTCAACCACTTGCTGGGCTCCATTGCCTCTCTATGATTACCTTCACCTACGTTTCAGTCACTTGCTGGGCTCCATTGTCGCTCTATGATTACCTTCACCTGCTTTTCAACCACTTGCTGGGCACCATTGCCTCTCTATGATTACCTCCTCTTGCTTTTCAACCACTTGCTGGGCAACATTGCCGCTCTATGATTACCTTCACCTGCTTTTCAGCCACTTGCTGGGCAACATTGCCGCTCTATGATTACCTTCACCTGCTTTTCAGCCACTTGCTGGGCTCCATAGCCACTCTATGATTACTCCCTTCTACTTTTCAACTACTCCCTCTACTCCATTCACTCTCTATGACTACCTCCTCCTACGTTTCAACAACTCCCCCACAACCAAAAGAGCCTAAGGATCCTCATCCTTAGGCTCTTTTGCTCTTTACTCTTTTTGCGCTTTTCTTTTCCCATTCACCTATTATCTGTAACGTATAAAATCAAAGTGTAACGTCGGATTTTCTAATTGATCATACAAGTTTTTAATCATAGGTACTTGTTTAGTCGCCCATTCCATATCCGTTGCATATTGAGGGAATCCTGGGTTTGCTGGGTTCCACCTCATTTTGTACAATGTGTTTTGATTATACTGGTTATGGATATAACGCTGACCAATGAACCTTGCACCACCAATCACAGCTGCTTCAGGTGTAAACCAGCCTTGGCGATACGCGTGGAACGCTCCTTGACGATATGGATCGCTATCAATTGCATTAATACCAAACATATTATGAGTTGTTCGGATACTAGATAACCTACTTCGATTGCTATCCGTTACTAACTCAAGGTTACCACTACTGTTAATACCTACATCAATACCTGTTGCTAAGCTTGATCTTCCGTGTCCAGTTTCTAGTAAGGCATGAGCAATTAAGTAAACTTCATTTACTGAATGCGCTTTTCCACCATCGATGAACGCTTGGCCTAATCCATGTAAAGCACCCTTACCAGAAAGTAAGTTGTTTAACTGACTAGCCGATACCCCAGCACTTGATGATAGTACCAAATGTTGGAAACGGTCATTTCGATCTGGATCTAAGAAGTTCACAAAATCCGATTGCCTAGCATTTCTCCATGTACTGTATCTAATTTCATACCAAACGTTACTCCCACTCACAGTCGTACCCGTTACTGTTCTCAGAAGAACAAATTCAGCATTCCTTGATGCCGTTCCAAAAAGGTGACTCGAGCCGCTTGCTGAATCTCTTACATTCGCATTACTTGTTAGCTGTGCAACCTTTGTATTACTAGCAAGCTCTGTGTGGACATATAATTTTTGACCATTATAAGAAATTTCGTACCATCTGTTACTGCCGTTAAATGTATCACCAGACACTTCGCGTAAGATCGTAAACGTTGTTCCCTGGCTGACTGTTGTAGCTATATTCGTGCTAGTACCTAATCGTGGAGACGTTCTTAAGTTTACACTTGTACCTGTGATTGCCCCACGTTCGACAATATCCGCTAAGCTACTATGGATATAGGCAGGTGCATTGCGATACCTATCCGTTTGCGGTGGTGGATTTAATGCAAGTTGTCTATCAATAGATTGTGACATTGTGTAGCTTGACTGCATATGAGTAATGATTTCTTTTGCCGTTAACTCTTCTAATTTATCTAGTGTCGCTTGATCGGCAATTCCAGTTGTAGGCAGTCCATAATCGGCTTGGAATTGTGTTAATTGACGCTTTGTAATTGGTCCAAAATAATTTGTTGGATTAGTAGAAACACCATAACCAAGCTGTGCCAATTGCCTCTTTAAATCAATTACATCTTCACGGTACATTCCTTCACGTAATGGACCATTAGCCATCTCACTTAAGAGGTCCATCATTTTCTGATCGACTCCACCATTCACTTTTAGGCTGTTTGCTGCTTGGAATTCCATTACTTGTTGTCTTGTAATCGATCCAAAGAAGTCTGTTAAACTACCAGAAACACCATAGCCCATAATCCCTAGGTTTCTCTTCAAATCAATTACTTTCGGGTCAAACACACCTAGATATAGGAAGTAGCTAGAAGTCACTTCATGTAATTTATCTAAAGTTTGTTGGTCAGCGATACCAGATGCTTGTAAACCATGTGCACTTTGGAAAGCTTTTACTTGTGTTTCTGTAATCGGGCCAAAATAATTCGTTAAAGAACTCGATACTGAAAACCCTGCTAGTTCTAATTTTAATTTAAGATCTACTACGTCATAACGGTACAGACCTAGTTTCATTGGTCCATTTGCTAACTCATCTAGTAATTGATAGGTTACTGCATCGGCCATTCCTGTAACAGGTAACCCGTAAGTCGCCTGGAACTCGCTTACTTGTCTCGTTGTAATTGGTCCGTATAGCCCTGTTGGGTTACTTGATACAGGGAACCCTAAGATCCCTAGATTAATCTTTAGTTGAATGACCCGTTCATCAGTCATTCCAGCGGATAATACATCTGAAGTCAGATCTTTCAATTTATTCAATGTAGCTTCTCCAGCTATTCCATCTACTTTTAACCCATGAGCCTTTTGGAAAGCCTTTAATTGAGATTCAGTCATTGAACCGAAGTAATTCGTCGGTGTACTAGAAACCTGAAAACCTACTTTTTCAAGATCTATTTTAAGCTGGATGACGTCTTCACGGTACATTCCTATACGTAGTGGACCTGTTGCTAGCTCATTTAAAAGATTTACAGTTGCTCTGTCCGCTACACCCGTTGCTGGTAAACGATGGTCCGCTTGAAATTCACGTACTCTTTGCGTTGTGATTGGTCCATAATTTCCATTCGGATTACTTGAAACATGGTAGCCCAGAATTCCTAAGTTCACTTTTAACTGAATTACTTCTGCTTCTGTTAGTGAAGCAATGGTTACTTGTTTATTTAGAAGCTCTTCAATTTTATCTAATGTAGCTTGTCCTACAATTCCATCAGCCGTTAATCCGTGTGCTTTTTGGAACGCCATAACTTGCGTATTAGTTTGTGGACCAAAGTATCTGGTTGTATTACCTGGCACTGTAAAATCAAGTGCATCTAGGTCCTTTTTTAACTGAACCACATCATCACGATACATGCCAATACGTAACGGACCTGTTGCTAATTCGTTTAAACGATCAATTGTGTCCTGGTTTGCTACTCCTGTTTCAGGTAATCCGTAGGCAGCTTGAAACTCAGTTACTCTTTGGGCAGTAATTGGGCCGTAAAAAGTCGTTGGATTATCGGAAACTTTGAAGCCCATAATCTCTAAGTTTATTTTTAAGTCTACGACTCTATCATCATAGTCTCCTAGTTGAAGTACATCTTCAACAGCCATACTAGTTACTGAAGCAGCTGCAACTTCCTCTTCGGCAGTAACCAATTCTTGAGTTTCTTGATCGTTAGTATGTTCAACCTCATCGATTTCAGAAGTTTCTAGGTCTTCTGACTCATCTTTATTGACTGTTATATCACCAGTAGATAATAGAAGATCACTATCTTCATATAATTCATCAGCCTGTTCAAGAATAAATAAAAACAACTCTTTATCTACTGTTCCAGTTACCTCAAGCTCATAGAATTCTTGCAATAACTTCACTTGCTCTTCAGTTGCTTCATCGAAAATTTCAATGTCTAAAATTTCTTCTTCTGTTGGTTCATACAATTCAAATTCAATTTCTTCAATATCGATGTCATAACCTAAAAGCTTAAGTGCTTGCTTAAGTTCTACAACATCCATACCGTGTGAACCAACTTCTAAAATGAAGTATTCTTCAACATGGTTAGTTTCAATTGCATGTGTCCAATTTGATGTAACAGGGACGAATACTACCATTGTTGCTGTTACTCCAGAGATTAAAGAATACCTAATACTTTTCAGCATTTACAAACCCCTTCCAATTTGACAAGACTAGACAAAATACTATATGTATTCTAACCGATTAAATAAAAGCAAGTAAATAGTATAATAGAAACTATTCATGTAATATAAGCCAAAAATCACTTGAAAGCCTGTTCATTTTCCTACAAAAACCCAATACAGGACTTTAGTTGCAAGAAAAAAGAAGAGTGACCATAAGTCTACTCTTCTTCTTTAAATTGTCATTTAACGTTTTCTTGCCTCATCAGCAATGTATAAGCCGACCGTGCGATTCTGTGTCCAAATTCGACTCCAGTTACTTAGCGGTACTGGCCTTGGGCCAACAAATGGTGATATTTCAGGTGTAAGTGCTGGTTTCTTTTGACTTAAGATAAACCAATCTGTAAATCCACCGCCACTCGCGCTATGCTGTAGGTTGATAGGCGAATAGCCTGTAATATTAGAAACCCCTCGCGCTATTCGTTGAGAATACGGTTCCTGGTTATAGCGAGTATAAATTACTTCACCTGATGAGTGATACGAGATCGCTGTCAGGAAATTTCTGCTCAGCGTAAAGTCATAAAGAGCTTTCGCTTCTGGTTCACTTAAAGGTCTTGTCCCCTTATAGTTGGATGGGCTAGGTCTACCTGGATTTCCAGTGATCGTATCCCATAATGCTGGAAATTGGCGATTTAAGTCAACACCACGAATGTTAGCCTTCCAAGACGAAAAGTTCGTGCTTCCTCCATTGATTGCGATTACTTGTGACGGATTTTTAGCAGTACTCGCACCTTGTTGAACGAGCATAACTCCATCTGGATTTACCATCGGCACAAACCAAATGCTTACATCGTTTAGTATACTTCTAACATTATAACTTCCAATATTGTAATGCCCCGCATAAGCTCTTGCATATTCATCGACCATTTTCATTAGTACGTTGGTTGTCATATGCTCACGTGCATGGTTAGACCCATTAAAGAATACTTCTTTTGAGCCTGTTCCTAATTTAATCGCATAAAGATTACGTCCATCAACTGATTTACCGATAACTCTTGTTTCAATTAAGCCTGGATAGAAAAACTCTAGAGTATTAATATCTCTTTGAAGCTGTCTGTAGCTGTAGTTTTTACTTCCATCAACAATTGAGCTGACACTTCGCGCCACTTCATTATTAACAACTCGCTCTAACATTCTTTTCGTTGCTTTATCTACGATTCCTGTTTCAGAAAGGCCATATCGTTTTTGAAACGCTTTTACCCGCAATTCGGTCGAAGGGCCAAAATAGTTTGTTGGGTTGTTTGACACTTTAAACCCAGCTCGTTCTAGATTTAGCTTTAATTCGATAACATCGCGATGGCGTAAACCATTGTATAGTATCCCTGATGCATTTCGCAGCTCATTTAGTGTAGTGTTGTCTACAATACCCGTTTGTGATAGGTTCTTACTTGCTTGGAACTCTTTCACTCGAGTGGTTGTTATAGGTCCAAAATAATTGGTATTTCTATTAGAAACGCGGAAACCTGCTTCTGCCAGCATAATTTTAAGTATAACGACATCGTCGCGATACATTCCCTCTTGCAAAGGCCCAGTAGCTCTTTCTCTTAACAGCTTTAACGTTCTTGAATCAGCTGCACCTGTTACAGGTAAATTAAAATCACTTTGGAATTCTGAAACCATTCGTTCTGTTATTGAACCATATAGTCCAGTTGGTCGATCCGATACATCGTATCCTAGTACTGCTAAATGGATCTTCATTTCTCTTACTTTACTATTATTCAAGCCTAGGTATAAACTTCCATTTGCCAACTCTGCTAATAGATTTACTGTTTCGCTATCAGCAATTCCGTCAGCTTTTAACCCAAATGTTTCTTGGAATGAAATTAGGGTAGAAGTAGTAATAGAACCAAAATAGTTTGTTGGATTATTTGAAACCTTAAAACCTACTTTTTCTAAATTAATCTTAAGGTTGACAACATCGTCGCGATACATTCCCTCACGTAATGGGCCCGATGCTAATTCGTTTAATAGCGTTACAGTTATTATATCTGAAACACCTGTTACTTCAAGTCCGTAGTCTCTTTGAAACTCACTTACCATGCTAGCTGTAATGGTACCATAAAATGTAGTTGGGTTACTCGAAACACTATATCCTAGTATGGCTAAGTCCATTTTTAATTGAACGACGTCACGGTGAGACATTCCTTGTTTTAAAGCTGTAACATCTATAAGCTTTTCCCAAACATCATTTGTAACGACTCCAGTTGCAGCTAATCCATAATCCTTCTGGAATGCCTTAACCTGACGCTCTGTGATAGGTCCGAAGAAATCCGTTGGGTTACTTGAAACCGAATGGCCTGTTTTGGCCAGCATGAGTTTAAGGTAAATGACTCGCTCATCGTACACACCGTTCCAGAGGTTATTCTCACTAGCTGCTTCCAATGCTTGTAGTGTTTCGCTAGATGCAACACCAGTTACTTCTAACCCTTGCTGCTCTTGAAACGTTTGAAGCTGCCTAGCAGTTATTGGTCCGAAGTATGTAGTAGGGTTGCTGGAAACGCTAAGACCGTTACGATATAGGAGAATTTTTAAATCGACTACATCATCGCGGTACATCCCTTGGCGAAGGTCTCCAGTTGCTAACCCTTCTAAAAGTAGCCATGTTTCCTCGTCAACGGCCCCAGTTATTTGCAGGGCAATATCTCTTTGGAACTGTTCCACCTGATTTCGAGTCGTTTGTCCATAATACTCAAGCGGCTGATCTGACGTAAAATAACCTAAAGTATGGAGGTATTCTTTTAACTCTCTCACTTCAGGTTTCTGATCTCCATATTGAAGGAAGAAAGTAGTTTCCTCGATCTTTTCCGAAGTCGCTTCCTTTTCAGTGAGATCCTGTTCTACGTCCTGATCTCCTTCAACCACTTCCTCAATAATTTCATTTTGCTCATCATCTTGTTCATGGAAGATAATGACTTCTAAACCTTCAATCGTTGCAATAGCTAGACCGCCTTCATCAAGAAACACGATAACTAAATTAGGGAGATCTTCTGTTGTTATACCTTCAATTTCATACTTTCCTTCTTCTACATACTCCACCGAGTCAATGAGTTCATCTTCTAAATAAAAAAGGACACCCTCTATGACTAGCTCGGATAATATCCTAAGAGTAATAGATTCTTCTTTTAATTCTTCAATAAAAATAGTCTTCTCTTTCTCAATTTCTTCTGCATGAACACTATCATTTGCCATTACTGAAAAAGAACTTACAGGTACGATCAAAAGTAAGCACATCAATAATGACAAAAATCGTTTGACTATCATTACAAGCCCCCTCCCATTTTACATATAATCTCAGTTTAATAGTTTTTCGACAAAAATGATAGTATGAAAAGACTAAAGCAATCGTCTCCCTACCTTTTTTGTCTAATCCTGAAATATCGAACAAATGTCACTGATTTTTTATTATAAAATTTTACTTTTTTCTCCATTATTTTAGGGAATAAACGACTAGAACTTATGTCGGAATAAAGAAATTTGTAGTATGATGTAAGTTGGAATGAAACAAAAGAAGCGTATTATTTGGAAGGAGTGTATATAGCATTTTGAAGTTTAATAAATTAGTAGTTTTGACTATTACTATCTTACTAGCCTTTGGGTGGGGGCTCATAAGTTTTCAGGACACAAATGCAGAAACCATTGTATTACAAAACGGTGACCGACACGCAGATGTAATAACACTCAAAATCGACTTGGACAAAGTTGGGTTTACTGTACCTGGAAATACGACCAACTACTTTGGGTCTCAAACTGAAGCTCAAGTCATGGCTTTTCAACAAATCCAAGGTTTACCAGTTACGGGGGTTGCTGATGCACAGACTTTACTAGCCTTACAACATGCCGTTATTGCTGCTTCTGAATCCACTCCTACTGGTTTACGCTTTGGCGACCGCAATGAGGCTGTTATCCAACTAAAAATTGATCTCGATCAGGTTGGATTTACCGTGCCTGGGAATACGACCAATTACTTCGGTTCTCAAACCGAAGCTCAAGTCATGGCTTTTCAACAAAGCCAAGGTTTACCGGTTACGGGGGTTGCTGATGAGCAAACATTAC
>NZ_WMKZ01000051.1 GCF_019024285.1 Alkalihalobacterium elongatum
GGAGTTTTTTTTATGTCTGTAAATACTATTTTTTGAAAAAATGGAACTATTTTAAAGGCATGCAACGCCAGTGGGTCTGACCCCCGCTGCGTTAACGCGTTAACACAATGGGGGTCTGACCCCAATATTACTCCATCCACTCAATTTTTTCAGGATCACCTGTCGGGAAAGGTTGGTCGATTGAAACGTGACCGAGTAATGTTTCCGTTATCTCTCCCTCAATTAAAACCTGTACTTGCGCAAAGCCAAACTGTTCTAGAATCAACCCGATTTGTTGGACCAACAGCATTTCTCCACTAGATCCGAGATTCGCGTTACGAATTTCCTCTGAAAAACTAATGTACGCCATATCGTTCTCTTCGCTAATCGTTTCGACAACAACATCAGCAGGAACTAGAGTTACAAGTTTATCGTGTTCTGGTCCCTCCATCCATACCTCAAAGACTGCATAAATCATATCTTCCTCTGTTGCAGCGGTTACTTCTTCTCGTACACGGTAATTTTTCATTAGATCCTTATCTGCAAAATAGAGAACGACTGACTTCGTTATTTTCTGTTCTGGTTCTTTCGGGTCTAATTCATCTTCTGTTACCGGATTCCCTTGATTTTCATCAGTTATGTCCTCACTTTGATCTGGACCTGCTGGCTGTTCTACATCGGTTCCACATCCTGCAATAAAAATGGCTGGAAGTAACACTCCTATTAATAATTTTAAATACCATTTCATCTTCATACCCCCTCTATCGTATATTTTCATCATAAAATAGATTTGTATCTCGATCATTGTCTCTACGTAACAATTTTGTTACATAACGTAATTTGAAAACACGTTCCTTTCCCTTTCGTTGATTGAGCGGTAATCGTCCCACCATGCTGTTCAATGATTTGTTTTACTAAGGCAAGGCCCAGACCGCTACCCTCCTGACTCCATTCACTCGCATCCATTGTCCTATAAAAAGGCTCAAATACGTATATTAGATCTTCTTTTGATATCCCAATTCCTTCATCACAAATGAAAAGTTCAACTTTATCTTTTTCGGCTTTCGTCAATGTAACTGTTATCGTTGTGTTTGAAGGAGAATAACGAATCGCATTACTAATGATGTTATCGACCACTTGGAAAAAGCTAGCAAGATCAACATGGATCAATACATCCTCTAGGATAAAATCTAATTTGATCTTTTTGCTTTCACACACATGCTGAAAGTGCTTGTGAATATGTTTTTTTATTTCTGAAGCCTCCAGAGGTTCTTTCCTTAAGGATCGGTCCCAGGCACGGTTCATATCAAGTAGTTGATTCACCATTTGTTTCATTTTATCGATTTGTAACATAAGATCAGCAACAAATTCTTCATGGTCTTCAGGGCTTTCCCGAACAGATGCTAAATTTTCACTAATCAGCTGCATCGTTGCAAGCGGTGTTTTTAATTCATGAGAGGATGCACTCAAAAATTGTCTTTGCCGTTGTTCGTACTGATTCAACTGTTGGACCATTCCTTCAATCGCTACCGATAGATCTTTTATTTCATCTTTACGGTGATGCCTAAATTTAAACGAACGGTTATGACGTGAGATTTTATTCATTTCGGTAATCATTTTAGAAATCGGTCGTGAAAACAAGGAAGCAATTCCAAAACTCAAAATAAAAAATATGATAATAGCCGTTCCGATCACAAAAATCATCCAGCTTTGAAACGATCGAATGTCTTCATATAAAATATTGACATCTTCAATCATTAATAAATAGCCGCCAACGGGTTGATTTTCTTCTAAATATAACAAGGTGTGCTGGACATATCCGTAATTAGATGTTTCTTTAAACGTTGTCCTAGGTAATGGATTTTCTGCTCTTAGTATCGGTATATCAATTATCGTTCCTGCAGCTAATTGCTCGTAGCTGTCATATCGCACTTGTCCTTGTACATCAATTAAGAGTAAACGAACATCCAATCGATTACTGTACGTGGATAAATAGCCTGCTGTTCTTTCTGGAAATTTAGGATAAACGCCTTGAAGCCTTTCCACGATCGATGCCCCTTGACTGATCGTTATATTTTCATGCCCTTCGATAACTCGCTCTTCATATGCTGCTACAATGAAATAATAAAGTGCAACCCCCATTACTACAAAAAGAAGAGAAAATAGAAGCCACATTTGATATTTTAATTTCATGGATTGCCTCCGAAACGATATCCGACTCCACGAACGGCATGAAGGTAATTTTCACCCGTTACTTCATTTAATTTTTTCCTTAGACGACTTACATTGACATCAACCGTTCGATCGTTATAGCCCATCGAGTCACCCCATACTCTTTCAAACAACGCTTCTCGGTAAAATACTTTTCCTGGATGCTTCATCATTACGTCTAAAAGTTTAAATTCATTGACTGTTAACGGGATACTTTCCTCTTTGTAACGGACAACCATCTCGTCTTTATCTAACTCTAATTTCTCATAGCGGATAAAACGGTTAGATGTCGTGCGGGACTGGATCTTATCATTACGACGAAAAAGCGCATGCATTCTAGCTAATAGTTCCCTTTGGTGAAACGGCTTGACTAGATAATCATCGGCACCAACCTCCAATCCAATCACTTTATCCATGACTTCGCTTTTCGCCGTTAGCATAATAATAGGGACATCCGAAACTTGCCGCACATCGCGACATAAGTCCAACCCATCTTTTTTCGGCATCATCCAATCAAGGAGGAGAAGGTCGTAATGCTTTTTCTGAAATAACTCCCACCCTTCGACTCCATCATAAGCCACGTCTATTTCATACCCTTCTTTCTTCAAAAAGAAAGAAACGTTCTTAGCTAACACCCTTTCATCTTCAACTAATAATAGTTTTTTCATGATCATACCCCTTTAAAAATAAACTAAGGTGATATTTCTAATATTATAAATGGTAAAAGTAAAGACTCTGAATAATGAGCCTTTACTTTTTATCATGTCATTATTTGTTAATATCTTCAATGATAAGCTGCTGTCCTTTTTGTTTATACGAAAAAGTAATCGTTTCATTCGGCTTTAAAAATAACGCGATTTTTTGAGCAGATGTGCTTAATTGATACGCCTCATAGCCTTTGCTCGTTTTGATTTCAACGGTGTGTGGGTCGGCTAACCCGATATATGTCCCTGTTTCCGTTTTAGTTTCTTCTTTTTGTTGATCCTGCTTCTGTTTTGTAATGCTTTTGATTACTTGTTGCGGACCATTCTCATAATACTTGAATTGTACCGCGTCATTGGTGTTTAGGTTTTGTA
>NZ_WMKZ01000052.1 GCF_019024285.1 Alkalihalobacterium elongatum
GCGAAGAGGTCACACCCGTTCCCATGCCGAACACGGAAGTTAAGCTCTTCAGCGCCGATGGTAGTTGGGGGCTTCCCTCTGTGAGAGTAGGACGTCGCTAGGCACACAAAGTACAATTCAGAATGGATTGTGCTTTTTTAATGCAAAAAAACTGAGTAATCTACAGGCTCAAAGAGACAACGCTTCAAAGAGTAAGTCGATGGGAGCAACATGAAATAGCAGCGAGGGAATAACATCAAGTCCCCCTGTGAGAGGAAACCTTTCTTTTCGTAGAACAACATGAAGGACCATCGAAGAAGTGGCGACATGGAAAACGTCCCGTAGGAAAGAAAGGTTTAAAGGGACATCGCTAGGCACAAAGCACAATCCAAGTGGGTTGTGCTTTTTATGTTAAAATTGCTAAAAGTAACAATTTGCGGATTTAGTTTTAACTTATTGTTCCTGTTATTTATTTGTTTTTATATACTAATTTTTAGAAAAGGTTTAATAGTATGTACATTAGGGAGACCTTGGGGTTTGAGTGTATTTAATTAAAACTAAGATATTGTTGTTTGCGTACTAGCATAATGCAAGTTTTTTATGATTAATTACATAATGTTAAAAATAGGTTAACTATAAAAGCAAAGTATTAAAATTGATTATCGGAAAGGGGAGGAAAAAAGTGAATGTTCAATCTTACTTTTCTAAGAATATTATAGATGCGCTTAAAAATAATCCGCCGGGGGAATGGATGACAGATATCCCAAATGGATGTATTCGACTTAATTCTGGTTACCCTGCACCTGAACTAATCCCTGTACACCAGTTTAAGGAAAGTGTTGTTCGTTTACTTGAAAAGGAGCAGGATTTACCATTCCATTATCTTGGTAGTCCGGGAATGGAGAATTTAAAGCAAAGTATTCAAAAAAGATTAAGTGAGAGGGGCATTACTGTTTTAGAAGAAGAGCTTTTAATTACATCGGGAGCTTGTCAGGCGATTGATTTGATAGCCCGTATTCTAGTGGATGATGAAACTGTAATAGCCATAGAAGCCCCAACGTATATGGAAGCTCTAGAGGTTTTTCAAAACTATACCAAGCGCTTTATTAGTATTCCAGTAGATGAGCAGGGAATGCAAACGCATGTACTAGAAGAAGTGCTAGCAGAGAGGGAAAGTAGAGGGAAGCCTCTTCCGTGTTTACTATATACAATCCCAACCTTTCAAAACCCAACAGGTACAACGATGAAGGAGGACCGCCGACAACATTTATTAGATTTAGCGGAAAAATATAATTTTTTGATTTTGGAGGATGATGCATACGGTGAATTGAACTTCAGGAAGTGTCCACCCCCTCTAAAAGCAATGGATAGAGAAGGTCGAGTTCTTTATGTTGGTTCATTATCAAAGGTAGTGGCACCCGGGTTGCGAATTGGATGGATTGCAGGGTTACCCGATTTTATTACCGCATTAGCTTGGTTTAAAAAAGATTTAGATCATCCATTTGCTCAAGCCTCAATGGCGACTTTCTTAGAATCTATAGATTTTGAGAAATGGCTTAACTATATAAGAAGTACGTATCAACTAAAATCATCTATACTTATCTCTGCCATGAAGCAACACCTTCCCAAATCTGTTACCTGGTATGAACCAGAAGGGGGTTACTTTGTATGGGTTAAAATTACAGGTATTAATACGTCAGAATTATTGATACATGCTTTGTCAGAGGGTGTTTCATTCGTTCCTGGAAAATACTTTTTCCTGGATCATAATAATGGAACTGCGTTTCTTCGCCTTTCCTTTAGTTATGCTAATAAAAATGAAATAGTCGAGGGAATCCAAAAGTTAGGTAAAGCTGTAAAATTAGTACTTAACAATAGTTAAAAATAAATAACAGTCTTTTCATGGGTGTTTCGAGATTTTATTTAACCTTAGTTTTTTCAACACGCGACTAAGGTTTTTTTACTTATATAGTTGTGTTAAATTATAGTTGATATACGTGAAGAAAATCACTCAACTTTTCTGAATTAGCACTAAATTCAATAACAAACTAGCAGTGTTTTTTTATTTTTATATTTAACAAAATTCATTCCATTTTAATTCTAACGTTTTCTTGGGTAGTGCCCGATTGTTGATGAAGGGATGTATTTTAGTGTAAAGTAAAAATTTAAATTCAATAAATGTTCAAAAACTTAATCGGTTATGTATGATATAATCAAATTAGAAAGAGATAATTAAAACCACAAAGTTAACACTGTAGGAGGCTCAACCATCTTCGTTGGTTCCGTTAAAAAGTATCATATCTCAATAACGAAAAACCAATGAAAGGATAATTAGCGCTCAAGGGTTGTTATAACCTTGACTCAAACGAAAATTAAATGAGCAAGTTTATCCATGTAAGATGAATTAAGATGAATGGGCAAATGATGTAGGTGTTTAAAATGAGAAACATCCAGTTGTATCGTGAAGTACGATTAAGAGGAATTTCAAGTTTTAAAAAAACTGAAAGGAATTTAAATATCATACGGAACGAACAAACATCACTATTCAAAACATGAAAGAATGGATTAGCTTAAAAAGTAGGGAAGTAAAGAAGCAAGTAAAGGTGATGTTTAAGAATGGTTGGGTCTCCTAAGGTGATAACAGTTAAAATCTAGCTAATATTAGCTAGATTTTTTTTGCCTAAATATCCTTGCATAAAAAATGTTAGGTACATAATTATAGTAAGTAAAATTCATATAATGAAGTTTGTAATAGAAATCCAGTGTTCTGTTATCTAATATTTTTTTAACCTTAAGCTACAGAAAAATACCACTTGTATTTTCCGTTATTATATGATAAATTTATACATCTGTCGCACTAAAAAAAGAGAGCAACAATAGTTGCGTGGAATTAAGTAATGTGATATATTATTATCTGTCGTTAGTATCACTTTTCTTTTTATAACAGTACTAATAATGTTGTTTTGTAACTTCTTAAAAAAAGTACTTGCCTCGAAAGTTTTAATGTGTTAAGATATTTTTTGTCGCAATTAATACCATAAAGATTGTAGTTGAGAAAAACATCTTTTTTTAAAAGTGTTGCGCAGAATTAATTATAGTGATATAATAAATCTTGTCGCTAACAACGACATAAAAAGTTCTTTGAAAACTGAACAAAAAGCCAAGCGAAATAAAGAGATACATGATA
>NZ_WMKZ01000053.1 GCF_019024285.1 Alkalihalobacterium elongatum
CATCGTGTCCAAAACCAGGACACTAATGCTGGTCCTCCAGCGCTTGTCGCCGATAAGCAGGCACCTTCCGCTTTTCTATAATAGTATATAACCTTTTGGAAGATGACAAGGTTTACTCGTGTGGTGTCGAGAGTATGTTTTCTTCAAATTCGGTTACTGACATGAGAATATGCCTTGGTTTACTTCCCATTGCTTCGGAGACAATTCCCTTGGCCTCCATCATATCAATTAATCTTGCTGCACGATTATAGCCAACTCTAAAACGCCTTTGCAAACTTGATGCCGAAGCACCGTCTTGTTCGATGACAAAATAGCAAGCCTCTTCAAATAATTCATCTTCTTGGCCATCAATTTCTTGAACTTTATTTAAATGCTCGTTTTCAATTAAGTATTGAGGTTTTCGTTGCTTTTTAACATACTCAATTACTCTTTCAATCTCCTCATCTGAAACAAATGTTCCTTGTACACGGATCGGTTTTGCTGTTCCATTCTCATGGAATAGCATATCCCCTTTACCAAGTAAGCGCTCTGCTCCAGACATATCAATAATCGTCCTTGAGTCGACTTGAGAAGATACAGAAAATGCAATTCGAGTTGGAATATTGGCTTTAATTAACCCTGTAATGACATCAACGGAAGGGCGCTGTGTTGCAATTAAAAGATGGATCCCACACGCTCTCGCTTTTTGTGCAATACGACAGATCGCCTCTTCCACATCTTGTGGAGACACCATCATTAGGTCCGCTAACTCATCAATGACAACGACAATATAAGGGAGCGCTGGCTTATCTGGCTCTTCTGAATATAGATCATTATATCTTCTAATATCACGAACGCCTTGCTGTGAGAACAACTCATATCTTCGTTCCATTTCGGCAACAACCCATTTCAAAGCAGCAGTAGCTTGTTTGGCATCGGTTATAACAGGCGTCACTAAATGTGGTAATTCGTTGTATGGTGCTAACTCTACCATTTTAGGATCTACTAGTAATAGCTTTACTTGATCAGGTGTTGCCTTGTATAAAAGACTAACTAGTACCGAATTAATACATACACTTTTTCCTGAACCTGTTGCTCCTGCTACAAGACCATGTGGCATTTTAGCTAAATCAGTTACAATCGGTTGCCCTGAAATATCTAATCCTAGTGCTACTGTCAAAGGAGATCCTTTTTGAAAAACTCCCCGTCTCAAAATTTCACGTAAAAAGACAGGATCACTCTTTTGGTTAGGTACTTCTATACCAATCGCATGTTTTCCAGGAATTGGCGCTTCCATCCGAATATCTTTTGCTGCTAGACATAGTTTGATGTCATCCGTTAAGCTTGTGATTTTACTAACTTTTACACCTGGTGCTGGCTGAATTTCAAACCTTGTGACAGAAGGTCCTTTCGTTACATGGACTACCTTTGCGGACACATTAAAGTTTTGCAAAGTTTGTTCTAAAGTTTCACCTTGTTCATTTAACCAATCTGTATCTTCTTCTTCTTGGCGCGGTGGAATATTTAACATATGAATAGGTGGAAATTGATAACTCTTATGTTCCGCTTTAACTTCAGTTCTTTTTTGGCCCATTCGATCCTGTGGTAGCATGAGTACATTAAAAGGTATGTTTTTCGATGTTACTTGAGCATTTTCCTCTTGTCGCTTTCTAGATGCTGCACGGTCATACGTTTCTTTTGAACCATTTGCTACTTGTGTTTGAGTTAATTCACTATTTACTTTTGGCTTGTCCAAATCATTAAGAAGTTTTCGTTCGCTTCTTGCTTCCTCCAACTCTCGCTGGCGGAGCTCTTCTTTTCTGGCTTCCTCTAACTCTTGTTGGCGTAGCTCTTCTCTTCTGGCTTCCTCTAACTCTTGTTGGCGCAGCTCTTCTCTTCTGGCTTCTTCTAACTCTTGTTGGCGCAGCTCTTCTCTTCTGGCTTC
>NZ_WMKZ01000054.1 GCF_019024285.1 Alkalihalobacterium elongatum
ATCGAGTAGGAGGATAATCATTAATTGATTATCCGACCTCTCACACCACCGTACGTACGGATCCGTATACGGCGGTTCAATTTCATACTAAGCATGTACTTTGTTATAATGTTGAACACAGGAGATTAGCCCAAACTTAGCTAATCTCTTATTCGTGATCGTTGTGCTCAGTATCCACGAGTAAGCAATACGGACTGCACCCTTACTGGCATGGCTATATTTGTATGCGTTGTATCTTTCCATTCCCAGTTTGATTAGGTTCTTCCTTCGATTCTTGGCTGTTTTCCACTTTTTCCATATACACGTTCTTAATCGAACTCTTATATGAGCGTCTATTTTACCAAGCACCGTTTTCATATAGCCAACTTTGAAGTAATTAACCCATCCTCGTATCACTTGGTTGATTCGTTCAACCTGAAACTTCGTTTCAACACTCCAATTCTTCCTCGTTAGTTGCTTCAGTTTGTATTGGAAGTTCTCTACTGACTTTTGGTGCGGTTTTGCCTTGTATAAATCCGATTGATAATCTTTGAAGAAACCAAAACCTAGAAATTTCATAGTAGGGTCATATGGTCTTGTCACTTTCGTTTTTGCGCTATTGACGATCAAACCCAGCTTTTCTTCGATGAACTTTGTCACTGATCTCATTACTCGTTTCGCAGCCATTTCGCTTTTGACCATAATAATACAATCATCCGCATACCTTACAAATCGAAGACCTCGATTTTCGAGTTCCCTATCCAATTCGTTAAGCATAATATTGCTAAGCAGTGGAGATAGATTTCCTCCTTGAGGAGTTCCTATGACTGTTTCTTTGTACTCATCGTCGATCTGTACACCACTTACTAAGAATTTGCGAATGAGTGAAATGACATCACCATCATCAACTGTTCTTGATACAAGATTCATCAATCTATCATGGTTTACTGTGTCGAAGAAACGTTCTAAGTCAATATCTACAATCCAATCGTGACCATCATTCAAATATTCTAGGGCTTGTATGATAGCCATTTCGGCATACCGATTAGGTCTAAATCCGTAGCTATACTCACTAAATTTCTTATCAAACATAGGTGTAAGGATTTGGGCTATTGCTTGTTGAATGACTCTATCTTTGACCGTCGGAATACCTAAGAGCCGTATTCCGCCATTTGGTTTAGGAATTTCAACCCTTAGTACGGGTTGTGGGTGGTATATTCTTTGTCGAATTTGAGAAATGATTTCCTCCTTGTTCAACACCATATATGCTCCTAATTCCTGAACAGTCATTCCATCCACACCCGCTGCACCCTTATTTCTTTTCACCTGCTTAAATGCCTGATTTAGATTATCTCTATCGAGGATTTTATCCAGTAGTTTTTCTTCATACATGCTTTGTTATTTCCTTTCTGTCTCGTAAAGTCGGTATCCACTTTTCCGCATAATGCCAGTGGTCTATTTCCTCTTCCAATCGAGATGTCTTATAACGATGAAATTGTTCAGCCCTTCGCTCTTTCTAACTTTCGTTAGATGTCTTCGCTACTACGGCTTCTGCTGACTTCTCACTATCCAGTCTTGTATCGCTACAAGATTTTGGTGCAGACCAGTGAGACCTCCCCAGTTAAGGTGCGAACTCTTTCCCTCCACCTATCTGCCATATGTACACCGTATGATTTTAGTAGCTATCGGATTTTAACTTCTTTTGCAGTCTTGTCCTCATACGTTGCCTCCTATATGATTTCTGTTCGTCAGACCAGAGGTTTGCCTCGAGCTTCCTTCAGATTCCATGTCGCCATGGACACCCTTGCTTTTGGCTATGTACTTACCGCTACAAGGTTGTACTCGGGACTTTCACCCGTTAGAGTTCGCCCATGCTGGG
>NZ_WMKZ01000055.1 GCF_019024285.1 Alkalihalobacterium elongatum
AGAGGCTGGGACAAAACCCAGTAAATAAAAAATAGAGTGGCATTCACCCTAATGAGGGTGAGTGCCACTCTTTATTTTTTAAATTTTAATAGTTTTTGGATTTAAATAAGGATACCATCTGATAAAATTAAAGTTACCACACCAAAACCCATCGGAGGTATCCTTATGTTTAAACATTATACCATGAATCAACTCATTTTGCCGCTAGATTTAGAAGTAAAACTTCAAGAAAATGATATCGCCTACGCCGTCCATGATCTTGTGGAACAGATTCCTGATGAAGCATTCGCTAGCTTCCTACGTGAAACGGGTAACCCTGCTTACCATCCACGGATGATGATGAAAGTCATTTTATGTGCTTACACGCAATCTGTTTTCTCTGGAAGAAAGATCGAGGCATTACTCAAAGATAGTATTCGCATGATGTGGTTAGCTCAAGGATATGAACCGAGTTATCGAACCATCAATCGTTTTCGTGTCCATCCAGAAGTTCAGGAATTACTACGCCAATGCTTCGTCCAATTTCGTTGTCAGCTCGTACAAGAAAAGTTGATAGAGGAAGAAGCCATTTTTATTGACGGAACAAAAATCGAAGCGAATGCCAATAAGTTTACGTTTGTTTGGCGTAAAGCGGTTGAAAAGTACAGCGCCAATTTGGTGGAGAAGTCCAACCAAATGTATGATGAGTTGTTGGAAAAAGAAATTATTCCAGAAATCAAACGAGAAAACCTGGATGAACTATCTACGGAAGAACTCGTAAAAGTAGTGGAAAAGCTTGATGCCAAGGTTGAGGAATATGATAACCAAATCGAAGCGAGTAAAGATGTAAGTGAACGAAAACAACTTCGTTCGGAACGCAAAGCTCCGAAGCAGTATCGGAAGCAGTTCAAAGATTTTGTAGCTCGCAAACAAAAATACCAAAACGACATGGCCATATTCGGAGAGAGAAACAGTTATTCAAAAACAGATCATGATGCCACTTTTATGCGAATGAAAGATGATTACATGAAGAACGGCCAACTAAAAGCTGGTTATAATGTGCAAATTGCGACGGAAGGACAATACACGCTCGCTTTTGATGTATTCTCTAACCCGACAGATACACGTACACTCATCCCTTTTCTGGACAAAATCGAGGAAGGTTTCTTTAAGCTGCCCCCATATATTGTCGCTGATGCAGGCTATGGTAGTGAACAAAACTACATAGATGTAATCGAACATCGAGAGCGTACCCCATTAATTACTTATAACATGTATCGTAAAGAGAAGAAGAAAAAATATAAGAATAACGCTTTCCACTCCACCAATTGGGACTATAACGAGGAAACGGATTTTTACACATGTCCAAATGGGAAAAACTTAGTGTTCCGATACCTATCGAATCGAAAAGACAAAGATGGATTTACACGAACGTTTAAGGTCTATGAGTGTGAAGACTGTTCAGGCTGTCCATTCCGTTCCCAATGCACCAAGGCTAAAGAAGGCCACCATCGGAAAATACAGTACAACGAAAAATGGGAACAACAAAAAGAATACGTTAGACAACAGCTTTCAGAAGAGAAAACTGGTGAAATCTACGGTAAGCGTAAAACCGATGTGGAACCAGTTTTTGGATTTCTGAAGGCTAATTTGCATTTCACTCGTCTGTCAGTGAGGGGCAAAGAGAAGGTGAAAAATGAATTAGGGTTTGCGTTCTTGGCGGTGAACTTGAGAAAGTACATCGCCACAAGCGGTTAATCGGAGAATAGAATATGAAAAAACGAACTAAAAAGGTTCCGAACATCGTTTTCTTTGATGTTCGGAACCTTTTTACAATTATTTTGGCTAGTTATGTCCCAGCCTCT
>NZ_WMKZ01000056.1 GCF_019024285.1 Alkalihalobacterium elongatum
AGACCGGAAGGACTGGTGGAGCGCTTAGAAGTGAGAATGCCGGTATGAGTAGCGAAAAGAGGGGTGAGAATCCCCTCCGTCGAAAGCCTAAGGTTTCCTGAGGAAGGCTCGTCCGCTCAGGGTAAGTCGGGACCTAAGCCGAGGCCGAAAGGCGTAGGCGATGGACAACAGGTTGAAATTCCTGTACCACCTCCTCACCGTTTGAGCAATGGGGGGACGCAGTAAGGTAGGGTAAGCGCACTGATGGATGTGCGTCTAAGCAGTTAGGCTGGTAAGTAGGCAAATCCGCTTACCATTAAGGCTGAGCTGTGATAGCGAGGGAAATTAAGTACCGAAGTTCCTGATCCTACACTGCCAAGAAAAGCCTCTAGCGAGGTGAGAGGTGCCCGTACCGCAAACCGACACAGGTAGGCGGGAAGAGAATTCTAAGACGCTCGGGAGAACTCTCGTTAAGGAACTCGGCAAAATGACCCCGTAACTTCGGGAGAAGGGGTGCTCTGTTAGGGTGTATGCCCGAGAGAGCCGCAGTGAATAGGTCCAAGCGACTGTTTAGCAAAAACACAGGTCTCTGCGAAGCCGCAAGGCGAAGTATAGGGGCTGACACCTGCCCGGTGCTGGAAGGTTAAGGGGAGTGGTTAGGCGCAAGCCGAAGCTGTGAACCGAAGCCCCAGTAAACGGCGGCCGTAACTATAACGGTCCTAAGGTAGCGAAATTCCTTGTCGGGTAAGTTCCGACCCGCACGAATGGTGTAACGACTTGGACACTGTCTCAACGAGAGACCCGGTGAAATTATATTACCTGTGAAGATGCAGGTTACCCGCGACAGGACGGAAAGACCCCATGGAGCTTTACTGTAGCTTGATATTGGATTTTGGTACAGCTTGTACAGGATAGGTAGGAGCCTTGGAAGCGTGAGCGCCAGCTTACGTGGAGGCGTCGGTGGGATACTACCCTGGCTGTATTGAAGTTCTAACCTCGAACCGTGATCCGGTTCAGGGACAGTGTCAGGTGGGCAGTTTGACTGGGGCGGTCGCCTCCTAAACAGTAACGGAGGCGCCCAAAGGTTCCCTCAGAATGGTTGGAAATCATTCGCAGAGTGCAAAGGCATAAGGGAGCTTGACTGCGAGACCTACAAGTCGAGCAGGGACGAAAGTCGGGCTTAGTGATCCGGTGGTTCCGCATGGAAGGGCCATCGCTCAACGGATAAAAGCTACCCTGGGGATAACAGGCTTATCTCCCCCAAGAGTCCACATCGACGGGGAGGTTTGGCACCTCGATGTCGGCTCATCGCATCCTGGGGCTGAAGTAGGTCCCAAGGGTTGGGCTGTTCGCCCATTAAAGCGGTACGCGAGCTGGGTTCAGAACGTCGTGAGACAGTTCGGTCCCTATCCGTCGTGGGCGTAGGAAATTTGAGAGGAGCTGTCCTTAGTACGAGAGGACCGGGATGGACACACCGCTGGTGTACCAGTTGTTCCGCCAGGAGCATAGCTGGGTAGCTACGTGTGGACGGGATAAGCGCTGAAAGCATCTAAGCGTGAAGCCCCCCTCAAGATGAGATTTCCCATTACGTCAAGTAAGTAAGACCCCTTAGAGATGATGAGGTTGATAGGTCT
>NZ_WMKZ01000058.1 GCF_019024285.1 Alkalihalobacterium elongatum
GCCTTTAAAATAGTTCCATTTTTTCAAAAAATAGTATTTACAGACATAAAAAAAACTCCTATCGTAGAAGTTGTTGACCTTGTTTTGTTCCCTTAAAACAAACAAGTCTTCTACAAAGGAGTTTCAAAAATGAATACTAAAAGTATAGGTCGAGAAATGCTTATTTGTCAATGCTTATCACTTCTTCCTACAGAAGATTTAGAATGCCCTCTAATCGATTACGGAAAATATAAGCTTTCAACGAAATCTTTAGTAAAAATATTTGTCTGTGCACAGTTAGATGAGTGGAATTCTTATGGACATATGGAGGAGAAATTAAGAGCGTATCCAAAACTGTGTGAAGAACTTGAGATTACCGATATCAGTGGATCACAGTTAAGCCGTCGTATTAATGATCTTCCATCAGAGTGGCTTCAAAACCTTTTTGTTAAAGTGGTTCGCAAAATTGAGCAATTAACCAACGAAAATAAAGGATTACCACATGGAATTGGCCGTTTAAAGATTATAGATTCTACCGAGATACAACTACCTATGCAATTATGTGACTGGGCCTATATCTCCAAGGACCATCACGCGGTTAAGATGCATACAAGGTTAGTTGTTGCCTCCACAGACATCGTTTTTCCAGATAAGATTGTACCGTCGACAGGTACAGTCAGTGATTTTGAAAGTTCGGATGCATTAATTGAAGCATGCGATGCAACACATGTAATGGATCGAGGGTACCCTTCGAGAGAAAATCTTATGGATTGGCAAGAAAAAGGAATTTCTTTTGTGGCACGAATTATGAAGAACCTTCGAGTTTTTACGATAGAAGAATATAAAGTGACACATCCGTCAGTCGTTCAGGATGCCAAAGTGTTGTATGGTATTTCAGATAAGCCCCTGAGGTACGTTGAGTTTGTAGACGAAAAAGAAAGAACCTACCGAATTTTAACGAGTCGATTTGATCTGTCAGCTGAACAAATTATGGAGATTTATCGTCATCGTTGGCTCATTGAGCTATTTTTTAAGTGGACTAAACAGCATCTAAGGTTCACAAAAATCTGGAGTACCAAGCCACAAGGAATTTGGAATCAGATGTTTCTAGCCCTTATTGCATATGGGCTTTCACTTCTATTAAAGCTACAAACTGGATCAAATAAAACACCGTGGGAATTCTTTCGAGCATTAAAAACTTACCTTTATCACTCTTACATTACTTTTAAAAAGGAATTAAGACGTAAAAAGAAGAAAAAGTCAAAAGGACGACAAAAAGTTCCTATTCCTAAACCGAAGGTATCACCATCGTTTGGAACTCTCGCCATGGTTAAGAAAGAAAAACGTAAGAGGAAGCATAAATAATTTAAAATGTAAAAAAAAGGGAACGAGGTCATTAATAACCCTGTTGCCCTTTTTTCTATTTCCACTAATAATACATATGGAAAAAAGTTTCATATATTCAAAATACATACTATCGTGCAACGCCAATGGGTC
>NZ_WMKZ01000059.1 GCF_019024285.1 Alkalihalobacterium elongatum
TACCTGTAGTTAGGACACTTGAAAAAGAGTGTTTTATCTACAGGTATTTTTTTATATACTTGAATTCATATATGGAATTAGGAGAACAGGATGAGCAAAATAATTTTTTCAACTAAAGAGGTAAAAACACTTCAACAAAATCCAAATGTACAACGAGTTAGTGAGCGGGCTATTACATATACAGACTCCTTTAAAAATAGGTTTATGGATGAGTATCTTGCAGGCAAACTCCCCCGACAAATCTTTGAAGAGAACGGTTTCAATGTGGACGTTTTAGGAATAAAGCGAATAGAACAATCAGCCTATAGATGGAAGAAAGCTTATGAAAAGAATGGGCTGATTGGACTCACCGATTCGAGGAAAACAGGTTCAGGTAGACCATTGAAACGGGAACTTACACCTTTAGAAGTGATTGAGAGGCAGGAAGCAAGAATTAAGCTTCTCGAAGGACAGGTAGAGCTATTAAAAAAGCTAGAAGCGACAGAAAGGAGGTTGCTAAACGCAAGCGAAAATTTAAATCCAAGTAGAGTGTATCAGTTGATATATGAAACGATTGAACAAAATCACTTTAAGCAAATGACTAAATATTTTTGTGACCTTCTAGAGGTTTCACGTTCCGGGTATTATAGCTACGTAAAAGCATCAAATAGTAGAGAAGCAAAAGAACAATTAGACTTAGAAGTGAAAGGATTTATATTAAAGGCATTTAATCGCCGAGGATATAAGAAAGGTTCCCGTTCCATTAAAATGATCTTAGAGAATGAGTATAGCCTTATCTTTAGTCGTAAAAAGATACAAAGAATTATGAGAAAGTACGGGATAGTCTGTCCTCATAGAAAACCAAATCCTTATAAGAAGATTGCCAAAGCAACAAAGGAGCATCAGGTCGTTCCAAACAAATTAAACAGAAAATTTAAGCAAGGCACTCCTGGAAAGGTGTTATTAACGGACATTACTTTCTTGCCATATAACGGAAATTGTATGGCTTATTTGTCGACCGTAAAAGATGGCTCCACTAACGAGATCCTAGCATATCATGTTTCGGATCGAATCACTTTAGATATTGCGACGCAGACAATCCATAAATTAATCAACAATAAGAAAGTTATTCTACATCCAGCGGCCTTTATCCACTCGGATCAAGGAAGTCATTACACTAGCCCTAAATATCAACAGTTATTAAAAAAATATGGTCTAGGCCAATCCATGTCCCGAAGAGGAAACTGTTGGGATAATGCCCCACTTGAGTCTTTCTTTGGGCATTTAAAAGATGATGTAGATTATAAATCAGCCAGAACATTAGAAGAGTTAAAGGCAAAGATAAATCACTATATGGTTTACTATAACAATTATCGCTATCAATGGAATTTAAAAAGGATGACCCCTATTCAATATAGGGATCACCTTCTAGTTGCATAGTCTCTTTTTTTATAGTGTCCTTGACATGGGGACCAGTTTA
>NZ_WMKZ01000005.1 GCF_019024285.1 Alkalihalobacterium elongatum
TAGACGCTGGGCGCTGGAGCTAGAATAGAAAAGCGGAAGGTGCCTGGTTAGCGGCGACAAGCGCTGGAGAGCCAGCATTAGTGTCCTGGTTTTGGACACGTTGATGGATCGAAGCGACCTCGAGCCGATGGCACCTGCAGCTAGACATAGAAAAGCGAAAGCGACCGTTTAGCGGCGTAGAGACTGGAGCCCTCCGTATGAGATAAAGGAAACACGATGAGTGCAAACGAGTCCATGTTGTCTTATCGTAAGGAGGAGAGCGAAATCTACTAGACGCTGGGCGCTGGAGCTAGAATAGAAAAGCGGAAGGTGCCTGGTTAGCGGCGACAAGCGCTGGAGAGCCAGCAATCCGTGCCCTGCTCTTTGGGCACGTTTGATGGACCGAAGCGGCATAGAGACTCGAATACCTTTGATCAGCCATATAATGTAGGTGGCGCTAGAGCATGTTTTTATTTTAGTAGTCTTAAGAGGCCCTTATTAGAAGAAAAATCCCACATTGGATTCCAACACTTTTTCTTAACTTCAAATAAAGAGGCGATGCTAGATCGCCTCTTCCTCTTTAGCTTTGACTTTTAACGAGCGCTTGCTCAATATCACTAATAATATCATTTACGTTCTCAATTCCAATAGAAAGACGAATTAACTCTGGAGAAACTCCAGCTGAGCGCTGGTCTGCTTCAGATAATTGCTGATGAGTTGTACTAGCAGGGTGAATGACTAATGATTTAGCATCACCAACATTGGCAACATGAGAAAGTAATTCTAATGCATTAATGAATTTCTTTCCTTCGTCAGTACCTCCCTTGATACCAAATGTAAGAATGGCCCCCTTACCATTTGGTAAGTACTTATTAGCTAAGTCATATGAGCGATGTGATGGTAAACCAGCATAGCTTACCCATTCAACAAGCTCATGATTGTCTAGGAATTGAGCAACTTTTTCTGCATTCTCGCAATGACGTTCCATACGTAAATGGAGCGTTTCCAGGCCTTGTAATAATAAGAATGAATTTAACGGTGCAATGGCAGGTCCTAAATCACGTAATAATTGCACTCGGGCTTTGATAATGTATGCTAGATTTCCTAAAGCTTCTGTATATACTAAACCGTGATAACTTGGGTCAGGCTCTGATAAACCAGGGAACTTTCCATTACCCCAGTCGAAATTTCCACCGTCCACGATAACCCCGCCAATCGATGTTCCATGTCCACCCATAAATTTAGTTGCAGAATGAACGACAATGTCAGCGCCATGTTCAATCGGGCGACATAAAGCTGGTGTTACTAGAGTCGCATCAACCATGAGCGGAACACCATGTTTATGAGCCACTGCTGCTACAGCTTCAACGTCAAGAATATCTCCTTGTGGATTCCCAATCATTTCGCCGTAAAGTAATTTCGTATTAGGTGTTATTGCACGCTCAAACGCTTCAGGATCTGTACCATCTACAAGATGAACTGTAATCCCCATCTTTTTTAACGTATGTACAAATAGATTGTACGTTCCGCCATATAATGCACTAGAAGCGACGATTTCATCGCCATTTTCACAAATATTTAGGATAGCAAGATGTATAGCAGAGCTCCCACTTGCAGTAGCTAAAGCAGCTACTCCACCTTCTAGTTCCGCAACTCTCTTCTCAAATACATCTTGTGTAGGGTTCATAATTCGAGTATAGATATTCCCAAATTCTGATAAAGAAAAAAGATTTGCAGCATGTTCAGTACTTTTAAAACCGTACGATGTCGTTTGATAAATAGGCACAGCTCTTGATTGTGTTGTTGGATCTACTTCTTGTCCACCATGAACAGCTATCGTTTCTAAAGACCACTTGTTATCACTCATTTTTTTCTTCCTCCCACTCCCACCTAAAAAAACCGATAGGAAAATATGAATTTTGCGCTGATTATATCCTTTATCTCCTCTGTTTGTCAATGTATTATGAGTTTTCTGTCAGTTTATTTTATTTGTAAATGATCTCTCAATTTTTCTAAAGACTTCGGTCCAATTCCTGATACATTTTGTAAATCTTCGACCGTTTGAAAAGGTCCATTATCATCACGATATGATATTATCGCCTCGGCTTTAGCTGGACCAATGCCAGGAAGTTGCTGTAGTTCCTCACTAGTCGCCTGATTAATATTTACTTTTCCATCCTGACTTGTAGACGTTTGATTGCCTCCTATCATCGCTTCAACCATAGGTACTTCCTCTTCACCCACTTTTGGGATATAAACAACTATCGCATCAGAAAGAACTGCTGCCAAATTGATTTTCATTTCGTCTGCAGCTGGTGTTAGGCCGCCTGCCAATTGTATTAAGTCTTTCATTCTCTGCCCCTCCTCGAGTTCATATACACCTGGATAAGCCACTTCCCCTTTTAAATCAATAATAATTTGTTGTTGTTGTTCAGTGACATCTTGTTCTTTTGTCTCCTCTCCTTCAAAGTACCAATTCATTTCTTCTAATTCGTTATCGTTGTTGTTGTAAAAGTGATAAATAAAGCTTAAACTTACTACTAGAAGCAATACTCCAATCATAGTAATTAGCCCTAATTCACGCTTGGAGAATTTCATCATTACACCTCGCTATAGGAAAGGATGTTAAACATGAGTGTACATTTAGCGATATCTAAACAAGTTCAAAACCATATAAATGGACAAACTGAATTCAAAAGACTAGACGCTATGCGTGAAGCAACAATCGAAAAAGTAGTTGCTGATGCAAAGAAAGGTATTGATTTTTCTGTAACAGAAATTAATCAAATTACAAATGAAATGAACGGAATTGCAATGAAGTTTGGTTTTCCAACCAGAAAAACGGTGACAAAAGAAATGGTTAAAGAATTTGCGGAGAGATCTTAAAAACTAACGATTAATGAAAAACAAACATAATACGATTATCCCCCTCATATATTTACGTTAAAGACTGTCTAGAGGACATTCTGTAGCCCCTATGTGAGCACAGCGTGAGGAAAAGGAGGGATGCAACATGAATATTGGGATAATAGGTACAGGAAGTATGGGAACCATCTTAATTGATTCCTTAATTGAAGCAAAAGCTGTCACTCCATCCCAGCTGTTCATTCATAATCGTACTTTAGAAAAAGTAAAAGTCATTGAGAAGAAACATCATTCACTTCACATATGCGAAACCCCAAATGATGTAGTAAAACAAACAGATCTCATTTTTATTTGTGTTAAACCTTTACAATTCTACTCATTGTTAGAGACAATTCAAGCCGATTGTTATAGCAATCAATTGCTCGTTTCAATTACGAGTCCAATTTCTGTAAAACAATTGGAGCAAATGGTCAATTGTAAAGTTGCCAGAGCCATTCCTAGCATTTTAAATCGAGCACATGCCGGACCTTCATTATTGAGCTTCGGGAAACGCTGTACAACTAAAGATAAAAAGCTACTCACCTCCCTTTTGAGTAACATATCTAATCCACTTGAAATCGAAGAAAACGTTACAAGAGTCGCTTCAGATATTGTTAGTTGTGGGCCTGCTTTTTTTAGTTATATTTTGCAACGATTTGTGGATGCTGCGGTAAGGCAAACTGAAATTACAGAAGAGGATGCAACTACACTTGCAACTAACATGATTATCGGAATGGGGAAGTTGTTAGAAAAGGAGATTTTTACTTTACCTACATTACAACAAAGAGTCTGTGTACCTGGGGGCATAACTGGTGAAGGAATTAAAGTATTAGAAGAGGAAATCGGGCAAATGTTTGATCATCTCTTTCAACAAACTCATGCTAAATACTATGAAGATAAAGAATTGATTGAACAACAATTTTCTTCTAAAACATACAAAGAATAAGACAAGAGACTAATGCGTCTCTTGTCTTATTCTTTGTTCATCGTTAAATTCCTGCTGATTTTTTTCTCGCAACAAAAAAAATTCTCTCGCTTGCTTCGGCAATCTTTACACCAAAATCTGCACTAGTTTCAAGAATAGAAAATCCAGCTTCTTCTAACCACTGAATATATTGTTCAATAGGATAGGTACGCTGTTCATGAAATTCTTCGTGCCTTGTATATGTCTCATCTTCATTTTGAACAAAAAACGTTAAGTCGTGCTCCACGCTGTGTGGAACCTCTCCTGTAAACGCCTTCCAAATATACGAAATACTTTCTTCGTCGTCAGCAAAAACTTGTCCTGCAAATACATGGTCCATCTTAAAACAAGAATGTACATCAAAAATTAATAAGCCATTATCTTTTAAGTTTTGGTAAAAAGCTGAAAACGCAGCTTGAACATCTCTTGGATTTGTTAAATAGTTCAGGCTGTCACAATACGTAAGAACAGCATCATATTCCCCAAGTCCTTCGAGATCTCTCATATCCTGCTCAAATAAGCGCGCAGTTAACTTGGCTGCTTCCAGCTTTTTATTGGCAACGACTAACATATCACTTGATAAATCTACACCTGTGACTAGAAAACCTTCTTTAGCTAAACGGATAAGAAGCTCACCGGTACCACAACCAACATCTAATATTTCATTAGCTTCTGGTGCATACATTTGAAGCTTTTGTTTAGTAAACGTCAGCCATGCATCATAAGGTGCATCCTTCATTAATTGATCATATAAGTAAGCAAACTGCTCGTAGTTCATCTTTTTTCCTTTCCTAACAGACTACAGTAGTTCCCCTTCAAGTTCCATTACTTGTGCGTCGCCCCATAGCTTTTCTAAATTGTAATAAGAACGCTCATCACGATGGAACACGTGCACAACTATATCATTTAAGTCAACAAGAACCCAACGTCCTTGTTCAAACCCTTCTAAGCGCTTTAAATCCATGCCGTTTTCTTGAGCAACTTTCTTTAATTCATGTGCAATTGCCTGCACTTGTTTATCTGAATTACCGTGGCAAATAATAAAGTAGTCAGCAATTAAAGAAACACCCTTCATATTTAGAACTACTATGTCCTCGGCTTTTTTATCATCAATTGCATTTACAGCTAATTTTAATACGTTGTTTACATCCATTAAGATGATTACCTCCCTTTTTTCCATTCAGTTAAAAGTTGATTGTAAGCTGCTAATGTATCAGGGTAAATCAGTTGACTTTTTTTCATTAAGAACGTCATCGTATTTCGCAATGACATAATACAAGCATAATTAAGATCGTTTGCTGCTGTTTCTCTTACTTCTTCTACACCTGGAAATTGTCTCCCAGGTTCAATATAGTCCGCTAAAAAAACGACCTTTTCTAATGTTGTCATATTTGGTCTACCCGTTGTATGGTAACGAATCGCAGACAATATTTCATCATCTTTAATGCCAACCTCATGTTCTACCCAATAGGCTCCACACGGGGCATGTAATAATTCATTTCCATAGTGCAGAAAGTCATCTCCAAGGTTTTGTTCCCTTATAAGCTGACGCATTTCATCTTTCGGTCTAAATTTAGCGTAATCGTGAAAAATACTAGCTAGCTCTGCTTTTTCTTCGTCAATACCTTGCTGCTTAGCCAATTGGATAGCTGTTTCCATCACTCCGATTGTGTGAGTGTACCTGTGATCAGTCAAATGAGGCTTAACGATTTCTAATGCTTGCGCTCGTTCCATATAACTCTCTCTCCTCAATAAAATGACGGACTTGTTCAGGAACAAAATAACGAATACTACGTCCCTTCTTAAGTCTTTCTCTAATATCTGTTGAAGAAATATCTACCTGTGGTATCGTTAATAATTTCATCTTGTCTTCATACATAGTGGGTTGTGAGTAGCCAGGGCGCTGCAGCCCAACGAATGTTACATATTCAAACAACTCATCTATCCGCTCCCATGTATGAAGCTGCTCAATCATATCTCCACCGATAATAAAATAAAATTCCACATCAGGTAACTTCGTTTTTAGCTCTTTTAGTGTATCTACCGTATAGGATGGACCATTTCGTTCTAACTCAACAGTAGAAAGAATAAATTGCTCTTTACCTTCAATTGCTTTTGTTACCATTTCAATCCGGTCATTAATAGATGAAACATCGTTCGTTTTTTTATGGGGAGGAATATTTGCTGGCATAAACCATATTTCATCTAACTTACATTGCTCTAATACTTCTTGAGCAATAAGTAAGTGCCCGATATGTGGAGGGTCAAATGTACCTCCAAGAATACCGATTTTTCGCACAATCATTACTCCCCTTTATTGTTCTATTATTGTGGGAGCTCCAGCTGTTTATTTTCTTTAGATTCTTTATACAATACAATCGTATTCCCAATCACTTGTACAAGTTCAGCTTTTGCTCCTTTGCTTAAATCGTTCGCCACTTCATCTTTTTCATCTTCACAGTTTTGTAATACACTTACTTTTAATAATTCTCTTGCTTCTAATGCATCATTAATTTGTTTAATCATATTCTCATTCACGCCACCTTTTCCTACTTGGAAAATTGGTGTAAGATGATGTGCTTTTGAGCGTAAGAAACGTTTTTGTTTTCCTGTTAACATGTACTTATGATCCTCCTAATTGTTGTAATACAACTTTCTCCATTTTACTGCGATCGGGCGAGTGCCCTGTCCACTTTTCAAAGGCAAGTGCCCCCTGTCCCACAAACATTCCGACTCCATTTAAAATGGTTGCCCCTTTCGCTTCAGCCTCTTGCAAAAATTTTGTCTTCAATGGGTTGTAGATTAAATCACTTACCACTGAATCCACTCTTAGGTTTCCTAAATCAATCGGTAATTGATCGATGTTTGGACTCATTCCAACTGAAGTCGTATTTATGATTAGGTCATAGATATCTAAACACATAGCAGCTTCTTCAACTGAACAAACCATTACATTCGTATTTCCGCAGTTACATTCATTTGCTAGAATGGCTGCTTTTTCTTTCGTGCGGTTAGCAATGTGTAATTCAGGAACACCATATCTTGAAAGTACTGTAAATACAGCACGGGCAGCTCCACCTGCACCGATTATTAAGACTTTCATATGTTGTAGCTGTTCCCCAGTAATTTTTTGTAATGACTGCAAGTACCCTTCTCCGTCTGTATTATAACCGATTAATCTTCCGTCTTTATTGACAACGGTATTAACTGCTCCAATTAATTTTGCTTCCTCGTCTACTTCGTCTAAATATTTCATGACCTCGACTTTATGAGGAATAGTTACATTAAAACCAGTTATATCTAGTGCACGAATTCCATTTACAGCGCTCTCTAAGTTTGACACTTTAACATCAAATGCATGGTAATGATGGTCAAGGTTTAAACTTCGAAAAGCATCATTGTGCATTCTTGGTGACATTGAATGACTTACAGGATTCCCTAGCAATCCAAATAATTTCCCCATCGTTCTCTCCCCTTTTTAAATGAGCGCTGGTCGAATTGTTACCCCTACACCTTTAGGAGCGTATGCTTGGACGTGAACATTTTCTTGGTGTACTGCAACCCAGCCTAAACCTGAAAAGACGATATCACTTTTTTCTTTAATATAAAAGTCATGTTTCACTAATTCAGGTAAATTATCTTTTGTTTCTGGGCCTGGGGGTGACAACAATTCACCTAAGTGATTCTGATATAACTCGTCGGCTTTGTCTAGTTTCGTTCGATGGATGTTGATTTCATTCGAGAAGTAACAAACAAATGAACCTCTCTCACCTTCTATAAAGTCAAATCTCGCTAACCCGCCAAAGTACAATGTTTGTTCTTCGTTTAATTGAAATACCATTGATTTGATTTCTTTTTTTGGTGTAATTACTTTTAATTCTTTTTTATCAATGTAATGTGCAATTTGATGGTGATTTATAATACCAGGTGTATCATAAAGTGCAGAACCATCATCTAACGGAATGTCAATCATATCTAATGTAGTTCCTGGAAAATGGGAAGTTGTAATTAACTGCTCCTCATCTCCACCAAATTCTTTAATAATTCTGTTGATGAAGGTTGACTTCCCAACATTTGTACAACCTACAACGTAGACATCCTTTCCTTTTCTAAGTTCTTCAATACGATTAGCAACATCTAGAACACCAAGTCCTTTCTCTGCACTAATCAGCATTACATCAATTGGTTTTAACCCTAAATCTTTAGATGATCTCTTCATCCAATTAATTAACTTGTTATTGTTAAGCGACTTCGGTAGTAAATCGACTTTATTTCCTACTAAAAGAACGTCATTATTCCCAACAAAGCGGTGTAGTCCAGGTAACCAACTTCCATTAAAGTCAAAAATATCTACAATCTTAACAATAAGTGAATTTGTTTTTCCTAATGTATTTAAGATTTTTAAGAAATCATCATCAGTTAATTCGACATCCTGAACTTCATTATAATGTTTTAAACGGAAGCAGCGTTGACAAATAACTACATCACGTTCTAAAGCTGAAGTTGGAGCATACCCAAGTTGACTTTTGTCAGTCGTCTGAACTTTTACACCGCAGCCAGCACAAATAATATCTCTTTCTTCCACTATTCATCCTCCAATGTTCGTACGTTAAGTGATCTTTTCTTTTTTCTTAACACTTTTCCTTATTTGTATTATTTGAAACGAGTATGTTGTTATCCTCTAATATGTAATGATTTTTTGGAAAAAGTGTAAGTTCTTTGCTTTTCGGGTATAGCATTACTAGCCTGTCAATTTATTGTTAAAGGATAAATGTTCCATACCTTTAATCAAACCGTAAGTATACAATTTTTTTCATTAGAATTCAATTATTTTGCATAAAGGAGTTGACGCTCATTATAAAATTCAAGCCGTTTTCGTTAACTTTGTTGCTACTGGACCAATTTTTGAACAAAACCTTCAGCCTATAGCGTGAAGGACAAATTATAAAAATACTAGAGATATTCCGAAAAAATTCGTTATTTTTCAAAAAAATAAAAAAAGTTTTCGACAAAAATTGGCTGTTATCTACACTGTGGATAACTTTATACACCTATCAACATCTTATAAATTCTGGAATTTTTACATTTATAAACAAGTAATCAACAAGTTATCCACGATTAATTGTGGATAAAACGAACGGTTGTTCTATTTTTTTGTACATGATAGGATTAAGTTACAACACATTGGAAATCCTATTAGTATATGAATTCACTACTATAACATGCCTTATACATAAAAAATAATTTTTAAACTGTTACTCTCGACTATCCTATTTCATTTTGAAGGAGGTTAATTATTAATGAAGAAACTATCAGATGATCTTTTAATTGAAACTTACTTCAAAGCTATTGAACTTAAATTAAGTGAAGATTTTATTTACTTGATTAAACTTGAAATTGACCGTCGATCTCTATCAGACAAAATTAAACTTACTTCATAAAACAACATCGTATAAATTAACACAACAGACCAACTCATAAGGAGTTGGTCTGCTTTTTGTAGGTTACTAATTCCCTTGTTTATCAATCATCATGAAAGAGGACACCCAATTATCGTAATCAGGATATCCCTTTTCCTAACGGATTTTAATGTATTCTCTTGGCCTAAATGGCTCGATTCGCTCCACTTGTCGAGGGGCCTCCAAAATCCCCATATTTTCATGTTCTTCATCTAAATTATACATTTGGATTAGTCGATCATTTAGAGAATCGGCTTGCCATGCACCGATAAACATGATTGTAAAGATCGCTAGTGCAACCAATCCTTTTCTAAGTCTCATTTTTTTCACTCCAGTGTCGTCTAAGAAAATAGATGTTAGTTATAGAATGAAAAATAAATCTAAAAAATATACATAGATCTTAGAAAAAAATTACATATTTTTGTCTTTTTTGTGAAAACTGCCAGTGTTTTTACTCGCATAAAAAAATTTTTTTTTTCCGTTTTTGCGAATTTCTACTTATTTATAAAGAACAATAAATACTAATCGTTTTGCTATGGTTTCTAAGGTGCAAGTGTTTTTAATTTATTATATAATTTGTTTTAGCCTTGTAATGTCCGCATATCATCAACTATGAAAGCACCTGTTTTAAACTGAAGTAAATTTTTGTGTTCGATAAGTATCTCTATGACATAGCTAATTCGGTGTTCTCTAAAGAGGCTGTATCAAAATTAGTGGTGAGCTCCTCAAGTTAAAAAATAAATAGTTAGTTCAAAGTGCCCTAGCAACTATTTGTTTTCTTTATAAGAAGCTAAACACTATAGATCGGCCTCTTTAATTGTGATATGTCACGAAAAATAATTTAAGGAGGTAATAAACATTGACTGCTCTACACTGGGCTACAATATCACCATTCTTACTAGCCATTCTTGTTCCATTTCTTTATAAGTATCTTCGAAACATACATACGGGCTGGTTCGTACTTGCATTACCTGTATTCCTATTTATTTATTTCATTCAGTTTCTTCCAGTCACTTCGAATGGGGATGTAGTAAAACATACAGTTCCATGGGTACCTTCTTTAGGTATTAACTTTACTGTTTACGTTGATGGACTGAGTTTACTCTTTTTACTACTTATCACTGGGATAGGTTCACTCGTTGTTCTTTATTCTATTTATTACTTGTCTAAGAAAACTGAATCTCTAAATAACTTCTATGTTTATTTATTAATGTTTATGGGGGCAATGCTTGGAGTTGTTATTTCTGACAACTTGATTGTCTTATATGTTTTCTGGGAATTAACTAGTTTAGCTTCTTCGCTATTAATTAGTTATTGGTTCCACCGTGAGAAGTCCATATACGGGGCACAAAAATCAATGCTTATTACTGTATTTGGCGGCTTTGCAATGCTTGGTGGTTTCTCATTACTTTACGTTATGACAAACACGTTCAGTATCCGCGGCATTATTGAGCAAGCAGCGATCATTGCTAACGATCCGTTAATTTTACCAGCAATGCTTCTCATTCTATTGGGGGCTTTCACTAAGTCAGCACAGTTTCCTTTCCACATTTGGTTACCTGATGCGATGGAGGCACCTACACCTGTTAGTGCATACTTACACTCAGCGACGATGGTTAAAGCAGGTATTTATCTTGTTGCCCGCTTAACACCTGCATTTGGTGGCCTACCAGAATGGTTTTGGATTGTTTCAGCGTTTGGTATATTCACCTTACTTTGGGGCTCTGTATCTGCCGTTCGTCAGAAAGATTTAAAATCCATTTTAGCTTTCTCAACGATAAGCCAGCTTGGTTTAATTATGTCCTTACTCGGTTTAGGGTCTGCTGCTTTATATTATGGTACAGGTACAGAAGCAGCTCTCTATTATTCTGCAGCAACATTAGCGGCTGTTTTCCACTTAATTAACCATGCGACATTTAAGGGTGGCTTGTTTATGGCTGTTGGGATTATTGACCATGAAACAGGTACACGAGATATTCGTAAACTCGGTGGATTAATGGCAATTATGCCTATTACCTTTACAATCTCATTAATTGGTCTCGCAGCAATGGCAGGTTTACCTCCATTGAACGGTTTCTTAAGTAAGGAAATGTTCTTCACTGGAATTCTTAGGGCATCTGAGTTAGATATTTTTAATATGCAAACTTGGGGCTTACTATTCCCAGTAATTGGTTGGATTGCTAGTGTCTTCACGTTCGTATACTGTACGATCATGTTCTTCAAAACGTTTACTGGTAAATTCCAGCCTGAAAAACTTGATGTGAAACATGTACACGAAGCACCTATTGGCATGTTAATCAGTCCGATTATTTTAGTATCACTAGTTGTTATTTTTGGGTTCTTCCCGAACATTTTATCTTACACAATTATTGAGCCTGCAATGGCAGCTATCCTACCAGGCTTATTAGATGAAGGCCAACGTTTTTATGTCAATATCTATCACTGGCATGGGTTTAATACTGAATTACTCATGACGATTGGGGTTATCGGTGTTGGGATATTCATTTATCTGACAGCGAAGAAGTGGATGCAATTAAACATTTATTTGAAAGAGCGCGATCCATTAAACTATTTCTACGATCAATCATTAGTTGGATTAATTAAAGGCTCTACTAGCGTTACTCAAATTCAAATGACTGGGTTATTGCGTGATTATTTTGCTTACATGATTACATTTACGGTCCTTCTACTCGGATACACTTTTGTAAGGTACGATGTATTTGCTATTGATACAACAAATGTTGCTGTTATTTCTCCTTATATGTGGATCTTAACCCTTGTGTTTATTGCAGCAACGCTCGCAGTTCCGTTTATTAACCATCGAATTACCGCTATTATTATCGTTGGGGTAATTGGATTCTTATTAGCTCTATTCTTTGCAGTATTTAGAGCTCCTGATTTAGTTTTAACGCAATTACTTGTTGAAACGGTAATGGTTGTTCTTTTATTACTTGCCTTTTATCATTTACCAGAGCTTAGAAAAGAAAAATTCACTCCGCGCTTCAATGGTGTGAACTTAATCATATCTGTCGCTGTTGGTATTTTTATTACAGTTACAGCATTCAGTGCATTTGCTCTTAGTACGTCAAATGGTATTGAGCCGATTTCTCTATACTTCGTTGAAAACTCTTATACTTTAGCTGCTGGTAAAAATATGGTTAACGTCATCCTTGTTGATTTCCGTGGACTTGATACGTTACTAGAGGTTCTCGTACTTGGAATTGCGGCACTCGGAGTCGTTACACTTATTAAGCTAAGAATGACTGGGAGGGAAGATGTATGAGGTCGAACAATGTAATGCTTCACACAATCACTCGGATTGTTACTTTCACTATTCTTGCCTTCTCTGTCTACTTATTTTTCGCTGGTCATAACAATCCCGGTGGAGGATTTATTGGTGGATTAATGACGGCAAGTGCTTTATTGCTTATGTATTTAGGTTTTGATATGAAAAGTGTAAAAAAAGCAATTCCTTTCAACTTCACTCATATGATTGCAGTTGGATTATTAATCTCAATCTTTACGGGTCTTGGAAGTATCGGTCTTGGTTTTCCTTTTTTAACTCAATTTGATCGTTATGTTACAGTCCCGTTTCTAGGTGAATTTCACTTAACAACTGCATTACCGTTTGATTTAGGCATTTACCTAGTTGTAGTCGGTATTGCATTGTTAATAATTTTAACGATTGCGGAGGATGATGCTTAATGGAAATATTAATGTCCATCACAGTTGGTGTCCTCTTTATGGTTGGTACGTATTTAATCTTAACTAAAAGCTTACTGCGAGTAATTCTTGGATTAATGCTACTTTCTCACGGTGCGCATCTATTGTTATTGACGATGTCGGGGTTAAAAAGAGGAGCTCCTCCTTTACTAGGAGAAGAAGCTCCCTTCTATGCCGACCCGCTGCCACAAGCTTTAATTCTTACAGCAATTGTTATTAGCTTTGGTGTTACGGCATTTTTACTCGTGTTAGCTTATCGAACGTATAAAGAGCACAAAACAGATGATTTAGATAAATTAAGGGGAACTGGCGATGAATAATTTAGTAATATTACCAATATTAATACCATTTATCATCGGTACTGTACTCATCTTATTTGCAAAAAAGCACACGCTCCAACGCGTGATTAGTGGGTTTACAGTTTTTGCTCTTCTTGGTATATCTATCTATTTAGCCGTTTTAGTCTATCAAGAAGGCATACAAACATTAGAGCTAGGGAATTGGCAAGCACCGTTTGGAATTATCCTGGTTGCTGATATGTTTGCTACGATGATGGTCGTGCTTTCAAGTATCGTAGGTCTTGTCTGTTTATTTTTTGCCTTTCAAACGATTTCTAGTGAACGTGAAAAATATTACTTTTATCCGTTTTATTTTTTCCTTTTAACAGGGGTAAACGGTGCGTTTTTAACAGGTGACTTGTTTAACTTATTCGTATTCTTCGAGGTCATGCTAATCGCATCATATATCTTAATCGTAATTGGAGGGACAAAATATCAGCTACGTGAATCATTAAAATATGTAGCTATTAATATATTTGCTTCAATCCTGTTTATTGTTGGTGTTGCTTATATCTACGCAGCAACAGGAACATTAAATATGGCAGATTTAGCTGTTAAAGTTGCTCTATTAGAGCAACAAGGTGTATTGAATGTTATAGCTATTCTCTTCCTAATTGTATTTGGGATGAAGGGAGCTCTATTTCCACTATATTTCTGGTTACCTCGCTCCTACTACGGCCCGCCTGCTGCGATTGCAGCACTATTTGGTGGATTGTTAACAAAGGTTGGGATGTATGCGATTATTCGAACGTTTACACTAATCTTTAATCATGACCCTGGCTTTACACATACGATCATTTTAATCTTAGCTGGACTGACAATGTTCTTTGGGGTATTAGGTGCGGTATCACAATTTGATTTTAAACGTATCCTTTCCTACCACATCATTAGTCAGGTTGGTTACATGGTAATGGGCCTCGGTATTTTTACACCACTTGCTATTGCAGGTGCGATCTATTATATCGCTCACCACATTATCGTAAAAGCTGCACTATTCCTATTTGCAGGGGCTACACAAAAGTTAACAGGTACAACGAACTTAAAAGAGATGGGTGGAATATTAAAAACACATCCTTGGCTTTCTTGGTTGTTCTTTATCTCTGCAATTTCTTTAGCAGGAATTCCACCACTTAGTGGGTTCTTCAGTAAGTTTGCCCTTATTCTTGCGGGCTTTGAAGAAGGACGTTACGTTATCGTTACTGTCGCCTTAGTCGTAGGTTTATTAACCCTCTTCTCGATGATGAAAATCTTTATCTATGCTTTCTGGGGAGAGCAGAAGATGACTGAAAAGCAAGCAAAACAAAAGGTTGGAAAGTTAATTCTCCCAATTGTTCCTTTGGTCATTTTAACGATTGTGTTAGGCTTCTTCGCAGAACCGATCTTCTCATATTCATTAGAAGTTGCAGAAGAGCTTTTAAATCCTTCGATTTATATTAATTCTGTACTTAAGGAGTAGTTGCTATGGCTTTTCAAATTCTATTAAATCTCGTAATTGCCGTCATTTGGGTATTCTTGCAAAATAGCTACACCTGGGTCGACTTTTTAATCGGTTATGTAGTTGGTTTATTTATACTATTTGTACTCAGACGTTTTCTTAAATTCGATTTCTATTTCAGACGTGTGGTTGCAATAATCAAGCTAATCTTATTGTTTAGTAAAGAATTAATTCTAGCCAATTGGGATGTTATTAAGATCGTATTGAGCCCTAAAATGAATATTCAGCCTGGAATTATTGCAGTACCTACCAAATTAAAAACTGATTGGGAATTAACATTACTTGCTTCCCTCATCACGTTAACACCTGGTACATTATCGATGGATTTCTCGGATGATAATAAAATTCTTTATATCCACTCGATCCATGTTCCTGATAAAGAAGAAATGATTAAACAAATTCAAAATACGTTTGAAAAAGCCATCATGGAGGTGACCCATTGATGCTGCAAACTGTATTACAAATTGTACTCATCATCATGTCAATTTCACTATTCGTTTGCTTCATTCGAGCGATTATTGGACCTACCATGTCTGACCGTGTCGTCGCATTAGATACATTTGGTATTAACTTAATTGGCTTTGTTGGGATCCTCATGATTATTCAAGAAACAACAGCTTATGCAGAAATAATTCTTGTCCTAAGTATTCTTGCATTTGTCGGTTCCATTGCACTAGCCAAGTTTTTAGAAAGGGGTGTTGTCTTTGATCGAGATAGTAATTAGCCTATTCGTCCTATTAGGGGGCCTTCTAAGCCTTTTAGGGGCAGTGGGTATGATACGCTTCCCTGATGTATACGGACGCTTACACGCGGCTACAAAGAGTGCGACATTAGGCGTTATTTTAATCATGACAGCAACCTTCTTGTTCTTTCTCTTTAAGGAACAACTATTTGTTGCAAAAATCTTACTAACAATCCTTTTCGTATTCTTAACAGCACCTGTTGCTGGACTTATGATGTCTAGATCAGCCTATCGTATCGGTGTCCCCCTTTGGGAACATAGCATTCAAGATGATCTTAAAGCGAAGATGGAAAAAGACAAGAAAAAGACTCGTGCAAAAAGCTAAAGGAGATTTCTCCTTTAGCTTTTTTTTGGGAAAAGAAGCCTATTTGAGAGAGTACAGGAGTGAGATTAATTGCTAGTGTCAATCTAGGGGTAGCTCTGTTAGCATTGTCCACTTTGGTTACCGCTCCTTTCTCTTTTTTCCTCTTACGGGCACCATTGTTCCTCTTTGGTTACCGCTCTCTCCTCTTTTTTCCTCTTACGGGCACCATTGCTCCTCTTGGATTACCTCTCCTTTCTCTTTTTCCCTCTTGCGGGTACTATTGCTCCTCTTTGGTTACCGCTCTCTCCTCTTTTTCCCTCTTACGGGCACCATTGCTCCTCTTTGATTACCGCTCTCTCCTCTTTTTCCCTCTTGCGGGCACCATTGCTCCTCTTTGGTTACCGCTCCTTTCTCTTTTTCCCTCTTGCGGGCACCATTGCTCCTCTTTGATTACCGCTCCACTCTCTCACCAGCATCAACACATTAAGCCCAGTTTTACTCAGCAAGAGCAAAACCAGGCTTTACGGACATTATTAATCTTTTCAGTTATTTGTGCTGTTCTGCATACTTTACTGCGTCAGCTAGCAGATCGACAATGTGTACAGCAGTTACTTCTTTTGTTAGCTTCTCGCGCTCTACTCCAGCTTTCATTTGTAACAGACAGCCAGGGTTGGCAGTTACAATTGTTTGAGCCTTTGTATGCTTTGCTTGCTCCATTTTATAGTCTAAAATCTCATTAGCCATTTGCGGCTGAATGATATTGTAGATCCCCGCAGATCCACAGCAATGATCGGCATTGGTCATTTCTCTAAATTCAACGCCTTCGATTAACTGTAGTAGCTTACGTGGCGCTGAAGCTGTTTTCATTACATTGCGTAGGTGACAAGAGTCTTGATACGTTACAACCTGTTCTGGGAGCTTCATTTTAGGCATTCCCACTTCAACTAGAATTTCAGAAATGTCTTTTACACTTCTAGCAAAGCGTTGCGCTCGTTCCACCCAATCTGGTTCGTCTTTTAATAGATGATCGTATTCTACTAATAACGCTCCACAGCCCCCAGCATTAGAAATAATATAATTGATTTGCTCATTTTCAAAAGCGACAATATTTTTCTTGGCCATTTCTTTCGCTTGGTCTTTTTCACCGCTATGAGCATGTAACGCTCCGCAACATCCTTGATTTTGTGGAATGACGACTTCGCAACCAGCTTTCTTTAATAAGAATAGCGTCGAGTCGTTTGTTTCCATAAACATCGTATCCATAAGGCAACCAGAAAAGAAGGCTACACGTTTCTTCGTCACACCTTCTGCCTCAACATGAGTTGGGCGGTTTTTCATCGCTTTAGGTGATGGAATTTGTGGAAGAACTTTTTCCATCGTTGCCATACTACCTGGCATTAATTTTAAGATATTTGTTGTTTGAACGACTTTTTGCACACCAGACTTTTGGTAGACCCAGAGGAGGCTGTTTAAAGAGCGCATCCGGTTTTGATAAGGAAATAATTGTTCGAACACCGTTTTGCGAATGACACGAACAGGCATGCTGTGTTTTTTCGTTGTATTTAAAATGTCCCGCGCTTCTTCTAATAGATGTCCATATTTAACTCCAGATGGACACGCCGTTTCACAGGCACGACATCCAAGGCATAAGTTTAATTGCTTTTCAAAGTCTTCATCTGGCTCCATTTTTCCATCGACAACTGCTTTCATTAACGCAATACGTCCGCGTGGCGACGCTGCTTCATTTTGATCATCGCCATAAGTAGGACATGTTGGTAGACAGAAACCACAGCGCATACAGTTTAACAGTTCGTCATAATCCATACGCTTTTGAAATTCAATAACGGTTTGATTTTTTTGTTCTTCTGTTAATTTACTCATCGTTGTACAATCACCCGTTTCTTCGTCTCTTTCGCAAACACCTTACCAGGGTTCATGATGTTATTTGGATCGAAAGCAAATTTCAATGTTTTCATGGCATTAACACCCTCTTCACCAAGCTTCCATGCAAGGTAAGGAGCTTTCATCACACCTACACCATGCTCTCCTGTAATCGTGCCACCTAGCTCTATCGCTTTAGCAAAAATATCAGCAAACGCTTCTTCAACACGTTCAATTTCTTCTTTATTACGGGCATCTGTCATACATGTTGGATGTAAGTTTCCATCTCCTGCATGGCCAAACGTACAGATTTCCACTTGATGCTTTTCTGCAATTTCATCGATGGCTTTTACCATCTCTGCAATTTTTGAACGTGGTACTGTAGCATCTTCTAAAATTGTCGTTGGCTTTTTACGTGCTAATGCTGACAGCGCTGCTCGTCTTGCTGTCGCTAGTGCTAATCCTTCTTCAGCTGTCTGTGCAATTTGAACAGATTTCGCCTGTTCCTCACGGCAAATTTGAGCAATCTTTTCAATATCACGCTCTACTACCTCACGTGGTCCATCTTGTTCAATTAATAGTACAGCACCAACATCCGTTGGTAATCCAATTTTAGCGAAGTCCTCTACCACTTCTAACGTACTTTGATCCATAAACTCGAGAGTTGCTGGAATAATCTTATTGGCAATAATCGATGAGACTGCTGCTCCTGAAGCCTCTAGAGAATCAAAAAGAGCGAGCATCGTCTTTTTCGTTTCAGGAATTGGGATAAGCTTTAATGTTGCTTCCGTGATGACCCCTAGCGTTCCTTCCGCTCCTACCATTAATCTCGTAAAATCATAGCCTGCAACATCTTTAGCAAGCTTTCCACCCGTACGGATGACATCTCCGTTTGGTAACACAACTTCTAAAGCAATGACGTAATCACGCGTTACCCCGTACTTTAAGCCACGAAGACCGCCTGAATTTTCATTGATATTTCCACCGATCGTTGAGATTTTCATTGAACTTGGGTCTGGTGGATAAAATAGCCCTTTTGCTTCAACAGCATTAATCATATCGAGCGTAATGACTCCTGGTTGAACCGTTACAGTTAGATTTTCTTCATCAATTTCTAAGATTTTATTCATATGTGTGAACAGCATGACAATACCGCCCTCTAAAGGACAAGTACCTGCACAAAGATTCGTACCTGAACCACGAGGAACAATCGGCACCTTGTACTCATTACAAACCTTTACAATCTCTTGAACATCCTTCGTATTTCTCGGTTTAATAACCGCATCAGGCATCGCTTGATAATTCGGTGTCGCGTCATATGAATACACAAGTAAACTTTCTTGTGAGTCTAATAGATTTTTAGGTCCGACAATTTGGACTAGTTTCTCTTTAACTTCCGCACGTAACATAATAATCCCCCTGTTCATGAACATATTGTTCTATGCAAGATTTCATCTAATCAGGTCATCTGATCATTTTTTCTACCTTTAATTATAAAAAAATAACCCTTATTGATCTATGTGTAAAAACACAAAGTTAAACAAGGATTATCTGTACCTTTTTGTATGTTTATCTAGTTTCTTTCCAGAACATGTAAGCAATGTAACAAGTGGCGAGAAATTTAGGATCTTTCAGATTGCCACCCAACCGTTCATTCATTCGCTTTAATCTGTAATGAAGTGTATTAATATGAATATGAAGGTGTTCTGCCGTGTCCTTTAAAGACATATGATAATGAAAATACGTTTCTAATGTTTCCATGAGCTCGGTATCATCAGATATTTTACCTAAGACCTTTTCTACCACTTCAAGCTTCATTTCTAGGCTTATTTCAGCAAGTATACCTTCTAACGTTAACTGTTCATAAAAAACGACTGGAGTAGCACTAGAAGCCGTCTGTAAGGCTCTCTTTGCTTCACTATATGACTTTAATACTAACTCTGGTGATTGTCTTGTACCAATACCGATAAAAATGGTAGTTTGGGTTAACTGTTCTAATTGCTTTCTTGATGATTGCACACCCTGTAGAAAAGTTTCTTCATCTTTTAAATGTTTAAGACCTTTCAAGAGCAAAATCCGGCCTTGTCCAGCTCGTATAATTGTATCTTTAGCTTGATCAGGGAACAACAGTCGCAAGCGTTCATAGGTTTCCTTTTCTAGTAAATGAAGGTCTTCTTCATTCTTACTCTTTAGTTCGACTAAGACACATATTCTTGAAAGTTCCATTGCGAGCCCTAACAACTCACCACGTGCGTGAAAACCTTCATCAAACTCACGGTTATGTAACCACTCATATACGAATGCTTCAATTCCTCGGACTTCAGTGTTTAACTTCTCAGCAGAATGTGCTTCTTGAATTATAAGTTCTGTCATCCGTTGAATTAGCTCGCCAAATGGAGCTACCGTTCGTGGGTCACCTGTGATCCCAATGACACCAATGACGTCATTTTGAAAAAAGATCGGTAAATTCAATCCCGCTTTTACACCTTGGAGCATATGAACATCAGCTTCAGTAATTTCCATCTTTTCTCTTGAATGAAAAACTCGTAAAGCACCTTCATGAAAAGTACCAACCCGTTGACGATCACTACTCGCAATGATCGTACCATCATCATTAACAACAATAACCTCTTCATCAATGACTTTCGTAACTTCATTTACGATCCGTTGGGCTAATAGCGAAAGAAGTTTCACTACTTTTCATCCTTTGTTGTATGTAGTGTACCTATTCTCATACCTACTTTTACATCTGTAGGGCATTGTAGCTGTGGATCGATATCGACTAAGCCTTGTTCAAATAAAAGAATGACCGTTGAACCAAACGTAAAATAGCCGATTTCCGTTCCTTTAGTCACCTCTTCTTCATGATGGGTAACCTCAATGCTATTTACATTTAATGCCCCAACTTTAACAATCGCCATCCGTTTTTCATTTACGTCAATTTCGGTAATATGGCGATAATTTTTAGATAACGGTCGCTTTCCATACTCTAACCCTTGGCGGTTAACTGGATACGATTTTCGACCTAGATACCAGCGCTCAAGGACTCGCCCAGAAATTGGACTATGAATACGGTGATAATGACTAGGACTTAAATAAAGAATAACAAACGTACCTCCACAATACATTTGGCTCTTATTTGAACTACCGAGCATTTCTTCAAGTGTATAATCTTGGCCTTTCACACGGAAAGCAGACTGCTCATTCAATGGTCCAACATGAGCAAGTATACCGTCAACTGGACTTACGAGAACGCGTTCATCAGGATCTACTGGTCGAGTCCCCTCTTTTAGTCGTCTCGTAAACAATTCATGTAAGCTTTTATATTCATGTAGTGGTTTTTCCATTTCATCTATATTTAAATTGTAAACTTTAGTAAAAGAACGGTTGATTCCTTTACTTAAACGAGAAGTCGTAAATGTGCGTAACAAATGTGAATTGAAACGATTTCCTGATAATTCTACAAACGTTCGATATAATTGCTTTTTCACAGAATACCTCCGAATAGATATTACTTTTTTCTCTAGTAGGCGACAGTCCTTTATGATATCATAAAATTTTAAGACAATTCAATATCTACTCCATTTTTACATAAACTTAAGGAGTGAAGTTATGTTTTTATTACACCACTTGGATCAATCTTTTAAGAAAATAAAAAGTCAAGCAGCGAACTTAATTACATTAATTAATTTAGGATTAGGTGCTATGGCGATTTTATTTGTTTTACAAGGAGAACTAAGGACTAGTTTATTACTTATTACCATCGCTGGCGTATTCGATCGTCTCGACGGGATGGTCGCTCGAAAAATGAATATTACTTCAGAACTTGGAAAACAATTGGATTCACTTAGTGATATCATTTCATTTGGTGTAGCTCCTGCCCTTTTATTATACCAAGGAATTCTAATTACATTTGGGATGCCAGGTGCATTTTTCGCCATTATTTTTATTGCTTGCGGAGCGATTCGACTTGCACGATTTAACGTTATGGAAACGAATGGCTTTTTTGTTGGACTACCAATAACAGCAGCGGGTCTCCTATTAACATTAAGTTTCTTACTTATTGGTTTCATCCCTGAATATGTCTTTATGTTCCTAACTTTAATTCTAGCATTTCTAATGATTGGTACGTTTAAAATAAAAAAAGTATAGAATTTTATCAAAAAAACGAGAAAAAAATGGCATTTTTTCATGAAATTCTCTCTAAAGTCTTGACACTACAAGGTTTTCACGATTAAATTTGAGATGCAGGCAATTATTTATAGTAATGAAAGGGAGTTTTTCCATGAACAAGACAGATTTAATTAATTCAGTTGCTGAACAAGCAGAATTATCTAAAAAGGACGCAGCGAAAGCAGTAGACGCTGTATTTGAGAGTATTACTGACGCATTAAAAGATGGTGGAAAAGTTCAGTTAGTTGGATTTGGAAGCTTTGAAGTACGTGAGCGTTCTGCACGTAAAGGACGTAACCCACAAACTGGCGAAGAGATTGAAATTCCAGCTACTAAAAACCCTGCGTTCAAACCTGGTAAACAATTAAAAGACGCTGTAAACTAATTTTATATTTAGATGAAAAAGTAATGGACAAGCTCCATTGCTTTTTTTGTTTGTTATAAAATTCCCCCTAATGAATTCAATTGGCTACTTTCACCGAGGTTTCGTCCATTTATGCCGAAACCTCGGCACATTATTTTAATTTCTCATTCTAATGCTCCCCCCTTACAACTTAAGGTTTCATCACTTTTAATCTTTTCGTCGATTTTTTCTTTTTACCATAATATCCCTTGATCTATTAAGGATTTGCAGTCCTTATTCTAGTAATCTCTCATCCTTAGAAGGTAATAATATTAACAAAATTTTAAAAATATTTTAACTTTGGCACAACGTTTGCAATATGAGTTATGAATTCAAATTAAGGGGGAGTTTTACAATGGCAAACGAACAAGTATATGGATTTTTTATTCCTAACGTCAATCTAATGGGGGTTGGTGCAGTTAAAGAAGCTGGACCACGAGTGAAATCTTTAGGTTGTAAAAAAGCGTTAATCGTAACAGACGAAGGTTTAAATCAAATGGGTGTTGCAGATGAGGTCGCTAGCCTGATTCGTGAAGCTGGTGTTGAAGTTGAAATCTTCCCTGGTGCTGAACCGAACCCAACGGATACAAATGTACATGATGGATTAGCTGTTTATCAAAAAAACGGATGCGATGCGATCATTTCTTTAGGTGGCGGAAGTTCGCATGACTGCGCGAAAGGTATTGGTCTAGTTGCTGCAAACGGTGGAAAAATCCACGATTACGAAGGAGTGGACCAATCAGCGTCACCGATGCCTCCACTTGTTGCAATTAATACAACTTCGGGTACTGCTAGTGAAATGACACGCTTTTGTATTATTACAGACACAGAAAGAAAAGTAAAAATGGCGATTGTAGACAAACATACTACACCAACAATCTCTATTAATGACCCTATCTTAACTGTAAAAAAACCTAAAGGACTAACAGCAGCTACTGGTGTTGATGCATTGACTCACGCTGTTGAAGCTTATGTATCAACAAACGCAACACCAATTACTGATGCGTGCGCACTACAGGCTATGAAAATTATTAGTAAAAACTTACGTGCAGCCGTTGCGAACGGTGAAGATATCGAAGCGAGAAACCAAATGTCTTATGCTCAATTTTTAGCAGGAATGGCATTTAACAACGCATCTTTAGGTTACGTCCATGCAATCGCTCACCAATTTGGCGGAATTTATAACTTACCTCATGGTGTATGTAACGCGATCCTATTGCCTCACGTTGAGCGATTTAACTTAATTGCTAAACCAGAGCGCTTTGTCGATATCGCAGTTGCTTTAGGAGAAAATGTAAGCGGTTTATCTACAAGAGAAGCTGCTGAAAAGGCAATCACAGCGATTGAAACACTAACGAAAGACGTTGGTATTCCAACAGGCTTTAAAGAGCTAGGAGCTAAAGAAGAAGACATTCCTGTACTAGCTGAAAACGCAATGAGAGATGCTTGCGCATTGACGAACCCACGCAAAGCGACGATGGATGAGCTTCAAGAAATTATCCGCGCTTCTTATTAAGGAGAAAACTTAGGGAATTTCATAAGGTCCAACTGGAATCGTTTACTTTACTTATTGATTAATGAAGTCCAAACACAAACATAAAGGTTAAGAAATTCGGTTCGTAAAATAGTTCGCAAATCACAATCACAAATCGGGATGGGTCTATTCCCATCCTTTATTTCATATATATGGAGGTAATGGACATGATTTACGCAAACCCTGGGGAACTCAACTCAAAAGTAACATTTAAAAAGCGCTATGAAAATTATATTAACGGAGAATGGACAGCTCCTGTTAACGGTGAGTATTTTGAAAATAAAACACCGGTTACAGGCCAAGTTTTTTGTGAAGTTGCTCGTTCATCAGCTGATGATATTGAGCATGCTCTTGATGCCGCACACGCAGCCAAAACGAGCTGGGGAATGACGTCGCCTACTGAACGTGCAAATATCTTAAATAAAATCGCTGATCGCATGGAAGAAAACTTAGAAACGCTTGCGGTTGCTGAAACGTGGGAAAACGGAAAAGCCGTTCGTGAAACGTTAAATGCTGATATTCCACTTGCGATTGACCACTTCCGCTATTTTGCTGGTGTCGTTCGTAGCCAAGAAGGAAGTATTTCGCAAATCGACAATAACACAGTTGCGTATCATTTCCATGAACCACTAGGTGTGGTTGGGCAAATTATTCCGTGGAACTTCCCTATTTTAATGGCTGTTTGGAAACTAGCTCCTGCACTTGCTGCTGGAAACTGCATTGTCCTCAAGCCAGCCGAGCAAACGCCAGTTTCAATTATGGTTCTTATGGAACTAATTGAAGACTTACTTCCTAAAGGTGTTGTAAACATCGTCAATGGATTCGGTGTCGAAGCAGGAAAGCCACTCGCTTCAAGTGATCGCATTGCAAAAATTGCATTTACTGGTGAAACAACCACAGGTCGTTTAATTATGCAATATGCATCTGAAAATATCATTCCAGTCACGCTTGAGCTTGGTGGAAAATCACCGAATATCTTCTTCCCAGACATTATGGAAAAAGATGATGCCTTTTTTAATAAAGCGATTGAAGGGTTTGTTATGTTCGCCCTAAACCAAGGTGAGGTGTGTACATGCCCGTCTCGAGCACTTGTTCATGAGTCTATTTATGAGCCGTTTATGGAGCGCGTCTTACAACGTGTAGAAGCAATCAAAACAGGTAACCCACTAGATACAGATACAATGATGGGAGCACAGGCTTCTCAAGAACAGCTAGAAAAAATCCTTTCCTACTTAGAAATTGGAAAGCAAGAAGGTGCACAATGCTTAATTGGTGGAGAGCGAAATGAGCTCGGTAATGAATTTAAAGATGGTTATTATGTGAAGCCAACCGTTTTTAAAGGTGACAACAGCATGCGGATTTTCCAAGAGGAGATCTTCGGTCCTGTTGTAGCTGTGACAACGTTTAAAGACGCTGAACAAGCACTTGCCATTGCCAACGACACTTTATACGGATTAGGGGCTGGTGTATGGTCTCGTAACATTAATACTGCCTACCGCTTTGGTCGTAACATTGAAGCTGGACGTGTATGGACGAATTGTTACCACGCTTATCCTGCTCATGCCGCATTTGGTGGCTACAAGAAGTCTGGTATCGGTCGAGAAAATCATAAAATGATGCTCAGCCATTACCAACAAACGAAAAACATGCTCGTGAGCTATAGTGAAGATGCATTAGGTTTCTTTTAAAATCATCGATAACTTATAAGGGAGTGAACGTATTGTCAGATAAAGAGATATTATATAAAAAATCAACATTTAATCGTTTGGGAGAACTTAATAAGTATGTACCCGATTCGTTTAGAGCTTTTTTAAACTTTGATCAGCAAGCGTTAAGTAGTGGTGAATTAACGACCAAACAAAAAGAGCTCATTGCCGTAGCAATTGCTCATATTACAGGCTGCCCGTATTGCATTGACCTTCATGTCAACAACAGTAAAAAAGAAGAAGTGACACTTGAGGAGTTAACAGAATCAATAATGGTGGCAACAGCTCTTAAAGCTGGTTCCGCACTCGCTCACGGTGTCAATGCACTGAATTCGTATACGGACGACAAAGAGGTACTCTACAAACAACAATACTTTGATCGGATTATGGAATTTTCCAAAATCACAGGAGACTCTTTTGCCGCATTTATTGACTTTGATCAAAAAGCACTTAAAGACGGGGCTTTATCAAGCAAAGAAAAAGAGTTAATCGCAGTAGCTTGTGCACATACGACAGGCTGCCCATATTGTATTGACCTTCATACAAAAGCAGCTAAAAAAGCAGGCGCTTCATTAAATGAACTCGCAGAGGCCGTTATGGTGGCAACAGCTCTAAAGGCTGGATCAGCACTTGCTCATGCTGTGAATATGCTCGAAGCTTATGATGCCTAATATCACGAAAAGTGAGAACCGAATCCAACTGGATGGTTCTCACTTTTTGCTACTCAAAACACGAGTTCAGCCATGCCCTTTTTCATTTAATATGTAACGTAATTTTCTTACGGTAATATTCAGTTTCTTGGATGCTTCTTTTCGATTTCCTAACGTGTCACGAAGCGCTTTATATACAAATGCTTTTTCAACGACTTCTTCTAACCTTTTGATATTGTCTTTGACTAGCTCTAAATCAAGCTCCTCTTGCCCTTCTAAAAGATCGACCATTTCTGCATTCCAACCATCTAGAAAATGTTTAAGATCAGACTTTGAAAAGTCTTTAACGACAAGTGATGAGTCTGTCTTTTCTACTTTTCTTTCAATCGGAATTACCTTTTTCGCGTCTCTAATATTCACAGGTAAGTAGTCGGGGGTTATAACGGTCGTTTCCCCTTCTGCTAATGCGACAGCTCTCGTCACAACATTCGATAATTCGCGAATATTTCCCGGCCAATAATGGTTTTCCATCATCCCCATTGTATCGTTTGAAAACTCGACACCAGGATACTTTTCCAACAACTTTTGGATAAGCAGTGGTAGATCTTCTTTTCTCTCTCGTAAAGGTGGGATTTGTAATTTCACGACATCAAGACGATAGAGTAGATCTTCCCGAAACGAACCGTTACGTACGGCCTCATGTAAATTGGCATGTGAGGCAGCAATAATTCTCGCATTCGTCCTTAACGTATGCTCACTACCTACTCTCATAAATTCTCTCGTCTCTAACACTCGTAAAAGCTTCACTTGGATGGCTGGTGAGGCTTCTGCTATTTCATCGAGAAACAGCGTTCCATGGCTCGCAATCTCAAATAAGCCCTTTCGCTGCTGACCAGCTCCAGTAAAAGCCCCTTTTTCATGTCCAAATAATTCACTTTCAAGCAAAGTTTCTGTTAAAGCTCCACAGTTTAAGCCAATAAACGGATTTTGGACACGATGACTCGCTTCGTGAATAAAACGAGCCAGCACCTCTTTTCCTGTTCCCGTTTCACCTTCTAGTAAAATATTAATATTTTTTCCTGCAAACTTATAAGCCATCTTCAGCATCGTATTCATTGATGCCGTATGCCCCGTAACCATCCCTATTTGTTGAGCAACTTTATTAATTTCTTCATCTAAATAAGCTCCTGGTATATGCAGTAAGTTATCAATATGCTTTTCTAGTTCATCTATATCATCAAACGGTTTTTCAATATAGTCATTGGCACCATTTTTAATCGCATCAACAGCTGTTTTTACCGTACTATAGCCTGTCATAATAATCACTTTACAAGAAGGCATTTTCTTCTTTATCATTTGTAACACTTGCAAGCCATTCGTGTCTGGCATTTTTAAATCAACCATTGCTAGGTGAAAATCCTTTTGCTCTAGGTGATCAAGTACTTCCTGATGAGTTCTAGCGACACTTACTTCATAGCCTTTTTTCGTAAACAAATAACTTAAAAAGTTACCAATTTCATATTCATCATCAACAACGAGTAATCTTGTCATTCGAACACTCCTTACGTTTGAGAGCTTTACACTATCATGAAAAAACTTAGTTTTGTTTTACTAGATGTCATTCACTTTTTTTCTTCGGTACCAACAAAATAAATGTACTCCCCTTACCCTCTTCACTAGTTACTTCAATACCACCGCCATGTTCTTTGGCAATTCCTAAACTTACTGATAGTCCTAAACCTGTTCCATTCATCGCATCCTTTGTCGTATAAAAAGGACGGAATATTTCGGTAATTTTTTGTTCACTGATACCTACTCCATTGTCTTTTATAGATAAATATACAAATGTTTCATTCTTAATCTGTTTTACCCCTGTTTGAATAAGAATCTCTTTTTCGAGTTGATCACTTTCTTCAAGTGCATCTCTTGCATTTAATAAAAAATTTATAACGATTTGTTCTAGTTGCTGTAAATTCCCATCGATTAATGGAAGCGTGGGATCTAAATCAACACGTAACGAGATACATTGTCTTTCAATTTGATAACGAATTAAGCTCAAGACTTTTTCAACTGCTTTATTTAGTTCACATTGATGAAATTCATATTCATCTTGGCGTGAAAAAGTTAATAGATTACGAATAATATTTTTACTACGAAGCCCACAATTATGAATATCATTTAATAGCCTATGAGCGGGATCCTGTTCATTAAAATCTCGTAATAGCAACTGGCTGTTTCCAATAATAGCCGTTAACGGGCTATTTAACTCGTGGGCTACTCCAGCAGCCATTTCTCCAATTGCCGCAAGCTTTCCTGAATGCATTAATTGTGCTTCTGTATATAATTTTTTCGTCACATCTTTTAAATAAATAATGACACCATACATGTCTTTTGTTTCATTAAAAACTGGATACGTATAAATATCACAAATTCTTTTATTATCAAGTCGGGACTGACGAAAAGCAGTCTTCTTCGTACGATAACTTTCAGTTACAGGACATTCAATCGGATCCTGATATTGAATGACTTCGTCCGCTTTTCTTCCATATAACTCTTCATCATTTAACTGAAAAAATGTTTTGACCGCATCGTTAAAGCGAATAATATTTTTCTCTAAATCAACAAACAAAATTAAATCTTGAACTGCACGAAATGTTTCTTCCCACTCTTTTTTCCCGTTTAAAACTGCATTATATAATGAAGAATTTTCGATACAGACGGCCATTTGATCGGCTAATTGTTCAAGAAAATCATCATTTGGGTACTCCATTTTTGTCTTACTCCCGAGGCTAAGTACACCCATCACTTGCTTTTTCCGATAAAGAGGCAAGCATAACACTGTATCAATCCCTAATAACTTCATCGTATTCTTTTCCACATCTGATAATTGCCCAAAGGTTCCATCTACATCATTCATCAGAATTTTCTTTTCCTGAACCGCTTGGTAATACAATGAGTTTTTATTCGGAAGTATCTCTCCGACTTTTAGGAAAAATGAATCTTGCGGATACACATTCGTTAAAATTAATTGTTTATTCTCGTAAATGGTAAGACTGATTCGATCAAATGTATAAAGCTTTTCAAGCTTCTCCATGATGTTCTTCAACATCTCATCGATCGTCATATCAATTGTAAAGCTTTTCGTCACATCATTTATGATCTCTAATTTCATGTTTTTCTGTTCTAGTTGTTCAACCATCTTTTTTAATTCGGTATAATAGTTTTTCTTTGACGATTTCACCCCTGTTAATCTCTCAATCATTATCTGTTTCTGGTTTATTGGCATTGGTAATCTCCCCTACATCGCTCGTGAAAAAATATCCTTTATATCTTTTGTCGTGATATCACGAGGATTTGTAATCATACACGCATCTTCAAGTGCCATCGTAGCCATTTCGTTAATGCTTTCCTCATCAGGCGAATGTAATCCCAGTTCAGAGAAATGTTGCGGTGCCCCGACTTCTTTAGTTAACTGTCGCACGACATCAATCCCCCTTTTCCCCGCTTCCATCGGCTGTAACGACCGTGTATCCACTCCAAGTAACTCGGCAATTTCAACATACTTTTCTGGTTTTGCTAAAAGGTTAAAATCCATCACATGAGGTAAGAGAATCGAGTTTACCTCTCCATGTGACAATTCATAACGACCACCTACAGCATGAGATATCGCATGAACCGCTCCTAATATCGCATTAGAAAAAGCTAATCCTGCTTGAAGGCTCGCCATTGCCATTGCATTTTTCGCCTCTTCGTTTGACTTAGAAGCCACAGACGGTCGTAAATATTTACTGACTAGTTGTATTGCATTCTTCGCTTGAACATCCGTGAGCGAAGTAGCCGCGATACTCACATACGCTTCGATCGCATGGGTTAAAACATCTAAACCAGTCGCTGCCGTTAAGCTCGCATCCTTCGTCGACAATGTAAGTGGGTCCGTGATTGAAATATCAGGGATTAGCGACTTTGAAATAATCGTCATCTTCTTTTTTCTTTTTGAGTCAACGATGACAGAAAATTGAGAAACTTCAGAGCCTGAACCAGCCGTTGTCGAAGCCATAATCGTCGGTGGCAGCGGTGCCACCAGCTTGTCTACCCCTTCATAGTCATTAATCTCGCCACCATTCGTAGCTACAATCGCGATCGCCTTGGCGACATCCAGAACACTTCCACCACCGATACCAAGCACAGCATCACATTCCGTCTCGGCAAACACTTGAGCACCGTATGTAACCTCATAGTCTTTCGGATTTGTCGTCAAATTAAAAAAAGTCGAATACTCCAATCCAGCATTCAAACAATTATCCATCACTCTCTCAACCCAGCCCGCTTGACAAACCCCCGCATCACTGACAATCAACACTTTTTTCGCACCTAAACGTAAAAAGCTTTCCCCTACATGCTCAAGCGAACCCTTGCCAAAAATAATTTCAGGAGACATAAACTTATTGATCATCTATTATCAGCAACCCATCCTATTAATCTAGCAAAATTTGTAATCGTTTTCATTCATTTTACTATATTTTGGATTTAGGGGACAAGCTTTTGTAGCGGTTTTAATTGTTACAGTATAAAATAGAAGTACTAAACTATTGGTCAAAAGGAAGAGATTTATGAAAGGACTTTCATACGTTTTTATCATAGCTGGACTAGGATTACTTCTATACGGTGGATATCAATATTGGCAAACTCAGTCAGCTCAAAAAGCCAGTCTTGCATCTGCATATGAACTTCTCGAAACGAAAGAAACAGAAGAAAACGTTCAATCCACCATCGACGACTTCAATCCAAAAGTAGGAGAAACGGTTGGAATATTATCGATACCTGCCATTGAAGCGGAGCTTCCAATTGTTGAAGGAACAGATGAAGATGAATTAGAAAAAGGTGTTGGCCACTTCAAAGGTACAGCCTATCCGACTCAAAATGACCAAATTGTATTATCAGGTCACCGAGATACCGTCTTTCGTAGAATGGGTGAACTTGAAATAGGTGATCACTTCATTATTAAACTTCCATATGGGGAGTTTGCCTATGAAATCGAAAGTACAAAGATAGTTGACGCCAATGATCTGACCATTATTGGCTCAACTGCTCCAGATGAGGTTTTAGTCGTTACGACATGTTATCCATTTACTTATGTGGGGAGTGCCCCCGACCGATATATCATTTATGCAAAACCCATTCATTAAATAAAAGGAAGTAAGAGATCAAACTCTCTTACTTCCTTTTCCAAACTACACGGAACCATTATTTCTTCGATAAAATTCATGGAACAACTTCATCAATGCGCGCTTTTCAATTCTAGAGACGTAGCTTCTTGAAATGTTCAGTTCCTTTGCAATTTCACGTTGCGTTCTTTCTTTCATTAAGTCTAAGCCGAAGCGGCCGACGATCACTTCTTTTTCGCGTTCGTCTAATACGTGGATATAATCGTAAATTTGTTTCTTTTCCATTTTTAGTTGAATCGCATCAACAATGTCATCGGTTTCTTCCTGAAGGACATCAATTAAGGTTATTTCATTTCCTTCCTTATCCGTTCCAATAGGATCGTGGAGTGAAACATCTTTTTTTACTTTCTTTAATGCACGAAGGTGCATGAGGATTTCATTTTCAATACACCTAGCTGCATATGTCGCTAATTTCGTTCCTTTACCTTGCGAATAGCTCTCAATCGCCTTAATTAACCCAATCGTACCTATCGAAATCAAGTCTTCTGTATCCTCTCGTGTATTTTCAAATTTTTTAACGATATGGGCAACCAATCGTAAGTTATGTTCAATAAGGCGATTACGAGCTTCTTCGTCTCCTTGCTCCATGAGCTGTAAGTACTTTTGCTCCTCTGCTTTCGAAAGCGGTTGCGGGAAGGCATTGTTTTTTACGTACGATACAAAAACAATGACTTCCTTGAAGAAATAGGTGATGGCTGCAAATAATGACACTTCCTCACCCCCATAAGGTTGATATCTTATGTCTATGTTTATGTAGGCTCGGTCGTGTCTGTACAATTAAAATAGTTCAGCAAAAAAATTTTTCCTACTATAAAATAAATATTTAAAATTAGATATTTAAAGAATTAATCAATCCTAATAAAACTAATAACTTTAAAATAAACTCACTTATTTTTAAAAATTTTCAGAAAATTACAAGAAAAGTTTCGAGGTTTTATATGTAAATTTTACAAATTTCACTTTCAGATAAATTCAATATAGTATGTGAGATACATACATTAACAGGACTTAATTACTATTCACTTAATATATTACTACATACACCATAAAAAAAATTATGAATTTACTCCTGCTCATGTAAAAAAATACAAGTTTTTGTTTAATTTTGAATTCAAACTCTCGACACACTTCAACACACTGAATAATTTCGATAGTATATACTAATTTTAATAAGCCCTTAGTCATAAAAAATCTAAAAAAAGTCTAAAGAAACTAGAATAAAATACTAAAAACTATTCAGAAAAGGGCAAACCTATTGAAAAATAGGGACGCAAAGTCACAGGTCTAAGGTTGATACTATAATTTTCAATGATGATGGCTGGGCTGCCTTAAATGCTATAAAAATTAGTATTTTAGGAGGAAATAACGAATGGATAACAGTGTTAAAGAGAAGCTCGACCTAGACTGGGTAGACTTAATGAAAGAAGCAATAGAACTCGGATTAAGTAAAAAAGAAATTAGAAGGTTCTTAGTAACGAGTCAAAAGCGCACCCAAGTCCCAAAAATGTTTGTCCTTAACAAAAGACACCCATTTTTCGATCAATTAAGTGAGTACAGAGCAAGAGTTTCTCACATATGACTTTAACGCCTCGTTCTACCACAGTATTTCGTATACGATGATTTGTAAGTGATAAATGATGTAGCCCATCATTTATCACTTTTTTATTTTGAACCATCTTTGATCCACCTTTAACATATACCCTTTTTATTATACGTTTAAACCTATTAATTTAAATATTAAGACCGAAGTCTAACCAACTACTTACACAATAAAACATTTGGACAGAGTATAAGGAACAATTAAAATAATTATTGTTCTTTATTAAGAACAATGGTACTATTATTACTATAATAACTGGGAGAGATTATTAAGAAGGGGCAATCGTTATGAGTCAAAAAATGAGGATACAACTTATAGGTACTGCTAAACAGACAGTAAGATCACTCCGTTCCTCTGAAATTCGAGTAGTAAAACTTGGTGTTTCAATTATAGAAAGTATGTGGAAAGTTTTTTATACAACCAAACGTTTTATCAGTGACCCTATTTTTCGATCAATCTTTTCTATGCAACTATTAAATTCAAGAAATGTTCACCAAACGACACCTCTTACAGGAATGAATAGATACCCTGAAATTTTTTCAGCTTGTAAGAATTACTTGAAAGATAAACACGACCTAAAAATCCTTTCCTATGGTTGCTCTACAGGTGAAGAAGTACTTACCCTACGTAATTATTTCCCTACAGCACAGATTTCAGGAGCTGATGTAAACAAACGTAGCCTAAAAATATGTAGAAGTCTTTCGACAGATAATAAAATTTCCTTTATCTTTTCTACACCAAGGAACCTAAAAAAACAAGGTCCTTACGATGCCATTTTTTGCATGGCTGTTCTGCAACGGACCCCTCATGATATTGCTAATAACAATATCACAAGTTTAAAAACTATATATCCTTTTGAAAAGTTTGAAAAACAAATAATTGAACTAGACCAACTTGTGAAACCGAATGGCTTATTAATTGTCCACTATACACAGTTTTCACTATTTGACACAAAGGTTGGCTACAAATATAGAGCCCTAGGAAACATAACTCAACATGATTATGTTTCGCCTGTTTTTGATCAGGAAAGTATTATAGTAAACAACAACCAACCACTTAACACCATCTTCATTAAATCAAACGGAATATAATTAAATTTCTTTTATTATACTAATCAATTCTCACTTGACAGATTTATTTAAAAAAGATGTTTTCTATTTACTGATAGAGTCTACAGCGCTCTATCTTTTTTACTTACTTTACTAGAAGATCGCGCTAATATATGTAACACCAAACCAATCTTTGAGTTAGGTTTTCCATAGCTCCTTCTAACTAATACCCACAATAAAAGCACTCCAATCATATTTTTAGCAATATCATCAAACCCAAAGGAACGAAATGGGATAAAGTACTGGTGGATTTCATCAAGGACGCTGTACGAAAGAGATATGGCCAAAGCAATATATTCTTTTATACGAGTCAACGGGCCAAATGTTAAAAAAAACAGGACAATAAATAGGTACAGCATACCAAATAAAATCAAATGCCCTAGCTCAAGTAAGATGCCAACGGCCAAGAGTAAATTGTAGTTTATATTAGGAGCGACCACTTCTAATTGACTCGGGTTCAATCGACTTGACTGAAGCCAGATCAACCAAATATACAGCAATGGCATGGATAAAAAGAAAAGACGAATAAAATTTAAATACATGGAACTACCCTACTTTCATGTACGGCCAATGAAAAACCGAGGATTAATGAATTGAATACTTCCTTCTTGATAGTAATACTATTTATAGAGGAGGTCATAAAAATGCTCATATTTCTCAACAAAGTGTATTTAAAAGTAAAGAAAACCTACCATCGTTGTTTGTATGGGTACAACCTAACACTTTACAAAGATTGCCGTGATCATGAGATGAAAATAAGATTCTTTAATAATGTTTCGTACCATAAAAGAAAAATAGAAGAAGACACCCGCTATATTAAGTAGGTGTCTGTGATTGTAAGACTTCCATTTGTTTATTTAATAGTTTACTAAACATGCTCTTTTTCTCTCGAGCAAGTTGGCTAAAGCCACCTTGTTGGATAATCTCACCTTCATCTAATACGATCACTTGATCAGCATTTCGGATCGTCGACAAACGATGAGCAATGACGATAATGGTCATACTTCCCTTTAATCGATCGATAGCTTCTTGAATTTTTGACTCGTTTTCTGTATCAAGTGCACTTGTCGCTTCGTCAAGTACAAGGATCGAAGGTTTTCGTAAAATAGCTCTTGCAAGGACTAAGCGTTGACGTTCTCCACCTGATAAGCGAATACCACGATCACCAATAAGAGTGTCCAAACCGTTTGGAAGCTTTCTCACGAATTCGGCAGCCGATGAAAACTCAAGCGCTTCCCACATTTCCTCTTCCGTTGCATCTGGTACCACCAATTGCAAGTTCTCTCGGATCGACTCATTAAATAGAAACGGATCTTGCGGGACGTAGCTAATAGCTTTTCGAAGTGAGATTAAATTAGAATTGGTTAAAGTAACCCCATCAATTAATATTTGACCTTCTTCAGGTTGATTAAGCCCCATTAACAAATCAATCAATGTACTCTTACCAGCACCAGATGGCCCAACTACTGCCGTCATTTGGTTGGCTGGTATACGAACATTAATGCTCTTCAATGCATATTTTGATTCATTTTTGTTATAGCGAAAAGCTACATTAGAACATTCGATAGCCTGAGTAACCTGCAAAGGTAACACTTTTTTATTATCAGCTAACGTAAACTCTCTTGCTTTTTCACATTCTTCTTGCATGGCGATAACAGCTTGCAAAGCAGGAATAGTTGTTGCTATTTGCTCAAGTGAACCTTGAATTCCAGCAACACGTGGCCATAAACGTGAGAAGATGATGATAATAAGCATGAGTTGCGCAATTTGAGCATTGAATAAGTTAACGGCAAAAAAGATAAACGTAGCTATAAAAATAGCTGATGCAATTTTATAATATAATTGCGATGTCGTTTTTAATCGGGTATATTCAATTTGCTCTTGCTCCATACTTTTGGTCACCATTCGATACCAATTCATTCGTGACTCTTCTAAAGTATTACTTTTAATATCTTTAATACCATTAATTTGATCCGTAATACCACCTAAGTATTGTTTTCCTAACGTATAGTTTCTACTTCCAAGCTCAAGAGATCGTTTAAGGAACTTTCGATTTAAAAAGACTAGCACTGCACCACAAACTAAAACAAACGTAGTAATGGTCGGTGAAAGCCAGAAGGCAATCCCAATTTGGATAAAAGTAAAAATAAGAGATGATAAAAATTGTAAAAATGAATGAGTCCCAGCACTCGCACGAGCAATTTCTGCTGTTAATAAATTGATCAAATCTGACTTGCGATTTTTAATGAAAAAGCTCCAATTCGCATGAAGAATAGAATCATAGGTTTTGACACGAAGGTATCTAAAAAAGCCGTGCTGAATGATTGTACCTTTAATAGTAATTTGCTTTTGCAACAGATTTTGTCCAATAACAATCAGTACAAAAACACCTAAAATAATGGGTAACCCAATGTTACTGGGGATTTTATTAAAAAACTGAAATGCTCCTAACAATGGTACGCCAGCAGTATCAAATTCAACGATACCACTCATACTAATGAGCGGTATTAATAGCAAAATTCCGATACCATCTAATAAACTAATGAAGAGCATTGCTAGGAGATTAATATAAAGTACTTTACCCGCATATCCATGTATTTTCTTTAAAAAGTAAAAAATATGTTCCACGATAAGGTCCCCCTATGAAACAGCATGCTTTCTTGTTTTTCTCCATGCCCATAGAAATGGACGTAATGGAAAATACAAGAAGTGAAGTGGCTTAGGTAACGGCAAGGTTTGGGCATCCTCTGGATAAGGATACAAGAAACTTAAGATAAACAATAATTTTTGCTGATAAGACATTAAAGAAAACAAGTACCGTTTATGATAGATTGACACTTCTTCCGGAACTGGGTCAGTATGAAGATTAACCATCCGTTCTAAATAAAAGATTGACTCTTGAGCTAATTTGATGGACCGTTTATTAATAAGAGCAGATTTTAGATCGCGAGGAAGCCTCGTTTGAAGTAATTGTTGAGATAAAATAATTGCTTGACCGCCGATATGTTTTACTTGATATTGTTTTAAAAGCTGGTAAAGACCTATCCAATCTAAACCTTTTTGTAAAAGTATATGAATATCCACTAACCAACGAAGTCTTGACCACCCATGCCTAGCACCATGTGAAACTAGAAATAGAAACAGGTCTTCATTTCCAAGCATATAGACTGGATAACGAGTGTATGAACTGATTTGTTTTCGTTCCCATAATTCCTGAAACGATTGTTCTTTACCTGGTCCTGGATGTAGTCGCCAATGAATTTCTAATTTAATCCCTTTTTGTAAATGAAAATAAGTAACGTGATGATGTCTCCATCTCCAATCTTCTAATACTGTATCGATATAATCATCCTTTTCATAGCCTAACTCAACTAATATTTGTTCAGCTTCTTTAAGTTCGTCTATAGGAATAAGAAAATCTATGTCACTGGATGTACGTAGAGATAGATTCCCATATAATGACTGAGAAATGACGGGCCCCTTTAAGAACAAAAGAGGAATGCCTTTTATAGAAAAAATCTCATTAACTCGTTCCATTTCACCACAAAGGTGTAGCATTTGGAATGTATTTCTTTTATAATAACCTCCCATCATCTGTATTACATCTAATGGAACAAAATCATTGACCTTCTTTAATTTCGAATACAACAAAGGATATAATCGGTGATGCATAACAAGATCAACGAATAGATCCCAATTGATGTCCTCTTTTAACTTACTATTTACCGAGTTATCCTGTTGATTAATTAGCTCTAATATTAGAGTTAATTCCCTAGGCATATGATCTACTTTCAGAGAATTGATATTATCCATAATGGTCTCCTTCAATTTTACGATCACTTATTTTTTTTGCAAATATACTGACAACAGTAAACTTCTCCATTTCTTCTGCACCAGATACATAATAAGGACCGCTGCGTAACCATGCATGTGCAATTAATAAACCTTGTTCATTTTTTGCTGTACCAAGATAAAGTGTACTCTCGATGCCACGTCTTTCGAGCATCTTCATTCCTGCAATAGCTTTCACTAAACATTGACTTTCCCAAAATGTATATTTGCTCATGATATGGATCGCCTTTGACACTTCGGCTAAGGCTTTTTTTTCATGTTCGAGAAATTTTCTAGATGTTTCTTGCATAGGCTCCCCAAGTGAAGGAGCTACCTTTGAAAATGGAAGAACTTTAAGAAAACGCCCCCATCCTAAATAAAGATAAGCCTCTAGAAACATCAATTTAGTTCTAAAATCGAGTAAAAGAAATGCTTTTATTTTTTGTAACATAACACTTCATCACCTCTAGCAGACTACCATTTATTACCTCGCTAATTCTCTAACTTGAATTAAATTCTCTTTCGCTAATAATGATAAGAATGAAACTACTTGTTCTTCGCAATCAAACCGTTCAACTTCATAACGTGTTAAAAGGATGTTAACTAGTTCTTCAACTGATATGGGATTTTCGAGGAGTTCCCAAATGTCACCACCGATATCACCCAAATTGTAATACTTTCCTTTAGAAATACTTAACATTACTTTTTCCCCGTCCATATCACTTACGATATTTCCAGCTCCTTGATTAACAATGGTACTTAGTTTAATTTTATTTTCTGTCATACGACTTTTGCCTCCCTTTGAATAGTGTCGAGAATAAGATCTGTTAACGTGTGTGCTGTAAAACTTGAAACAGGTCTATGAATTTGAAAAAATTCAATTTGATTAATTATCCTAGCAGATGTTTCAAAATGCCATTCCATCAATCCAGCTCTTTCAATAAAAAAATTGCGATACGTATTGTAGAAAAGTGTTTGAAACCTTTGTAAGTTTTCGATTGGTAACAACTTAATTTCGTTTGAATCTGTTTTCGTTAATTCAAAAATGCCTACCAATGGAAGGATTTCATCTGTAAATTGAGAAACAACAGGTATAGCAAACTTGGTTTCTCGATCAATGATCCTACGGAACTCGTGAGACTCCATTCCAAATTCATTCAAACTTTCCTGCCACAGCTTTTGCTGTGGGTAAGCTGGTGTTATATGGGGAATGTTTTCATTATTCAATGTAACTGGGATCACATCATCACTTATTAATTGGTAACCTCTCTTCAAGAATGCAGAAGCAAGGGTTGATTTACCTGCACCAGAATCACCTACAATCGCATAAGCTTTCCCATCAATTTCGATAGCACTACCGTGAAGTGGGAGTATTTTCCTTTGCATTAAAATTCCGCCCATACACGTACCTAGGAGATAAAGCCGCAGGTGGTCATCGAGTGCACCTTTCATTGGAGAAACAAAAATTCTCTTTCCTTCTTCAATTAGAAAGATCGCAGTTTCGGGCATATGAAACAAAATAAAGCTTTCATATATTACAAAGTAAGGATCGTTTTCGTTCGACAATTCTAACCAGATATTCGTTAAATCTGCAAATTCAATTGTTATATCAATTTCTTCTTCATAACTGTTGACTATATTTAATTCTCGAAATGGAATTTCACTAGATATATTAAACCCAAAGCCTTTGTAGATTAAAGATTTACTTTCATTTAACAATGATGTTTCCTCCATTTTTTATAGTCTACTATACTCTCTTAGCTAAAAATACTTTAGAAAGCTTCTAAATATTTTTGTATTTAGAAACTCTCCAAAATATCCCTTATACTTGCTTAAGGTATAAGGGGAAAGGTATCTTCCATTAATTTTTAGCTATCAAGTTGTTTACAACTATTGTTTGATTGACCATCATGTGTTTCGTGGTTCTGGTTATTTGTGCAGTAACTATCAGGTATTGCATTACCAGGTCCACCCATTGTCATATTAATGTCTAATACTTCTAAGGTTGGTTGATTCCAGTTTTTTTTCATATTCTCACCTCCTTTCAATACATAGTTTTCAGAAATCTGTAAACAATTAGACTTCGTGTCAACAGTCTAAAATTTTCGTCAAATAACAATTCGGGTTTAGGTTGCTCTCCAATTACTTTAATGGCATTTTTTATTAGTTCATTATTTAGAATGCTAGAAATGTTCGGATCCTGTGATAGCTGTTGAAGTTCCTCTCTAAACTCCTTCCATTTTGATGTCATACGTAGAATAACATCTGCTCCCTGTAGTCCTCGTTTTTGTTGATCAAGTCTTACTTTATTAGGAAGGTAGTTTTCCATCGCTCTTCTTACTAGTGACCTCTCCATCCCACCTTGCACATATTGCTCGTTCGGGATTGCCAAACAGAAGCGTATGACACGAATATCATTCGTTGGGTCTCTATCCCACAAAGAATAGCGTAAGGATAATTTTGTCGTCACTGTGCCCGTTTTATTCCAAGAGTATAACTGTTCAAAATGCTTCTTTCTGAAGTCAAATTCATCTTCAGTCGTGTATCCTGTGATGTCTACTTCATATGCTTTAAGCTTTTCAAAAACATTCGTTTTTTTAGCCAATTCTGGACTTATTATTATTGAAGAGGAGGAGTAATCTAATTCAGTGTTGGTTTTGGAGCTTTGATACATATACGGAAAGGCTCTTTTAGCAACCACTGGAAGAATGACCGATTTACCTGTTCGGTAGTTTTTACAATATAAGTTTAATTCGTTATATAACTGTATCCACTTTAATCTCTTTAAAAGAGAAGCGTAATGGTTAATGGTCAAATTCCAAGATCCAAAGGATATAGAATGGTTACCTCTTGCCCCATTTAATAGAATTTTGATACCTTGTTCCTGTGCTTTTTCATTAATACCTTTCAACCAAAAAGAATTTTCAAAAAATTTATAAGGCATTTCCAGCAGTTCTAAAAAATCATTTATTTCTCCAAATGGGCTCTTTTCTGCAAAATTCATATATTGATCTGAAATATTGCCAACATAATCAACAGTTTCTTTAATAAAGGGTCTTTCATCTGTAATAAAATAGTTTGGTGTCCAATCTTCAAAATCTCCTCTTGGAATAAAGCTATATGTATTTAACCTTTTATTTTCTTTTTTCAACGCATTTGCAGCAAAACTAACAACAGATCCAGAATCTAACCCACCACTGAGTTGTGCGCCAACCTTACCATAAGTACGTAGCCTTGAAGTCACTGCTTTTTCAAATACTTCTCTAAAAGCTTCTTCGTACTCCTGGTTCGATTTCAAATGAAGTTTATTATTAAAGTCGATTAAGTTATATTTATTTATTGTTACTTTTCCATCTACTACAGATATTGTATGAGACGGAGGGAGTTGCTTAATGGATTTATACACTGTTGAATTCATATCTACAGCTTCAACCATGCTAGGAATAACTAAAAATTCAGCTAACCACTCTTCATTAATCTTTTTTTCAATATAAGGTAATGAAAAGAGTGGTTTAATAGTAGTTGAAAAAACAAATGTAGTGTCATTCTTATAAAAATAAAGAGTTCGTGCTCCAGAAAAATCTCTTGCCCCAAATAGTTTTTGCTTTTTCTCGTCCCAAATCATAAAAGCAAAATCACCTAATAAATACTGTGGAATTTCCTCTCCCCATTTTTCATAGGCCAGTAAAATTAACTGACTGTCAGAAATATATTTCTGTTGGTTAGAATGTATCTGCAACTTCGAGAATAATTCTTCTCGATTATCAATGATAGCGTCAGATGTTATAACTAATTGACGGACATAATCATAATAAGGTTGTTTTTCTCCAATTGATTCTGGTGTGATCCATTGAGCATGACAGCTTAGGAAGACATTTTCCTTAAACCAAAAACCAATATCATCAAAAATATATTGACTATAAATTTCTAATAAACTGTCTCTATGTATTTTATTAATTGGTTGCTTATTAAAATGAATGACACCAGTTATCGCACTCATTAGTTCCTCCAACCCGCCCTGTTATTCCTACGGCAATTATCTTTTTTTAATAAATAGTTCTTGATAAAGAACATAAAGATAAAAAAAATAATCTTTTAACAAGTTAATTTAGGTATATTTAGCTATTCCACTCCACTTAATTCTTTATAACGAACAGTACTATATACATAAACTAACATCATCTTTGAAACAAGTCAATAACCAAAAAGCATTTTTATAACTTTTTGCTGTTTTAAAGCAATTGTTATACGTTAATTTTAAAATATCGTGTGGAATTTTATATTCACAAGGCTTCCAAGACTAAAAGGTTGAAAAATAAAATGAACCTTACCAACTTTAAACTCTAACAGCCCATAAATTTAAATACAGAAATAAAAGTTCCCTTATATACACTTTAGAGTATATAAGGGAAAAGTACTCGATAGTAATGCAAAATAATGATACTAAGTATAGATTAGCTCGTAAAACGATTCCATGTCCCAGGGTCCTCTTTATCCACTTCTTCACCAGGAACATAAGCTTCATCAGTGTATGGTCCCCATACAGTTGAAGCCATTGTTTCATTAACATTTAAAACTTCTAATTCTGGTTTGCACCATTGCTTTTTCATATTGTCACCCCCTTTCAAGTAAACTTTCTTAGAAATCTATGAACTATTAAACTACGCATAAGTACTTTACTACTTGGGTCTTTAACATAATCAGGATGAACTCCATTTCTTGCTTTTTCAAAGGCATTTTTAACTACTTGTCCATTTAAATAATACATAGATGTTTTATTACTAATAAGCTGATTAATTTCCTCAATGAAAATTGTCCAGACAGGTGACATTCTATGGACCCAATCCGCACCTTGCACACCACGAATTCGTTGATTTAAACGTACTTTATCTGGCAAATAACTTTCGGTTGCTCTCCGAATCAGAGCACGATCTAGCCCATTTTGAACATATTGATCCTCTGGTAATGATAAACAAAAACGAACCACTCGAAGATCATTAGTAGGATCCCTTTTCCACAGTGGGAACCTTAATGACAATTTGGTTGCTAATGTATTACTAGCATTCCAATGAAATACATCCTCAAAATGCCTTTTTCTTTGTTCATAAATATTTTGTGATGAAAACCAGCCAGACTCATCCATACCGTGCTTTTTTAGTTTACTAAAAACATCTATTTCACTAGCAAACTCTGGGTTAATAAGCATTGGGTTAGAGTACGAAATTTTTGAAGGAATTATTTCCTGCAAAAATGGAAATGCTTTTTTGGCAATAAAGGGAATTCTTCTAAGGCGAGCTCCTCCAGCTTTTTGGCTATACTGATTTAATTCTTGAAAAAGACGAAGCCATTTAAATTTTTTTAATAAAATGGAATAATAATCTATGGCCGACCCCCAAGATATTGTCAAATTTCCTCTACCACCATTTAATAATATTCCAACATTTGACTCATGAGCTTTTTCAAACATTCCTTTAAGCCAAAAAGAATTTTCGAAAAATTTATAAGGCATTTCCATAATGTCAAGAAAATCATCCATTTCTGAATATGGATCTCTTCCATCAAAATTTAAATAGTGATCCTTTATTCCACCAACATATTCAACAGTTGAGCGAATAAAGGAAGTCTCGTCAGGCATAAGATTCCTAGGGGTAAAATCATTAAAATCACTAGGAGGAACATAACTGAATGTATGTAGTGCCTTATTTTCCTTTCGAAGAGGATCTGCAGAGAAAGCTACAATTGAACCTGAATCTAATCCACCGCTAAGTTGTGCCCCAACCTCAAGGTGAGTCCGCAAACGTGAATTAACAGCCTGTTGAAAAACATCTTGGAATGCTTCTATATATTCTTCATTCGATTTTAACTTAAGAGTACACTCATTTTTTAATATACAATATCTTTTAAGTTTGACTTGATTACCTACTATCGAAATACTATAGGATGGAGGAACTTGATCAATTTTATTAAAAGGAGTAATGGAAGCATCTACCGTATCAATCATTCCTGCAATTCCAAGAAATTCAGCTAACCATTGTTCATTTAACCTTTTCTCTACATATGGTAACGACAATAACGGATTAATAGCTGTGCAAAAAGCAAAATACTCGTTATCTTTAAAATAATAAAGAGTCCTACTTCCTGAAAAGTCTCTCGCACCAAAAAGCTTTTGTTTTTTTTCATCCCATATCATATACGCAAAATCACCTACTAAATACTTTGGTGACTCTTCTCCCCACTTATTATAAGCAAGTAAAATTAACTGACTGTCAGAAATTTTTTTTTGGTTTGATTGTTCAATATTTAATTTATCAAATAGCTCTTGGCGATTATCTATAATAGCATCTGCTGTAATAATCAATTGCCTCTGTCGATCGTAAAAAGGTAACTGCTCAAAAACCGACTCGGGAGTAACCCATTGCATATGGCAACCTAGGAAGAGATTTTCTTTATAATATGTTCTTGTATCGTTAGCAGGGAAAACTTGTAAAGAGGACATCATGCTATTCATATGCTCTATTCTAATAGGCTCTTTATTAATGTTGTAAATTCCAGCTATAGCACTCATTTTTTCCCCCCAAATAAAACATGCTTGTCAATTCCAAACCAATAATTGATCTTTAGTAAGAACAATTAATACAAAAAGACTCCTATTATTGAAATGTTTTTGTATTATCCTTGAAACTCTGTTCTTAATAAAGAACAATACTAAGATATCATTTTCTAATATAAGTGTCAATATGATTAACAATAATTTATAAAACTACAAAAAAGCCTTCCAAAAGGAAAGCTAAAGGTAATAATATATAGGTAACTTTACATAGTGGTAAAGTTATTAACAATTGATTTTATTGTAATTAGTTACTTCCAATTAACCCAAAAGGTTCGAATAATGCACTACTCCCCTTATATTTCCATGTGACGGTTCCATCAATATAACTTCCAGAAGTATGGGATGGAGAGAGCGTTCCCGTTACTCCACTTACCGTACATTCATACACGTTATTATTAGAAGTAACAAGTGTTCCAATAGAGTAACTAGTATTTGCAGTCCAGAAATTTTGACTAGCATAACCTTCATGAATACAAACCCAGCCAATATAATTTCCCACTTCCGGTTTTGCATTTTTTATAATTTGGCTTAACATATAATAACCCGAACTAGGTTTATTCGTGCTATGAGTTTCAGGATCGTATCCGATAAATAAATCGGGATCTTCTACAGGAAGGTTAATATTTAAAAAGTGATTATTTGCGGATACAAATTTTCTCATACTTGTTGGTCTACTGTAATACACAAGATTTAAAGGTCCTTCACCTGTATATCTTAAGTTACAATTTTTCATATGGAATTCAAACGTTCTCCTCGTAAAAGCGTTAGTAATTAATGGATTAAAGTTAGCATTAGCAATTTCAATATTAGAGTTCCTTATTTTGATAATCCCATAACCATCTTCATTATTGATATCATTATTGATTAGAGTAGTAATTGTATTTATTAAAAACTTACTATTATCTACAGTCAATAGTGGATTTTCATGTGGTGTGTTAATATTACCAACATATAGCCTTGAATTTTGAAAAACACTATCCGTAACATTAACCGCTCTTTTCTTTCCTCCAAAAATATGATTATCTATTCTACTATTATTAAAAGTACAGTCATGAATAGATATTTCTCCCTCAACTGTGTTACTATTTCTTGTATCTAAATATAAACCAATACTATTAAACACTGATCCCGATATGCTAGTAGTTATTAAACGTACCTGCAGAAGAGAATTTGAATTAAATACAAATGTACAATTCTCTATTTTATCTATGCGTAGTACAGGCTCATTTCCTAAATAATGCCCCGTATATTTAAGTGCATTTTCTTTAAATGCATCAGTTACCGTGTTAGCAGGCATATTTATCATTGGGATATCAACAAAAGTATTTCCTCTAACATATAGTGTATAGCCATTGGAAATGTTTAAGTTAATATTGGTATTATGAACACTATTATCAGTAATATGGACATGAGCACCAGGTAAATTCGTAGTCATTAACCCAAAAGCACTCGTGCCACATCTATATATATAGTTACCTTTCACTGTAGCAAATGATAACGTGTAAAGATTTATTCCAATCCCAGATACATTGTATATATGATTATTTTCAATGTGTATGGAATAACAACCTGCTAAAATGGCGTGATTGGTGTTATAGATAAGATTATGTCTAATGACACAATTGTCTCCATAGGAGTCTTCTTGATTTATCCCATATCTAGTTGGATCGTTAAAAAGTGGTTTATCATCTAACGTATTAAATCCATTGTCCCTAATTACATTATGCTGTATAATATTATAACTGCCTCCGAGAGTAATTCCTCCCCGATGGTTAGCAAATACTTCATTATGCTCTATAACATTATGATGTGGAGGATTACCAAATCTCAATGTGATTCCCATATTCTTCAAAGGATTCGTTTCTTGCCTAAAAACAAATCTAACTTTTCTTGCACCAACTGGGATAGAAATCGGTGTATAAATTTTTCTATTCATTTGCCTTTTTTGTAAGTAGGTATTATCTTCTCTGTAGAAAAAAACATCTACTTCTTTAGTAAGAATATTTGTTGTACGGGTATACCCAAACCCAGTGACTTGAAAAGAAGGATAGTCTCGTAAACTAATAAACCCTGATGCTAATGAATTATTCGAGCTAATCAATTCACCTGTCGAATTATCAATACTGTTTAATGACAAATTCAAATTAAATTCAGCTAACTCTGATGGAGACCTACTATCCATAGAAATACCATCACCCATATAATCTCTAACAATACAGTGCTTTACTGAGCTATGATTGGTTCCACGAGATAGTAAGACACCATAAGTGTGTTCCTGTCTTCTCTCGTTTGAATTCACAAAACTACGGTCAGCTCTACAGCCGATTATTGTTCCACCAATTAAATGTGCATTTGTCACATTACTAAAAGTTATACTTGTTCCTGTAAAGTTGTAATAATCCGTTCCTGTCCGTGTATCAAATGGAGATTTACTATCTGAGTCATAAATCACCTTTAGAACCGATTGATTAAGGTGAAAGGATAGCTGACTCTGCATTTGTATCGTTCGAGGATAACATATTGCATATTGCCCTCTAGGAAGGACTACTTGTGTAAATCCATTATTATAAGCGTAATTTAAAGCTTGATTTATACCTTGAACATTTGCATCTGCCATATAATAATTATCGTTCGTATAAGGTTTAGAAGGTATTCCTTCTGTAATTCCCCATCTTTCGAGCTCAATCATATACACCGCACTCGTAATAGAAGAACCTTCTCCTGGCGGAGGAGTAGTCATTGGTGAAGGCTTCCATGTACCGTTTTGAAATGATAGTACATCTCCATTCTTCGGCTCACTTATTGTTAAATCAACATCTAAAATATCCTCTAGGATATGTTGATGATCTGCGTCCGCTTTATTTTCTAATTGCTCAACAACATATTGAGCATCAACTTTATTACTGAGTCCGTTAGTTAAGCCTTTTAACTGATTCAACAATTCTTCATGATCTACTTTTGAGCTCAGTACCTCATGTATCTCTGTATGGTCACCTAATTGACGGTTTCCCTCACTTGTACCGATAAACAATTCACCAGTATCTGTACATAATCCTAACTCGCCTTCATCTAATGCTGGTAAATCAGCTTTTAGTCCACGCCTTATTTGAATCTTATAAGACATTTATATCCCTCCACAAAGTTTTTCATTCTTAAGCTAATTCGTCAAAATAACCTCCGTTTATACTAAGGTTATTTGGTTCACTTAAAAAGTTACCACCATCTATTACAATCGTTATAAAATTGCCACCATCAATTTTTGTAATATTAGATGGAATAGAGGTTCTATTTACATTTCCAAATTTCATTTTATGCACCTCCAATTCTCCTCTTAATTTATCTATATTAAATAAAAAATCAATTTCTTGTGCTCCTTACTACTTAAGTTGAGTTTTTGTCAAAAAGTTTAATACTCTGGGGACCTACCAATACTTAAAATGTATATGTTTTGGATTAATGAAAAGTCTAGGTAATAGATTGAATGCTATAATATAGGTATATGCTATATGAAAAAAATTGCAATGTATGTATTGACATGTTTTTTTCCCTTTTTTATGTACAAATAACATTTCTATCAGTTCCAGGAAAACAAGACCTTCTCACAATGTTTTACAATAGATGAAACCATTTATGAATTAGACTTAAAGGAATGGAAGATATACAACAATGGGACTCCCCCTATTAAAACAACTAAAGGGATCAATGACGCACTTCAATTAGGAAGTGAAAACAACTATACTGTTTTCACAGTCCCTGAAGGTACTTATCTAATAGACAAATATAGTCACATTGAGATGTTTTATAACGTCACATTCTGGTTAGATGAAAAGGCTGTAGTACAAAAAGAAACGAATGATTATTCTTCTTATAAGTTGCTACACGTTTGACCTTTCGTTTAAAATGTAACTTTAAAAGGGGATAAAGACACTCATGACTATTCAAGAAAAGGAACTCATGAGCATGGCATTGGAATTATTCTGAGTGTGGGAAATAAAATTACGTTTGATAACGTGAAAGTAATAAATTTCACAGGGGATGGTTTATCAAATGGTGGTTCTATGAAAACTATCCGTAAACTCCATATCAGTGCCTACTAAATTATGACCGAGGAAAGCTGCTAATTCATTATTCGTATTATTTTCTTGAAAGCTTTGCGTAATTGTAGGCATAAATTTTTGTTCCATCCAAATGGTTATTTACTATTTCAGATAGTTAAAGGGCTTAGAACACGATAAGAAAAAATACTATTTAATCAAATCAAATCTTGAAAACTAAGGAATTTCTAAGATTTATTCTGGGAAAAATACTTCTCCCTATATTATCGAAGACAATAGACTCTATAATGCCACTCCTTGAATTAAAGAAAAATATTTTAAGTACGAACAGATGCTCAAAAGTAACATACCAAAAAGGCTGCTGATTACATATGTCAGCAACCTTTTATGATAATACCCCTATATTGTATGTTTATTTGGCTACTATTTTTTCGTGTCTCATATATCTAAACTTACGAAGAAATCTATAAACACTCGCTGGTAGTAAACCTACAATAAGTGGTCTTAAAATATATATATAAGAAGACTTTGGTAAACATAACATTCTGTAACCAGTGAAACGAACATAAGCTTCTTTGATCCTCAATGAGTATTTTCTTCGATTAATGGCATGTCGATCATCTCGTACTTCATATAGAGGTTCGATAATATTTCGTCCACGAGAACCGTTTGCGTACATCCGAAACCATAGGTTATAATCTTCTACTCGTAACGTCTTTTTAGTAACATCATACCCATTTACAGCTAACAGAGCTTTGCGTCGGACCATAGATGGGGCATGACAAAAAGGAGATTGAATAATGAAATCAGCTGCTAATGGCTCTTTAACAGGGCGGATTTCTCCCCAGGTACCATTTTCATCAAAAAACCTCATCCCAGTACTGACAATATCAAATTTAGGATATTGATTTAATATCTCCACCTCTTCTTCTAAACGAGTAGGAAGAGAACGATCATCAGCATCCTGCCTGGCAATATATTCGCCCTTGCAATATTCTAGACAACGGTTAAGACTAGACGCTAGTCCTTGGTTTTGATCATTTTTAATTACCTTAATATTCGAATATATCTTTTCGTACCGCTTTGATATTTGGTAGCTTTCATCAGATGAACCATCATCACAGATAATTAATTCCCAATTGGTATAGGTTTGGCTTAATAATGAATCTATACTTTCATTTAAGGTTTGTGCATCATTATATACCCCCATAATGATGGATACTTTCAGCTGTATAGTCAAAGGGAACCCTCCCTTTTGCCGTTCTCTAACTCAGCTACAAGTTGTTTGCGATCATTAAGAATATGTTGCCAATGTTTTTTTTGTTCAAATTTTTTACATACAAACTTCACCGCATGTTTTCCCATCTCTTTTCGAAGTGAAGTATCTAACATTTTCTTCATCGCTTCTATTAATGGCTCCACTTCAGCTTTTGGTACGACCATTCCCGTTATTCCTTCTAGCATCGCATCCGTAGGACCAGGAATATCGGACACTATCACAGGAACACCCATAGCTTCCGCCTCAATAACAACAGTGCCAAAACCTTCACGGTAACTTGGTAAAACAAACACATCCATAGCCGCATAATACTTCTCGACTTGATCTGTATATCCACAATAAATAACGGAATTACTTTGCTTGGATCAATCATATAAGCTCGAGTCTATACCATAGTTCTCACTCGGGCCAACGATTAATAGCTTCACGTTATTGATTTTTTTTGATAGAACCTGAAATGCCTCTAAAAGTTCATTAATTCCCTTATCTTTCGTTACTCTTCCTGTAAAACCAAAGATAATATCGCTTTCTAGTAGATTATATTTTTGGCGAATTTCACGACTCCAATATTCTCTTTTAGAAACAGCAAACTTTAAAAGGTTGACTCCGTTTGCACTACCGTTCCCAATTACTTTACTATTCTCAGCGGTATAAAGGTTTTCTTGATGACTGAAAGAAAGGTTGCCTAAACTATCAGGCTGTATAGAGGTGGATAACGAACAAACGATCATTTCAATCATCTTAAAAAGCTTTCTACGCAGCCCTTTAAAACCAACATACCTAATACCCCACTGGCAATATAAACGAACGGGAGTTTTTGTTAAATAGGAAGCAAGTGAAGTATATAGAGCAGCATTAGGTGTGGAATATTGCACAATGTCATATTTTTCTTCCTTAAATGTTTGATAGAGAAGATAGATACTTTTTAAAGCACCGAATGGGGCCAATCCCCTCTTCATTCTAATGGATAGATATTGAATACCTTTAGGTAACTCTCTTCTCAACTCTTCATCTTCGTCACAAATAACCGTAACATCAAAGCCATTATTCGTTAGAAATTCTAGTTGTTCTATCAGAAAGCTTCTAATTGTTATCGAGGTTGTTGTTACAACACAGAGCTTAACCTTATTCACATTCTCACGCTCTCTTTTAGTAATCTATCACTATCTTGTAACTTGCCTTTACAATTTTGTTTCATACCCATTTGGATTTTTGGATTGCCATCGCCAGGCATCCTCACAAATCTCATCTATTCCTTTTACAGCTTCCCACCCTAACTCCTTTTTCGCTTTCGAAGGATCCCCATAACTAATAGCTATGTCACCTGATCGACGTTCAGTGATTTGGTAAGGGATTTTCTTACCAGTTGTTTTTTCAAAAGAGTGGATCATTTCGAGAACACTATAACCTTTACCTGTTCCTAAATTATATGCATTGACTCCAGTTGTATTTAGAACATGTTCTAATGCTTTTAAATGGCCAATGGCTAAATCAACAACATGGATATAGTCTCGTACACCCGTACCATCATGTGTAGGATAATCGCCACCAAAAACACTTAGTTTTTCTAGCTTCCCTACTGCTACTTGAGTGATGTACGGAAACAAATTATTCGGTATCCCGTTTGGATCTTCTCCTATCACCCCACTCAAGTGAGCACCTACTGGGTTAAAGTAACGCAATAAAGCAATTCCCCAGTTATTATTAGAATCATAGACATCTTGTAATATCTCTTCTATCATCAGTTTTGTTCTTCCATAAGGATTGGTTGCCTGAAGAGTTAAGCCTTCATGAAATGGGACACAATCCTGAAGTCCATAGACAGTGGCAGATGAACTAAAAACCATTTGGTGAACTCCAAACTCTTCCATCACCTCACATAAAATAAGTGTCCCAGTAATATTATTGTGGTAGTATTTCAATGGTAAAAAAACAGACTCTCCTACTGCTTTAAGTCCAGCAAAGTGAATAACAGCCCTTATCTCATGTTCTAAGAACACCTTGCTAAGTGCTTCTTTATCTAGTAAGTCTACATTATAGAACAGTACTCCCTTACCCGTAATATCCTTCACTCTTTCTAATGCCTCTTGTTTACTATTCATTAAATTATCAACAACGACAACCTCATATCCTGCATTCAATAACTCAACACAAGTATGTGAACCTATATATCCTACACCGCCTGTTACTAATACTTTCATTTCTACCTCACCTAACCTTTTAAAAAATTATAATTAGTTCTGTATCCCCTCCAAAAAAACAACTCAATAATAAATATTGAGTCGCACCACCTTACTTTATTTCAAAATCAAATTACTTTTATTAACAATTTATTTATGCAGATTTTTTGGTTCTAGTTCTATTTTTAAGCATATCTTGTAACATCGTTAAAATATTTCTAATGATACTAAATAAATATTTAAACTCACTGGTTTTATGAAAAACTGCTATATAAATTAAATTTGGAATAATTAAACAAACTAAACCAGATTGTATTAATGTTAGAAAACTTGTTGGTGTAATCAAGTTTGAAATATAACTAGTAATATAATACGTTCCTATCCCAATCACTAAATAGAATACATATTTTGTAAAATAAATTATTAATGGCTTATTAAATACTTTTTTGTATACCAGATAAGGAGTTACCCAAAATGGTACTACAAGCGCACTTACTAAGGTCCCAATAAAAACACCTGCTATTCCAATATGTTGTACCAAAACAATAGAAATTCCTAAGTTCACAGCAGCTTGGCACAAAGGAGCATATCTATCTTCATGAAAAATCCCTGATGTCGTTTTTACAGTTGAAATGGAATTTCTCATTCCTCTTTCATAAAAAATAACCATTAATAAAATTAAAACGCTATTACTCATTAAATATTCTGAACCTATCCATATAGAGATAAATGGTTCTAACATGATACATAAAAATATTGTAAATAATGAATATAACCAAAAATTAAGTAATTGCGTAACTTTATATATACTATATACTTTTTCCCTATTTTCTTTTGCTACTAAATTACCTACGCTATGATAAATATTATTAAATACTTGATTGACAAAAGTTCTGCAAATTTCAATTAACATATGATAATTAGAGTAAATTCCAACTGCTGTAATACTAACAAAAGCCGAAATAATTATATTATCAGTACCAAAAACTAAGTAAACTCCTATATTTTGTAAAACAATTGCTTTAATATTCCGAATGATATTTCCTTTGGTTTCTTCGTCTAACTTTGTTGTAACCTTGTTTTTCAAAAAAGGATACATACGATTAACAATTATTGCTAAAATAATAGATGTAATTAAGGTAATAACACTTTCTACAACAAGATACAATATAAAGTTCTGTGTGTAATAAAGTATTGCTATCTTAATACACACCGTAACAATAGATGAGGCCGAATAAATTCCTGTAACAATATATGTCTTTTGACATACACTTAAAAAAGAGTTTTTGTGTAAATAAAAGTAAGGTAAAACCGTATTTACTAAAAAGATAAAATAAATTAAATGAATGTTCTCTATACTCGTATCATTTATAAAAAAATCAAGAAATGGCATAATTGCTAAACCTAGAAGTAAAACAATTAATGCTATTACTAAGTAAGCATTTCGGTATAATTTCATTAGTACATTTATTTTTTCTTGATCGTTGTCAGCTACTGGTTTATATAGGCTATAAACAATACTTGCCCCTATCCCAGCTTCTGCAAGTGCTAACATAGCTAATATACTAGTGAACAACCCACTTATACCTAGGTATTCTATACCTAAATAAGTGATGAAGATTGTTCTGGAAATAAAACTTAAAGAGGTTATGATTACTTGACTTCCTAAACCTGTAACTATGTTTAGAAGAGAATATTTAACTCTCATATATACTCCTTTTGGTTTATATTCTACAGTTTTTTATTTAACATAACCCATCTCATTTATAATCCCTTCATACATTTTATTTTTTTTAAAAGTTGATATATTTCCATTTAAAGTATAAGAATTATCAAAAACTAATAGACTTTTAGATAATTCCTCCTCTTTTTCCTCAATATATTTTTCTACGGTAGTTATTATTCTAGCTGGGTTACCAGCTACCACACTACCTTGAGGTATTGATTTTGTTACTAGACTTCCAGCTGCAACTATAGAGTTTTTGCCAATAGTTACTCCTGGCATAATTAATGCCCTAGCCCCTATAAAAACGTTATCTTCGATTGTTACACTACCTACTTTTGTATAATTAATTAATCTTTTTGTACTAGCATCATGAGCTAAAATATATGCTTGTGGCGCTATAGTTACATTATTTCCTATTTTTATTAACCAACAATGGGAATAATCAAAGAGTACACCTGGTTGTATAGAACAGTTTTCTCCTATCTTTAGTCCTAACCTGATGTAGTCTTCTAACCATTTCTCCTCTAAAAAATATTTTCTTAACCTTACTCTTAAAAAATTAATTACTTTTAACAATATCGGAACTCCTTAACGTAATAGAGTTTATTAACCTTATAGAAAAACCTTGAGTAAAAGGTAGTATATTAAATACTGTAGAATATACTCCAATATCTTTAGTGTCTCCTTGGGAAAAGTCAACTGAACCATTTTTTCTTGTGATACTCGTTAAATAACCGATAGATTTTTCGGTGCTTTTTAGACATTCTTTTGAAATGCTTTTTATTTCTGCTGCATTAAGTAAAAACCAACCTAAAGTTGCTGTTGCTGAAGAATCTGGACTACTTTCATTTCTGGTTACTGTCCAGTTCCAACTACCATTGTCTTGCTGAAGACTCATAGCTGCTCTAGCAAACTTCTTAACACTCTCTTCTAGGATGGCCTTATAATAATGATCTTGCGGTAATTCTCCCCAAGCATCAATAAGTCCAATTGCATACCAACCAAGGCCTCTACCCCAACCATACAAGCCAAGTGGAGTTTTATTCTCAACTTTATAGGCATGACAGGGAATAAAATGTTCTTTTAACATCCCCCATTGTTCATATTCTTTTATTTGCTTCACAGCCAAGTCAATGCATTCATCATTTTGATATTTCAAGCCATAAGCCACTAAAAAAGGACATATGAAACCTATTGTGTCTACGTATCTGTAGTCCATCATAGATTTCCTATATCCTACTGTACCGTCTTTACCAATGTGCTCTTTAATTAATTGCCATGTACAATCTAATGCTTTTTTATATTGATCTGTTTCTAAAAATCCTAACTTAATTATGGCATAAGCAAGAATGGCACCATCCACATGTTGAGGCTTTTCTACCCAATGTCCTGTTTGATCAAATTTACGATTTAGGTACGTTCTTATTTCTTTCTTTATAATTTCATCATCTTTAAATTTCAAGCATTCACTTAAACCTAATAATACCGCAGCCTCTTGCCAATGTTGAATTTGATCCTTAGTATACCTTCCTTTTAACATATCTATAAAAACTAACCTCGTATTATCCGTCACTTTTATTTTAGGTGTATGATTTAACCAACGAATCCCTTGTCTGGTGATTGTTTGTTTCCAATGATCGCTATCAGAGTATCGACCAATGTGTATTCTACCTAACCAGTCTTTAAATAATGGGACTATATCAATTAAAAAAATTATTAGAACAAAAAAAAGAAGAATAGTTACAATACCTATCGATAATAGGAACATTATTTTAGTCCTCTCTATACTGCATTAATAAAATTATAGAATTTCTTGATTTCATCTTCTGTACCTAAGTTTTCTTGTGATAAGTTTTTTATTAATGTGTTTTTCATTGTTTCATCATCAATTAACCGTTGCATACCTTGTGCTAAGAAGTCACCACTCATATCTACAATTAAACCGTTCTCTTCATGATTAATTTGATCTTTTGCTGTTGAAAAGTTTGTAACAATAATGGGTTTCTGAAGGATTTTAGCTTCATCAATTGCAATTGACTTCCCTTCAAACCTTGAAGGTTGAACATAGATATCAGCAGTCCTTATATAAGGATATGGATTGTCTTTTAGACCACAAAGAATAAATATATCTTCAAGCTTTTTATCCTTTATTAATAATTCTAATTTCCTTCTTTCTTCTCCTTCACCTATTACAAACCATTTAATTTTGTATCCTTTATTGACTAATATTTCGCAAGCTTCTATTGCCATATCAAGGCCCTTCTGATAATTCAATCTACCAACAGTTACAATTCGAACTCCATCGTAGCGAATATCTAGTTTTTCCATTGACATTTTGTGAATAATACTAGGGGATACAATATTGTACATAACACCAATTTTTTCATTATGCTGTGGAAATTTTTGCTTCAATACATTTGCACATTCATTAGATACAGTTAATATTTTATCTAATCGATCAAAGTATTTTTTATCAATCTGTGAATCCATTCCCAACTTATCATAATCATTATGGATAAATCCAAACTTTAATTTTGCCTTTACCTTATCCAAACAAAAATAAACTGGATTTTTTTCTAAATATCCAACAGCTACATCATATTCCTTATGTAAACTATCTAAGTTTCTTTTAAGATATTTCCATACTCTTTGTTCACATCTAGCAGGATTTTTTTCTGTTTTGAAAATGTAACCTGCCTGCACCCTTGACAACGCTAAGAAAAAATTTCCTTTTTTTGTACTTTCTAGAAGAGCTTTCTTTATTGGCATATCAAAATAAATATAATTATTGGGCTCTTTTAATATATTTACCTGTTGCGGGATTTGGCTAAAGAATATTCCTTCATGTTTAAAGAGGAACAGATCAACATTAAAGCTTGAATAATCAATTGTTTCTAATAGTGAAATTAGTGCTTTTTCCGCACCTCCACAGTTTAAATTATTTAGTATAAATAGAATGTTTTTTTTCACACTTTATCACCGCCTTATAATTTGATAAAGTTTTTCAATTTCTACTTCAGTACCCAGTTGTTCCTTATGAAGGTTTTCTATTAAACTATTTTTATTTTCTTCATTTTCTATTAAAAACTCAATTCCTTGTGCGAGCTCAAATTCATTTAATTCTTTAATTAACCCATTTACATTGCTAGTAATTTGATCTTTTGCTGTACTAAAATTAGTTACTACAATGGGTTTTTTTAATATTTTTGCTTCATCAACAGCAATAGACTTTCCCTCATATCTCGAAGGTTGTACGTAGATATCTGCATTTTTTATATAAGGATATGGATTTTCTTTTAGTCCCAGTAAGAAAAAATGACTTTCTAATTTTTTTTTACTTATTAAAGATTCTAACTTTTCTCTTTCTTTCCCTTCACCTAACACATACCATCTTATATCGTAACCCTTTTTGACTAAGATATCGCATGCCTTTACTGCTATGTCAATTCCTTTTTCGTAACTTAATCTTCCCATAGTTACAACATTAATAAAATTTGTATCCATTTTGATTTCTTCGTTTTTATTTGATAACGATTCTATCGTTGTAGTAGACAGAATATTGTATATTACTTTTACTTTGTCATTGAATCCTGGAAAAGTCCCCTTAATTGAGTTTGCACACTCTTCTGACACTGTAATAATGTAGTCTAGCTTTTTAAAGTAGGGGTAATCTATTTCCTTATCCATACCAGAGTTAGTATAATTTGTATGTATCCAACCAATTTTCTTTTGTGAGCTTACTCGATCTATTACAAAATAAATAGATGCTTTTTCAAGGTATCCTATTGCAACATCATATTCTTTTTCTATAGTTTTAAAATACTTATTAAGATATTGCCAAGTATGCTGTTCAGCATTTTTCTTATCCTTTATTAACCTGTTTTTAAGAGTAAACATTATTCTATAAAATGCGAGACTAATTTCTCCTCTTTTGAAAAAACTTTTTATGGATTGAAATAGACCTTTGGAGAAGATTTCATATTGTATTGGTAAGTCTATAATTTTAACTTCTTGTGGTAACATATTTAAAAATAATCCTTCTTTATTAAACAATAATAATTCCACGTTGTATAAATTGTAATCAATTTGTGATAGCAAATTAACTAGACTCTTTTCTCCTCCTCCAGCAGATAAGCTGGGCATCACAAATAAAAGATTTTGTTTCATATAACACCTCAGCTATGTGTTAATTCTTGTAAATCTTCAACGGCTTTATAAGACATTTTCTTAATATTCGGTATATTCCTTTGGAGTAAATGGCTAATTTCTTTTTCCTGCGAAATCATTTCATCAAAATTTGAGATCAACTTAGCACTATCTGAAATTTCATCGAGGTTTAAGACAAACTTTTCTTCTCCAAAGATATCCTTAGCTATACCTTTAGATTTAACACTGTACCCTAAGACCATTGTTGGTACATAATTTGAATACGCTGCAATCGTAGCGTGAGTTCTGGCCCCTATGAAAAAACGCATTCTTGCAATATATCCTTTATATTGAAGTGCATTTAGATCTGGTGGTAACAAAATTACTCTTTCCGTTTTGCGAAATTCTTCAAAAAGTTGATAGAGAACTATATAATCATTGTTATCTATTTGTACTACGTGTGGCGTTAATGCTATTGTACAATCGGTCGTTTTTAATATATGTTTAATAAGATCACGAACTGCTATTTTAGATTTTTGGTTTTTTTTCATCACTAACGGACTAAAGTTGACTCCTATTGTGTTACCTACTTGCCAACCCTCTGGTAATGGTAATTCTTCTTTTTCCATTGTAAACGCTGGATCTGCACACAGTTTTACATTCGTAAGACCTTTTTCAATTAGCATGTTATATGTTAATGTTTCACGCGCTAGTATGAGATCAAACAATTTTAAATCTTCAAGCTTTCTATTTGACATATCCTCTTCGCCAATCGAACAAGCCCACAAAACTAACTTTTTTCCTTTTTCCTTAACTCTCCTATTAACTTCATACCAACCAGGTTGTTCACCATAACAATAATTGTCACCCCCAATAGATAAACAAATATCCATATCTTCTATTTGTTCAATAATTTTATGATGAATTTTACCTAAAGCATAACTCTCATCTCCAAAGAACTTTACTTTAAAAGAAGATATGAACCAAGGGTAGGAATATTTCTTAATAGGTGTTCTTGTTCCATCAAATATATTATCTAATGAGTCAATTATTTTATCTGAAGATGGGTTACTTGATGCTAAAAAGACTTTTGCCCCATTCAATTTTTCTTTTATAAGTTTTGTAGATGAACGTACGATTGCTTCACACCCTCTATTTGAACTACCATCATGAGCAAACATCATTAGTTTCATATTAACTTCCTCCAAAGCGTCGATTTCGTAATTTACTATATGTAGTTGCACAATACAATGCAAAAGTTGCCTTTCTTTTTATCATTTCCAATAAAAATCTTTCGTACCTCCCTAGACCACTGAGATATTCGTTATAATAGATAGGTAGTGCTTCTTTCACTTTTGGGTGATGAATCATTACCTTTACATAGTTGAAACGTTCCTTAAATCTTAAATTATCATTTGCCGTAAAATAAATATAAATATAGGAGAGTACGCTATGAATAAATTTTATAGCTTTTAACTGTTGAACCTTTTCTCTACCAATAGTTGCTATTAGAAAACTAGGTAAATCTTTTGTATACACTTCTAATGCTCTAGAAAAATAATCATATCTAACTAGATTTCTTGTCGCACTTCCTTTAACTTCACGATAATGATATCCTGTATAATTGATATACTTCATATTTCTAGCAACATTAAAAAAAAGCATGTTAAACATGCCATCCTCTCCCAGAGCCAATTTTTCTGGAAACCTTATTTTATTTTCGATAATCCTTTTGTTGGAATAAATTTTATTACAAGCTGAATTCAAATTTTCAGATTTTACAAAATGCGGTAACAATTCCCCTTCAATAAACGTACGATTGAGTGTTTGATTTACTGGAAAAGGATACGTTGTAATCACTTTCTGCCCATCAATTTCACTTTCAAAATCTGTGATAATTACATCGCATTCGCCATTCTTAGTTGCTTTGTATAATTGCTCATACATATCAGACTCAATATAGTCATCTGCATCTACAAACCCTACATATTCCCCAGTGGCTAATTCTAATCCTATATTTCTAGCAATGCTTACCCCTAGGTTTTCTTGATTGATTAATTTTATTCGTTGGTCAGTAGCTTTAAACTCTTCTATTAATTTTTGACTATTATCAGTCGACCCATCGTTTATAAAGATAAATTCACAATCTTGTAATGATTGATTTAAGAGCGATTGTATACACTGGGATAAATATTTCTCCGCATTATAAACTGGAATAATGACTGTTATCTTTGTCCCCATACATTTCACTCCTAAACAAATTTGTGAATTTTCTCATTGGCATCTAATAGAGAATACAATTTCTCTAGCTCATTTTCATTTTCAAAATTTTTCTTGCTATTGTTAGAAATTATTTTATCCCTAATGTCACTACAGTTTTTTAATAGTTCAATTTTATCTGCTAATCCGTCTATACTCATGTCGCAAATTATTCCATCAATATTATCTTGAACTTGACTTGGAGCCGTAGAGTAATTCGTTATGATAATAGGCTTAGCTAATATCATTGCTTCTGTTACAGTAACTGCTTTACCTTCATATCTAGATGGCTGTACATATAGATCAGCCTGCTTCATGAATGGATAAGGATTTGTTTGTTTTCCTAACATTATGAAGCTTTTTTCTAATTGGTTATTAATTATTAATTTTTTAATAAGAGCCTCATCGCCTCCATAACCAACAATATACCATGCAATATCTTCATATCCTCTATCATGTAGCAACTTTAGTGCTTTAACTGCATTATCTATTCCCTTGGCGTGTGATAATCTAGCGACAGTAATTATTTTAAATCTTCTATCCTTACCCATGGGGTTAAATATTGCTTCATTTGCCATTCTATTTATAAAATTTGGTGATATAATATTTTCCATGACGGCTATCTTACTTTCAAATAGTGGGTATTTTTTTATAAAAGAACTTTTACATGCATCTGAGACAGCAAAGATATGATCAAATTTGCTCCATACCTTCATATCAATCGATAGATCAGTTTCGACCATAGAATAATCGGTGTGAATCCATGCAATTTTTTGCTTGGCTTTCACTTTTTCTGCGACAAGATCATGTGGCCAAAGGTAGCTAATAGCTACATCATACTCTTTTCTGATTTTTGGAAGGAATGGCATGGCATATTTCCACATTAATTGCATTTGGTAATAGCCTGGTTCTGTCATTTTTTTGGCCTTTCCTTTTAAATCAGCAGTGAATTTTGATAAGAGTCTAGCCATACCAATCGTTATTTGTTTATCTTTTATAACCTCACTAATTGATTTTCTAAAAGTTGTATACTGTGGCACTTCAGGCAAAAGGTTTACTTTAACAGGAATGAGGTTCATAAAGTCACCTTGGTGCCGATATAACATGAGATCTACTTGATAATGATCATAATCAAAGTTCTCGAGCATACTGATTAAGCTTCTCTCAACACCGCCAACTTCCATGTCGAAGGAGGCAATTAGTATTTTTTTCATGAGAACCTCCTACGTTTTAGAAACTAGCTTTCTAATTCTTGCTATATTGTTTCCTCCAATGAGTTTTGAAGCAAGTAACTTTATGTTTCCTTTTAACCTAGTATTAAACGGAAGCCAACTCTTATAAAAATGGTGCATAGCATAGGTTTTCTCTGTAACTAATTTTCTACAGTTAATATAGTCATAGGGTGAGAAGTATGTTTGTGGATAAAACGTTCCAAAACCTTCTAATTCTTGAAACTCTCCATTTAGCTTCAAACCTTTATTCACTAATAAATCAGATATAATTGCAACATTAGTTAACTGGTTTGTTTCACCGTCTTCGTTAATAAAGTTCTTATGTTGGTATGCATTTAAGAAAATTTTAATCAAAGGATTTCCTTTCTTAGCTCCAATCGTACTAGTTGCTATAAAGTTTTCTTGTTCAAAACCCCAGAAAGAATGGTGATGTAATAGATCATTGAAAGATTTAAAAACCTCAACATCAGTATCTAGATATATACCACCTATATGATAAAGTACATGCACTCTTACATAATCACTGCAAAATGCATATTTCTTGGCTTCATATGCCTCCCGTGCGTAAGTGTTGGAATGAAAATCAAAATTTTGTTCATTCCATTCTTTAATTTCATACTCAGGAAGATGTATTTTCCACGATTGAATACATTTTTTAACCATCTCTGGTTTTTCTTTCTCCCCAAACCAACAGTAGTGTATAATCTTTGGAATTTCGATTATTCCAGTCATATTCTCACCTTTTTAATAATGTATTTAATTTCATTTCAGTTTTTATTGCTTCAGTTATTCTTTCTTGCTCACTCTTAGATAAACTAGAACCAGATGGCAAGCAAATCCCCCTATTAAACAACTCTCTTGCTACATTGTGCTCATTACTATAAGCATAAAATGAACTGCCTTTGAATAGAGGCTGCATATGCAATGGTTTCCAGACAGGTCGTGCCTCGATATTTTCTTTAGCTAATCGATCTAACACTGACTGAACTGTTAAACCTGCTTCCTCTTCATCAATGGTTAAAGCCGTTAACCAACGATTTGATCGAGTACCTTCTAATTCAGGCATAAAAAGAAGCCCTGAAATAGAGCCTAGTTCTGAAACGTAGTTTTCAAAAATCTTTCGTCTAGCCTGTACTCTATCATCAAGTACTTCTAGCTGAGCTCTCCCAATCCCGGCTAGTATGTTACTCATTCGGTAATTGTAGCCTTTTTTACTGTGCTGATAATGTTGTGCTGGATCTCTTGCTTGTGTAGCAAGAAAACGAGCCTTTTGCGCCATATCATGATCATTCGTTACGAGCATACCCCCACCTGATGTGGTGATAATTTTGTTACCATTAAAAGAAAAAATTCCAAAATCACCAAAAGTTCCACTTGGCTTTCCTTTATACGTTGAACCTAACGACTCAGCTGCATCCTCAATCATCGGAACGCCAAACTCATTACATAGGGCCACAATCTCATTCATTTTTGCACTTTGACCATATAAGTTGACAACGATGATTGCTTTTGGAAGCTTTCCTTCGATTGCTGCATCTTGTAAGGCTCTTTTTAACGCAACAGGCGACATATTCCATGTCTCTGGCTCTGAGTCAATAAATACAGGTTCTGCACCTTGATAAAGTATAGGGTTCGCACTTGCAACAAAGGTTAAGCTAGAGCAGAATACTCGATCTCCTTTATCTACTCCCAATAAAATAAGAGCCAAATGAATAGCTGCTGTACCTGAACTTAAGGCAACTGCTTCATTGACTCCTACATACTCCGCTAATTCTCGTTCAAAAGCATCGACATTTGGTCCGAGTGGGGCAATCCAATTCGTTTCGAATGCTTCTCTTATATACTTTGCCTCATTCCCACTCATATGTGGTGATGATAAAAAAATTCTTTTTTTTGTCTCCAAATTATTCAAATTATACCCCCTCTTTCATTTTTACTCTTGCAGGCACACCAACCGCCATACTGTAGGCAGGAATATCGTGAATGACAGTGGCACCTGCACCGATTATTGACCATTCACCTATTTTTTTGTTTGGGATAATAGAAGCCCCTGTTCCAATATGGACTCCATCTTCAACTATCACTGTTCCAGTAAGAGCTGCTTTGGGTGAAACATGAACGAAATTACCTATCAAATTATCATGCTCGATCACAGAATTCGTATTAATAATACAATGTTTCCCAATTACTGCACTTGAATTAACTACTGTGTTTGCCATGATAACAGTTCCATAACCAATTTGAACGTCTTTACTAATAACTGCTGTTGGATGAATAAACGAAGCATAATATTCTTCAGGAAGATTTAGGTATTCAACGATTTGTTGTCTTATTTTATTGTTGCCAATCGCAATAAAAAATTTTATATCATTAAAGTATTCAACCATTTTATGGACTAATGAGACAGGACCAGTATAAATATTACCAGTAATTTCAAAGTCTTTGTATTTGTCGTCCAAATAACCAATGACCTCATAATGATCATATTTTTCAATAATGTCCCGGACAACTTTACTATGACCGCCTTGTCCAACAATGACGATATTCATAAGACCCCCGCTTTCATCGTGTAATTTGTCCCTTAAATCGTTCTGTGGTTACACTGCCTTGTTGATTAATTCCATCTGATTTAAATACTTTATAAACGGTTAAGATTAGAATTTTGATATCTAGCAAAAAAGATTGGTTTTCAACATACCAAACGTCTAATTTAAATTTTTCTTCCCAAGTTATGGCATTACGCCCATTTACCTGTGCCCATCCAGTTATTCCAGGTTTTAGATTATGACGAGCTAACTGCTGTTCTGAATAGAGAGGAACATATTCCATTAATAACGGTCTCGGGCCTACTAAACTTATGTCTCCTTTAAGTACATTAATCAGTTGTGGCAATTCATCTAAGCTGCATTTACGAAGGAACTTTCCAAAAGAAGTTAATCTCACATTGTCTGGCATGAGGTTCCCTTCTCTATCTTTTTCATCTGTCATCGTTCTGAACTTATAAAGATAAAAGGGCTTGCTATATAACCCTGGGCGTTGCTGTTTAAAAAAGATTGGAGCGCCTAATTTCTGTTTTACTAATATAGCTACAATAAAAATGACTGGAAACAACAGGAATAACAAGATCAATGAAACTAATACATCAAATGTTCTCTTCATCTCTTATCTCCTTTAGTAGTAACATCCGTTGAGGTTGTCATCTCTATAATTTGTTGTCTTATTTCCTCGACTAATGTTTTAGCATCCATTTGCGTTTGCGTTTGTCCAATATCATAGACGGTTTTTAAGATTGTCTCTAACTTCTCTGGCGTTAACTTTTCTGAAATACCCATATTACTCAACCTATCCTTTACGATTTTTATAGTTTGATATAATCACTTCTGTAGAAGATGTTTAACGATAAAACATGTTCAAAGTAGAAATAAATAAAATAACAAACAATAATACCGAAATAGACTAATTTGCGATCTTTTTCTCTAAATAGTAAGACGATCCAAGATATTAAGATTAATTGGTACAAGCCAAAATAAATAGTAAAACGGGCAAAGATCCAGTTTTGCGTTGAGATGACCATGAAAACAAAGCCTAAGAGCGACATATTTATAATGGCATCACATTTAGGGAACAACTCTTTAAGCTTATCTCTTCCCATAAAGGCGATAATTAATGGGACTGCAGTTACAGCAACCCTTATCGTATTAGCCCCTCCTTCTTGAAAATTTCTATATCCCCCATATTGAGTATCCTCAATTGCACTGAAAAGAAGATCCATAAATTGGTTGAAGCCTAGTACAATTAAGATTGAAGACGCTAATAAAGCCACAGTCACTTTTGACCAAGCTGGCCTTCGCACAATAAAATAAATTGGAATTAGCACAAGTGCAGATTGATGAAAAGTAGATGCTAATAATACGATCAGTACATACCTTTTAAAATTACCTTCTAATAAATATTTAGTTGCAATAAATACAATAGCTGCAGCAAGATACTGTCTTACCCCGTTCATTGATACTAAAAAATGCCCTAATGTAATATAAACATATAAGCTTAATTCAAATATTCTTGAATATTTATAAAGGGTAATAACAATCAATGTATTTGTTAAGAAAGCTGTTACTAATAATAATATTTGAGGATCACTAGATAGTTGCTGAAGTAATAATTGTAAAATATTAAACCCAAAATCTTTTCCTTCAAATACTTTATCCCATGTCATTGGATATTCACGGTATGAATGTATGTAATAGTAGGTATCCCCAATATTGTTCCGAAGACCTGATACTAACACTAGTGTAGAAATCGCTAATAACACAAATAACTTATGTGGCTTGATTAAAGCAGGGTTTAATGAAGTAGGTTTTGAAAAATATCTGGATAATAGTGAAAACAAGTAAACTATAGAAAGATTGAGATAAAGGACTGTCATCTATAAAAATCCTTTCCATAGAGCAGACATTAATTACATGAATTTATCCGTTCTTTAATACGGTAGCTTTTTTTGTATTTTGAATATATAAGTAAAGTAAAATACCAAACGGAGTAGCCAAAAGTGTTGTTAATTTACATGGCGACTCTATTAAAAAATTATAATTTTTAACCATTAAATTACTTGAAACATAATGTATAGACTCTCTTACTCTATCTTTGTAGGTTGGCGCGTATTTCATCGCTACTTTTCGAAAAAAAGAAAAGCCTCGAGGGTTTTTCTTGTATTGCTTGATAATATTCATACTTGAACCATCTTGACGATACTCGACGTGGCATAATATTTCATTCATAACAAGTAACGGAAACTCTTGATCGATCAGAATATACTTATAACTTAATGGACAATACTTTTCTCCAGGAAACAATGGATAAGGCGGTGATTTTCTTGTAAGCTCTGAACGGTATACAAGCTTTTTATCGCCTCTAACTTTGTATTTACCATACAAATCAGATAGTTTTGCTTTCTTAAGATGTTCTGGCATTTTTGTTCCAATAATCTCCCCATCTGGTGTTGCATCGATCCCTACAATTCCAGCATAATCTTTGCTTCCGTATTGTTTCCAAAACGTTAATATCTTTTCGACTGCATCATCAGCCATGTAATCATCGGAATCAATACATACATTTAGTTCTGTTTCAATTAACTCATACGCTGTATTATGCGCACCATGCATTCCTTGGTTTTCTTGATAGTGGTAGTAAATAGGAATAATCCCTTCTAAAATCCAACTTTCCACAAGTTCTCTTGTATTATCTGTTGAGCCGTCGTCTATAATTAACCAAACAAACTCTTTACTAGTTTGTCTCTTCAAGCTCTCGTAACACAAATGAAGACAATACGCTCGGTTAAATGAAGGTGTAAATATCGTTAATGTTGCATTCATTAATTAAACCTCCGTGTTTATGCTTGCTTTTCCTTAAAAGCATATCCCATATAATAGCCCGTCAACCAATCTGCCATTGTTGCTGTGTCATATCCATTTCTTCGTAGCATATCTGATGTATCTACATGTTCATAAGTAGAAGATAATATTTTTTCAGCCCACTCATCTGGTGATAGATTTAATGGAGTAAAGTCTACTCTACCAGTCACATTAGTTTCATCAGTAATTGAGCTAGAGACAACACATTTTAAGCCAGCTGCCTGCGCCTCAACAAGCACAACTGGTAGCCCTTCAAAAAGGGATGGAAATAGAAATAAATCAAATCCTTGCATTAAATTTGCTATATCTTCCCTTACTCCTAAAAAACGAACATTGGAATTCAAATTTAAATCATTAACCTTCTTTTCAATTTGCGACCTTAAATGCCCTTCACCAACTAAAACAAGGATGGAGTTTGGTTGCTTATCATGAACTGCTTTAAAAATATCAATTAAGTATTCATGGTTTTTTTGTTTATTAAACCTACCAATATGACCAATAACGAGTTTGTTATCTGCTTGTAGTTCTTGTCTAATCTTTTCTCGAGTTATTTCGTTGAATTTAAACTCTTCTACATTAACCGCATTGTTTAACACTTTTACTTGCTGTGAATTAGTTGCTTTTTTTCCAAATAACCACTCACCGGCCTGTTTCGAACACGCAAAATATTGGTTAGCATTATCTCTCATAGCCATTCTTGCGTAAACTCTAAAAGGAAGTTTTAAATCAATCCCTAAGTCACTTAAGTGACTATGGGCAATTCGACAAGGAACTCCTGCTTTTTTTGCGGCACGGAGCACAAAACTACTATTCTCGTTAATATGTGAATGAACGACTTGATATTCAGGGTGTGAACCAAAAAATTGATCCAACTGCTTGAAATATAAGTTATAATTACCAGGACGTATTCTTGGCATTCGATAGATCTTTCCACCTAACGCCAATATTTCATCATCATAATGACCTTTTTCCGTTCGATGGACCATAAAATCAAACTGAATTTTAGTGCGGTCTATTTTTCGATAATAGTTCATTAACATTGTTTCAAGCCCGCCACGATTCATGACCGTCACGACTTGGAGTATACGTATCGGTTTCAGCGTAAACACTCCTATCTAATAATCTTTCTCAGGGTTTCTATACTTGATAACATGATATAAAACCCTAGAGCAAACCTTAACTTTGCACAAAAGTAAAACGTCCTCCACACGACTGGAAAATGTTTCATTTCTAAGTCATTAAAAGAACGATGTATTCTACCAGTATTTAAAATTTCGCTCAAATTTTTTATCTTTCCGATGGCTGAAAGTTTATTCGCTTTACTGACCTCATTTAATCCTAGCCCTAATGTATTCATACCTATACGATTATTTAAAGCTACATAAAAATCATCATCCATCTTTTTTTCCTTTAAAAATTCTTCTATTATTTGAAATAAATTTAACCACTTTTCTATAAGTTGTGGTTTATAACCAGTTGTAACTGAAGATGAATTCGCTCGCCAATAATGATAATAAGGTTTGTTAATAAAAGTAAATGATTTCGTATAATAGAATGCTTGAATGTTAAATAACGAATCTTCGTTAGTACCAATTACATTTAAATCTGTGAATGTAAGGTTATTAGCCTTAATAATTTCAGTTCGATAAAGCTTTGACCATACGGTACCCCAAGCATCTAACAATTCTGGGTTCGCCACTTCTTCTTTTAGTGGACCAACTAACCTTCTCATTATCTTTTGTTGAACCTCACGACCTTTATAAGACACCTTCTCTGGAAGATTAAATTGTTTTTCCTTTGTGTGACTACCAAATTCACGCATATACGAGCACATTACGATATCAGCACGATCAATTAACGCTGTTTTATACATTACTTCATACATTTCTTTGTCTACCCAATCATCAGGGTCAACAAAGCCAATGTAATCTCCCTTTGCAACTTCTAGTCCCGCATTTCGTGCTGAAGATACGCCCCCATTTTCTTTATCGATCACTTTCATCCGCTGATCTTTTGAAGCATATTCATTAAGGATATCTAGACTTTTATCAGTCGACCCATCATTTACCGCAATAATTTCAAAATCAGACATCGTTTGTGCTAGTAAACTTCCCAAACACCTTTCCAAATAACTTTCGACATTATATACCGGCAGGATAATACTTACTTTTGGTTTCATTTGTTTCCTCCAACATGTAGCGGGTGTAAATGGTACTTAGTTCGAGATTGAGTTGTTGTAAGGAATAGGTTTCGACCATATTCCTACTCACTACTCCCATTTGTTTGCGTAGTTGTTCGTTTTGATATAGTTTTAACAAGCTTCTTGCAAATTGGCCGTAGTCATGGGACGGTACGATATAGCCATTGACCTGATCTTCGACTAATTCTACATGCCCACGGTTTTTACTCGCTACAATCGGCAAACCGCATGCCATTGCTTCCATAATATTGACAGGCAATCCCTCTCTGTAACTTGAACCAACAGCGATATCGCAGATTGGTAGGAGGGTATCAATGTCTTTTCTAAATCCAAGAAATTGAACCATATGCTCTATCCCTAACTTTTTTACTAATTGTTCACAGCTTTCTTGAAGGGCGCCTTCACCCGCTAATAAAAGTTTTGCATTGGGCATATAGTCTTGAACTAAAGCTAGGGAGCGGATCAGTAATTGTTGATTTTTATTTTTGTTGAATTCGGCCGCATAAAAAATTAAAAAGTCATCTGGATGGTATCCAAACAACTTTTTACGTTCGATTTTTTCAGTTTCTAGTATTGGTTTATAACAGTTAGTATCAACACCTACACCATGGACACGCTCGATACGACCAGCTCCAAACTTCCGACTATTAGCGAGTCCATAATCTTCTTTATTAATAGTAATGAGACAATCGGTATAGTTAGCTAGCTGCTTTTCAATCGGATAATAGATGAACCAATTAAGTTTGGGTGCTCCTTGACAAAAATGAAAGCCATGCGCTGTGTAAAGGACTTTTGTTCCCTTTTTTCGTGCTTTCCTTGCAGCAAATCGCGCGAGTACTCCGCCTAGTGGTGTGTGACAATGAATGATATCATATTCATGTTCGTTAATTATGGCTTTTAATTCATTGAAGGCATCCACATTTTTTAGTTTAAAGGGTGATCGTTGAATCGGAATGTTATATTTCCGATCCGTATATGGTAAATTGATCTCGCCTTTTGCTGCGACATGAACTTCCCAGCCTTGCTCTTTAAACCATTTCATATAGGGTAAATGAAAAGCTTTAAAATGATAATCTACGGTAGCGCAAAATAGAATTTTTTTAGGCATTTTAATCACCAATTAAATTAATTAACTTACTTAATTAATTCCTTTTCCATTACTTTCGACAAGTATTCTAACAAGTCATGTCTTAAGTCGTCACGTTGTAAGGCAAACTCAATCGTCGTTTGAATAAAGCCCATTTTTTCACCAACATCATAACGAATTCCTTCAAAGTCATACGCATAAACCGCTTCCTGTTTATTTAGACCACTAATTGCATCCGTTAATTGAATTTCTCCACCAGCTCCAGGTTGTTGATTATTGAGTATCTCAAAGATTTTAGGACTTAATATGTAGCGTCCTAAAATGGCCATATTAGATGGAGCTTGTTCTCGTTTTGGTTTTTCTACTAGATTGCTAACATTGTAGAAACGCTCACCAATTGGACTCGCATCAACAATTCCATACCTCGATACTTCTTCATCTGTGACATGTTGTACACCGATGATGGAAGCATTATAACGCTCGTACTGTTCCATCATCTGTTGTAAACAAGGCTTATCTGCACTCACGATGTCATCGCCTAATAGGACAGCAAACGGTTCATTTCCGATAAATTTTCTTGCACACCAAATTGCGTGACCCAAACCTTTAGGCTCTTTTTGACGGATATAATGAATATCCACAAGCTTTGAAGATTTTTGTACTTCATCTAATAATTCGAATTTTCCTTTTTCAAGTAAGTTTTGTTCTAACTCAAACGAGTGATCAAAATGATCTTCTATCGATCGCTTACCTTTTCCAGTAACGATAATTATATCCTCGATCCCAGATTCAATCGCTTCTTCTATAATATATTGTATCGTCGGCTTATCGACGATCGGTAACATCTCCTTTGGCATTGCTTTTGTTGCTGGGAGAAATCGTGTACCCAAGCCAGCTGCTGGAATTATCGCTTTTCTTACTTTCATTCTATCTACTCCTTTTAACTTGATATGGTCATTAATGGTTCTTGAACTACTTTTTTATTTGCTAACTGAAGTAAAGTATCTCTAATGCTTTCCTTATCTAAACAGCTAAAATTATTTATGATTTCTTCAATTTCCTTTATATAGAGGTCTGCTGTTTTTCCAATATAGATTTTAGGGTACACTTGACGTTCTTCTATTTCTTCTTCTTTTAACAATTCTTCAAAGAGCTTTTCTCCTGGCCGCATTCCTTTGAATTCAATTCCAATTTCCTCAAGGGAATAACCTGATAGTTTGATTAGATTTTTGGCCAAGTCTACGATCTTAACAGGTTCTCCCATATCAAGGATAAAAATTTCTCCACCTTTTGCAAGGGCACCCGCTTGAATGACTAACCTCGATGCTTCAGGAATGGTCATAAAATAACGCACCATTTCAGGATGTGTTACCGTGACTGGCCCACCTTTTTCAATTTGCTTTTTAAATAATGGAATAACACTTCCTCTGCTTCCTAATACATTTCCAAATCGTACGGCTACAAAGTTGGTCTTCGATCTCTTGTCCATATCTTGAATGATCATTTCAGCTAGCCGCTTTGTTGCTCCCATTACACTTGTCGGATTAACGGCCTTATCTGTAGAGATCATCACAAACGTATCAACACCATATGCACTAGCTGCATTGGCAACATTTCTTGTCCCGATCACATTATTTTTTATAGCTTCCGCTGGGTTTCTTTCCATTAACGGAACATGTTTATGAGCAGCTGCATGATACACAACATCTGGATGATATGTACTCATTACTTCCATCATTTTTCCAGCGTCTTGTATGTCTGCGATCTCTGTAATAAACTCAATATTTGAATGCCTAAATGTCTCTTTTAATTCCATTTCTATGGAGTAAATACTGTTTTCACCATGTCCTAAAAGAACTAACTGCCTTGGATTAAAGTTTGATACTTGGCGACAAACTTCCGATCCGATTGAACCGCCTGCACCTGTTACTAAAACCACTTTATCCGTCACATAATCTGATATTTTATCAATATCGAGTTGTACTTGTTCCCTCCCTAATAGATCACCTACTTGCACATCTCGAAATTGATTGACTGAAACCTTGCCAGTTACGAGGTCCTCTAACATCGGTAATATTTGTGTTTTGGCTTTCGTTTGGACACAAGCCTCAAATATTCTATTTAGTTCTTTTTTACTTAGTGAAGGAATAGCGATGATGATCTGTTCAATGTGATATTCTTTAACAACAGACTCAATATCACCTGATCCCCCAACAACAGAAACACCAAAGATATCCAAGTGTTGTTTATGGATATCATCATCAATAAACGCAACTGGTAATAATTCTCCATCATTACTTTTTAACAATTGTCTTGCAACCATTGTTCCTGCTGAACCAGCCCCAATAATGAGAGTTCTTTTCTTGTTGTCTATTTTATTCATATACGTATCACGAAACATTCTCCAAAAGAAACGGGAACTCCCGATCAATAAGATATGAAGCAGCCATGTGATAAATAAGACACGAACGAACGTTTCTTGTAAAATAAATTGCTGTACTAAATAAGCCGTTACTATTGAGAACGTTACGACCTTAAAAATAATTAACAATTCCCCTATACTCGCGTACTCCCATGCTTTTTTATATAGCTTTAATAGAAGCGAATAAATATGATGACTTAATAAAATGACTAATGAAGTAACGATAATTGGTAGCGTTAATACATTAAAGTCTGCACTTACTAGAAAACGACTGAAAAAGACCGCCGTTAAGACAATACACGAGTCAATCAAAATAAATAACGATAACCTCTGATTGTAGGTCATGAAATTCCTCCTTTCGCTAGAATTTTAATCCACTTTTAAAGATCGTCTTTCAATCGCATAATCAACTAATCTTTTAATTTCAATAAGCTCCTCCTTAGATGCATCTTGTTTAATATATCTAATTGCCTTTTTAATAGATTTAGGAAGGTGGTCAATGGTATTTATCATCGGAATACACTCCTTTTGTTTCTTATTAAAAGTTTTTTAAGTATGCGGTTTTAATCTAAACCGCATACTTAAAAAGCTTTAATAAAAAAGCTTGGGCATCTAACCCACCCTCACACCACACTCTTGACGACACGCGTCTAAGGCTATTCAACCCACAGTATGATCGAGTACCTCCATTGATAATGGTAAGGAGATATTACCAGATTTAATTCACTTTAACGCACGTTTATTCTTAATAGAGAACAAAACAATAAAAAAATATATCATTAATTAAGAAACTTGATTAATGATAGCACCTAATAAATCTGCTTTAGCTAATTTCAGCACTTTTTTCGCTTCCATAACCTTCTCTGTCTTACTTCTTCCGTTTCTAACAACTAAGATGACACTCTTACATTGATTTGCAAGTATTTTTGTATCAGAATAATCTAGTACTGATGGTGAATCAATTAGAATGACATCGAATGTTTGCGACGCTAAGTCAAGTAGTCTTGAGAACTCATATGACCCTAATAATTCTGCGGGATTATCAGGAATAGGTCCACTCGATAAGACCTCCAATTTTCCAATATTCGTTTCCTTAATTGCTTCCGTAAACTTCTTCTTATTGGAAAGTACAGAAGATAAACCGATCGAGTTATTGAGCTTAAAAATGGAATGAATTCGAGGATTCCTTAGATTAGCATCAATAATTAGTACTCTATCTTTTTGTTGAGCCATTGAAACTGCGAGATTTGCAACAGTGGTTGATTTTCCTTCTTCTGTAGACGGTGATGTCATCAAAATAGCTTTACAATTATGCTCTTCTGAAGTGAACTGAATATTTGTTCGTATGGTTCTAAATTCTTCGGTGATGATAGATTCAGGATTAGTGTAAGTAATTAAATTTCTTTTTTTATTTTTTTTCAATGTACTTCTAAGTCTCTTAAGCATTAACATCTTCACCTCGATACTCTATTTCTAGATGCCTATGTTTGTTTTTACTAATATTTCTTCTATTCATCTTAGATACACTTCCTAAAACTGTTAGCCCTAATTCTTCTACTTCACGATCTGAACGCACTTTGTCATCTAAGGAGTTAAGTAAAAATATAAATCCAGTTCCAAATACAAGCCCCATAATAATAGCTATATGAAAAGTCCTGTTTGATGGAGTATTAATTGGATATGGATTAATTTTAGCCTCAGATAGATAACTGACATCCTTAAAATTAACGATGTTTCCTATTTCATTTTTAAATATAGTTGCCGTAGTATTCGCAATATCTGCTGCTAAAACAGGATCAGAATCGACAACTGTAATTCTAACTACTTGGGAATTGTCGATACTCTCGACAGTTATTTGTCCTGCCAAACTTTCTGGCGATTTTTTTAAATTTAATTCTTCAACAACCTTTTCCATTATAATCGTATCTCTCATAATAACTCTTAATGTATTCATATAATCTGCATTTGCACCAACAATAATACGACTAGATGTTTGATATAGTAAGGTCGTATTAGATGAGTTTTGTAAGTACCCTGCAACTCCAGCAATAAATGTAATGATAATAACAATCCAAAAACGTTTCTTTAAAATATTGTATAGTTCTCTTAAGTTAATTTCTTTCGCCATACCATATTCCACCAGTACATAAACTTTTAAGACTATAACTTAATTCGTTTCTTTTAAAGAACAACAAAATCAATTTTAGCATCTCCATTTCTAATTTACCATATACAATGGTGTATTTTTAGTCAAAAAGAACCGGTTGTTCAGTTTGGAAAATCAAGTATAATGCCATTTTAGTTCTTAATAAAGAACATGTCAATAGAAAAACAATATTATACAAAGAGTTGTCTTAATTACTTTTTGATGTATTTCTAACCTGGTCTATTTCTCTTATAATTTTTTTTAATTCTTCTAAACTTATATTATGTCGTTTCATTTCTTCTGATAAATATACTAATAGGTTTTCCTCTGGATTATCTTTTTTATGAATTCTTCTTTCGCCAGTAAAAAAATATGAAATATCAATATCAAAATAGTTTGAAAGGCTTTCTAATACCTCTATTGCTGGCTTACGGGTTCCTCGTTCTATTTTTGATAAGTTGCTATAATTAAAATCAATAGCTTCCCCTAACTCTTTTAAAGTCAAACCTTGCTCTAGTCTTAAACTTTTTATCCTCTCACCAATATGTTTCAAATGCTATCACCTCAGTGCATAAGTTTCTTTTGTTTTTTATTAAGAACGAAGTTATAATAAAAAAATATCACAAATTGCCAAATTGAACAATACATAGCAAATAGAATTTTTAGTAATAAATGCCCTTTTGTTCTCTTTATAGAACTAAATATAATATTATAGGTTAAATAATACTATTTTTAATATACTTTACTACTTTATCAAACTATATATAGAACAAAAATAAAATTATAAATTACAGGTATTTTTTTGATTTAGATTGATTATATGAAAGTTAGTTCTATATAATGAACAAAAATAACAAACTTTTTCTATTATTAATCGGAGGGCATTGTTCATGAATCAATTATTTTCATTAGTTAAAAAAAGCAACCTTGATGAAGAATGGATATTTCTTATGAAAAAAGCTAAACAGATTGGACTAGAACCTAATGAAGTTAAGACTTTTTTAACTCAAGTCAAATCCCAAAAGGATGAAATTAAACAGTAGTTTAAATTCGTTCGAATGTAGTCTATGAACATAGTCTCGACTCAATAGACCCTATCTAAGCCTATAGGGGTACATGGTTTTTAAATAAAACTATTATTTTACATTTAATATAATAGGTATAATGCACCATATTAACCATCTTTTTACCTATGTAATTTTTGGTGAATTTACTGTTTTTTTGTCAAAATAGGTCAAAATGTAGATTGTCTTAGCTTTAAAATTTAATAGAAAAAATAGAAAAAATACTAATAGATTAGGTGTTTACACCTTTACAGGTTATATTTTATGGAATTTTAATGAAAATCTGTTATAAATATGACTTCAGTAACTAAAAGTTTTTTTGTTTTTTATATATGATGTATCTAGATAAATAATTTCTAGTTAGATAATCACATTATTCACCAATCAAACCTTAAAAAATTATTCCAAATACGTACGGTAGACCGATTTTAAATCTGAACAGGAACTAGGGGGGGATTTGAATGGACATTAAGGCCTGTGAAGTTTTAGACAAAGAATGGACAGCTTTAATGATAGAAGCAAAAAAATTAGGATTAACGATTGAGGAAATTAGAGAATTTTTTACGGAAATCACCAAAACATGATCTCTCGGTTCTATTTACAGAACAAGCCTAAAACTGGTATAATTTTATAAGTACACAGGTTGAGAGAGAGGATACGATATAGATGATCGGAGAAACAGTCAAAAAATTAAGACTAGAAAAAGGCTTGTCTTTATCTGAATTAGCGGAATCCGCAGGTGTAGCAAAATCTTACTTAAGTTCTATAGAAAGAAACATCCAATCCAACCCCTCCATACAATTTCTTGAAAAGATTTCTTCGGTTCTAGGTGTTAGTGTAGAAACACTATTAAATGAAAGCAAAGATAGGCACAATACTGAATATGATCTAGATTCCGCATGGATCGAGTTAGTTAAAGAAGCAATGGATTCTGGTGTTACTAAAGAACAATTCCGTGAGTACCTTGAATTTAATAAATGGCGTAAAAATAATAATTAAATACCTATATAAAATAGCCCACCTTTTTATATTGAGGTGGGTTGTTTTTCTTGTTCAGGTTCATCATTCAACACTTCGATTAAATATAGAAGTTCAACTCCTAGTGCCAAAGATATTTTTTCGAGCACCGAAATACTTGGGTTCTTTTGTAAGCCACGTTCCAGGTAACTAAGATATGATTTTGAGACCCCTGATAATTCTGAAAGACGGTCTAAAGACATTCTTTTCTTCTTTCGCAGCTCCCTAATATTCCCCCCATTCATATATACCTCACCCTTTTTATTTTTTAATGTATTTATCATTAATTAACTTTAAAATTCATTTCATAAAAGAATTTATCACTTTGATCTTCTTTTATTGATGTTAAAATCATTCCATATACTTCTATATTCCTACCAAACATATTTAGCGTCACTTTATAAACTACATTCTCTGAAACTGGAAATATTAAAGAAGTAATAAATTTCAGTGATGTCGTTGTAAATTCTATAACTCTTACATTCGTTTTCTTCGAGTTAACGACTTGGCCGTTTATAATATGTATCATTAACTCGGCCTGAACGGGACACTCTAAATCTATAGTTTGCATCTTTAATCCTCCTCCTTCCATATCTCTAAAACACCGATGTTCTTTATAAAGAATATACTATTACTTTTGTTCGTTATAGTAAACATAATTATTACCCCTATTTTCTTTATATTGAACAAAAAATCATGTTATATCTCATTTTCTCTCCTTATTTCTAACTTATTTACATTGTGCTTGTTTTAAGAACTAGTAATGGAATATAAAAATTAGGTAATTACTTAATTCATTACTGTTTTTTAAAAGGTAAAAGGATGTATTTTTACCAAAAAAAGGTGATAGGACCATTTATAGACAGCCTATCACCTTACATCCATATTATTTTGGTCTACAAACTTTAAAGATTGAAGCAAACAACTTTCGGTTCGGTCATCTCTTGAATGGAGAATTTTACACCCTCTCTTCCTAATCCAGATCCTTTCACACCGCCAAATGGCATACTGTCAATGCGGAAGTCACTACTGTCATTCACCATCACACCGCCAACATCTAATAATTGAATAGCTTCAAATGCAGCTTGGAGATGATTTGTAAAAATCCCTGCTTGCAGTCCATAATTGACATCATTGGCACGGTCAATTGCTTCTTGTAGACTATCCACTGCAAATAGCAGAACGACTGGACCGAATATTTCTTCTTTGGCAATCGTTGCATCCTGTGGTACATTCGTTAAAACAGTTGGCTCAAAATAAGCACCATCACGGGTACCGCCGCATTCTATTGTAGCCCCTTGGTTTACCGCTTCATTTACTAATTTTTCAACACGAATGGCTTCTCTTTCATTAATTAAAGGGCCCATATCGGTACTATCAAATAACTTACTTCCTCTTCGATACGATTTCGTTTTTTCTATAAAATGTGCAGTAAATGGTTCGTAGACGCCACGTTCTACATAAATGCGTTGAACACCTAGACAGTTTTGCCCCGCTGCCCAAAAGGCTCCAGAAACAGTTGAATTTACAGCTTGCTTCAAATCAGCATCATTAAGTACGATAACTGGGGAATTTGACCCTAGCTCCATACTTAGTTTTTTTAGGCCAGCTTTTTTAGCAACCTCTGTTCCTGTTTCCAAACCTCCTGTAAATGTAATCATTCGTACATCTGGGTGGGTAACGAGAGTATCACCGACTTCTCCACCTCTACCCGTTATCACGGATAAAATTCCGTTTGGTAAGCCAGCTTCTGAAAACGCCTCTGCTAGCTTTAAAGCACTTAGCGGTGTAACCGTTGCTGGTTTTACAATGATCGCATTGCCTGATGCAATCGCTGGACCTATTTTATGGGCCACTAAATTGAGAGGGTCGTTAAACGGCGTTATTGCCCCTATAATTCCGATTGGGAATAGAGAATAATAGCCCAATCGATTTTCATTTCCACTACTTTGATCAAAAGGTATGGTTTTTCCTTCTAATCTACGGCATTCTTCTGCACTAATGCGCAAGGTTTGAATGCAACGCTCTACTTCTTTTCTCGCTTCACGTATCGTTTTACTGCCTTCTAAAGCAATCGTAACTGCAAAATCTTCTTGTTGTTTTTCTATGAAATCAGCCGCACCTTGGATAATTTCGATTCGTTTAAAAACAGGCAATTTAGCTGAAGCAACAGCGCCTCCCTTGGCTGCTTGAACCGCTTCTAGCATATCTTCTTTTGTTGCTGCTGGAACTGTAGCAATGGCTTCATTATTTTCTGGATTCGTTACTGTTATTGTCCTGTCTCTGCCCACCCACTTTCCGGCGAGAAACATTTTCCTTTGTGCCACTCGAACTTTCATTGGCTTTCCCACCTTTCTTTTTTATAAAAACCGTATATCGCTATCCCCACCTTTACAGCAGAAGAGCTTTTTTTCCACTAAGCTTACTTAAAATGCTATTTAAAGGTGGTTCCTGTAAATATTCAACAAATCAATTAGTAAAGAATAGCCAGTTTCCAATCGACCTGCACCTGGACCTGAAAGGGTAATGGTTCCTGCCAAGTCACAATTAAAGGAGACTGCATTTAATACCCCTTGAACTTGTGCGAGTGGATGCGTTTCATCGATCATTTCAGGTTGAACCGATGCTTTAACGACGCCATCTTCTTTTCGAACACGAGCAATAAGCTTCCACCGTTTTCCAAGTGTTTTCGCTTTCTTAATATCATAAGGTGTAATTTGCGTAATTCCATCACACGATACATCATCTACTTTAAGCACGGTATTCATTACGGTATTGGCCAGGATGACAATTTTATAACGAGCATCAAAACCTTCCACATCGCTTGTTGGATCAGCTTCTGCATATCCAAGCTCCTGTGCTTCTTTTAACGCTTCTTCATAGGAAAGTCCTTCCTCCATACGTAGCAACATATAGTTTGTCGTCCCGTTAAGAATACCTGTGATTTCCTTAATTTCATTACCCGCTAGTGCTGTTAGTGGCATCCTTAGTGCGGGGGTTCCACTCATTACCGTTCCTTCGAACCCCCAGCGGACTCCATTTTGTTTTGCTAATTCTGATAACTCTTTATAGGCAAGAGCAACAGGTCCTTTATTACTCATCACAACATGCTTTCCTGATGCAAACGCTGTTTTACAATGCTCAATTGCAGGCTGGCCTGTTTTGACATCAGTAAATGTCACTTCAACAATCGTATCTGCGTTTGTTTGCTCAATCGTTTCAAAGCTATCTAAATCGCGAATAAGCCGCTCATTATCAGGATAGTCATCTAGTGTTCCCGTCTTTTTTACAATTTGCAATGCTTTCTCTATATCAAGACCATCAGGGTCATAAATCGAGCCCTTCATGACATCCGAAATGGCCACGATCTTACCTTCCCAACCTGTTTCAGCCTTTAATAAGTCTTGCTTAGCTAATAAAATTTCCGCTAATCCTTGGCCGACGGTGCCAAATCCTAATAATGCTAACTTTTGCATAGCCTAAGCCTCCTTCAGAAATGGCTAGCGAACCGCCTCTTTCACGTACGTAAAGGCTTCTTTAAAATCGTTTATAATGTCTTCCGCATTTTCAATACCACAAGATACACGTATTAGCCCTTCTGGAATTCCCATTGCTTTGCGCTCTTCTGGAGTACACTCGACATGACTTGTCGTTCTTGCTGGACCGACCGTTGTTTCAACTGCTCCTAAGTTTGCAGCACGATGAGCAAATGTGAGATTAGGTAAAAGCTCTTTCACTGTATCGATTCCACCCTTAACAGCAAAGCTCAACATACCACCGAAGCCAACCATTTGCTTCTTGGCAATTTCGTGGTTTGGATGTTCCTCGAGCCCTGGGTAAAATACGGATTCCACCATCTCCTCTGATTTTAAATAGTTTGCTAGCTTCATAGCATTTTCTTCTTGTCGTCGCACTCTAAGCTCGAGTGTCTTCATTCCACGTAAGATGAGGTATGCTGCCCACGGATCCATTGTTGCTCCGTTTATTTCACGATAGTGATAAATTTTCTCGATATACTCGGCATTATTACTACAAGCCACTCCACCTAATGCGTCTGCGTGACCACCAAGAAATTTAGTCGCACTATGAAGAACAATATCCGCCCCAAGCTTTAATGGTTGTTGATTTAATGGTGTAGCAAACGTATTGTCGACGATGACGATCGCTCCTGCCTTTTGTCCTGCTTCTGCCATTCGTTTTATATCCGTAATTTTAACAGTTGGATTCGTTGGTGTTTCTAAATAGAGGATTTTACAGCCTTTAGCAACTTCCGCTTCAACCTGTTCGTGATTCCCTGTTTCACAAAAAGTAATATCAATATCCATTTGCGGTAAAAACTCTGTAAAAATTTTATTAGTTCCGCCGTACGTATCTTTGATCGTAACGACACGATCTCCTGGTCGCAAAAAGGTATAAAGCGTATTGCTTATCGCTGCCATCCCCGTTGAAAAACTAGTCGCTGCCTTTGCTTCTTCAAGTTCTTTTAGCTTATCTTCAAACGCTTGAACGGTTGGATTCGTGTTTCTGCCATAAATATGTCCTTTTTTTCTTCCGACCGCTACTTCATACCACTCATCCATATCATCATAGTTGTAAGCGACACTCGGTATGACAGGGACTTGAGTTGCTCCATGTACGAGGTAGTCTTTTTCCCCTGCCCAGACAGCTTTTGTCCCCATTTTAGCTTTTTTCATTTTGTTTTCCATACGATCTCCTCCTTGAATTAATTAAGCTCCCATTCCCCCTGGCCATGATTTTTTCCCAGCATTTTTTACAAACAATTTCCTTGGTGTACTCGCTAATAACTCATAACCTGTTTCAGTTACTCTAAAGGACTCACTTAACTCAACACCATAATCATCCAACCAAATGCCCAAAATCATATGAAATGTCATATTTGGCTTGAGGATCGTTTGATCTCCTGGGCGTAAACTTGCTGTATGCTCTCCCCAGTCTGGTGGATAATTTAGACCTACAGAATAGCCAATTCTCGACTCCTTTTGATAGCCTCTTTTTTGAATCGATTTTCTCCAAGCGCGTTCAACTTCTTCACAGGTAATGCCTGGTTTTATAACGTCAAGCGCTGCTTCCATTCCCTCAATCACAACTTCTGCAAGATCTTTTACTTTTTCTTCTGGTTCACCAATTGTGACGGTCCGGGCGAGGGGAGCATGGTATCTTTGATAACAGCCCGCTAACTCAATTAATACCGTTGTATTGGGTTTATATGTCTCATCACTCCACGTAATATGTGGTGTTGATGTTCGTTCACCTGCTGGCATAAGTGGGACAATAGCTGGATAATCCCCACCAAATTCTGGAGTCCCCTTAATTTGTGCTTCAAAAATTTTCGCAGCGACATCGCATTCACGCACACCTACATCGATCGCATCTATTCCTACTTCCATTGCGCGTACCGCGATTTGTCCCGCTCTCTTCATATATTCGATTTCCGTATCAGATTTAATAATTCGTACCCAATTTACTAGATTCGTACTATCTTTAAACACCGCGTTTGGAAGACCTTTAAATAACCGCTCGAAGCATTTTGCTGAAAAATAGTAGTTATCCATTTCAAGCCCGATAACTCTTTTGCTCTGACCAATCTCCTTTAAAATGTTGCCGATAAAATCATACGGGTGCTTCGTATCTGAATTCACGTAATAATCTGGGTACGGAATAATATGCTCATGAAAGAGCCAACTCGTTACTTTCGCTGCGTTTGCATCCATCTCTCTACCAATCCAAAGTGGTTGTGGTTCGTCGATAATCACAATCAATGCTTGATGAACATAAAATGACCATCCATTATATCCTGATAAATAATTCATATTCGCTGGATCCGTCACGACTAACACTTCAATGCCTTCTTGAACCATTTTTTCTTTCGTTCGCCGCAAACGCTCATGATACTCTCCATGTGGAAATTGAAGCATCTTCCTCCACTCCTTTCGCCCCTTTCTTCGATTTTCCTTACTTTAGTGATTTGTTATTATCATAAGCAATTAGGAGGTTTCACGATATTGTAAAAAGTGTAAGAATATTCAGTTAACATGTATTACACTTTTGTTAGGTAATTGAGCTTAAGTTAAATCAAGAGGTTAATTAGCGGGGAGCGTTGGAGCAGGGGTGGAGTAAGAATGATGGTGGATAAATCAAATCATTAAGATGATTTGAAATGCGACACTAATATTTAACATCATACCACTCCTTTCTTTACGCATTTCAAAGATTTTTTAGGGGCACGGAACCTCCCCTTTCGTTCCCACACCCTCCTGGTTTTTTCCTCCAGCTGGCACGAACTACTCTCTTGCTTTACTAGACCCTCCTAGTTTTTTCCTCCAATAGGCATTAAAGCTTAATAGGGCCTATAGATCTATTATCAAGCCTCTTTTATTTTTAAAAAGGGCGGCGATCCTAATACGAATTTAAACATTAATAAGGGATATAAATGTGGTAATTTATATCCCTTCATATCATTAGTCTCCCTATAGAGTATGTTTCCACCTATTTTCATTCAATTACTGACTTCTGTGAGTAAATATAATGCCTAGCATCTTCTGGTGCGGACGTGGCTAGCCATATTCGAATACTTAAGTTTAATAGGAATAGATCATCTGGGTTGACGAGTGAGAGCTTTGTTAGCTTTTCAATTTTCCGAAGGCGATATAACAATGATTGACGGTGGAGAGACAAGCTTCGTGCGGTTTTACTAACATTATAATGATGCTGGGTAAATATAATAAATGTCCGAACAAGTTCCATTTGTCTAACTTGATCATAATTAATTAAAGGGGTAATAACTGCTTCAGAAAGTTGTTGTACTTCTTCATTTTCACTTAATGACAACAAAATCCGCTCAACCTTGGAGTCATCATAATACATCCTTTGGCCAGGCCCTTTTTGGCGTCTTCCAATTTCAAGTGATTGCTGGGCATCTCGATAGCTTTTAGCAAATTTTAATTCATCGTCATATACTCTTCCAATTCCCCAAGACATGACGACTCCAGGTAATAGATTACCTAGTCTTCTTTCAAGAAGGTCGAGAAAATAGTGGACACTATCTTTTCTCGAAACGACGGTTGCTTCTAGAAAAATGATGATTTCATCTAGTTGATACGTCATTAATAATTGCTTTTCTAGTGATTGACTAGCAAAAATGACTTCCTCTTCAATATAGTAAACCATACTGTGTAACCACTTTTCGTAACTCGTATGCTTGATTTGATCGCTATTTTCATACATAGCTCGCAAATTCTCTGGATGACCTACAATGCAGACGTAAGGAACACTAACGTCGTAACCGAGCAGGCGAGCCCTCTCACTAATTCTTTCCCAAGATGTAAGGTCACCCTTGGCAATACTACAAACAAAATCATCGCGCAGCTTAAATTCAGTTTCTAAAATTGCGTTTTCACGTAAAAACCATAAAGCACTCGCAGTTGAAGCATGTTCTAGAAGATTAATAGAAAAATGACTAAGTTCATCTTTGAGAGGGTGAGTAGAGTGTAAAATAATGAATAAAAACCCGAGAACACGGTGAATATCTTGTATGATCGGTAGTTGGACTATTTTCCATGGGGGATGATCTAGTTTATGAATCTTTTGATGAAGCGGATGATGTGTCGTATCATCAGTTATAAAGGTATGATGAGGAACTTTATTATCAGCTCTTAACTTTCCCCACTCAAATCGAATCTCTTTCGTTTGCCTAGCACTTCCTTTGACTTGCCCATCTTTATCTGTAATAAGGACAGGGGCGTGAATATGCTTTCCGACATATTGTGCCACTTTGTCTAAATTTCCCCCATTTAATAAAATATTAATGAGCTGTTGTTGTACTTTTTCTGAATCTTTTAATTCTTGTTGCTGCCTACGATTTAGTTCTTTCATGACTTCATGAGTAATGTCTGCAAACCTTATTTCCCAAGGAATTTCAATGATTGGGAACTGCGCTTGTTCAGCAAGCTGTATGACTTCAGTTGGAATATCATATATAAACCTCCCTGTTGCAACAGCTAAGGCACTTGCTTCGGAATCGACAACATCTTGAACGTATTGTTCAAAGGCATCGATATTTTGTTCGCAGCCTATTCCAGTCGTTAAAACAAGTTCATTTTTTCGAACAAAGTTCTCAACTGGGCTCTCGGTAATTGATACCCACTCAACATAACGTTCTTTTAAATACTTTCCCCCAGAAAGGACACGAGCCGAATTCAACAAATCAAAATTCATAATATCATTCATGGTTAGTTGCATAAGCTCTGCCTCCTCTTTGAAAAGTTCTCTTACTACCACATTATTAATCTTCGCTTTTAAATATTAGCAAAGACAAGTATTTTCTCTAATTCTTACCCTTTTTCTAGCACCAATAATCGATTTCCTTCTAAACTCATTCAGTTCTTTTATCAAAACTTATCTTAAACAAAAAAAAGCTATCCAATAAACTGGATAGCCACTAGGGGGAGTTGGAGAGAGAACAGTTAGAAGCCAACTCTTAGGTTAAGGAGCACCTTGTAAGGTTATTATAAAAAAGATCAATTACTTTTACAGTGATTGTGTCAAGTTTTCTTACGGGAAAAATCCATCTTTTTCTTCAATATTAAAATAATATCTCATTTGACGAATCACTTCTTGTAATTGTTCATTATCCTGCTGTTGTCTTGCTACTCTCTCCATTTCTCCATACATTGATTGAAGCATAGATTGTGGATCACTCTGATATTGATGTTCACTTGCTGGAGTAGAAAAAACGTGGTCGCTTTTCATATCAAAATCATCCACTGACATTGATTGAAGCTGTTCCTTGACTTGATTTAAATTCGATTTTAAATCTCCAGAAATTGAATTTGCATGCTGCAAAAATTCATTTACAATTTGTTCCATTTGCTGCTTTTTGTTCATTAGTCATTCAACCCTTTCTATCTACCCTAATCATAGGATTAACAAGAACATGAAAATTATGTCATGTTAATTAGTGTAGATTGAAAAGTATTTTAGTTATTTTAACTGTAATTCTTTTAAATAAACAATGGCTTGTGCCCGGTCTTTAACCCCTAACTTGCTATAAATTTCACTAATGTAATTTTTCACTGTTCCTTCACTAATGAAAAGTTGTTTAGCAATCTTTCGGTTGCTAAATCCTTTAACGATTAATGCAGCCACTTCCTTTTCCCGTTCCGATAACCGAATACCTAATTTCTTTAACTTATCAACGTTAATTTCATTTTCGATTACCGAATTGAATTTAGAAAGTCGTTTAGCTAATTTTGAGGCAATGACTGTCGGCAGCATTAATTGTCCGCTAGCTGCTTCACGAATGGAATTAATTAATTGATCATAGTTCATATCCTTTAATAAAAAGCCATCTGCTCCACATGCCAATCCTTCAATAATAAAATCATCTTCAGCAAACGTAGTTAAAATAACAATTCTCATTTCTGAATTTACCTTTTTTATTTTCTTTAAGCTTTCTATACCGTTCATATTAGGCATTTTAATATCCATAAGAATTAAGTTTGGCTCAAACTCATTCATTTTTTCAATTGCCTCTTGTCCATCTTCAGCCGTCGCTACAACTTCCATGTCTTCTTCTAGGTCAATGATCGTTTTGAGTCCTTCCCTCATCAATGTTTGATCATCAGCAATTAGTACCTTTATGATGGTCAACTTTTTTCACCCCTGCTCAATATCTCTTGATGTTTATTATACGATGGATTTTCCAGAAAAATAGTAAAACATTTGAGTTTTAAGAATATTTTTTATATACTTTAGCTAGTCCTAATTTGAGTCATTGACTTAAAAAATCATTCTTGTTTTAGGAATATACTTGCTAAGAGATTACTAAATTAGACCTACTATTTTGTTTTATGACCAAAAGGAGGTAATCCATATTGAGAGATATTGATCACCTGGATAAAAGCATTCTCCGACTTCTTTCAAAAGATGGAAGAATGTCTTTTACAGAAATTGCGAGTCAATTAGAGGTTACAGAAAAAACGGTTCGCACCCGTTATAGAACGCTTGTAGATGAAGGAATATTAGATGTAGTAGGCGTCGTTAACCCGATATCTCTTGGTCTAAAAGTTTCTGCGATCATACAACTAGGAGTAGAATCACAAAAATTAGCTGATGTTATGGAAAGTGTAATGTCTTCTAAAGAAGTTCGACACCTTTCTTTGATCACAGGTGAATACCAAATACTCATGCAAGTAAATGTTAAAACATATGATGATTTGACGTTGTTTTTAAAAGACCTAAATGCTATACCTGGCATTAGTAAGTCGAATGTAATGATTCAACTAGAAGTTAATAAAAACACGTTTGAAATTTATTAAGGGGGATACATAATGCCAAACAAAAGACCAATTACAAGTGAAGATTTATTTAAAATTTCTAATGTAGGCGAAGCACAAATCGCTCCATGCAATGGCAAATTTGTATTTGTAAAGACAACAATTGATGAAGATCAAGAATACCGTTCTCACCTTCATTTCCAACGTTTCGAAGCGTCTTCTAGCACACAATGGACATTTGGTAAAGTAAGGGATCATTCGCCACGTTTTTCTCCAGATGGAAAAAAACTAGCTTTTGTTTCAAATCGTTCAGGAAAATCACAAATTTGGATAATGTCTACTGAAGGTGGAGAACCACAACAGTTAACGAAAAGTAAAAATGGTGCGTCACACCCTGTTTGGTCCCCTTGTGGAACACAATTGCTTTTTAAAACGTCATTAAAACTAGATAAAAACGAGAGCATCTTTGATCAAGAAGAGAAAAAGGAAGAAAAGACAAAGTCAGAGCCTCTTGTCATTAATCGATTAAAATATAAATCAGATGGTGCTGGTTTTCATAATGAAACGTATCAACAACTTGCACTCATAAATGTTGAAACGAAAGAAGTAACAGAACTTACATCTGGGAGATATAGTTACGAGCCAAGCTCATGGTCTCCAGACGGAAAATATATTGCACTTTCAGCTAATTTAACGGAAGATGCTGATTTTCAAATCGTTTCTGACCTTTATTTATTAAATGTTGAAACAAAAGAACAAACATTATTAACAGATCATAACGGCGTTTACAATAGTCCAACATGGTCACCAGATGGAACAACTATTGCTTGTTTCGGTAATGAGCGTGAGTTTTTAGGCGCTACAATCAATCAAATTTATACGATCGATATAAGCACAAAAGAAAAAAAATGTATTACTGAAACATGGGATGTTCATATTACCGATGCTGCAATTTCTGATATGCGTTCTGGACATCCAACTCCTGGTCCTGTTTGGTCAGCAGACGGAAAAACATTATATTTTTCTGCGAGCGAAAACGGGAATACAAGCCTTTATGCAATTGATGAACAGAATGAAATTACACCCATTTTTGCTGAAGAAGGCCATGTTTATGGTTACACCTTTGACGAAGAAAGAACATTTGCCATCATCGGGCTTAGCGATGCTTCAAACCCAGGTGATCTTTATAAAGTAGTACTTGGGGAGAAAAAGAAGCAAAGATTAACGAATATCAATGAAAAATTCCTTTCTGAAGTTCATTTATCTATTCCAGAGCCTATTACAGCAAAAGCAAGTGATGGATGGGAAGTTCATGGTTGGGTAATGAAACCATATGATTTTGAGGAAGGTAAAAAATACCCAATGATCCTAGAAATCCATGGCGGTCCGCATGCAATGTATGCAAACTCATTCTTCCATGAACTACAACTTTTAGCTGCTAAAGGCTATGTTGTACTTTATACAAACCCTCGTGGGAGTCACGGTTACGGTCAGAAGTTTGTTAACGCTTGTCGTGGCGATTATGGTGGAAAAGATTATGAAGATTTAATGGCAGCAGTTGATTATGCTTTAGACAACTTTGATTATATTGATCAAGATCGACTAGGTGTAACAGGTGGAAGCTACGGCGGTTTCATGACAAACTGGATCGTTGGACATACAAATCGCTTTAAAGCTGCAGTCACTCAACGTTCGATTTCAAACTGGACGAGTTTTTATGGCGTTAGTGATATCGGTTATTTCTTTACGAAATGGGAGATTGGTGCTTGCTTCCAGGATGATCCTGAAAAATTATGGTACCACTCACCACTACGTTATGTGAAAAACGTCGAAACACCATTATTAATTTTACACGGTGAAAACGACTACCGATGCCCTATTGAACAAGCAGAACAACTTTACATTGCTTTGAAACACCAAAAGAAAGATACAATGTTTGTTCGTTTCCCAGAAGCAAACCATGAACTATCACGAAGTGGTCCACCACATCTACGCGTTGAACGTTTAAACCATATTGTCAATTGGTTTAATGAAAAACTTTAATTACTAAAATAATAAAGCTGACTCCTAGGACATTAAGTACTCTCACTTATTTATTAAAAGTGATGAGCATACACCCTTATGAGTCAGCTTCTTTTTTGTTATTATAGATATAAACCATTTTAAGGAGATGGGGGAAATGTCTGTAACACTCGATCAAATCAAGCAGCTCCTTGCGAAAAGACAAGCGGGAGTATTAAAAGACGCAAGAGCTTTAAAATCAGCAGTATTCGTTCCAATCATAGAAAAAGATAATGAACTTCATATTTTATTTGAAGTCCGCTCCAAACAATTAACCCATCAACCTGGTGAAATTTGCTTCCCAGGTGGAAAGGTAGATGTAACAGATCCATCAGAAGAAGAAACAGCGAAACGAGAGTTGTGTGAAGAACTTGGTCTAACAGAAGGTGACATTACATCTATAGCGCCTTTAGATGTACTCGTAACACCGTTTCGCGGAACGATCTTCCCATTTGTTGGTCAAATTTTATCACCAAATAATATTATACCTAGTGAAGATGAAGTTGAGGAAACCTTTACAGTTCCATTAAGCTTTTTATTAGAAACAACACCGAAGACTTATAATATGAATATCCATTTTGAACCAGATGAAAACTTTCCTTTTGACCTAATACCTAATCGAGAAGCTTATACGAAACGAACCCATACGTTCCCAGAAATCTTTTATTTCTATGAAAATTATGTCATTTGGGGGTTAACAGCACGTATCCTACATCATTTACTTGAGCTAATTAAATCAAAACATTAATTAGTCTCTTTTTCTTGTTCATCTTGTGGTAAAAAGAAAATTAATATTAGGCTTATGAGCGCAAATATAAATATTCCCCAATACACATAAGATAGTGCTTGTGCGAGCGCATCCTGAATAAATAAAATTTCTTGTTCAGTAAGTTGTTTTCTTTGTTCAGGACTTAAAATAATATTGACGATATCCATATCTAATTCATAGTCAAATGTGCCTACCATTCCTTCAAGCTTCATTTTCAACTGGCTATTAAGAATACCACCTAGTAAGGCCACTCCTACTGCGCCTCCTAATGTCCTCATAAACATATTGGAAGCCGTGGCCACACCCCTCTTTTTCCAATCGACATGACTTTGAATCGAAACGATGAATGTTGTCGTTGAAAAGCCCATCCCTACTCCTATGAAAAACGACCCTAGTCCTGCCCAAACTGGATGTTGAACAAGCGACAAAGTTAAATAAAACGTTGAACCCACAACTAAAGCAAAACCACCAATAAGAGCTGACTTTCGATAGCCAATTCGAAGTAAAAGTTTCCCAGCTATCGTTGAAGAAATCGGCCAGCCAATTGAAATCATCGTTAATGTAAATCCAGCAATCATAGCAGGCTGGTTCATTACACCTTGAACATACGTAGGAAGAAAGGATGAGACTGCTAGTAATAACGCCCCTGATGCAAATGATGCGATGTTAGCAATAACAATTAATGGGGTCCCCCATATATCCATCGACATAATTGGTTCTTGTGCCCTTTTTTCTTGATAAATAAAAGTGATAAAGCTGACCCCAAACAAGCTCACGCATAATAGTACAGGAAGCGAAAGCCAGTCCCACTCTACTCCACCTTGAATTAATACCATCATAAGCGAGCCTACACTAATTAATATTAAAACTGCTCCAAAATAGTCGACAGAAGGTTTGGTTTTCTCAAAACTTTCTTTTAGAAATAAAACGACTAATAGAATGGCTAGTAAACCAAAAGGTATGTTAATCCAAAAAATCCAAGACCAGTGCAGGTACTGAACAAATACTCCACCTAAAACAGGTCCGAGAATGGAGGAAATTCCCCAAATACTTGCTAAGTACCCTTGAATACTTGCTCGTTCCTCTTTCGTGTATATATCACCAACAATAGTCGTTGCAATCGGTTGAACAGCCCCAGCTCCTAACCCTTGAATAAACCTAGCAATAATTAACCATTCCATGGATGTTGCAAACCCACACCATATCGATCCAAATAGAAAAATTAAAATACCAATTGTGAAAACTATTTTTCTTCCAAAAAGATCTGCTAATTTTCCGTAAATGGGGATTGATACAACTTGCATTAGTAAATATCCTCCAAATACCCAAGTAAATAAACTAAAGCCCCCAAGATCAGAAACAATTCCAGGCATTGCTGTGGCGACGATAGTTGCTTCTACCGCAGCCATAAACATTGCTAATATGATAGCGAATAATACAACTGGTCTGTTAGTTGTTGTTCTACTTAAAAGATTTCCCATTGTCTCTCAACTCTTTCCTATTACAATTAAACTCTATTTATTACCTTTAAATTCCTATAATACCAACTGAAAAGTCAGAAAAATTTAAATTAAATATAATTTTCTTAAGATTTCTTCTTGAAAGAATGCCAAATTTCGTGTAAATTCTAATTAAGTTTACTAATTTTTCTCTACTTGTGAAAGGGAGGGGGAATTATCATCTCATATTTGTCTTCATTTGGGAGTATACCTTTCATAAAAACTGAGTGGTCGGTCAGCTTTTCGATTGGTATTTTTGGAGACAGATTGAGTGTTCGATCAGTTCATCAATGGGTTAGTGAGCTTGAGAAAAAATGAAAGCACTTACAAAATAAAGGGGGAGATTTTTAATGAGTGCGTATAAAAAAGAAGTTTGGTTCACCATTATTATGTCAGCTATTTTCCTACTGGCGGGGCATGTCGGCTTTATCTTTTCTATTTTTCCTGTAGAAGGTAACTTGTTCGGATTCCCAATTATGTACATCGTTCCAATTTTAATTGGTTGGTTCGGTATTTTCATTCTAACTCTTATTGCAGGTAAAATTGGAAATCACATCGATGAAGCAATTGATGAAGAAAATGCTCGATTAAGTAAAGAGACAAATGATAGCCAGAAAGGAGTAAGTTAAGATGGAGCAAACATGGCAATTATCTAATCCTATTATTGGTATTGTAATAGTTATCGCAACATTCGTACTATTTTACGCTGTAAGTTATTTTTCCAACCGTGCAAGTAAATCCGTCGAAGACTTATATGCTGCTGGCGGTGGTGTAGGACCAGTAACCAATGGTCTTGCAATGGCATCAACATACATGAGTTTAGCTACATTTTTAGGGGTAACTGGATTAATCCTAAATCTCCAAGTTCCATTCGTTATGTTATGGATCCAAATGATTTTAGCTATTCCATTAATCACAATTATTTACGGAACATCTTTACGTCGTATGGGTGCTTTCTCACCTACTCACTTTGTTCGTGAACGTTATGGTGTTACTGCTTCAATTATTGCAGCATTATTTATGATCTTAGTATCTATCATGTACGCACTAGGACAAATGATCGGTATTGCTGTTACATTTGAAACGTTACTTGGTATTCCTTATATTACTGGACTTATTGTTGGTGGTATTTTAATTGTTGGTTATGTAACCATTGGTGGTATGAGTGGAGCTACAAACAATGCTGCTATTCAAATGGTTATTATTGCACTAATGTTTATCGTTCCACTAGGAGCTATCATGAAAGCAATGGGTGGAACTGGTTGGTACTTCCCTCCACTTTTATATGCAGATATGGTTCCTGCCATGTTAGAAGCAATGCCGAGTTTCTTTGACTACCAATATTCTTCTAAATGGTATTTTGCAATCATTCCTGCATTAACAATTGGTTCTCTTGGATTACCTCACTTGGCGATGCGTATTTATACAGCATCTAGTTTAAAAAGTGCACGTCAAGCAATGGTATGGTTTGCATTAGTTTTAGGTCTTGTTTTCTCTGCAACATATGCAATGGGATTTGCAGGTGTATACTACACGCAAATTTCTGGAGTAGAAATTTCTTCTGCAGATGCGGATAAGCTTACAATTATCTTAAACTTAGTTTATAACCCTGAATGGGTAACAGCACTTGTTATTGCTGGTGCGATCTCTGCTGGTCTATCTACTTTAAGTGGTAACTTACTAGCAATCGGTGCTCTAATTTCTCAAGATATTGTTACAACACTTAAGCCAAACTTAACAAGTAAATCTAAAGTACGTTTAGGTTATATCTCAATTGCAATGGGTGGTTTAGTCAGTGTACTATTAGCATTTAATCCACCTGAATTCTTAACCGTAAGTATTCTATGGGCCTTTGGTTTAGCAGGCGTTACCAATGCTCCTCTCATCATGATGGGTGTATGGTGGAAAGAAGCGAATAGATACGGCGCAATGGCAGCTTCTGTAGTTGGTGGAATTCTGTACATCATCGTTTCTCCTTTCGTATTCCCTAACATTGTAGTTAGTGGTCATGCCTTAACAGATGGTATGGGATTATCTGGAGCAATGTTATGTGTACCACTTAGCTTTATTTTACTAATTGTAGTATCATATATTACAAATCGTATCCCAGCTTTACAAAAGAACTTACCTACTAAGGCTGATCACAAGTTAATTGAACGAATTCATGGTTGGAACGACGTTAACCCAGCTCGTTACAACAGCACATTTGGTGCATTTTTAATTACTGCAGTAAGTATTGCCATCTTTGTCTGGGCACTAATGCCTTGGCAGTTTTAATACAGAGAAGCTTTGGACACGTTTGCTGGACCGAAGCGACCTTGAGCTAGGCTAGACACTAGAAAGGCAGAAGCGCTCTTTTAGGGGGTGCTTCTGCCCATATAAGAGAATAACGAGTTTAAAACAAATGGATTTAAAAATGAGGGGATATTTATGACAGGGTTGATACTTTATATTCGCACCATCCTACTAAAAGACGAAGCTATATCTGAACTAACGAAATCACCAAAATGGAATATATGGGGTCACCTTGTTACTATCCTTCTAGGAATTATATATGGCTTTATTTCTATTCAGCAAAATAGGGACTATATTTCTAGCTTCGAAGCTGAATTTTTAAGAGATATTGTCGTACCAGGATTTTTTATCATCGCAGGAATTATCATGGTATTCTTAACGAGAATTGCCCTAACCCTACTTCTTTGGGCTGCTTCTCGTGGATTCGGAGGACCTGGTTTACTCGGACAAATATTCCGACTTACAGCAGGTGCTCTTATACCATCTATTCTAGCGATGCCTGGGTTTATTGCTGACAGCCTTGATGCGACTGTTCCATTCATTGCAGTCGTTGGTGTGATATTAGGAATTGCGTGGATGTACTTCATTTGCGTGAGGATCGTACTTATTATACAGAAGTTTGTCCCATGGAAAGCATATACAGCCGTACTCGTAATCTTCATTTTCTTTATCAGCATTTACTACATCGTTACACCGCCAGCAGCATAAAAATGGTGCCAGGCACCTTTAGTTCGCTAAAGGTGCCTGGCACTTTGTATATACAGAAGAAGAGGATGACAACTAAGTCATCCTCTTCTTTATTTATATTTAAATTTTATTATTGTCCGTACTCTTCGTTATCAAGTTGATTGCGATAGTGCATCGCTTTACGGTGAAATATGAAGGCCATCACTAAAGATAACACGATACCACCCATCATATATTCTGCATAGTTTCCAGTCATAGGAACATCATTCGGAATTATGAGGCCAAGAAACATAAATACGCTTAAGGACAATAAGATAAAACCAAATCGCTTGTAATCTTCAACTTTTCCCTTTATTTCACGAATTTTCTTGTTATCATCCATGTTTACATTCCTCCCTACTAACACTCTTCTATTCTAGCATAGAAAAGTGTTAACAAGAGGATGTAACTGTTGTTACTAGAGGGATATATAGGATATTGAAAGCAAATTGGTATAGCCTTTATGTATGAGAACTTACCTTGAAAATACTTATTGTTATTTTTTAAGTTGTTCTACAATAAGTAAAACGAGGTTTGCAGAGTTCACGGATGCTGTTTCTAAAAACTGATCGTACGAAACTTTCGCATCACTCCCAGCAATATCTGATAGCGAACGAATAATGACAAATGGACAGTCGAACTGGTGACAAACTTGAGCAATTGCACCTGCTTCCATTTCAGCACAATAAGGGTTATTAAAACGTGACCTAATATCTTCAACACGTGCATGGTCACTCATGAATGAATCTCCGGAAACAATTAATCCCTTAACTGAATGAACTCCTACATCATTCGCAGCCTCTTCTGCTATTTCTACTAATTCTGGATTTGGAGAATAGAAAGCTGGCATTCTTGGGACTTGACCGAATTCATAGCCGAATACCGTTGCATCTACATCGTTATAGCGTACTTCTGTTGAGATGACAATATCTCCAACTTTTAATCCTTCATGGAAGCCGCCTGCAGATCCAGTATTAATAATTTTTTCAACATTATATAGCTGAATAAGTAAAGTCGTTCCGATTGCTGCATTTACTTTTCCAATACCTGATTTTAATAAAACAACATCAAGACCATTTAAATTTCCTTCGTGAAATTCACAGCCTGCAATCGTTTTATCCACACGATTGTCTAATTTACTTTTTAATAATTCTACTTCCTCATCCATTGCACCAATTATTCCAATTCTCATTAAAATCTTCCTTTCATCCATCATTTACTTCAACATTTTTCCTTACATCGCAGTAAAGTATACAATTTCCAATGTTCTTGGTATATTATAACTGAAATTTGATTAAAAGGGAGAAATAACAATGCAAATTCATTTAGATACTATTGAAGATAAAGTTGAATGTTTCGAAGCAAGAAGCTTAAAAGAATTAGAAAAGAAAATTAATGAGCAAATAGATAACAATAAAGTCCTTATGCTACAAGTTCATCATATTCAACATCATGTATACATTGATCAAAAAACATCTTTACCCATCTATACAGCTGTTGTACATTTTAAAGCTAAAAAATAGTTAGTCATTAAGAAGGCCCCACACCATTTAGAATGGGCGGGGCCTTCATTTATTGTTACATGTTATTTTAAGGGATTATAAATATGGATTTGAAGACAATTGGATAACTTCTACAGGTCTCCAGCCACGATCTGTTACCCACTCGATCCTAACTCGATAAGGCGTATTTTTATTTGCTGGATCACTTACGGTTCCAACTGCGCTCATCGGATCGCCACCGTTTTCAATTCGCCAGATAATGATATCATCACCTAAGCCTGTTGCGTATTGAATAGCATGCGTCATTTCTTTCCAGTTTACATGGTCCTTTGAAAAGTTGATTTCAAATGGTTCGCTTTGAACAGTACCAATTGGCATCCATTCGCCTTCGAATAACTCTTCTTCCGTTCTTTCTTCATCTTCTTCTCTAGCTTCTTCATTTTCCACTTCTTCTTGAGAAGATTCAATTTCTCTATCATTTTCTATAGTTTGGCTAGTTTCTTCACTTTGATCCTCTTGTTGATCTTGTTCTTCTTGTTGTTCCTGTTCATTATCAGCAATCACTTCTTCGCTACCAGAGGTAAAGAATAATTGCACAGCAACGTATATAATTAGGATAGCTACAATCCCGATTGCTACGTTGTATAACCGGTTTAAACGGCGTTTTTTACGTTGATCATATCGAGTTGAGTAGTTCATTAACGATCTCTCCTTCCCAATTTCAAACCTAATACTACCATGCAACTTATTAGATTCCTAGTTATTTTACTACTATTTCTTCAACGTTACTAGTAATTTATGAGCCTGGCTGGGGCTTTTTCCTGAAAATTTTCATAAATAGCTATCTGTGGTCTACTCTCACCGATAGCTAATCTTAATTGTTCCTCATTGATATCATCTGAACCTACAGAACCAAAGCTTGTAAAAGTTGGTCGACTTCTATGATAGGACCATCCCCCATAATCAACTCCAAAATCAGGCCCGAAAAATCTATATAAAGGGTCATCCTCTGGAATTACAATACTGACACCAAGGTCGTGAAGTAACTTAGGATCGGAAAGATGAGATCCAGAAAGAACAACCTGATAACGAACCCCGTAAAATTTAGTTCCATTTATATTTTCTTGTTCATACCGCAATTCAATCGATTCAACAGAAATATGTTCGATAATTTCTTCTTTTGTATTCAGTGGTGGAGATGACAAAGCAACAGCTGATCCAACTACAGCTGTCATGAGAAGGACGAACGTACTTAAAAATGCCCCTGTCATTTGAAACTTCTTGTTCATCTTATAAAAGTTATCATAACTTCGAATAGAAAAGGCAATTGCAAAGACTAGTAGTAATAACGTACTAATGAAAAAGAACTGATTTAATAGTGGTTCAATTGTTTGGATAGGTCTCCCAAATATTCTACTCGTTGGCCAACTTATAAACATTGGAATGAATATCGCACCTACAATAAAAATTCTCCCCACCCAATTAGCCACTTGGGCATCATAGGTAAAATAAAAGAAAAGATAAGAGCTAATAAACAAGAGAATTAATGCGTTCATTAGTAACACAGCGCCCCCTGTATACCCAATTCCGACAGAATGCCCTAATATCGTTTGAACAAAGAATAATGTCCCGAAAGTAACTGCGTTAATACTAAGGACAATAATTAAGGCCGAACTAAATTTAGCTAGTACTATTACCTTTATTGGAATCGGCAACTGCCACATTCGTTTATCGACTCCGCTCAACTTCTCAGTGTTACAAATATGGGTTACCAGACCGTAGCTCATTAAAGTATTAAACAACACAATAAAAAAGATAATTCCACTTAAATCATTATATTGAAATCCTCCCATACTACTAATATACCAAGTGATAAAAAGTTGAAAAAATATCGTTATTGGTATAAATATCATGGAAATATTTTTTAAAGATAGTAGATCTTTTTTAATCAAGGATTGCATGATTCGGCCCCCTTTCTACTACATAGTATAGAATCTCATCTAGAGTAGCAGGCCGATATTGTGCCTCAAACTGTTCTTCTTGGTCTCTATCAATAATCCCTGTCGTTTCATACATACCTTTTTGATAACTATAAATTCCCGTTTTAGGTAAATTCGTTTGGGGGGATACTGTGAAATAAAGATAATTCTCTTTCAACTGCTCTTTTTCTTCATAAAGCAAAACTTGACCTTCTTTCAAGAAAATAACGTAATCGGCGATTTGTTCAAAGTCAGTTGTGATGTGAGAGGACAGAATAACGGTTTTTTCTCCTGTTTCAATCCACTGTTGTAACAACATTAACAATTCTTGTCTAGCTACAGGATCTAGGCCTGCTGTTGGCTCGTCTAAAATAAGCACTTTGGGATGGAAGCATAAAGCTAAGAGCATATTTAGTTTAAGCTTCATGCCTTTAGAGAGATGATGAATTTGCTTTTTGGGCGGTAACTTAAATTCATTTAATAGCCTATCCTCTAGTTCAATATCCCAATTAGGGTAAAAAGAAGAAACAAAATCGATTGCTTGTTGAACGGTAAAGTAACTATACATATTCATCTCTTCGGACACGTAGCAGATAGTCTCATTAAAATTCACTCGGTCTTGATCATACGAAATATTTGCAACCTGAACCTCTCCAGACAAAAAAGGTTCAGCATGTGATATTCCTTTTAAAAGCGTTGTTTTTCCAGCCCCATTTCTTCCTATCACTGCTGTTATGAAGCCTTCCTTAATGTTTAAATCAATTGGGCCCAATTGAAAATCTTTATATGACTGAACTGCCCTTTTAACCTTAACAACATTACTCATTGTTTTCCTCCTTTAACCTATGAATAATCGTGACCATCTCATCTAAGGTTAACCCTAAGCTACCACCTAAATGAAATAACTTGTTAGCCTCTTCCTCGAATTGCTGTTCTGCTTTTTCTTGTAAGATACTTTTATCTGTTGATTTGACAAATGTTCCTCGACCTGCACGTGTATAAATAAACTCTTCTTGTTCTAGCTCTGAATAGGCCCGTTTTACAGTAATTACACTCGTTTGAATGCTTTTAGCGAGTGCTCTAATCGAAGGTAGTTCTGTGTCCCCTGCTAGTGTTCCATCAATTATTTGTTGTTTAATTTGAACTTTAAGTTGTTTATATAATGGTTCCTTTGATTCATTGGATAGGTGAATCCACATCTTGTCACCTCTACTGTATATAAAGTATATACACAGTATATACCCAATTAAATCCCAATACAAGGAAAAAAGCCGCTCTTTAGAGCAGCCAAAATTTATCTTCCATAAAGTATGTCGTTTTAGTTACTACTTTCATACATTGTAGGAAGTATGACATTTTTGTCGAATGAAGATTAAGACATAGTCCATTTTTGCTAATTATATCTATCACGCAATCAAAAAGTAGCACTTAAGCTTCAATTTAGAAAATACATGGACCTTTTTGTCAAAAAATGAAGGTTTTTATCAATTTTTGCGGAATAAATGTTTAGTTTTTTGTAAAACGACGTTAAAGATATTTTTATTAGAGAAGAGGAAGTATTGTGTCAAAAAAGTCAAAAGAACATAGTGAATTCCTACCCCGTGCAGTCAGACATAAAAAAAAGAAGAAAAAATGGTCTTCATTCATCCTTCTAACAGTTATATTAACGTTAAGTTTAGGTGGAATTACAGCTGCTGTATTAAACTTAGGCTTAACCCCTCAACTACAAACAGGAGGCTTTGACCAAGAACAGGATCAAGAAGATGATGATCAAAGTGAAAACGAACGAGCAGATGAACAAAATGAGACAGATGATCCGAGTGAGGAAGTTAATGAAGAGCCGCTAGAGGAGTCGGAGGAGAACAATGATAGCAACGTAAGTGAAGAAGAAAGACAAGAAAAAGAATTAAATGAAGAAGAACAAGAAACTAACCCAAGTGAAGATAAAGAGCCTCCTAAAGACAGTTCGAAACCTAAAGAAAGTGAAGCTCCTAGTAAAGAAACGAGTAAACCCATTAATGATGAGAAAACCGATATCGTCATTATTCATGAAGTAGCTCCAAACGAAACTTTATATACTATCACTAAAAAATACTATATCAATCCAGATGAGCAGCAATATAAGGTAGCTAAATTGAATAACCTTTCTAACCCTGCTACAGACCTTAAAGTCGGATTAAAATTAAAACTACCAGACCCTGACATCATAGCACTCCATAAAGTTGTTCACGGAGATACTCTCTTTAAAATTACAGTTAAGTATTATGGTAATGCAAATAACTTAATGGCACTTGCTAATTATAATCATATTATTAATCCTTCAACAGATGTTAAAGTTGGAATGACAATACAAATTCCTCATCCTACTTTACTAAAAGAAGTTAAACAACTGAATGGCTATTCAATAAAAATAAATAAAACCGCTAATACATTAACTGTTTACCTTAATTCTGACATCGTTAGGACCTTTCCTGTTGCTACAGGGAAAACTCCATCATTAACTCCAGAAGGCACCTTTAAGATTGTAAACAAAGTTGAGAAGCCTTGGTATAATCCGAAAAGTATTCCTGGTGGTGACCCTAGAAATCCATTAGGGAGTCATTGGCTCGGCCTGAATGTACCTGGAACAAATAACTATATTTACGGTATTCACGGAACGAATGATCCTTCTTCTATAGGTAAACACATTAGTCTGGGCTGTATTCGAATGCATAACGAGGATGTTTTATGGATGTACAACACTATTCCACTACAAACACCAGTTTATATCTTTAGTGAATAATCTTCTTATACCTTTTAATCTAATCAAAAAAAACCAACATCATTTGGAAAACCTCTTATCCAAATGATGATAGCTATTGGACCGTTACCAAGCGGTAGCTTGGTTCTTCACGCTTTAGCGTGAAGCTTTTGAACATAAGTTTATGAGAATTGCCTTGAGAGAAGAAAGGGCCATTCAAAAAAGAACTGCTCAATATGAACAGTTCTTTTTGTTTATATTTATTTAACTTCTAAAATTTTAACTTCCATTTCGCCAGCAGGTGTATTAACTGTTACTTTATCACCAACTGATTTTCCAAGAAGGCTTTGAGCCATTGGAGAGTCGTTAGAGATCTTGCCTTCAAAAGGATCAGATTCCGCACTACCAACGATAGTATATTCTTCTTCGTCACCTTCTGGAAGTTCAACGAAGCGAACTGTTTTTCCTAATGAAACGACAGAGCTATTTGTTTGATCATCTTTAATGATTACCGCATCACGGATCATTTTTTCTAAAGTTGAAATACGTCCTTCAACAAATGCTTGCTCTTCTTTTGCTGAATCGTACTCAGAGTTCTCTGAAAGATCTCCAAAGCTACGAGCGATTTTGATACGCTCTACAACTTCTTTACGCTTTTCTGTTTTTAAATACTCTAATTCTTCTTCTAATTTTTGTTTCCCTTCAAGGGTCATATAATGTGTTTTTTCTTCAGCCATGACGTTCACTCCTCTTTCCTACAACAAAAGTAAATTACTTTATGAAATAATTCTTTTAGAAAATAAGGCTATGTAAAAGAAAAGCAAGGTATATCACCTCGCTTTTCTTTATCCCATTAGGTCTTTAAAGCCTCTTTAAAGATACTTATAGTATAAACAAAAACAACGTATCCTGCTATGCTGATATGATAAGTTTTTACTTTTTTTTCTTGTTTTTACTGTTTCTTCGTTAGAAACGACTGGGCTTCAACAATAGATCGAATTTTTGTAGCCATTAAATCGATTGCGACTCTATTTTGTCCACCTTCAGGAATAATAATATCTGCATACCTCTTTGTTGGTTCGATAAATTGTAGATGCATTGGTCTTACTACAGTTGTGTATTGTTCAACAACTGAATCCAACGTTCTCCCTCTGTCTTGAATGTCCCTCGCTAATCTTCGTAAAATTCGAATATCGGCATCTGTATCAACAAATACTTTAATATCCATAAGATCACGAAGACGCTTGTCTTCTAAGATGAGTATTCCTTCGAGGATAATAACATCCTTTGGAAAAACTGGAATAACTGTATCTGACCTCGTATGCTGGGCATAGTCATATACTGGGACTTCAATGGACTCGCCGTCTAAAAGCATTTGCAAATGTTTCATTAGAAGTTCATTATCAAATGCTAGCGGGTGATCGTAATTCGTATTTAGTCTATCTTCAAAGGATAAGTGACTTTGATCTTTATAATATGCATCTTGTTCAATTAATACTATAGATTTTTCACTAAATTGGTGAAATATTTCTTTTGCAACGGTGGTTTTACCAGAGCCCGTTCCTCCTGCGACACCAATTATAATTGGTTTTTGTTTCATTATTTAACCTCTTTACGCATCATATTCCAAGGATATACAGGTTTGTTTACTTTAATTTTAATAATTTGAAGTGGGTGGCGTGCTGCATCTAATTCATTACCATCCTCATCCCAAATCGTACCAACTGTTTGAACAAAGTTTTCAATCTCTGGGCCGAAGAACTCAATTTCATCTCCTGGTTTAAAATGGTTACGTTGTTGCAATGTAACCATGCCTGTCTCATCATCATAGTCTAGAACAAGACCTGCAAAATCATACGTCGTACGTTTAGGATGAATACCATACATTTGTTCTTTATAAGTTGGTGTACCCTCAAAGAATTGTGGCGCAAAGTCGCGATTAGCACACTTTTCTAATTCCTCTAACCATTCAGTCTTGATAGCAAAGTTTTCTGGGTCCTCACAATAAGCATCAATTACTTTTCGATAAACAGATGTTACTGTAGCAACATAGTGAATTGATTTCATACGTCCTTCTACTTTTAAGCTGTCAATCCCTGCTTCAATGAGTTGCGGTATTGATTGAAGTAAGTTTAAGTCTTTCGGACTCATTGTATATTGTGTATCACTTTCTGCAAATAGAGGAATTTCTTTAACTAATCCTTTACTTTCCTCTTTTTGTTCAAAAAGGTCGTAATCCCAACGACAGGACTGACAACAGCCACCACGGTTAGAGTCACGAGCTGTCATATGGTTACTTAACACGCACCGGCCTGAATATGCAATACACATAGCCCCGTGAATAAACGTTTCAATTTCGATATCAACGTGCTTTTTCATTTCTAACATTTCTTCTAAACCAACTTCTCTAGCTAGTACCACACGCTCTAAACCTTGCTCTTTCCAGAACTTAACCGCTAACCAGTTACTTAAAGATTGTTGTGTCGATAAGTGCACTTCCACATTCGGTGCAACTCGACGACATGTTTCTATAATTAATGGATCGGCAACAATAATTCCTGTAACACCTACTTCTTGTAGGCCTTCTAAATATTCTTCTAAGCCATCCATATTTTCATTATGGGCAAAAATATTTGTTGTAACATATACCTTTGCACCGTTGCGATTTGCAAATTCTACTCCTTCACGCATTTCTTCTTTCGAGAAGTTATCTGCATTTGAGCGGAGTCCGAACTCTTGTCCACCGATAAAAACAGCGTCTGCGCCATAGTGGACGGCAATTTTTAGTTTTTCTAAACTACCTGCTGGTGCTAGTAATTCAGGCTTTTTTGTAATGACACGTTTTCCAGTTTCATTTACTTCTGAAATAGCTTGCATCCTTTTCCCTCCTTAATAAACCGTTTCTTTAAAGAAAAATCCTGTATCAATGTCACGATTTTGTGGTTGGATTTCACGAATTTTTTCAACATACTCTTCTTTTTTGTCTGCATATGCATCTTCATCTGTTAAATACAATTCAATTGCTTCTTTATATAATTTAGTCACTGTTTCCATATATTCCGTACTCTTAAGAATGCCATCAATTTTGAACGAATCAACTTCAGCATCAATCATTTCCTCGAGTTCATCAATAATACAGATGTCTTTAGGACTCATAATGTGTGTACCATTTTTATCTTCAAAGATCGGATACTTTGCATTACGCTCTTTATCAAATAAGAACATTTGACGTTCTTTATTAGTTTTCTCAACAGAAAGATTTTTACCTTGGAATTCAAAGTAATTACCGACTAATGAACGTTTTGATTGAAACATATTTGTCATCCCGTGAACTTGCACTTCAATTTCTACTTCTGCATTCTCTTTGCTCTCAACGATTGCATCCATATTAATTTCTCTTGCTAGGACAGCTCGAGTAGCACCTTGTCTACCCCAATAGTTAGCTGTGTACCAGTTCGTTGCTGTTGTTTCAGGGTTCCAATGTAGCTTCATATTAGGAGCAACTTCCCGTGCAATCATTATGATAGCTGGATCACCAAATACAATGGCATCTACATCCGTATCGTTAAGAAACTTCATATATTCCGAAACATCATTTAGGTGTTCATTATGCAAAATGGCATTAATGGCAACATAGACCTTCGCTCCATGAGCGTGCGCAATCTCTTTCGCTTTTCTTATATCTTCTCTATTAAATTCCCCTGCTAAACGTAACCCAAAGCGCTGTTCTCCGATTAAAACAGCATCTGCACCTGCTTTTATTAATCGTTCAACCGCTTCTACACTATTGGGGGTGACTAGAATTTCTGGTTTCTTCCCCATGTCTTACACCTACTTTACTTTTTTATTGATAAGGCAATGCCATCTCCTACTGGTAAAATGGTTGTAGTAAACTGCTCGTTCTTCATCAACCACTCATTGTAGCGGCGTAGTTTTTTTGCCATGCCTGCATGATTTTTATTATCGATATTCTCTTCAGCTACAAAGCCTCGGAATAATACATTATCTGAAATAATTACCCCACCTGATCTAACAAATGGTTTGTATATTTGAAAAAATTTCTCATATTGTCCTTTAGCAGCATCAATAAATAATACATCAAATTGGGGATAAAATTCAAGTTGTTCGCTTACTTCTAAAGCATCGCCGAAGATGATATCAATTCTATCCGTCAATTTTGCTTTTTCAATATATTTTAAAGCTTGCTTATATCTAGGCTCATCGCGCTCTATCGTAACAACCTTTACTCCATCAACTGCTTCAGCCATTCGAATCGCCGAATAGCCAATCGCTGTTCCAATTTCAAGAATCGAATTTGGTTGTTGGATTCTTAACAACTGTAACATCGCTTCAATACCGACCAATTCCATTATAGGGATGTGATGGATGCTAGCAAATTCCTCCATCTCTAAAAGCAGTTCATTACGATCTGGTATAAGCGATTCGATATAGTCATTTATTTTATGTTCATTAGGAAGCATGTTTTTTCCTCCTTAGTATTCCACACTCGATAACGCTTTATTTTACCATAATCCTAACGGTTCTGCGAAATCTATAGACAATTAAGATCATTGTTAAAAGTTAACTAATTAAGTAATAAAACCAACACATTTCAAGGGTTGACTTATTTATCAATGATTAGACGTAAATTTATCGAGATAATCAATAAAACCTATTTTACAGTGAAAAGCACTAGGCTACTGAACTAGACCTAGTGCTTAAACATTTGTATTATTCGTCTTCTTCCGCTTTATTTTCTTCAGAGTTTGCAGCTTCTGCCCATTCGTGGCGATACTCTTGAACAATGCGGTTATGTTCCTCATAAGTAGTAGAGTATAATACGTCTCCACCGTATCTCGCATAGAAATAAATATATTCCGTTTCCTCTGGTTCAAAGGCCGCCTTTATTGAAGCTTCACCTGGATTTGCAACTGGTCCAATTGGTATCCCCGCATACATATACGTATTATATGGAGAGTCCACTCTTAAATCTGCATAAGAAGTCATATATAAATGTTCGCCAATCGCATATGCAACAGTTGGATCAACCTGTAACCTCATATTCCGATCTAAACGATTATATAAAACACCTGATATTGTATAACGATCTTGTTCTTTTTGCGCCTCTCGCTCAATAATTGATGCCAACGATAAGGTTTCGTGAACTGTATAGCGGTGATCTGGATAAATTGATATATACTTTGCTACAATTTTATCTGTTCTTTCAATCATTGACTCAACAATTGTCTCGATCGATGCATCTTCATCTAGAAAGTCGTACCGGGCTGGGAATAAATAGCCCTCTAAAGGATAACGTATACCTTCTTTAAGAATATCGTCAGTCAATACGGTATAACGGTCAATTAATACCTCTAGGTACTCTTCGTCATTTAGCGTTTCCATGATTTTCTGTTTATCATGGTCAGTATTTTGAGCAATTAGCTTGGCTACGTTTTCTAACCATAACCCTTCTGGAATTGTAAAGACAAGGTCTGCTTCTTGCATCAGTCGGCCTTCTTTAAGCTCCTCGATAATTTGATCTAATGTCATTGCTTTAGATAACTCATAATTACCTGCTTGAAAGCCAGTTTCGTTATTATATCTTACATAATACCTGAAAAACGAACCACTTTTAATAACTCCCTCTTCCTCAAGGATCCTACCAATTTGTGAACTTGAAGAACCAATCGGGATTTCTACATTGACTATTTCTGTACTTTCAGCATCCATCGCACTTACTGCTGATTTAATATATAAATAACTAAAAGTTACTCCTGAAATAAAAAATAATAAAATAATGGCTACACAAATAAGAACAATTTTACGGACGATTTTTGCCCTCCGTACTTTTTCTGCGTAATTGTCTAGTTGTTCTTCTTTTTTATGGTCACTCACTAGATATCCCCCTTTCTCGTTTACCATTATACTACAAAACATTTCATTATTCGTGTAAAAAAGACAGAATTTATTTCCAGAGACTAAATTGTACCGCATCTAACGTAGTTTAAGCTGTTTTTACTTCCCTCACTTATTTCGTAGATCCTAAGATCCTAAAATACTAAAACTTTTTTATAGAGATAGCCTGATGAATACACCGACAGTACAAATTAGAAAACCTAAAAAAAAAAACAGAGCCAAATGGCTCTGTTTCTAAATTATTATTCTTCGTCGTCTTGCTCTTCAACGAATGTATTGAGCATTTCTTCAACCATCGCCCATTCCTCATCCGTTTCAATCGGCATTAAAGCGAGATCACTTCCATCGTCGCCTTCTTTATCCTCGTATTGGAAAGCAATAACTTCTTGCATATCATCCTCGAGATCTTCGTCTTCACTATCTCCTACTGGTACGAGCAGGATGTAATTCTTACCTGTTTCATCTACAGTAAACTTAAAAAGTTCCTCGAATAAATGCTCGTCCCCATTTTCATCTGGGATAATGATACGTTCTCTTTCTTCTTGTGTCATACTACACCTCTTCGTTAATTTGATTTGCTATCTAAATAGCCTTGCAATATAATCACTGCTGCCATTTTATCAATGACTTGTTTACGCTTTTTACGACTAACATCTGCAGAAATTAACATTCTTTCAGCTGCAACCGTTGTTAAGCGCTCGTCCCATAGGATGACAGGACATTCAACATGTTCTCCTAGTTCTTCTGCGAAATGTTGACATGCCTCACCACTTGGTCCGATCGATCCGTTCATATTTTTAGGTAAACCGACAACGATGCTTGCTACATTATACTCATTCGCAAGGTTAACAATGTAATTGACATCGGCTGCCGGGTCATCCTCTTTGCGCCTTAGTGTCTCAATTCCTTGAGCAGTCCATCCTAATTCATCACTTACAGCAATTCCAATTGTTTTAGTGCCTACGTCTAAGCCTAAAATTCTCATTACTTCTCCTTTTGGTGCTGTGATAAATAAGACTTTACTAGCTCCTCAATTAATTCGTCACGCTCTAACTTTCGGATAATTGTCCTTGCATCCTTGTGTCTAGGAATGTATGCAGGGTCCCCTGATAAAAGATATCCTACAATTTGATTAATTGGATGATAACCTTTCTCCTCAAGGGCTTCATAAACCGTTAGCAGCACTTCGCGGACATCGACATCAACCGTGTCTTCTTGAATATTAAATTTCATCGTATTGTCCATTGAGCCCATCACAAACACCTCTTTCTATACTGCCTATTTCCGTGAGTATTCATACCCACAGTAGTTTGATTTAATTGTACACTATATTTTCCTTTTTAGGAAATTGATTTTATATATTCTTCTACATAATTTAATGCACTTTCAAGCTTTTCAGGGTCTTTACCACCTGCCTGCGCCATGTCAGGTCGGCCACCGCCACCGCCGCCGCAACGAGTTGCAACTTCTTTCACTAGTTTACCTGCATGGAAACCTTTTTCGACAAGGTCTTTAGATACACCAGCAACGATGTTTACTTTTCCTCCACTTGCTGCACCTAGTACGATAACTCCTGAAGTAATTTTATCTTTCAGTGTATCCATAATTCCTCGTAAATTATCCATATCTGTAGCTTGAACTTGTTTAATTAGTGCTTTAGTTCCAGCAATTTCTGTTACTTCATTAATGAGGTTACCCGCTTCCATATTTCCTAACTTTGCACTTAAAGATTCATTTTCACGTTGAAGGTCACGGATTTGTTGTTGCATAGTTTGAACACGTTGAGGAACATCCTTAAGGTTTTTCGCTTTTAGAAGGTCAGCAGCATTACGTAATAGATCTAGTTGTCCATTCATAAACTCATATGCCCCTTGACCTGTGACTGCTTCAATCCTTCTAACGCCAGCTCCAATTCCTGATTCAGAAATCACTTTAAACAGCCCGATTTCCGCTGTGTTTTGGACATGACAACCACCGCATAGCTCAATGCTGTAATCACCGACTTGAACAACACGAACTACATTACCGTACTTTTCACCGAAAAGAGCCATTGCTCCCATTGCCTTAGCTTCTTCAATGTTCTTACTCATAATATTAACCGAAATGGCACTCCAAATCTTTTGGTTTACAATTTCTTCAATTTGCGTTAGCTCTTCACTTGTTACCTGGCCAAAATGTGAGAAGTCAAAACGTAATCGGTCTTCTGAAACTAATGAACCAGCTTGATTTACATGCTCTCCCAACACATCTTTTAATGCACGGTGTAATAAATGTGTTGCTGTATGGTTTTTCACAATTCCATTACGGTTCGTTTCTAAAACAACCGCTTCTACTCTTGCACCTTTTTTCAAAGTACCTTCTACTACTTTAACGAAGTGTAGGTTTTGACCATTTGGTGCTTTTTGTACGTCTTCAACATGAGCGGTAAATCCATCACCTGTTAGAACACCTTTATCGGCAACTTGTCCTCCACTTTCAGCATAAAATGGTGTAACATCAAAAATAACTTGAACTATATCATTTGAAGCTCCTGCAAAGTCAGTTAGTTCTTTATTTTTGATAATTACTTCAACAGTAGCCTCTGCTGTCAACTTCTCATAACCTACAAATGTACTTTCAGTTTTTAATTCTCCTAAAACGCGATCTTGAACTTGCATTGAATCGCCTTCTTGACGAGCGGCACGAGCACGTTCTCTTTGACCTTCCATTTCAAGTTCAAAACCTTCGCGATCAATAACAAGACCTTTTTCCTCAACGTATTCTTCCGTTAAATCTACTGGGAAGCCATATGTATCATATAAACGGAATACATCCTTACCGGAAATTGTCGTTTCACCTTTACTCTCAGCATCCGCGATGACTTTAGAAAGAATGGTTAAACCCTCATGTAGTGTTTCATGGAAACGTTCTTCTTCATTCTTGATTACTTTCTGAATAAAGTCCGTTTTTCCCTTTACTTCTGGGTAGAAGTCAACCATAATCTCTCCAACAATTGGAACGAGTTCAAACATAAACGGCTTTTCAATTTGTATAAGCTTCGCATAACGAACAGCTCGACGTAAAAGACGACGAAGAACGTAGCCTCTACCTTCATTTGATGGAAGAGCACCGTCACCAACTGCAAAAGTTACTGTACGAATGTGGTCAGCAATTACTTTAAAAGAAACGTCCGTTTCTTTATTTTCACCGTATTTAACGCCAGAGATCTCCTCTGTTGCTCTAATGATTGGAATAAAAAGGTCTGTATCAAAGTTCGTTTCTACATCTTGAATAACTGAAACTAATCTCTCAAGTCCTGCACCTGTATCAATATTCTTTTTCGGTAGCGGTGTATATGTACCATCTGGGTTATGATTGAATTGTGAAAATACTAGGTTCCATACCTCGAGATAACGTTCATTCTCGCCACCTGGGTATAGTTCTTGATCGTTCTCATCATTCCCATACTTTGGTCCTCGGTCATAGAATATTTCTGTATTTGGACCACTTGGACCTTCTCCAATGTCCCAGAAATTTCCTTCTAGTCGAATAATTCTCTCTTCTGGAATACCAATTTTGTCTTTCCAAAAGTTATATGCTTCCTCATCTTCTGGATGAACAGTAACTGATAAGCGTTCTGGATCGAAGCCTATCCATTTTTCACTCGTTAGAAATTCCCATGCAAAATCAATCGCTTCTTCTTTAAAATAATCCCCGATAGAGAAATTACCTAGCATTTCAAAGAATGTATGATGACGGGCTGTTTTTCCGACATTTTCAATATCATTTGTTCGAATCGATTTTTGTGCATTAGTAATTCTAGGATTTTCTGGTATGACGCGCCCATCAAAATATTTTTTCAATGTTGCTACACCACTGTTAATCCATAATAGCGATGGATCTTCGACAGGAACTAACGATGCACTCGGTTCAACATCATGACCCTTTTCCTTAAAAAAATCTAAATACATCTGACGCACTTGAGCAGAAGTTAACTTCTTCACTATGTATTCCTCCTTAATTCTCGTTAATCATCGTAACCAAAAAAAGTAAATATAAACCTATAAAAGCGGAAGACGCCTGCCTTTTGGACACGGCTGCTGGACCGAAGTGACCTCGAGCAATGGGCGTCTGCAGCTAGACATAGAAAAGCGGCAGTGTCCGTTTGGCTGCGAATAATTGGAGGTGCGAGAACCCAATAAAAAAAACTCTCTTCCCTAAAATAAGGGACGAGAGTTATATTCACGCGGTACCACCCTAGTTATGGACTACAGCAGTCCATCACTTTATATGCTTTAACGCAGCAAAACGGTAGGTTTTTCTACACTCAGGAGTAGCTTTCTGTTACTCTTCGTTTAGCATTTCTTTCAGCCTAGGGAAATGCCTCTCTTTTAAACGGGCTTTAACATACTTGTTCCTTCAACGTATTCATTATATTTTGATTTCAATATTATTATAAAAATCGACACATCAGTTGTCAATGATTGAGTAAATTTGTTCGTAAATGGAGTAGCACCACTTTAACAACAGATAAGACAGGAACGGCTAAAACAAGCCCTAGTATACCTGCCGTCTCTACCCCTATTAATAATGCAACCATAATGAGAATTGGATGCAAATGAACTGATTTTCCAACGATAACTGGTGATAAAATATTTCCTTCAATCTGTTGTAGTATAAAAATTAGTAAGACTGTGAAAACAAGCATTTGCCATGAATGAAGCGCTGCTACAATTATAGCAGGGAAAGCCCCTAAAAAAGCACCAAAATAAGGAATGATATCAGTCATTCCAATGAATAGCCCTAAAATAATCGGATATGGAACTCCTATAATCCACAACCCGATCATCGCTATAATACCAACGCTCATTGAAACAAGAATTTGACCACGAATATAATTCCCTAAGGATTGGTCGACGTCACGTATAAAAGCGACTCCTTCTTTCCTCCACTTTTTTGGAGTGACATACCATGCAACCTTTTCAATTAACTTGTAGTCTTTTAATAAATAAAAGACTAAAAATGGAATTACAATAAAATAAATGAATGAACTTAAAATGGACCCAACAGTATCTAAAATTCTTTCTCCTATAGACTCTGCTTGTGCTTCTAGTCCAGTCATCCAATCTGCTAATTGGGCTTGCATCCCTTCAGGCAAAGCAGAAATTTGCCTTTCAAAAATGGTACTCCATTGTTGGATTTGCTGAATAATATAAGGTAAATTTTCAATAAATTCCCTTAGTTGTTCAACAACATATGGGAATGCAGCGGTAATTAATGAAGCTATTCCCCCAAAAAATAATAAATAGATAATTAGGACCGCCAAAGGCCTTGGAAGCCCATAGGCATGAGCATTTTCAATAATAGGATGTAGTAAGTAAGTAATAATTGCTGCAATCAGTAACGGAATAGCCACTCTTGATAATACTTGGATGACAGGTAACCAGAGTGGAGAGACTTGTAAAAAAAAGTATATACATAATAACACTAAAATAGTGATGGATAGCCTAATAATCCATTTTATCCCTTTTACATTTTCCATTTATATTCCTCCATAGTTATATACTGTACAACTTCTCAAAAACTATGAAGAAAAGCACATCATATCGTGATACCTTTTAACAAAACCAAAAAAGAGACCGATACAAAGGTTGGTTGTATCGATCCCTATACAATATTAAGCGAAGTTTTTCATCATTCGTTTTCTCATTTTCTGTAAATCACTTTTATCTGGGACGAGGTTTTGAATATCGATGTTCGTAATCGGTCGTATCCATTGCATCATTCGTCTTCGGTTACGACGGTCTCTCATCGAGTAAGCAGCGGCACTTATACCAATGGCCATCAATAAATTACGCATACGTCATCACCACCAGATTGGAATTACATTTCTATTTGCAAATCATGGTCTTCAAAAAGATCATCTAAGGAACTAAGTGAGCCGTCTTCTTCAACTTGATGAAGTGATAACTTTCCTTTAGTAATCGTCATTTCAACAAAGCAATTCCAACAATAATATTGGTTTGTTCCTATTTTCCCGATATCTTTACAATTACAGTTTGGACATTGCATAATAGGGTCTCCTCTTTTTTATAATTGAATAACGAGAATATCCTTGCCGATTGTTAAAGGATGATCAGTCTTCACTACTTTACGACCTTCCTTAATATCAGCAATCAATCCTTCTGTTACTTCATACCCTACAATAGTGCCCAATTCTTCCATAAAATATACATCTTCTACCAATCCAAGTTTTTCACCTTCGCTAGTCAATAGCGGTCTCCCTGCGAGCTTTTCCTTCCCTTGCTTTAAATGATGCTCATTGTTCTTTTTATGATAAGGCGAAATATCATTTAAGTCTTGGATCATTAAACTTTCATGGCCGAAGCTTGTAATTGCATCAATCGGAACAAATAGGTGACGATTAAACCATCCTTTCTTATCAACGACAAGACCAGTAACCACTCCACTATCGTTCAGAGTCAAATCATTAACGGTTCCTAGCTCTTCCCCTGTTTTTGCACAAAAAAGAGACTGACCACATATACTTGAAAATGTTCGCAAAGGACCTCCTCCTCTCGAACAGTTATAGTTTCTGACTTTTTCTTAGTCTTCATCCTAGTTTCATGTTACCAATGCTTCCTTTAGCTTATCGCAAAGCATTGAATTTCTAATGTGCTCGTCCTTCTGTTCAATTGCCTGGAAAAGCGCATCATGTTCCCCGCATAAAATTAAAAATTGCTTGGCTCTTGTTACTCCTGTGTAAATTAGGTTGCGTCTTAACATCCGAAAATATCCTTTTACAACAGGCATAATAACGATTGGAAATTCACTACCTTGCGCTTTATGGATAGAAGAACAATATGCGTGTGTAATCTGGCTTAAGTCCTTCTTATTATAAACAACCTCTACGCCCTCGAAAGAAATAACGATTTGATCCATTTTTTCAACGTTCTCCTTGGCATAGATAATTGCAACTATTTCACCCCGATCACCATTAAACACTTGTTCATCAGGATTGTTGATGAGCTGTAGGACAACATCACCTTTTCGATAGACAATATCTCCAAATTCAATTTCTCTTCGACCTTCAATAGGGGGATTCACTAGGTTTTGCAAATGAAGATTTAGGCGTTCAATTCCAGCATTCCCCCTATACATTGGCGCTAAAACTTGGATATCCTTCGGTGTGTAACCTTTTTTTATTGCGTTTAAATACACCTTCTCAATAACTTGCATCACTTGATTTTGGTGACATGGAAAAAAACGACGGTCATCCTTCGCTTCTTTTAAATCTTGTGGCAAAGTCCCATTTTTTATTTCATGAGCAAGCTTAATAATGGAAGACCCTTCCTCCTGACGATAAATATCGGTTAGTTCGACAATAGGAATTGCACGTGATCGAAGCAGATCACTTAACACTTGTCCAGGTCCCACTGAAGGAAGCTGATCTTGGTCTCCAACTAATATAACTTGCATATGGTCAGGAATCGATTTGAACAATTGATTTGCAAGCCAAATATCGACCATTGAAACCTCATCTACAATGAGTAGGTTACCTTCTAATTGTTCAAATTCATTTTTTTCAAATCCTCCATTTCCACCTTTCCACCCTAACAGTCGATGAATGGTTAAAGAAGGGAGATTAGTTGCTTCGCCCATTCGTTTTGCAGCTCTTCCTGTAGGAGCAACTAGCAATACAGGAAAAGGATCTCCAGCCTTATAGTCACTAGGCTCTAATGAAATTCCGTGGAGCTTAGCATAAATTTCTACAATTCCTTTTATAACCGTAGTCTTACCCGTACCTGGTCCCCCAGTTAGAATCATGATGGGGGAGGATAGTGCAGTTTCGATCCCCTTTTTTTGTGATTCTGCATACTCAATCTTTAGCGTTTCCTCTAATTCACCAAGCGATGTTAAAAATTCAGATTGAACAAAAGTTAATGGTTCTTCACGATTAACGAGGCGCTTAATATTTGTTACTAACCCTTTTTCTGCAAAAAATAAAGTTTTTAAGTAAATCCGCTCTTCTTCAATAACTATTTTTCCTTCTTCGTCCATCATCGTTAAAGCCTTGTCTACCTCTTCTTTTGAGATAGGATTCGTCGTAGATGATAATAAATTGATGACTTCTTGAACAATATGCTCTTGACCTAAAAAAACATGCCCTTGCTGATTGCTTAATTCATTTAAACAATAAATACAACCTGCTTGGACTCGATCGGGATGATTTCCTGAAATCCCAATAGCTTCACCTAGCAAGTCTGCTCTTTTAAACCCAATTCCTTCCACATCCTGAATGAGCTGATACGGGTTATTTTGAATGATATCAAGTGTTTGTTGTTTATATACTTGATAAATTTTTACTGCCAGCTCAATTCCGAAGCCATATTTAGATAAAAACAAAATAACTTGCTCAATTCCCTGATGCTCGACCAGTTGCTCGTAGATTAATGTCCGTTTTTCAGCGTTCAGCTTTGGAACCTTTTCAAGTACTGACGGGTCTTCCAATATTAACGTGATAACTCGCTCACCTAAACTTTTGACAATAGTCTCTGCCGTTTTTTTACCAATACCTGGAAATCGATCACTAGATAAATACTGTATAATTCCTTGAGCCGTTTGAGGGATGTCCCGTCTAAATTGTTCGACTACATATTGTAAACCGAATTTGGGGTGATCATGAAGTCTTCCGAAAAAGATATATACATCATCAGGCTCTACTTTTGGCAACGTGCCAACAACTGTAACTTGGGGATCATCAAGCTCTTCTGTCGACTCTAGAACTTTCACAGCTGCTACAGTATAAAAATTATCTTCGTTATGGAAAATAACGTGGGTAACCTCACCTTTTATGTAAGGAGATTGGTCTTCTTGACTTCCTCGGTTCTCCATTTTATCTGCCCCCTAATGCAATAGCAGTTCCTCCATTTTCTTTTTACCGTTTCCTGCAAGGAGATGATCTGGTTGAATTTCAAGCGCTTGATTAAAAGCTTCTAACGCTTCCTTTGGTTCATTTTTATAAGCATGTGCTACACCGATGTTAAAGAAAGCATCCGCATGATTTTCATCTTGTGCAATAACTTTCTTGAATTGTTTCATAGCTTCATCAATTTGTTCAAGTTGGGCTAGGCAAAGACCAAATTGGAAACGTGCATCAATGTCTTCTGGATTCATTTCTGTTACTGTTTGAAAATGAACGAGCGCATGGCTTAATTGCCCTAAGTGGTAATGGCTTATCCCAATCATATAATATACATCAGCTTCTTTTAGCTTGTACTGAATGGCTTGGTTAAACATTTTAATGGCCTCTTCAAATTTCTCCAATTGGTAAAATGCATTCCCAGCACAATAATAAGCTGTTGCTACAGTCTCATCTAAGGATAATGCTTTTTCAAAAAATACAATAGCTTTTTCTAGTTCACCTACGATGGCTAATAAATTCCCAAAGTTAATAAACCCAACTGGATCATTAGGGTTTGCTTCAATTGCTTGATTAAAATATGATGCCGCTTTTTCATAATCTCTTTCCTGCATTGCTTGTAATCCAAGTTGTATGTAATCTTTCATTTTCTACCATCCTTATCTAACTTAATATAGAGTTGTCCTGTTTTATTTAGTATAACAAAGAATTGTGACTGTCACCCAAAACAACTGCAATTGACTGCTTTTGTAATTGGTGACTTCGATTGTGAGCCGAACTCGACTATTTATGAGACTAACTTTTGATTTATGAGCCAAACTCGACCACTTATAATCCTAACTTTCGATTTATGAGCCAAACTCAACCATTTATGATCCTAACTTTCGATTTATGAGCCAAACTCGACCACTTATGATCCTAGCTACTAATTTCACTCTGATTGTTCTAGACAAAAATAAAAGGAGAACTTGGATTAAAGTTCTCCCTCATCTGTCAAAATAACGTCTATCGTTCCGCCTCCGAGACATACATCCCCATCATAAAAAACGACAGCTTGACCAGGTGTTACTGCTCGTTGTGGTTCGTCAAAGATCACTTTTACTCTACCATCGGAAAGTGGGATCACTTTCACTCCTTGATCTGGCTGACGATATCGGAATTTTGCTGTACATTTAAACTGCTCCGTTGGTTGGTTAGGACTAATCCAGTTAAGATTAACACCGTATAATCCTAAAGAATATAGTCCTGGATGATGGTAACCTTGTCCAACGTATAATATGTTTTTCTCGATATTCTTACCGATTACAAACCAAGGCTCACCTGCACCACCAATACCTAGTCCCTGACGCTGTCCTAGTGTATAGTACATGAGACCATCATGTTTTCCTTTGACCTCTCCATCCAACGTCTGCATTTCACCAGGTTGAGCAGGTAAATATGAGCTTAGAAACTCTTTGAAATTTCTCTCACCAATAAAGCAAATACCTGTACTATCCTTCTTTTTAGCTGTCGCTAGGTTTGCGCGTTCAGCAATTTCACGGACTTCCTTTTTCTCCATATGTCCAATAGGAAACATCGCCTTAGAAATTTGATCTTGGCTCAGCGCATTTAGGAAATATGTTTGATCTTTATTATTATCAAGACCACGAATTAATCGATGTTCACCCTCCTGATAATCAACACGAGCATAATGCCCAGTCGCAACATAATCAGCTCCTAATGTTAGCGCATGCTGCAAAAAGGCTTTGAACTTAATTTCTTTATTACACATAACATCTGGGTTAGGAGTTCTCCCTGCACGATACTCATCAAGAAAGTAAGTAAAGACCTTATCCCAATACTCTTTTTCAAAATTAACAGCATAGTACGGAATACCAATTTGATTACATACTTTTATGACATCATTATAATCTTCCGTTGCGGTACAAACCCCATTCTCATCTGTATCATCCCAGTTTTTCATAAAGATGCCAATTACATCATAGCCCTGCTCTTTTAAAACGAGTGCTGTAACAGACGAATCAACCCCTCCGCTCATTCCAACAACAACACGGGTCTCTTCTGGTTTTTTATCTAGTTGTCTATTCATACTACTCACCACCTACAAAGCTAAAGAAAAAAGTTGTTTTTAAAGTGATGTAATTCTTTTCACAATTTTTACTGTTTCCTTAGCTGCTTTCTCTATATCTTCTTTAGTATTTCCATAACCAAAGCTAAATCTAACTGAAGATTTAGCTTTTTCATCATCATTAAACATAGCTGTAAGAACGTGGGATGGTTCAAGTGAACCTGCTGTACAAGCCGAACCACTTGAAACTGCTATTCCAGCAAGGTCTAAATTAACGAGAAGTGACTCCACGTTTGCGCCTTTAAAACTAATATTTAGTACATGAGGAAGAACATCTGTTTCATGCCCGTTAACTGAAAAGTCTAACCCCTCTTCATGGAAAATACGAATCATTTGCTCACGAAATTGAATATAACGCTGCCTTTTCTCTTCCACATCAGCCTTTGCCATTTTAGCCGCCTCTGCGAAACCAACAATACTTGCAACATTTTCTGTTCCTGCCCGGCGTTTTCTTTCTTGTTCTCCGCCATATAATTGAGGTTTTAAGCTATAGCCTTTTTTAGCATATAAGAAGCCTATTCCTTTTGGACCATTTATTTTATGAGCAGATACAGACAGAAAATGAACACCTAATTGATCAACATCAATAGGTATTGATCCGTATGCTTGTACAGCATCCGTATGGAAGGTAATCCCCTTTTCATTTAAGTATGAGCCAATCTCAGCAATCGGTTGAAGGGTACCAACTTCATTATTTCCGTACATGATTGAAACGAGGATTGTTTCTTCCCGAACATGTTCTTGTAAATCCAATAGCGAGACTCTTCCCTTTTCATCCACAGGAAGATAAGTGACTTCAAACCCTTGGTCCTCTAATGCTTTGCACGTATGAAGAACAGCATGATGCTCAATGACAGAAGTGATAATATGATTGCCCTTTGCTTTGTTTTTCATTGCATAACCAATAATCGCCATATTATCTGCTTCTGTCCCACCGCTTGTAAATATTAATTCATCTGGATGAGCACCTATTGTTTGTGCTAACGATATTCTCGCTTCATCTAAAGCTTGCCTCGTTCTACGCCCAAAACTGTGAATACTAGAAGGATTTCCAAAATGCTCACTGAAGTAAGGCATCATTGCTTCTAATGCTCTTGGATGTAGTGGTGAGGTCGCTGCATGATCTAAGTATATCGGTTTCAAATCTTACACCTACTTTTTCATTCACATATGTTGATCTACCTCTTATATGTAGAACATATAATATTCCTGATTACCTTTATCCTCATAATCCGCTAAATCTTGTAGTGTTGTATTATCTAATACATTTTTTACCGCATCACGGATTTTTATCCAAAGATCTCGTTTAGCTGGCTCTTCATCATCAAGCACCTCAACAGGACTTATCGGTCCTTCAAGGACACGAATAATATCACCAGCCGTTATGTCTACTGGTTCTTTTGCAAGCATGTAGCCACCGTATGCACCTCTTACACTTTTAACTAACATTGCATTTCTTAGTGGTGCAATTAATTGCTCTAGATAGTGTTCTGACAGTTCATGATCCTTTGCGATTGATTTTAAAGAAATAGGTCCTTCACCGTATTTCTTTGCTAACGCCATCATGATGGTTAACCCGTAACGTCCCTTTGTTGATATCTTCATTATTATTTACCCCTCTTTCTATCAATCGATCTACTAACCGTTGGCATTGCGGAAGCGTTATACCAACAACACTTCCTATCCCAAAGCAAAAAATTAATGTACCGATAAAAACAGGTCCCCCTAACAGCCATCCCGTTGAAAGAACGACAACTTCCATTGCACTACGAACCCATTGTACTTTAAGCTTTGTCTTTTCTGTTATTGCCAACATTAAGCTATCTCTAGGTCCTGCTCCACATTTTGGAGCAATATAGAGTCCAATTCCATATCCAATGATAACGATCCCACTTAAAAGCATTATCAGTTTGCCAATGAATGAGTTTGGCGTAATTAAAAGAAATAAAAAAATATCAATAAAAACTCCAACTAGCACCATATTAACAAACGCACCGATTTGAGGCCATTCTTTTGTAAGTAAAATCGTAACCCCGATAATGACAAAACCCATGATAATTGACCAAGTACCAATTGTTAACCCTAGCTGTAATGTTAAACCAATATGAAGTACATCCCATGGAGCACTTCCTAAATCCGCAGTTATCATTAACGCAATTCCAAAAGACATGATCACTAAACCTAGCATAAAAATTCCCCAGCGTAAGCCTAGCTTCTTTGTTCTCCAATTTCTATGCTCCTCTATGTTCATGTTGATTCCTTCTCTCTATTCTCTACTCAAACATAAATACTTTGCCCATTATAGCATGAATTGGATTTTATTTGCATTGAAAGAAAATTAACTATTCTTCAATTCCTGTATTCGGTTGTAAAATTGAGCTAGCCTCTTTTCTTGGCCACTTTCTTTAGGCTTATAATACGTCTTTCCCTTCAAATTATCAGGTAAATATTGTTGCTTAACCCAGCCACCAAAATCATGTGGGTATTTATAATCAACGCCTCTACCTAATTCCTTTGCTCCTCTGTAATGAGCATCCTTTAAATGATCAGGTACTTCTCCAATATTTGTGGAGCGGACATCATTTAATGCTTGATCTAATGCTTTATAGGCACTATTCGATTTTGGAGACAGACACAACTCAGTAACGGCGACGGCTAAAGGGATCCTAGCTTCTGGTAACCCAAGTCGCTCTGCCGACTGGATTGCTGCCAATACCATCTGTGGAACTTGACTGTTAGCTAAACCAACATCCTCCCAGGCTGTTACAAGCAGTCGGCGACAGATCACATCTAAATCCCCTGCTTCAATTAATCTAGCTAAATAGTGAAGGGCAGCGTCTACGTCTGAACCCCTCATACTTTTTTGAAATGCACTAATTATGTTATAAAAGTGATCTCCTTTTTTATCATAATGTAAACTTTTCTTCTGTAGGCATTCTTTTATGATTTCCAAAGTTATTGGAATTTGTCCTTCTTCATTTGGGTCGGTAGATAATACTGCGATCTCTAATCCATTAAGAGCAGAGCGAATATCACCACCACAATGATGTGCCAGCTCATCTATGACTCCGTCCTCAATGAGGAAGCTTTGTTTGCCAAAGCCTTTTTTCTCGTCATGCAAAGCTCTCTCTAACACTTCTTTAATCTCATTTGGCTTGGGATGAGTTAACTCTAATACTGTACAGCGTGATTTGATTGCATTGTTAATTTCAAAATGAGGGTTTTCTGTTGTCGCCCCGATAAGGATAATAATTCCGCTTTCCATATATGGAAGTAAAAAGTCTTGTTGACTTTTATTGAAGCGATGAACTTCATCGACAAATAAGATTGACTTCCCTAATAGCTTCGCTTCTTGTACAACCGCTTCCATTTCTTTTTTCCCCGATGAAACGGCATTTATTTCATGATAGGGTAAGGAAGTTAATTGCGCGATAACGTTTGCGATCGTTGTTTTTCCTGTACCTGGTGGGCCGTATAAGATTATAGATGATAATCGGTTAGATTTTATCATTCGTTGCAGTAATTTTCCTTCACCCACAATATGTTTTTGACCAACAATTTCTTCTAATGAACTAGGGCGCATTCTGTAGGCGAGTGGTTCTTTAAAATAATTTTCCACTAATATCAACTCCAATAACACTTTCGTTGAAACAAATCTAGCAGTCTCTAGATTATTCTTCTCTTACCATTCGATATTTAATAGATCATTATATTTGGGATATTTTTATGTACTTTTCCTAATAATAGTTCTAAATATTAATAGTTCTATTATATATACTATCGTATCCAACTTTGCAAACTGAACAACTTTAAATTCTTATAGAAGCGCCCTGTTAGCGTTGAGTGTTGATTTTAGGCTCCTTATTAAAAAGAAGTTATTATTGAAGCTGTTGATTTTTGGGCCTATTCCTGAAAGGCGTTAGAAATTAACAATCACACGATGAGCCCAAAATCACCCTTTATCAATAACATGCTTAAAACAAAACTTTATTACTTCAAGTTTATATTTATTAACAATACTAGTATTTTCATATCTAATGTATAGATCCTAGATTTCTTGGAAATATTAATAGTAAATTTCACTAAAATATGAATTTACTTGTTAACCCAGAAAGATAAGGAGATGGTATTATGAAAGTACGCCAAGATGCTTGGTCACATGAAGATGATGTCTTATTAGCAGAAACGGTATTACGCCACATTAAAGAAGGAAGTACACAATTAGTTGCTTTTGATGAAGTTGGAGATGAATTACACCGAACTTCCGCAGCTTGCGGATTTAGATGGAATGCAGTCGTACGCCAAAAGTATGTAGATCAGATTAGAGAGGCAAAAAAGGAACGAAAAGAGCGCAAGAGAGCAGCTGCGTTTGCAACTAATCGTCGACCTGTAAGGAACGCTTCTATTTACTATCCTGTTATGAATTCGGCACAATCTTTAAATTTAGAAAATTTAGACATTGAAACTGTTATTTCATACCTTCGTTCTCTGACTTCAAATCAACTTCCAGCTGATCACTTGAAAAAAGAGAATGAAAAGCTATTAAAAGAGAACCTCGAGCTATTAACACAAAATAAAGAGCTTGAAGCTGAATTAAAGACTATTAGAGATGAACATATGACAATTGAAGAGGACTATCAATCACTTATTCAGATTATGAACCGTGCAAGACGTATGGCGATCTTACAAGAAGAAGAGCCTCTATCTAATGCTACCTTCCGTATGGATAAGAACGGTAATTTAGAAAAAGTAGCAAAGTAAAAGCAACAGATTATACTTCTGTTGCTTTTTTCTTATATCTACTTATCTTCTATTATAATATACGTAGCTTTTATAGGGCCGTGAACACCTACAACTAAATTCATTTCAATATCGGCACTATTACTTGGGCCAGAAATAAAGTTTACACATGAAGGCACTTTTCCTGTTTCCTCTTGAAGTTTATGAATATATTTTGTTGCTTGGGTCAATCGCGGAACGATTGTACTTTTCGGAATAAGTGCCACATAAAACTTCGGCAATAAACTTACTGATCTACCTTTGCCATTATCACTAAGTAATACAACGGTACCTGATTCTGCAAGCGTTAGATCTGCAAATGTAATACCAATATCTGCTTTTTCAGCTATTTTTATATTTTCATCTCCAGCTTCTGTATCCCATATATGAACATCTATTCCTGTCGTTTTTGATTTCTCATAATAACCATCAATTCCGTACTCCGTAAAACGTGGATCTGCCCAGCTTACAATAGATGTTGCTTTATAGCTGCTAACAACCTCAGCTAATACATTCGTTAACGTATCCGTTGTTGCTGTCGCCACTTGTGTATGGATACGAGTACATTGCTCCTTGAGCACATCAAGTAGTTCATCTTGAGATAAATCTTTAAAGACATCCCACTGGGGTTGGTACTTCCAATTTGGACGTGTAACGGGATGCGTTTGGCGGCTTCGCCCAAGACTTTTAGCTATCTGATTTAAGAATTTCTCTTGGTTTTGTACTGTACCGTTCGCCATTAGTTGTTCTCCCCCTTTTCACGTTCCTTAAACCAATTTCGAAAGCTCTCTTTACTTGGTTCTGGGAAGTCACGGATATCTGTCCATGGCTTAATTGGACCTGGTCCTTTCGTTACTTTCCCTTCTTTTGCAAAAGGCCCCATCATCGTTGGTGCCATCTTTGAACCCATATTATATAACTTTGGTGAACTAGCAGCCATTGCGAATCCTTTCATCGCTAACTTTTCACCAAATCCACCCTTTCCTTGTTCTTCAACGATATTACGACGATGTTTTACAAGGAGGTCATGTAATGGTATTTTCACTGGACACGCTTCAGTACATGCCGCACATAAACTCGAAGCATAAGGTAGCTCCTTATAATCTTCATAGCCACCAAGTAGTGGAGATAGTACCGCTCCAATCGGTCCAGGATATATTGAGCCGTAAGAGTGTCCACCAATGTGGCGGTAAATTGGACAAACATTAATACAGGCTGCACATCGAATACATTGAAGTGCTGATTGGAATTCAGTTCCTAAAATATTTGAACGTCCGTTGTCGACGATGACAAGATGAAACTCTTCAGGGCCATCGACATCCCCTTCATCCTTTGGTCCAGTTAATCCAGTAATGTAGCTCGTTAGCTTTTGTCCGACTGCACTGCGACATAACATACTTACTAAAATATCTAACTCTTCCCAAGTAGGTACGATACGTTCCATACCCATCACTGTAATTTGGGTTTTCGGAAGTGTTGTTGATAGACGAGCATTTCCTTCATTCGTGACAAGTGAAATACTTCCTGATTCTGCAACAGCAAAGTTACAACCTGTGACGCCAATATCTGCTTCTAAAAATTCATTACGCAATTGTTCTCTAGCAAATAAAGCTAGTTCTTCTGGTTTAGAAGATTGGGTATAACCACGTTTTACAGAGAAAGTATCACGAATTTGCTCCTTGTTTTTATGCAAAGCTGGAGCAACGATGTGAGATGGAGGGTCATGATCATCAATTTGGAGGATATACTCTCCTAAGTCTGATTCAATAACTTCACAGCCTGCTTTTTCAAGAGCTTCGTTCATACTAATTTCTTCGGTCACCATCGATTTTGACTTAATAACCTTTTTAGCATTTTTCTGTTTTGCAATATTCGTAATATACTCATTTGCTTCTTCTGCTGTTTGTGCAAAAAAGACATGGCCACCACGTTTAACTACATTTTCAGTTAACTGTTCTAAATAATAGTCTAGGTTTTCTAACGTATGTTGACGAATCTCTTCAGCAAGATTTCTCCACTCTTCCCAGTTTCCTAACTCTTCCTGGGCTTCTAACTTTTTGTTTTTCAGACGCTCCTGAGCTGACACCATTGCATTTCTCATAAACTCATTCTTTAGCCCTTTATCAACCCGATCAAAGAACTTTTCATCACTTATTTTCATGGTCATTTATTTCACCACCCTACCGTTTATTATTTCTTACTATTTAACACTTGCGCAATATGCATCACTTTGATTGGTTTGCCTTGACGTTCAATTCTACCACCGATATTCATTAAACAGCCACAGTCTGCACCAATTAAAACTTCAGCTTCCGTTTCTTCAATATGCTCAATCTTTTCATTGACCATTTGTTCAGAGATTGGAACCATTTTTACTGAAAACGTCCCTCCAAACCCACAGCACGTTTCTTTATTTGGTAAACTTGCAAACTCAAGTCCTTCAACATTTTCTAATAACTTCATTGGAGCATCTTTTACTCCTAATAAACGAGTCATGTGGCAAGAGGTATGGTACGTAGCTTTTGTTGGTAGCGACGCTCCAACATCTTCAATTTTTAAGACGTCGACAATAAATTGTGTTAACTCAAACGTTTTAGCCACTAAAGCATCAGCTTTAGCCTTCAACGTTTCCTCATCTTTAAATAAATGAGGATATTCGTGGATCATAGATACACACGACCCTGAAGGTGACACAACATAGTCAGATGCTGCAAAGGTTTCAATCATATGCTTTGCGACATCTTTTGCCTCTTTATGATAGCCACTATTGTAAGCTGGCTGACCACAGCAAGTTTGATTGTCTGGAAAAACAACTTCACAGTTAAGTCGCTCTAAAATTTCTACTGTATCTTTGCCAACACCTGGATAGAAGACATCAGCAAGGCAAGTAATAAATAATGATACTTTCATACATTCTCATCCCCTTATAGGTTATCTGGTCATCAGATCATTAACTTATAAATAATATATCTATTTTTAGTTTACTACAATTGAAAAAGCGTATTGGGGCCAACTCATAGAAAAAGTGTCTGAACACTTATGAGTCGACCTCTAACGCTCTTTCAACATTTACATTAAATTATAATCAAGATGTTCTTTATATACAATGACTTTAAGCGGCGATCTGATCGTCCTGATCTTTTTTACTTTGTTTACTTCCCTTTAGAATCGCATATACAATACCTGCAACTACGGCTAATACCATGAATGTTCCAAGATTAAATCCTACTCCGTATAGGAAGATAAACCCAAGGCCACCAGCAAAAACTATATAGTATAGCGTTGGGATCATCGTTTTACGAATTAGTGTTCCTTCACGACCTACTAATCCTGCAGCAGCTGAAGCAGCTACAACGTTATGCACACAAATCATGTTACCTGCAGCACCACCAATTGCTTGTAAAGCAATAATAGTAGAAGGTGTGACGCCGATATTATCCGCCACTCCAAATTGGAATAACGAGAACATCATATTACTAATCGTATTACTACCTGCAACGAAAGCTCCAAGTGCACCAATTAAAGGTGCAACTGCTGGCCAATTATCACCAATCATAATCGAAACACTTTCTGCTAATAAAATTGGCATACTGGCTAATTCTGCTGCATTAACCCCTGAGTTAATAAAAACTTGAACCATTGGTACTGCAAATAGTAAAGCTGCTGCAGCACTTACAGTTGTCATAAACGAGTCTTTTACTGCTCGTCCATAAGCTTGACCGTTCATTCCGAATAAAAAGATACAGATTAATGATACAACAACCATAATTGTACCTGGCAGGTATAGCGGTGTACTTGCAAATGAAATCGATGTACCAAACACTTCTGTGAAATTAATTTTCACAACATCGCTAGTTAACCACCCTTTAATTGGAAGTTCGTTTAAGCGAGTTAATACTAATAGAAGTCCAACTAGTACATATGGAATCCAAGCTTTATATACTGAAACCTTTTTAGCTGGTGCTTCGTTTGTGATTTTCAACTTACCAACCCATTCAGGATCCCAATTTTCTTTACGGTCAAAGTCCCACGTTTTCTTCGGCATAAATAAACCACGTTTTGCTGCTGGTACAACGATTGCTAAACCAATTAACCCACCAAAGAGTGACGGGAATTCTGGTCCTAACAAATTAGCAATTAATGCATAAGGAACCGTAAACGCAAGTCCTGCAAAGATAGCAAACTTCCAAATCGCTAAGCCTTCTGCAATAGATTTGTTCTTACCAAAGAACCAAGTTAACATTGCAACCATGAATAATGGAATTAAGGTACCGATAATTGCATGAAAAATAGCTGTCTGTGCACCAATTGAATTTAAGTACGCTTCGTATGTCATTCCTAATTCTGCAGCAGTAGCTAAAACTTTCTCATCTGCTCCAATTCCGTTATTAACACCAATCAAAATTGGCGTTCCAATCGCTCCGAATGTAACTGGTGTTGATTGAATAATTAAGGCAACCATGACCGCAGCCATAGCTGGGAACCCAACTGCTACTAATAGTGGAGCAGCAATAGCTGCTGGTGTTCCAAACCCAGAAGCTCCTTCAATAAATGAACCAAATAACCAACAAATAATAATTGCTTGAACACGGCGGTCAGGTGATACATTTGTAAAACCTTCACGGATCGAGTAGAGTGCTCCACTTTCCTTTAAAGTGTTTAAAAGAAGGATGGCACCAAAAACAATAAATAACACTTCAATAACCGTAACTAAGCCGCGGGAACTAGCAGCAGCTACTTGGTTAAATGGCACTTTCCAAACTAGTAACGCAACAGCCGCTGTAACAACAAATGCTAACGGCATAGCACGACTTGCAGGCCATCTTAATATAACAAGAAAAAGTAATACAGTTAAAATAGGTACTAATGCTAATAATGACAATACCCCTAAACCCATAGTTCGTCTTCCCCCTAAAATAGATCTTTCTCTCATACTAAACGTCAATTATCTAATAACCTTATTATCATATCTTATGGTCATCAGATGTCTTTAGTTGTAAGTGCTTTCATTATATGAAAAGTTCATAAATTATTCAATATATTTTTTAAAATGATTTCAATTGCTCATATGGTAAATTAAGGATATTACTCCTATCCATACATTTAATACCTAATAAGTGCAAAAAAAATCACGATATTCGTGTAAATATCGTGATTTTGTATACAGATAATTCAACGGATTAACGCTCAATAGTAATGTTATTTTGTTCAAGAACTTTTGTAATGACATGACCTGCCATAATGAGGCCTGAAACTGACGGTACAAATGCATTTGACGATGGCGGTAGCTTGGCTTTTCGAATAGGCCCTTCCTCTGCCGCTTCTGGAACAATTTCTTTTCGAATTTCTTCGCGAATTTTGACAGGACGTTCATCAGAGAAGACAACGTTTACACCTTTATGAATTCCTTCTTTACGAAGCTTTGTACGAACTACTTTTGCAATTGGGTCATAGCTTGTTTTAGAGATATCAGCAATTCGTAATCGAGTTGGATCCATTTTATTAGCAACACCCATACTGGAAATAACACCGATGTTCCTTTGTAAACATTGCTTAATTACATGAATTTTATATGTGATTGTATCGCATGCATCGACGACAAAATCCAAACCATAATTAAAAAATTCCTCATAAGTTTCTTCTGTATAAAACATTTTTAACGCAATAACTTCGCAATCAGGATTAATGTCTTTAATTCGTTCTTTCATTAACTCTACTTTAGGCTTCCCAACAGTTGATAATAAAGCATGAATTTGGCGGTTCACATTTGTAATATCAACATCGTCTTTATCGACTAATACTAGACGCCCTACACCTGACCTAGCTAGTGCTTCAGCGGAAAATGATCCAACTCCACCTATGCCAAGTACCGCAACCGTACTATCTTTTAGAGCTTGCACCCCATCTTTCCCAATTGCTAATTCGTTTCTTGAAAATTGATACAACATCTTTTCTCTTCCTTTCTTTCTATAACAAAGCATATTATTAGCTGTCGGTTGGAACAATTTACTGATTATACCTATAAAAGTAGTCGGGGTAAAATATACCATAGCTACTAAAAAAAATCTATATGTTCATGTAACCTAATTCCCATCCTTACTATTATGTACAAAAAGAGTAGCAGACATAAGAAAAAAGCTGACTCTAGGTATCCTTTCCCTCCATAATATCCTTTAGCATAGGCTAAAGCCTAATATCGTATGGATGGAGGTGAACACCAAAGTCAACTCACTTTTCGTGCAAATAAAATAAGAGACCCAAAGTGCCGTAACTCCCTAGTTTTGAACCTGCTCTCGCAGGTGGGTGTCCAGCTTCCTTCTTTATACGTCCTCACAAATGAAGGCATGTATTCCAAAAGAAGACTAATACTCCCAATAAAAAAGTGTTGGCTCAAAACTGTCAGTCGCTCACGAACACGCTAGGACTCTTACTTTTCTTAAGGAAATCATAGCATAAAAAGATACTGGGTTCAAGTAAAAAAATAAACTTTTCTGAATTTTCTATTAAGTGTATTTTTGCGAAATAAAAGAAGCTATGCTAAAGTGTCTATAGGAATTATGAAAGGTGGAAGGTGCCCGTTTAGCGACGCATGGACTGGAGCCCTCCGCATGAGATAAAGGATACACGGTGAGGACCGAGCCGATGTTGACTTATCGTAAGGAGGAGAGCGAAGTCCACTAGACGCTATGCACCTGGAACTAGACATTGAAAGGTGGAAGGTGCCCGCCTTTCGGCGACAAGCGCTGGAGGTCCAGCAATTAGTGGCCCGACCTTGGACACGTTTGATGGAATGAAGCGACCTCGAGCCGATGGCACCTGGAACTAGACATGAAAGGTGGAAGTACCCTTTTAGCGTCCGCATGAGATAAAGGATACACGCTCTATTTTGTATTAGATCACTCAGAAGCCCTTATTTCAACGAAATAAGGCAACTTTAAGGGATTAGGGAACTGTGAGGACCCTATTTGCTTAAAATCACTAAAAATGACTACAAATACTATGAAATAAGAGCCCTTGGAATCCACTAATTTTATTTATACAAGCAAAAGTTTTTCAACTTTTAAATTAGTTCCTGATGGTGCCCTTTGAACGTAAGGAGGGAACGAGGTCAACTAGACACTCAAGCTGGAGCTATACATTATTTACAAATCAAAGTTTTTATCTTTTTAATAAAGGATGTTTTCCATGAAGCCCATTACAACTCAAGTTTGCATTGAAGTGGAACAAAAAATCGAATACACCAAGAAGTACACAGTCGAAAGAAACTTCGACATGGAGCTCTTTAATGATAAAATTCGTTCACGAGACAAAGAGTTTCTATTAGAACATGTATTTGATATTTCTTATCGTCAAGCAACAGAAAAGATTGGCTTTTTGTATTTGCATACGAATCAAGGTGTTTTACCTCATCTTGTGAAAACCAACCCAACTCCTTTTATTGATACATTTAGAAAGGTAAAGCAATTTTATTAACAGCTACCTTACCTAATAACGGGTAGCTTTTCTGCTGCCATAAAGGAGGTAAGTCATTCAACGACTTGCCTTTCTTTAATTTAAGAATCACCGCTTGCATTTCGTTAAAACCAGTTTCGAATTCTATCTCACTTGAGATACTGAGTAAATCCGCATGGAATTGTTCCTTTTCTAGTTGGGAAACAAAGACAATTATACTCATTTCATCGTTGGCTCTATCGTTATGTTGTTTACTTAATGGACGATTAAACCCTTGAAATTGCTCATGCAAAACAAAATCTTCTACCATACTGTTTGCTGTTGCATCCTTTCCAGCACCTGGACCGCTCATCGTAATACGATCGATGGTTGCACCGTCAATACAGACACCATTCGTTACTCCGTTAATATTATATAACGGATGATCTTTTGTGACGAATGCAGGTGATACAAAGCCATGGATAACCCCATTTTCGATGGAGGTTCTGGCAATCAATTTTATTGCTAATTCATTTCTTTCCGCAAAATCAATCGCCTCCTCCTCAATGATATTCATCCCCTTACAGGAAAAGTTATTTTCATTTGGCCATGAGTTAAACGCAAGCCGACTTAAAATTTGGAGTTTATATAATGCATCATATCCTTCAATATCATCTGTAGGATCCGCCTCGGCATAACCTAATTGTTTTGCTTCTACTAACACATCAGCAAAACTCCGATTTTTCTCTTTCATTTCCGTTAAAATATAATTGGTTGTCCCATTTAATATTCCCGTCACAGAATGAATCGGTGTTGTCGAAAATAATGTTTTGAAGCTATTCACAATCGGTATTCCACCGCCAACAGCTGCTTCGAACCCTAAATAAACTCCGTTTTGGCGAGCAAGCTCTTCAAGCTCTTTACCGTGCTTAGCAATTAATTCTTTGTTTGCTGTAATAATCGCTGTACCTGATTGAATGAGTTTCACAATATAACCTTTAGCAGGTTCAACCCCGCCTATTGCTTCAAAGACAATATCGTACTGTTGATTAAAAAACTCATTAGGGTCACATGTTGTAAGTGTTTTTACTTGAGTATAACCACGATCTTTTGTATCGTCCTTCACGAGAATTTTTGTTACCTGAACTTCAGTTTGAAAAATCTCCTTTAATTCCTCGCTTGAATTCAATAACCGCTCATAAATACCAGAACCAACTGTTCCGAACCCGATAACCCCAACATTTAACATCCTAAGCTCCTCCTTGTATATAACACTCACTTGCCCCCCGTTAACTCCTCCGCACTACCGTTCTTTTATACTGAGTACTAGCTCTATTCTATTCTTTAAACATCTACACGAAGTAGTTGTGCATTAAATAAAAAAAACCTTTCCGATAAGGGAAAGGTTTTTTTAAAACGCCTCCACTTATCTTTCAGAGCAATCGCTCTGCTGAAATTAGCACCTTTGTTTGTATGGCATACAAACCGGTTGCCGGGCGTCATTGGGTCAGTCCCTCAGCCTCTCGTGATAAGTTATATTTTTACAATGAATTTTTCGAATTTTAATAGTTATGATTATAATGCGATTATTCTATTTTTGTCAACTACAAACTAAACTTGAATTTTCTTCTCTTCTTCTTTTTTAGGAACAACTGATAAATTTAGCTCACGTAATTGTGCATCACTAACTGAACTCGGTGCATTTGTTAACAAGCAACTAGCACTTGCAGTTTTCGGGAATGCGATTGTATCACGTAAGTTGTTTCTTCCTGCTAGAAGCATAACGAGACGATCTAATCCTAATGCAATTCCTCCATGTGGTGGTGTACCATATTCAAAGGCATCTAAAAGGAAACCGAATTGCTCTCTAGCTTCTTCTTGTGAAAACCCAAGTGTAGCAAACATTTTTTCTTGTACGTCCCTTTGATAAATACGTTGAGATCCTCCACCAAGCTCATAGCCGTTTAAAACAAGGTCATAAGCTTCAGCTCGTACTTGACCTGGATCTGTACCAAGTAAATGTAAGTCTTCTGCTTTAGGACTAGTAAACGGATGGTGAAGAGCCACATAACGATCTGCATCTTCATCGAATTCAACAAGCGGGAAGTCTACAACCCATAAGAAGTTATACTTAGACTTATCAATTAAGTCTAAATCTTTACCAAACTTCAAGCGTAGTGCTCCTAAGCTATCAAACACAACTTGTTTTTTATCTGCAGCAAAGAATAATAAATCTCCTGGCTCTGCATTCATCGCTTCACGCATACCAATCGTTTCTTCTTCGCTTAAGAACTTCGCGATTGGTCCTTTAAGCTCGTTTTCTTCAACTTTAAGCCACGCTAAACCTTTTGCTCCGTAAATAGCTACAAAGTGCGCTAAATCATCAATTTCTTTACGTGTAAGTTTTGTGGCAGCACCTTTAACGTTTAATCCCTTCACAATTCCACCATTTGCAATAGCATTGGCAAAAACTTTAAACTGTGAGTTTTTCATTACATCAGTTAGCTCAGACAGTTCCAAACCAAAGCGTGTGTCTGGCTTATCAGATCCATATCGGTTCATCGCTTCATCGTAAGTTAAGCGTTGGAATGGAGTTGTAATCTCAATTCCTTTTAATTCCTTCATGATTTTTGCCATCATGCTTTCCATCATTGCCAGTAAGTCTTCTTTATCCATAAATGATGTCTCAATATCGACTTGAGTAAATTCAGGTTGGCGGTCTGCTCGTAAATCTTCATCACGGAAACAACGAACAATTTGATAGTAACGCTCAAACCCAGATACCATCAATAACTGTTTAAAGAGTTGTGGTGATTGTGGAAGTGCATAAAATTCTCCATGGTGTACTCGGCTAGGTACTAAGTAGTCACGTGCTCCTTCAGGTGTACTTTTCGTTAGCATTGGTGTTTCCATTTCTAAAAACTGTTCATTATCAAGAGTTTCGCGAATTAATTTTGTTGTTTGATGGCGTAGCTTAAAAATATTTTGCATATCAGGTCTACGTAAATCTAAATAACGATAACGTAAACGGACATCCTCTGATGCATCTGTATCTTCTTCAATTTGGAAAGGTAGCGGCTTTGAAGTATTTAAAATAGTAATTTTATCGACATGTACCTCTACTTTTCCTGTTGGAATTTTTTCGTTAACAGTTTCAGCTTCACGCTTAACAACCATACCCTCTACATCTAACACAAACTCCCCGCGGACACGATCCGCAATCGCATGTGCTTCTGCTGACACTTCAGGATTAAATACAACTTGTACAATACCTGAACGGTCTCGTAAATCAATGAAAATAACTTGTCCAAGGTCGCGACGAGTCTGTACCCACCCTTTTAATTGTACTCTTTCACCAATTGTATTCTCTAAAATTTGGCCACAATGATGTGTTCTCCCTATCATCCTTACTCCTCCTTCAACTTGTCTTGCATGTATGTAATAAAATTATCGAGTGATACTTCGACTTGTTCTCCAGTGCTCATTTCTTTTACATTAATTTTATTAGCTGCTAATTCATCTTCACCTAATACGGCTGTATACTTTGCTTCAAGGCGATCTGCTGCTTTAAACTGTGCTTTAATCTTCTTATCTAAATAATCCTTTTCAGCAGACAGTCCAGCTTTACGTAATTCAAATAAAAGATTAGCACCCTTATCCTTTGCTTGGTCACCTAGAGCAACAAGGTAACAATCAATCGTTTGTTCTACAGGGATGTCGATATTAGATGCTTTCAATGCCATAAGCAAACGCTCAATACTAAGGGCAAAGCCAATTCCAGGTGTTTCTGGACCACCAATATCTTCAACGAGTCCATTATATCGGCCACCACCACATAAAGTCGTAATGGCTCCGAAGCCTTCTCCTTCAATCATGATTTCAAAGGCAGTATGGTTGTAATAATCCAATCCACGAACTAACGTCTGATCAACTACATATGCGATTCCCATTGCATCTAAATGTTGTTTTACTTTCTCAAAATAAGCTACTGACTCCTCATTTAAATACTCAAGAATCGAAGGAGCTGAAGTCATTAGCTCATGCTCTCTATCTTTTTTGCAATCTAAGATCCTTAATGGATTTTTCTCTAATCGTTGCTGACAGTCTGAACAAAATTCATTAATTCTTGGTTTAAAGTGGTTGATTAAAGCCTCACGGTGTGCAATACGACTTTCTGTGTCTCCAAGACTGTTGATTACAAGCTTTAAGCCTGTTAGGCCCAATTCACGATAAAACTCCATTGCAAGCGCCATTACTTCTGCATCGATTGCAGGATCATTACTTCCTAACGCTTCGACTCCAAATTGAACGAATTGACGCATTCTGCCTGATTGTGGTCGTTCATACCGGAACATAGGGCCAATATAATACAATTTAGTCGGTTGGCCAGGGTTACCATATAATTTATTCTCAACGAACGCTCTTGTAACTGATGCTGTTCCTTCTGGTCTTAGCGTCAGACTACGGTCGCCTCGATCTTTAAATGTATAGGTTTCCTTTTGAACGATATCCGTTGTATCACCAACACCACGTTGAAAAAGTTCGCTATGTTCAAAAATAGGTGTACGAATTTCCTTATAATTATAACGACGGCAAATATCTTGTGCCTTCGCTTCGACATATTGCCACAACTCTGAAGTTCCAGGCAATATGTCTTGTGTTCCTCTTGGAATATGTATACTCATTATGATCCTCCTGTAAAAAACATCTATTAAACTTTACTTTAGACTTCTTTAAGTATGAGCTAAGCTATTAAAAACAACAAAAAACTCCCATCCCTGATCAAAAAACAATCAGGGACGAGAGTTATACCCGTGGTGCCACCCTTTTTGAAGCCTAAGCTTCCACTTTAAGCAGTTAACGCCTTGCTTACGTTCTTTCCTATTAACCATCCATGGCTTTCAGAAAAAAACCTACGGAGTGTTCGTTCATCAAGGTCCATGTAGAAATGCTTACAGCCACGACATTTCCTCTCTTAACATGTGCCACCTTAACTACTATTCTCCATCATCGGTTTGTTACGGTCTTTGCATTTGTTTTTTATCATACGAATGTTTAACAAAGTTGTCAATAACTTTATTAGTTTCGGCCAAGCTTTTTCTTTAATTGCTTTACCTCTCTTAAAGACAGCCCAAATTCATCTGCTAATTCCATACTTGTACTGCTATGTTCCTTTTCCACAAAATCATGAAAATTCACATGAAATAGCTGGTGTTCATTTCTTCCGCTACCTTCTTGCTTCATACTTGTACGCATAGAATCTTCCTTCCCTAGTAACATCAAGAACTAGCATAACCAAAAATGGAGCTTTTCTTTCAAGTTTGGGAAGAAAAACAATGTTAATTTTGTTTACTATCAATAATTAGGGTAACTGGACCATGATTAATGAGCTGTACATCCATCATCGCACCAAATACCCCTGTTTCTACTTGTATTCCTTTTTCACGTAGCGCCTCATTAAAGGTTTCATAAAGTGGAGCCGCAACATCTGGTTTAGCAGCTGCCATAAAGTTCGGTCTACGTCCTTTTCTACAGTCACCGTACAAAGTAAATTGTGATATCGATAAAATTTGTCCGCCTACATCCAATAAAGAACGATTCAACTTTCCGTCTTCATCTTCAAAAATTCGGAGATTCGCAATTTTTTCAGTAACATATTGGACATCTTCAACTGTATCTTCGTGTGTAATGCCAACGAGAAGCATCAAACCTGAGTTAATCTTTCCGACAACTTCTTCATTAACCTTCACAGAAGCTTCACTTACCCTTTGTAATACGACTTTCATAATAACCCTCAAACTCCTATCATTACTGCACCTTTAATGCATAATTCTACGTACCGAATAAATATGAGGTAATTGCTTTATTTTTTCTACGACTTTGTGTAGATGGTCTACATTTTGTATTAATATCGTCATATGAATAGTTGCAACTTTATTGCGATGGTCTGAACGTCCTGAAACGGCATTTATGGTCGTCCTTGACTCAGTAACAGCATGCAATACTTGGTTGAGAAGACCGTTGCGATCGAAGCCCGTTATTTCAATATCGACGTTGTAGTTTTTATTTTCTAAGTGATTGGCTTCCCATTCAACTTCTAGCAAACGAGTCTTAGCTTCTTCAGTTAATACATTAGGACAATCGGTGCGGTGAATCGATACTCCCCGTCCTTTTGTAATGTAGCCGATGATGTCATCACCCGGTACAGGATTACAACATTTTGATAAACGAATAAGTAAATTATCGACACCTTTTACCGTCACACCTGTACTCGTTTTTTTCTTAGGGGCCAATGTTTGTATTTCAGCTACAGCTTGGGCAAGCGATCGTTCTTCCTGTTCCTGACCAAGCTCTTTTTTAAACTTCTCTGCTAAACGGTTTACAATCTGTTTTGGGCTCATACCACCGTAGCCAACAGCCGCAAACATGTCCTCTTCACCAGCAAAACTGAATTTTTGTGCAACTTCAGCAAGATTATCAGCAGTGATGACATCTTTAGGATCTAAGTCTAGCGCTTTAACTTCTCTTTCAATCACTTCTTTACCTTTAGTGACGTTTTCTTCTCTGCGTTCCTTTTTAAACCACTGTCTAATTTTATTTTTTGCATGCGAACTTTGTGTAATTTTAATCCAATCTTGACTAGGGCCATAAGAATGTTTCGACGTCATTATTTCAATGATGTCACCAGTCTTTAGTTCATGGTCGAGCGGAACCATCTTACCATTAACCTTAGCCCCAATACAGCGGTTACCTATTTCTGAATGGATACGGTAGGCAAAATCTAAAGGCACTGATCCTCTAGGAAGTTCAATCACATCACCTTTTGGTGTGAAGACAAAAACCATATCTGAGAATAAATCAATCTTAAGTGATTCCATAAATTCTTGAGCATCTTGGGAATCATTTTGGAATTCAATAATCTCTCGAAACCATGTTAATTTAGTTTCTAATGATTCATCATCATTTCCTACGTGTGTTCCTTCTTTATAAGCCCAGTGAGCAGCAACCCCAAATTCTGCAATCCGGTGCATTTCCTCTGAACGAATTTGTACTTCTAATGGATCGCCATTTGGACCAAGTACAGTCGTGTGTAAAGACTGATACATATTTGCTTTTGGCATAGCAATATAGTCTTTAAACCGTCCTGGCATCGGCTTCCAACACGTATGAATTACACCAAGAACTGCGTAACAATCTTTAATATTCTTTACTATGATCCGAACAGCTAACAAATCATATATTTCATTGAATTGTTTATTTTGAAGAGCCATCTTTCGATAAATACTATAAATGTGTTTCGGTCTACCAGAAATATCAGCGGATACATTAATATCATTTAAATTGGCTCTTATTCGATTTACTACTTCGTCAACATATTGCTCACGCTCTGCGCGTTTCTTCTTCATTAAGTTTACAATTCTATAATATTGCTGCGGGTCTAAATAGCGAAGGGCTGTATCTTCCAACTCCCACTTAATCGTTGAAATCCCTAAACGATGGGCTAATGGAGCAAAAATCTCTAATGTTTCATTAGAAATACGACGTTGTTTTTCTGGCGGTAAATGTTTCAATGTTCTCATGTTATGAAGACGATCAGCTAATTTAATGAGGATCACTCGAATATCTTTTGCCATCGCTACAAACATTTTTCGATGATTTTCTGCTTGTTGCTCTTCTTTAGACTTATATTTAATTTTCCCAAGCTTCGTAACGCCGTCTACAAGCATTGCGACTTCACTGTTAAAAGCTTCTTTTAACTCATCAATAGTCACATCTGTATCTTCAACGACATCATGAAGAAAAGCGGCAGCAATCGTATCAGGGTCCATCCCTAATTCAACTAAAATTCCAGCAACTTGTATAGGGTGATGAATATATGGCTCACCCGATTTTCTGTACTGCTCACTATGCGCTTCTTCAGCGTATGCATATGCTTTTTTTATAAACACCATATCTTTTTCTGAAAGATATCGTTCTGCTTTTTCGAATAATTGATCTATCGTCATGGAATCACCTTTTTATCCCTACATAATTGGTCCCATTTTTTCTATATTTCTTTATATTATCATTAAGTAGCCTATATGTGTAAAGATAAAATACGAAAAATGTCGAACTCCATTTATATTTTTGACGAGAATTAGGAAATATAGCCCTGAATTAAGAAAAGTTTGCAGTAATCTCACATGAATAAACTTTGAAAGCCAAAATTGTGTCTTGTTTTGGGAGGCGTTTGATGAATTTATTGGGTATTAATCCTATAGCACCCAAAACTAGACATCAAAATAAAAACAGACTGACTCAAAAGTTGAGCCAGTCTGTTTTAGATTAATATTGCGTTAATGTGTATACATCGTAATTCTTTAGCTTGTTTCTTCCATCCAAGTAAGTTAGCTCGATTAAGAATGCAATTCCAACGACTACTCCACCTAATTGTTCAACCATATTGATCGTTGCCTCAATCGTTCCTCCAGTTGCAAGAAGATCATCAGCAATCACAACTCGTTGACCTTTTTGAATGGAATCTTTATGAATCGTTAAACTATCATTTCCATATTCTAGGCCATAGTCCACAGAAATTACTTCACGAGGAAGCTTTCCTTTTTTACGAACAGGAACAAAGCCTTTTTCTAATTCGAAAGCAATTGGACAACCTACAACAAAGCCACGTGCTTCTGGTCCGACAATAACATCTGCGTTTTTTTCACGAGCATAATTCGCTAATTCTTCAATCGCTTTTTTATATGCTTGTCCATCTTGCATTAAAGTTGTAATGTCCTTAAATCGAATACCCTCTTTTGGGTAATCCTCAACAATCGTTATATACTGTTTAAAATCCATCTCTTACACCGTCTCCTTAACTTTTCTTACCTGGTCTATTGCTTGATCGAACCAGAGCTTCAACTCATAATAAGAGGAATATAAAAACTGCTGCTCTAGCTTCGACTGCTCTGTCATTCGCTGATACGTCTCAGATTCGTCGAGTCCTTTTTTTGAAGGGGTAGGATGCAGGCTAATAATACCATTGTTTATTGTAACAAAATCTAATTCAAAAAACACCTGTGTCATAAAATCTACCGTATTTTTAGACCAGCCTTTATGTGTGGCGAGTTGTTGACCATAGCGTTTAATATCAAAGGATCCTTTTTTCGATAAAAAAGCATAATACCATTTAAAGTGTTCCCGTTTTGGCAGTGTTGAAAAATAGTGTGAATCTTCTTGGTAAAACACCGAATAGATTCGTTCTGGACTTGTCGTTTCCTTCAGAAGTAATTGTTCTAATTGCTTAGTTGAACTTGGTAAATCTAACAATACGATATATTTATTAGCTATATTTATCTCATCTGTTTCAATATAACAAACTTCTTCATTTAAAGTTTCTAAACCTAGCTTATCCATCGTTGTCGATTGAAATGCAATTAATTTCCGTTTTTGTTTTGGTAAAGACTCGATATTCTCTACTATTTTTTTTGCATTTCGCCAATCAAATAGCTGCCATTCCTTCACTTGAACATCTTCAATAAACAGCTGTGGCTTACAATGCCCATTCCATTCATTGACCGAGATCGTTCCAACAGCAGAGACTTTAGCGGCAGGGTTTATTTCTGGATGAATGTGTCCTAGTTGAAAACCAATCCCATCCAATGTTGTACCATCCTGTTCAAAGAGAACCTTTAAATGATTTTCATCGCTTCCTATTCTTCGCATTTGTGCGATATTAACATCGTCAATCATCACTTTAGGAATTGGATTACTCACACCATAAGGAGAAAGCTCATCCAATTGATTGATGACATCCAATGTAATCTCATCTAGTTTTGCAACGAGATCAACCTTCGTTATTGGAACAAAGTCCTCTTCTGTGAGCAGTTCACCCGCTTGTTTATTTAACCGTGTTCTTAACTCTTCAATATGCTCTATTTGCATAGTAAGTCCAGCTGCCATCGGGTGGCCACCAAAATGCGGAAGGATATCTCGACTTTCTGATAAATTTACAAACATATCGAAGCCTTCAATACTTCTTGCAGAGCCTTTTGCAACCCCTTTTTCTGTATCGATACTTAGTACGATCGTCGGGCGATAAAACTTTTCTACTAGTCTAGAGGCTACAATCCCAATGACTCCTGGATTCCAGCCTTCTTTTCCAACAATTAAAACGTGATTTTCAGAAGGTGGATACATTGCTTCTACTTGAGCAATTGCCTCTTTTGCCATTTCATCAACGATGGCCTTTCTCTCTTTATTTAGCTGATCAATTTCTTCAGCAATAACTTTTCCAGTCATTTCATCATCTGTTGTCATAAGCTCTACTGCAGGATCGGCTGAATCGAGTCGACCAGCGGCGTTAATACGCGGACCTATTGCAAAACCTACATGTTCAGCATTCATCACCTGTGTATCAATACCAGCTATTTTTTTTAGCGCTTTTAAACCTGGCTTTGTTGTTCTCTGTAACGCCTCAATTCCCCTTTTTGCAAGAAGCCTATTTTCATCTACTAGCGGCACAAGGTCAGCGATCGTTCCTATCGCAACAATATCTAACAAATGAGTGGGCACTTCTTCTAGCAGCGCATGTGCTAGTTTAAATGCAACCCCTACTCCTGCCAAACCTTTAAACGGGTATGTACACCCTGGCTTTTTAGGATTTACAATTGCGTAAGCATCAGGTAATAAGGGCGGAGCTTCGTGGTGATCCGTAATAATTAAGTCAATCTCAATCTCCTTTGCCACCTCTGCTTCATGAACAGCAGAAATCCCAGTGTCAACGGTAATAATTAAGTCATAACCATCTAGCTTAGCCTGGCGAAATGCTGCCTCATTTGGACCATATCCTTCAGTAAAACGATTCGGAATGTAATAATTAAAATTGGCTCCTAGCTCCCGCATCAAATAAATCATAACGGATGTACTACTGACACCATCAGCATCATAGTCACCAAAGATTAAGATCTTTTCGTTTTTTTCGATCGCAAGTTTAATTCGTTCAACGGCTTCTCTCATCCCATCTAATAAGAAAGGATCATAAAAAGAAACTTCTTCTTTATATAAAAAACGTGATGCAGCCGCAGCAGTGTCAATTCCTCTTAACACGAGTAGCTTGGCTACAATTGGAGTTAAATTCAACTCTTGAATCAACAGATCCACTTTTTCTTGCTCTAGCTGTGCTAACTTCCATCTTTTCCTTGATTTAAGCATAAAAAAACACCCCTTGACCTACCTATTATACAAGAGGGGTCATAGAGGGGCAATGAATAATAATCTGGTAGTTTTCTATTTATTAGCGTTATTTTTCCTTTGCTGCTGCTCTTCTTTTTTATTGTCTTCTTGCAGAGGCGCCCTTCCTTTTCCTTCTTTAGCTGCTTCATTATCATTAGCATTAGGGCCTTTGGTTTGTTTTAAACGTTTAATTTCTTGTTGGAGCTGATAAACTCTAACCATTCCTACCGCACCAACAATAATTCCACCCATTAACACAGAGCCGATAATGATTAGAATTAATGGCCACTCAGCTGTCCCAAATAAATAGTTAACACGAACAGCCTCCACATTGATGACAGCAAAGATAGCAATAATGAGTGCAGCAATAATGCCTAAAATTAATCCCCACTGACCGCGCAATTATGTTACCTCCTCTTTTTTTTCATATGGATTAATATGTACCAATACATCGTGAACATGGTTTTCTTCAAGGAGCCTCTTTTTCACCGCTTTTCCAATCGCATGGCCTTCCTTAACGGTAATGTCTGGATTAACGGCAATTTTTAAATCAATGATGACATAGTGACCGTGCTCTCTGGCAAGAAATTCATCAAGGTTTAGAACACCTTCAACCGAAGTGACCGCTTTCTTCATATCAACAGTATCTTCTTCATGGAGAACGTGATCTAATGTATTGTGGATCGACTGGCTTCCAAGCTGCCAAGCCATCTTAACGATCAGTATTGAAACGAATAACCCAGCGACAGGGTCCGCATATACGAGCCAAGGAATACCAACGGCTCCTCCTATAATTGAACCACCAATACCTAGTAAAGCTGCTATTGACGAAAAAACGTCAGAACGGTGATGCCATGCATCCGTTATTAACGCTTCACTCCTATACTTCTTACCCAAATGATACTTATATCGAAACATAATTTCTTTTACAATGATTGAAAAAATGACAGCATAGATGGCTATCACTTTTGGGACAGCGATTGGTTCAGTAAAAGCTTTTATGGCATCAATCGCAATTTCTACCCCAACGATAAAGAGTAGTACAGCTACGATAATAGCAGCAATCGATTCTGCCTTCCCATGTCCATACGGGTGGTCGCGGTCAGGTGGCATTTTTGCTGCGCGAACACCGATTAACACAGCAACTGAACCTACCACATCAGATGCAGAGTGAACTGCATCGGCAATTAAGGCACGACTGTTTGAAAGAAACCCGACTACCCCTTTAATTATAGCTAAAATGATATTACCGATAATTCCAACCCATGCACCCGTCTTCACTTTCTGATAGCGAATATCTTCATCCATACTTTCACCTTCTTAATATCGTATTAATATTACGTATTAGTTCAGTCTGTGTAAAAATTGCACATAAGTAAATTATACCAACAAAAAGGCCATGGTATGCACCATGACCTTAAGTATTTAAACTTCACCTTCAGCTTGAGGCTTACTTTTGAATTTTCTTCTTTCTAATTGTTTAGATTTCCACACGAGCCATAATTGAGCGGCTAGGAAAATGGAAGAGTACGTTCCTGCTACTAGTCCAATAACTAACGCAAACGCGAAAGAACGAATTGCTTCTCCACCAAAAATAAAGATCGCAGCAGCCGCTAAAATAACGGTGACAACTGTATTAATTGATCGAGCTAATGTTTGTGTCAAACTAACATTGACGATATGAGCTAGGTCATCAAAGGACTTCACTCGTTTAGCATTTTTCATATTTTCACGTATCCGGTCAAAGGTAACGATCGTATCATTAATCGAATAACCAACAATCGTCAATACGGCCGCAATAAACGGAACGTTGACTTCAAACTGAACAACACTAAATACCGCGATAATAAAGAATGCATCATGGAATAACGCCACAACCGCTGCAACTCCATAAAGCCATTCAAAACGGATCGCAACGTAAATGACAATCCCAACAGATGCAATTAATACAGAAATTAAAGCATTACGTGCTAATTCCTTACCAACCATCGGTGAAACTGTACTTACATTCGGTTCCGCTCCGTACTTCTCATTAAAATAAACTTGAATTTCAGCAATTTCATTCGGCTCTAGCTGCCCAATGAACCGTGCATGGACGAGGTTGTTTTGCTCTCCAGCCATCGTAATATCATCAGGTGTATACCCTTCTCCGATATTAGCAAAATCCTCCATGATTTGTTCTGCTGTAGCAGGATCATTCGTGGCTACTTCTACCCTGGAACCACTTTCAAAATCAATACCCAGATTTAATCCAACTGTTGAGAGTAAGATCACTCCAACGAGAGCTGCGACCAAAGAGAAGATGAAAAACTTCTTACGGTGCTTAACAAAATCAATCGTTCGGTCATGAAAATTAAAGCTCACTGATCTCACTCTCCTTTACACCAAACATACGAGGCTTCTTATTGAAAATGCGGCTGTTTACCCAAAGGCCTAATAATAATCTTGAACCATAAACCGCCGTTAAAAAGCTCGTTAAAATACTTACGATTAACATAATCGCAAAGCCTTGAACAGAACTTGTCCCATAGTAAAATAGTACACTAGCCGCTAAAATTGTTGTGATGTTTGCATCAAGTATCGTCGATAATGAACGTCTACTTCCAGCTTTAAACGCTGACATGATCGATTTACCAGAACGAATTTCTTCCTTAATTCGTTCATACGTAATTATATTTGCATCAACTGCCATACCTACACCTAAAATTAACGCTGCGATCCCTGGTAAAGTCAGTACGGCATTCATCCAGTTAAAAATAACGAGGACAAGAAAAATATATACTGATAAAGTAATTACTGCGATTGTTCCCATAAAACGATAAAAGATCAGCATATAAATGAAAATAAGCGCTACGCCAATAAATCCAGCAAAGATCGTATTTTTCATCGCTTGTTCACCGAGTGAAGCTCCAACTGAATTTGAATAAAGCTCATCTAGTTGAACAGGAAGAGCACCAGCATTTAATACATCAGCTAAAAACGTCGCTTCATCAATCGTAAAGCTTCCTTGGATGACGACATTTCTTGTATTTAGGACTTCTCTTACCGTCGGTGCTGATAAAAATTTAGGATTTTCTTTTGTAACTTCTTCATAGAAGCTATCGCCTTCTTCGTAATCTAACCAAATGACAAGAAGGTTTTCACCCTGTGGAGCTCGATCACGAATCTCTCTCGTTACTTCTCCAAACAGGTTCGCATCTTTAAGAGTAACAGCAACCTCTGGCTGATTTGCCTCGTTAAATGTTACGCGTGCGCCGCCTTCTTGAAGGTCCGCTCCATCTAATTTAACAACATCATCAACATCACGGAAGGTTAACTGTGCTTCAGTTGCAAGTAAATCACGTGCTGTTTGTTGATCTTCAACACCAGCAAGCTGAACACGAACCCTGTCTTCCCCTTCAATCGTTATGTATGGCTCTGAAACACCTAGAACGTTAACACGTTGATTTAGAGCACTAACTGTTGCATTTAATACATCATCATCAATTACACCGTCTTCATCAACGGGTTTTACTTGATACAAGATCTCAAATCCACCTTGGAGATCTAAACCTAACTTAATTTCCTTTGCAATTCCCATAATGGTCGTACTTATTAAACCACCTAGAATAATTACAATGAGGAAAAAAGTAATTAAACGGCCTTTTTTCACCATAGTACGAACTTCCTCCTTAACAATCACAACAAAAAATACTTTTTCCTAAAATAAGCAATAGTTCAATTATAGCTATGTTACTTTTTCCATGTCAATTATAGGTTAGTAGTGACTTTTCAACTATCGTCTCCTACCAATTCCTCAATGACTCCTTCGTTTGCAAACCAATCCGCAGCATTATAATTTTCTACCGTCAAATAATTCATATACTCTGGGGCACGGAGCGTTAAGATCACATTGACAAACTCATGTAAATGGATATAGTCTTTTCTTTTGCGGAGTTTAAACATTACACTCTTCCAAATCGTATCGATTGTTGCTTTGTTATAGCCAAACATATGAAGTTCTTCTAATTTACTTTGTAGTGCAGGCATTACGTTATCTTTCCATACCTCAAATTGCTGCTGTTGCATTCAATCGACTCTCCTTTTTTCATTTCTTCCATTATAAACCTTTTAACAGTAAAAAAACTATTATATTCATGTAGTTTCTATTTCAATATGTTTAGGGTTTTCCCTCTAGGAAATACAAATTACTTTTTAAATATGTTTTTGGTCAGTAGTAATCTAGTGTCCATTTATGTTAAGCGATGTTAAAGAACTTTACTTTTTTGATTCCAGACTATATTATTGACCTTTTGGTTCCTGAAAGTCGTGTGAAATTAATTCAAACGATGAGCCCAAATCAACTTTAAACTCAACAATATGTAGAAATAAAAAAACTGCCCATTAGGACAGTTTTCCATTTCCATTACGATTATTTTCCATTTTTCCAAAAAAAGTAGCAACAAAAAATCCAGCAATAAACGTTACAATACTAACAATCAGTAACATTAGGTTATTTTCAATTCCAGGGAAAATGACTACGATTGACCCGATTACCATTCCAATAATGATCGCATATGTGAGAACTGGCAATGTTTTTAGTAAAAATCGAATGATTTTACTACTAACAATTAAGCCAACTCCGACTCCAAACCCGACCAGTAGGATAATAAGAATATTTAATTCGGCTAACGCGTGAATAACCGAATGATACACACCTAGTAATAATAAGACAAATGATCCACTAATACCAGGGAGTAACATCGCCATACTTGCAATCCATCCCGAGAAAAACAATACTAGTCCAGTTGAAGCTGTTACCGTTTCAATTAACGTATGACTTTCTCTTTCAACGAAGAAGACAGTTGATCCAATCGCAATACTGGCTACAACTAGAGCAAAATAATGTGCGGGCTTAAACGTATTTTTATAGTCTATCTTGCTAAATAAATAAGGAATAATTCCGCCTATTAAACCTAAAAAGAAGAAATAAGTTGGCTGTGGATAATACTCTAACAACCATTTAATAAGATGACTTAAGAGAAAAATTGCTAAAACTGCTCCAATGGCTAACGGAACTAAAAAACCTAGATAATCTTTCCACTTTCGACTAAAGAAACCACTAATTGCTGCAATTAACCTATCATATATCCCCAATATAACAGCGATCGTCCCACCACTAACACCTGGAACAAGGTCTGATATCCCTATCATCATTCCGCGAAATATATTTTTCCATTCAAACATTTATGAACCTCTTTTCCCAAATGAGATGTATTTCAATAATGAGATATTTCAATCTATGTATAGCTTGTTTAGTTTATGATCTGACAGATGAAATCAAAAGACATCTTCTCACTTTCTAACAGATATGTCAATTTATTTTTAAAGCTATTATTTGACAGAACAACTTGTCATGCTTGACCACCTTCCTAGCATATAAATGAGTGTAGACATAGATCATTTATTAGAAAGTAGGGCTTCTGACATGTCAAAACAAACCTTTATACAAGGTACCGTTATTTTAATATTAGCTGGACTAATCACACGTATTTTAGGCTTTATAAATAAAATTGTAGTTGCTAGAATTATGGGAGCTGAAGGGGTCGGGCTTTATAGTATGGCAGTCCCTACTCTTTTGCTCGTTATTACAATAACTCAATTAGGGCTTCCAGTTGCTATTTCAAAGCTTGTTGCAGAAGCAGAAGCAAAGGAAGATAGAAGAAAAATAAAGAGGATCCTCGTCGTTTCTTTAGCAACGACAGGAATTTTAAGTGGTATTTTTACTACAGCAATGATTGCCTTTGCTCCTATCATTGCTAAAACGTTATTAACAGATGAACGAGCCTACCTTCCACTTATTGCGATTGCACCTATTGTTCCTATTGTTGCGTTATCTAGCGTATTAAGAGGTTACTTTCAAGGCCGACAAAACATGCGTCCTACTGCATTTTCTCAAGTGATTGAGCAAGTCGTAAGGATAACACTAGTAGCGGTAATGACAAGTGCGTTCTTACCTTATGGGGTTGAATACGCAGCAGCTGGAGCGATGATTTCTGTTGTTATTGGAGAACTCGCTTCACTTCTCTATATGTTGTTTATGTTTAAAACAAATAAGCGAATTCGTATTCGTAAAGGATTTATGGACTATCTTCGTCAAGGAAAAACAACGTTTAATGAGCTAATGAGTATTGCTCTACCAACAACTGGTAGTAGATTAATCGGATCGATTGCATTTTTCTTTGAACCGATCGTTGTTGCTCAAAGTCTCGCAATTGCAGGTGTTGCAACAGTCGTTGCCACAAAACAGTACGGGGAGTTGGCAGGGTTTGTAATTCCATTGCTATTACTACCGACGTTTATTACCTATTCGTTGTCGGTTTCACTTGTCCCTGCGATCAGTGAAGCAGCTGCACAAAAAAGATATCAACTCATTAACCATCGTTTAGAACAAGCACTACGACTTGCGCTAATTTCAGGTGGGATCTCTGTTGTCGTTTTATATATATTTGCAGAGCCGATCATGTCATTAATGTACAATGCTCCTAACACAGCTATATATTTGCAAGTCATGGCACCATTTAGTATCTTTTTATACTTTCAGGGGCCGTTACAAGCCACCTTGCAAGCTTTGAATTTAGCGAAAGCAGCGATGATGAATAGCTTATTCGGCGCCGTCATTAAAACTGCTGCCATTTTTGTCCTTGCGACTAGACCAGAGCTTGGAATAATGGGAGCAGCATTAGCAATCGTTATTGGTATGGTACTCGTTACGCTATTACACTTTGCTTCGATTGTTAAAGTATTAAGCTTTACGTTACATGTTAGAGAAATTGGTAAATCACTTTTTGCGATGATTGCCTCTGGAGCTGTCGGAATGCTCTTATATCAACATGCATTTTTATCAATGAGCTTACTTGTTAAGACTTTACTTTCCATTACGATCGTCGGATTATTTTATGGATTACTCCTCATTCTATTAGGCCTAATCAAACGAGAAGAAATGATCCGTATCCCATTTATCGGGAAATGGCTAGCCCCATTTACAAGAACATAAAAAAATTCGGTGCCAGGCACCTTTAACGAACTGATGTGTTAAAGGTGCCTGGCACCATCATTATGGTGCCTTTCTTACCATAAGAAGAATGCGCTCGCTAGTGCAAATCCGCCAATTGCCGCTAATGCAATTGGAACGACTCCATATCCCCATGGGCGGTAACCCCAATAGCCTCCATAGTATCCATAACTAAACCCACCAAATCCCCCTGAACGTGGCTGGACGGGTTCAATATACACATATTGATGATCTACATTAACAATGCGGCCATAATGTCTGCGCCCACATTTTTCAAAAATATTTACAACTTGCCCTCTGTGCTTACAACACATTTGATAATAATCCATTTGTCTCCTCCTTTCTGTCACTACTGCATCTTATTGCAGAAAGAAGCCTATTGCTTGTACGTATGTACTACAACGTTTCTTTTTCTTTATATAGTACAAGCCCGAGAACAATTAATAGTCCCCTTTCATTAAGTAATTAGAAGAGGACTATTGTTAATTATTTTTCATCCTTTAAATCAATAAAAAATGTATCATCATCATGCAATGTACAATAGGATATTTTTTTTACATCTCGATATCCGAGTTTTCGTAATTGTTGTCTTAACCACAGTGGTGTTTTATTTATCTGTTCCAAATGCTCTTCATTTACTTTTCCATCGAGAATTAGAGGCAATGGTAATCTCGGCTGTTGATCATCGGGCCGATCTTTGTCTTTTTCAATGACCGATAACTTCCCTGAAGGCTCTAAAATAGCAAACTCCACGTCAGACAACTTACTTACTTTATTTTGTCTAAGTTGGATAAGTAGGTCATCAAAATTATACCGCTGTTTTCGCATTTCTCCTTCGTCTATTTTACCCTGGTTTATTAAAACAGACGGCTTACCATCTACAAGTTTTCGCAAATTTTCACTTTTTAGTGAAATAAATGCAAATATGATCTGAATTAATGAAAGTATGACGATCGGAATGATGGTATGTAGCATTGGGACACGAATATTTTCAATAGAAATTACTGCCAACTCTGCAATCATAATCGATACGACAAAGTCAAGGACAGATAACTGACCAATTTCTCGCTTTCCCATGAAACGAAAAATAAACAGGATAAATAAGTATATAAAAATGGTCCGTAAAATTATCGTTGAAAAATCCAAGTGATCGCGCCTCCCTTCATCTCATTCCTACACCACAAAACCTAAAGCTAAAGGATAAGAAAAAGAACCTAGTCGTACCTTATAATATAATCTTAAGCTTATTTTTACCTTAGACAGTTAGAAAATAAGATGAAGCTTTTGGCAAGAAGTCCAAATGTTTTATCGCCAATCTCCTTTATGTGCTTCCAGTTATTTTATACCCACTTGAAGCAGGTGTGCTTTAATCAACACCCATTTTAAAAGTGCCTACAACAAAAAAGCTGCAAAGAAATATGATTAACATATCTTCTGCAGCTTTCTCGTCCTTATTAACCCTAGAGAAAAGTTATAGTCATGTGCTAAAAATAAATTAAATATCGAAAATAAATATAAATGGTGGAAATAATAAACGAAACGAGAGCTACTGGTGCACCTACTTTTAAAAATTCAAGATAGCTAAAGGATTGTTTCGCCTTAACAGCTAATCCCGCTACAATTACGTTTGCCGTTGCTCCAATTAATGTAGCATTTCCACCTAGACATGCACCTAGGGCAAGCGACCACCATAAAGGATCTAAATTTGTCATACCATAACTTTGAAATTCAAGAATTACTGGGATCATCGCCGCAACAAACGGGATATTATCGACAAAGCCTGATAAAATACCTGACCCCCATAAAATATAGATGGCCGTCTTCGGTAAATCACCTTCAGTATAGTAAATAATGGATTTTGCAATCTCATCAATAAGACCTACTTCTTTAATTCCTCCGACGAGCATAAATAAACCGATAAAAAAGAATAGTGTAACCCACTCAATGGACTTGAACACTTCTTCTACATCTTGTCGTTGATACGTCAATAACATGAGTAGAAGCGCACCACCCATAGCAATGCTCGTTATATCCACATTTAATAGCGGTTGAATAATAAACCCTAACGTCGTAAGACTTAAAACAGAGATTGACTTATATAACAATACTTTATCTTTTAGATATTCTTTCGGGTTAACCCTCTCTAATTTGTTTCGATCTTCTAATGAAACGTGTAAGGAGCTTCGATAATAAGCCACAAGTCCAAACATTACAACAATAAAAATAATGAGTACAACTGGCCCCAGATGCAATAAAAAATCATTAAAAGTTAAATGCTCTACTGCTTGCCCAATCATCAAGTTGGGCGGGTCACCAATTAAAGTTGCTGTTCCTCCAATGTTTGATGCCAATATTATCGATAATAAGAAAGGAACTGCATTGAGCTTAAGTAATTTAGTTAGAGTTAAAATGATTGGGACAACTAACAAAACCATTGTGACATTGTTAAGAAAAGCTGAACCGAGAGCTGTCATTAGCGATACTAGGATAAGAAGTGGAATAGGCTTTCCATCTACGTATTTAGCTACATGAAGAGCAATAAATTCGAAAAAACCACTCTGGCTAGTAATCGATACTAATATCATCATTGCTAACAGTAACGAGATCGTATGCCAATCAATATATTGAAGAAATGCTCCGTCTAAATCAATAATTCCTACGAAAAGCATTCCCACTCCACCTAAACAGGCTACTAATGCCCTGTTGATTTTCTCACTGATGATGAATATGTAACTGATGATAAAAATGATAAAGGCTAAGGTCACTTCCATGTTGAATTTTCCTCTCCCTCTTATTTCTATCATCCTATGTCGGGTATGTCCCATTCATGTTTATTTTTGACTCCTTTTATAAGTGGAGTACGTTTTCTAACCGTTATAGCTTGCGAAATAAGCTAAATTTTTTTAAAAGTTATTCTATGTTTGGCCAAGCCTGAATAAGCTGTATTAATCATATTAATGAAAGGTTGAAAGGAGAGATTTCTTTGGCATATCGTGGGATATTTGGGTCAATGCTTTACGGTTTAATTGGAGTATTGTTTATAGCTGTAGCATTCAGTTTCGTAATTTCTTTAATTTTGTCATTTAGTTCTTTAACTGAAGCATCATTTTCTTGGTTTATTCTTATTGTTTCCTTCCTAGCATTATTTATTGGAGGTATGATCGCTGGCGTTAAAGCAAAAGAAAAAGGTTGGATGGTAGGAGCTGGTACTGCCCTTTTATTTACAGCAATCACTTTTTTCATTCAGTTTTTAGGCTATAACTCTGCGTTCACAATGGAACAATACTTATATCATGGTGGATACTTACTCACATCAGTTATTGGAGGAATCATCGGAGTAAATGTAGGGAAATAAGAAAAGCGGAAGGCGCCCGTTTAGCGGCGACAAGCGCTGGAGGACCAACAATAAGTGGCCTGTCCTTTGGACATGTTTGATGGACCGAAGCGACCTCGAGCCGCTGGGCACTGGAGCTAGACTAAGAAAAGCGGAAGTGCCCGGTTAGCGGTGTATGGACAACCTACTAAACAAAAAAAAGAGACTGACAATAGAGAAAGCTCCTATACAGTACGATGATCTCATCGTGTTAAGGAACCGAACCTCTGTGTCAGTCTCTTTTTATGTACATCAATCAGGGTTTACAACTTCTCTAACCGCGTTACGGTCAAACGTAAGCTTACGATTATCATTGACAAGTAAAACCATGATATCTTCATCAATCGAGTCAATGACTCCATGTAAGCCACCAATCGTAACAATCTTATCACCCTTTTGTAAGCCCGCATGCATTTCACGGATTGCTTTTTGACGCTTTTGCTGTGGACGAATTAATAAGAACCAAAAGATTGCAAACATTAGTAGCAACGGTAAAATAGTGCCTATCATTTCCATGTTTATTTCCCCTCCTTTATAAAGTATATTCTTAAGACATGTTCTCTTTAAAAGTTTTTCGCATTAGGTTTATTAAATCCATACCTCTCGAAAAACTCTTCTTTGAAATCAAGAAGACGGTCTTCACGTATTGCTTGTCTCACTTGTTCCATTAATTTTATCAGGAAATAAAGATTATGGTAAGAGGTAAGTCTAAATCCGAACGTTTCCTCACACTTTACAAGGTGTCGAATGTATGCACGACTGTAATTTTTACATACATGGCAATCACAGTTTTCATCAAGTGGACGATAGTCTCTTGCATATTTTGCGTTACGGACAACGAGACGGCCTGTACTTGTCATACATGTCCCGTTTCGAGCGATCCGTGTTGGTAATACACAATCGAACATATCGACTCCTCTAATTGCACCATCAATTAAAGCGTCTGGTGAACCAACTCCCATTAAATATCGCGGCTTATTCGTAGGTAAAAGTGGAGTTGTAAATTCAAGAACTCGGTTCATAACATCCTTTGGTTCACCTACCGATAAACCTCCTATCGCATAGCCTGGAAAATCTAATGAAACAAGGTCAGCAGCACTTTGCTTTCGTAGTTCTTCATATTCCCCACCTTGAACAATTCCAAATAAAGCTTGGTCTTCTGGACGTTTATGTGCTTTTAGACACCGTTCAGCCCAACGACTCGTCCGCTCAACGGAACTCTTCATATAATCATATTCTGCAGGGTATGGAGGACATTCATCAAAAGCCATCATTATATCTGGACCTAATGCATTTTGTATTTCCATCGCACCTTCAGGACTTAGGAATAACTTTTCTCCACTTAGATGATTTCTAAAATGGACACCCTCTTCTACTATCTTACGCAAATCACTTAAACTAAAGACCTGAAAACCACCAGAATCCGTTAAAATGGGGCGATCCCAGTTCATAAACTTGTGTAAGCCGCCTGCTTCTTGAACGATTTCATGACCTGGTCGTAACCAAAGGTGGTAGGTGTTGCTTAAAATAATTTGTGCATTCATTTCTTTTAATTCTTCAGGACTCATCGTCTTTACAGTAGCTAGCGTTCCTACTGGCATAAATATCGGTGTCTCAATTACACCATGAGGAGTGTGTACTTTTCCAAGACGTGCTCCAGACTGTTTACACGTTTTAATTAATTCATATGTTACGGCAGACAATTAACGTTGCCCTCCTTCTCTAATAAACATTGCATCACCGAAACTAAAAAAGCGATACTTATTTCGGACAGCATGTTCATATGCTGAGAGTATATTATCTCTACCCGCTAGTGCCGATACGAGCATAACGAGTGTCGACTTTGGTAAATGAAAGTTTGTTATTAAAGAATCAATTCCACGATACTTGTAGCCAGGATAAATAAAAATATCCGTCCATCCCGATGCAGTAGCAAACTTCCCATCATTTTGACTAGCAATAGTTTCTAACGTTCTAGCTGACGTTGTACCAACTGCAACAATTTTTCCACCTTGTTCTCTCACTTGGTTAAGCAGCATCGCCGTTCCTTCGGTCATTTGGTAAAACTCTGCATGCATTTCGTGTTCTTCAATACTTTCAACGCTCACTGGACGAAACGTCCCTAAGCCAACATGTAGTGTAATAAATGCAATATGTACACCTTTTTCACGAAGCTTTTCAAGTAGTTCATCGGTAAAGTGAAGACCTGCTGTTGGCGCTGCAGCTGAACCACGATGTTTTGCAAAAACCGTTTGATATCGGTCTTGATCTTCTAGTTGTTCTTTAATATAAGGTGGAAGCGGCATTTCTCCTAAAGAATCCAAAATTTCATGAAAAATTCCCTCATATTCAAATTCAATAATTCTCCCACCATGTTCAAGGCTCTGTTTACAAATCCCTCGAAGTTTACCTTCACCGAAAACAAGCGTAGTACCTTCTTTCACTTTCTTCCCTGGTTTAACTAAAGTTTCCCAAGTATCTCCTTCAAGTTGTTTAAGAAGGAGTAACTCAACCTTGGCTCCAGTATCTTCTTTAACTCCATATAATCGTGCAGGTAAAACCCTCGTATCATTTAAGACAAGACAGTCACCTTCATTTAGAAAATCGACAATCTCATAGAAATGTCTGTCTTTAATTTCACCTGTTTTTTTGTCTAAAACAAGAAGCCTTGAGGCGGTTCGATCTAGCAGAGGAGTTTGAGCAATTAATTCTTCTGGTAAGTAAAAGTCAAAGTCGTTTACATTCATTTAATTCGTTCCTTTTCATAATGGTCAGATGTCAATCTTTATTAGCATACATAAACGAAATATTAAACACAAGTACAACCTAACGAAATCTGCCGATGACAAATAAAATAAGTGAGATGACAACACTTAAAACGATAGATGTCATGATCGGAAAATAAAAAGTTGTATTTTCTCTCTTGATTAAAATGTCACCTGGTAGCTTTCCTAAAGGTAAAATTCTTCCGCCAACTTGCCACAATATTCCAATCAAAACTAATATGACACCTATAGTAATTAATAGCTTTGGCATATTGCTCAAGCTTCTGGCACCTCCATATGAAAATGTTGATAGACTAAAGGTGTTACGACTCTTCCTCGTGGTGTTCTTTGTAAAAATCCAATTTGCAGTAAATATGGCTCATAGACCTCTTCAATCGTGTCTGGTTCCTCACCGATTGTGGCTGCAATTGTATCGATACCAACAGGACCGCCACGAAACTTTTCAATAATCCCCATTAATAATTTATGATCAATATGGTCTAATCCTAAACGGTCAACTTGTAGACGTTCTAATGCATGATGTGCTAACGAGGCAGTAATTTGTCCATCCCCTTGAACTTGAGCAAAGTCACGGACACGACGCAATAAACGGTTAGCAATTCTCGGTGTCCCCCTAGATCTTCTTGCAATTTCTCTGGCAGCATCTTCATCAAGCTCTGCTTCTAAAATTTCCGCTGTTCGAATAACAATTTGGGATAATTCTTTTTCATTGTAGTATTCTAAGCGTGATAACACTCCAAAACGATCTCTTAACGGAGCTGATAATAACCCTGCTCTTGTTGTTGCACCAACAAGTGTAAACGGGGGTAAGTCAAGACGAACAGACCTAGCCGTCGGCCCTTTTCCAATCACAATGTCGATGCAAAAGTCCTCCATCGCAGGATATAACACTTCTTCAACTACTCGATTTAAGCGGTGGATTTCATCTATAAATAACACATCACCAGGCTCAAGTGCTGTTAGGACTGCCGCCAAGTCACCTGGCCTTTCAATGGCTGGGCCTGAGGTTGTTCTCATCTGAACACCCATTTCATTTGCAATTATTGCCGAAAGCGTCGTTTTCCCAAGACCAGGTGGTCCATATAAAAGGACATGATCTAAACTCTCCTGCCTCATTTTAGCAGCTTCGATAAAGATTTTAAGGTTATCTTTAACTTTTTCCTGTCCAATGTATTGATAAAATTGCTGCGGACGGAGACTGCCCTCAATCATGTCTTCTTCGACCTGCGAATGTGCAGAAATTATTCGTTCTTCCACGACTTTTCCTCCTGTCCGATTAATATTACTGCTTCAACATAAGTTGGAGTGCTTTTTTTATGTATTGATCCGTCGTTGTCTCTTCTTTTTCTAATTGCGGAACGATCTTGTTAATTTCACGATCTACATAACCTAATGCTTTTAAAGCCTCGACAGCTTCTTCAAGCTCTTTGGAGTAAGTATTGCCCTTAGGCTTGCTAAACTCTTCTGCTACACCTTGCTGGAATAAGTTTGGAGCAAATTCATCTAATTTCCCTTTTAAATCTAATATAATCTGTCTGGCGGTTTTTTTGCCTACCCCTGGAAATTTAACAAGGAACTTCTCATCCTCTTCTTCAATTGCGTTCACAAGTTGTTCTGGTTGACCAGAAGCAAGGATCGCTAAAGCACCCTTAGGACCAATTCCAGAAACATTTAATAATTTTTCAAATAAATGTCTTTCTTTTCTCGTTTTAAATCCATACAAACGAATTAAATCTTCACGTACATGTTGGTATGTATAGATCTTACATTCTTCTTCTAACTCTTTTTGGAATATAAAAGGATTTGGACAATGAATTTGATACCCAACCCCATTTACCTCTATAACAATATATTGAATATCTATAAAGTCAACTTTTCCTTTAATAAAATCAAACAACCATATCTCTCCCTTTACCTTCTTCTATGTAAAAAACGAACATGTATTTCTATTTTATCATAACCAACCTTTTTCATATAGTGATAAGAAAACGCAGCGGAGCCCAAATTCAGCAAGGTTCTTTAAAAGCGCTAATAAACGCTAATAATAAAATAAGCTGTTTTCATACAATTTATTGCTTTGAAGCGACGACGAAAAAGACGTGATGTCAATATCACGTCTTCTACATCTCCGTTTCTGCATACTTTTTAAAGGTTTTTAACACTTCTTGGTAATTCTCTCGTGACATCACTGGAATTCCGTTCTTCAGTTCACTCTCATGATGGCTTTTTAGTTTTTGCGTGTTTATTTGGAAAAAGGATTGAATAATCTTTTTTTCATCTGGTTTTCCCTCATAAATATTTAATACACCATCATCAGATAAACCGAAATATCCGTTAATTTTTAATAAAGGTGATATGTCATCTATCTCCTGCTTAAAAAGAATTTCTTCTTCATTTTGATCGACAAGTAACCATTGATCGTAGAAAGCCCAAAAATCTTCCATTGACCAAATCGTTTCCTTAACAATTTCTTCACTTACTTCACCATCTAAATAAACTCGCTGTAATTTAACTTGTATTGTCTTTGGACCCACGTCTTCGTTATTTGCCAATTTCATTACAGGAATAGCTTGTTTAGAAGCATGAGATTGAATAATCTTTTCGTTTTCTGATTGAAAGCCTAAAAGTAAGACACAACTTAACGAAAATAGGACAGCTACAACCATATGTTTTTTCGTAATTTTCTTAATGATTTGACCGTCCTTCATAAAATCACCACCATATAAAAAATAAAAGCACTTATTTATATGTCTATCTTTACCACCAATAAATGCTTTTATCCATAAAGTGATGAAATTCGTTCTTTCGTTCATAAATTATCTGAAGTAGATGAAAATTGTTTGTATAATAATTTTATTATTGAATATGCTATTGAACAGGATTGGAAACTATATGTATTTGAACAGGAGAGTAGATCTCCTGCTCATAACCTTACTAGTTACGTGTACGTTCAAATGGTCGACCAGCTGCACGACCTAGGTCTCTAATCATTTCAGTGAATGTAGCACCTACTTCATCAAATGCTTCTCCACCACGTAAACGATCGTCCATAGTACGTACTCGTGTCATTGAATCTTTGTCTGTTACAACATGAACGTTTTTACCACGAACCATGTTTTCGATATTATTTTCAACTTTTTCTTCTAGTTTAGCTTCGTTCTTTTTATTTGTTGGCTCAACAGCTACTACAACTTGATCGTCGTGCATTACAACACGGCAATCTCTAATGCCATCCATATTTTCTACAGAACGCTCGATTTCTTGAACTGTTTGTCCATCATAATTACGGTGGTAATTAGCCGTAGTTTGACCTCTCATCGTACGATTTTGACCACGTAATACTCCACGTTGGTCTACCATACCTTCACGATTTCCACCTGTAATTCCTGTAGCACCACCACGTGTTCCAGCTTGACCTTGAATGCCAGCTCCACGTGTTGCAGCTCCACCCATTCCTGTATTAGCATCATCTAATGTTCCGTGTGGTACTGCAGTTCCAGTCATCCCAGTTCTACCTGCCATGCCACGACCAGTGAAACCAGCTCCACCGATTCCAGTACCGCGCATATCATAGTTAGGACCTGTCATACGTTGGTTCATCGTTCTACCTGTACCTCTTAGGCCAGCACCTCGGTCATTAACACCTAATTGACCACCACGGATACCTTGACCTTGACGTTGTTCAACTCCATAACCAGTAATACCTTGACGTCCAGCACGATTATTTGGTGTGAACATATCAGTTATCGGACCTTCACCTGTCCATCTGGCACCAGTTACTCCACGGCCACCAGCTGCTCCAGCTCCAGTCATTCCATGACCACCGCCAGTTCCTGCTCCAGCGCCACCAAATCCAGCACCGCCGAACAGTCCAGTACCTGCTCCACCATGAGCCCCAGCACCAGCTGCTCCATGTCCAGCCATACCAGCGCCACGTCCTTGACCAAATAAACCAACTTCCCCTCGTGCTCCTGCTCCAGCAGCACCTTGTCTACCTGCATCAGTATAGCCAATTTCTCTGTTAGCTGCTCCAGCGCCACCCATATCTCTAGCTTGGTTATCGACGCCACATCCAGCTAAACCACCTATAATCATTGTTGCTGCAGTTATTGTAATCGCGAATTTTCGCATTTGATCTCCTCCTTTCACCACTTATAGTGGCATTTTGAGATCACTTTTAGTCTGTTAATATGTAGGAAAAGAAGTAAAAACAAGGGCTTTTATTTCAAATATTTATCAATGTTTGTGCGAGCAAATGAGCATTAACTTCACTTGTAATTGATCTGCATTAAGTACAATGTTAAATAAATAAAAAATTTACTTTTTGACTTCATTTTTTTAACAACATCCTTACATTTCTCCAATAAAAAAAGAGACAGCTATATAAACTGGTACCTGTAGTTAGGACACTTGAAAAAGAGTGTTTTATCTACAGGTATTTTTTTATATACTTGAATTCATATATGGAA
>NZ_WMKZ01000060.1 GCF_019024285.1 Alkalihalobacterium elongatum
TCGAATGGTTAAGTTATAAAGGGCGCACGGTGAATGCCTTGGCACTAGGAGCCGAAGAAGGACGCGACGAACAGCGATATGCCTCGGGGAGTTGTAAGTAAACTTTGATCCGGGGATTTCCGAATGGGGGAACCCACCATCCGTAATGGGATGGTACCCATACCTGAATATATAGGGTATGAGGAGGTAGACCTGGGGAACTGAAACATCTAAGTACCCAGAGGAAGAGAAAGCAAATGCGATTTCCTGAGTAGCGGCGAGCGAAACGGAAACAGCCCAAACCAAGAGGCTTGCCTCTTGGGGTTGTAGGACGTCTCACATGGAGTAAGAAAAGACGATCATAGGCGAAGCGGTCTGGAAAGGCCCGTCAGAGAAGGTAACAACCCTGTAGCCAAAATGATCGTCTCTCCGAGACGGATCCTGAGTACGGCGGGACACGTGAAACCCCGTCGGAATCCGGGAGGACCATCTCCCAAGGCTAAATACTCCCTAGTGACCGATAGTGAACCAGTACCGTGAGGGAAAGGTGAAAAGCACCCCGGAAGGGGAGTGAAAGAGATCCTGAAACCGTGTGCCTACAAGTAGTCAGAGCCCATTTACGGGTGATGGCGTGCCTTTTGTAGAATGAACCGGCGAGTTACGATCCCGTGCAAGGTTAAGCCGAAGAGGCGGAGCCGTAGCGAAAGCGAGTCTGAATAGGGCGAAGAAGTACGTGGTCGTAGACCCGAAACCGTGTGATCTACCCATGTCCAGGGTGAAGTTCAGGTAACACTGAATGGAGGCCCGAACCCACGCATGTTGAAAAATGCGGGGATGAGGTGTGGGTAGGGGTGAAATGCCAATCGAACTCGGAAATAGCTGGTTCTCCCCGAAATAGCTTTAGGGCTAGCCTCGAGGGAAGAGTATTGGAGGTAGAGCACTGATTGGGCTAGGGGTCCCCACAGGATTACCGAACTCAGTCAAACTCCGAATGCCAAATACTTATCCTCGGGAGTCAGACTGCGAGTGCTAAGATCCGTAGTCAAGAGGGAAACAGCCCAGACCGTCAGCTAAGGTCCCAAAGTATACGTTAAGTGGTAAAGGATGTGGAGTTGCCCAGACAACCAGGATGTTGGCTTAGAAGCAGCCACCATTTAAAGAGTGCGTAATAGCTCACTGGTCGAGTGACTCTGCGCCGAAAATGTACCGGGGCTAAACGTATCACCGAAGCTACGGCTTGTCCTTA
>NZ_WMKZ01000061.1 GCF_019024285.1 Alkalihalobacterium elongatum
TCGCTGTTCGTCGCGTCCTTCTTCGGCTCCTAGTGCCAAGGCATTCACCGTGCGCCCTTTATAACTTAACCATTCGACAAATGATAAGCGGCGGATTACTTCGTTGGCTGCGCTCTCTGCGTTGCTCATGTACCCTTTAAACGTACATTCCGCTACTCGAGAACTTGCCGCCTCGTACTCCTTGCTTCTAATTTGTCTCTAAGACGAATGATAAACTTCGAATCTCTTCGTAAACTTAACTTTTTGCGCTACTCACGTATCCTTTAAACATACGCTCCGTTGCTCAAAAGCTTGTTTCCTCGATCTTCTCGTTTCTAATTCATCTCTTTAAACTACTAAGCTTAAAATCGGGTCATCTGATCTAATTTAAACCTAGACATCGAAATAAAGGTTGTTGAATTCTTGACGACTCAAGTTTCTCTTGGTTACACAATGTGTAACCTGGTAAAAATCTTGATGTCTTTTCTAGCATTCATTATCCAGTTTTCAAAGAACCACTATACTATTAGATAGAAAAAGCACTTCTAAGCGGACTCAAAAGCGACTCTTATGCTACAAAATAATATTAAGATTAAAGTAACTCTTGGTGGAGCCTAGCGGGATCGAACCGCTGACCTCCTGCGTGCAAGGCAGGCGCTCTCCCAGCTGAGCTAAGGCCCCATTTTATAAATTAATTTTCTGGTGGGCCTAAGTGGACTCGAACCACCGACCTCACGCTTATCAGGCGTGCGCTCTAACCAGCTGAGCTATAGGCCCTCTATCAAACTTGTTATTAATAGAAAGAATAAGTTTTGAGTTCTTTCAAAACTTAACAAGGCGACTGACTTCAATCACACCTTGGATTACTACTTTGACTACCTTCGTGCTGCCTTGCGTCGAGGAAGCTTACTTCGTAGCGACACTCGTATACGCAGACGCAAATAAGTTAATCAAACAGTTTTGAATTCTTTCAAAACTGAACAAAAAGTGACAAGCATACATACCGAAGTATGCATCGACTAGAGTTAATACTCCATAGAAAGGAGGTGATCCAGCCGCACCTTCCGATACGGCTACCTTGTTACGACTTCACCCCAATCATCTGTC
>NZ_WMKZ01000006.1 GCF_019024285.1 Alkalihalobacterium elongatum
TGCATGTATTAGGCACGCCGCCAGCGTTCGTCCTGAGCCAGGATCAAACTCTCCATAAAAGTGTTTGATATAGCTCACTGTCACAAACGTGACGTTTTTAAAACATTGACGAGATATCATGTATCTCTTTATTTCGCTTGGCTTTTTGTTCAGTTTTCAAAGAACTTTTTATGTCGTTGTTAGCGACAGGAATTACATCTTATCACGTTAGCAACATTTGGTCAACAACCAATTTTTAGTGGGTTGTTGATGTTGTTAATTAATTGCTCGCTCCTTCAAAGCGACATCTATTAATTTAACACGAATTCTTATTGATTGCAACACCTTTTTTCGTTTGCTGAAAAGTTAGTACTTCTTTCTAAACTAGAACGGCGTTGGTCAGAAACGACAATGAATAATATATCATTATTAATTAGTTAACGCAATACCTTTTTACACCAAAATCTAGAAAACCCTAAGTGCGCAGGGTTAGTTCCTTCTATTATTATTTTTTCTCTTCATCTTCAAGTTCTACTTTTTTCCCACCGACCGAAAGATACGAATATAGTTCTACGTCTTCCTTTACTTTTTGTAAACCTTTAAGATACGGTTTAACCAAATCTTTAAAATCTTCGTAAACTCCTTCATTTTCTAACTGTCCATACACATAGATTTTCTTTTCGTCGATAATATAAGCTAAATATCCAACTGCTTTTTCATCTCGGTCAACAATATTTAACACTTGTGCATCTTCTTTACTTAGTTCAGGTGAAAAATAAATATCCACTTTAATACCTCCAGTACATATATTATTAATAGTTAAACTTAAATTTCTAGGTGTGGTTATCAAGACTACTGTAACAAACCTAGCAGCAATGTAATAGTTATAATACTAATTAAGGTCGTAACCAAGGTTATACTCGAAACGAGTTTAGGTTCTGAATCAAACTGAACTGCGTACATAACAATGGTTGCTGCTGAAGGCATAGCTGCTGAAACGATAAGCACTTTTGTTAACAAAGGATCAATCGGTAGAATTAACGTTATGCCGAACGCTATAAGTGGCGAAATAATTAACCGTACTACTGTTCCATACGTTATTTTTCCCCATTCAAAGTTACCTATTTCAATTAATGCCAATTGCATCCCTAGGATGATCATGACAGTAGGAACAGTTGCTTCAGCAATAATATCGACAGTCGCCATGATGTTGTTAGGAACCGCAACATTCAAACTTTTAGCAATCAATGCGATGATTACAGCATACGTTGCTGGCATTAAAAAAACAGCTTTCATGGCAATTTTTATTCCTTCGTTTCCTCTTGCTGCATAGTAAACACCAAAAAAATTCATGACAATTGCTTGTAATACTAAAAAAGTCACCGAATAATCAAAACCCACTTCACCATAAGCAAATAATATGATAGGTGCTCCGTAGTTGCCCGAATTCATAAAAGCAGTAGAAAGAATGAGGCCGCCTTCAGTAGATTGTGGATACTTCATTATGTATGAGTACACTTTGTTAATAAGTATTAGTGCAAATAAGAGAAGAATCGAAAAGATAACCATATAAAAATATTGCATATCTAGTTCAGCAGTGTAAAATGTCCGAAAAACTAAACACGGTGTCATAATATAAATAGCTACTTCAGAAACAGCAGGAATTTTTATTTTCCTCCACTTCTGTACAAGAAACCCTATAAGAAAGACTAGAAGAACTGGTAAAACGACTTCAAAAAATATAGTCACCTACCTTCCTCCTTTAAAAACTTTTCAATGCGTATGTCTTGGTGATAATATAGGATACTACCCCTACCATCATTCTAGATTTGTCAAACGAACAACCCTAGTTTAAAAAAGAGACGGATACCCGCAACCGCCTCTCTTCTTTTATTAATCTTGAGTTAAATAATGAACAACTGCTTGTAAAGCTTCTTCACTATCCATTCCAACTGCTTTTACTGTAATCGAATCTCCATTTTGCAGATTTAAGGTTATTAACCCTAAAAAACTTTTTAAGTTTACTTCTATTGGATTACCCCGTAATAATTTACGTAAGTATATTTCCGATTGAAAAGGTTGAATGATTTTACTTAATTCAATAATAGTTTTATCCTCACCTATATTAATTGTAATTTCCTTTAAACTGGTTTCACTCATGAAATATTCACCCCATTTAATTACCTATATATTTAATAGCATCAAGGAAAGCTGTGGAATAAAAATAATAATTAATAGGGCTACTAACATAACTAGGAAAAATGGAATGATCGCCCTTGAAATAGCCTCAATTGATAATCCTGAGATACCAGAACCAACAAAGAGATTTACTCCTAATGGTGGTGTAATAAATCCAATCGCTAAATTAACAATCATTAAAATACCAAAATGAATTGGATTATACCCTATATTTACAGCAATTGGTAGAAGAATAGGAGTTAAAATGATAATAGCTGCTAGGGTATCCATAAAACATCCAACGATAAGCAGCAAGATCGTAATTAGTAAAATGATCACAATTGGGTTTTCCGAGATATTTAACATCGCTTGAGCTACTTGGTTTGGAATTTGTTGAACTGTTAACAACCTTCCAAATGCGGTGGCAGTACCGACGATAATTAAAATGGTTGCTGTTGTAAGCGCAGCATCAATAAAAACTTTTGGCATATCTTTTATTTTTAATTCACGATAAAGGATCATACCTGCAACCAGACCGTAAACAACCGCTATAACTGCCGCTTCCGTCGGAGTAAATATTCCTCCATAAATACCACCTAGAATAATAATCGGAACTAATAATGCCCATTTTGCTTCCCAACTCGCCTTTAGAAAGGTCTTGAAAGCAAACTTTTCCTCTGTTCCACGATAACCTTTCTTTTTTGAGTAAAAGTAAGCATACGCCATTAAAGCAAAACCTACCAGGAGACCTGGAATGATACCTGCTATAAATAAACTTCCTATAGAGACACCACCAACAACTCCATAAATAACCATTGGGATACTTGGTGGAATAATAACTCCTAAGGAACCAGCTGCAGCTACTACAGCTGTCGAAAAACGTTTATCATATCCTTGGCGAACCATTGCAGGAATCATAATTCCACCAATCGCAGCTACCGTGGCGGGTCCAGAACCAGAAATTGCCGCGAAAAACATACACGTAATAATTGTCGCTATTGCAAAACCACCAGTTTTATTACCGACTACTGTATTTGCTACACGGAATAATCGATCCGAAACTCCACCTTTCCCCATAATTTCACCAGCTAAAATGAAAAAAGGAACCGCCATCAAGGGAAAAGAGTCAACCGAAGTAACTAGACCTTGCGCTAGAAACTCAACTGGTAATGACCCTGTATATACAATGGTTACTAACGTAGCTAAACCTAGAGCAATTCCAATAGGTACGCTCAAAAGTAAGAAAAGGGCAAAGCTTCCAAATAATACACCTGCTGCCATATCAATACCCCTTTATAATTTATTCTTTCCTCTTTCAACATCTTCTTCAATATCTTGAATATCAAGTAGTCGTTCTTGTTCAGTTTTGACATCATATTCGTCTTTGCCTAACAGGGTTTTAAATTGTTTTATTAGTTGCTGAATTAACCGAATAATCGTTAACCCCATGCCAATTGGTGTCGCCATATAAACGAGGCCCATTGGTAACTGAAGTGCTGGAGATCGTTGCCCCCACGCTAATAACCTCGAAGCAACATCGTACCCATAATAGACAACAAATAAGGCAAAACCTAAAAATAGTAAGTTTGCAACGATATTTAGTATGATTTTCCCCTTGTCTCTCAGCAAAAGAAGCATGACATCAACTTTAATATGCCGTTGTTTTTTTACACCATAGCTAATTCCAAGATATACAAGCCAAATAAAACAATACCGCGCTAATTCTTCGGACCAAGCAAGGGAAGCCTCCATGATGTATCTCATAAAAACTTGCATTGCAATGACCACAACCATAATCATAGAAAATATGACAAGGAAAACTTCCTCAAGATGTTCATTTAGCCACCTAACAACAAACACTTGCACCCCTCACTTTTACAAATCAATTTTTTAAATAGAAGAACCTCAAAACTATATACCTTATCGATAATCTACAAGTATCTATGTACCTAACTGATAAAAGCTCAAGATATATACTTTTATGTTTCTTCATTTTCCAAGGTTTTACTCTTAAGTATGAGTTCAGCCTGCTATAACAGAAACAACATCTTAATTTGCATATTTTGAGAAAAATACTTTCAAAAGGGACTTGAAGTCCTTTAGTTTCATTCAAGTCCCATCATAGCTAGTTCTAATCCTCTTGAGCTTCTTGTATTGCTTCGTATACTTGGTCAACAATATCTTGACCAATGCGTTCAGCATACTTATCTAGTACAGGTTGTACAGTATCAATCATTTCTTGGCGTGCTTCCTCATCAATTTCCGTGTATGTCATACCAGCTTCTTGTAAGTCATCTAAATACTGCGCATTAGCTTCACGATTTAATTGACGTTGATGTTGACCAGCTTCTCTAGCTGCCTCTCTTACAATTTCTTGCTCTTCCTCTGACAATGAATCAAAGAATGTCTTTGACATTAAGAAAACAAACGGACTATAAATATGATGTGTATTAGAAATATGGTCTTGAACCTCTTGGAAACCTTGTAAGTACACAGTTGCAACTGGGTTTTCTTGACCATCTACAGCACCTTGCTGTAATGCTGTAAACAATTCTGTAAAGGCCATTGGTGTTGGATTTGCACCTAACGCACGAAAAGCCTCAAGATGTAGCTCATTTTCCATAGTACGAATTGATAAACCTTTCATATCCTCCATTGAAGCAACAGCACGACGAGCATTAGTCAGATCACGGAATCCATTTTCCCAATAAGCTAATCCAACTAAATTTTGATCATCTAATTTATCTAACATCATCTGACCAACATCACCGTCTAGAACTTCATCGGCCACTTCTTCACTTGGAAATAAAAATGGAAAATCAAATACAGTAAACTCTTGGACAAACCCCGCAATAGGAGCAGTGGAAGGAACAGTCACTTCTTGTGTCCCTAATTGAAGTGCTTCCATCATCGAACGGTCGTCCCCTAACTGACCACTGTGGTAGGTCTCAACGACTATCGATCCATCTGTTCTTTCCTCAACTAACTCTTTAAATTTAAGTAGACCAAGGTATTGAGGATGTTGATCATTTAATCCGATACCTGCACGAATCGTTCTTTGAACCCCTGGTGCCGCTTCTCCCGCAGTACCTTCCCCTGCATCAGGTTCAGCTGGCGCTGTACCACAAGCAGCGGCTACAAAAAACAAGCTGAAAATAAAAATGGTTGTAAAAATGGTTTTGAAGTAATTCACCCGTAATACCTCCTGTTATTTTCTTTAAGCCCTTTTCCTAAAAGATTGCTGCTATAGCGATTGGACGTTAACCAAGCGAAAGCTTGGTTCTTCGCGCTTTAGCAAAAAAAATGGTCCAATAGCAACAAAGTTTGCGAAAACAGCTTTCTTTATGATGAATATTACATTTCATCCAAAGTAAAAAGAATAGTGCTGTTGTTTGCTCCATTACTAAATCCTATCAGGCTTAGTAAATAGTTCTTAAATTACTTTTATTATTTTGAATAAGGCAAGAAATATTATGCATTCCTTCGAAAGAAAATATAGAAATTTAGCTTTTTCAATCCTAATGGATACAATAAACGAAATCGTCAATATTAAGAAAAAGTCGTCATAAGGTTAGGTAGATAAAAATTAATTCAACACTGACCTAATAGAGCTTATAGATATAAAGCTTTTAACCGAAAGGGAGAACGTATCGTGGATTATGTCATTGGTTTAGATATAGGAACAACGAGTGCAAAAGCTGTCCTATTTACAAAAGAAGGAAAAGTAGTAATAGAAAGTGAGCAAACTTATCATGTCTATCACCCTCAACCTTCCTGGGTTGAGCAAAACCCAGATGAAATCGAAAAAGCCGCTAAAAAAGCGCTAAAAAATATAATAAAGAAAGGTCTATCATTTAATGACAAAATTCTTGTTGTTGGCATTTCCTCTGCTATGCATTCACTAATTTGTATGGATGAGCAAGGGAATGCCTTATCGCCGTCAATTACTTGGGCTGACGGAAGAAGTGTTCACCAAGCCGAAGCTATTAAAACAACGACTGGACTGGGGATTTATTTAAAAACCGGAACCCCTATACATCCGATGTCACCATTCACAAAATTGGTTTGGATGAAAGATACAAATTATCCACCTTATCTCAAAGCCAATAAGTTTATTTCTATCAAAGAATACTTACTAAAAAAATGGTTTAATCAATATGTTGTGGACTACTCTGTTGCATCTGCTACAGGAATTTTTAACGTACATACCTTTGATTGGGATGAAGAAGCCTTAGCAATTACAGGCATTCAGAGAGAACAACTATCCGAACCCGTTCCACCTACCTATGTTTGTGAAGGGTTATTAAATGAAATTGCAGATGAGATAGGTTTAAGTTCTACGACTAAATTTGTAATTGGTGCTAGTGACGGTCCCCTCGCTAACCTTGGTATCGGCGCAATCTCTCCTGGTGATGTTGCGATTACAGTTGGCACAAGCGGAGCCATCCGCCAAATGGCGGACAAACCACAAACAGACGAGCTACAAGAAATTTTTTGCTATGGCCTTACTAAAAATTCATGGATTATGGGAGGTCCAACGAATAATGGTGGGATTGTACTACAGTGGTTAAAGGAAGTCGTCGGGGAACACCAAATCTACCTTGCAGAAAAAGGTGGTCAAAGTGTATACGAGCAGCTTAACGAGTTGGCTCAAACCGTTGATGCTGGAGCCAACGGATTACTATTTATGCCATACTTGAATGGCGAACGCGCTCCTTATTGGGATGCAAATGCTAGAGGGAGCTTCATTGGTCTAACCTTAGCTCATAAAAAAGAACATTTAATCCGAGCTGGAATGGAAGGCGTAATATTTAGCTTACTAACAGTTAACGAAGCTCTTGAAAGACTTGCAGGCCCTTCTAAGAATGTTTTTGCTAGCGGAGGCTTTGCGCGCTCTCCACTTTGGTTACAAATCCTAGCTGATGTCTTTGGACAAGAAATTCAAGTTCCTGTAAGCCATCAAAGCTCTGCTTGGGGAGCGGCTTGGATGGGGTTAGTTGGCATCGGAGAAGCCAATTCACTTTCAGATATTAAAGACTATATTCCCATGGAAAAAACCTATTTTCCTAATGAGGTAAATCATACAATTTATCAAACCCTTTACCATACATTTAAAAATCTTTATATTTCGCTTCAACCTCATTTTAAAAACTTAAGTGACTTTCAAAGACGCCATTAGGACTTTTTATAAATCTAGCAACGAAAGCTTAATACAATTTTCAACAACAGTGAAATTGTTAGGCAAAGCTACTTCGCCAGGAGGTTTATGGATTCCAAAATGTTCACCCTCCTCCTAATACCATACTAGACTAAAACCACTAGGAGACCCTAGTGGTTTTAGTCATTCTTTACTCTATATATAAACCTTGTCGTGCTTGATTTACTGCTTCTACAAATGATGCAGCTTTTTTTGTCAGTTCATCAAAATACTCTTTTGTCATAGTCTTTTTCGTGTTAACTAGTGCGCTTCCTAGACCAACAGCGACTGCGCCTGTTTGTATATAGTCAGTGACATTATGTAAGTCAATTCCACCTGTAGGCATTAGCGGAATATGCGGGAGTGGCCCGTGAACATCTTTTAAATAGCTAGGTCCGTAAATATTAGCTGGAAATACCTTAATAACATCTGCACCATGTTCGTAGGCTGTCAAAATTTCTGTTGGTGTTAATGCTCCAGGAATACTTATTACACCGTACCTCTTTGTTAAGCGAATCGTTTCCTCATTAACAGTTGGAGAGAAAATAAATTGAGATCCAGCCAAAATTGCTGCTCTAGCCGTTTCTGGATCCAAAACTGTCCCAGCTCCAACAATAAGATTTGGAAATTTTGAACGTACAGACTCAATTAATGACATGACTTTCGGAGTTTCTACTGTAATCTCTAATGTTTTAACACCACCTTCACTAAGCGCTTTAGCAATTTCAAATATATTTTCTGGGGCAGCTCCTCGAATAATTGCTACAACACCATTTTCTTTGATCGTGTCTAAATATCCCATTTAGCCTCAACCTCCATTATCTATTAACATCATCTGTTTGCGTTTGATGAATGAAATTCTCTAAATCCCGTTTATCAGGAAGCCCCTCTACATCACCATTTACCATGGCTACCATTGCGCCTACCCCATTCCCACGTCTCACGGCATCATATAAGTTTAGTCCATCTAGAAGGCCTGATAAAAAACCACTACAAAAACCATCCCCAGAACCAACAGGGTCGACAACTTTCTCTACATTAAAGCTTGGTACAAATTCGGTCTTGTCTTTTGTAAAGTAATAGGCACCTTCTGCACCCACTTTTAAAACACAAGTGGATGGTCCTTCTTTTAAAAAGCGCTCTCCTAAAAGTTGAGGGTCTCCTACTCCATATAAAAACTTCCCTTCACCGATACCAGGAAGAACGATATCACTTTCTCTTACGAATTCAACAAGAACATTTTTAGCCTTCTCTTCTGTCCACAGCGTCTTTCTTAAATTCGGATCAAAAACGATTGTTACCCCATGCTTTTTTGCAACTTTGACAGCCTCCTTTAGCATTTCATAACAGCTATCACTTAGTGCTGGAGTTATTCCTGAAATATGAAGATATTTAGCCTGAGCAATATATGCTTCGTTCAGGTCATCTTTGGACATTCTGCTAGCAGCGGAATGTTTTCGATAATAAAGTACTCTTACATCACCTTCTCGTCGTAATTCCTTAAAGTAAATTCCTGTCTGTCCCCCTCTCTCAACTTGGACCTCACTTACATCAACTCCTTCCCCCCGAATGAAAGAAATCATTGCAGTACCCAATTCATCATCTCCGACACGGCTAATCCATCCAGAATGATGACCTAATCTAACTAGTCCGATTGCAACATTCGATTCCGAACCACCAAACTTCCTTGTATAAGTATGAGCATATCGCATCAACCCTGAAGATTCAGGAGTGAAAAGAGCCATTGTTTCGCCAATTGTTACTACATCCATATAATAAACTCCAATCTATTTTTATTAGCTCCATTAAAGAGCGTTGATGATTTTGGGCTCAACTGAAAATAGCCTGAAAATTGATGAGAAAATACATTTTCTCGTTCATTTCATTCCATTTTTCAAACCTGTCCTGAAAAGCCTGTGAAAATAACTTTTCACACAATGAGCCTAAAACCAAGGGTTATATCAATAATTTCCTTTAACTAAAGCTTAAGGTCATTTTCACTATGAGGTGCAACACTCCTTATTTTTATCATTCTTCACTTTTCCTATGAGTTTTTCTTCATACACACCAAAAAAAACATAACCCTCTTGAGGATTATGTTTGTATTTAAAACTATAAACTTACGCCATATCATTAGTATGACAAATTCTCAAGCTTTGTTGAAAAGTTACGATAAAAGTTGTTCCACTAGTACTAGTATCAATTTCAATATTTGCTCGATTTCTCGCAGCAATACTATAACAGATAGCTAACCCCAAACCTGTTCCTTTATCTTTTGTTGTAAAGAATGGTGTACCGATATTTTCCATTACCTCTGGCTCAATTCCTGGGCCTTCATCACTAATTTTTAAAATAGCTTTATCGTTTTCCACATAAGTTTGGATGGTTAACTTCCCACCTAATGACATCGCTTCAAGACCATTTAACGCAATATTCAAAATCAGTTGTCTTATTTCCTTCTCATCTATGAAAAGGAAAGGACAATCCTCTAATTCTAAATTAACGTTTTTATTCCCAAGCATACCTTCTGCTTGAAGTAATGGGTGCAATGCAAGAATGATATCATTTAAATTCTCTAGACGTGGGTCAGTTGCTTTATCTTTTGCAAGTGCTAAAAATTCCGTAATAATTCCGTTTGCACGTTCTAGCTCACCAATCATTAAGTCAATATATTCTATTGGTGTAGGATATTCCTGTTGTTTTTTTGACAGTTGTAAAAACCCAAGCACAGTAGTCATGGGATTACGGATTTCATGAGCGATCCCCGCAGCCATTTCCCCTACTAAGTTTAAACGATCCAAACGAGTTATTTCTTTCTGCATTTTCATCGATTCTGTAATATCAGTTATCACACTAATAATACAGGGTTCACCATTGATATATACTTGTTCAGTCGAAAGTAGACCATCTCTGGTTTCACCATCTTTTGTAACATACGTAACTTGTTCATTATAGAGTCCATCTATTATGTCCAAAAGTTGATTATCGTCTGCAAACTCTCCTGTCGTGTTCGGTTTAATATGTAATAAATTATTTTGTACACTTTCTAATTCATTTAATTCATAGCCTGTAATTTGTGACCAAATTTTATTTACTTTAAGATACTTTTTGTCTCGATAAGACCTAATTGACATTAAATTTGGGCTACAATGAAAAATTTTTCGGAAACTTTCTTGTGAAACTTGCAATTCTTCATTCGCTAACACCAACTCTTTTGTTTTGTCGGCGATAATTAGTTCTAGGTTCATATACTTTTCTTTTAAATCATTCGTTTGTTTCTCTAATATATTTCGTTGCTTTTCAATCTCTCTTCTATCTTTATATATATCAACAAATGCTGCTACCTTATTTCTTAAAAGACTTGGGTTAAATGGTTTAAATATATAATCAACCGCACCAGCTGAGTATCCTTTTGAAACATGTTCAGTTGCTTTACTTAAGGCTGTAATAAAAATGATTGGTATATGCATGGAAGTTTTTCTTTGTTTAATTAATTCAGCTGTTTCAAACCCATTCAACCCTGGCATTTGAACATCCAATAAGATTACTGCAAAGTCATACTGAAGGACATACTTTAACGCTTCCTCCCCACAGTCCGCTTTAATTAAGTTATATTCTGGAGAAGCAAGAACAGCTTCTAATGCAATAAGGTTCTCTGGTCTGTCGTCTACTAATAATATATCTACTTTCTCCCCATTCACCATATCTTTATCCCTCAGTTTCCTTTATAGTTTTATGTTTTTTGGCAATTGATAATAGAATTTAGGGTAAAAATCCTTAGCAAGATTGTGGTGCCCCTTTTATATAAATTTTTTCATTCCTGTCAATTTCTTGATAAAAATGTGATGTGTCACCACTTGTTAGAGTCTCTTTATTCCCTAATCCTAAATAACCACCATCACTTAAACTATGATAAAAAAGGTCATAAACTCTATTTTTTAATGCTATATTAAAATAGATTAATACGTTACGACAAATGATCACATGAAATTCATTAAAGGAATGATCTGTGACTAAGTTATGGTGGGCAAATACAATGTTTTTCTTAAGTATCGGATTTAATAAAACGTAATCATGATGAGCCGTATAGTATTCAGAGAATTCCTTATGTCCCCCAGCTTGCTGATAGTTCTTCGTATAAAGTTGCATATAACTTAAAGGAATTCTTGCTTCTCTCGCCTTTTCTAAAATATCTTCATTCATATCTGTAGCATATATTTTTGTTTTTTCATATAATCCTTCCTCAAGTAAAAGGATCGCCATTGAATACGCCTCTTCACCAGAAGAGCATCCCGCATGCCAAATACGGATGAATGGTATATCCCGTAAGGAAGGAATCACTTTTTCACGGAAAGCTTTAAAGAAACTCGGGTCACGAAACATCTCGGTTACATTAATAGATAAATCGTTTAAAAAACTTTTTAATACGAGAGGATCATGCAAAACTTTTGATTGCAGTTCTGAAATGGTGTTTAGTTGTTCTGCTCGGACCCTATGCCAAACTCTTCTCTTTACGGAAGAGTAGGCATAATTTCTAAAATCAAATCCATAATGACGATAAATACCTTCGAGCAATAATTCAATCTCAATTCTTTCAACATCTAAATCCGCGTCTTCTGAAGAAATTATCATTGTCATCTCTTTCCTCACTTATATATCCAAACTTTAATGAGTGATAATAGCTGGTCCATATTAACTGGCTTACTTATATAATCCGAGGCACCAGCCAATATACATTTTTCTTTGTCACTCTTCATCGCTTTTGCCGTTAACGCAATAATCGGAAGGTCTGGGAATTTCTCGTCCTCACGAATTCGTTTCATCGCTTCATAACCATCCATTTCTGGCATCATAATATCCATAAGTACAATATCAATTGATGTATCACTGTTTAGAATTTCAAGTGCTTCTCTACCATTTTCAGCAAACAATACTTTCATATTTTGCATTTCAAGTGCTGTTGTTAACGCAAATACGTTCCGCATGTCATCATCAACGATAAGGACGACCCTATCTTCAAATGGCTCTTTGTTACCTTCATCATCCTCTACACTTGAAGGGGAAATTTTTTCTAATTCTGTATACTGAGTTGCTTCAACAATACGTACATTGTTGTTTTCCTGTGTTGCAGCTACCTCTTCCATGACGTTTTGTTGGATGCCTGATAGTTCGTAATAATCAGGAATATGGAGACTAAAAATACTTCCCTTTCCTTCAACACTTTCAATCGTTACATAACCACCTAATAATTGTGAAAGTTCACGTGTAATTGATAGCCCTAGGCCTGTCCCCCCAAACTTTCTGCTTGTCGTACCATCACCTTGGAAAAAGGCTTCAAAAATATCATGTTGTTTACTTCTTGGAATACCAATTCCAGTGTCTACCACTGAAAAGACAATTTTGGACCTAACATCTCCTTTACCCTTGCTTAAACGGAGTTCGACTGATCCTTGTTGTGTGAATTTAAATGCATTCGACAATAAATTCTTTAAGATTTGTTTTAAACGTTGATCATCAGTAAAGATAATCTTCGGTGCATCTTCAGAAATAGCTATTTTGAAATTCAATCCTTTTTGACGAGCTACTGGATTAAATTGTCTTTCTACAAATCCTTTAACATCACTCAATAGTATCTGCTCTGGATAGATATCTATTTTCCCAGATTCAATTTTTGATAAGTCAAGGATATCATTGATTAAATCGAGTAAATCACTACCAGAAGAATAGATTGTTAGTGCGTATTCGATCTGTTTTTCAGTTAGGTTTCCTTCACCATTTTCAGACAGTATTTGTGATAAGATCAACATACTATTGAGAGGGGTACGAAGTTCATGAGACATATTAGCGAGAAACTCTGACTTGTATTTTGAACTTAATTCAATCCCTCTATTTTTCTCTTCTAGGTCTTGTTTAATTTTTTCTAACTCTTTCGTTTTTTCATCTGAATTTTTATATTGCTCATGTAACTGCTCATTAGTAAGCCTTAGTTCTTCTTGTTGCTGCTGCAATTCTTCAGATTGGGTTTGTAGTTCTTCAGTTAGCGTTTGCGATTCAGTTAAGAGTTTTTCGATCTGCATATGATTAACAATTCGGTTAATTATTGCGCCAGATGAACTACTCAACTGGTCTAGAAGCTTCAATTGTAATGAAGAGAACTTTTCAAATTTTGCTAGTTCAATAACCCCTAATACTTCACCTTCAATCTTAATTGGTAAAATGACTAAAGACGTTGGTGAAGATCCTCCTAACCCTGATTTAATAGTAATATAGTCTTTTGGTATTTCATCGAGAACTAGAGTTTCTTTGTCTTGAGCACATTGTCCAACTAAACCTTGTCCAATTTTAAAATAAATTTCTCCGACTTTCCCATTTTTACTTGTAGCATAGCCCGCGATTTGTTTAAGCTCATTTTCTTCTTTTATATAAACTGCCCCGTATGTCGCTTCAACAGATGACGCAACCTTGGAAATAAACAGTTCTCCAAAATGCTGAATATTTTGTAATCCTTGAAACTTCGTCATAATCTCTGCAAATTTTGTTTTGATCCAATTCTCTTCTTCCAAATACCTCTTTAAATCTTTTTCTTGCCTAGAATAATCTTCTAAAGCATGAGCCATTTCGTTATATGCTTTGGCAATATCACCAATTTCATCCTTAGATATCTCTTCTATACGAGGTAAATCTTCATTAACATGGCCTGGTACACTCGTTATTACATCGCGAACCTGATAAATGCTTTTCGTAATACTTCTAACAACAGAAATGGTTATACCAATTACGATTAATGCTGCAAAAACAAACAATGAAATAAGAAAGAGTACTGTGTACTGAAAATCTGCTTCTATATTTGCTAATGCGGCATTCATCGCACCTTCTTCAATTTCATTTAAACGGTCAAATCCAGTAACAATCTGATTTCTCATATCCCGATTGTCATCAATTAATTCTCTAATTCCTTGCTCATTATTTCCTTCTAGAGTATGTTCGATAGCTCTACTAACTACTCCAAAGTATGCATTACTTAAATCCTTTAACATGGAAACAATCTGTTTACTTTCAACTTCAGAATAAGGCATTGTATCTAACTGTGAAAATAACTCTACTGTATCAACCTGAGACTTTTTAATGATACTAATATGTTCATCAATAACAATATTATCACTCATTAAAAGAAGTTCTCTAATTTCTCTTGCTGTCGTATTGATTTCATTGCGAAGTAATTCAATTAGCTTTACTCTCTCATAATTTTCATGAACGATTGCATTCATATTTTCCTTCTGTTGATTCATCGTATAGTATACATTGACACTTAAAATAACGATAATGAACAGGATGGCTCCAAACCCAAAATATAGCTTTGTTTTTAGTTTCATCTTTTCAGAACCTTTCATATTTGATAAAATACGTCGAAATTACCACTATATTATGAATATTACTATATTGGCTCTTCTGATTCTACAAAAATTACAAACAATTCTAACATTTATTCACAATCTTATTATTTTTTTGTTTATAGTAATCGCTTTTGATAGCCACCCAGCTTTAATCTAGTTAGAAATTAAAGACTGTTTTCGTAAACTTTATATCCAAAAGCTTCACACACATCAATAGCCAAAATAAAGAGCTAACCCTAAAGAGTTAGCTTTTATAAGTTTTGTTATTTTTTCACTTCTACTGTCCAACCAAATGGATCTGTTTGTATCCCTGTTTGTATGCCTGTTAATGTTTCATATAACATTTGCGATAACTCACCTGTTTGGCCATTATTAATCGTTATTTTTTGTTCATTCCAAGTAAGTTCGCCAACTGGTGAAACAACTGCTGCTGTTCCTGTTCCAAATACTTCCTCTAGTTTCCCAGCTTTATATGCTTCGAATATTTCTTCAATAGAAATTCTTCGTTCAATTACGGGAATTTTCCAATCTTTTAATAACTCAATAATGGACAATCTAGTAATTCCCTCTAAAATGCTACCATTTAATGCGGGAGTTACAATTTCCCCATCAACTTTAAAGAAAACATTCATACTCCCAACTTCCTCAATGTACTTTTTCTCTACTCCATCTAACCACAGTACTTGGGAGTAACCTTTTGCTGATGCTTTTTTCTGCGCAAGATAAGCTGCTGAATAATTTCCAGCTGTTTTGGCTGTGCCAGTACCTCCTCGAACTGCTCTTGTAAACTCTTCTTCTACAAAAATTTTAACTGGATGGATCCCTTCACTATAATAGGAACCTACTGGTGATAGGATAATATAAAATTGGTATGTATTAGATGGCGCTAATGAAAGATTTGGTTCAGTTGCAATAATAAATGGCCGTATATATAATGAATATCCCTCTGTTACAGGGATCCAATCTTGATCAATACGTAGTAGTTCCATTAAATAATCGAGCACTAGCTTTTCGTCTAATGGGGGCATACTTAATCGTTCACTAGAACGATTCATTCGCTGAAAGTTTTTCTCTGGTCGAAATAATAGGATACGATCATCCTCTGTTCGATAGGCTTTTAAGCCTTCAAAAACCGTTTGCCCATAGTGAAAAATCATCGCTGCTGGATCCAATGTAATCGACTCATACGGAGTAATACGAGGATGATGCCAACCCATTTTTGTTGAATAATCCATAACAAACATATGATCAGTAAACTCTTTACCAAAGGCTAGCTGCGCTTCAGGAACTCGAAGTTTACGACTAGTATTTTTTATAACTTTAAGCTGTTGTTCACTCATACTCCCACTCCTTTTGAAATAATAAAGATGAATTTTTATTCAATAAAATTAACTCCCTTTCATACTAATATATACCAAATTAAGGTTTCACGACACTATATTTTCATAACTTTTTACGTAAATGATATATTGTTGATATCTCCACCAAACTATAACAGGGCCTAAAAAAAGCACTGTCACCAGTGCATAGTAGTTAATTATGAGTCTTCCTTTAACTTCAACAATTCTTTATTAAGTTCAGCCAACTTCGATTTAATTTCTTCAACAGTTTTTTCGTCACCACTTTTTAAATAATCACTCAACTCCAATAAATATTTATCAATACGACGATATATTTCTTGTTCTTTTCTTCTTCTATCTTCAAGCTTCTTCTTGTTTATTTCCACTCTTAAAGGTACCCATTGATCAATGATTTGAAGCATTTTCTCTGTCTTTATATCAACCTCAATAATTTCGAGAAATGATTTATGCTTAATCATCGTGAGCTTATGATTGCCCTCTGCAGAATAAATATTTAATATCATCTTTCCTCTATCAAAGCCCCAAAAGATGCTGTAGTTTACACTTAACACACCTTTAATTAAACGATCGAGTTGCTGTTTATCCAATTTTATTGAAAGGTCACTACATTGAATTCGTTTCATTGATCACACCTCGCTACAAATTAATTCCCTCCATTTTTCTTCATCATTGTCGTAAGCCCTTACAATAAACTATTTCAATAGCACGATATTCATGCTTAATTATGTTTAAAACCGAAAAAAGAGACCTATATAGGTCTCTACTTGTGTTATCCTTTAATTCCTATTAACCACTCTTTGTAGCAATCACTACATAGAGGGTGTTCAACGTGATCACTTTCCTGAATAAAAGAAGCATAATGGAAGTTATTCTCATCTAGTTCACTACTACAATAAAAGCATTGTTGGTCCAAAGTGAACGACTCCTTTTACAAAGTGATGTGAAAAACGTACAAGAAACGATTTCCCCTGTACGTTCTTGTAATCTAATTAGTTGTTGTTATTGTTGTTATTGTTGTTATTGTTGTTGTTACGGTTATTACGATTGTTTAAATCTTGAGCATCGTTCTCATTTGCAAATTCAGTATTTGCATTGTCGATGTTTAATTCGTTGTTGTTATTGTTGTTGTTGTTGTTGTTGTTGTTGTTGTTGTTGTTGTTTCTGTTACGATTGTTGTTTGCCATTACCTACACCTCATTTAAATTTTTTGATTTTTTGGGTGATGAGTTCATCGTAGAGAAAATTAAAGTTTTAACTTTTTAATTTTTACGCTCCCTCACTTCCCGTAGTTATTTTTCTCAAAAATCAAAACAAAATACATTAAAATTTAGTTTTTTTTAGGGAGTTAAACTAGTTATGGTTTCGAGTTTGGATTATTTTTACATTTTAAAGACATTTTCAATTGCATTGGTTCTTCAGATAATAATTTTTTTGCTTTTCAAGAGGTTTATGTTCTAAGCTGGACCGACCAACCAAGTTTAAGAAAATTATTTTAAAACATGTCTTTTGTCCACACAACGAAACCGTAGTTCAAATAGATTATTATGAGGACGCTTGAAGGAGGGACAGATGTTGGAAAACAATAATAAAGGTAGCGAGTATATATTACTTAATGAAAAGATAAAGAAAATTCAACAAGATGTTGAAGATCTATCTAATATGGTTGAAAAAAAAAACAGATGAAAATGATGTAAAGGTGATTATTAATGAACAATTTAATGAAAGAAAAATAACGACAGAAGAGCAAGTAGCATTAACGGTAGATAAAATATTGACTGAAAAAGAGTATATGACTGAAACCGAGGTTAAAAATAATACTAAGGAAATTCACTTGAAGATTGTGAAATGGACGATTGGGACAGGGCTTAGTGTTGCAGCCATCATCTTAGCTTTATTACGGGTTATTCTGTTGTAAGGATTAGTTATCCCTCCTCTCATCAACAATATGGTGGCGATTTTTACCTTTTGGCTATAAAAAAGGACTTCTCCAAAAAGAGAAATCCTTATAACAAACATTAATTTAAATGAGTTAAAAAAACTTCTCTAACTTTTGGAACGACGTAGGAGCTTCCACCTTTAACATCTTCAACCATCATTAAAACGAGCAATTCTGGATTTTCTGTATTAACGGCAATAAACCAGCCATTTTCTTTTCCTTCTTCATCTTGACTTAATTTATACTCAGTAGTACCCGTTTTCCCTGCAAGCGGTAAGCCATTGATTTTAGCTTGGGAAGCAGTACCATTAGGACTTTCTATAACTTGCAAAAGATCTAACAATATTCTATCTGCGTGTACTTCGCTAATTATGCTCTCCCTCCAAGTCTCCTGTTCTTCATCTTTAAATAGTAACGGTTTTGGTATATTTCCTCCATTTAAGAATGCCGTATACATTAGAGACATATGCAAAGGGTTAGTTAATAGTTCGCCTTGCCCATAAGCTGTATCTGCTAGTTGAACATCATTGTTTATACCCTCATTTGCTATTTGCGATGTTGTTAATGGATATTTAAAAGGAACAGTGTCTTCAAACCCGAATACTTTAAACCCTTCGGTAATTGTTGTTTTCCCAAGTTCAAGTGCAGTTTTAGCGAAATAGATATTATCTGAATAAACAAGAGCATCCGTTAGGTCTATATCATGCTTTGGATCTTTTACCCGGCTTACTTGATATCCCCCCCAGGACGGATCGCCCCACTGCAGACCTTCATAATGTAGCTTTTGATCTGGGTCCCATCCTTTTTCAAGAGCAACTGCCGCAGTAATTGCTTTAATCGTTGAACCTGGAGCATATGCTTGAGTAAAACGATTGAGCAATGGACGAGTCTCATCTTCACTGTAATTAGTTTCTGTTACACTACCGATGACAAACTCATTTGGATTGTAGGCTGGTGCATTTACTAACGCTAACACCTCTCCTGAAATAGGGTGTAATGCTACCCCTGTCCCTACATCACTATCTTTGTTAAACTGTTCATAAATCGTTCTTTGGATTTGACTATCAATTGTTAATTTCAATGTTTTTCCATCAACAGCTTCTTTTTGAGCTATAATATCCTTTTCATTTTCATCTTCATCAACAATATAAATAACAGCTCCACTCTCACCTCTTAGTTCGTCTTCATAAAGACTTTCGAGCCCTGTTCGTCCTATTGTAGAGTTTGAATTATACCCTTTACCTTCGTTCTTATCTAAAAGCTCTTTCGTAATTGGTGTAATGTAGCCAATTAAATGTGCTGCAGCTTCACCAAGAGGATATTCTCTAGCAGGAACTTCTAAATACGTTACCCCTTCTGAAATTTGACGTAACTCTTTAACAAACTCCTTTTTATCATTCGTAACTGTTTTAACAGGAACAAATGTATCTGGCCTTACCCAAGATTGGTTAAGTGCAGCATTTATCTCTTCTATAGACACATCAATTTGTTTACTTAATTCAGATATTGTATAGTCTTCAAGTCCTTCCATTCGATCCAGTACGAGCCCAATTTGGACAGCGTTCCCGTTTTTCGCCAACTCATTCCCATTACGATCAACAATTTCTCCACGTTTGGGATTTATCGTTCTTACTCTCACTTCATCTCCGTAATCAAGTGGGGGGAAAATCATTGCTGGTGTCCAATTAACCTTCCACTCTTTCACTTCATCCTTTTCTTCTAGCTTCAAGTCAACAGTTGCATAAAAACGAAGATCCCCCGCAATCGTATTCATCGTCTGTTCGTATTCTAGAATTATCTCTGTTAACTCTTTATCCATTTCTTCTTCTGTATCTCTAGTAGGAGTTATTACCGCAATATTCTTCGCACCAATACCGCTATATATTTTTGTATACCTCTCTACAAACAATTCCTTAGAAATTATTTCTTTAGAGTCTGTAGAAAGAAGTTCATACATTAATTCGTAATTCCCCTCTTCCCAATGCCCTGCAAAATCACTTAATGCTTCTTCGGGCGTTGGAAGTTCTTCAGAGCATCCAATTAATAAAAGCATCAAAACAAAAAAAGTGATCAGTTTACAGATTTTTTTCTGGTTTTCCATTGATTTCCCCTCTCATTTTACTCAGTATGTACTTTTCTTTATACTAACAAATTCTACTATACTTGAGGTTATATTTTTACAAAATTTCCATTAATAAGATAATTCCAATTATTTGGGCGATGATAATGTTTGTTGTTTATTTTACGCTTTAACATCAATAAAAAAAGCTGATAAAACCAAAATTATTGTCTTCAACATACAAAGGTCTTCACCATGCTTATGTGGTAATACCATTTGATGAATTAGCAACAAATTATGGCTATAATCAGCTTCTTGTTTTATTCTCTTTCTGGTTTTGGTACAATTTCAAAAATCTTGCCACTTTCAAACAGTTCGATCACTTGACCTAACCATTCGTAATAACTTCTCGCTTTTTCAAGTTTTGTCCGATCTATTTCAATGACTTCTTTTAACTTTTCGTCGTCTGTTTCGTTATACAGTTCATCTAATGCTCGGCTTAACTCGTCACCCGCTTCTAGATTATCGTCAACAGCTTCCCGCCAGCGATTTACAAATAAAGAAGAAAACGATTTGTACCAATCTTCTTCTGTCTGATAAAGGTCTTTTCTTACCCCTTTTTGCCAAACCCGTTCTACCATATCAGAATCCAACAAATTACGTATCCCAGTACTCATACTTGTTTTACTCATTCCTAGTTCTTTACTCATTTCATCTAATGTTAACGGTTCATCAGCAAAAAAGACGGTTCCGTATAAACGTCCTACAGACGGGGTTATTCCGTATAAGTACATATTCTTTGAAATTTCTTGGATAAAACGAGTACGGTGTTTCTCCAATTTTTTCCACTCTTCCTGTTGACTCATAGCCTTCTCCTTTTCTACTCCATTTCACACTTTACATATTAACAAAGAACGAAAAAACATAAAAGTTACACTTTAATGTAGTATTCTTTCGCATTATTGAGAAATAAGGCGCATTCTCAAAGTATACTTTGTACAGTTTAAACTTTACAAACTTTTTGAACTAAACATACAAAATATAAGGTTTGATTTGGTAAAAAAGGAGGAGTATAGTAATATAGTCAGCATTCATTCGTTTTTCGAAATGATTGAAGTATACAAAAGAGGTGAAAAAAGATGTCAAAAATTAAGGTTGAAGGGCTTACGAAGATCTTCGGTAAAAAGCCAAAACGAGCCTTAGACATGTTAAAGCAACAAAAATCAAAAGATGAAATTTTAAAAGAAACAAATATGACAGTCGGTGTTAACCGTGCAAGTTTTGAAGTAGATCACGGTGAAATCTTTGTCATCATGGGCCTTTCAGGAAGTGGTAAATCTACACTTGTCCGACTCCTAAACCGTCTAATTGAACCGACAGATGGAAGTGTTTGGATTGACGGAGTCGACTTAGCCAAAATGGGTGAAAAAACATTACGTGAAGTACGTCGAAGCAAAATGAGTATGGTCTTCCAAAAATTTGGCCTCTTTCCTTTTAGAACAATACTAGAAAATGTTGAATACGGCTTAGAAGTACAAGGAGTTCCAAAACAGGAACGAAGAAGTAAAGCTCAATCTTCTTTAGAACTTGTAGGTCTAAAAGGATATGAAGATAAATATCCGAACGAGCTATCTGGTGGAATGCAGCAACGTGTTGGTTTGGCTCGTGCGTTAGCGAATGATCCAGATGTTTTGTTAATGGACGAGGCATTTTCAGCACTAGATCCTCTTATTCGAAAAGATATGCAGGATGAACTTCTTGATCTACAACAACAAATGAAGAAGACTATCATCTTTATAACTCATGATTTGGATGAAGCGTTGCGAATCGGTGATCGCATTATGATTATGAAGGATGGTGCAATTATTCAAATTGGTACCCCAGAAGAAATATTGACAAATCCTGAAAATGAATATGTAGAACGATTTGTTGAAGACGTTGACCGATCAAAAGTATTTACTGCCCAGCACGTGATGATGCGACCTGAAACGGTCACTCTAGAAAAAGACGGGCCTCGAGTTGCCCTTCAACGTATGAAAGAAGCAGGTATTTCAAGTATTTTTGTTACGAAACGTAATAAAGAACTGCTTGGGATCGTTCATGCCGATAATGTTTCAACACTAGTAAAAGAGAATAGTAATAGTTTAGAAGAAATTATTGAGCAAAATGTTCCTCAAGTTACGTCTGATACTGCTCTAAGTGAATTGATGGATATTGCATCAACCAGTCCAGTTCCTATTGCTGTAGTTGATGACAATAAATTAAAAGGAATTATCGTGAGAGGTGCAGTTCTTGCAGCACTATCAGGAAGTGAGGTGAATTTCAATGGATCTATTACCGAAGCTTCCATTAGCTGATTGGATTGATAGTATTGTAGATTGGTTGAAAAATGCAGAATGGTTTTTCTCTGCGATTACAGGTGCTATTCGATTATTAGTAGATGCGAACGAATTTCTACTTAGCTTACTCCCGAGCTGGTTATTCATTTTACTGTTAACCGTAGTTGCCTATTTTGTCACGAAACGAAAATGGGGCTTAGCAATCTTTATCTTCTTAGGTTTATTCTTAATTGATAACTTAGGTTTCTGGCAAGATATGTTACTAACGCTTTCTCTCGTGTTAACAAGTGCTATTATTTCTGTTATTTTCGGTATTCCACTTGGAATTTGGATGGCAAAAAACAAAGTTGTTGAAAGTATTTTTAAGCCTATATTAGATTTCATGCAGACGATGCCAGCTTTCGTATACTTGATACCTGCTGTTGTATTCTTTGGAATCGGTATGGTACCAGGTGTAGTGGCCTCTGTTATTTTCGCGATGCCACCAACTGTACGCTTAACAAACTTAGGTATTAGACAAGTATCAACTGAATTAGTAGAAGCAGCAGATGCATTTGGGTCAACACCCGCGCAAAAACTATTTAAAGTTCAACTTCCAATGGCAAAAACAACGATTATGGCTGGTGTGAACCAAAGTATTATGCTTGCCTTATCAATGGTCGTTATTGCTTCAATGATTGGTGCAATGGGACTGGGAACGAAAGTTTATTATGCTGTTGGTCGTAATGACGCAGGTGGAGGTTTTGAAGCTGGTATTGCTATCGTAATTCTAGCGATTATCCTCGATCGTTTAACACAAAGCTTTAACCGTCAAAAAGGAACAACACATTAAGAATTCGGTCGTCACTCTTTAATAGAGCTGACATAGATAAAAAAATAAGGAGAGGGTCAAAATGAAAAAGTACTTAAAGAAATTAGGAATTGCTACTGGTTTATCATTAACATTAGTAGCTGCTGGTTGTGGTTCAGAAGATGTAAGTCAGGAAGCGCCCACTGGGGATAACAACGGTGATGCTACTACAGAAGATGTTTCTGTAGGTGAACAACTTAACTATACCATTACAGGAATTGATGCTGGTGCTGGAATTATGGCAGCAACAGAAGCGGCAATTGAAGCATATGGTCTAGAAGAATATCAATTGCAACCTAGTTCTGGTGCAGCGATGACAAGTGCACTAGATGCAGCAATTGAAAGAGAAGAAGCAATTGTCGTAACTGGCTGGACTCCACACTGGAAGTTTGCTGCATATGATCTTAAATATTTAGAAGATCCTGAAGGTGTATTTGGGGCAGCTGAAAGCATTCACACAATCGTTCGTGAAGGATTAGATTCTGATTTACCAGAAGCGTATGAAGTTTTAGATAACTTCTACTGGACTCCTGAGCACATGGGAGAAATTATGGTTGAAGTTAATGAAGGTGCAGAACCTGCTGAAGCAGCTGCAGCTTGGGTTGATGCTAACCAAGACATCGTTTCTGAATGGACAAACGGAGTAAATGCTGTAGATGGCGATGCAATTACACTAGCATTCGTAGCTTGGGACTCTGAAATTGCTTCTACACATATGATTGGTGCAGTCCTTGAATCTATTGGTTATGATGTAACATTAATGTCAATGGAACCAGGTCCAATGTTTACAGCTGTAGCTACAGGTAGTGCTGATGCAATGGTAGCAGCATGGCTTCCTGCAACACACGAGTCTTATTACGAAGACTTCAAAGATGATTTTGTTGATCTTGGTGCAAATTTAGACGGTGCAAAAATTGGTCTAGTTGTTCCTGCATATATGGATATTGACTCTATTGAAGACCTTAGAAACTAAAAGTTTACTAGTACTAGAAAAGAGGCTGACTTGCTATAAGTCAGCCTCTTTTCTATTCACTTATGAACTAGCTGCACAATTAAACTTTAATATACTCAATTTAATGTTTTTTCATATAGATACCATAAGTGTTAATTTGATGTCTTTAAATGTGATGTTTCTTAAATTTAAGGGCATACTGGATACTACTTAGAGTGCTGAAATAACTTGTAGGTCATTTTAACCATTCTTAAACAATATAGTCTTTCCCTTTAACATTTGTTACCTTCATTGTATTCTCAATAAAGAACGGTATTCTTTATTAAGAGCGATACTCAGGAGGTGTCTATCTTGCTCGCGTATATTAACAAAAATAGAAAGCCTTATCTTATAACTTTCAGCCTGTTACTATTGTCGATAGCTGATGCTATTTTTACCGATATTGGTCTACGTCATAATTTAATAACTGAACTAAATCCCATCATGAATTCTATCTACTATACAAGTGTTTTTTCATTCTACTTTGTTAAAATTGTACTTCCTCTAGCTTTACTCGTCTTTATTCCATATGCTTTTTCAAGTCGTTTAGTAAAACGAACATTAGTCTTTGCTCTAGTCATTTATTTTGGAGTGTTTGTATATCATATTGGCTGGACATCTTATGTATATTACGTAATCTCGTCATAAGGGTTATGCAAGTGCATAGAGTTCAATAGTGTCGATGACTCGGAATTTATAGATGTTGTAAATGTGTGACTTATTCAAAGCCTCCTTTGATTGTAAATGAACATACATTTATGTATGATAGACAAGATAATACATATCGTGAACTTCCAACAGGTATACTGAAAGCGAGTTCAATCACCAGGAAAAATTGGAGTTGAGAAAGTGGCAAAAGTAGTTTTAAATCGAAAACGTAAAAAACGACTAGAACAAGGACACCCATGGGTATATCAAAGTGAAGTAGCAAGTATTGAGGGTGACTATCAACCAGGAGATATTGTTGATGTATTTAACCATCAAAATTTCTTTTTAGCCAAAGGCTTTATTAATCCAAATTCACAAATGATTGTGCGTATCTTATCCTATGTAAAAGAAGAAGCAATCGATCAAGCTTTTTTTACTCGAAAGGTTAGGAAAGCATGGCAACATCGCGAACGATTTGTACCAAATGTACGCTCTTGTCGTGCGATTTATGGAGAAGCAGACTTTCTTCCAGGTTTAATTGTCGATAAATACGAAGATACTTTAGTCGTTCAAAATATGGCTCTAGGAATGGAAGCTCGTAAAGAACTTATTCTAGAAGCACTACTTGAGGTTTTTGAACCAAGGGCGATCTATTTAAGAAATGATGTCTATGTAAGAGAACTAGAAGGCTTAGAACAAGAAAAAGGATTTTGGTACGGTCAGGGGCCAACAGAAATTGAAATAGAAGAAAATGGGGTTAAATACATCGTTGATATTGAAGGTGGTCAAAAAACTGGGTTTTTCTTCGATCAACGCCAAAATCGTGCAGCAATCCAGCCCTTAATTACTCCAGAAGCTACCGTACTAGACTGCTTTACGCACACTGGTTCGTTTATGTTAAATGCATGCAAGTATGGGGCCAAACATGTAACAGCAGTTGATATTTCCGACCATGCAATTGCAACAGCAAAGCAAAATGCAGAGTTGAACGGTTTTTCTAACGTAGACTTTATTGTCGCTAACGCATTTGATTATTTGCGTGATGAGGTACAAAAAGGAACCGAATTTGATGTTGTTATCATTGACCCTCCTGCCTTTGCTAAATCACGTCATGCTGTGAAAAAAGCATTACGCGGCTACAAAGACGTCAATTTAAACGGCCTAAAATTGGTTCGTGATGGCGGTTATTTTGTTACGGCAAGTTGCTCTTTTCATGTTCATGGTCATATGTTCGAAGAAATGGTTCAAGAAGCTGCATTTGATGCAAAGAAAGTACTTCGGCAAATCCATTGGAGCGGTGCAGGCTATGACCATCCTAAACTACTCAGTGCCGAAGAAGGCGATTATTTAAAATTCGCTATATATGAGGTTAATAACCGCGGATAGACAGACGTAATTTAAGTTAGTTACTTGAAATTATCAGCTCGATTTTCCACTTCAATTGGATGGTCGGGCTTCTTTTTAGAATGTCTTTTTCTAGGCATGGGTTAAGAGGGATTTTTCCCTCCTACTATTTCATATCCTAGTAATATTGGCGAGGTTCTCGCTTCCTCACCCAACCTCCCCTTTCCTCGACATAGCGTGCTCATTTCATATCACACTTTATAATTTACAACTAAAAAGCTCACCTCCTGTAAGAATAATTCTACAGAAAAGCAAGCTATACTTAGTCGAACTATTATTAGCCTAAATCTACATTATGGTAAACTTGCCCGACATCTTCTAAGTCTTCTAATGCATCCATTAGTTTTTCAAATTGTTCTTGTGCATCATCTGGTAAAGTAACGTCATTTTGAGCAAGCATTGTTAACTCAGCGACATTAAACTCTGTTACACCATTATTTTTAAATGCTTCCTGAACTTCATGGAATTGATCAGGTTCTGCATAAACAATGACAGTGTCGTCCTCTTCAAGAATGTCTCGTGGATCGATATCGGCTTCCATTAAAAGCTCTAAAACTTCATCAGCTGTTTTTCCTTCCACACCGATAACTGTCGTTGCATCAAACATATAGGATACCGAACCACTAACACCCATGTTACCGCCATTTTTTTTAAAAGCAGCACGAACTTCAGCTGCTGTTCGGTTTACGTTATTTGTTAGTGCATCAACGATAATCATTGAGCCATTTGGTCCAAAGCCCTCATAGCGAAGTTCGTCATAAGTTTCTTCAGAACCGCCTTTCGCTTTTTCAATGGCACGATCAATAATTGTCTTCGGAACGCTATATGTTTTTGCACGTTCTAATACTACTTTTAGAGCTTGATTGGACTCTGGATCAGGCTCTCCTTGTTTTGCAGCCACGTAAATTTCACGACCAAACTTTGCGTAGATACGACTCGTGTTTTTATCTTTAGCTGCTTTTTTTTCTTTAATGTTATTCCATTTACGACCCATAATAAACACTCACTTTCAAGTTTAAAATCTACGTTGTCTATTATACATTATTATTCCTATTTGGTTAACCAGACTTAATGCTTGGTGCCCATTCATAGGACCCGTTTTTCCTGTCGTCGTTCTCTTAAACGCTCATACTCATCTCTTAAAATCGAATACACCTTAATGTCTCTAAAACAATCTATAAAAAACATTCTGTTTCTCATTGTACCTTCAAAAACCATACCTCTTTTTCCATCACCCTTCGTGAGTTCCTATTTTCGCTAAAACATTTGGCTTCAATACGTTCTAAACTTTTCCCCAGTGTAAATGAATAATACATAGCCAATCTCTGCGAACTGATGCGTTATGTTCCAACTTACAAAATCAACCGTTCCAATAATTTTTGCTGTTTCCTTTAACTCGATTCCCCAAGGTTTATATGTTTTCTTTTCATAACGATCTAATGCAAACTCAATAAATTGCATCGTGTCATTATTTGTTTAATGTAAGTTCCAAGTAACATATTTTGCTACATCTGGATTGGATGTGTACTAAAATAAATCATCAACATCATCTCTCGTTAATTTCCATAAAAATTAGTCGCTCATTTCCAAATCTTGGAAAATATGAAAAAATGTCTACTACATTCATAATTGTTACCTCAATATCACATTTTAAAGGTTACACTACTGACATTTCTATTAATCACCCGTTTTTTTCCATTTTTCCTACAAATCTATTATATTCCATAACTATTTGTACTATAATGTCTTAATGAGAGGTGGCTCGTGCATGAATCCTTATAAAATACTTTGGTTATTATCAATCGCTCAATTTTTAGCGATGCAAGTTTGGTTTAATTTTTCTGCAATACTACCAGTCGTAGAAACTGAATGGGGATTAACATCTACGCAGTCGGGTATTATCATTGCTTGTTTTCATCTTGGATATGTTGTTGCTATCCTTTTTTACAGCTTTATGAGTGACAAGTATAACCCTAAACAATCATTTGTTTACGGTGCATTAATTGCTGGTAGTGCAGGGATTTTATTAAGTATCTTTGCGCAAGGATTTTGGTCTACGCTCATTTTAAGAACGATTAGTGGAATAGGAATTGCGGGAATTTACGTTCCTGGTATGCGGATCATTTCACAATTATTTCCTTCTCACGAAAGAGGGAAAGCTCTTGGGGTATTTGTAGGCTCATTAGTTGTCGGTTCAGGTTTTTCATTACTTGTATCAGGTCTGTTTATTGAAATGATCGGCTGGCAAGGTGTTGTGTTTATTACATCTACGTTTTGCTTAATTGCTAGCTTAATTGCGTTTTTTGTAAAAATTCCTCCAATGCCTACTAGCAATGGAAGTGCTTTTGACTTAAAGAAAATAAAGAATGTTTTTAAAAAGCCTAACTTACTTGTTAATGGGGGTTATGCAGGACACTGTTGGGAGTTGTATGCGATGTGGGCTTGGATTGGTCCGTTTCTCGTCTATTATTTTCTCCAACAAGGCTTTGAACAGGAAGCTGCAATCCGGTTTGGAAATATCGCAGGTGCTTTAGTCATTATGATTGGCGGCATCGCTACATATATCGGTGGTAGAGTCTCGGATGCCATAGGGCGGGTGAAAGCTGCTACATTTTTTCTAGTTATTAGTATTTTTTGCTCGATCGCCATTGGTTGGTCTATACAACTTCCTATTATAATCATGCTGCTATTAGCTGCTATCTATGGTTTTACTATTGTTGCAGACTCACCAATTTATAATGTATCCATTACAGAAGTAGCTGACCCAGATGTAATCGCTCTCGCTCTTGGGGTTCAGTCTGTACTAGGCTTCACTGTAACTATTTTTTCTCCTATTGTATTTGGTTTTTTTCTCGATCAATTCAATTGGGGAATGGCCTTTATGGTAATTGGCCTTGTAACGATCATAGCTCCTATTTGTATGCTCCTGTTAGGTAAAATACAACATACAACCAAATTACACCAAGGAAATTAGAAAAGCGTAAAGACCTCGCATAGACTAAATAAGAAATATCATTGATAAACAAACTCTTTATTAAACTTATAACTAACTGTTGGTATTTTTTCTTCGTTTAGGCTAATTCAGATAATATTTTTGAAAAGTTAATTCGATCTCCTAAGGTTGGTTGTTTTGTCGGCTTCAAATAAGCCTTGTCTTTTTCAATGGCTTTAAAAACTTCATAGGTCGTTAAAGCATCATCTAGGGCACGGTGATGCTTCCCAATACCTTTTCTCCCATACTCCTCTAAGACTTTCCATAAACCACTTTGATTTTTGTGACCATAAAATTGTTGATATTCTTTAGACAGGTCACGTTCCTTTTCTTTTATTGGACATACTTTCTTAGAATAGCGACAATTGTTCCGTAATACTTGCATGTCTTGATTACCCTAAGTGACAACTTTTGTTTGCCCAAATGATATATATGTATTCAACAAATCAACCAAATGGGCAATTGATATTCCCTGATCAACTTGTTCTTGATGAATGCCTAAAAAATTCATACAACGCGCGGTTAATTTTGGATACAGTACAGGCTTAACATATGAGGAGTATGTATCATAAATTTCATCTTCTATAACTGATACGATCCCCACTTCTATAATTTCAGGGCGAAACATGCTTGGATTTCCTTTACTATGGTTCATAGTAAATTCAAAATCAATAAATAAATGTTGTATTGTCACTTTTACCCCTCCACTTATTTAATTCGGCTTCTTATATGTACAATGTTACGGAAAAGTTTACATCCAAAAAAAAATACGAAACTTATTATTTTACTTTAAGAAAAACGTTCCTGTTTTTTTATACGAAACCGTAGTACAATTGGTTTCGTATTTTTTAAAGTCTTTTTTATGGAGTGAAAAAATGATTATATACGATAAAGATAACCATCAAATCTTAAGTAAAGCCTGTTTAAACTGCGCTGATCCATACTTTCAGCCAGCTCATTCTAGTTTACCAACTGTTGGTTGTTGTAGTTATAGTCCAGTAATTAGCCTTTTCGAAATCCATCAAATGCTAAAACTCGATGACCGTGACTTTTTCTTTCATCACATTTTTAACAACACGAACGCAACGATCAATGACTATAACATTGTCATTCATGCAAATGTGAATCCTCTATTTGAAACAGAAAATACGGACCACCTTTCTTCTATAAAAACGTCCGATTTGAAGTTAAGTTATTCCATTTGTCAATTTTTTAAAATGAATAAAGGTTGCTCACTTTTACCCTCATATAAAAATGCTACTTGCCGTTCATTTATTTGCTCAACTGTTGAAAGTCAGATGGATACTTATGAACAAAAAGACTTGTCTGAATGGACACGCTCTATTCAACTTGAAACAAAAACGTTTAATGACACTCATCAAAATATACTACAAAAAAGAGGAATTACACTTTCAAGAAATGTTGAAGATGTGTTGTTTTATTTAGAACAAATTTAAGAAAATAAATTTTATAAATTTTCTGCCTATTTTCAATAAATTCAGTTGACCACAAACGCATTCTGTTATAGTATAGTATTAATAATTAAATCTGTTATAAAACAGTTTTGAAATTAGGAGGCGGTTGTTAAATGTGTCAAACTGAAAAGTATCGTCAAGTGTGGTTTTTATACTTATCTAACTGTGAAAAATATGGGATTGAAAGCAAATTAGACTTCTATCAGTTTGTGAATTCAATGACCGTGGACCAAATTGAGCAATTATTTGAACAATCAAAATAACATAGGTAGCAATTATGGAGGTTGGCGAATGAACGATGAGGTTAGTGCTGTCATAATTCAAATATGAAAACGTCTGTTTCGATCAAGTATGAAACAGACGTTTTTATTTTGTTCATGACCTTATGATAAGATAAACATTAGACTAAGAAGAACGGAGATCGTACATATGAAAAGGTTATTAATGGGCATTATATACATATATCAAAAAGTAATTTCTCCGCTAAAACCACCTACGTGCCGCTTCCATCCTACATGTTCTCATTATGGCTTAGAAGCGATTAAACGGTTTGGTGCTGTAAAGGGAAGCTGGCTTACGATTAAAAGAATATTAAAATGCCACCCATTCCATCCTGGTGGTTTTGATCCAGTTCCAGAAAAAGAAACAAAGAAAACAGAAACCAAATGAGGTGATATTATGACGTATAATCATGATTTAGATTATGATCGTGATGGCGATCGTGAAGATCAACTATCTGAAGAAGATGTCGTAAGTATTCTAAAAACTAGTTTACGCAAAGAGGAAGAGATGTTGAAAACCTACACAATCCTAGCTGAGCGTATCCATGATAATGATGTGTTAAAAAATCGATTAGTCAACTTTGCACAAGGTAATGCAAAACGTTCTCGACAACTAGAGGATGAAATCAAACAAAACGAAGAAACACATTGAATTTGTATTGCTCAAAAAAGCCTAGTTACTCGTTACTAGGCTTTTTTGAGTGCAAATGAATATGTTTTAAAGTAAAAAATTACAGGTAAGTTCAACTTTTTACTAGTTCTAGTGTTTAACTGTAATTCCTTCCCTTTCCCGAGTCACTTATTTCGACAAGCTGTTCTGGATAAGGCTCAAAAAATGTTTGTTCAAGCATAAAATCATTTTCAAATCGATAAGCCCAAGCTTTTAATATGCTGACTACACTACTTATCGGTAATTTTTTTTCACGATATTTTTCTAATGTCTCTAAAAAGTATTCCTTTTCTTTCGTTGATAAGTGTGGTGAAAAATATCCAAATATACGCTGACATACATTTATATTTGATGTGTAACGAGGAATTCTACTAAAAAGCTGGAACAATTCTTCCTCATATAAACTAAACGTTTCTTCAATTGGTCGTTTTTCTTTATTACTCAAAATTTGCCCGAGTAGTTTTAACCTTTTCTGGTTATATGCCATGAATAAATATTTATTCCTCTTATGAAAATCATTAAGATGATTTAATTTTAGAGTGGACTTCACTTTCTTAAAATCGGTAGTTGTAAATAGTTTAGTTAAATAATGTTCTCGAATTTTAAAGTTTTTAAGCCTTCCTTCATCTTCAATTGTGGTTTTTGGGTAATATTCAAATATTTTCGATGTAAAAGCACCACTACCCGTTCGAACAGTTGGAGACTTTTCTAATCCCGAGTAAACTTTAACATCAGTTATACCACAGCTAGGTGAACGATTCTTTAATATAAAACCATCAACATCCTTTAGATCCGCTAAAAAATTTTCTGCAAATTCTTCCATAACATTTGTTAAGTCTTTTCCTGTTTTTGGTTGTACAAGAAGGTCTTGCTCACCATCTGCAACGAGACGAATGACTTCTCGAGGAGTTCCTAAACCGATTTCTACTTCAGGACATACTGGAATAAATTCAACAAACGGCTTTAAATTATGTACAGTTTGATCTGTTAATTTATCTCCATTATATCGACAAGCAGAAAATTCGATGCATTTACTAACAACAACTTTTGGTTTACTAAACTCTCTCATTACATACACCAACCCGTTATAAAATATAATTCATCTTACCGCTCTACTGTTACAGTATTCCGACTTTCAATAATTTTAATTAATATAAGTAAATAGTAAACACATTAAATCACAGTAAAAAATCTCTTAAAGCTTTAAACTAAATTCTTTAATTACTTATGTATAAAATTGTACTGGAAAAAGGATAATAACCGAAGAAGAAAATGACATTCATTATTGGTTGATTTTTTCAATGTAAGATTATTTATTGCAAAGGAGATCTATAACTTATGTACAAATTTGCCATTTTAAGTATCCTTACCATTACTATGCTAACGTTTTTAGGCTGCCAAGATCGCCCAGAAGATATTACTCAAAGCATTGAAAAACAACATATGCAAACGACAGATGGAATTGAACCCCTTCACCCTTCCAATAAAGACCAAAATAAAACAAGACGTGATATAAGCCAGGATGCTGTTTCATATGCTTCAGAATTTGGTTTTTATTTAAATCAACTGTATGCTCATCTAGAGCCATTAAATAGTCTTTTTTATACTGAGCGCCCAACAGAAAAGGATACACACGAGGCTAGAGAACACGTACAAAAGGCGCAAGACTGGAGTGAATATATACTTAGTTTAAATACGCCACCAGTGTTTGAAAACCTTTTTATAGCTCATACTAGTACGCTCGTTGAATTAGATTCACTAATGCAAAGCCTAGATGATATGGACCTAGAAGACGAAATTGACTTCAGAAGAGCTCGTCTATATTACGAAAATACCATCATTGCAGTTAAATCCATGGAACGTGAATATAAAGGTGTACTCGAAGAAGAAGGCATCAAATAAAAACAATAGGACTGGTGCCAGGCACCTTCATTACGGTAAATAGGTGAAGGTGCCTGGCACCATTTATTAACGAAAAATGTTCTTTCTTACTTCAGAGAGTTGTCCACCAATTCCTTGGAATGGTTCAGCGATATCATTACCATCTAACATGGCACGAATTCGATTAACATTTCTTCGATCGGTTGCAATACGTACTTTCTCCAAATCAACCATATCTGCTAATTCTTCTTCAACTTCTTGAATTAACTTTGGTCGATTTTGTTCGGGTGATTCTATACCTATTAAGAACATTCCATCATGTGGAAGGACATAAACTTCATTAATATTTTCAATTGCAAGCAATGTTTGTCGAATGGATTCATCTTTAGTTAAGGCTTGATGATTGTTATCATTCGTTTGCTTATGTCTCAAATGTGGACGGTCTCCTAGGACATATTTTCCCCTAATAGTGTTAGGGATGTTATTATAAATTCTTGCTCCACTTCGATTTGTACCCTGTGTCTTAAACCCTAGATTTCGTTCACTCGTATAGTACATGTTGTTATTAGCAATTGGCTGTGCACGATCTGCGCGTCCCTTAGGTACACCATCAGGAATCATCATATCGCTAAGCGGTCCTTCATGATTTCTAGCGCGATTTGTTCCAAAACCACTAAACCCTTCATCTCTAAAGTTGTTTGCCCCCATTGGTTGTTTTTGCTCTACAACGCCACATCCGGAGAACATCGTAATCATTAACATAAGCATGACGATAACCGAGGTGAGTTTTTTCATCATAATTCTCCTTTCTGATTACTTATAACTTGTGTACAATTTGAAGATTTCATGAGAAGAAGTTATCGGAAATTGTATGGATGAAAAGAAAAAAGTTAAGTAAAAACACTCACATCTTGTCGATTCGTTTCTTATTTTTAAAGTTCATGACTACTTTTAGGGAATGTATTTAAATATCACAAAAAATACGTATAATTGTCGTTGTGTGTAAAATAAATTAACTTTCCCACATAGTAGTCAGTAAAACATAAAACATTTACACAAATTAATATTTGATAAAAAACGGAGTGGAAGAAATGTTATTATATGCGATTGAACGGAAAAGAAGTCAGATGATCTTACTAGCTGAGAAGTATGGCTATACTTCGGAAATTACTGTAAAGTGTAGTCAAGAATTGGACAAGCTATTGAACTTAGCACAAGAAACTACCTGTATGCAAGTAAAGATTGCAAGGTAATCCTATTTCTTGTCGTCACGCGACTACTATTGTTTTAATAAAGGTTCCTTTAGTTTAATTTGAATGACTAAAACACTTTTGCTTAAATGTGTTTTCATAATTTGGCTCTTCACAAAAAGATGTGTAGAGCCAAAAGCGTAACAGCCTTAAAAATACCCTTGGTCAAAAGTCATTCTTCTTCTACGTCAAAGTGTAAGGTGTTTTAACTATAGACCATTCAAAACAACGTAAGTTAAAAAATACTCTTGCTTCAAGTACTGAAATTCTTCCTTCTTTACCTAGTCCTTAGAGAGACCAAATAAATAATTTGGCTTGAAATACCTCCCCCTCTATGGTGACCAATTTGGACTACTATGACATAAAATACAAAAGATCAAGCTCCTTTGTAGAGCGTGAAGAAAAAAAGTGCCAGCCCCTCCAAATACAATAGATAGCTTACATATCTATTGGTATTTGGCAAGTTCTGACACCTAATGGCGCTTAGTTAATTACTCTTCCTCTTTCAAATGGGCGTTGTAATATTCTTCCAAGATCACGCATGAAATTATCAGCATCGACCCCTTCTTCGTAAGGAGCTCCTTCTCTTAAAGAATAAAGCTGTTTTTGGAATTCCTTAAATGATTTATCATCGTTAATTACTCTCACTTCTGCATCATTAGCAATAGCAGAATGCACAGTTTCTTTTACGTTTTTTTCAATTTTATCGTCCCACTCTTCAGTTGTGTAAACTCCCACTAAAACTACTCTCCCCTGTATATAAACCTCTGCATCATCAACATCCTCTAATTGTAATAACTGTCTAGTTAATGGTCTATTCCCATTAATGTATTCAATGTAATCTGCATTATCTGTTCTAGTATTTGTTCCATGCCCTGTATTTCTTCTCGAGGTAATAAGTTGTCTACTCACCAACGGCGTCCTACCATCAATTGCCATTTCTGGATCTAATTCAGGTACTTGTTGTTCTTGATGAATTCTTTGTTCATTTTGTTGAACTCCTGCCCCAGTGCCACAGGCTGTTGATAAAATAATTAAAATGGTTAACGATAAAAAGCAGAAACATACTTTTTTCACGGTACACTCCCCTTTCTTTTATTATCGTTTAATTTTCATCAATATAATAACCCTGTAAACTATAGGAAATTAGTAAAGCAGAAACTGACATTTACTTGTGGCCTTGCGCTTCCTCTAGGTCGAGCACACATTTATACGTTGTAATAAATCATCGATACGTAAACCTTATGTACTTAGCTAATGGAAATAAATTATAGTTTTCCATAATAATTTTCCTTATAACCATTGCAAACAATACAACAATTTGTTAAGGTAGACACAACAAATGAATATTCTTTTCTTCACAATGAGTGAGGATAGAGGTGCAAAGACCATAAGTAAACAATGGGAGGAGGGTGAGCTCCATTGAACATTGTTGAAAGGGGGATTTGCCGAAGTCTACGGTTCTCATATAAACCAAAGGCTGGTTCTGTATTGAATAAGTGCAGAACTGTCATATAGTATATACTATATGGAGGGCTATCTTACGCAAGGAAAAATGTCATCTAATTGTCATTCCTAGCAACAATGAGCAGCTCTTCTCATTGTTGCTTTTTATTGTTATAAGAAATTTTGCTATCGAATCGTTCTAAGGGGGAAATCGTAATGAATTTTGGAAAAGTTTTAACAGCAATGGTTACACCATTCGACGTATATGGTAATATTGACCTTCAAGCAACAGAACAATTAGTAAACCACCTGATCGCCAATGGTTCTGACGGACTTGTCGTAGCTGGAACTACAGGTGAGTCACCTACTTTATCTTCAGAAGAAAAATTATCTTTATTTAAACAAGTAGTTGATGTGGTAGAAGGTCGAGTACCAGTTATTGCTGGAACAGGCTCAAACAATACAGCTGCATCTATTGAATTAACTAAACAAGCTGAAGAAATAGGCGTCGATGGCATTATGCTCGTTGCACCATACTATAATAAACCTTCTCAAGAAGGTCTCTATCAACATTTTAAAGCGATTGCTGAACAAACTAAATTGCCAGTCATGATCTATAATATTCCTGGACGAAGTGCAGTTAATATTTCAGCAGAAACGACTGTGCGTTTATCTCTTATCCCTAATATAGTTGCGACAAAAGAAGCTAGTGGTGACTTAGAAGCGATGGCAAAGATTATTAATGAAACAGATAGTAATTTCAGCCTGTACAGCGGTGATGACAGTCTAACATTACCGATCTTATCAATTGGTGGCACAGGTATCGTTTCAGTATCTTCCCACATTATTGGTAACGAAATGCAAAGTATGGTTACAAGCTTCTTAAAAGGTAATGTTTACGAAGCTGCAGAACAACATCGAGCATTATTACCAATTATGAAAGCTTTATTTACAGCACCAAGTCCATCACCAGTTAAAGCAGCACTAAATATAAAAGGTATAACTGTTGGTTCAGTTCGACTTCCTCTCGTTCCTTTAACTGATGAAGAAGAACAACAACTACGATCAACGATCTTCCCACAAATATCTTACAACGTAGGTTAATTTAAAACTGTAATCTTAAAAACCAACAAAAATAATAAGATTAATCCTTTCGTTTATTCTTATTCAAAAGGACCCCGAGCAAATAACTTCGCTCGGGGTCCTTTTTTAACCTACCCTTACCTTTTGAACATCTCTTTTTTTTAATACTCTCCTTGTGACATACTCATCAATAAAACCTGTCCCTAATAAAACACCCATCACTATAAAAACAAACCCTGTTAATTGTAATAACGTAATTTGTTCACCTAACCATAGCGCTGAAAAAACTAATCCGAAAAAAGGTACAAAATTATTAAAGACTGCAGTCTGCCCTGCTCCTAGCCGATGTATCGCTGCATTAAATAAAAAATGTCCTAAAGCTGTCGCAACTATTGAAGATACTAAAAAGATTCCCCATATCCATCCAGCTTGCGCTAACATCTGTTGCGTCCCTGTTGGTTCTATGTACAAACTTATAACAAATAAGAAGCTAGATCCAACAACTAACATAACAGCTGTCATTACTCTTGAATCAATCGTATTTGTCCCTTTTTTAATATATATAAAGGATACAGCTTGAACAAACATTGCAATAAAAATTGATATATCTCCAGAGTTCATCGTCGTAAGACTTTCACCACTTTGTAAAATGATTGATGCGACACCAAAGAAAGCAAACACAATGCCAGTAACTCTCAACTTCGTTAACCGATCCTTTAACATGAAAGAAGCCAAGATTGACGTTGTCAGAGGTAATAATGCCAATATTAATGCCGCATTAGATGCTGTTGTCATTGTTAATCCCCAAGCTAGGAAAAAGTGGTGCCCAGTCACACCGAAAATTGTCGCTATTAAGATGTATTTCCACTCTACCTTAGAAAATTTTCTTAATTGCTTAATAAGAACACAAACTGTAATAGCTACGACGCCAGCTAAAAATACACGAAATGAAGTCATTGTAATTGCTGGAAATACTTGGACCAACATCTTAATAAATACGACATTCATTCCCCAAATAACCATAACCATCACAAGTAAAATATATGTAAAAACATTCGAACTTTCGTTACTCAAGATACTCACCCCTTTTAAATAAGCTTTAGCCAATGAAACAGATAGAGGAAGAATGCCAATACAAACATACAAACCAGAACAAATTGGCTGTTCTTCTTAGCGATTTCTATTGAAGAGAAATTCATCAAACCCGAAGCCATTAGAACTGAACCAGAAAATGGTGAGACTTGTGTTGCCAATGTCCATGCAATTAACAAAAGAATAGCCATGAATTCTGAACTAACCAAAAAAAGCTGTGGAGACAAAGCGCTACCTATACCAATCACAATTACAACAGGATGAATGCCGAAAATGGATAAAATGATCGCAAAACTGATTACGATTAAAGTCATCACATAGATATACCCTTGTGAAATGGTTAATATCGTCTGTGAAACCTGCGTGCCAATTTCAGTTAGCGAAAGAGCTGCACCAAAAAAACCTGCACTAATAAATATAACAATTTCATTTTTTAACCTAGTAAAACATTGATTAACATAAGCAAAAAATTCGCGTGTATACTCTCTAAATTGTTTAGACACAATCGCCCATACTAGTGGATAAAAGAAACCTAATAAAGACACTACTGATAACATATTAACTGGCAGTAGAGTTTCTAAAATAAACGAACATAAAAATAATCCTGCACCGAATATAAACAATATACGAAGTGGCGGTAGATGCTGTTCAACTTCTTTCTTTAACTCTTTTGGTTGAAGATGTATTTCGTCAGTTGCAAAATTCAATTTTGGAAAATAAAAAAGTGAAATTAAAACATAAACCATTCCAATGATTAGACCATATAGCCCGATAGAACTCCATGAGACATCGAACAGCACTAACACGAGCCCCACATTTACAAAATAGGGTGACCAAAACATACAAAAACCAAAAGCTCGTAGTAAAACCATAACCATCTTCTTCCTAAAAAAGTTAGCCATGCTTCCTTCAATAATTCGATGTACAAGAACCATCGAGCCTAAATTAAGTACTGCCCCCATCGTCGCTGTTAACAAAAATCCTAAACGATACGGATGGGATTTATTATTATCTTCCATTTCCAGTTGTTCAATATGAACTTTTAATGTTGTTAAAAATCCAGCTAACGATAAAAAGACACCAATTAACGGGACCAATAAAAAGAGTGACAACAGATTAATGTTATACCCAAACGCTAATAAGAAAGAAGTAGCATCAGCTTCAGCTTGAAAAAATATGACTAATCCAATCACTAATAAGGGAATAGTAATTATAATACTGGTCTTTCTAACAAAAGGTAACGCAGAGAATAACAAAATCGCTGCTAATAAACTATAAGCTACTTTTAAAAGCCAAATAGGATAAAAAACTGATATTAAATATAAGGCGACCGTTAAAAAACAGGCCGATCCTATAATTGTATTCCACTTGATACCCATATATTACTCCAACCTTTTATAGTTCATCTTAAATACTTCACACAGCCCGAATTTTTAAAGTATTGTCTCTACAACTGAAAAAAGCTGCATAAGCAGCTTAAACTTCAACCTATTTTAAAAATGTAAACAATGAAATTATAAAAATTGCTATACACGAAAATCCGATTGCGAAAAAAATCACAGCTAATCGCTTATTGGCTTTCATAGTAAAGAAGAACCCTAGACCACCAAACAGTCCAGTTAATAGAAAAAAACCAATTCCTAAAAAAACAATCATCATTGCTGGATCCATATTTACAATCTCCTATCATTTCTTCTAATCTATTTTAACAAATAATCTGGCTTTTGTAACGAAATAAGAATTATTCAAGGTCAAGTCTCTTTAATATGATATCGATAGGAACCCCATCTGTGGTATCAATATCACGAAAACTTATAGCTCTTAAATCCCTTTTTTCTATTTCTTTTAATTGGTTTGTTATCTGTGCATTCTTTACAACATGAGTATCCCAGTCTTTAATCCATAAAATATTTTCGACATTTTGCTTTTCTATTGTCGTTCTCTCAAGATTAGAAATTATCCTCCCCGTTAATACGCGTTCCTGCGCTGATATAATTTGCATAATAACAACACTCCAAACGACTCCAAATGACAGAGTCGCTAGAACAAGTATTAAACGTTGTTTTTTCATAGTGTTTTCCCCCAACCCACTTTGATTTAGCAGTCTCATAGTAACATAGGTATATGCTCTCTAGGAGGTTAAGTTTAGACGTTTCTTTGACTGTTTTACTGTACTAATTTATATATAAATACATTCAATCCTATTCTCAATTGTTTCTTACAATCCAATTGGACCATTTCTCCACACTCTACTCACCTATATAAAATTGAAATCTCTGATCCTCATATGTCTCTTGTCCCTGTAAATATGTTCGTTCACAAAAAGTTACTTCCTTTGATTTACTAATCGTTATAACAGTTGAACATCTAGTACCGTAGTTACCCATTTTTATGAACATCGGGGATAGTTGTTTTTCCAATTCTATGCCCACACCGGTTTGAGGTAATAACTTTTCTTCGGCCTTTTCATCATTAGTAAGACCATCTAATAAATACTCTACAAGGTCATTACTCTCATTCTGCAATGCTTTCTCAACTAATGTTTTACCACGTTCAACTTTCGGCCAAGACGTATTTAAAAAAGCATTACTAACACTGTGAATTCCAGGGGTAAGTTGTTCAATCCTTTTTTGACGGTTAGAAAAATAATATAGTTCATTGACCGTACCACATAATAGATTAAATCCTAAATAGTCGTGGCTAAGCTCTCTTACTTTAGTTAGGTAATTGGTCGGTGAGTCAGGATTTTTTAAGTAATCAAGGACAAGTTCTCCCCTGGATTTTTCATTTTTCTTTTTTCTTACTTCTCGATAATTCGTTAGCGCAGCAATTTGTCCTTCTTTCGTAATTCCTAACCATGTTCCGCCTTGTTCTAGGTCTTTTCCTGCAATAAGTCCAGGAACATCTTCCCAATAATCTGCTTTTGCAGTTGGTCTTTCAAAAAACTCATCGCGGTTTGCAGCTAAAATGAAATCATATTGCGGATGATATTTATAAGCAAAATTAATTAAACACATATGGCACCCTCCTTGTAGATAAAGGTAAAAAATTGATATAATTTTTAGACATAGTATAGTATGAAACTTTATTCTTCTCAAATCGTAAATACTAATAAATACTAATATGAATGGAAGAGGAGCGTAAATATGACTGAAAAAGACACTAAAGAAACGTATTCAAAAGAACTTCTTGAAATGTTTAAAGAAGAGCAAAACGTTGATAAAGTCTTACATAAAATTGGCGGACTAGGTGAAGCTGCGCAAAAAGAAGCTGGTGAATCGCTTGAAGCATTAAAACGACCTGTTAAAGAAATGCTTTCACAACCAAATAACGACCTACCTGCTAAACTTCATCAATTAAAAGAGGTCGTTGGTGAACTTGAGCCTGACTATTTAAAAGATGGACAACTAAAAAAGTTTATGAATAAAATCTTACGTCGTAGTCCAATCGAGCAATATGCTAAAAAATATCAGACGGTTGAAGCTCAAATTGAAGCGATAATTGAGGGACTGCTTCACGGTAAAGATAAGCTCCAAGAAGACTCCCTCATGCTTAAAGAATTAAAGGTTGTTGCAAGGAAACGAATTACTAACTTAAATGAGCAAATTGAGATTGGTAAGCAGCTTAATGAAATGCTAGAAGCGGAAATGACAACTGAAGAGTGGAAAGATAACCCTACTGCTCTCCAAAAAGGACAGCAAAAAGTCATTTCACGTATTAAAAATATGTCACAAGCAATTATGGTTCTACAACAATCCGTTGCTTCCATTGATTTGATTATCGAGAATAACGATAAACTTGAAGAAGCTATATTTAACGCAATAACGATGACGAAAAACATCATAACAGTAACAGCTTCAATCCAACTAGCTTTAGGTAATCAACAAAAAGTGATAAAAGCGGTTCAAAATGTCAATCAGGCTACAGAGTCGATGCTACTTACAAATGCACAAATGCTGAAAGAAAATACTGAACAAACATTAAAAACACTAGAAGAGCCTGCAATTGCACTTGAATCATTCAAAAAGGCCTATGAAGATGTATTTTCTGCTATTCAACTAACAGAGCAGTCTAATGAACGGATCATTGCCAGTGGGAAACGGTTTATCGAAGAAATGGATGAGTTGAACGATCAAATGAAAACAAAATTACTTCAGTAAATACTCATTCTTTATGGCCATTTAAAGGAGCGAAAGCGATGTTAAGTCGTTTACTAGAAATTCCTTGGATAGAAAGTATTTTACCTGATCGACTTCGTCCCGTCCAAGATGAAATTTTATCAGAACAAGCAACACTACAAACTATACAAGAAGCAGAACGGATATTAGAACATGTGATTAAACAATCGGGTAAATATAGCAAAAATCGGACGGTAAAAAAGAAGCATCATGAATACGTGATCACTGTAAAAATAAAAAAGAAAGTAATTATTCTGATGATCTTAGATACTTATTACTCCAAGTCAAAATATAAAAAACGCATTTATATTCAATGTTACCGAAAATACTTTAAAGCAGAGCAGGGCGTAGGAAAGTGTAAAGAAGCCTCTATCCATTATACGCAGAATAAAAAAACTTACGTGCGAAGTGTTAAAAAATCACCATACACACAAAACTTATTTTACAAAATCGATAAGTTGGATGATGCCCTACTCGGACAACTTATTCAAAATGATGATAATGAAGTCCATTTTACACCACAAACAAATCAACTAAAAAGTAATGATCAAGTCAAAAGTTTGGTCATAGAAACGAATCGATTAATTAGTCATACTCGAAAGCTTCATATAGACCCCTTAATTGAAAAGCGTTTAGAACAAATTATTGTTCATACTGAAACATTACTACCTGACTTTAATTTACTGGAAATTGAAGAAAGACATATGATAAAACGAATGTTGAACGAAGACATACCTAACTTAGTCCATACCTACCTTTCATTATCACCTGTGAATAAAAAGGAACAGCGAGAAAATGTATTCGTTACGTTATCTAAGATGGAGTTAACCCTCATTCGTTTAAAAGAAGACTTAGAAAAAGCACGCGTTGCCCGAATGGAGCATTTACTAAAGCTCAATCATTTAAGATATACAAACGAAAAGCAAGAATACTAAACGGGAGGACTTTTTGAAGTCCCCCTTTTTATCTAATCATTTGAATTTTATAAATATTAATCCCAAATACAGACAAACTGCTTTACATAAAGCACTCCTTCTTATAAACTCAGTTGTAAGGGTTTTCAAATTGGGGAAGGTTTGATAAAGGAGGATACTATGACAAAGAAAATATTTGATTTAGGAAATCGAATTCATCTCATTGATGGATTTGACCTTGGCTTACCTTACCGTACAGGTACATACGTGATCCAAGATGAAAAAATTACCATTGTAGAAACGGGACCAAGCCTTTCTGTTCCTCATATCTTAAACGGACTACAGGAACTTAATATTGACCCTAAGGACATTTCCTACATAATTGTTACTCACATTCATTTAGACCACTCTGGTGGTGCAGGATTACTTTTAAATGACTGTACGAATGCCAAAGTAGTTGTTCATCCTAAAGGCGCACGTCACTTAATTGATCCATCAAGGTTAATATTAGGAGCTAAAGCCGTTTACGGCGATGACTTCGAAAAATTCTTTGATCCGATTCTACCAATTTCTGAAGAAAAAATAATTATAAAAGAAGATTTAGAAACATTAGCACTAAGTGAAACATGTGAGTTAACTTTCTATGACACCCCTGGACATAGTGATCATCATTTTAGTATTTATGATCCAGTTAGTAACGGTATTTTTACTGGAGATACCATCGGTGTCAACTATAACCAAGTACTTGAAGATACAGGTATACAATTATACCTCCCATCAACATCACCAAACCAATTTAAGCCAGATGCGATGCTAGCCTCTCTTGAGCGAATTCATGCTTTAAATGTGGATTGTGTGTATTTTGGACATTTCAACGTTAGTCGAGATGTAGAGGAAGTGTACAAACAAATTAAAACATGGTTACCTTTATTTGTAGAAGTTGGAAAAAAAGCTGAAGAAACAGGTAAAGACCATCACTGGATTGCAGAACAACTAGTATTAGCAGTAAGAGAAGATTTACGAGGATCAGATATTCCGGATACGCACCCTGTTTTTGAGTTTATTAAACTCGATACCTCTGTTTGCGCGATGGGTATTGTCGACTACCTAAATAAGAAGAAACGCTAATATATGAAGGCTGACAACTGTGTCGGCCTTTTTTTATTACACTATTTAGTTTACCACTAGATTTAAGAGCCAGCGTGAAAATAACTATTCTAATAACAACAAAGTATACAAAAATAGCAAAATTACAAGCCTATTTTTCTAAGAGAGTTTTACAAACGAAATTTACAGAACCCTATTTATCAGATAAAATTAAGATGTATCATTCCACTTTTCTATGAACATATCATATTCATAAAGCGAGGGTAATCATGGACCGAAAAAAGGCAGAAAGTCTAGTAGGAAAACTAGTTATTATAAATGAGAACGAACAAGGACAATATATTGGAACACTCGAAGAAGTTATTACAGCACCTAGAAAACCGTGGCGAGGGTTAGTTAAGATCGTCTCTGTCGCAGCTCTACCAAAACCTACCTTTGAAAACGGTGTAGAACTTGGATTACCTCTTTATTCTGCAGAGGAAATAATTGAAGTAACAGGAACTAAAATAGCATCATACGAATCCGATGCTGCTGGTCTAACCTACAATGAAGGGCTAGAGCTAGCAATCATTAATGAACTAAACTATCATTCTAAGCAACAGAAAGAGCACTCCAAAATATATGATGCATTATCTGATTACCTACACGATGTAGCACCTTCACGCGCTGCAACGATCCTTAAGGATTTAACAGTAATCGATACAATTGAAAATGATAAAGAATATTTATACTATACACTTGAAAATAGAAATAACAATCCTGTTCTAGTCGAAGAAATTCATAAAAAGGAAGTTCCATTAGATGGTTGTCCGTTTGAATTTGAATTAAGAACTAGCCGTGGATGGGTAAAAGGTTCTTATTATTCAAATTGGGTATTTCAAGCTATATCTGGAAAAAAATATAAACTAAAAGCAGATAAAGTTCTACGTTTAAACAAAAAACACCTAGAGCCTTACGAATTATTATTAAATGAACTCGATAAACCTGCGCTGCAGTCATTTGAACACTTTTTGAAGACAAATAACTTATCTCATAAACAGGTCATAAACTGCCATAACTCATTAGTTGGGCAATTATTGTTTTCATCAGAACAAAAAGAGTTTATTGGTACAAATTTCATTACGTACAAAAACGATAACGAGATGATTATCATTCAACATCACTATGAACGTGTCTTAAATGTAGGTCTAGATACAGTTTACGATCGTTTTGAATTAACCTCTTCCACTGGACTACGTTCAATCGTAACCTATACAAACTCATTTACATCAGGGAAGTAGAAAAGCTGAAGCGGTCGTTAAGCGATGTAAGGACTGGAGCTCCTCCGTATGAGATAAAGGAAACACGGCGATCAACAGAGCCGATGTTGACTTATCGTAAGGAGGGGAGCGAAGTCCACTAGGCGCTGACCGCTGCAGCTAGACAATGAAAAGCGGAAGCGGTCGTCAAGCGACGTAGCTCTCTGGAGGAAACTAGATATAATAGTAAAAAGAAAGGAGTGATCAAAGATCACTCCTTTTTACTATGTGATAACCAAGCTAATAATGAAAGTCCTGTCTTATAATCGAGATCAACTACAGAAAAGGTTTTGCCGAATAAGCTAGACAGAACAGATAACTGAATCGTCGTTAAAGACCTATAACGTTGAATAGGAGAAGATACTAACTCCCCACTCTGAACTTTATTTTTCCTAATTAAAATAATGTTCTTTGATAATGTACGATACGTTAACGTTACTAAATTATTATTTAATGCTATAGCAGCATCACGGTATTGGAGATATCCCAATATGGAAAGCAGAACAAAAACTCCTGCAAAGTAAATTACTGCTGGGAACAAATACATGATGACACCAAATACTAAAAGCGGTAATAGTAGCACTCTCAACTGAAAGCGAAGAAAAGCACGTTTCGGGGCACGGACCAATACATCATTTATTGTATATCCTGTCAAAAAATTATCCAGTTCTTTGTTAATATCTCGATGTCTTATCAAGGGAAACAATACCGTTGATCGTTGCTCTTCATTTGTACCGCCACCTTTACTTTCAACATATACAGCACTATAACCAAATGGTTGCCGGAAAATGTTTCTAACCACTCTTACAGCAGTGACTCGATCAGTCTGTAAAGTGAGCTGTCTTTTTTCAAGTACACCCCTTGTAATTGTAAGCTCATTCCCAACCTTTTCAACAGAAAAATTACCATACTTGATTACTGTCAGGACAATTGAGATTAACCAAGCTATAGCTACAATAAATAAGCTATAGAGGAACACAATTACGAAAGATGTACCCGTAAAATATTCTATAAACTCATCAAATATCGTTATGGAAAAAAATTGCTCGATTTGTGGAAATAACGCTATTACAGCAGAAAGAACGATACCAATCCCACTTGAAGTCATTGATGCAATCAGTAACTCTTTTTTAGTGAGAAACCATCGATTAGCTTTTTCAACTTCTATCTCTTCTGTTTCACCAAGCTGTAAACTCATGTCAGTGGTGTTTGCTGTATTTTCCTTTTGTAAGAGATAATTCCGAATGTTCCTTCCTTCTTCTTTACTGACAGCAATTAAATGTACTTCAGGTTCGTTTCCACCGCCAGCTGTTTCAATTTTTACACTCACCAACGCAAATAATCGTTGTATTATCCCAGAGGTTAAATCAACACTTTGAACGCGCTCTAGACGAATATACCTTTTCTTCTTAACAAAAACGCCTTCTTTGACTCGTAGTTCACCCTCAAACCATTCGTAACGAAAGGTTAACCAGTATAAAGTGCTATGTAAAAGTGAAAAACCCATTAAGAAAAGGATAATATAAAAATACATTGATCCAAACAGCGTTGTATCTCTCGTCGTGCCAAAAATAAATCCGAAGAGTATAGGAACAATTAAATGTTTTAATGAGCTAAAAAAAGAAATGATTACTGCTGACCAATGCAGTCGATAGCTTTCATTATTCATCATCATCATCCGCCACAGAAGCTAATTTAACGATTTGATTTCGGAGTTCATCTGCAATAGATGTAGTTAACGCTGGTATACGATGGGTTGTGGCTGCTGTTGAAATTGTTACAGCAGCTAAATCAAACTTACGTAATAGCGGTCCTTGTTCAGTATCAACATGCTGAACTCTAATCATTGGAATAAGGGTTCTCCTCACAATAATGACACCGTATTGCAGTTCAACTTCCTCATCGTACACCTCATATTTAAATCTTTTCCAACGCAAATACGGAGCAACGATTACATGGACGACAATAAAAATAACAAATGCAAGAATGAGTATATATAACACCCACGGTGGCATTGGCCAATAAAACATCATAATACCGTACCCAATTGGGATTAAAGCGACAAATAGTGATTCTATACTTGCACGAATTCTCCAAACCGTTAACGCCTTTCTTGCGATAGATTTACTCGGAGTGGAACGCGTACTCATAAACTCGTGACTACTCATCGTCTGTGACATAAATAATTTTCACACCTAATGTCTTAAGTAATTCAATTACTTTTCTATTGAGCTCTTCATCATGCACTAACCCTAAAGATTCTACGAGCTCAAGTTCTTCTAAGTATCCTTCCTCAGCATCTTCAATTAACTCAATAATATCTTCTAATTTTTTTTCTTTTAATAGTTGATTTATCTCTTCTTTAGTCACTTAGCAAACCTCCCATTAACAATCCTGCTTTTATTTTAACGTGAATGCCCCATAAATTCATTTATTTTTATAAGTAGTTTGTACAAGTAACTGAGCTTTACAGCACTATTTGATACTTAAATATAAATGACTATTGTTCTTTTTTAGAGACCGCTTCAGTCATTTGCTTCCAGACGGATCCTTTAGCCTCCTCACCTTTTTCAATTCTCTCAATAGCCATATTTATTTGCATACTAACTTCAAATTCATTATCATTTTTAGCTTCCTTCAAAGCTGGTAATGCTTGCTCATCACCAACTTCATATAAGAACATCGCAGCACGCCACCGAACAAGTTTACTTTCATCTTTTAGCGCTTCTATCATGGCTTGAGTCGCTTCTTTATTACCAATGTCAGATAAACAATCCCCAGCTGTTCTTCTAACTGTAACTGATTTATCCTTTAACGCCTTATATAAGTATTGAAGTCCAGCATCCTCAAGCATTCCTAAATATACTGTAGCCTGCCTACGAATCGAAGCTTTTTCATCCTCCAATGCTTTTAAGAGAACAGGAAGGTCTTCTACAGTTGGATCCATACGGTCAAGCGCTTCATAACGTTTTTTCCAATCTGGATCATCTAACATCTCCAAAGTAGCCTTCTTATACAGATGTTGTTTATCTACTGGCTGCGCTGAATTTTGGTCATTTAATAATTGATTAATTCTATCTTCAGAATAGGCTGCTTCAATTTCTTCTGCAACTGTATTAGCCACTTCTTCTAATTCACCGTACCTTACATCTTGCTCAACCCATTTTCGCTCGAGTACTACATTATCGTTTTCAGACTGAACTTTTTGTAGGGCTGCCATAAAACGCTCTGGTAATCCTACACGCACTTCACGTTCACCATCTGTTACTTTCACTTGCATAGGGATTTGTTTAAACATTTGAAGCTGAACTCTAACTTCTCCAAATGATTGTTCATTGTCCTGCATGACATGCCCTTCTTTTGTATTTTCAGCTGTTTCACCGAATACTGCACGCACTTTTGGCAAGATAACTTTCCAATCAAATTTTGCATTTCTTTCTAATGCAATAAAATCTGCTACATGGTAAACTCCTTTTATTCCCTCAACCGTGAATAACTGTTGAATAAATTCGGGTGCGTCTTGAGCGTTTTCCTTCGTGTAATTATTTCTCTTACCTGCTGATAGTGACTCTGAAAGTATTAATTTCATTGTATTTGGACTTGGAGTTGGTTCAATTGTTTTTATATACATGACACTCATCCTCTCACGGCTATATTTATTATTATGCTACCATATCAGTTCGATCTGTACTAAAAATGTGCTTTTCAGCATCCTATTTATAGGTTTGTTCTAAGTATAAATAGAGGCCGTGTCAATAGAACCTCTATTAACACAGCCTACAGCACTTTTGAAAGTCCATTCATGATCTCAATGAATGTTGCTCGATCATCAAATGTCTCTACTAATTCGAATTTCTCATCAAGTATTATTGTAGTAGGTACACCTTTACATTGAAAAAGATCGTAAATTTTTGTACCTTCGTCTAATAACACAGGAAATTGAAACTGATTTTGTTCGACATAATTAATGCCATCTTGCTCATTTCCTTCACGTCCTACAGCATTGATCGTAACAAATCCTAATTCACCCTTGTTCATTGTCTGAAATAGTTGATTTTTTTGGATAAGGTCTCTCTGTGAGTCTGGGCACCAGGACGTCCAAAACGTAATCATACATGGTTTTCCTTTATATTCTGATAAACAGATCTTACGTTGTTTCTGAAAATCGAATAATTGAATACTTGAAATATCCATGTCATTTTACGCTTTAACAGTGAGCGTTATAAGCAGTTGTTAGATTAGCAACAATACTTTCAACCGACTGATCTTCAATTTGCTCTCTCGGAATGAAATGTACAATTTCTTTACCTTTGAATAAAGCCATAGACGGTGAAGAAGGTTCATAACCTGTAATATACTCACGCATTTTTGCAGTTGCCTCACGGTCTTGTCCTGCAAAAACAGTTACGATATGGTCTGGTTTCTTCTCATTATTTTGCGATACAACAGCTGCAGGGCGTGCTAGGCCAGCTGCACAACCACAAACAGAGTTAATAACCACTAGAGTTGTGCCTTCCACTTTTTCCATAAAATCTTCCACTTCTTCTACAGTTGTTAACTCAGTAAATCCCGCATTTGTTAATTCAGCTCGCATAGGTTGAACAACCTGACGCATGTATTCTTCATAAGACATTGACATATATCTTTCCCCTTCCAAAATTGAATGTTAAAAAGTAAAGCTATAGTTTCTTTTCCTAAAACTTTATTTAAGCACTTTTTAAACGATTCCATCATTTACATACAAAATAATCATACTATAGTGAAAACATTTAAATCAAATTAAATCACTATACTTCACACTATCTTTTAATACTGTTCAAGAATTTTATTCAAATGCTCAATAGAACGAAAGGCGTATATTTCTTCTACAATTTCTCCGTGTTTCAAGATTAATAAAAGCGGGACACTCTTAATTTTTAATGACTGTGCAACATCAGGAACTCCATTAATGTTACATTTATTAATTTGTAAAGTTGGACATAAGTCAGATAAAATCACACCTAACATTTTCGTTGCCAGCTTACAAGTACCACAAAAAGGAGAATAAAAGTATATAAAAGATACCCCTACTTGACTTCCTAACATTTGAATTAATTGATGTCTTGATATTTCTCTCATAAAACCACCTCAATCAAAATGGGAAGAAAAAAGGAATAGCAAACAACATAACTATAAATAAAAGCAGTTGAAGCGGTACACCTATTTTTACAAAATCACTAAATTTATATCCTCCGGCAGTCATAACCAGAGCATTAGTTGGTGAAGCAACAGGCGTTGCAAATGCCATGCTGGCAGCAATACTAACCGATAATAATAATGGATAAGGACTAACTTCCATATTAACAGCTGCGGTTACTGCAATTGGAGCAAATAAAACAGCTGTTGCTGTATTTGAAATAAATTGACTAAAAAACATCGTAGCTAAATAGAACCCTGCTAAAACGGCAAGTGGACCATATCCACCTAAAACCGAAACAAGTCCATCTGCTAAAAACTGTACTCCCCCTGTATTTTCAAGCGCTGTTGCCATTGGTAACATCGCTGCAATTAATATAACACTTTCCCAATTAATTCTTCCATACGCATCATCCATATTTCGTAAACAACCAGTAATAACCATTAGAACAGCAGCAAGGATTACAGCTGTTACTGCTGGTACAATTTCAAACGTCATTAAGATTAACATCAAGAGCATGATAGCTCCAGCAACTGGTGCTTTCCCACTTGCTGCTGCCATACTCGCCTGCTCCTGTGGTTGTCCAACCACAACTACATCCTGGGTTTCCTTCGCCAACAACTCAATATCTGCCCAAGCACCTTGCACGAGAAGGGCATCACCAAAACGTAGTTTTACATTTGACATATTATCTAACACATACTGCCCTTTTCGGTTTATACCGATAATATTTAAATTGTACTTTTCTCTAAATGCTAGTTTTTGTATCGTTGAATTAATTAATCTAGAATGTGGCGTCAAGAGCACCTCAGCTATTCCCAGCTCTCTAGATACTAGCTTTTCGGCATCAGCCTGGTTCCCTGAACTTAATTTCAACCCATAATCTGTACATAATTTTTCAATAGTTTCTTGAGCTCCTTGTAAGTACAAAATATCTTGTTCGTGGATAATACTTTTAGGACCTGCCATTTGATGGTAAGTAACAGGTAATATTTTTGTACCATCTTTTGATTTACGTTGGATCTTTAAAACACAAAGTTGATAATTAGCAGGTAGTTTAATGTCAGCTAACTTTCTATTGGCCATAGGAGACCCTTGAAGAACTCTCACCATATATAGCTTATCACTGATTTGATAACTTTTTGCCATCTCCGTAGGACTTAGCGTACCATCCCGCCGTTCCCGTTCATTTTTATTTTCTTTTGGTAATAAGATCGGTCCAAAAATCACAAGAAAGAAAATACCTGTTACGAAAGCCACCAAACCCAATGGTGTAAAATCAAAAAAAGATAATCGTTCATATCCGTAGTCCGCTAACATTTGACTTACAATTAAATTCGGGGGTGTACCAATTAATGTTAGAACTCCTCCAAGGCTACTCGCAAAAGCTAACGGAATTAAAAATTTAGCAGGACTCGTTTTCATGCTCATAGCTAAACTAACGACAACAGGTAGTAAAACAGCAACTGTTCCTGTGTTGCTCATAAACCCACTTAAGACCCCGACAATAACCATCAGTAGGATAAGCAACCGTAGTTCACTGTTTCCAGAAGCTCTCATTAAAAGGTGTCCAGCTTGACTAGCAAGACCTGTTCGGAAAATTCCTCCTCCGACAATAAAAAGGCCAGCGATCATAATTACAACTGAGTTAGAAAAACCATTTAAGGCATCCTGTGTAGAAATGATACCTGTTAAAACGAGTGTTAACAAAGATAATAGTGCGACTAAGTCTGTACGAATATTTCCAATCATAAAAAACAAAGTCGTAAGCGCTAAAATCGTAAACGTTAGAATTAATTCTGGCTCCACTGACGCCACCTCAAAAAGAATAGAGTCTAACTTCATTCTTTAAGTCAGACTCAAGTTTTTTTATTTAGTTTATTTTTATACGAGTACGTTTTCTTTTAATACTTCGTTAGCTTTCAATAGGGCTGCTCCTTTTTTAATTTCAGCCCCTTCTTCTAAAAGAATGTCTTCTAAGGCACTGATCATGAGCGTTACATTTGCTTGTTTAGCGTTGTACCCCATCAATCCTATTCTCCATACTTTTCCTTTTAACTCCCCTAGGCCCCCACCAATTTCAAGATCGTATTTTTCTAGTAAACGCTTACGAACATTCGCATCATTTACACCTTCAGGAATACAAACGGAAGTTAATTGGTGAAGACGATATTTTTTATCAACTAATAATTTTAGCCCCATCGCTTCTAGGCCTTGTTGAAGAGCTTCTCCATATAACGCATGACGTGCGTACACATTTTCTAATCCCTCATTAACAATTAATCGTAAAGATTCACGCAAAGAGTATGCCATCGTAATTGGGGCAGTATGGTGGTAAGAGCGCTCTTCCCCCCAATAACTAACAATCATAGATAAATCTAAATACCAACTTTGAACTTTTGTTTTTCGTTTATTCATAACTTCTACAGCTCGATTACTCATCGTTACAGGAGCTAAACCAGGAGGTGCGCTTAAACATTTTTGTGTTCCACTATAAGCTGCATCAATTTTCAATTTATCAATTTCAGTTGGACAGCCGCCAAGCGATGTAACCATATCACAAACGAGCAAAGCATCCGTATTATGTACATAATTACTAATTTGCTCTAATGGTTGTTTAACGCCTGTTGACGTTTCTGCATGAACGACAGCGACGATTTTAGCATCAGGATGAGAAGTTAACGCTTCTTTTATTTTTTCTGGATCAATAATGTCTCCCCATGGCGCTTTAACTTGTACCACTGTTGCACCGCAACGCTCGGCAACATCAACCATACGAGTCCCAAACAGACCATTTACACCGACGATTACTTTATCGCCTGGCTCGACTAAATTTACAAAAACAGTCTCCATACCAGCACTACCAGTACCACTCATTGCAATCGTTAATTTATTATCTGTTTGGTAAACTTTTCTAAGTAAATCCATCGTTTCATTCATTATCGTTAAAAACGCGGGATCTAGATGTCCTAGCAATGGAGTTGACATTGCACGTAAAACGTGAGGGTGAACATTACTTGGTCCTGGCCCCATTAATACTCGTTCTGGTGGAAATAATTCTGCTACCATTTGTTTCACACTCCTAAACATGATTTACTATTACAATACCATATTTTTAACATTTCTCCTCTTATTTCTTATGTGAATTTTGACTGTTTAACGTCAAATTGCAGTACCTAGCATTATGTAACTGTTTTTTGACTTCTATCCTATTGTTTATTCTTAGCACCTTTATACAAAACCTTTATTAACATTAAATGTTGATTTTGTCCCTAAGATTAATGATTATCAATAACATTGTTTAACACAGCTAGAACAAAAAGCTCGATACAGCATGCCAATGATTTCAACGATATATCTTTACACACAATAAAAAAATAAATAATCTGGGATATCGCCTACACATGTAAAAGATAACTAACATAACTTATTACTGTAAGATGAATTAATTTAAGGAGGTGCTTAGAATGGGACACACTTATGCAGGTGGTTTCACTCTAATTGTAGTATTGTTCATCTTGTTAATTATCGTTGGTGCAGCTTACACTTGGTAATAAGCAAAGCTTAGGTTCGATTTAGCCCCTGACATTCTCGTCTTAATGGGGCTAGGACCTAAAGCTAAATAATAATCGAAAGAACGTAACATCCATGAATTGGTGATAGAAAAAGAAAGAGGCTGATATCCATCAGCCTCTTCCTCATTTAATAGTCAGATCTTTGTAAAATCATTTGATTTTGCATTTGGCGAATGCGTTGCTGTGCCCTACCTAGCTGCTCGCGTTGTTCTGCAGTTGCACTTCTTGAGATCGCTTCAATCTCTTGATTAATGTCTTCTAATTGTTGCTGAGCGGTAGTGTAGTCAGCGTCATCTCCTTCTTGAACTTGCATGCCTAAATTTAATTGTTCTTGAGCTTGTTCGATTACCTCATTTGCTTTTAATAAATAAAAATCCACTTGTTGATGAATTGCCACACCATTTCCTCCTCTTTACAATCACAGTCAATAATCTTAATTTGTCTTTTTTTAGCCAGTTTTATTCGTGTTTATAAGAATGAGTTTATCGGTACTATGTACCTTTCAGGGTGCTTCTTAATTTTTTCTATGATTAACTACATGGCTTAGAATGCTAAAATAAGTGTTGTAATTAGCGAGTATAGTGCATTTGATGACTGTACCTATTCATTGGAACGGTATAAGGTATGTATATACGTATCGTACGCAATGTAGGTGTTTGAAAATATTTGTCGGGCCTCTTCTTCTAATATATTTGACTGACCTTCGTACCTAGCACTAATATGATTTAATATTAATGTTTTTACTTTCGCAGTACTTGCTACTTTTGCAGCATCATACGCAGTAGAATGACCATATTGATGAGCCATTTCCTCGTTTTCCTTGCTAAAAGTCGCCTCGTGAATGAGTATATTTGCAGATGACGCTAGAGTTACAGAAGCTTCACAGGGCTTTGTATCGCCTAATACCGCAACAATCCTACCATTAATGTCGGGCCCTACATAATCAGCACCATCTATCCATTCTCCAGTATTTAACTGAACTCTTTCTTTCGCTTTTATTCTTTTATAGATAGGTCCAGGTGTAATTCCTTTTTTCTGTAATTTTTCTACTAACAATTCTCCACTTTGGGACTTTTCTTCTATACGAAACCCAAAAGTGGTCATAACGTGATCTAAGTAGAGACATCGCACTATAAAGTCTTCCTCTTCAAAGACAACACCCTCTTCAAGTTCTTGAATGTTTAATGGATAAAGCAAGGTTGTGTTTGAAATAGAGAGACTCTGTTCTATAAACCTTTTTATTCCCTTAGGACCATAGATAGTAAGAGATGTTTTTCCACCTTGGAAGGATCTACTACCAAGTAGTCCAGGTAAACCAAATATATGATCTCCATGTAGATGGGTAATAAAAATTTTTTCAAGCCTACTCAATTTAAGCGATGATCGTAATATTTGCTGCTGTGTACCTTCTCCACAATCCACCATCCATAAAATTCCATTACGCTGTAAAAAACGGATGACAAGTGAACTAACATTTCGTTTGGTCGATGGCACCCCTGCCCCTGTTCCCAAAAAGTGAAATTCCAACTATTTTCCCTCCAACAGGTAGTTTATTTGGAACTAATATTACCACAGGATTTGTTTTAGTAACAAAGTATGAAGACAAACTTATCTTGTTCTAACGATAGTTAATCCTCATAGAATAGCCATTAAAGTGAAATTTTCACAATCGTGTTTAAAGCTTCACACATGGAAATGGTAAAGTTAGTTTTGGAATTTTTGTCATCATTCATAGAGTTTACTTGAGATAAACTTTGGAACTCAAATATCCAAACAAAAAACAACTTAGGAGGAAGATGATGGCTTTTTTACAACAAGCAACTGGAAAACTTTTGGCGTCTTCAGTCATTTTAAGTTCAGTAATGAATTTAGGTGTTAATGAAAAAACTTTTTCAGCTGAACCGAATTTAATTGCCCAAGAAAAAGTTTCCCAGAACTTCCCAACATTACTTTTTGGTCAAGAGGATGAATCTGTTGTACAACTACAGGTTTTCTTATCTACCTTTAACTACTATACTGGAAAAGTTGATGGGTTATATGGGATACTTACAAAACAAGCGGTGAGGAACTACCAAAGATCTCATTCATTAAAGGCTGATGGAATTGCGGGGAAGAAAACATTAAATCATCTATACCATGACAATACAGACGTTTACAACACTATTAATTATAAGAACATGAGTAACTCGGATACATATATTGAAGGTGCCAACGATGTTACATCAGTACTTCTTTCGGCAGAACCTTCGAAAACATTAACCAAAATATCTGAACTTTCTTCAGACCTCACACTAAAAATGGGGGATAAAGGTAAAGCAGTCATACTTATTCAAGAAAAGCTCTCAAAATTAGGTTATCATGAACACATTGATGGGATTTACGGACCTAAGACAAAATTGGCAATTACACACTATCAAAAAGCTCATCAACTAACTGCTGACGGTATAGCTGGACCAGAAACGATAAAGCATATAAATGCTGAGAAGGAGAAAAAAACTTATCTCGCATATAAAAGGACATTGCAACAGAGCCCAACACAACCTAGTGAAAGCGAACCAAATGTTATAACTTTAGAAAATAATACAATACAAGTTGAAAGTACTGTAAGTTCTAATGAAAGTACTACAAATGTTGACGTAGACAATGAGACCGACACCTCACATACAGAATTAAATGAAGTTGAAGAATCAAAAGTAGCAACAGCTAATTCTTCTGTTATTTCTACAGCTAAGTCCTTAATAGGAACACCTTACAAGTGGGGGGGAACTTCAAGGTCTGGTTTTGATTGTAGTGGCTATTTACAATATGTATATAAACAACACGGTAAATCTATCCCTCGAACTACTTCTGCCATTTGGGGTGCTAGTTCTTCAACTTCAAACCCACAACCAGGTGATCTTGTCTTTTTTACAACTTATAAGTCTGGTCCTTCACATGTTGGAATCTATCTTGGTAGCCAACAATTTGTTCACGCAAGTTCTTCGTCTGGGGTAACAATAAGTAGTATAGACGGATCTTACTGGGATTCCCGTTACCTAGGTGCACGAACACTCAACTAAAAGCAGGAGCCCTAAACATAGAAGAGCGGAAGTTCGACAATGAAGTCACTTCCGCTTTTTAATCATTTCATTCATGTACTTGTGATGAAATATTAGTTGAAAACTGGGACTCCTCTTCCTGAACTTGCTTTGCATTAATTGGACTCTTTTTGTAACGTCCAATAATAGAGCTTGCAATAAATATTGCACCTACTGAAAGTAATGCATTGGACCAGCCAACTAAGATCCCTGCTAGAAAAATGATAAGGAAATCACTAGCAAAAATGGTATAACCACGATTAATCTCGAACTTCTGATCTAGATATAAAGCGAGAATGTGTATTCCTCCAAGGGAAGATCCATTATTTAACACCAGTGTTACTCCAATTCCAATGAATACTCCAGCTACAATGGTTGCAAACCAATCTGGAAAAGGTGTGACTTGGAAAATTTGGAACCATTCACTAATGAATGAAATTGCAGTAATGGAAATTAAACTTGAGATCGTAAACCTCATGCCAAGTTTTTGAATGGAAATAATAAAAAACGGTAAGTTTACTAGGAAAAATAAAATTCCCCATGACCAATTCGTCATAAAGTCTAAGATTGTTGCAACTCCTGCGGTACCACCAAAAGTAAAATGATGGATGGCTAATATTCTTAGCCCTAAAGAAGTTACAAACAACCCTATTATAATAAATAACCAACGTGTTATTAAATGGTTCAATGTTATTCTCTCCTTCTATGTATCTAATATTAACAATACGCAAATCTACTAAACTTTTCAATGCATATAGATGAATATTTATAAGTTAGAAAACTATAAATTTTCTAATTAATTACATTTACTTGACAAAATTGTGAAATTTGAAAGGAGTGTGATTTTTATCACAGTATGTTTTTACCCAGTCATTTAATATGTATTTAAAATACACGTTTATATATGGAGGGATCTTAATGTTTTGTCACCAATGTGAACAAACACCTACTGGCGGCTGTAAGATCGTTGGCGTTTGTGGAAAAAATGAAGATATTGCTAGCTTACAAGATACTATTGTTTTTGCTTTAAAAGGGATTGCTGCTTATGCAACTCATGCAAGACAATTGGGATATTCAGATCCAGAGGTTGATAAAGTAACACATGAAGCACTTTATATGACACTAACGAACTCAAACTTTAATATGCAGGAGCATATTGAGATGGCATTAAAAGTTGGGAATGCTGCTGTGAGGATCATGGAGCTTTTAGACCGAGCACACACAGATCGCCTAGGAATTCCACAGCCCATTACTGTCAGTCAAAACAAAATTGAAGGAAAAGCCATTATTGTTACAGGCCACAACCTTCTCGCCCTTGAAGAGCTTTTAAAACAGTCTGAAGGTAAAGGGATAAACATATACACTCACTCTGAAATGTTACCAGCACACGGTTATCCAGAGCTTAAGAAATACTCTCATTTAAAAGGTAACATCGGTAAAGCTTGGTTTGATCAACGCCGATTATTCGAGAAATTTCCAGGCGCTATCCTCGCAACTACAAACTGTGTAATGCCGATAAAGGGTAGTTATTCGGACCGTTTTTATTCATATGATATTGCTGGGTTAGAAGGTGTTCATAAAATTGAGAATGACGACTTCTCTGACTTAATTGAAAAAGCATTGGAACTACCTAGTGCAAATGTAGACAGTGAAGACACATTAACAACTGGGTTTCACCATGAAACAGTTATCGGGTTGGCACCTGAGATAATAGATGCCGTTAAAGCTGGACAAATAAAACGCTTCTTCGTAATCGCTGGGTGTGATGCACCTGGTCCTGGCGGTAATTATTATCGGGAACTAGCTACCTCGCTTCCAAACGATACAGTTATATTAACGACGTCCTGTGGAAAATTCCGCTTTAATGATGTTGAATACGGAACAATACCAGGTACTAGTATCCCTAGATTTGTCGACTTAGGTCAGTGCAATAACTCTGTTTCTACTGTTAAAATTGCGATGGCTCTAGCAGATGCGTTTGGCTGTGAGGTTAATGAATTACCTGTAAGCATCGTACTATCATGGTTTGAACAAAAAGCTGTCGCTATCCTACTAGGTCTCTTTAGTCTAGGCATTAAAGACATTCGTATCGGTCCCAAGCCACCAGAATTTATTACACCAGGTGTGTTAAACGTACTCCAAGAAGCATTCAACCTACAACTCATCACTAACGCAAAAGATGATATGGAAAGCATGCTAGCCCTCAATTAATTGCGGATTAGTCAAAAAAAAGAAAGGTGCCTGGCACCTTTCTTTTTTTTGAAAAGTTTTTTTCGTTGTTTGTAGTAGACAGCTTTAGATTTTACTTATCAATTATATAAGTAAATTAAACAAGCTTTCATTTTTATTAATTTCATCGTAATCAAAGCCTTTTTTATTTAGTCGATCGATAAATAAGTGATAATCTTCATCCCTTTTTAATTCAATCCCGACTAAAGCAGGACCATTTGCTTTATTATTTTTCTTCGTATACTCAAACCTTGTAATATCATCATCTGGTCCCAAAACGTCTTCAATAAATTCACGAAGAGCACCAGCTCGTTGCGGGAACTGAATGATAAAGTAATGTTGTAAACCTTCATAAATCAATGAACGTTCCCTCATTTCCTGCATTCTACCGATATCGTTGTTTCCGCCACTCACTATACATACGACCGTTTTTCCTTTTATTTCATCTTTATAAAAATCAAGTGCTGAAATCGGCATTGCCCCTGCTGGTTCAGCTACAATTGCGTTTTGGTTGTAAAGCTCTAGGATCGTTGTACAGATTTTTCCTTCTGGAACTAAAACAATATCATCTAATACATGCTGGCAAATTTCAAATGGAAGCTGCCCTACTTTTTTAACAGCTGCTCCGTCTACGAATTTGTCGATTTTTTCAAGCTCTACGACTTGACCAGCATCAATTGAGTTTTTCATACCTGGTGCTCCTGCAGGCTCTGCCCCAATAATTTTCGTCTTAGGACTAATACTCTTAATGTACGTTCCTACACCAGATATTAACCCGCCCCCTCCAATTGAACTAAATAAGTAATCTATCTTCTCCTCGATATCATTCATAATCTCCATACCGACAGTTCCTTGCCCAGCTATAATTTTTTCCTGATCAAAGGGGTGAATAAATGCCATTTTATGTTCGGTACTATATTTCATCGCTTCATTAAAAGAGTCATCAAAGGTATCTCCGGTCAACATTACTTCGACATACTCTTTCCCAAAGAACTTTACTTGATCAACTTTTTGGCGGGGTGTAGTAGAGGGCATAAAAATTTTCCCTTTAATTTTTAACGTTCGACATGAGTAGGCTACACCTTGCGCATGATTTCCTGCACTTGCACATACAACACCATTTTCAAGCTCTTCTTTCGGATGGCTTTGAATTTGATAATAGGCCCCTCTTATTTTAAACGAGCGGACAACTTGTAAGTCCTCTCTTTTTAAATAAACATTACATTGATATCTTTCAGATAAAACTTGGTCCTTCTGTAAAGGCGTGTGAAATACTACATCCTTTAAAGTTTGATTAGCAATAATAATATCTTCTATATTAATTTTCCCCATCGTGTGTATCCCTTTCTGCAGTTAGAAATATTATTAGGTTGTCTACATAATCTATTGTCTAGCCCTTCATTATAGATAAAATACCTATAGGTACTGAGCAAACTAAATGATTGTTAGTACGAGGTTTAGACACTCTTTAGACAGCCTCTTGGCCGAACAAATATCCTTTAACATCTTATCATAAGTTCACCACTTTGAAAAATCTTTTCAAGGCAATTTATATTGCGAATCCCTTTGTAGAAAACTATAATGTAAATGTTGGTATCATTTGTAATGACAGCGTTGTTCTGTCATAATTATGTTTAAAAAGGGGTGGAACGAAAATGATCAAAAAGTTAACTATGCTTACAGCGTTCTTATTTACTGTACTGCTTATACCAGTTTCTTCTGTATTAGCTGCAGGAGGAGGAGAGGCTGCTGAAGGTGCTGCTGAACCATCTGGTTTAATCCTGACTTCATTAGCAATTCTTTCTTTTGTTACATTGGTTTATATGATTTTTCTTAACCTTACAGATCACAATTAATTTTCTTCCTTACATAAAGGACACTAAGACGAGCGCGACCTTTCGCGTTCGTTTTTTATCGGTCACCTGCAACACGAAGGAGGCAATTAAATGGCTTGGGACATTTTAAACATAATTGGGACCATTGCATTTGCCTTAAGTGGAGTTATTGTTGCAATGGAAGAAGACTATGACTTAATGGGGGTTTATATTTTAGGATTGGTTACTGCTTTTGGTGGCGGTGCTATTCGTAACTTGTTAATTGGTGTTCCTGTTTCTGCATTATGGGATCAAGGTAACCTATTTACTATTGCCATTATCGTCATGACGATCGCGTTCTTTATTCCCTCACTTTGGATAAACCACTGGATAAAATGGGGCATTTTTTTTGATGCATTAGGACTCGCGGCTTTTGCTATTCAAGGAGCGATGTACGCTTCAAGTATGGGACACCCTTTAAGTGCAGTCATCGTTGCTGCAGCATTAACGGGTACTGGCGGGGGAATGATTCGAGATGTATTAGCTGGACGGAAGCCACTTTTTCTCCAAAAAGAAATATACATAGCATGGACGATGTTAGCTGGTTTAGGAATAGGTCTCAACATCGTTTCCGGAACTGCAGGAATGATTATACTCTTTATACTCATAGTTACTTTAAGGATGTTATCTGTTTCTTATCAATGGAAGCTTCCACATCGCAAATTGAATAAATAATACAGGTGACTCTGGTTAGCTTGTAGTAAATACATAACCAGAGTCACTTATTCTTATTCTTATAAAAGTTATTATCCTTTTTCTATTGGACAATCCTCGTAAGTAATCCAGTCACTCCAACTACCTAAGTAAAGACGTACATTCGGGAATTCCGCTTCTTTTAACGTCAATACGTTAGGACAAGCTGTTACACCTGAACCGCAATAAACAATCACTTCCTTAGCTTTATCCAATTTGCCAAAACGGCTCCTTTGCTCCTCAACGGTTTTCCATTGATTATTTGAATTCAATGAATCTTTCCAGAATAAATGCCGTGCTGTTGGAATATGTCCAGCAATTTTATCAATTGGTTCCTCTAGTCCAAGATATCTTTTCTCTTCTCTTGAATCGAGTAGTATGTAATCTTCATTTCCTGACTTTACTTTCTTTATCAATTCGTTACGATCAATTAATAAATGAGCTTTAACGTTCAATAAAAAATTCCGTGGAGTTACTTGAGGCAATTTATCTGTTACAGCATACCCTTTTTCTTTCCACTGGCTGTAAGACCCGTTCAGTACATAAACGTTAGAATGCCCTAAATAATTTAACAGCCACCAAAATCTTGAAGCAAACGGTCCACCTTGATCATCATAAGCAACAACAGTTACTTTTTCATCAATACCAGCCGTAGAGAATTTTGCTACTAATTCAGCTACTTTTGGGAATGGATGTCTTCCTCCATGCTTTTTTACTTCTCCTGATAAATCCTTTTCTAAGTCAAAATAAAAAGCTCCAGGTATATGGTCTTCTAGGTAATTATTAAATCCTTGCTGTGGTGCGCCCAATTGAAACCGACAGTCGATAATCTGGACATTTGGGTCTTCTAAATGATTTAGGAGCCATTCCATTTCTACAACATTTTTCATCCAACCACTCCATTCAAAAGAAAATGTTATTAGAATTTTCTTTATATTAACATACTTTCTACTCGGTAGGTTGTTTAATTTGAATAATGATGGTGTCTAAGATGTAATCTATTGATTTAATTGTATCTTTAAAGCGTTTCGATTTAGTGTCTTTCTGAAAGGCTGCTACAGACGTTTCCAACAATTGATCATAAGCATTTGTCAGCTGCATTGTATATATGTACTTGGGTCTGTACACCTTTACCCACTGTTCTGCCAACTCTTTCCATTCATTAGCTGTTATAAAAATACGATCAGCAAAAGGCTTTACCTCTGTATAAAAATCAGCAGTAAAGCCTTCTTTGACCGTATGATTAATATATTGTTGATATGATGCTTTATTATATTCCCGTAGTTTATTTGTAAGTTCTAACAGTTTTAATTGTTCTTCTTGTGTCATGAAAAATCACCTCATGACCCATAATAACAAAAATTTTCTAAAATGAAAAAAGTTGCATTAAAGAACGCCTTTTTTGCGGCATTTCCTCTAAAGGCATCTTGATATTTTGTTTAATGATTTCATCCATTTGATCTAACCTTTCTTCAATGGAAAGAAGGCTTTTGCTCATTGCTTCAATTTCTTTTCGATGATTAAGTAATTGATAAGTTACAACATCATCTGCTTTAGATGCTAACTTTTCTTCTAATTCTTCAATTCTTGCCATCATCATTTCTAACTTCTGCTCGTATTTGAATGTTGGCATCATATCTTCCTGTGTTTCACTATTTGAAATGACGCTGTTATTTGACACCATTACATCCTTCATTTTCTTACCTTCACTAAGTTGTCCTTTAATTTCTCGTAAAGTTTCAACCTGTGGTGTTTGGAATAGATAATGTCCATGTTCGTTCATTTGACAATGAATGTTAAAGTACTTTACCCACCTTTGAACCGTCGTTGGATTTACCCCCAATAGATCAGAAACTTCTTTAGTTTTTAAAGCATTTTCCATTAGAAATCCCTCCATCACTTTTTGTTAAATTAACTATTCGGACTATCCGTACACTTTCCCTTCGACGTTGACAAAACTAGTTTTTATTCGCCAAAGAAAGTGGTGATCTTCCAAAAAAAGCCGTACTAAAATTTTCTTATGTATTGTTTTGTTGCTTCAACGAATACTACTAAAGACAAAAAACGTGGAGGGTTCAAAATGGCGAAAAATAACAAGCGCTCGATGAAAAAACAACAAGCAGCACAACCTGATAGTCAACAAAACCAAAATGCTCCCGGCTATGGAGATAAAAAGCTTACAGGGCCTAATCGCCCAGCAGAATAAGGCTGACAGTGTCAGCCTTTTTATAATGAAAAGTTTTCACATAACTTTTTTTGAATTAGCCAACAACATTAATGTACTTCATTAAGGAGTGGTTGTTACACTTCCCATTCACCGTATGGCTTTTAATAAGGTCTTTTCGATTTTCATGCCGATGTACAGTTCAGCCATTTTATGCTGATACCATTCTGTTAGAACGTACTCTCTCTTTGGCCTCACCCACTTCCCAAGAAAGCGCTGAACATGCGGGGCTGCTAAAGACCAGTCCCCATTATCATATCTTTGATGATGGATTGGTGTATAAACAGCACGAAGTATAGGCGTATGTTTTGAAGTTCCCCAATTCAAGTATTTTTCATAATCCCTTCTCGAACCCGTAGGCTCAACTTGCAAAGCAAATGGATGGATAAAGGCGCTTTGTTCTGATTTAAAAAGTAGCCATGCTAAATTCTTCCCTAACTCTATCCTCCGTTCAACTTTGTGAAAATGATCAACACTAAAACCATACAAATCCCCTTCTAATGTTGGAAAAAGAACGGTGTTAAAATGTAAATGTTCTACAAAAAAGTACGGTAACGTTTTAAAAACATGACTGGAGTAAAAAGGATGCTCTAAAACTGGTTTTTGTATAAAGTGCTGTTCGTTTATTATTAGTGCAGTGCAAAGCCTTTCCAAATCTCGATTTTCCCAAAAATAATTCCATTCTTTAATCATGAATTTACTGACTCCAAAATAATCTAGTAAATGGAATAGTGGTTTTTGGTTGTTATTTGAAGCCTCATAAACAAGGAGTTGAGGATAGGCATCTGAAAAAATAAGCCAATTGGCTCGTTCAAATGTTAAGAATAATGTGTAACTATATTGGGAAGTGAGCATGCTTTTATACCAGTTACTCTTTAAGTCTGTCATATTCCAACCCGCATTTCGGGAAACCATACTAGCTAGCAAGGCCCACCAAATGTCTCGGTTTCTTTTATAATAATTTAAATATGCTTTAGTACGACTTATATTATCTAGGTTACCCTTATTGGTTTTATAATGAATCAACTTAACAATTCCCTTTTCTCTTTGAAGCATGCTATTCACCCTTTTTTTACCTTCTCTGTTTTTTCGTTTTATGTTATGATTATTTGATGAGATTTTTTAAGACTTTTCTAAGACTTTCTGTGGAAAAGACATACTCATTGAACGAAAGGTTGCTGATTTAATTGGCTATTCGTTATCCAAATGGTAAAAAATATTCTGAAACCGTTAACCGTTCAAAACCTAAGAATCAAACTTTTGGTAACCGTGGTATGACGCTTGAAGAAGATCTAAATGATACAAATGCTTATTATCTAAGTCGCGGAATTGCTGTTATTCATAAAAAACCGACACCACTTCAGATCGTACAAGTTGATTACCCAAAGCGAAGTGCTGCTGTTATTAAAGAAGCTTACTTCAAACAAGCATCAACTACAGATTATAATGGTGTTTATCGTGGCCGACATATTGATTTTGAGGCAAAGGAAACAAAAAATAAGACATCCTTTCCTTTGCAAAACTTCCATCTGCATCAAATTGAACACATGAAACAAGTACTCGACCAAAAAGGAATCTGTTTTATCATCTTAAGATTTACTGTACTTGATGAAATATACTATCTAAACGCTGAACATTTAATTGAATTTTATGAAAATCAAAAAGATCACAGAAAATCAATTCGAAAAGAAGAAATCGCTGAACTCGGCTATTTAATTGAACAAGCATATCACCCCAGAATTGATTATCTAAAAGTGGTGGACAAACTTTATTTCGAAAAATAATGTAACCAAACAGTCACAAAAAACGTTTATAGATAGAGATACAATAAATGTAGATAAACTATCTTTCGTAGTGATAGAAAGGAAGAACAAACATGAGTGATAATATAAACACACGAACTGGCCGTCGCCGTGCTAAAGAACGTTCAAAGGCCAAGCCAAAAGATAAAAAAGGTTTGTTGAAAAAGCTTTTAATAGCAATGATTGTTTTCTTCACAGTATTGGCAATAGCTGGTGGGATTACTGTATTTTCAATGATCGCTTCGGCACCTCCACTAGATGAAGAAAGATTGATGCTTGCCCAGTCAACTGAAATTCTCGACCAAAGCGATGAATCGGTTACTTTACTAGCAGCAACCGAAAATCGAATTTACGTTAATATTAACGATATTCCAGAGCTCGTCGAAGACGCTTTTATCGCAGTAGAAGATGTTCGTTTCCGTGAACATTTTGGAGTAGATATCCGCCGTATGTTTGGAGCAGTGGCAGCTAATATTACAGGTGGCTTCGGGGCAGAAGGTGCGAGTACCATTACACAACAGGTTGTAAAAAACTTATTTTTATCTCCTGATAAAAATATAACCCGTAAAGTTCAAGAGCAATATTTAGCCATTCGGTTAGAACAACAGTACTCTAAAAATCAAATTTTAGAAATGTATTTAAACGCTATTTACTTTGGAGGTGGAGCATATGGCGTCCAACAAGCCGCTATTACCTATTTCAGCAAAGATAATTTAGAAGATTTAACAATTGAAGATGCAGCTTTGCTAGCTGGACTTCCACAACGACCAAACCACTTTAACCCGTTAAACAATCCAGAAGCGGCTGAAAAACGAAGAAATACGGTTATCGCTCTTATGGAGAGACATGGGAAAATCACGAGTGAACAAGCGGAAAAAGCAAGAGCTGTGCCTGTTGTCGATCAACTAAACCCAGCGAAACGTGAAGAAAGTGCTTACCAAGCGTTTATTGATCAAGTATTAAATGAAGTAGAAACTATTGAAGGTATTACAACAAGTGATATTTTTACGGCAGGATTAAAGATTTATACTACGCTTGATCCAGATGCTCAAACACATGTGGAAAAAGTATTACAAACTGACGAGTTCATAAACACGTATCCTGATAACGAAGATTTTCAAGCAGGTGTAACTCTTCTTGATACAGCAACTGGCCAAATAAAAGCGATCGGAAACGGTCGCAAACCAAGTGAAGTACAAAGAGGCTTTAGTTATGCAACCGCAAAGAAACAACCTGGGTCAACTATTAAACCAGTTTTAGATTACGGCCCAGTCATCGAGCATTTAAAGTGGTCTACTGGAAGGATTATCGTTGATGAACCTCATAATTACTCTGATGGTACACCTATACGAAACCATAACCGTAATTTTGCTGGCCCAGTGACGATGAGAAAAGCATTAGCTGACTCTTTAAATATTCCAGCCATTAAAGCACTACAAGAAGTAGGTTTAGAAAATGCTCGAGATTTTGCAGCAACACTTGGTATTCCTTTTGAAGACAACCAAATCTATGAACCATATGGAATTGGTGGATTTACTACAGGTATATCAACTTTTGATTTAGCAGGCTCCTATGCTGCTTTTGGAAATGAAGGGGTTTATATTGAACCTCACACTGTTCGAAAAATTGAATTCCCAGACGGAAAAGTAATTAATATGTCACCTGAACCTGTCATAGCGATGAGTGACTATACAGCGTTCATGATTAGTGACATGTTAAAATCGGTAGTCACAAATGGTACAGGAACCCATGCAAATATTCCCAATTTACCTTTAGCAGGTAAAACGGGAACAACTAACTTTGATCAAAAAGATAAAGAACGGTTGAAAATACCAGATGGCGGAGTACCAGATGTTTGGTTTGCTGGTTATACCACACGTTATACCGCAGCTGTTTGGACAGGTTATGACCGAAAAGCTGAAGGCAATTATCTCATTAATAATGATCGAAGACTTGCTCAGCAAATCTTCAAAGCCATTATGGAGGAAGTGTCAAAAAATATTGAAACTCCAGATTTCAATCAACCAGACTCAGTTGTTAAAGTGGGTGTCGAGCGTAGAACGGGCTTATTACCAAGTCCATTTACACCACAAAGTGAAATCATCTATGAATACTTTGTGAAAGGTACCGAACCAACTAGAATGTCAGAAGCTTTTCAAAGCATACCAAAGCCAACAGACTTGAAAGCTGGTTATCAACAAGACTCTGATCAAATCATCCTAACTTGGGGCTACCCTAATAATCAGAGAGATGCTGTTAAATTTAACATTATGCAAAGCGTTGATGGTGGTGGTTTTGAACTTATTATGACAACAAAAGAAATGCAGCATTTCATTACCAGCCCAACTCCTGGTTCAACCTATCGTTTCCAAGTCATTGCCGTTGCTGATGAAGATCCTAGTATAAAAAGTGACCCAGCTCAAACGGAAGTGAGAATTCCAGAAGTTGAAATAGAAGAACCGATAGAGGAAGAACCCGAAGAACCTCAAGAACCAGTCGAACCGCCAGTAGATGAGGATGAGGAATTGCCAATTGATCTAATTCCAGAACCAGATCCAGTCGATGACGAAGAGGAAGAAGAAGATACTGCTACAAGCGCATCTACTACTCCAAGAGAAGATGAGGAAAACGAGGAAGACGACTAATATGAAATAGAGGCTGAACAAATTGTTCAGCCTCTTTTTAAAATTCATCAACATTTACTTAATAGACATATCTTTTTAACTCATCATACTCACTTATTAAAGATGATTTTGCTTCTGTATCAAACAATGCCTCAAATCGATTTAGTTCATTTTCTATCGCTTTAATTAAGCGTTGCTTAAGGTCTTTTTCTATCGTTTGTAATTTTTGTTCAAACTCCAAGGACATATTCTTAGAACTATCAGTAATCATTTGTCTAGAGCATTCTACACCATCAGCTACAATTAATTCTTTAAATTCCCTGACGACCCCATTTTCAAAGAAATCCTTCTTAGATTTTAGTAGAGGTAAGTATTTTTTTACGTCTATTGATAAGGTCGCATCATTTAGTTCAACTGAAATAGCTGCTAGCTTAATTTCATCTTCACAATAAATATATGGCAATTCTTTCTGAAGGACAGTCAACTGATCATTTATCCAGCTTTTTGCACGATCTTTCATTTTTTCTTCCATTCGTATAACAGTTGCCTCAAGTTCTTGTTTTAAGAAATATTCCCCTAAACCACGCCACTCTTTTATTGCTCCTGTTAATTGTTCATGAAGTTCTTTTTTGCTGTTACCAGTTAATACAGCCACGTTAATTGCCGTCGTAAAATAATCATTTAGCACAAAGCGCATTCGATCTCTTAAATACAATACTAATTGATCAAATTCCAATAATATATCTCTTAGCGCAAAAGCAAACGAAGCTTTCTGAACGTTACCCATTTGAATTTCAACTGTTTGTTTTAGTTTTTCATGCTTAAGTTTTTGTTCATCAGCTTCTTCGTTCATGAATGAAATACTATCTTTAATCTTATTTGTAAATTGACGGAGCTCTTCAGTAATCATTTTGACACTTAATTGCTTAAGCTCTAAGATCGTATATTCATAGAACGAACGTTCAAACGCTGAAAACGTTGTTTCATCTTGGCGCTGTTCTTTTTTAGCTTGTAACCCTTCTTTACTCGATAGGTGATACAACCTTGGTTGCTCAATCCCATTTCGTCTCAACTGGTCATAAACGTGTTTTCGTACTCCATTCAGCTCACCTTCACTGCTAGCTAAATCAGCAGCATTAATGACGAAATACAACTTATCATGGCCAAAACTTTCATTAACTTTACCCATCTGTTGGAGGAAATACTGATCAGCTTTTGAGAAAGCATGGTTATAATACGTTAAATAAAATATCGCATCAGATTGGCGCATTTGTTGAAATGCAACATTAGTATGACGCCCATGGATAGAGTTAACCCCTGGTGTGTCTACTAGAATAATTCCTTTTTTCGTAATTGGGCTATCAAAATAAATATTTACTTTTTCTATTAAGCAAGCTTTGCTTTCTTCAGCAACTAAAGTCTGCATCTCTTCGTGCGAAACACTAAATTGACTACCTAACTTCCATTCTGTGGAAGCTACACTTTGCTGAATTGTTAATAAATACTCAGCATATGTTTTTTGCCAGCTTGAAACATACTCTTTCATGTTTGGCTTCCATTTAGCTAAGCGATCGAGGTCAAGTGATTCATCTAGCTGTTCACTTACTGACTTAATCTCATGATTCAATGCATCAACTGATTTTACAGTTACTTTCGCTGTTCCATGAGGGTGATCTGTCGTTGATTGTTCCACTGTATTAACTGTGGCTGTTGTCGGATTCGGTGATACTGGTAAAATATTCTCTCCTAATAAAGCATTTGCGAAGCTCGATTTCCCCGCACTAAATGCCCCGAATAATGAGATGATGAACGTTTGATTTTCATAACGATTAATTCGTTCAATGAGATGATTACGTTCATGAGAAACGATCACTTGTTGTTTGTGGTTTTTTAATACATTTTTTATTGATTGTAACCAAGTTAATGTTTCATCTTCAGAGAAATTGATCGTTGATTTTTCCTCAATAACTTCCCAACTCGTATCGATAACTCCCTCTTCTGGCAAAGTCACATTAGCGAAACCGTTTTCTAGTTTTACTGGATACGATTGATTTATAGTATTTTTCAACTGTTCGTTGTATTCTCTTACTGGCGGGTACGTCGCAAGGTGTTTATGAACGATCGCAATGTTTTCATCATAGCTCGCTTTTATTTTGTTCATTTTTTCCACATACGTTTCTATGTCTTTAAATGTAGCTAATTGGGATTCTATTGCCTTTTCTTCCTCGTGATATGTTTCTCTTAGTCCCTCAATCTCTAAGTCGATAATCTCTCTAGCCTTTATACGAATTTCTCTTACGATGATTGAAGTGATTTCTTTTGTGAAAACAAAAACATAATCGCGACTTGCTAAATCTGCTTTAACATTCTTTTTTAATACATCTCCAGTTACCTCATACGACAACTTATTAACTGCTGCTTCTAATTTGTCAACATTCGATAATTTCGTTCGATCAATCTTTTGGAAATAAGCTTGAACATGAAATAATAATTGAGTTTTTACTTTATCCTGTAAGTCTCGAACGAGTAAATTTAACCGTTCTTCTTGTTCTTCTTGGGTTTTTTTCTTTGAAAATAAAAATCCAACTTTAAACCCTGGTTGAATACTTTCAATCCAATTTCTGACTAGATCTGTTGTCGTGTATGGAAATAAAATAACATTTTTAAATAATCCACCTAGTTCATCCTCGAATGATTTGTAAATTGCTTTGTCATATTGACGAATTTCTGCTAGTTTATTTTTTAAGTGTTGTTGCTCATCTAACTGTGAGACTTCATAACCTTTTTCTTTCATTTCATCTAGTAGTTGATCAACTGCATCTAACTTTTCTTCTTGGAGACGGTTTTCAACAGCCTGATAAAACCCTTGTTCAAGTCGTAATTTTGACCCTTTTAATAACGTTTCACTATTGTAAAGCAATGATTTAATTGTCTTTTCAAACTCTTTAAATTGATTTAATGGGTGATCTGGCTTTTTCATCGTCGTAAAAAATAAACCTAAATGACGAATTTCCCAACGACTAAAGACATCCTGAACCGATTGCCTAAAAACAGACAACGGGATCTCTTGTTCATTATGTTTATCGACTTGGTTAATGATGATATAAATTGGTTTTTTCTCAAGTGAAAGTTGTTTTAAGAAATATAAATTTGTTTCAGACTGAACATGGTTGTAATCCATGACATAAACGATCGCATCAGTAGTATAAAGCTGATCAACCGTTACAGCTTCATGCGTTTCATCTGTTGAATCAACTCCTGGTGTATCAAGAATACAGCTATTTTCTCCTAAAAATGGTAAAGGAGCTGTGATCACCATATTGGAAATTTCATTTCCATTCATTCCCCACTCACGGACTTGTGTCCAAGGAATCTCACCTTTCCACTCCTTTTGTTTACCATCTCTCGTATGTAGCATTAAGCCTAACTCTCCATTTTTAATACCGATGATATTAGCACTTGTAGGAATTGGGCTTGTTGGTAACACTTCTGCCCCCAATAACGTATTTAAAATCGTTGATTTACCTGCAGAAAAATGCCCACAAAAAGCAACCTCAAATGTTTTTTTATCTTGTTTTTCTGCTAACTTTTCAAGGCGATATTGTTCTTCTTGAGAGAAAGGGATCGTTTCTGCTATTAATTTCTCTTTTACAATTGTCATATGTCTCCACACCATCCTTATCCCTTTACTATAACGAATTTTCTAAAAAATGAGAAGATCGTAATAAAAAAATATCACGACTAATCTTCTTCAAATAAAATACTTACTTCATAGTTATGTAATGTGCTATGCAAAAGGTGATTATTACTTTTTAAGTTCTTTAAGTTAATGCTTTATAAAAAAGTTTTTCTGCTTCATCATATAGTGCTTTCAACTGATTATAAGAATGAAAATGATCAGGATCTTTAAGAATAAAGGAAAGCCGTTCATTCATATTTACTGGCTTGTATTTTAGTTGTAGCAATTTGTCATCTATTTGCACTAGACTTTTGACAGGTACTTCATTCATCCAATGAATAATTTGAATGAGCTGGGCAATCAATTCCACTATGATTGGATTTGCTAATTTACGGTCACGTCTTGAATACAACTCTATTAGTTGGTCCTTTTTTTGCTTCCAGTTTTCAAATAAATCTGGAAGATAGATTTTTGCTTGCTGCCACGGCTTGCGATTTGGTTCATTTAATGCTTCAAGCATATCATCATAAAATAAAACTTCCAGGTTACTGGCTTCAAATTTAGTTTCTTCTACATAAAACGGAAATACACGGAAAGTGACAGGAACAGGGTAATGGTTTTGCATTACCCTGTTGCTCCTTTTGCCTTCATTCGTTTTTTACCTTCACGGCATATGTCTAACAATGGACAGACTTCACATTGTGGTGATTGGGCTTTACAATGATAACGACCAAAAAAAATGAGTCGATGATGAGTAACCGACCATTGTTCTTTCGGAATTTTTTTCATTAATGTTTCTTCCACTTCACGAACATTGTCCTTCCAACGACATATACCTAATCTCTTAGAAACTCGTTCAACATGTGTATCAACAGCTATCGCAGGTGTATCAAACGCAACTGAAACAACAACATTAGCTGTCTTGCGTCCAACTCCAGCTAGTTTCATTAGTTCATCACGTTCAGTTGGTATTTTCCCGTTATACTGTTCGATTAACGACTGACAAAGCTTTTTAATATTTTTCGCTTTACTTCGAAACAAGCCGATACGTCGAATATCATTTTCTAATTCCTCTAACGGAACAGCGATATAGTCTTCAGGTTTTTTATATTTAGCAAACAATCCTGGAGTCACTTTATTAACAAGTGCATCTGTTGCTTGAGCCGATAATAGGACTGCTATCGTAAGTTCAAAAGGATTGGAATGTGTTAATTCACATTCTGCTTCAGGAAACATGTCTCCCATTGTTTCAAGTACATACTGTATATCTTTTTTCGTAAGCATCGTTCATTGCCTCCCAAACTATTTCTCTAGCCAGTTGTAGGTTGGAAAAGGTTCTACTTTTCGCTTCTCTTGTACTTGTTGTTTCGGTTGCTGGTGCTTTCTAAATTTTTCCCCATATGCTCTCGCTTGCTGTAGTGTTTTAACACCATTTTTCTTCCATTCAAATAATATGCGGTCTATATATCTAAAGTTTAATTTCCCTGAAACGACAGACTCACGAAGTGCTGCCCGAATAATTTCTGGAGAGTGATGGTCCTGATCTAACCACATGGCTAATGTCTCACATTCAATCGGAGAAAGTGGTCGACTAAACTCATTCTCAAAGACCGAGTAAATATTGAACTCTTCTTGCTTTTTCACTGCATTTTCTTTATCATTTTCCTCTTTATTCATAAAATGTATTAGCTTTTCCCACAAGGGTTCAATACTATAGGTTTCATAGCGGATCCCATTTTCATCTACATGTTCTTCTATAGAAAGATATCCTTTTTTTAACAATTGACCAAGTATTCTAGCACAATCTACTGAAGAGGGGCCTCGCTCGGACAAATCTTCAGGAGTCGGAAATGGATGATGTTCAGATAAACAATCATACACTTGAAGAAGCAAAACAAACTCTTCTTCATTTAAACCGATTTTTCGATAATTCTTTAATAAAAGCTTTGGTACCGATAATTGACCTTCAGTGATCCACTGCATTAAAAAACGTTTATTCATAAAAACACCTCATGATTTATTATAACACGGAACCTACTCAACATCATTTGGCATTACTCGACAATTCCCCCTGTTATGTCCTAGGTTCTTCCTCTTGCGGTCACGAAGCGCTGTTTTCGTTACCCGCATTCTTCAAAGTCTTTCCTTTCGCTAGCACGATTCTTACTAAGGTTAATATTTATCAGATTTGCGTTCTCCTACTAAACAAACCAACAGAAATGCAAACCTAAAAGAAAAACCAGACCCGTAGCTTTAACTAGGCGGGTCTGGCTTTATCGTTTATTCATTAAGGGTATAAGCGGTTTAATAACCGCGGGAATGGAATGGTTTCACGAACATGTTCAGCACCACATAGCCACGCAACTGTTCGTTCAAGACCTAAACCAAATCCTGAGTGTGGAACTGAACCGTATTTACGGAGTTCTGCATACCATTTATAAGCAGCAGGGTCTAAATCATGCTCTTTCATTCTTTCAGCAAGAAGATCATAATCATGAATACGCTCTGATCCACCAATGATTTCACCATAACCTTCTGGTGCAATCATATCAGCACAGAGAACAACTTTGTCATTGTTCGGATCGGGTTGCATATAGAACGGTTTTAAGCTAGTTGGATAGTGAGTGATAAACACAGGCTTATCATATGTTTCCGCAATAGCTGTTTCGTGTGGTGCACCGAAGTCATCGCCCCACTGGATATCATCGAAGCCTTTTTCGTGTAAGAGTTTAAGTGCATCATCATAAGTAATGCGTGGGAAAGGAGCAACGATATTTTCTAGCTTACTCGTATCTCTTCCTAATGTTTTTAATTCAATCTTACAGTTCTTCAATACAGATTGAATTATATATGCAACGTACTCTTCTTGTACTTTTAAGTTATCCTCAAACTCATAAAAAGCCATTTCTGGTTCAATCATCCAAAACTCAATTAGATGTCTACGGGTTTTTGACTTTTCTGCACGGAATGTCGGACCAAATGAAAACACTTTACCGAGCGCCATCGCTGCTGCTTCCATATAAAGTTGTCCACTTTGTGAAAGGTAAGCATCTTCATCAAAGTATTTTGTTGCAAATAATTCAGTTGTACCTTCAGGAGCACTTCCAGTTAAGATTGGTGGGTCAACTTTTACGAACCCTTCATTATTAAAGAACTCATACGTTGCTCGAATAATTTCATTTCGGACTTTCATATTGGCATGTTGTTTTTTAGATCGTAACCATAGGTGGCGATGATCCATTAAAAATTCAGTTCCATGCTCTTTTGGTGTGATTGGATAATCTACTGCTTCATGTATTACATCCACATTCGTTACCGTTAATTCATAGCCAGATGGAGCTCTCTCATCTTCGCGAACAATACCTGTTACATATAAGGAAGATTCTTGAGTCATATTTTTAGCTTTTAAAAATATATCTTCTCCAACTTCTGCTTTTACAACTACACCTTGTATAAATCCAGTTCCATCTCTTAATTGTAAGAAAGCAATCTTTCCGCTTGAGCGTTTGTTCGCAAGCCAAGCACCAATTTTGACCTCTTGTCCGACAAATTGCCCGACTGTTGAAATCGTCGTCTTATTCACTATTTTCCCTCCAAAAATATATGTATATTTTCTATGTATAAATGTATATATACCAACAACCATTATACTAGCTTTTACTAATCTTGAGCAAGTTTTCATACGCACTAACCGTATTTTTGAAGCACTTTATTGAGCCAATTGCCTCTTTTCAAAATGCCTAACATGCTTTCATTTGATTAACGGCCAAAAAGCTTAGCGAACCAAACTTGATAAAATAGAAAAAAGCTTTAAAAGAGCAATATATAAGAAAAGGCTGACACCTGAACTTGTGCCAACCTTCCCCATTTCTTTTATTACTTACTCTTCTTTTCAATAAAGCGTTCAATTCTTGTCAATGCTTCTTGAATTGCCTCAAGTGACGTAGCATAGGACAATCGAACATTTTCTGGTGCTCCAAACCCTGAGCCAGGGACTAGGGCTACTTTTTCTTCATCTAATAAAGCCGTTACCCAATCATCAACATTGTCGTATCCGCAATTTGTAGCAGCTTCTTTAGCATTAGGGAATAAATAGAAGGCTCCTTTCGGTTTTACGCAAGAAAGGCCTGGGATTGCGACTAATTGCTCGTATACTTTATTAAGACGCTCTTCAAATGCTTGACGCATATTTTCTACGGAACCATCGTCCTCTGTATAAGCAGCAATCGTACCGTATTGTGCATTAGCTGTAGGGTTAGACGTACTATGACTTGCAAGGTTTGTCATTGCTTTAATGATTTCAGCATTACCAGCTGCATAACCTATTCTCCAACCAGTCATGGAATGTGATTTGGAAACACCATTGATAATGATTGTCTGTTCTTTAAGTTCATCAGAAAGCTGAGCAATTGACGTATGTACAGCACCACCATACACAAGCTTCTCATAGATCTCGTCCGAAACGATGAGAATGTCGTGCTTTAAGCAAACTTCCCCAAGTATTTTCATCTCTTCTTCACTGTACATAGAGCCTGTTGGATTACTTGGTGAGTTTAAAATGAATGCTTTTGATTTATCAGTAATAGCTGCTTCTAATTGCTCTTTCGTAACTTTAAAATCGTTACTTTCTTTTCCTTCTATATAAACTGGATTTCCACCTGCAAGCTTAACTTGCTCTGGATAACTAACCCAATATGGTGTGGGGATAATAACTTCATCTCCCTCGTCTAATATCGCTTGGAAGAGAGTATAAAGAGCGTGTTTTGCTCCAGAACATACGATAATTTCATTCGCTGAATATGTAATATGTTGATCTTCCTTAAACTTTCCAATAATAGCGTCTTTTAATTTTGGTAAACCACCTGATGGAGTATATTTAGTTTGACCTTCTTCCATTGACTTTACTGCCGCATCTATAATATATTGCGGTGTATTAAAATCAGGCTCACCAGCTCCTAAACCAATAACATCGTGACCTTGTTCACGAAGTGCTTTAGCTTTTGCTGTAATTGCCAACGTTGATGATGGTGTTAATGTTGAGACTCTTTTAGCTAACTTCATTTTCTCTCCTCATTTCTCTTCTGCTTTTGATATACACTACTACTATAATCATTGTAAAAACATGAATCAACCGTTATCTGAAAAATTCAATCATTTTGATTTAACCCTCAGTTTTTAAGCTATATCTTTTTACAAAAGTACCCTCTTCAAAGGTAATATAATAAAAAGAATATCGATCGTTCTCATCTATATATGTAATTTCATATATAGGTAAACGATTTTCGATGCCTAGTCGTACAGATATAAGCTCTTTAGGTGCTAATTCATTCTGTGCAAAATGCCTAACTTCCTCTTTACTTAAACCATCCGCTACATTTTTAACGATAATCCTTTCTTCTTCACCAACCCAAGCAATGAGCCCCGTATCGTCTTGATCTGTTCTACCCTTAACAACGATATATGGTTCTGTTCCATGATAAAACGAAACATCATCAACTACACTTAATTCTGTCTCGTTTAGTGCTCTTTCAATTGCAAGCTGCTCTTGCTCTGTAATTGGTGAACGCATGGTTTGGTAAAAATAAGAGGATATCCCGATAGCTGCAAAGACAAGGAGGCATATACATGTTATAACCCACTTTTTCATAAGTTAATCACCAATCTTTTTATGTTCGATAAATGGTAAACACCATCTTATTAGGTTCCTCGTCATCTAAAGCTAATCCAAACATGAGATCTTTTTCCTTTAGTGTTCGATTTAAGGCATCAACAACTTTATAAACATCTGGTGACTTTTCAAATTTAACATTAGATAAGACAACCATTTTCTGTTCCATAATTATTCCTCCAAAAAATAATAACTTCTTCCTTTATGAACAACGATTTCTAACATACACAGTCTTAAAGAAGGCCATACTATAGTTAAGCTCCTATAAAGGAGGAGTTGCAATTGAAAAATAATCAAATACAATGGCCTAACGCTCAGCTTCCAACAGCTGAAAAGTTCCAGCTACAAAAAGAATGGTTCTCTCTTTCATCTCCAGCTCGTTCAAGCCAAACAAAAAAGATACGATGTAGTTTAAGACAAACACAATTTCCATCACTTCTAAATCGCGGGTAAGAACAGTTTTAACAAAAAAATGACTCCTACTCACACCTCATTAATCCTGTATCTCTTAACGATACAGGATTTATTACATTAAAGCATCTTATTATAAAGATCATTACATTCTGCGATGATTTTTTCTTCATCCAGAAATAGACATTCTTTATTTTTGACAATTTGCTTTCCTTTTACATAAACATCCACCACATCTGTACCACTTGCAGAATAGACCAGATGAGAAAATGCATTTATAGATGGCTGCAAATGAACTCCATCTGCTTGAAGAGTAATAAAGTCTGCATCGAATCCTGAAACAATCGAACCGATCCTTTCGTGAAGTCCAAGTGATTTTGCTCCGTTCGCTGTAATCAACCGAACTCCATCAACAGTGTTTACAGCCATTGGGTCCTCGTTAATTCCCTTCTGTAGTAAGACGGCTGTTCTCATTTCCTGTATTAAATCCAAATTATTATTCGAGGCTACACTATCCGTTCCTAACGAGACTGTTACTCCTTTATTAAGCATTTGCTGAACTGGTGCAATTCCAGATCCTAGCTTCAAATTACTCATCGGGTTATGTGAAACAGCTACTCGATACTCAGCAAGTATATCCAGTTCCTCATCATTCACATGAACAGCATGAGCAACTAGTGCAGCTCCATCAAAAAATCCAGTGCTGCGCAAATGTTCTACAGGGCGCTTCCCATATTTTTGAACATTTTCTTCAACCTCTTGAGCTGTTTCTGACATGTGAGTATGGACAGGTAAACCTATTGTTCTTGCTTCAGCAGCTATTTCGGCTATATAATCTGGTGGACATAAATACGGTGAATGTGGAGACAGCATCGCTGTTATACGCCCGTCCCCTTTACCATGCCAATTTTTTGCAATTGAAATTGCTTCAGCTAATTTTGCTTTTTGTTCTTCTCTACTGCATAAACCAATAATCCCACGAGTAATTACAGCTCTCATACCCACCTCGTCAACAATTGAAGCGATATCATCAAGATATAAATGATACATATCTAGAAATGTAGTGGTACCAGACTTTAGCATTTCAATCATTGCTAATTTTGAACTTGCTACTACTGCTTCTCTCGTTAGTTTTTGCTCCATCGGCCACATCTTTTCCTGTAACCAACGTTTAAGTGGTAAATCATCAGAGTGCCCCCGCAAAAGTGTCATCGGTGTGTGACCATGTGTATTAATTAATCCTGGAAGGATCCAGTTCCCTTGTAAATCTTTAAATTCTTTATCTTCTTTTTTTATATGATGTGGGAACCCACAACCAATTTCGAAAAATCTTCCTTCTTTTACATGTACATAACCTGATGAATAAACCTCGTTTTTCTCATTAGCTGTAATAATGACTGCGTTATAAAAAACTATGTCCATCCCAAGATAATCCCTTCTGATCTATTTATTCTCGTGGTTAATCATTATCAATTTGACACTGCAATATGAAAATCCTGCCCACTTGCATGAACCGTCCAGATTTCATAATTTTTTAAATTGCATTTAATTGAAACTGCACCAATCTTTTTCGTCTGGTAAACATCAATCCATGTTTCCTGCAAACGTTCTATCACATATTCACTTGGGCGTTTTCCTTCCAACGAAAAGAGGATAGCAACTTGAGGGTCAACCTCTTTTAAAAACGATTCTGACGTTCCATGCGAACTACCAAAATCACCAACTTTTAAAATACTTGATTTTAAATTATATTTAGATGCTAGATACTCCTCAATATCTTGGTCAGCCACGCCCATATATAACGTTTTATGTTCTCCATAGGAAAAAGACAAAACAAAACATGGGTCAAGTTCATCACTCTCACCTGTATATAATACTTCAGCTATTAAATTAGGGAGAATTTCATGCTTTTCTCCTTCTCTCCATTCTACTAACTTGTCTTCACCTTGATTTAATTTCCCTTTTATATTATCCTTACTGGATTTGGGGATAATTATTGAAGAAATTTTATAATTATCCGCTAGCCATTCAACATTGCCACTATATTCTTCCCCAAAGTTTGTGACAATTAATGAGTCAATATCCTTTACATGATACATATGTAACTTTCTCGCTAATTCAATTTGTGAAGAGGAGTCCCCTGCGTTGATTAAAACAGTTTCCCCTCGCCCCGACTGGATTAATGTCGCTTCACCATTAGAAAGATCAAAATAAGTGATAGCTATTTCGTCATCTTCTAAAGAAAATTCAACCTCTAAATCATTAGTAATATTTACTACTGACACAGCGTTACAACCTGAACCTACAACTAAAAACATGCAAAAAAAGAAGCATGCCAGCCATTTAATAAGCATCTGCATACGCGAAACCTCCGAATTTTCCATTAACCGTATTAGTTTGTACAATGACGCTAAACTTATGTCATTATAACTAATATATGCTTGTAGAGTGCGTATGATGAGTGTTCTTATTTATTGTACCAGTCTTTTAAATCAGATAATAAATCTTCTGTAGTAACCTTAAGTATAGGAATTTCTGGAATAGAATCTAAGAATATTTCCCCATATCGAGTTGAATAAATTCTTTGATCCATAACCACGATAACACCACGATCTTTCTCTGAACGAATAAGGCGACCTACTCCTTGTTTAAACCTTAATATAGATTGGGGTAATGCTAAATTCATAAAAGGATTTTTTCCTTCTATTTTCATCTGTTCCGATCGTGCTTGTAAAATTGGATCGTCAGGCGGCGAAAATGGAAGGCGTACAATCACTAGACAACTTAAAACTTCCCCAGGTATATCTATACCTTCCCAAAAACTGCTTGTACCAAATAATATAGCATTATTACTTTGTTTAAACGTTTTAATTAATTTTGTTCGACTTCCGCTATTAATGCCTTGCCCAATCAAATAAAATTCTTCTTCTTCCGTCCTTTCTTTGATCATCTGATACGTTTGTTTAAGCATTGAAAATGAAGTAAATAAAATGAGCATTCGGCCTTTTGTTACTTGAGCTAAGTTAATAATCTTTTCAGCCATATCATTGATAAACAAATCTGGTTCCTCATTTATATTAAATGTATCAGTTGGAATGTATAGCTTGGATTGATTCTTATAATCAAAAGGAGAAGGAATGCTGTGAGTCTTTGGACCAAAGTCCTCCAACCCTAACCGTTCAATAAAATATGAGAATGACCCTTTGACAGATAATGTTGCAGACGTTAATACAACCGAATCTTTCTTTGTAAAAAACTCATCTGCTAAAGTTTCACTTAAATGGACTTGCTTTTTAAAAAGGTATGTTGCATTCTTTGCTCCCTTTTCCTCAATTTCCACCCAATAGACAGCATCAGGGTCGTATTCAAGTAGTAATTGGTCAACACTTAATTTCGTTTCTTCAACATCATTAATTAATCCGTGGAAGTCATTAATTGTTCCTCTTTCATCCCATGACAAATTGTTTTGAACATCATTCATACTTTTAATAGCTTGTTCTAGCTGTTGTACTAACTCTTTTAAGAAAGTATGTACCCTTAAAGCACACTCTAAAATCCCTTGCCACAAAACTCCTTGTTCACTAGGTGCACAATAACGATAGGATAGACGACCAACTTCAGTAGAGGATGACTGCTTGATTTTTAAGACGTAACTGTGGAGCATACGAAACAGTTCATCAATTTCAAATTTACTCGTCTCAATTTTTATATCTAACGACTTTTTTGTGACTGCTGGAGACAACTTATATTTTTCTTGTAACTTATAAATTACTTTACTAACAGTTCCAAGCCGGTTAAACAGAAAAGCAACCTTATGAAAGTCAATCGAAATCCCTAAATGATTACTCGCTACTTCCTCAAAGTGATGAGCCTCGTCAATCACAACATGTGAATAACTAGGGATTATTGAGTGGGATTGCACAACATCTGTAAATAGAAGAGCATGGTTCGTTATTATAACATCGGCTTTTTGTGCTGTTCTTTTTGCAAGCTGGTAAAAACATCTTGAAAACCAAGGACAGTGTGGCCCAGAGCAAGAATTGGGTTCGCTTTGAATTTCCTGCCAAAAACTTCTGCCACCTGAAGGTAAATTCAATTCTTCGACATCACCTGTTACCGTCTCAGTGAGCCAAATTAAAATTTGACCCTTGGTTAATAGAGTATCATAATTATCGTCAAAATGATTTTGTAAGCATTGTTCAAACTTTCTTAAACAAAGGTAATGACTTCTTCCCTTTAATAGCGCTACTCTAAATGCAAAAGGCAGCAACTTTGTTAATGCAGGAATATCTCTTTCCAGTAATTGTTGCTGTAAGAGGACTGTATGAGTGCTTACAACAACTTTTTTTCCATGTAACTTCGAATAAAATATAGAGGGTAATAAATATCCCAATGACTTGCCTGTTCCTGTACCCGCTTCTATAAGAAGGTGACTTCGGCTCTCAAGTGCATCAGATACAGTTTTAATCATTTCCAATTGACCTGACCGTACAGAGAAATTTGGAAGCGTCTTTTTCATTTCATTGATGTTAGTGAACTTTTCATTTAAAAAAGTTTCTAGCGTCTCTTGTTCTGAAAATACCTCTATATTATCAACACCAGCTTTTCTCTTACGAAGTGCAATTTGGCGATAAATTTCAAATTCATCATCATCTTCAACATTGACACTTTTAAGCTTGCTATTAATTACTGGGTCCAATAACGTATCAAAATCACTTTTTAGACGTTCAGTAATTTCCTTTAAATTTTGTAGCGTTATAATTGGTAATTTCTCAATTTTATGTAGCATTTCCAATAGTAATAAAGCGGTAACCTCTGCATCACTGTCAGCTTGATGCGGACGATCATGATTGAAATTAAAACTTTCAGCTAATTGTTGTAATTTATAACTATCTTCATTAGGTAATAACAACCTTGCAAGTTCTACGGTATCAAGGACTGGTCCTTGATACGGCCGATAACCCACCTCATCGAGCTGGGCTTGTAAGAATGATAAATCAAACTGAACATTATGCGCGACAAAGAATGAACCTTCTAACATTTGCAGCAACTCTGGTATTACTTGGCCAAATGTGGGTGCTAGTGCTACCATTTCATCGGTAATTCCAGTTAAAGACTCAATAAATGGAGGTATTTTCATCTGTGGATTTACAAATGAAGTAAATCGTTCTACTATTTCCCCATCTTGAACTAGCACTGCACCTATTTGGATAATCTGGTCTTGCTGCGGAGAATGACCAGTCGTTTCAAAATCTACTACGACAAAACGTGTTTCTTTCACGAGTTCCACCTCTCGAGTGACTATTCTAGAACTGTTCAAAAGCAACGGTGTTGACTTTTGAAGATGAGTTTATATTATTTGTTCCAACAACGGATGGGAAAAATTTAATTTATAACAATATGAACGTACTTTTTCAAATTTTGCTTTTTCACCCCAAGCCTTTAATAACCAAAGATACGAAATCCAACAACTTACGTTCTTGGGGTTCTTTTGAAGCAGATCCATAAATAGACGGTCTGAATTTTGACGCATGTCTAATAATCCATAATTCCATGCTAATCCATGATACACTTCAATATCATCAAAACCGAGCGCAAGTAATCGTTTATAACAGTGAATTGCTCCAGCATAATAACCCATCCATTCCATCTCATATGCCAAAGTTTGTAACATTCCTCTGGTTTCAACAAGCTGTAGGCCTGTAATCCATGTTTGACAGGCTTCATCGTACTGATCAAGCTCTAGATAACAACGACCCAAAAAGTAGTATGCTTCTCCATCTTCAGGGAGTAATTCAATAGCCTCCTTAAAATACGGAAGGGCTAGATTTGGTTGATGTTGTAAGAAGTGACACACTCCTAAATTATACACTACATCCGTATTCTTTGTAAGCGATAAAGACTTTTCAAAGTATGGTATCGCTTCATCATACTTTCCTTGTTGAGCCATCGCGCATCCAAGTCCAACATAAGCAAAATGCTGTGTCCATACTGATTCCTTACTATGAATTAAAAATAAAAGCCACTCTTTCGCTTTGTCATAATTCTCAACGTATAAGTATGAATACGCGAGGTATAATTTTGCAATAGGTTGACGGCAGCTATTTATTTCTGTAATAAATTCGTCAATCGCTTTATCATATAAATTTAATTCAAAAAATGAAGTACCCTTAGACCTGTAACGTGTACACTCAAAAGAGAAATTTTGAATTTCATCTTTTAAATCGTGTAACTCTTCATCCATTTCAACCCATTTATCTAAAACCGCTTCATTTAATTTTGCTAATTCATTAATATATTCATTACGTTCATTTTCCCCGATTTTTTGCCAATTATTTTTTAATTGTTTCATCATGGTTTCCCATTGTTTAATTTCTATTTTTTGCATGTAAAAATCCCCCCTCAAAAGATGCTGTTATCAAACAGTTTTCATCTAATGAGAAGGGATTATGTTAGTAATAGTTGCCTTACAATACAGTAGCAGCAGGCTCTGTACCAATCATTTCAACTATTTCATTTTTTTCATTCATGATGGCAACTTTAGGTTCATGTTCAAGTACTTTTTCTTCTGCAACAAGTGCATAAGCAATAACGATAATTACGTCATCTTCTTGTACAAGACGTGCTGCTGCACCATTTACACAAAACACCTTACTTCCCCTTGGGCCCGCAATAACATATGTTTCAAAGCGCTGTCCATTATTGTTATTAACAATTTGGACTTTCTCATTCTCAAGAATATTAACTTGATCCATAATATCTTCATCGATTGTAATACTACCTACATAATTTAAATTAGCCTCGGTTACACGGGCACGGTGAATTTTTGATTTCATCATTGTACGAAACATTATTTGTTCTCCTCCTTGTTCTCCCAATTAAGAAATGCTTGGACCTATTTTATATCTAACACGATATTATCAATTAATCGGGCCTTTGAATATTGTTGAGCAATGGCAACTATCACTTTTCCTTCCAGTTGCTCACGGTGCTTTAGCTCTGGGTACGATAAAATGTCAATATAGTCGATTGTACCCGAGCTATTTTTATCTAATAACGTAGTCATTTCATCTTTGATACTTGCTGCATTACGTTCACCTTCAGTAATCCGTTTCCTTGCTAATTCTAAGCTTTTAAAAATAAATGTAGCTTCTTCACGCTCTTCACCTGTTAAATTAACATTACGTGAACTTTTAGCAAGACCGTCTTCTTCGCGAAGCGTTGGACAGCCGACTAGAGTTACTTGTATATTAAAGTCTCGAATCATTTTCTCAATAACTGCTACTTGCTGAGCATCTTTCATTCCAAAATATGCTCGATCAGGTGTAACAATATTGAATAGTTTTAATACGACGGTTGCGACCCCATCAAAATGACCAGGACGACTTTTGCCACAGAGTACATCTACTCCTTCATGAACAATAACCTTCATCGCAGGCTCTGTCGGATACATTTCTTTTACGTTAGGATAAAATAAAATATCTACTCCAGCATTCTTAGCAAGCCTACTATCTCTCTCAAAATTCCTTGGATACCGGTCAAAATCTTCATTAGGACCAAATTGTAGTGGATTAACAAAAATACTCATGACAACAATGTCGGATTCTTTTTGTGCATGCTCTACAAGACTAATATGACCTTCATGTAAAAATCCCATTGTTGGTACAAATCCGACAACGCTTTCATTTCTCTTTGCCTCTTTTACAATAGTTTGTAACTCTTCCACCGTTTCAACAATTTTCATTATCTATTTCACGCCTCCATATAGATGCGAAAGATGTTCTTCATTCATCGTAAATGTATGTTTTTCTTCTGGAAACTGTTTATTTTTCACTTCTTTTACGTAATCAGATACAGCACGTTCAATCACTGGTGAGAGATTAGCATACTTTTTTACAAACTTTGGAACAAATTCTCCCCCATATCCTATCACATCATGATAAACTAACACTTGCCCATCTGTATTTGCACCCGCACCTATACCAATAACTGGAATTGAAAGTTGTTTGCTAATATATTCACCCAATTGCTTAGGAACACATTCCAGTACAAGTGCGATCGCTCCTGCCTGCTCGACTTTCCTTGCATCTTCAATAAGCTCATTAGCACTTTCTTTATCCTTAGCTTGGACTTTATACCCACCAAGAACACCAACAGACTGTGGAGTTAAACCTAAATGAGCAACAACAGGTACTCCAGCTTTAGTTAAAAGGCCAATTGTATGAATAACATCCCCATTACCTTCAACTTTTACGGCATGAGCACCGCCATCTTGCATGAGCTGTTTTGCATTATTCATCGTCTCACTAATTGAGCTATGGTAAGTTAAAAACGGCATATCAGCAACGATAAATGTTTGCTTTGCTCCTCGTTTTACTGCTCTTGTATGCAAAATCATATCTTCTAACGTAACAGGTACAGTTGAGTCATAACCTAAAACGACCATTCCTAGTGAATCACCGACTAAGATCATGTCAACTCCAGCTTGTTCGACTAATTTTGCTGATGGAGCATCATAAGCGGTAATCATCGCAATCTTCTCGTTTGATTGTTTCATTTTCTTAAAATCTGTAGATGTTTTCATCATTTATCCCCCTTTTTTAATTAGAGGAAACTGAATAAACCGAAAGATTAGAAGTAAAAAATCCTTCTTCCCAAACTAGGCGAAGAAGGATTTATAGGAATTATGAATTCAAACTGTATAAACAGTTGATCGGTTTAATTCATCCCTCTGTCCCAGTCCTTATTGGATCAAGGCAGACTACAGTTTTTTAGTTGAAAAAAAGTAGTTATATCCATAAGGTGCAGTTCAAATGGATACTGCCCATATCAAGAGTATAACAAAATGTAGCAGATTTGTGACAACTTTTCTTTATTTTATTTCAATATCTGCAGAATAAATATGGTGGACCACTTGATCATCATCCTCTAATAGTAGGACACCATCACTTGTTATGCCTTTTGCTACACCTTCAATAGTGCCTTGAATTGTCCTGGCAATTATTCTTTTTCCAAGACTTATTGCATGGCTTTCCCATAGTGGTTTTATCACATCAAAGCCTTCAACAAGATATTGTTTATATAAGGTTTCCAGCTCATAGAAAACATTACTTATTAGTTTAGCCCGACTAACTTCTTCTCCTTTAGCAATTGCTAGTGAGGTCGCGATTTCACGAAGCTCTGACGAAAACTGTTCACGTCTATGGTTAACATTAATACCAATTCCAATGATGACAGAATGTACATAGTCTGGTTCTGATTGCATTTCTGTTAATATTCCAACAATCTTCTTACCATTTAATAAAATATCATTTGGCCACTTAATGTTACATTGCAGTCCAGTTGTTTTTTCAATTCCTCTAACAACAGCCACAGCAGCTAGAAGGGTTAACTGCGGAGCTTTTTGCGGAGAAACTTTGGGACGTAAGATGATGCTCATTGATATACTTGTACCAATGGGAGAATGCCATACTCTTCCTAACCTACCTTTTCCTGATGTTTGTTCATCAGCAAGTACTACATGTCCTTCTACAGCTCCTTCCTGTGCTAGTCGGTGAGCAACTTCTTGGGTAGAAGTTAGCGATTCGTAATATGTAAGCTTTTGTCCAATTTTTTCGGTTTGTAAATATACTTTTATTTCATGTGGTGAAATTGTATTCGGTCTGGTAACAATTCGATAACCTTTTCTTGGAACAGCTTCCACCTCATAACCACTTTTACGTAGCTCCTCTATATGTTTCCAGATTGCAGTCCTTGAGCACCCCAAATGGTTACTAATTTTTTCCCCTGATACGAAGCCAGTTTCATTTTCTGACAGCATCTCCAAAAGCTTCTCCTTCATCATTAAAAATCCCTCTCTTTCATTAGCCAAGCTAGTATTTCATTTTGATCATTCTGAATCTTTTGTTCTAGAACAGCTTCCTCTACTTCTATTAATAATTTTTCAATCCACGGCCCTTGAATTTTTTGAAATAACCTTACGAGTATCTTGCCATTTACATTTAAGTCACGGCGACTTTTGATAGGCAGGTGATTATACATACTATAAATCTTTTGTTCAGTTAGTAAATGAAGGTCTCTAGGATTTAAAACAGAAAGTATTCGTCCCAATTTCAAGCTGCTTTCTAGACCATAACTATATAGTAACAGCTTCGACCAACCATAAATTTCAATCCGTTTTAAAGCTTCTAGTAGCCGAACAACTTGATGAACAAACTGCTTTGATTTTTTTAATTCCTTCAAAAAACTTAAGTAATCTCGTTCTGAATTATCTACATATAAAAATGCTGCCCAAACTTCTTCTAGTGAAATAAGAGCATCAAGATTTAAAGTAGCTAGTGTATTTAGAGCTTCTTCTTTATTTTCTAGAAATGAAATATGTGGTAGTAACCCCGTAGAAAGTAAGTACTCAACACCACGAGAAAACGAACTTGCTCTTATTAGCTTCTCGAATTCTACAACAGTTCTTTCTATCGCGACTCCTTCAATTAAAGATCGACAGCTTTTCATTGCCTCTATCGTCTCAGCTTCGATCATAAAATTTAATTGACTGCTAAAGCGGCATGCACGAAGTATTCGTAAAGGATCTTCTATGAAACGTTCCATTCCATTAGCAACAGCACGAATTCGTTTATTTTCAAGATCCTTACGAAAACTAAACGGATCGATCAACTCCATTTTTCCGTTCATTGCCATAGCATTGATTGTAAAATCACGTTTTAGTAAATCTTCTTCTAATGAAGGATAATTTGAAGAAGATGTGCGAAATGTCGTTACTTCAAAAGAATGATCTTCAAAAAGAACGATGATCGTACCATGTTCTTTACCTACTGGAACCGTAACATCGAAGAATTGCTCAACCAGTTCTACAGGCGCAGATGTCGCAATATCTATGTCATTGATGGTTCGCTGTAAAAGAAAGTCTCTAACAGCTCCTCCGACAAAATAAGCTTCATAGCCTTTCTGCTCGATAGTTTGAATAACCTTTGATCCGACATAAAATAACGGTTCCATAACGTTGCCCCTATTCATCTATTGAGAGTTGAATGATAGATATGTTCATATTGGTCAACAATATCTTTTGAGCTAAAGTTGTTAAGTACTCGTTGGTAAGCATTTTTGCTCATTTTTTCTTGTAGATCTCCATCAGATAATAAAGTTATCGCCTTATCACTAATCATGGCAATATCACCAAGTTCACATATGTACCCTGTTTTACCATCATCAATCACTTCAGGGATTCCTCCAATATTAGTTCCGATTACAGGAACACCACAAGCCATTGCTTCTAATGCTACTAATCCAAAGCTTTCCTTTTCAGAAAGTAATAATAATAAATCCGAAATAGACAGAATTTCAGCCACATCTTTTTGACTGCCTAAAAACAACACTTGTTCTTCAATGCCTAATTCCTTTACGAGTTGACAAGCAACTGTTAACTCTGGACCGTCACCTATTAATAGTAATTTCGAAGGGACATATTCGTTGATTTTTGAAAAACTTAATATAACATCCTTTACACGCTTAACAGGTCGAAAATTTGATATGTGAACGATTACCTTCTCATCTTCATTAATACGATAGCGCCTCTTTAGCTCAGTATTGTTTCGTTTATAATACACACGTTCATCAATAAAATTATAAATCGTTTCAATGTCTTTATTTACGTGTAATAATTCACGGGTTTGTCTAACAAGATCATTTGAAACTGCTGTTACTGTATCTGATTGTTCAATCCCGAATCGGATAATTTCAGTCAAAGATGGATCATATCCTAATACAGTTATGTCAGTGCCATGCAATGTAGTAACAATCTTTAAATGATCACCAACCATTTGTTTTGCTAAATAAGCGCAAATTGCATGTGGAACAGCATAATGGACGTGAAGTAAATCTAATTTTTGTCTTCTTGCAACCTCAGCAATTTTACTAGCTAAAGATAAATCATATGGGGGATGTTTAAATACAGAGTATTGATTTACTTCTACCTCATGAAAATAAATATTTGGATCAAGTTTATCAAGGCGAAACGGTACACTAGAAGTAATAAAATGAACTTCATGCCCACGTTCTGCTAGCAGCTTTCCTAATTCAGTTGCAATAACTCCAGAACCTCCGACCGAAGGATAACAACTAATTCCAATTTTTAGTTTCATATGTCTCCTCACTTCTTTTGGCCTTCGGCGTTAATTTTTCTTTCTCCACTCAAGTTCTCCACGTTCAATCCCTTTAATTAATATTTCTGCAGTAGCCATATTGGTGGCTAACGGTATTGAGTGAACATCACAGAGTCTTAATAGAGCATTTACATCAGGTTCATGCGGTTGTGCCGTTAGTGGGTCTCTAAAGAAAATAACCAAATCCATTCGATTTTCAGCGATCAGTGCTCCTATCTGTTGATCCCCACCATACGGACCTGACAAAAATCGCGTAATTCTTAAAGATGTCGCGTCCATTATACGTTGTCCAGTCGTTCCTGTTGAATATAATTCATACTCTTTGAATATGTGTTCATATGCAGTTACAAAATTGACCATATCTAATTTTTTTTGATCATGTGCGATAAATGCAATTCTCACCTTAACTTCCCCTATTCGATTATATTTTCTAAGCCATAAATCAACGTATCCATTTTCATTACTGTTTCTACAGACAACTGAATTCCAGGCATAAATGATGTACGGTTAATAGAATCATGTCTTAGCGTTAACGTTTGTCCCTGTCCTCCAAAAATAACCTCTTGATGAGCCACTAGCCCAGGTAATCGAACACTATGTATATGCATTCCATCAATATCGGCACCACGTGCACCTGATAATTCTTCTACTTCTTCTGGATGACCTTGAACTTTTGAAGCTCGCACTTCTTGAATGAGCTGAGCAGTCTTAATTGCAGTTCCTGAAGGTGCATCAAGTTTTCGGTCATGGTGCTTTTCAATAATTTCAACGTCTGGCAAATATTTTGCAGCAGCTTGAGCAAATTTCATCATAAGAATTGCTCCAATTGCAAAATTTGGAGCAATAATAGCACCTAACTTCTTATCTTCTGCTATTTTTCTTAAGTCTATAATATCTTGCTCATTGAAGCCAGTTGTTCCTACAACAGGTCTAACACCGTGCTCAAAAGCAATCTCCATATGCTTACGCCCAAACTTTGGTGCAGTTAAGTCGATTAGTACATGTGGTTCATGCTCCGCTAAGCAGACTGATAAATCCTCATAAATAGGAACATTAAGTGCTGGCTGTCCCTCTACATCTTTTAACAATTTTCCATTATTTTTCGAGTCAACAACTGCAGCAAGCTCAAAATGTTCAGCCGCAGTCACCATTTTCACTGCTTCACTGCCCATATTACCTCTAGGTCCTGCAATAACGATTTTAATTAAATCCTCTGCCATTTAAAATTCCTCCTCTATTTTTGTCCAGCGATCGGCATCTCTTGTTTTAAATTTTTCCATGACCAATTCTAATGCTTCATCTAAATTAATATTTAAAGAATTAGCAAAACAAATAAGCACGAAAAAAAGGTCGCCCATTTCTTGTTCCATAGAGCGCTCATCTTCTGATTCTTTTTTCGGCTTTTCTCCGTAGTAATGATTTACTTCACGTGCTAATTCACCTAATTCTTCAGTCATCCTTGCTAGCATTGCTAACGGACTAAAATAACCTTCTTTAAATTGACTTATGTATGCATCAACTTCCCGTTGCATATCTCTTAAGCTGCGTTCTTCCATACTCAACACCCCTTATGTTCATGTTAGCTAATTCAAGAGCATTTGACAAATATTTATCTAATAAATCATTTTTTTTGTTTTGCTTTTTACACCAAACTTGGAACTCTTTAAGAATACCATATAGACAAAACCAATTTGCCCAATTTTTGCATATCCATTATAATATTCGTGCGACAACAATTGATACTACAATAACCAAAAAAGGACGTAAACGCATGACATATCGTATTAAATTTAAAAACGTATTTTTTATTCTACTTGGGTCTGCCATTCTTTCCTTTGGTCTCGTTTATTTTAATATGGAGAACAACTTAGCAGACGGTGGATTTACAGGAATAACACTCATCTTATTCTTTATTTTCAATTTTGATCCTGCCATTACAAACCTGTTATTAAATATACCTCTGTTTTTTGTCGGCTGGTATATATTAGGAAGACATACTTTTATCTATACAATTATCGGAACTTTAGGTGTCTCACTATTCTTATATATCTTTCAACGATATCCTGTTATCTCATTACCGCTCCACGATGACATGACACTAGCTGCACTTTTTGCTGGAGTATTTATCGGAGTGGGGCTAGGAATTGTTTTCCGCTATGGGGGTACGACTGGTGGAGTAGATATCATAGCAAAGTTAGGGTATAAGTACATTGGCTGGAGTATGGGGAAAACGATGTTTATCTTTGATGCAATGGTTATAGGTTCATCGTTACTTTATTTAAACTATCGGGAAGCCATGTATACATTGTTAGCTGTTTTTATCGCAGCAAAAGTCATTGATTTTATTCAACAAGGCGCTTATTCCGCAAAAGCTTCGTTTATTATTTCAGATCGCGTGTCAGAGATTGCAAGTGCTATCTTAAAAGAAATGGATCGTGGCGCCACTGTACTTAAAGGAAAAGGAAGCTTTACTGGATCCGATAAAGAAGTGCTATACTGTGTTGTTGGCCGTAATGAACTTATTCGCCTTAAAGGATTAGTAGAAAGAATAGATCCACATGCTTTTGTTACCGTCAATGACGTTCAAGACGTAATCGGTGAGGGCTTTACATTAGATGAAAATAAAAAACCAATAGAGACATAATTATTTGTAGCTCCTCCTCTATAAATATTACTAGGGAAACTAAATAAAAAAAACGACTGAAGGAAAATCCTTCAGTCGTTTTCAGTCTTTCTTAATCGTCACTGTTCATTCCGATATACATTAATACGAAACGCACAAGCTCCATTACAGCAACTAGTGCAGCCGCTACATATGTTAATGCTGCAGCATCTAATACTTTTCTTGTTTCACGTTCTTCATCATTACGAATAACTCCAGAAGACACCATTTGTCCCATTGCTCGACTACTTGCATTGAACTCAACTGGTAAAGTAACTACTTGGAAAAGAACCGCAGCTGCCATGAAAATAATCCCTAAAAGGACTAACCCCGACATTCCCATAAGAAACCCTGCAATTAGAATAATAAATGACGTGTTTGAACCGAAGTTCGCTACTGGAACTAACGCATGACGGAAACGTAGAAACGCATACTCTTCAGCATCTTGCATTGCATGCCCGACTTCGTGCGCCGCAACAGCTGCACCTGCTACAGAATTTCCGTAGTAGTTCTTTTCTGAAAGACGGACTGCCTTTGCACGTGGGTCATAATGGTCCGTTAATTCCCCGCGAATCGGTTCAACTGTTACATCATATAATCCGTTATCGTCTAGTATCTTACGAGCAACTTGTGCACCAGTCATTCCTGAAGTAGCCGCTACTTGTGAATACTTCTTATAGGCTGACTTTACTTTTCTTTGCGCCCAAATTGGAATGATCAAAATAATCGCAAAGTAAATTAGAAATGCTCCTAAACCCATTTGTTAACTCACCTCTCGTTGTACATTACATTTAATAATAATTCTATTTTAAACATCAAAAAAAGTCAATTTATAAGTAAGCTTTTTTGTGGCGAGTTATTGACATTTACACGCTGTAAATGAAGTAAAATTAATCTCTTACTTTTACTCTTCGTTTTTCGGCCCGATACTTTTTCCATCCTACATACGATAAAGAAATGATAATCATCCCACCAATTGTTAGCATAACCCAAACAAGCGATGGATCTGCACTATCTTCTTTAACTTGTTGATACAAATCTTGGAATTCCTTTTCCATTACATATAATTGCTTCTGCATATCTGGATCATGAATCATATCGTTTCCATAACGATCGATAAATTGTACGAGTGACTCTATTTTTTGAACCTCTACACCATCCACACTAACTAATAAAGCTGGTCGTATCATTTGGTATAAACGTAAAAATTCATTGATTTTATGACGGAATGCTTGGACATCTTTTTGCTGCATAGTTTCTTTTAATTCATTAATTGATTTCATAACCGATTGCTCAGAGCTTAACCACAATGGATGATGCGGACTTGTTAAGGCATCTACAACTAACCTAAATTCTGTCGCTAATCTAACTCGTTCTACACGGTCCATGGAAACTGCAGTAACTGATTCCATCGCTCGTTCATACGATTTTGTCACGATTTGAAGATCACTCATAGAAAGAGAAGATTGTTTATGATCTAAGGATAAAAATTGCTTTGAGAAGTAATCTAACAATTGTTTCGCTTCTTCAAGCTTTTCTTGTTTTACTAGTTGTAACACCTTATCAGACGTATCATTTAATTTACCCCAATACTCCTTATTATCATCAGCGGCTAAACTATATGATGGCATGCTCAAGACGAATATAGAAATTAATATAATAAAAAACGAGCGCATTTCGGTCCCTCCTTCATCTACTCTAATCTATGAATAAGTGGACAAGAGTAGACCAATTTCAGGACAAGTTTTTCAGGAATTCTATGTTTACGCTCTAGACCGAATCGAAAGCTTCAAACGATCTTCTTTTACACCATATAAATAAACGACGAGTATAGAAAAGATACTTAGCCAAAATGTGAAGTAGCCAATATGGTGGATGTAAGGCTGAAGACTCCAAGAAACGTATGGATGCATTAAATATACGTAGTCAATGATGTCATTATGTAAAGTCCAAAGAGCAACAACTAATAAATGCCACACTTTTATTCGGTAATACGGCAAATAAAGTACAGCTTGTAACGCCATTCCAAAATGAGAGGCAATTAGCATATAATTTTGCCAACCTAATTGAGAGCCTGTTACACCAGCTCCTATATTCATAGCTACAGCCCACAGGCCATACTTAATTAAAGTTACAGCGGCTAATGCTTCGAAGAGTGGGACATTCCTACCTACAATAAAAGCAACTAAAACGAATAGAAAAAATAGGCTAGCAGTAGGGCTATCTGGGACGAAAATTAAAAACTGTGTTGGGGTAGCAGCAAGCTGATCTTTATACCAGTAGTAACCATAAATCGTCCCAAAAAAATTAATTATCAATAGCATATACAGCATTAGAGGATGCCGAAACATCTTTAAAAATGATATCACATGAAACACCCCTTAGAGTTATCAAAGCAAAACATAACAATCATTCATTAAATTCTTCAATGTGTAAAAAAAGCTGACTAAATAGTCAGCTTTTCAATAAATATTATTCGTCACCTTGACCGTCATTAGCGATAAACTGTGCAAGAACTTCAAGCTCTTCATCAGTACCATCGAATAGGCCTGGAGGCATTGTACCACGTCCGTTAATTACGATCTCTTTAATTTCTTCAACAGTTAAGCCTGTTTCAACTAAAGCGTAACCAGCAGATCCACCTTCCATTTGGTTTCCGTGACATCCAATACAAGATTGTGATGCATAAATTTCGTACCCTTGAGCTGTATCATCGATTTCATGCTCAATGATTGCACCTTGTTGAGCAGCTGCTTCCCAGTCATGTTGGTCAACAGACTCCCAAGTTAAGTAGATAGTAGCGATTACTGCTAAAAGCATTAAACCTGTAGCTACAGGACGCTTTGATGGTCTTCTTTCTTTTCCAGTATCTAACCATGGAGCTAAAAGTAATGCACCAAATGCTAGACCAGGAATAACGATCGCACCGATAACTGTGTAGTCACCAGCAGCATATTCATACTTTAATAATTGATATAAGAATAAGAAATACCAGTCAGGAAGCGGAATATAACCTGCGTCAGTCGGGTCAGCCATACGCTCTAATGGCGATGGATGGGCAACAGTTAAACATAAGTAACCAATTAGAAATACCGCACCAACCATCCATTCCTTTAAAAGGAAGTTTGGCCAAAACGCTTCCGTTTTACCTGGATATTCAGAATAGTCTTTTGGAATGTTAGGTTTTCTGTGTTCTAAGTCTTTAACACGAGAGTCACCAACAAACTTCATCCCTTTACCACGATGCATCGATTTCCCTCCTTTATAAATTGTTTTTTAATTTTACAACGGTCCAGAAATACCTTGCTTACGAATCATGAAGAAGTGAGCTCCTAATAAACCTAAAAGAGCACCTGGTAGGAAGAATACATGGATTGCAAAGAAACGCGTTAACGTAGCTGCCCCAATAATTTCTCCACCAGCAAGTAATGTTTTAGCAAATCCACCGATAATTGGCGTTGCTTCAGCGATTTGCAAACCTACTACAGTCGCAAAATACGCTTTCATATCCCAAGGTAAAAGGTAACCTGTGAAACCAAGGCCTAACATTACGAAGAAAATAAGTACTCCGACTACCCAGTTTAACTCACGAGGTTTCTTATATGATCCTGTAAAAAATACACGTAACGTATGTAGAAACATCATTACGATTACTAAACTAGCTCCCCAGTGGTGCATACCGCGAACGATAACACCAAAAGCTACTTCATTTTGTAAATATGCAACGGAATGATAAGCATTAATAATATCTGGTACATAGTACATCGTTAAGAACATACCAGATAGGATCTGGATGACTGTGACGAAGAATGTTAACCCACCAAAGCAATAAACAAATGCTGAAAAGTGATGGGCAGGGTTAACATGCTCAGGCACTTCATGATCCGCGATATCACGCCACATAGGAGTAATATCGAGACGTTCATCAACCCAGTCGTAAATTTTCTGTAACATGAGCTACGCCCCTCCTATCCTCTTCGAATTGGTCTACCTAAGTAAATATATCCGTCTCTTACTTCTAATTCATACACATCAAGTGGTCGTGTTGGTGGTGTACCAGCAACGTTTGTACCGTCAAGCTCAAAACGACCGAAGTGACATGGGCAGAAGAATTGGTTTTCGTAGTCTGGATTCGTGTTCCAGTCTACTGTACAGCCTAAATGAGTACATACTGGAGATAATGCAATAATCTCATTGCCTTGTCTAAATACCCAAGCTGACCCAGTTACTTCTGAAGTATACCATGCATCTACCTGCTCAAATTGAAAGGTTTTGCGAACTGGTTCTTCAGTAACATCATCAACATGTAGATCAATCGCAACCATATCGCTTTCCGCACCAACTTTTAAAGCAGGGTCTAACGCAAAACGAGCCATAGGCATAATCATACCTGCAGCCATGAAACCGCCAACCCCTGTTAGCGTATACGTTAAAAATTGACGTCTTGATACTTTATGATCTTTCTCACTCACTCTATTTCCCCCCCTACGTTGTAAGTTAAGTCCAAACCGGACATAAATTTAACACATATAATACTAGGACATACTCATGATAGCTAACTACTCTTTCAATGTCAATCTTTTCAGAAGTCAAAATGCCACGGAATTTTCATAATCAGCGATTTTGCCACTTGTTTGTCAAAAAGGGAATAAGCTGTTTGATTTGACCTTCTATCACCTCTACCTTATGCTTCTGGTCCATATGTTCTAGAGGAATCGAAGGAAGCCAAATAAGCGTTTCTGTCAACTCTTGTTTTGCTTGCTCCCACTCAAAATCTGAAGTGATATAAATAATGTGTTTAATTTCATTTTCTTTAAGTTCTTTTTCCCAACTTTTTAGGCGATCTAGCTTTTCAACATCGTTCTTTAAATATGTAAATGCTGGAAACTCAATAACTCTCCCTTGGAATTGTCGTTCTAACTCTCCAGAGATGATTGATATAAATTCCCCCATAGCTACGTTGGCTTTTATTTCTTTTCCCCAGCTTATAGGAATTAACGGAATAATTGCAGTATCAACATACTCTTTCGCTTGTAAATATGTATCCATCTCTTTGGCTACCCATTTCATTTCTACTCTCTCCTTTTATTTAAATTATAAAAGTCTATCCTTCTTATCTTAACGAAAAAAGGCTAAAAATAAAACAAGCTGATTTAAAAGATTGACCACTTGTAGCGCCAAGCTTAAAAATCAGCTTCATACTTTCACTTTTCCTTTTTTGTTAGTTGATTAAATGCCTCTTCATCTCTTTTATCTAAAGCTTCATTTACCTTTTCATACCAATGTTTTTTGCTAAACGAAGCTAAAACTTTATCAAGGAAGATTTCGGCAATAATTGCATCAGCTGTTGCCATCTCGTTGTCTGGCAAATAAGGATTTTCTTCAAGGACAGCAACATAATGAGGATTCGTTTTAGCATTCGAAAAGTTTAACTGAATATAGACGTCCTCGTCATTATTTAATCGAATATCATGAAATGCCTTTTCTGCATCCATCGTAACATGCTTTTGCTTATGGAAACAAAACGGTACATGGTCGACGTCAGTTGTAGAAATAATTAATGCCTTCGGACAATATTCAGCTCTTTCAACAAAATGAACTTTTTCCATTAAGTTCTCATCGCTAATTAAGTAATTTAAGAGCCAAGCACACTCTCTTCGCTTCAATTGATACTCATTTAGAAACCAACGTAAAAACTCTTTTTTCTCATATACTGAAATAGTGCTGCTCATCCTGATTCCCTCCTCGAAAGGCTAATACCTAATCTACATTTACACGACAATAGAAAGAATCTTATGTATATAATTATTCTCCAACTTCTAATTCAAATCCTCTAATCAAAACAAATTATTGTTACATGATTATGAACATAATTAGTCCCTATCTTCTTCTAAATAAATAATTAATTCTTTAATATTTAATCGAGTTTCATCTAATGCAATGGCTTGCTTAAATAACTGGAGGCTTTCATACCGTTCTCCAGTTTCCATAAGAAACTTTCCGTATTCTTCAAGAAAGTCTACATCCTCTTGAAAATCTGTTTTCACTGCCTCAAAACATTCTTTCGCTTTATTAATGTCATCATTTTCATACCTTGCTACCGCTTCATACCACGTTAAGACTGGATCTCCTTCACCTATATCTTTTAGGTACTCAACCAAATCAATTAGATCATCAAAACGGTCTTCATGTTTTAAAAAGGCTGCCAGCGTACGAACCGCTTCAAAGTGACTTGGATTAATTGCGATAACTTCTCGTAAATATTCTTCCCCTTTTTCGCTGTTTTTCATCTTAAAGCTTAACTTTCCGCCGTGAACGTATAGTTCCTCATTATATTGATCAACTGATAGTCCTTCATTTATGATTTTTATAGCATCATCATATCGGTGTAGGGCCTCATAACACTTCGCTAAATAAGGATAAACACTACTAAATTCTGGATCAAGTTCTTTAAGTGTACTAAATTGTTCTATCGCAAGCTCATATTGTTCAATTTGATATGCAGTATATCCGTAGTTAAATAAGGCATGAATATCAAGCTGTTGGTCCAGACCTTCTTTATAAAATTTTAGAGCCTCTTCATACTCCCCTGTACCACTATAAGCTTCTGCTAAACGTAAAGCGATATTTATTCCTTCCACTTCTATATTCGCATAATAAGCCTTCTTTATATGCGGGAGACTTTTTTGGAAGTCACCTCTTGCTAAATAAAAATCACCAAGTCCAAAAGAGACAATCGGTTCATCAGGAGCTTTCTCAATGGCTCTTAACAATTTCTGTTCAGCAACTTCGTCTAACCCTTGCATTTGATATAAATCCGCTAATAACAAGAGCGACCTTAAATAGGCAGGGTCTCCTTCCTTTATTTCCAACAGCATTTCTATTGCCTCATCCTCTTGATCTAGGTCAATTAACAACTCTGCAGAAAACGTGTATAATTCACCTTCATCTGGATATAGCATTAATAAGTCGTCTACTAGTTTTTTTGCTTTATCAATATGCCCTAACGAATAATATGTTTCCGCCAACTCAAACTTTTCTTCATGGTTAGTAGTATTCTCAAGCTCTACTAGTTGTGATAACCCTTCATCAACTTTTCCATTTTCGATTTTATTAACTGCATCTTGGATTTTTTGCATATTGTCCTCCCGCTTGTAAAATAATCCTAAGAACTGTATTGTGTAAAAGAGAAATTTAACTATGTAATTCCAATGATTAGATTAGGAATAAAAAAACACCATCATAATCCTATTATGATGGTAGCATGAATATGACGTTTACACTATCTTTTCGCATTATTGACAAGACCTTATAGATCTATAACATTCTTAAATGCTTCTGTAATTGGAAGAAAGAGCCTTGGTAATATTATTTTAACTTCCCTTCCATAGCCTGGTTTATAATAAATCAGATCCCCAGCTTTAAGGATTCTTCCCCGTAAAGCCACTACAGCTGGTTCTTTAGGTACTAAAGTGTCCTCATCAGTTACCTTGTCCGCTTCTTTTTGGAACATGATGTAATCAACATCACTCCCTACAATTAGTTCGCTTTTTCTTGGGTAAAGACCAATCTTTTTTGAAAGAACTTTAGGAAATGGCTCGTGTTCAACTGGAAAAGGAAGATGGGTTGGGATCCGATGTTGATTTGAGATAAGTTCCCAAGCACTGGCTAACTTTTCCTCTTCTTTTCTTGGAAGTGGTGTTTCGATCCAATTCGGAACAATTAACAGTTGATACGAAAGCATCGCTTCTTTAATGCGTTCCCAAGCAATTTCATAAAATTCATCTAAAGATTTAATATTAACGACAATAATTGGAACCTTTTCATTTCTACACTTCCGTATTAATGTGGGAGTTAATCCTTTGCTATTGGTTTGTATTCCTATTACATAATCGATGGGACTATTAATCATTTGGTGACGTGCATATCTTAACTTCTTTTTAAGTTCATCTACATCTTCGACAAAAGGGTACGTAACAATTGTTGTGCAACCTTTCTCGATCAGCCGCTTAAATCTCATTTTATAAGCTTCTTTGTGCTTAAAATTTATTAAATTGAAATCATTCATGATGTTTCCAGCCGCCAAGGTAAATCCGCTCATATTTACTCTTGTAAATTTAAGTTTATCCATCTTTTCATTTACATAGGATACAGAATTGTTCTCAATGTAATAAGATTTCTGTTTAAATTCACATCCCTCTTCTCTTTTAGCGTCTGCAAGAATGTATTTCATGACTATCCCCACCTTCCTTCTATAGACAAGCTATGAAGAAGGAAGCAAAAACATTCCCTAATTGTTCACTTTAAAAAATTTAAAATCATTAACCTTCAACGGTGTTTATGAACCTTTTTGTTACTATACATTTCTAATTCCTTCCTCTAGCGGTAACGAAGCACCTTCATCGTTAATCTTCGGAATTATATCTTCCAGTCGTTGTTTTTACAAAAAAAAGACCTGTTCAAAAACGTAAACGCTTTCAAACAGGTTTAGCAAGATGCTAAAAAGTCTATTAGTATGGATAGGAGTGGAGAGAAACCATACGCTAATTTTTATTATATAGAAAATACTGACAAAGTCAATATTAGTTTCAGAAAAATTAAAAAAATTTTTTAGCAGGAGAAAAATCCCCTGCTATTTTTCACTTAACGTATGAATGTGATCAAAGAAATTAGGGTATGAAACAGCAATAGCCTCACTGTTCTCAACTGTGACGCTTCCTTTAGCGATACAGCCTGCGATCGCCATTGCCATACCGATTCGATGGTCTCCATGGCTGTTTACTGTATTTCCTTTAAGCTGGACTGGCCCCTCGATTATCATCCCGTCACCTGTCGCTTCAATATTAGCTCCTAATTTTTTCAATTCACTTACAACGGTGTCTATTCGGTTAGTTTCTTTAACCTTGAGCTCTTCGGCATCACGGATTACGGTTTTCCCTTGCGCTTGTGTAGCTAAAACTGCAATGACTGGAATCTCATCGATCAACCGTGGAATAATATCTCCAGCGATTTCAGTCCCTCTAAGATCGGAAGTGGAAATAACTAAATCCGCTACTGGTTCACCATTTGATACTCTCTCATTAAATAATTCTAACTTGGCTCCCATTTGTTGGAGTACGTCAATAATTCCTGTACGTGTTGGATTAACCCCAACATTTTCAAGAACAATACGACTATTTGGAACGATAGCACCTGCCACTAAGAAAAAGGCAGCAGAAGATATATCACCAGGAACGATAACATGCTGTGATGTTAAGTCTTGTCCACCCTTAACAGACACCTTTAACCCGTTTACGTCAACATCTACACCAAAAGCTCGTAGCATTCGTTCTGTATGATCACGTGACAAATGTGGCTCGGTAACAGTTGTTACCCCTTCACTTTGTAAACCAGCAAGTAAGATCGACGATTTAACTTGTGCACTGGCGACTTTCGAAGTATAGTCTATACCCTTTGTTTGACCACCACGAACTGATAATGGTGTTAAGTTTCCATTATCACGTCCATCGATTTCCGCTCCCATTTGGCGTAACGGGTCAGTCACCCTAGACATCGGACGTTTGGCAATAGAAGCATCACCGATAACTACAGAATGGAACGGACGAGTAGCTAGTATTCCTAACATTAAACGCGTCGTAGTTCCAGAATTTCCTACATCTAAAATATCGATAGGCTCAGTTAAACCTTGCCACCCTTTACCTTCAACTTTTACTTTATCACCTTGAGCGTCAATCTGAATTCCTAATTTTCGAAAGCAATCAATCGTACTTAAGCAATCCTCTCCTGGCAGAAAGCCTTCAATCGTAGTTGTCCCCTCTGCAATCGCACCAAACATAACGGCACGATGAGAGATTGATTTGTCACCTGGTACTTTAATCGTCCCATTTAATCCACCAGTTACTTGTTCAACTTTGTTCATTTCTCTCACTCCATAATATTAGTTTCATACAAATGTGATCTTAAGCTCGTCTCTGCTTTTTCTCTATCTTCATTCGTACGAAAAGTTAATCGCAGAACACCCATAATATCTTCGCGTGTCTCGATAATACGGATATTTGTTATACTTATATTCTCTTTCGCCAATATCCCCGTTATATCAGAAATAACCCCTGGATGATCGGGAACATCTACATATAAGTCATAAAACGCAGGGATAGCACCTTTTTTATGGATCGGAAGACCATCTCTAAATTTCTTTGCATGGTCAAAATATTGATGAATTTTATCATCCTCTTCTTGCTCAATGAGCACCCTTACGTAATTCATCTCTTCTTGCCATTTATCTAATAAGGTAATTAAACTCTCCTTATTATGGATAAGAATATCACGCCACATGACTGGACTGCCCGAAGCAATCCGCGTTATATCACGAAAGCCTCCAGCTGCTAATCTTGAAATTAGCGGATCTTCCTCTTCAATTTTTGCAACTTGATGGACGAGGCTTGCAGCAACAATATGAGGAAAATGACTAATTGCTCCTGCAAGTCGGTCGTGCTGTTCTGGAGACATCTCAATAAAACGTGCTCTTGTCCCTTTCAACCAATTTTGCAATTGAATGACCTTGTTCATATTCGTTTGTTCAACAGGAGTAAGGATGTAGAAGGCATTCTCAAATAAATGAGATCTTGCCGCCTCAACCCCACTTTTATGTGATCCAGCCATAGGGTGACCGCCAATAAAAGTTACGTCCATTTCTTTTAGACAAGCTGCACTTTGGAATATTCGTTGTTTTGTACTACCGACATCCGTAATGATTGCACCAGGTTTCAAATCATAATTAGAAAGATCTTCGAGTAGCTGTTCCGTTTTAGTAACTGGTGTGGCTAATATAATTAAATCTGCATCTTTTACCTCAACCCGAATTGAATCAGCTGCGTCATCTATTACTTTTAAAGAGAGTCCCATTTTAACTTGTTGTTCATTTATATCATAGCCAACCATATGGACATCGTGCTCTCTTTTAATAGCTAATGCAATTGAGCCTCCAATTAAACCTAGACCGATAACAAATACTTTGCGCTTCTCCACAATAAAATCCCCTTCTAGCCTACAGAGTTCACTTTTCTTTCTTCAAGCCAAGCTGAAAGTTCCTGAATAATTCCCGCGTTTTCTTCTTGACTTCCTACTGTAATTCGAGCACACGTCGGAAAGCCAAGTGCATTTCCAGAACGAATAATGTAGCCTTTTTTCAATAGAAAATTAAAAATCTCATCACCTTGGATACCAAAATCGATTAGGAGAAAATTCGTTTGTGTTGGATAGTATTTCAAACTATATTCCTCACAAAATTGAACGTATTGCTCTATTCCTTCTAGATTTTTCTCATAACAATCCTTAATAAATTGTTGGTCATCTAGAGCCGCAATCGCAGCAGCATGGGCAAAAGTTGTCGTGTTAAATGGTGGCCTAACTGGCTCTACTAATGAAATGACCTCTTTATTGGCAATCCCATATCCAATTCGAAGGGCTGCCATACCATAGGCTTTAGAGAATGTTCTTAGAATAACTAAGTTATTATATTGTTCAAGTAAAGGAACAGTTTGTGGGAAATCAGAAGCAGTTACATATTCATAATAAGCTTCGTCAGAAACGACCAGTACATCTTTTGGGACTTTAGCTAAAAATGTTTTAAACACGTCTTCATTTACATATGTACCCGATGGATTGTTCGGATTACACACCCAGACAATTCTCGTATTTTCATCGATCGCTTCAAGCATCGAATCTAAATCATGAACACCATCAATTGAAGGAACTTCACGAACTTCAGCACCCTCAATTACAGCATTTAGTTTATATTGTGAAAATGTAGGATCCGCTGTAACTGTATTTGTTTCTGGTGTTAGGAAAGTTCTACAAAGCAATTGAATGACCTCGTCTGATCCGTTTCCAAATACGAGTTGATCAGGGTTAACATTCACAAATTGTGCCACTTTATTTCTCAGTTCAGCTGCATAACCGTCAGGATAAATAGCAGTTTGATTAGCAACCTGTGAAATCGCCTCACCAACTTTCTTTGAAGCTCCAAATGGATTTTCATTAGAGGCAAGCTTAACAACCTTCTCTAATCCTAATTCACGCTTTACTTCTTCAATTGGTTTTCCAGGTTTATAGGCTGGAAGCCCGATGACTTGTGGTTTTGCTTTCACCTGTAAGCACCTCTTTCTATGTATTCATTAGTATAGCTGGTTTAATGCTGACAAACGCGGAAGCGCCTGTTCATGACACTAGAGCTAGACATCAGCTTAAAATTATCCTTCCATATCTTCATTCAAAAGCTAAGGCTTTACGCCTTAGCTTTTGCTATACTATCCAAGGTTAAACAAGTCCATTAAGATAGTATAGAAATAGTTTTGAGGCTGACCCATTCATGTAGACCCCTCTCGTTACCTAATTATTCATTGCCTACTCTTAATTACGCAATGATCAATTATCCGTTGTGGTGTCTGACACTTCGATTTCGAGTCAGCCTCTATTTATAAGTTGACTTACTACAAAAACTCTTTAGTGGTTTACAGTGAGAAATCTATAATACTATGTTACGATGAAACGAGTGAAAGGACAAACCTTTTTATGTGAAAAAGTCCATCTTTTCTTAATTTTTCATCTTTAAGTAGTTCCTCCACCTGCTCAATCTCCCGAATAATTGCACTTCCGACAATAACACCGTCACAATAAGGTTGAAGCTGCTGCACCTGCTCATTATTTGAAATTCCAAAGCCAACAACTACTGGCACTTTACTATACGAGCGTACATCTTCTAAAAATTCATATACTTTCGGATGAAATTCATTACGAACTCCTGTTACACCTAATGACGAGACACAATAAATAAATCCTTGTGCTGATTGAGCAATCTTTTCAATTCTTTGTTTCGATGTTGGTGCAACGAGTGAAATAAATTGTAAGTCGTTATCTTGACACAATTGAGCAAGCTCTTCACTTTCTTCATATGGGATATCAGGAACGAGTAACCCATCTACCTGACACTCTCTCGCTTTATTCATAAATTCACGTTCACCGAATTGAAGGACAGGGTTGTAATACGTAAATGCAATAACGGGAATTTTCAAACCTCTCTCCCGCATAATAGGGACGAGTTCTAACCCCTTCTCAAGTGACATTTTCTGTGCTAATGCCCGCTTTGCCGCTCTCTGAATTACAGGTCCATCTGCAAGTGGATCTGAATAAGGGATACCAAGTTCAAGCGCATGTGCACCCGCTTCTTGTAAAGTTAGCGCCAATTCGATCGTTGCTTCTGGTGTTGGATCACCAGCCATAATAAAAGGAATGAATAGTGGTTGATCTTGTTTTTGAACGTATTGTTGAAATCGTTGCATTATTCTTGGTCACCTCGCTCTACTTTCATTAACGTATGAACATCCTTATCTCCACGACCTGATAAACATACAAGAATTACTTGATCACTCGTTAAATGTTTTGCCCGTTCAAATGCTTTTGCTAAAGCATGAGCACTTTCTATCGCAGGAATAATTCCTTCTGATACGGATAGTTTTTTCAAGGCCTCAAGTGCTTCTTCGTCTGTAACCGCTTCATATGATGCACGCTCAATACTCGCTAAGTACGCATGTTCTGGCCCAACCCCTGGATAATCAAGTCCTGCCGAAATGGAATAAGGCTCAATAATTTGTCCATTTTCGTCTTGAAGTAAGTAGGTGAGTGAACCGTGGATAACACCTTTCGTTCCTTTCGTGATTGTTGCAGCATGTTGATTCGTTGCTACTCCTTTACCAGCAGCTTCTACGCCTATCAGTTTTACTTCATCGTTCAAGAACGGATAAAACATACCAATCGCATTACTTCCACCGCCAACGCAAGCAACGATTTCATCAGGTAAACGCCCTTCTACTTCTAGCATTTGCTTTTTAGCCTCATCACCTATAATTCTTTGAAACTCACGAACCATTTTCGGATATGGGTGCGGCCCGACTACCGAACCTATTAGGTAGAAAGTATCTTCTGCGTTTCCAACCCAATAACGGATCGCTTCGTTGGTGGCGTCTTTTAAAGTTTTACTTCCTGACGTGGCTGGAATCACTTCTGCTCCAAGTAGTTCCATACGAAATACATTTAATTTCTGTCTTTCAATATCTTCTTCTCCCATAAATACTTTACACTCTAAACCAAAGCGTGCCGCAATTGTAGCCGTTGCAACCCCGTGTTGTCCTGCACCTGTTTCTGCGACAATTTTCTTTTTCCCCATTCGTTTGGCAAGAAGTGCTTGCCCCATGGCATTATTTAATTTATGTGCACCCGTATGAAGTAAATCTTCACGTTTCAAATAGACTTTTGCGCCGCCTAACTCTTTAGAAATATTTTCAGCGTAAGTTAAAGGCGTTTGTCGTCCTGCATACTCTTGTAAATGATGGTGGTACTCTTCAAAAAAAGCAGGATTTTGTAGAGCTTCATCGAGCGCCTTTTCTAAATCTTCAATCGCATTCATTAATGTTTCAGGCACAAATTTACCACCGAACGGTCCGAATCTGCCTCGTTTATCTGGATAATTGGTTATCATAATATTTAATCCTTTCTTCGATCTGTTCGATCAATGCGTTATCTTTTATTCCGTCCTTTTCTATTCCACTAGAGATATCAATTCCATCTGGCTGATAGGTTAATAACTCATCAACATTATTAGGATTAATTCCACCTGCTATATAAACGGGTCTTTTTAATAATTTACCTTGCTCAATGTATTTCGGAATATGACCCCAGTCAAATGTTATTCCAGTTCCCCCCCATTGGCCTTTTACTTTACTATCAATAATAAAAGCCTCCACATATGGGGCGTAGTCTAACATCTCTTGCCATGCTTCTTCTTTATGATGAATGACTTTCCATATCGGTTTATTCACCCTCTGCTTGATTTGTTGAACAAGCTCTGGTGTCTCATGACCATGACATTGAATAATATCAACTGGTATTTTGGATACTACCTCTTCTATTTCAGAAATCGTGGCATTAACGAATAATGCAACGATTTGTTTTTTATGATTAAATGGAACACTTTTAAGCCAGCAGTTAACATCATCAGCTTTTACCTTTCGCTTACTTTCAGCAAACACAAAACCGACAAAATCAGCATTCGAATTTAGAACATTCTTCGTATCATCTATTGAGTGATTCCCACAATATTTAAGCTTCGTTTGCAACCGTTTCTCCTCCAAATAATGATTGAATTCCTGCTGCAGGAGTATTGGCTCTCATTAGCGACTCCCCAACTAAAATGCCGTTAGCCCCTGCTTTATAAACACGTTCAACGTCAGCATGGGTATGGATACCACTTTCGCTAATAAAAAGACTATCTTTTGGAATGAGCGGACTCAGTTGTTCTGTTTGCTCCAAGGACGTTTCAAACGTTTTTAAATTCCGATTATTTACACCGATGATTTTTGGGGTAAACACTGAAAGTACTTCTTCTAGTTCTTCCCTTGAGTGAACCTCTACTAAACACTCAAGTCCTTTTTCATACGCGATCATATATAATTCCTTTAATTTTTCTACTTCAAATATACCTGCTATCAACAGAATAGCATCTGCTCCAATACGAACACTTTCCTCAATTTGTAAAGGGCTAATGATAAAATCTTTACGTAAAATCGGAAGATCTACTTCTTCTTTAATCCCGGTTAAATAACTTCTGTGCCCTTGAAAATAAGTCCGATCCGTCAATACAGAAATTGCATCGGCCCCACTCTCTTCATATGCTTTACCAATTTCTACAGGATGAAAGTTTTCTTTAATCACTCCTTTAGAAGGGGAAGCTTTTTTCACTTCAGCAATTAAACCTACTTTTCGATTAGGTAGAGAAAGGTGCTTAAAAAGAGATTTTCTTTCAACAAATATGCCTGGCGGTAATACTAATTGATCAAGTTCTTCCATTTTTGTTTCTATAATTTTCTTAAGCATCGATTCTCTCCACCTTTTTTTCTTGTAAAATATTAAATTGGTTATAAACCGTTCCGTTAGCTAACGCTTTTTGGGCTTCTGCTACACCTTCTTTAACAGAAGAAACTTTATTGGCAATATACAAGCCTGCTCCTGCATTAAAAGCAACAATATTTCGAGCTGCCTCATTCTTACCGTTTTGGAAAACGTTTAAGATCATATTTGCACTTTCTAAAGGTGTATTTACTTGGATATCGCTTAAAGGACCTCTTGGTAATGAAACATCTTCTGGGGTAAGAACATATTTTGTTATTTCCCCATGGTTCAATTCCGTTACAAATGTATTCGTACTAATTGAAATTTCATCTAAGCCTTCTGCCCCTGTTACGAGCATCGCTCTTTTAACACCCAACTCTCTTAGTGTCTGCGCCATTAGTTCACCGTACTTTTCATCAAAGACGCCTATTAATTGAGCTTCTGCGTTTGCAGGGTTTGTTAATGGACCTAATAAGTTAAAGATAGATCTGAAGCCTAATTCCTTTCTAGGGGTTGCAACGTTTTTCATCGCGACATGATAAAGAGGTGCAAATAAGAAACTCATTTTCTTTTGTTCAAGTACATGGGCAGCTTCTTCAGGTGTCGTTTGAATTTCTATATTCAAATGTTCTAATACATCAGCACTGCCACTATTTGAAGAAACTGATCGATTACCATGCTTTGCTACAATTACACCTAGCGAGGACAATACAATTGCTGTAGCTGTTGAAATGTTAAATGTTTTGGCGTGGTCGCCTCCTGTACCACATGTGTCGATTACACCTTTCTCATTGTGCGGAATCGATATAGCATGCTCTTTCATTGACTTTGCAAAACCGACCATTTCCTCTAAAGTCTCTCCACGAAACCTCAATAATGTTAGCAAGCTAGCAATTTGACTATGAGTCGCTGCGCCTGTCATAATCTCATCCATTACTGATTTTGCTTCTTGCTCTGTTAAATGTTCCCCACGAATACATTTTTGCAAAATGTCTTTAAACATTGCCAATCGCCTCCTCCGCGTTTTTCTTAACCATTGCCTCCGCTAATTGAACAGCATGTAAAAGTGCTTTTGCTTTATTTCTCGTTTCTTCATATTCATTTTCTGGTATAGAATCTGCAACGATGCCAGCACCTGCTTGCACATAAGCTTTATTGTTTTTAACAACTAATGTCCGTATTGCGATACAAGAGTCGATATTCCCGTCAAAACCGAAGTAACCAATTGCACCTGCATATATGCCTCGTTCTGTTGGTTCGATCTCTTTTAAAATTTCCATCGCTCTAATTTTCGGTGCTCCAGACACCGTTCCAGCAGGAAATGATGAAGAAAATGCTCGTAAAGGATGGATGCCTTCTTGTAACCTACCTGTCACTTTAGAGATAATGTGCATGACGTGTGAGAAATTTCCTACCTCAAGTAAAACTGGTGTCTCAACTGACCCGTATTTAGCCACACGACCAATATCATTTCGCGCAAGGTCCACAAGCATATAGTGTTCTGCACGTTCTTTTTCATCGTCTAATAAATCTTCAGCAAGCGCTTGATCTTCCTCTACCGACTTTCCACGAGGCCTCGTTCCTGCAATTGGATGAATTTCAATGTGTCCGTCTTGAATTTGTACAAGTCGTTCTGGAGAACTACCAATAATTTCGTTCTCACCAATTTTTATATAAAACAAGTAAGGAGAAGGGTTTACCATACTTAATACACGATAAATATCCAAACCACTCACATTAATATCTACTTCAAATCTTTGGGACAAAACAGCTTGAAACACATCTCCAGCTCGAATATATTCTTTAATCCTCTCAACATCTGAAAGAAATTGTTCTTTTTTATAATTAGAACGAACCTTATCAAACGATACATCGACTTTATACGTCGGTGGTGGTAATACTCGTTTGTCTCTAGAGCTTTCCATCATTTGTGAGACAACATTTTTCATCGTTTGCACGGTTTTATTGTATATCCTTTCGTTTTCTTCCTCAGTTCGGCCTGAACGTGGAAGAGAAATTAAATACATTTCTTTTTTCTGATGATCATAGGCAATGACAAGTTCACAAAACATAAAGTGAATCGTCTCTTTACTAGAGTCCGTTTCGGCAAGCACTCTCTCAAATTGCTCGACAGCATCATACGATACATATCCGACCATACCGCTATGAAATGGAATCGGAAGCTTGATCGGTTTAACATCGACATACTGAGTCGCGTAGTCAAATGCTAATTGAAAAGAAGAGGTTGTATGAATGGTCGTGTCCTGTTCTTTAATATTAAACTCTTCACCTTTATTACTTAAAAACAACTTAGGATACAAACCGATAAATGAAAACCTTGACCATGGAGACTGTTCACCCTTACTTTCGAGTAAGTATACAGCATCCTGCTCTAACTGACGAAAAATTTGAATGGGTGTTAACGTATCAGCAAATAGATGACTTATAATGGGGACTGTTTTAAATTGGTTGGCATCTTCTAAGTAAGATGCTAATGAAGTATTTAACATCGTTTTCACTCCTTATATCGGTGAGTGAAAATGAATGTGAGAAGTTTAGGCGGAGAAGTAGGGCCTGTTAATTTGTACTGTCTAATTATTTAAATTCTCAGCAGTATTAATTAACAAAACCAAATATAAAAAGCTGACCCAATAGTGCCAAGTTCCTCATAGTTATAAGAAATAAATATGCTATTTAAATAGACAGCATATTTATTTCTTATATAAGGATCTGACACTCTACACTAGAGTCAGCCGAATCATTAATAAACATATTAACTCTGCTCAGCTCTACTCAACTATTCATTCTCATCTCTGCTCTACTCATATCTAAACTTATCTAAAAAACTTTATCTAAAAATTACTTTAAACTATCTAATCTAAATAACTCTAATCTCAACTACCATAATCTTACCTTGAGTCTTCTTTATTTGTCAATTGTAAATCTGGTCGAAGTGAAACAGCATTCTCTAAATAAATATGCTCAACTTCACTTTGTGGTACATCTGTTTCAGCAGTTATCATCACTCTAATACACATTGGTAAACTATTTGGCACTGGAACTTCTAATGCACACATAATCGGTACAAACTTCCATCCCTCAAAGCGTCGCAATGCTTTAGCTGGAAACGTTGCAGTTAAATCATGTGTGACGGTCACGATAATTTGGGCTACATCTTCTGGTTTAATTTCATTTTTCGAAATCAATTGCTCCAACAATTTTTCGGTTGCATCCAAAATTACCTCTTCTTCATTTACCTCAACCGTTGTTGCGCCACGAATTCCTCTAATCATTTCTACTCCCCCTTAATAGACTTTAAGAGCAGCTCTTTGATCGGCTCTTCATCAACACTAACAACCTCTACTCTCCCTAGTTCTTTCATAAGGACCATTCGGATAATACCTTTTTGGGCCTTTTTATCTTTTTTCATTGTATGTAGCAATTGATCAGCATCTAAATGGTCAGGTATTTCTGTCTTATACCCTAACTTCGTTAGCCACGCTTTCACTTGATCAACTGGTAAAGAAATATCAAATTGTTGTTCACTTAAGCGCATCGCAAAAATCATACCAACAGCCACAGCTTCACCGTGGGTCATTTTACCATAACCTAATTCCTTTTCAATAGCGTGGCCTAAAGTATGACCAAAATTTAAGATCGCACGAATACCTGTTTCTTTTTCGTCTTCACTAACAACCGAAGCTTTTACAGCAATTGAACGTAAAAGGAGCTGTTCGGCTAATTCTCCTTTAATGGCTGTAAAATCATCTATATTTTCTTGTAACCATTGATAAAACGTAACGTCCCAAATTAATGAATGTTTAATTGCTTCAGCAAATCCAGATCGCCATTCATGTAACGGAAGACTTTGAAACACTTGTGGATCATACACAACTGCTTCGGGTTGGTGAAAAGCACCAACCATATTCTTTCCTAATGGATGGTTAATTCCAACTTTACCACCTACACTGCTATCGTGAGCTAATAAAGTTGTAGGTACTTGAATAAATGGTATCCCACGCATATAGGTTGCGGCTACAAACCCCGCAAGATCACCAATAACTCCACCACCTAGAGCAATAATAAGTGAATGGCGATCAAGACCTTTTTCTAATGCATACGTTTGTAAATCATAGTATTGCTGAAATGATTTCGACTGTTCACCAGAAGGGACGACATACTCAAAGATTTCAAACTGATTTCCTAATCCGTCTTTTACATCTTGTAAATACAACGGAGCAACTTGGTCGTCTGTAATAATCAGGACAGACGACACTTTTTGCTGCAATGAGTCTGGTACGTATTCTGACAATTTAAATCGAATACCTTCACCAACCCATACAGAGTATTTTTTAGAAGATGTATTTATTTGTAATTGTTCCATTAGAACAACCTCGCTCGTTCTTCGTGGCGTTCAATATTCTCCTTAATTTCATCTACACGATCACTGCCGAATTTTTCTAGAAGAGCATTAGCAATTTCCCAAGCCACAACAGCTTCCGCAACGACCGATGCAGCTGGAACTGCACAGCTATCCGAACGCTCAATACTCGCAGCAAAAGGTTCCTTCGTATCAATATCGACACTTTGAAGAGGCTTATATAAAGTTGGAATAGGTTTCATTACTCCACGGACGACAATCGGCATTCCATTTGTCATTCCGCCTTCTAACCCGCCAAGGTTGTTCGTTTTACGAGTATAGCCATTTTCTTCATCCCATAAGATTTCATCATGGACTTGGCTACCTGGTTTTCTAGCAGCTTCAAAACCAACCCCAATTTCAACACCTTTAAAAGCATTTATACTCATAATGGCTGCTGCCAGTTTTCCATCCAATTTTCGATCGTAATGAACATGGCTTCCCAGACCAATTGGAACACCTTCTATAACTACTTCAACTATACCACCGATTGAATCTCCATCTTTTTTTGCGTCATCAATAGCTTTCATCATTTTCGGTGTCGCTTCCTCATCTAAACAACGAACAGGAGATGCTTCAGAGCGTTCTTGTAAATCGTTCATAGACGAATAAGACGTATGTTCTGCTTTCACGCCACCTATTTCAAGGACGTGACCACCAACCTCTATCCCAAAAGTTTTAAGTATTTTCTTCGCTACAGCTCCTGCAGCTACACGAACAGTCGTTTCACGTGCCGAGGAACGTTCTAAAATATTTCTCATATCACGATGACCATATTTAATAGCACCATTAAGATCGGCATGACCTGGTCTTGGACGAGTCACTTTGCGTTTCATTTCTTTTTCTTCTTCTTCTGTTAATGGTTCTGCACCCATTATTTTCGTCCAGTTTTTCCAGTCGTTGTTTTCGACGACGAGGGTTATTGGCGCGCCTGTCGTTTTTCCATGGCGAACCCCACTTAATATCTCAACAACGTCTTTTTCAATTTGCATTCTTCGTCCTCGCCCATGTCCACCTTGTCTACGAGCTAAATCGAAGTTAATATCTTCAGGTAATAAATCTAGATGAGCGGGAACACCTTCGATAATGGTAGTCAACTGCGGCCCATGTGACTCTCCTGCTGTAAGGTATCTCATATCTTACTCCTCCTCCAACCTATTCTCTCTTTAGCGCTTTTATGCACTAAATTATATCATAAGTTTATTTTTTTGTCTTTTTAATTTTTTAAATCGCTGTTATTGTTGAGTGTGGATTTATACTCATTAGTGAAAATTTGAATGAATTTAATATTACATCTTTTTAAGACTAGCTTTAATATTAGAAGTTTCAGTTTATCAGAAAATTTTTAAAAGATAAAGATTGACTTCAACTATGTATATCATATTAATTACATTTTTCGATAAAAGAATGTGTCTTCTGTTTCAAATCCATAATTTGACGGATTAAATATTTGTTCTGTACTTCCTACGAAAAGAATACCACCAGGCTTCAATGCATTACTAAATTTTTGATATAGCTCGTGCTTTGCTTCTTCAGTGAAGTAAATCATAACGTTTCGGCAAACAATGAGATCAAAATCTGTATCAAAACGATCTGCTAATAAGTTTCCTTGCTTAAATTTAATCGCTTTTTTGAACTCGTCTTTAACCGTATAGCCAAGTACGTCTTTGGTAAATGCCTTTAGCAATATATCTTTTGGAACATCTTTTAATGAACGCTCCACGTAAAACCCTACCTTAGCTCGTTCTAAGATCGCTCGGTCAATGTCTGTTGCTAATATGGAAACTTGAGATAACGGCTTAAATTGACTTAAAATAATGGCCAGCGTATAAGGTTCTTCCCCAGTTGAACAAGCTGCACTCCAAACTTTTGGACGCGGAGTTCGTTGTATTAATCTGGGTAGGATTTTATTCTCTAGCACTTCCCATCGTTTGGGGTTTCGATAAAACTCTGAAACGTTGATTGTCATCCGCTCTAAAAATTCATTGAATAATCTTTCATCCTTTAACATCGCCTGAAAATAACTAGTAAAGTCACTATATCCTCTCTTGTCTCGAAGTGAAGATAATCTCCGTTTCATCTGTGCTTCTTTATATAAATTTAAATCAATCCCTGTTTTTCTTTTTATGCTATCTATAAACTGTTTATAATCACATTTCATTTCTTGAGCCCTCTCTAAAAACAAAACTTATTTATTACTTTTTATCATAGTTTTACGCATATAACTACCAAAAATTATAAGAACGTTTTTATATCATAATGGGGGTATATTGCTCTCCTATCAAGCTGGAGATATGATGGGGAATGGAAGAGGTAGAAAAAAGAAAAGGCATCTAATGCTTAGACGCCTTTTCCACTATAATTAAACCCACTTACTAATTGTTTTATCGTATGTGTTTAATTCTTCCTCTTTAAAGAAGATACCGATTTCACGAACTGCGCTCTCTGGAGAGTCTGAACCATGAATAACGTTCATTGCAACTTGTGCAGCAAAATCACCACGGATAGTACCAGGTGCAGCGTCTGCAGGGTTAGTAGCACCCATCATCGTACGTGCAGTCGAAATAACTTTTTCCCCTTCCCAAACCATTGCAAATACTGGTCCAGAAGTAATGAAATCAACTAACTCACCAAAGAAAGGACGCTCTTTATGCTCAGCGTAATGAGTTTCAGCAAGATCTTTTGTAACCGTCATCAATTTTGCACCTACTAAATTAAAACCTTTCTTTTCAAAGCGAGAAACGATTTCTCCCACTAAGTTACGTTGAACTCCATCTGGTTTAACCATTAAAAACGTTCTTTCCATTATAAAACCCTACCTCTCATTTTTCATGTTATGTACAAGCCTTTTCGATTATATCAAATTTGGACGAATTATACAATAAAGTGAAACATTATAGAAGAATTATAATATATAGACAAATAACCCTTTAATACTTTAAATGAGAAATGGTGCCAGGCACCTTTTTGAGGTACCTGGCACCATTGACGACACCATTGTATAAAGATTACTTCATAAATTCCGATTTGTAGAGCTTCTGATATTCTTTATTTCATATTCTATATCCGTAACAAATTTAAATACAACTAGTAAATGTCACAATGAAAGAAGACGCTTAGAAAAATAGAAACAAAAAAACGCATGAGTATTCGTCAGAACACCATGCGTAACTTTTCAATTTAATATTTCTATTTAAACAAGCAAAAGTTTTATTAGAACTTTCGTTTTCCTATGTATCTTGCAATTTCAAGTAAATACTTTTTAGCATCAATGTCTGGGAGATCCTTTAAACACTCAAATGCTTTTTCTAAATATTTATCACTTATTTGAAGAGAAAATTCAATACCGCCTGAATTCTTAATAGCGTCTATTACTTTTTCTATATCTAATTTATCAGCATATGGATCATCGAGAGTTTCCATAATTATCCTTTTAATTTCAGGATCCTTGTCCATTGCAAACAATGCAGGTAATGTTACGTTTCCTTGAAGTAGATCACTACCAGCAGGTTTCCCTAACTGCTTTTCTGTTCCAATGAAGTCTAAGACATCATCCGTAATTTGGAAGCTCATCCCGACAAAATATCCAAAATAGTAAAGTCGTTTTTGAATATGTAATGGTGCATTGGCTGCAATAGCTCCTAATTCACAACTTACTGCAATTAATAGTGCCGTTTTTCTTTTTATTCGTCGTAAGTAATTTTTAAAATTTTGATTCCAATTGTATTGATCACGGATTTGTTCTACTTCACCAATACACATCTCCAACATCGCATAAGAGAGAATTTGATGAATCCTTGGATTTTCAAAAAAAGTGACTAGCTCCTGTGCTCTCGCAAATATATAATCACCAGTATACATTGCGACACGGTTATCCCACTGTGCCTTTACGGTTCGTTTCCCTCGACGAGTCTTTGCGTCATCAATTACGTCGTCATGAACTAATGACGCCATATGAATGAGTTCGAGTGGAACCGCAATATTTTTTAATGAATGAATATCATAATCACCAAATTTCCCCGCTAACAAAACGAAGACAGGTCGTATTCTCTTCCCACCTGCTTTGAGTAGTTGAGTGGAAGCTTCACTTAGAGTCGCATGGTCTGCTTGAACTGTCGCTTCTAATTCTTTTTCGATGATGTTAATATCCTTCTGTAATTTATAATAAACGTCTGCTAATTTCATTTCTTCCACCCTAAACTACATGGAATGACTATGGTCAAAAGCACTCCATAATGAAATAGTTTGTACCTTCTTTTTTAAATATCCTAGTTCATAAGCTAGTTGATAATAATAATTTAATCCTTTTAGCATTTGATTATTTAAGTCGTACGATAATCCTTGGAAATATTGTTCCCAGAACAGGTTTGTTCCACCAAAGTTATTTTGAATACTTTTAATCATTGGTCGATATTTAATATCAATGCTTTTCATTTTACTATTGATAAATTGTTCGTATAAAAACCCTAGCTTCTCCGTCTCAGTCTGGAGCACTTCATTTCTTACTGCAAATACTGCGTAAGTCATAGGCAGACCAGTATGTTCATACCATAATTGTCCGATATCATACATATAAAAGTGATCGGATTTATTCCACACGGTTTTAATCGCATCATCTCCTATGAGGAGACACGCATCGTGTTTTTCAAGCATCGTTTCAAAATTTGGCTTCATAACTTCATAATCTACAGAAAACTCATAGAAACGTTCTAATATGATCTTAAGTAAATGTATAGTTGTTGCTGAACTTGATGTTAAAGCAATTGACTTCTCGTTCAATTCTTCAATCGGTACTTTTGAAAATAAGAACAATGACCCTACGCTAGAATAAGCAGACACCGATAGATTCGGTAAAAGTGTATAACGATCAAAATTTTCTCCATAGGCAAATGATGATATCCCACCTACATCAACTGCCCCGTTAGCCATACCACGGTTTAGTTCTGCTGGAATTTGTGGAACGAAACGACAATCTAGATTGTTTAATTTTTCACGATCTAGATAATAGAAAATAGGTAGTATATTCGTATACGAAATTTCCCCAATGATTAATGTCACTTTTGATCCCCCCAACGGGTAAAAAGCTCGTGGCCTACACCTAGGCTATCTAATGCCTTGCCAACTACGAAATTAATTAGGTCATCCATTGATTTTGGCATCTGATAAAAAGCAGGCATTGCTGGTAAAATTTTTCCGCCAACTTTTGATATTTTCAACATATTTTCTAAATGAATTTGATTTAACGGCGTTTCCCTTGGCACGATGATTAGTCGGCGTCCTTCTTTCAACATTACATCAGAAGTCCGTTCTAACAAGTTTTTTGACGTACCATGAGCAATTCCAGCCATTGTTCCCATAGAACATGGTATAACAATCATTCCATCATTTTGGTAAGAACCACTAGCAATAGGGGCTGTGAAATCTTGAAGGGTATGATATAAAAACTGCTCATCATTTTCTCTAAATAATTGTTTTATTACTTCATTTCGTTCTGAAGTATCTAGTTCTAGTTCTTCACGAAAAACTTGCCACCCTGCTTCTGTTACTATTAAGTGAACTTTGTAATTTTGCCTTAGTAATTCTTGTACAAGCCTTACGCCATAAATCGCACCACTTGCTCCAGTAATACCAACCGTATAAATTCCATCGAATTTTTTCATAATAGTAAGTCTCCTATAGTAAATACTAACATGACGATACTAATTATTCCATTCATTGGAAAGAATGCCACACCTACTTTAGATAAATCGTCCTCTGATATAATCATATGCTCGTACACCATAATGCCACCTGCAATAAGGACGCCTACAAGATAAATCCAACTTAATGGACTTACAAAAAACATCGCTAACATTGATATAAAGCTTAAAACATGTAGACCTCTAGCAATTTGAAGTGCTTTTTTTATACCAAAATAACTAGGGATTGAATATAAGCCAACTTTCTTATCATAATCAGCATCTTGAGTTGCGTAAATAACATCAAAACCTGCAATCCAGAATACTACTGCTAGAAATAAAAATGCAGCAACCCATGGTAGTGTTCCAGTCGTACCAACCCAACCTCCTAGAGGAGCGATACCAATTGTAATTCCTAAAACGATATGACAAGCCCATGTGAAACGCTTCGTATATGAATAAATAAACAAGAAAAACACAGCTATTGGTAGTAAATAAACAGCTAATAAATTTAATTGATAAGAAGAATAAATTAAGAGTGCGAAAGATAAAACAGTAAACGCAATTACCTCTAGTTTTGAAATTAGATTTGCGGGAATCGCACGGTCAGCTGTTCTTGGATTATGTTTATCGATTTTTTCGTCAATTAACCTGTTTAATGCCATAGCTGCACTTCTTGCCCCAACCATTGCTAATGTGATCCATATCCACTGGTGAAGTGTCGGCCAAGAGCCGTTCACCATTATACTGCCTACAACTGCACCTAAAAATGCAAATGGCAAAGCAAATACCGTATGCTCGAATTTAATCATTTCCAAGATGATTTTTATTTTTCTAATCACTTTATTTTCCCCAATTCTACTTCTCTCTTTGAAGATTACTATTTTATTCCTAAGTGCATGGCGCAAACCCCGCCTGAATACGATTTAACTTGTACATCTTTAAAACCAGCTTGCCGGAACATATCTGCCAGTTTTTCTTTCCCTGGAAAATTCAAAGTCGATTCTTGCAACCATGAGTATTCATCATAACTTTTTGCAAAAATCTTACCGAATATAGGCATGATAAATTTAAAATAAAATAGATATAATTGCTTAAATCCAATAAGTGTCGGTTGAGACGTCTCTAAACAAACGACTTTTCCACCTGGCTTAAGTACACGATTCATCTCTTTTAAAACAGTTATATAATCAGGTACATTTCTTAAGCCAAACCCGATCGTCACATAATCAAATTGATTGTCTTCGAATGGAAGTTCCATCGCATTTCCATGTAGAAGTTCTACTTGTGACAGTTTTGCATCATTAACTTTTTTCTCTCCAATTGTTAGCATATTCTTGCTAAAATCTAAACCGTAAACCTTTCCTTTAGGTCCAACAGCTTCTGCCATAGACATCGTCCAGTCCGCTGTTCCACAGCACACATCTAGAGCATGACTACCTTCTTTTACTTGAATTCTTTTCATTGTATCTTTACGCCAAGCTTTATGGCGTTGAAAACTTATAACAGAATTCATCATATCGTACTTTTTATAAATCGACTCAAAAACTTGGTGTACTCGTTGTTCTTTTGTTTGTGTCATTATTTACCCTTCTTCCGCAACTTTTTCACTGTAGTTTAATGGCGAGAAAAGTCGTTCCATTTGTTTCATTATAACATCATGTTTAAGGATTGGGTCCTCCGAAATCTTCTCAATCCGTTCTTTAGACTGATAAATTTTACGATCAATAAGTGTTAATACCTCATCTTTTGTTAGGTTTCTTCGATCTGGAGTACTGTTTTTATGGTCATTTAAGAGAGCTCGTATGATTGGTAACTTTCTTCCCTCTAACCATTGAGATCGTTCAAAGATCATTCTTTTTAAAAAGAAAAATTCAGAGATTAATTGCTTCCATATAGATAATTTAAAATGTTCTGCTATGTTTTGAAGAATAGCAGATTCGATTGAGCTTATATCTCGCTGAACTCCTTCAAAGGTTAGGTTTTCATCTTGGTAGATATTCATTTTATGCTCATTGATCTCTTGAATGGATAAACTAAATAAGCGGATCATGGAAATTTGTCCCGCATTTGCCAGCAAATAATAATACAAGCTGCTAAAATAATCACCAGCTAGTACAGTCAATTGACGATTTTTTTTCACATAGTCTGAATTAATTTTATTGAGGGAGACTTTTTCGTGTGTGTCTAGGGCTGCATCTACTAATGTGGAAGCTAATGCAAAATCTTTTATGTCCTTCGCAGGTAAATGCTCTGATAACATCGCATATAAGAATCGAAGCTTGTCTTCATCGATCATCGGTTTTTGTATATATTTTTGTAAAAATGTGTGTTCAGTGAGCGAAAAAAATTTTTGTTTACATTCGTTCACAATTTCATTAAATTCATTCATTTGTATAGTCCCCCGTTAATCTTTTGTTGCTCTCGTTATTTTTCTGTATTCATTAACGTCGAACTATATTATATCATAATTGTAAAACGTCAATAAACACGTTTACAAAAAGTCGCTTTGTTTTCCTTATGGAAGCTGTACCTTTTTTATGAAATACTAAAAGAAAGCAGGTAAACCTGCTTTTCTAAACTTCTGTATCCATTTCACCATGACTTGTTTGAATAACTGCCTTCCCTCGTACTTTAATTGCAGAGGTGTGCTCTGTAAATTGTGCAATCATGACTTCACCTTTATCAAGTTTTTCTAGATGGTGGAAGCGCGTATCAGAGCCTCTCGTTAAACCGATTACATTTACTCCGTCTTCCTTTGCTTTAATTAAAATAAAATCTTGTGCCGAACTCATTCAAAAGCCCCCTTCTAGGTCTTTTATTTCTTAAGAGCTTTAATATAAATAAACTATCCCTTATTCCTTCCTATTTGTCAATGACACAAAGTACTACTTAATCTTTAATAAAAGATAATACTTCAGCACGCGCTGATGCATCTTCAGCAAACGTTCCTCTTACAGCGGAAGTAACGGTTTTAGATCCCGGTTTTCTAACACCACGCATTGTCATACACATATGCTCTGCTTCTACCACGACAATTACGCCATGAGGTTCTAACTCACTAACCAACGAATCTGCAATCGTTGAAGTAATTCTTTCTTGTAATTGAGGTCTTCTTGCAACAGCATCAACCGCACGAGCTAGCTTACTTAAGCCCGTTACTTTTCCACCTCGTGGAATATAGCCAACATGCGCTTTTCCAAAGAAAGGCACTAAATGGTGTTCGCACATTGAGAAAAATGGAATATCCTTAACAAGTACGATCTCCTCGTGGTCTTCACCAAATACTGTTTGAAAATGTTCAGCAGGGTTCTCGTTTAAGCCACTAAACACTTCAGCATACATTTTTGCCACTCGTTTAGGTGTATCTTGTAAGCCTTCGCGACTTGGATCTTCACCAATTGCTTCAAGTATCATCGTAACTGCTTGTTGAATTTTTTCTAAGTCAAATTTATTATCCAATATAAATGCCTCCATTCAAAACACTATGAGTAAATCGTATTATGTAAGCTGAAGAAATTTTAGCATAAGCACTACCTGAAAAGCAAAAAAAATGTATCCACTACAACAAAATGGTGCCAGGCACCTTTAGCGAGCTAAAGGTGCCTGGCACCATTATTTATTAATGTTTTTTCTTATTTTTAGAGAATGATGGCAATTAATCCGCCAGATCCTTCGTTGATAATTCTTTCGAGTGTTTCTTTTAGCTTGTAACGCGCATTTTCTGGCATCAATGAAAGTTTTGCTTGAATACCTTCTCTTACGATCGAATTCAGTGATCTTCCAAAAATGTCAGACTCCCAAATGGATAGTGGGTTATCCTCGAAGTCTTGCATTAGATAACGAACAAGCTCTTCACTTTGCTTTTCTGTACCAATAATCGGCGCAAACTCTGACTCCACATCAACTTTAATCATATGAATTGATGGAGCAACTGCTTTTAAACGGACACCAAATCTTGATCCCTGACGAATAATTTCTGGTTCATCTAAGCTCATATCGGTAATTGCAGGTGCAGCGATACCGTAACCTGTTTGTTTTACCATTCTTAAGGCTTCAGAAACCTGATCATACTCTGCCTTCGCATGGGCAAAATCTTGCATCAATTGAAGCAAATGATCTTTACCACGAATTTCTACACCGACCACTTCTTTTAGAATTTGGTCATATAAGTCATCTGGAGCATAAAGGTCAATTTCAGCTACACCTTGCCCCATCTCTATTCCTGCAAGCCCAGCTTGATCAATGAAATCATATTCTCCAAATTGTCCAACAACACGGTCAACATCACGAAGACGTTTAATGTCTTTTACTGTACTTCTTACAGCTTCTTCGTAACTTTGACGAAGCCAGTGCTCTTCTTTTAATACCATTACCCAGCTCGGTAGATTTACATTTACTTCATGAACTGGGAATTCAAATAATACTTCTCTTAAGACATTGTTAATATCACTATCTGTCATACTTTCAATGCTCATCGCAAGTACAGGCACGTCATGTCGTTCATAGATTTCTTGACGAAGTAAATCTGTATCAGGATGATGTGGTCTAACACTATTAATTACAACGATAAACGGCTTTCCAACTTCTTTTAATTCCTCAATAACTCGCTCTTCAGCTTCAAGGTAATCATGGCGAGGAATATCACCGATAGATCCATCCGTCGTAACAACAACACCTAAAGTTGAGTGCTCTTGAATAACTTTTCTCGTACCAATTTCTGCGGCTTCTTGAAATGGGATAGGTTCTTCATACCATGGCGTATTAATCATTCGAGGACCATTTTCATCCTCATATCCTTTCGCTCCTGGAACAGCATAACCTACACAATCTACTAAACGAACATTTACATCTAACCCTTCATCAACATGAATAGATACCGCTGAATTCGGAACGAACTTTGGTTCGGTTGTCATAATCGTTTTCCCAGCAGCACTTTGTGGCAACTCATCTTGCGCTCTTGCTTTGTCACCTTCATTTTCTATGTTGGGGATTACAACAAGTTCCATAAACTTTTTTATAAAGGTAGATTTACCTGTTCGAACTGCCCCTACCACTCCTAGGTAAATATCGCCACCCGTACGTTCAGCAATATCTTTGAAAATATCAATCTTTTCCACGTGATCCCCTCCCGATCATGTATAAATTTAGAAGTTTGCATTCTAGCACCGTAATTGTTGGACATTACATACTTATGTCGCTGTCCAAAAAATATGACAACCCTTAATAAAAGAATAAAAATTTATAATAGATATGTGTTGCACGGTGTAGACAAACTCCATTATTTATTATCGTTACGAAGAGTGCATTTTGAGTAAACCTATACAAATGCGCCTTCCTCTTGTATGTATATGACCATGTGGAGACTTTATAACCAATTAGCGAGAAAAAATAAGAAAACCCGAAAGTGTCTGTTTACTCCAGATTGGACACGCTTGATGGACTAATAGCAACACAGAGCTAATGACAGCTGGAGTTAGACCCCAAAGAAGAGAAATAAAAAGTGCTAGGCACCTAATAGTTTAGAGAGCCTAGCACTTAGTTTTATTTTTAGTTTGAAACCCTTCCATAGACTAAATCCATAAAATAATCAGGGTCCCCTTGCTCATTAATTGTGTAAGGAATTGAAAAAGCAGGAACAAAAGGCGAGTTTTCAACAAGAATTTCTCTAATATCATCACCATAAGAATAGGAATGTTCAAATTCTTGCATTGCCATATTAAGGTCCATGCGATAATCAATTAAAATCTGACCACTATTATCAATTAATAGCGGTAAATAATTTCCAAAGTAAGGTGTTCTTACTGTTGGAGCTTCCCTGTAATTAAGTTTTTCAAATTGTAAAGTAAATAACCCAGTATCTATCATTTCGTCAATAGGCGCTAAATCATTTTTGCGCATATATTGATTTAGCTGCCCTTGTAACCTTTGAATTTCTCGCATTACAGATAAATCAAGGAGTTTCACTCCAACCTCTTCTTGCTCAACATTAACTAATACGTATTGATAAATCCCACCACTTTCAAATGAGTTTCCTGGTGGGTTTTGTAAATAACGTGGTACTAGTTGTCTAAAGTCTACAGGGTACTTCTGATAGATTGGTGTATCGGCATCTCTATTTTTTATTGGCAAGACCCCTGTATCTTCCTTAAATTGATTGACAGCCTGTTGAACTGACAATAACTGATCAGGATAAGGCACTTGATTTTCTACCCGCTGCTCACTCGGATAAAGACACCCTGTTAATAAAAGTAGTCCTACTGTTAAAATTAGAAATCTAAATATGTTCTTCATGTATATCAATCCTATTTCTTTATAGTGTTGCCGTTGGTCCTCCAATTACAATTAAAAATACGATAAGTCCAGATACTACAAGACAAATAAAAGAAAATGTCATTACAATTCCCTTAAAGACACCTTTTAATTTAAGTTTGCTGAATACTGCAGTACCAACTGAAATAAACATTAAAATCATTGCAAAAAAGGATATATACATATTAATCATAGCTTGTGACAATATCATCAACCTCCTTAATAACAAAATCTATTATATCATAGCAAAACTTTGTAATGAACTGAAGTCTTGTCCAAAAAGAAAAAAGTTGGAGAATAGGGGCACCTATCTCCAACCTGACTAAATCCTTCACCCTCGTGTTACAGCCTTCATGATAGCCGTTCGTTACATTATATGCTATAGGTGCTTTCTTGTCTTATACAGGAGCCCATTCCTCCACCTATTTCTTACCAAACATTTTAGATAAAGCGCCGAAATCCATTGGCATGTTATTGTTAATGATTGCGTTAACGATTTGATCTTCTTTTTCTTTAGAAACTGGTTTATTTGCTAATTTTGCAACTTGAGCAACTAATTGACGAACAGTCTGTTCATCTTTTAAATTTGCATTACTAACAGATTGTGCTAATTTAAAAATATCTTCTTGCTTGACATTTGTTTTCTTCTCAATGTTATCGAAAAAGTTATTAGACAATGTATAGTCCTCCCTCATGAGTATTGTCATCATATCGTATGCGACCACAATATCGCGTGTGCATGATTACTCATAAATAAGAGGAGGTAACTGGGGCTATACACTATAATTAACTATCTTGAACCACCGTCTTAACTTTTTAATTATTAACTACTTGAAGTAGGAAGAAGTCCTGATAAGTCCTCACCCTCATGTTTTTTTACACGCCCCATTAATTCTTCAACAGCGTCGTCTGGTTTTTTATTATTAAATAATACTTCATATAATGCACTTGTAATCGGCATATCAACTTCAACTTTTTTAGCGAGTAGATATGCTGCTTCTGTTGTACGGATCCCTTCAACTACCATACCCATCTGATCAAGTACGTCATCGATCGACTTCCCTTTACCTAGCATATTCCCTGCACGCCAGTTTCGACTGTGAACACTAGTACAGGTTACAATAAGATCCCCTAGGCCTGATAACCCCGAAAAAGTTAAAGGGTTTGCACCCAGTTTAATACCCAGCCTTGTAATTTCAGCTAACCCTCTTGTCATCAGTGCAGCTTTAGCGTTATCACCAAATCCTAAACCATCGGTTAAACCTGCACATAGAGCAATAATATTCTTTAATGCCCCTCCAAGTTCAACTCCAATTAAATCAGCGTTCGTATATACTCGGAAAAACTGATTCATAAATAAATCTTGAGCATGCTCTGCTGCATTCATATCAAGAGACGAAACGGTTACAGTTGTCGGCTGCCGCTTACTTACTTCCTCTGCATGACTTGGTCCTGATAAGACAACAATTGGGTTAGAAAAACCTTTAGGAAGTTCTTCTTCAATTAATTCTGAAATTCTTTTTGATGAGGAGGGTTCAATTCCTTTACTTGCATGAATAATTGGAACTTTGTCCTTAAGATAGAGCCCTAGTTCTTTCATCACAGTACGCATCGATTTTGTTGGAACAACAAGTAGTACAGCTTCACTATCCTTCAAGGTTAATTCGATATCTGTATAGGCTGTAATATTATGCGGTAATTCTACTTCAGGTAAATATTTAACATTTGTGTGCTTATTATTGATTTCTGATACTTGTTCTTCTCTTCTTGCCCAGATCTTTACTTCATGATTGTTATCTGCCAACACCATTGCTAAAGCGGTTCCCCAACTACCTGCACCTAAGACAGCTATTTTTGACATATATTAAAATTCTGGATACCACCTGCTTAAATCAAATATCGCAAATTGTAGCACCAGAATTACACCTCCTTAATAACTTCTCTATTTATGTAAATGACTAGTGCATCTTCCTATTATTAGATTATTTATAGTGGAATTAACGAAAGGGAGAAAATGATCTTCTCCCTAATGATGAATGTTTGCTTTATTGTTAAGTTGTCGCTTTTTTTCCAAGCTTATTTTCTTTCCCTTGAAGAAGACGAACGACATTTTGTCGATGCCTCCAAACAGATAAGATGGTTACGATTAAACTTAGATAAAAATAAGCAAGAGGATATTCATAAACATTAGCAAGTAAGAACGTAGCAATCGTAGTTGCTACCATAAAGAGCAATGACCCTAATGAAACAAATCTAGTTACAGCAATCGTAAGTATAGCAGTTATCCCACCAATTAAAGACGGGATAAAAACGATTGAAGCCATTACACCAATAGTTGTAGCTACACCTTTTCCACCACGGAAACCATAATAGATCGGCCAGTTATGTCCAAGAATTGCTGCTAAACCAGCCAGAGCAGGTGCCCAACCAGGACCGAGTATCCATAAAGTAACTAGAACCGCAAAAATTCCTTTTGCCATATCTAATAATAATACCGTAACCGCTGGTCCTACTCCAAGGACTCGAAGTGTATTCGTAGCTCCTGCGTTCCCACTCCCATGTTGTCTAATATCAACTTTTTTAATTTTTTTCGTTATAATATAACTGAAACTAATTGAACCAATTAAATAAGAAATAACAATTGCAACTATAATTTCCATTGAACTCTCCCCTACTAACTATAAAGTGAGTACCCAACTTCAACATTATGATGGGCGCAATTTAGTAAAATTTTCAAACGAACAGTTTCAGCAACTTATCCCCTTAAAAATTGCCTATGTCGTTTTCATAATCGGCATTTAGCTTAGACCTACTCACTTTTTTTACGAGCAAAGATTTTTATTGGCGTTCCTTCGAACTCAAATGTTTGTCGTAAACGATTTTCCAGAAAGCGTTGATAAGAAAAATGCATTAGCTCTGGTTCATTAACGAAGAAAACAAATGTAGGTGGTCCAACAGCAACTTGCGTAGTATAGTTAATCTTAAGTCTCTTACCTTTGTCTGTAGGTGTTGGGTTCATTGCAACTGCATCCATTACCATATCATTTAACACGCTAGTAGACACACGAAGATTATGGTTTTCAGAGACTTTTTGTACAGTAGGTAATATGTGTTGTAATCTCTGTTTTAACTTAGCTGAAGTAAATAAAATCGGTGCGTAACTTAAAAATAGAAAATGATCACGGATTTTTTGTTCAAAATTTTGCATCGTCTTATCATCTTTAGCAATTGCATCCCATTTATTAACAACAATAATTACAGCTCGTCCCGCTTCATGTGCATACCCTGCAATTTTTTTATCTTGTTCTATAATGCCTTCTTCTGCATTAATAACAACTAAGACAACATCAGAACGTTCGATTGCCTTTAGAGATCTAAGCACACTATACTTTTCAGTTGTCTCATAAACCTTCCCACGTTTTCTCATTCCAGCGGTATCAATCAATACATACTCTTGTCCATCTCGTTCAAATGGTGTATCAATGGCATCTCTTGTTGTACCTGGAATATTACTTACAATAACTCGTTCTTCCCCGAGTAAAGCATTAACTAATGACGACTTCCCAACATTCGGACGTCCGATTAATGAGATACGAATTGTATCCTCATCATATGGGTCTTCCTGTTCTTCTGGAAAGTGTTTAATTACCTCATCGAGTAGGTCACCTAAACCAAGACCGTGCGAACCAGAAATAGGAATAGGTTCTCCAAGCCCAAGAGAATAAAACTCATATATTTTTTCTCTCTGTTCTGGATTATCAATTTTATTGACTCCAAGAACTACAGGCTTTTTTGATTTAAATAACATTTTCACTACTTCTTCATCGGCACCCGTAATTCCTTCTCTACCATTCACAATAAAGATGATTACATCCGCTTCTTTAATGGCTAGTTCTGCTTGCTCACGCATTTGAACTAATAGTGGTTCATCACTTAGCTCAATACCACCTGTATCAATTAAATTAAAATCCCTATGTAACCATTCTCCTGAACTATATATTCGATCTCGAGTTACACCTGGCATATCCTCAACAATGGCAACTCTCTCCCCAACTATTCGATTAAAGATCGTTGACTTTCCGACATTTGGACGTCCGACGATAGCAACAACTGGTTTGGGCATACTTTCACTACCTTTCTTTCTATAATTACACTTTAAAAATAAGCAACAGCCTACAAATAAAAGTAAGTATTAGTCGTGCGGATGATTTTGGTAACACAACTAATCTATTCTAACAAATTTATTCACTGTTCGACAATCTTAATTTTAACCAACCATTCACTGTAATAGTATTAACGAAAAACACGAATATCTTTCTCATTAGATGAAGGTAGTTTCCTTACATAATGTCCCATAAACTCACAAAACTGCTCAAATACGTGCCAACCAATAATGAATACAAAACAAAGTGCAATAATATCAAAAAACGAGGCTTCTCCAATTGTTTGTATACCGTATATGGTTGAAAGAAATTTTTTAAACAGTAATTCACCTTGAATAAGCCCTGATAGAGAGATAACAAGCCTTTGCTGTAGATCTTTTGTTAAAACTAACGTAATAATAGCTCCAATAATTGAAATAACCCATATTTTATCTACAATTAAAAACATGACAGGATCATAAAGCTCAACCAAATGAAGTCCAGCATATAGAAACGTTAGAATTGTTGAAATAAATAGCATATAAATGATCATAATTGACTTATTTTTCGCTATGAACCAATAGCATAATATAGAAATGGTTAAATAACCTAATGAAATCTCATACATAGCGGTTGAAAAAGTTTTATTAAATAGAATAATTACTACAAGTAACCAAAATGAAAACCATGTTCTTTTTTTTGATTTTTTAAAATAAAAAGTACATATAATCCAGCATATCCATATAAGCCAGATAAACAAAATTCCTTCCATCTAATCACCACCTATCTTTTAACATTATGTACAATTCTAAAAATACTAATCAATTGTGCATAAAAGTTGACAAGTGTGAGACACTACTGAAGATTCTTAGTATTAAGATAAGGAGGGAATACTATGGGTAAGGACCGACAAGAAAAGAAATTAAGGAAGTCAGATAAAGTTGAACTAGACAGAGATCAGGACTTAAAATATGGTGGTGCAACAAAACTAGAAGGGCCAGAGGCAGCTCGAAGACGTCAAAAGTAACTGCTTTTCTCATTTAATTATAGTTTATAAGGCAGAAAAAAGAGGCATAAGCCTCTTTTCCATCTCTTTCTACCTTCGACTAAATTCTTCAGGTGTGAAGCCCCTCTGAAGAAGCCAGTGGTAAGTAGATCCACTTATAACTATAGGTACATTTACTAAATCGCCAATTTTGTTAGTTCCAAGAGCAGTCATTAACATTTTGATTTCACTATGGATACTTGTTATTTCTTCAAGTAAACTTTCTTCACCTTTATTCAAAAGTATTTTTAAGAAGTACCCTGCTAGTCCAGTTGCTGAAGCACCAAGTGCAAGGGATTTGACGATATCAAGTGCGTTCTGTAAACCACCAGAAGCAATGACCTTCAACTTTGGTTCACTTTTTACAACTTCAACAATCGATGAGGTGGTTTTAATTCCCCAGTCATCAAAAAATTGTAATGTCTTTTTACGCCGCTTATTTTCAATCTTAGAAAAGTTTGTACCACCAAACCCTCCCACATCAACAATCGATACACCAGCTTTGACTAATTTTTTTGCTGTCTCTTTACTCATACCATAGCCTACTTCTTTTACAATTACAGGGATGGGCAATGAATCGACTATTTTTTCTATTCTATCAATGGCACCAATGAAATCTCTATCTCCTTCAGGCATAACAAGCTCTTGAACGACATTAAGATGGATTTGCATTGCGTTTGCTTCGAGCATATCTGCCGCAATTTTTGCCTGTTCAACAGATGCCTCGCTACCTAAATTACCAATAATAATTCCTTTAGGGTTTACTTTTCTGACAATCCTATATGACTCACGTTCCTCTTCATTTTTTATAGCTGCCATTTGAGAGCCGACAGCCATTCCAATGTTGGCATCTTTCGCTACCTCAGCTAAGCGCTGATTTACATCTTTGGTACGTTCTCCTCCGCCACCTGTCATCGCATTGATAAAAATAGGCGAACTCAATACAAGTTCGCCGATAGTAGTAGATATATCAACACTTTCGATGTTACTGTTAGGCAAGCTTTGGTGAACAAACTGAATATCATCGTATCCATGATTTCTTTCCTGCCCAGTTTCAATAGCATGGGCAATATGTTCATTTTTCCTGACTGAACGAAGTGTCAAAATTATCACCTACGATTTATACTTTTTTAATTGATCTCCAATCATATCTCCTAATGAGAAGCCCGTAGTTTCCTCTTCATTTTTTGTATATTGCTCTGGAACTTCCTCAACCGTATCTTCTTCTTGAAGAGCACGAATACTTAACGAAATACGTTTTTCAGCAAGGTTGATATCAAGAACCTTCGCTTCTACTTTATCGCCTTCAGTTAATACTTCTTGTGGTGTTCCAATATGGCGATTTGCGATTTGCGAAATATGAACAAGTCCTTCTACCCCTGGAGCAACCTCTACGAAAGCACCGAAGGAAACTAGACGTTTTACTGTCCCTTCAACCACATCACCAGATTTAATTTCGTTTGCAACTGTTTCCCAAGGACCAGGTAAAGTATCTTTTAACGAAAGAGAAACTCTTTCTTTTTCAGCATCTACTGCTAATACTTTTACTCTAACTTGATCCCCTTCTTTAACAACGTCTGAAGGTTTATCAACACGGTGATGAGCTAGCTGCGAGATATGTACTAGACCATCTACACCGCCAAGATCAACAAATGCACCGAAATCTGTTAACCTCTGAACAGTTCCTTCAACTACGTCACCTTCATTTAAAGAGCTAAGAACAGATAACTTCTTATTATTTACTTCCTCGTCGAGAACTGCTCGTTGTGATAAGATTAATTTGTTATTTTCAGGCTCCATTTCAACAACTTTAAGGCGAAGAGTACGTCCTTTGTATTCAGAGAAATCTTCTACAAAGTGTCTTTCGACTAATGAAGCTGGAATAAACCCTCTAACACCTAAATCAACAACAAGTCCGCCTTTAACGACATCAGCAACTTGAGCTTCAATTGTTTCATTGCTGTCGAATTTCTCTTTTAGCTCAACCCATGCTTTCTCTGCTTGAACAGCTCGTTTTGAAAGAACTAGTTCATCATCTTGTACTTTACTTACTTTTAGTTCAATTTCATCACCAACGTTTAATACGTCACTTACTTTCTCGACGTGAAGGCTTGACAATTCACTAATTGGAATAATGCCATCGACCTTGAAACCAACGTCAACAAAAGCTTGTTTATCCTCTACTTTTGTAACTTTTCCAGTTACAGTGTCACCAACATTAAAAGCTTTAATAGTCATTTCACTGTTCATTTCTTCCGCCATTGACGAATGCCTCCTTCAATGTCCGCAGCTTCGGGACGATTATCACTATTTATAATTACACCTTTCACGATGTGAAAGAGCTGTGCCACATTACCCAAATCATTTCTTGTGCTTATGTAATAGCTCTCCAATAGCTTTCATAATATAGTCAGTTACTTCCCCAGAGGATGCTTTAGCTACACGTAAGCTCTCCATTTCTAAAGGTTCACCATATATTACTGTTAGCTTACTAAATGGTTTATAACTCCCTATGATCGCACAAGGAATAACTACTGCATCAGTTCTTAATGCAAAAAAACCAGCACCTGCTAATCCTTTTCCTAATTGACCATCCTTGCTTCTCGTTCCTTCTGGAAATAACCCAAGTGCTTCTCCATCTTTTAAAATTTTTAAACCTAGCTTTAAAGCTTGTTTATCGCCAGCTCCCCTTTTAACAGGAAAGGCACCAACACCTGACACTAGGTGACCTAATATAGGAACTTTAAACAATTCCGCTTTAGCCATAAAATGTACTTTTCTATGTACATATGCCCCTAAGAATGGGGGATCAAAATTATGAATATGGTTACTACATAATAATACAGGACCTTCTTTAGGAATATTTTCTAAACCTATTGTTTCAACACGGTAAGTTGTGGAGAAAAACGTCCTAAACAAACCTCGTCCAAATACATATAAATTCATGATATTTAGAATCTCTCCTCAACTAAATGTAATATATTTTCAACCACATCAGGTATGGACATATGAGTAGAGTCGATTACAACTGCATCTGAAGCTTGTTGTAAAGGAGCAAACTCACGATTTGAATCTAGCTCATCACGGCGTGCAATCTCTTCTTTTAGTTTATCAAGGTCAGAAGGAAATCCTTTTTGAATATTTTCTTCATGCCTTCTTTTTGCACGCTCTTCGACTGAAGCAGTTAGAAATACTTTCACATCTGCATGCGGAAGAACGTGAGTACCTATGTCTCTTCCATCCATAACTGTTCCGCCACTTTCAGCCATTTTTTGCTGTTGCTTTACCATCTCGATACGTACTTCTTCATGACTGGCTACGATAGATACTGTATTTGTGACTTCACTTGAACGTATTTCTTCTGTCACCTCTTCATCGTTTACATAAACTAAAGTTCCTGACGAAGTAGGCTTGAGTCTTATCGAAATTTTATCGAGTAACTCCCATAGCTTTCTACCATCCTTAGGGTCTATTGAACTCTTCAACGCACTGTATGTTAAAGCACGATACATTGCACCTGTATCTATATATAAATATGATAACTGTTCAGCAACCATTTTCGCTACAGTACTCTTTCCTGCTCCAGCGGGTCCATCAATTGCTATATTTGTTTTTCGCTTCATAAAACACCTCTACTACGATCCATCTTAGTTGTCAATTGCAGTTTCCAATAAAGGTAATAATATCTAATAACACTATCATATTATACCATATTGGAATATTAAAGGTCTAACTATTGCAACTAATTAACAAATCTTCTTAATATTTTTACAAATCAATTATCTATTCTGCACTCTTTTTATCTTTTCGTTGCCAGTTGTTTCTCAAAACAAAACCGTATGACCTTTTGCCGGTCTTTATCACTAATTTCTACAAATTGTAAAGATACACGATCATTTGAAGTGGGGTTTGTTTTAATTATCCTGATGATCTTGCAAATCGTTGGTATATAATGGGTTTCACCAGATTGCATATGTAGAACAAACCAACATCGTATTAAGCCGTTAGGTGGTATTGTTTTTCCAGTGGGTATTGTTATCGCTGCTCCTCCCCCACTTATATCCATCGTTAATGCCGTAAATGGATCAAATGGTACATCCTTTGGATGAAGCGCAACATCTATTGATGTGTTTATTCGGACGTAATTTCTTCTTTGAATTCTAATATACGTTTCACCACCAGGATCAAAAATCCTGAACATCGGTATGTTTCCTTTTTCCCTTCCTTGTAAAGAGGTTTCAAAGCTATAAATAGCCTGGTCTTTACCGACATACCACGCATTAAATTGAAACCCTTCATAAAAAAATCCTAATTTCCCAGTCGACTCATTCATAGGGTGGTCAACGATTAATGTGTTTTCACCTTTGTCAACCAATCGACATTTGAAGAGATGTGATTGAACTCTGCTAGCGTCAAGATTATTTCTGGGCTCAAGATGTATCGTTGTTCCTATTTCTATCAAAGGAAAATTCCTCCTATATTGCATGTTTCTCCTTTGTATTATCGCATGGATTTAGAAAAAGAAGAAGCAATTAATGCTTCTTCTTTTAAAAATTATGCAAGATCGTATACTGGTTCAGCATTATCGAGTTTTTCTACTAACTCTTCTTGTCCATCTTCAGCATTAATGAAAATGCGATAAGTATCATTATTAATTACACCATAAAACTCATAGCAAAGAACTTCTTCTCCCAGATCATTAACAATAATTGCTAGATGATCCTCCATCACATCAAGTTTTCCATTTAAATGATCACGAGCTTCTTCTTTCGTTATATTTGGCTCAGCGATATCACGATCATCTTTATGATTTAATAGATAATCCTCTGCTTCATAGGCAATAACATCGCCATCATCTAAAGCAACTTCAATAACGATGTGATCAGCATACACTCGAACATTATCTTCTAAGTATGCAAATTCAAATGCCCCAATTGAATCGTATTGCTTACTTTCAATGAGCTGCATTCCTTCAATGCCATTTCTCTCTAGAAAGTCTTTTGCATTTTCAGCAGCTTCATTTAAACTAATATTTTGTTCAACAATTTCACGATATTGCAAGAACCAAAGAACATGTCCACCACTTTCAGTAATATCCATAAAATAGTTAGTCTCATGATTTGGGTCATCAATCGTTAAGCTGTATGCTGTATAAGCTAAGCCTTCACCTGTTTGGGATACTTGTACCTCAACATTACCATCGATACCAATAAACTCTAACGCTTTTTGTCTAGCTTCTTCCTCATTAATTTTTTCACCATTCAGTCTTTCCGCTAGATCTTCATCATTGAATGCATCCATTTGGGAGAACCCTGCTCCCCATTCAGTTTCTCTATAACCTGTGACCTTCTCATTCACAGTTTCAAATCCATTTATAACAGTATTATCTAATGGTTCGTCTAAAGCCTGAAACTCTTGATCAATATCCATCCATAACATATTGTTGCTTAATAATGATGCTTGTGCTTTCCGTAATTCATTTCTAACATCTGTTGACATTTCGTACAGGTGTGTAAGGGTATCATATTCCTCGTCTGTTAGCGGATCCGTTTCTAAATCACGGATAGATGTTTTGTAACTAAAATCTCCTAAGTCATGTAGGAATTTTTCCGCTTCATGAATTTCCATCATCCCAAGAGGAAGCTGTCCAATTTCACTTTGAGCATGTGAAGTAACTCTCCAAATATCCGCTAGTTTAGGTGAAATGTGACGTTTCGTGTTCATTGCTAATACAGCCCCTAAATCATCTTCTAGCTGGTCCACATGATATACGAGAGTATGGAAAGCCCTTTGATAGCCAGCTTCTACATTGTTTGCAAGAAGTGCATTTTGTTCATGTTCAGTATAGCCCCAATATGAAGTTGCAATTAAGCCTAATGCTAGTACTCCTATAATTATTGAACGAATCATTTACATCACCTCCAACCTATTTAGCAAATACATGTTTACCAATTGTTTTAATTTGTGGTCTTGACCAAACCCAAGGAGATCTCGCTGTAGCTGGATTAAAAAAGTACAACGCATGCCCTGTTGGATCTTGACCATTGATTGCATCCATTACTGCTCTCCTTGCTTCTTCACTCGGATTATTGTAAATTTCACCGTTTGCGACTGGTTCAAACGCACGCGGTTCATAAATAACCTCAGAAATTGTATTAGGAAAATCCTCACTATTTACACGATTAAGAATAACAGCAGCTACTGCTACCATACCGACATAAGGCTCCCCACGTGCTTCAGCGTAAACACACTGAGCCATAAGTTGAATGTCATTATCACTAAATCCTGCTGGCACATTCATCGCTTGCTCGATATTTGGTTCATCTCCAGGTGGTGCTTCTGGTGTTTCTGGTTCTGGAACAGGCTCCTCTGCTGGTTCTGGCGCTGGTGCTGGTTGTTCAGCTGGCGCTTCTTGAGCTGGTTGTTCTGGTTCTGGCTGTTGTTCTGGTGCTGGTTGTTGTTCTGGTGCTGGTTGTTCTGGTTGTTGTTGTCGTTGTTGTGGCGCTTCTTGAGCTCGTGCATCTGGCGCCGGTGCAGGTTCAGCACGACGTTCTTCTTGTCTTGGTGCCGGTTGTGCCTGCTGGCGTGCCTTTGGATCTTCTTTAGGTGCTCCTTTTTGAGCTTTTTGACCTCGGCTCCCTTTAGGTCCTTTTTGAATTTTTAGAGGCGTTGTTCCGTAATGAGTAAAAGAACGGCCTTCATTTAAAGCTCGATGCACAAATTCCTTATTAAAATTTGTTGTACGCTCTAACCTTTCTTTCATTTGTGGTCCCACAAGACCATCAACATCTAGACCAAATTCATTTTGGTAATTACGAACAGCCCAATACGTACTCCATCCATACACTCCATCGATTTTATGAGTATAAAAACCAATGTATTGAAGTCTTGCTTGTAGCTCAACAACATCATCCCCTGTTGCTCCACGTTGGATAACTTGGTCTGTAAATGCTTGAGCTGTCGGCTGTAAAACACCCCCGAACATGATAGTAAAGCAAATTATTGTAACAAGGGGGTATTTTAACTTGTTCGCCATTGTCTTCATGATGTTCTTACCTCCTTAAATTTGTTGCTTTTTCTTTATCATGGATAGATAACCATTTCGTATGGTTATTGTTTGTACTTGACCACTTTTTATACAAATTCACGTAATATTTGACAAAGCAATCTATTTCTAACTTTAAAAAACAAAAAAGGAATGCCGTGAAACGACATTCCAAACAAAATTTATATAGAAGAAAGTACATTGAAGTAACGACCTTCTGGATGGGAAAATACCATCGCCGTTACAGAAGCTTCTGGTTCCATCATATATTCCTCTGTTAGCTCAATTCCAATTTTTTCAGGCTGAAGAAGTTTAAATAACTTCGCTTGATCTTCTAAATTCGGACAAGCTGGGTAGCCAAATGACACTCGCACTCCCTGATACTTTGCGGAAAAACGATCTTCCATCGTCATATCTACTGGATCTGGGAACCCCCATTGATCTCTCATTAGTTGATGAGTTCGCTCTGCAAACCCTTCAGCTAGTTCAAGTGCCGTAGCTTGAATTAAGTGACTAAATAAGTAATCACCTTCATCTTTTGCCTTCATCGCTTTCTCACGTACACCAATACCAGCTGTGACAGCTAAAAATCCAACATAATCCATTTCACCACTGTCAACAGGGCGCAAATAATCAGCTAAACATAAGTAAGGCTCATGATTTTGACGAGGAAATGAAAATCTTTCAATTTCTGTCTTTTGATCTTGAGGATCATAAATAATTACATCATTACCGTCACTTTGCGCTGGAAAGAATTGATACATGCCACGAGCTTCTAACAAACCATTTGTCTTAGCTTCAAATAAAAGGCTTTCAACTTTATCTTTCAATGATAGAGCTTTTTCATCACCCTCAGCTAATAAGCGACTTACTTTCCCTTGTAAACCTAAATGCTTACCGAGAAGCATCTGTAAATTAATATATGGTTCAAGGTGTGATATTTTATAATCCTTTAAAATATGCGGTTGTAAATCATTAGGCTTTTTAAGCGGCACTAATTGAGAAACCTGTGAGCGAGGAATCGTTGTTTTAACTTTTGTTTCAGTTTTTACTTCCTCATTATCCTTTTGAAGCATCTTTTTACGTTTTTCCTCTTCAAATTTTGCTCTTTCGTCTTCTTTTACAAGTTTGTTTGCTAAATCCAACCCGTTCATCGCATCTTTTGCATAGAGAACAACACCATCATATTCTGGAGAAATTCGGTTATCTGTAAATTTCCGAGTTAATGCCGCCCCACCTACAAGAATAGGGATAGAGATATTTTGTTCTTTTAAATCTTGTGCAGTAAGCACCATTTGTTGAGCAGATTTGACTAACAAACCTGATAAACCGACAGCTTGTGGTCTTTCTTTCTTAATTGCCTCTATTATTTCATTGGAAGTTACTTTAATTCCCAGGTTAACAATTTTAAAACCGTTATTCCCTAGAATGATCTCCACTAAGTTTTTACCGATATCATGAACATCTCCTTTTACAGTAGCAAGGAGAATTTTCCCTTTTCCATTATCATCTGATTTCTTCTCCATATACTGTTCAAGAAAAGCAACCGATGCTTTCATTACTTCAGCACTTTGAAGTACTTCTGCGACAATTAATTCATTGTTATTAAATAAACGACCAACCTCATCCATTCCATTCATAAGAGGGCCATTAATGATCTCTAATGGATCAGAAAACTTATCTAAAGCTTTTGTTAGATCTTCAATCAATCCTTCTTTAGTGCCTTCAACAATATAACTTGCTAGACGTTCCTCAAGAGTTAAGTTCGAGGCTTGAATTTTCTTTTCAACTTTTTTTCCTCGATAGAAAGCCGTAAACTCAGCTAGAGTCTCATCATTTGTTTCAAATAAAAGTCTGTCAGACAGTTGCTTTTCTTGTTCAGGAATCGATGCATAACGTTCTAATTTTTCTGTATTTACGATGGCATAATCAAGGCCAGCCTGTGTACAATGATATAAATAAACAGCATTTAACACTTCTCTTCCGACTGGAGGTAGCCCGAATGATACATTACTAACCCCAAGAATGGTTAAACAGTCAGGGAATGCTTCTTTAATAAGACGGATACCTTCTACCGTTTCTTTGGCAGATCCAATATATTGCTCATCGCCTGTTCCAACTGGAAATACAAGTGGATCAAAAATAAGATCATTCGGTTGAAGGCCGTATTTATTTACTAATAAATCATAGGATCTCTTAGCTACTTCAAGCTTTCTTTTTGCTGTGACAGCCATTCCTTCCTCGTCGATTGTACCCACTACTACCGCTGCTCCATAACGGTGGATAAGCGGAACCACTTTTTCAAATCGCTCTTCACCGTCCTCTAGGTTGATAGAGTTAATAATTGCCTTTCCTTGCGAATACGTAAGTGCAAGTTCGATTACCTCTTCATCCGTCGAGTCAATCATTAATGGGACTTTGACCTTATTTACTACATATTTTAAAAATTGTTCCATATCTTCTTTCTCTTCTCGGTCAGGATCAGCTAAACAAACATCGATGATATGTGCACCTTTTTTCACTTGAGACCTAGCAATTTCAGAAGCTTCTTCGTATAGACCATCAGCGATTAATGTTTTAAATTTACGTGACCCGATAACATTTGTTCTTTCACCGACAAACAACGGTCTCATACTTTCATCGTATACTAGCGGTTCGATACCTGAAACAGCGTGAGGATGGCCTGTATTAACTTTTCTCGGCTTATATTCTGTCATCGCTTCTGCCATCTCTTTAATATGAGCTGGTGTCGTACCACAGCAACCGCCGACTAAGTTCAACCAACCTTTTTCTGCAAATGCACTTAGCTTTTTCGTTAGTGATTGCGGTGTCTCATGATATTTACCATCTTCATCAGGCAGGCCTGCATTCGGATAACAACTAACGTATGAAGTCGATAACTCTGAAAGAGAACGAATGTGATCTTGCATAAACTCTGGACCTGTTGCACAGTTTAGACCAACAACTGTAGGTGCCATATGCTCAATCGACAAATAGAACGCCTCAATGTTTTGCCCGGCTAGAGTTGTTCCCATCGGTTCAATCGTCCCCGAAATTAAAATAGGTAATTTTACACTTAATTGTTTAAAAGCACGATCAATCCCTAAATATGCCGCCTTGACGTTCCTAGTATCTTGACTTGTTTCAAGTAAAAGTACATCAACTCCGCCTTTTATGAGACCAATTACTTGTTGTTCATACGCTTTAATGAGTTGATCGAAAGTTACTCCACCAGTTACTGATAACGATTTTGTAGTTGGACCCATCGCCCCTGCTACAAATCGAGGATGCTCTGGTGTTGAAAACTCTTCAGCGACTTTTTTTGCGATTTGAGCTGCCTTTATATTTAACTCTTCAGCTAAATGCTGTAAATCATAATCTTCTAATACGATATTCGTCGCACCAAATGTATTGGTTTCAACAAGATCAGCACCTGCTTCAAAATAAGCCCGATGAATATGTTCAATGACATGAGGAGCTGTAATATTTAAATATTCATTACAGCCCTCATACTCTTCCCCGCCAAAGTCTTCAGCCGTTAGATTAGCATCTTGAAGCATTGTACCCATCGCACCATCAAGTACAAGGATTTTTTTCTCTAATTGTTGTTCAAACTGGCTCTTCCCCATAATATCGATCCTTTCTAGCATCCAACTACTATCAAATATTTTTTCTATAATTGTTTAAATACTTCAGCTTACGATACAAAACAGTAGTTCTTGTATTTATTACACTTGATTTTGTAGTGACGGATTATAGCCTACTTGTTCATAAATGTACTGAGTTAACACTACCGTCATTTCATAACGCAGAAACGGTGTAATTAAATAGATGCCGTTAAAATATTTAATAGCCGTATCAATCAATGATTTTGCAATATGAATTCCTTCCATTTCAGCTCTTTCTTTATCATCCCCACAAGCTGCCATTCTCGAGCGAATTTCATCTGTCAGCTTAATTCCAGGAACTTCATTATGAAGAAACTCTGCATTTCTTGAACTGGTCAATGGCATTATCCCAAGATAAATAGGCTTTTTAATATGTTTAGTCGCTTCATATACATCCACAATTTGCTGTTCGCAATAGACTGGTTGTGTCATGAAATAGTCAGCACCAGCAGCAATTTTTTTCTCCATACGAATAACTGCTTTTTCCAACGAACGGACATTAGGATTAAACGCTGCTCCAACTGTAAAGTTCGCTTGCTGTCCAAGAGATTTTCCTGAAAACGAGATCCCTTCGTTTAGTTGTTTAATTAAAGAGATTAAATCAAATGACGTCAAATCATAAACCGAAGTAGCTCCAGGGAAATCTCCAACTTTTGTAGGATCACCAGTTACCGCTAACACTTGATTCATTCCTAGTGTATGAAGTCCCATCAGATGAGATTGAAGACCAATTAGGTTGCGATCACGACATGTTAGATGAACTAATGGCCTTGCACCTACTTGAGACTGCATCATGGCTCCCAATGCCATATTATCAACTCTTGGTGAAGCGAGCGAATTATCTGCTAAAGTAACTGCATCTACCCCCGCTTCATGAAGAGCCTTAGCTCCATCGAGAAATTTATTAACATGTAATTGCTTCGGTGGATCCAACTCTACAATAACTGCCGTTCGTTCCTTAGCAATTTCATCAATTGGTTTTTGAGATTCATTCGGGTTTCTCCTAACCTGAATAACGAGCTGTTTCTTCTTAACATCCTTTTTCGTAATCGGTTTGTACCCTTTTAATGCTGTCGCCATTGCTCGAATGTGATCAGGAGTTGTTCCACAACATCCCCCAAGTAAGCGCACTCCTTCATCACGAAACCGCAAAGCATTTTCTCCAAAATATTTAGGATTAGATTGGTAATAAAACCTTCCGTCTTCATAATCTGGCAAACTTGCATTCGGATAACAAGATAAGTAAGCATTATCGAATAACGGTACATCCTCTAATGATCGAATCATATGATAAGGACCCATGCGACAATTTAGTCCAACGACATTAGCCCCTGATTCAATCATGGTTGTGAGAGCTTCATTAACTGGTATACCACCATATAATACACCAATATCACCAAGTGCTACTTGAGCAACAATTGGTTTATCCGTCTTCTTTCTAGCTAACGAAATTACATTTTTTAACTCTTCCAAACTATAAAAAGTTTCAAACAATAAACCATCTGGACCTGCCTCTAACAGTACATCAAGTTGTTCTTCAAAACTACGGTAAATTTCTTCATCCGTTACATTCTTTGTTTGTAGGCCTGTGATGCCACCAACTGTCCCAAGTACAAAAGCATCAAGATCACGAACAGCACTTCTTGCAATCTCAACACCTTTTCGATTTAGCTCTGTTACTTTATTTTCAAATCCATAGTTTGCCAGTTTAATGGAATTAGCAGCATACGTATTGGTTTGGATAACATTTGCTCCTGCTTGAAGATACTCTTGATGAACTTGCAATATTTTTTCTCCATTGGTGAGGTTCAAATGTTCAAAGCAGCTTTCAGTTATCCCCTTTGAATAAAGCAGAGTTCCTATCGCTCCATCTCCTATTAATATCCTTTCTTTTAGTGCATCAAGAAAAGCCATATTCTTCCCCGTCCTTTTATCTTAGTTATTTCGTGATCGCCAAGCTTTCAAAAGCATTGATGAAATCCTTTTTTATATCTTCAACACTTTCTAACCCGACCGATAACCTTAACAAGCCGTTCGTAATTCCTCTTTGTTGACGTTCTTCACTCGGCATTGCCGCATGTGACATTGTTGCAGGGTAAGATAAGATGGATTCAACTGCTCCAAGACTAACCGCAAACACTGGCACTTCAACTTTTCCTACAAACTGTCTAACCGCTTCCTGATCTTTTAATTCAAATGAGAGCACAGCTCCGAACCCATCTGCCTGTTCTTTCTGTATCTCATATCCTGAATGGCTTTTTAGTCCTGGATAATAAACACGTTCTACAGCAGGTTGCTCCTGTAGCCAAAGAGCTAATTCGTTAGCAGCTTTTGATGAATGCTCCATACGAACATGTAATGTCTTTAGACCACGAAGTACAAGCCAGCAATCTTGCACACCTAGTACTGATCCAAATGAGTTTTGTAAGAAGGCCAATTGTTTACCTACCTCTTCATCTTTTACAACGGCTAAGCCTGCAATTACATCGCTATGACCCCCGATAAATTTTGTTGCACTATGTAATACAACATCTACTCCTAGTTCAATTGGTCTTTGGAGTGCTGGCGTCATAAATGTATTATCTACAAAAGTTAAACATTCGTATTTCTTTGCTAATGCTACAACTCCTCTTAAATCAGTGATTTTCATCGTAGGATTAGAAGGTGTTTCAACATAAATTACTTTCGTATTTTCTTGAATACTTGCTTCTATCTCATCTAATTTTGTCATGTCTACAAATGTGTACTCTATTCCAAGCCGATTTAACACTTGGGTTACAAATCGGAAAGTACCACCATATACATCTGTTGTAACAACAACATGATCTCCTTTTGATAAAAGCATAAATGCCGTTGATATAGCCGCCATTCCTGATGCAAAAGCAAAACCTTGAACACCGCCTTCTAATTCTGCGATCGTTTCTTCTAACGCTGCTCTCGTAGGGTTGCCAGAACGCCCGTAATCAAATGTTCCAAACTGATCAAAATCAAATTGGTGAAAAGTAGAAGCATGCTGAATTGGAACACTTACTGCTCCAGTCTCTTTATCTATTTTGTGGTTATTATGCAGTAGACGCGTTTGAAAAGTAAATGGTTCTGTCATTTTTTTCATCCCTTCTATGAATTCACGTGGTTAAAAGCTTGCTCAAGATCAGCTATTAGATCTCTGCAGTTTTCAATTCCTACTGAAAAACGTAATAGTCGATCACAAACACCGTTGGCTATACGCACCTCTTCAGGCATATCCGCATGAGTTTGTGTCGTTGGGTAAGTCATTAGACTTTCCACTCCACCTAAACTTTCAGCAAATGAAATTAACTTCATTTGTTTTAAAAATGGATTGACCCAATTGGCATCTTTAATGCGAAAAGATAACATTCCTCCACGCCCAGGGTATAGTACTTCAGTTACTCCAGAATGAGCTTCAAGATATGCAGCAATTTCACGCGCATTCTTTTGATGTTGTTCCATTCGTAATGATAATGTCTTCATCCCCCGGATAAGTAACCACGAATCAAATGGGCTTAAAATAGCCCCCATCCCATTGTGGAAATAGGCAATACGTTCACAAAGCTCCTCACCTTTAGCAACGATTAAACCCGCAATAACATCATTATGGCCCCCTAGATATTTTGAAGCACTATGGATAACGATATCTGCACCTTCAGAAATCGGCTGTTGTAACAATGGTGTATAGAATGTGTTGTCAACAATTAATAGTAGGTTGTGCTTTTTAGCAACTTGACCTAGTTTAGTTATATCCGCCTCCTGCATTAATGGGTTGGTTGGACTTTCTATAAATAACGCTTTTGTATTTTTATTAATTAATTGTTCAAAAGTCTCTATGTCTCTTGGGTCACCATATGTAAATGATAGCCCCCAATTTTTCCAGCCTTTCTCAAATAACCGATACGTACCACCATATAAATCACTAGAAGCTAAAATTTCATCCCCTTGCTGAAATAGAGAAAAAACCGTTTGGATGGCTGACATCCCTGAACTACAGGCAAACCCTTGATCTCCTTGTTCTAACTCGGCAATGGCTTTTTCTAAAACTAATCGGGTTGGGTTTCCTGTTCTTGAATAATCAAAACCAGTCGATTCTCCAATTCCAGAATGACGATAGGCGGTTGAAAAATATACAGGTGTGTTAATTGTTCCTGTATGCTCATCAAGTCTATTTCCAATTTGAACTAATTTGGTTTCTAGTTGGTCTTTATTCATCATGTCTCTCCTCCGCTCTTATCGATGCAAAAAGCCTTCCTCTTATAAATAAGAAGAAGGCTAAGAATACAATTCCATTAACTAAGCTCCTTCTTATCTATCAAGCCTTTACGCTTGCTGGAATTAGCACCTGACTGCACAAAATACAGCTGGTTGCTGAGACTTCACCGGGCCATTCCCTCCGTCTCTCTTGATAAGAACATGTAAATTTTCAATTTTCACTTGTTACTAAATTACATGAATTGAGTGAAAAAAGCAATAGGTTTTATATTAATAACTAAATTTTATTCGAAAATAAACGACAAATTACGTATTTCTACTACTATTAGCTCGTTTCTTCACCTATCACATCAAATTTGGCTCTAAAAAGCTTACGAATTAACAAGTCTTCTAGCGCTTATCACTGTATTTATTCTGGTGTAGCATCTACTATGAGGTTATCTTCATTTCCACAGACACAACGTATAAAACCTGTTTCATATTTCCCGTCTTTACCCTGACTTCCACGTAGGATAAACTTTTCACCACATTTAGGACAACGAATTACGACTCGATACCTTACATTTTCAGTCATACTTTCACTCCTAACGATAATTCAAATTTGCCATTTTTACTTTGTGTATACTAAACGTCCAAAGACCAATCATAAATAAAAGCATCGTAATATGAATATACCTATCCATTGTTAATAATATTAAATCATAGCTCCCGTGAAGTAAAATTGGTAAAAATAGCGAAAATAATATATACCTATTTTGACGTTCTTTAGAAAACTTTGCTTTTCCTAAATAATATCCCATAATAACTCCAAACAATGCATGACTACTTACAGGAAATAACGCCCGCAGCCAAGCGGTTTGTAAACCATTTGCTATAAGATAAAAAAAATTTTCAACCGAAGCAAAGCCTAATGACAAGGAAACCCCATATATAATACCATCATATGTTTTATTAAAGGTAGCATGCTTATAAGCAAAGAAAAAAAGGAGGAACCATTTAAAAAACTCTTCAGTAAATGCATACCCGAAGAACGCTATCGTAAACTCTGAAGTAAATACTCCTTCTACTTCAAATGCGTACTGAATTACCATTACTGGGAAAACTAGAAGGGCACCAATAATGAAAGTCTTTATGACCATTAACAAAGCTTGGCTACTGACATCGTTTTTTAAGTAAAAATAACAAAATAAAGCCATCGCTGGACCAGTGGTTGCTGTTATGAGCGAAAACAACTTATTTCCAATCCTCTCTAAACTACAATTATTTCTCTATATTTTAAATCCTTTCTCTATGTCACCGCCAGATGAAATTAAAACAGCAAGCTTTATTCTTGCCTTCTTTGAGTCATAGTCTTTACCTAAAAAGACCCCTCGTAATTTCAAATCATGAGCACTACCACGATAATCATACGAAGTGTGTACTTGTCCTTCCTCTGCACTTGTAGTAACAACAATCCGAACCCCAGCTTTTATTGCTGCAGAAATATCATCTACCATATGTGGAGAAACTTGACCTCTCCCTACACCTTCTAAGACTATTCCTTTAGCCCCTTCACGGACAGCGCATCTTATAAATTTTCCATCTGCACCTGCGTAGCATTTAATGATCTCAACTTGCGGTAACTCATTAGCTATTTGATAACAATCTCTTTCTAGTGGCTTTTGATATACACTTACGACATCATTATCGATAATTCCTAAATAACCATAGCCAAAAGACTCGAACCCTTGCATATTTGAAGCATGTACCTTTTTAACGTATTTCGCTGACCAAATTCGCTCATTAAATACAATGACAGTCCCTACATTATCTAAACTCTCATCTACAGCAACATAAATTGAATTACGAAGGTTTGAATACACATCTGTCCCTATATCATCGGGAGAACGTTGCGAACCTGTAACAACAATTTTCCTTTGATCTGTAACAGCTAAATCTAAAAAGTAAGCTGACTCCTCTAAAGAGTCTGTTCCGTGCGTTACGACTATTCCACTTATTGACTCGTCCTCAAAAACTTCATCAATCTTTTTCTTTAATTCAAGCATCCGATCAAAATCAATATGCATACTAGGAAGTTGAAATAGGCTATGTACCTCTACTTGTATATCGGATGGCAAACGGCATAGCGCAGCCAGTTCTTCACCTGTTAGTTCTCCAGATGATAGCAAGCCACTTGCAATTTTTTTTGAAGCGATTGTGCCCCCTGTTGTAATTAAAGCAACCTTTCTCATATTCTTATCTCCCTGTCTTTTTGATATTAACTTTTAGCTTTATAACCTCTAGAGGTTATAAGTATTGAGCGTTGAACTTTTTAACAGAAAAGCCCCCAGCTACTATTTTCCAATATCTCTTCTAGCTATTTCAGCTGCAATTAATCCACCATGAAAACGACCGTTTTCAATAAAAATCTCATTGGCGTTATTTCCAGCTGCAATAACACCTGCAATGAAAATCCCTTCCACATTCGTTTCCATTGTTGTCTCATTATAAACTGGGCGTCCAGACTCCTGTTCACTACCAACCCCCATCTTATTCAAAAATGAATGATCAGGATGATAGCCAGTCATCGCAAATACAAAATCAGCTTTTTCCTCTCTCTGCCTACCATGCACTTCATAAATTACGGTTTCTTTAGTAATTTCAGTTACTTCGGCATTAAAAACCATTTGAATATTTTCATTATTAATTAAAGATACAAACTCCGGCAGGATCCAAGGCTTCACACTTTTTGAAAATTCATGACCACGATATAAAACAGTTACTCTTGCACCCACTCTTTCTAGTTCAAGTGCAGCATCTACTGCCGAATTCTTTCCTCCAATGATAACGACATCCTTATCAAAGTATGGATGAGCTTCTTTAAAATAATGAAACACATGATTAAGATCTTCGCCTTTAACCCCCATCATATTTGGATGATCATAATAACCAGTTGCAATAATGACATACTTACATCGATATTCAACAGTTGACTCTTGATTTTTATATGTAACTACTGTTAGTGTTCCATCACTTTTTTTTGTAACTCCCGACACTTTTTCATATGCATTAATACGTATTCCTTTTCGTTTAACTACTTCACGGTAATAAGAAAGCGCTTGATTACGCTTGGGCTTTCTTTCAACAGTTACAAAGGGAACTCCACCGATTTCTAGCTTCTCACTCGTACTAAAAAATGTTTGATGTGTAGGGTATCTGTATATGGAACTAACAATATTATCTTTTTCAATCACTAACGGGTTATACCCTTGCTCCATTAAAGCAATCGCAGCTGCTAAACCACAAGGACCTCCACCTACGATTATAACCTCTTCTTCGATCATATCACTTTCCACCCCTTGTTTCGTCTCTAACAACTATAAACCCTTGCATTCATTCGATGCAAGGGTTGTAGTTTATTATATGATATTTCTTCTGTTTCTCTAGATTATTATACCCAGCCTCTAAATCTAGAAGCTTCAGCCATTTTCCGAACACCGACCATGTATGCAGCTAATCGCATGTTAACCTTTCTTCCTCGCGAAAGGTTATATATATTATTAAAAGCTTGTACCATTACTTTTTCTAGTTTTGCTTCTACTTCTTCTTCTGTCCAGTAATACCCTTGGTTATTTTGAACCCATTCAAAATAAGAAACCGTAACACCACCCGCACTAGCTAGTACATCGGGGACGATGAGAACATCCTTCTCAGTAAGTATACGAGTACCTTCTAACGTTGTTGGACCATTTGCAGCCTCAACAACGATTTTCGCTTTTATATCTGCTGCATTTTCCTCAGTAATCTGATTTTCAATAGCAGCGGGTACAAGGATATCACAATCGAGCTCTAGTAGTTCTTTATTTGAAATCGTTTCTTTAAATAGATTAGTTACCGTACCAAAGCTATCGCGACGATCGAGTAGATATTCAATATCTAGACCATCTGGATCATGGAGAGCACCGTATGCATCTGAAATCCCGATCACTTTTGCCCCTTGGTCATGCATGAATTTTGCTAGGAAGCTTCCTGCATTACCGAATCCTTGAATTACAACACGCGCACCTTCTATATCAATTCCTTTTTTCTTAGCTGCTTCCCTGATACAAATCGTAACACCCTTCGCAGTAGCCGATTCACGACCGTGCGATCCACCGAGTACAATCGGCTTCCCAGTTATAAAACCTGGGGAGTCAAATTCACGAATTCTACTATATTCATCAAGCATCCAAGCCATAATCTGTGAGTTTGTAAAAACATCTGGAGCTGGAATATCCTTCGTCGGTCCAACTACCTGGCTAATGGCACGTACGTATCCACGACTTAATCTTTCTAATTCTCGGAAAGACATATCGCGAGGATCACAAACAATACCGCCTTTACCTCCACCGTATGGTAAATCAACAATTCCAGCTTTAAGGCTCATCCATATTGATAGCGCTTTCACTTCAGTTTCCGTTACACTTGGATGGAATCGTACTCCACCTTTTGTCGGACCTACAGCATCATTATGTTGCGCACGGTATCCAGTAAAGATTTTAGTTGAACCATCATCCATTCGAACTGGAATTCGAACGGTTAACATTCTAACTGGTTCTTTCATCAACTCATACATTTCATCTGCATAGCCCAGTTTATCTAATGCCTCTTTTATTACTTTTTGCGTGGAAAATAAAACATTCATATTTTCCTTTTCTTTAGATTCAGCTTCCTGCATGTCCTTCTCTACCATGAAATTCACCTCGAAGATATAATCAAACAAAAGTGTAATTATATTAAAAACTTACCTTCTATAACTATAAAGAAAAAGACTTAGTTTTTCCACCCATTGCTACAAAAAAAATAAAATGTCTGCTCACTTTCTAATGAGCAAACATTTTATCATAATAATATTTCTATTTTTTTGTTGAGAGCTCTACTAACCGTTCAATCATATCTTCATAAGATAATCCGATTTCTCTTGCAGCATCAGGGTAGAGGCTCGTTGGAGTCATCCCTGGAAGTGTATTTACTTCTAGTATTACAGGTTCACTACCGTCCTTAGGAACAATGAAATCAACACGAGAGTAGATATCGCACCCTAATGCTTGATGCGCAAGTACAGCATTTATTTGAAGTAAATTCGTAACTTCATCAGTCACTCGAGCAGGTACAATATGCTCACTCATACCTGGTGCATACTTTGCCTCATAATCATAATATTTATTTTTGGGAACAATTTCAACAACTGGTAATGCTTTTTCTTCTCCTTTATTCCCCATAACAGCAACCGTTACTTCGACACCATCAATAAACTCTTCGATTAAAACGGTATCGTCAAACTTAAACGCTTCTTCAATACCAGTTAATAACTCTTGTTCATCCTGCGCAATCGTTAACCCGATTGTTGACCCTTCTTGATTAGGCTTAACAACTGCTGGATAATTTGAATGCCATTTAAATTGTTCTTTTTCATAACTATGTTTATATAGAACCATTTCTCCAGCTACGCGGATTCCACTTTTGTGAAAAAATGTTTTAGCCTTAGCCTTATCCATTGCTAAAGCTGATCCTAATACCCCTGATCCCACGTAAGGAATATCTAACATTTCAAGTAAAGCTTGAATTCTACCATCTTCTCCGTATCGTCCATGTAAACCAATATATACAATATCGACATTTAGTTCGATAATTTCTTTAATTCGCTGTGGATGAAAATCAATACCGATTACTTCATGTCCTTTTTTAGAAAGGGCATCAATAATTCCTTTACCAGAAGACAAAGAAACTTCTCGCTCAGCTGATGTCCCACCGTACAATACACCAATTTTCATATTGAGTATCACTCCTAAAATAATATGTATCCTCATTATATTCGCCTATAAAGTTGTTGCTACAACGCAACAAAAATTACCATAACCTCTAATATAATAACACGAAGTAAAGAAAAGCGTAAGGGTCCTCAACTCGCGGGGGCAGAGACATAAAAAGCCCCTTTCTAGATGAGACTAGGAAACTACGAGATAATAAATGACTTTTTTCTATAAGATTGTTACTTTTTATCTATTGGACCGTTAACCAAACCCAAGCTTGGTTTTTCACGCTCTGACGTGAAGCTTTAGCACAAAGTTTACGAAAAAATCCTAATAAAAAACGCCCCTTATTTTAGGGGCGCAACATTTAAGGTCGTTTGACAAATGTATGAAACGTCCTATAAATCGCTTCGACTTTCATTAGTTCTTTTCCGTATTCTGCGATCCAGTGGGTGGTTGTAGTAGAAGGGTTACCAAATTCCGATAATAAAGCGATAAAGGAATCATCATCAACTCCGATTAAATCATATTCTTCAAATTTTAGATAAAATTTATTGTCACAAGAGAATAATGTTCCACCAACAACCCCAAATGGATACAGCCTAGAAGATAATGCAATTACGTCTTCAAAGCTGTCAAACTCATAAAATACTTCATCACTTTCATCGAGTGTTACCTTCATTTCAATGTATCCATCATCGTAATCATCTTCATATTCATCATCGTCTTTTGACCCTTTTGTTACAATAATGACCATACCTTGTGCAGGCATGACAAAGACTTCGACAGCGACTGGACCATCTGCTTTGAAACCTAATTCATCATCTGCTTCTGACATCATTTCACGAAATAGGTCATGCACTTTTGGACCATCCATCCACAAATCTTCCTTTGTCATCCCTCTTTCTTTCAGGTCATCAAAAGTTAAAAAAATTTTTATTTTATCCATGGTTAAACGCTCTAAACGCATCTATGACCCTCCCTGTGCCAGGCTTATCGCCCCAGACCGTTCATTGAACGGTTAATGCGTATATTGTACCGTTTGTTGTCGTAATTGTTACTATAAGATATGTCAGAGGAACGTCGATGGTTCTTGGTTTACAATCATTTCCTAAGAATTAGATTAACGTTTTAAGTGAGCAGATAACCAACTTTCCCATTCTTGTTTCGTTACACCAACAACATATTTTCCATACTGTTGCTCATCCTTTTCTGACATGTAAATTAATGCAGTGCCGCCTACACCAATTATTAAATCTTCGAATGTTTTATGAAGATGATCAATAAGCGCAAATGTACTTGGAAGGTTGAGAGATAACGTGCAAGAGGTAAAGAAAAACTTTGCTCCTACTTCTTTAATAACCAGTTCAACATCCCTCTCGGGTATACCTCCACCTAAATAAACGACTTCAAATCCCTTTCGTCTTAAAAACAATGTAAAAATAAGTAAGCCTAATTCATGCTTCTCCTGTGGACCGCAAACTGCAACTACTTTTGGCAAATAGCCATCAACAGGAAAACTTTGGAATATATTCCCTATTTTTGTTCTTAAGAAACTAGATATAAAGTGCTCATGAGCAACAGTTATCTCACCTTTTTCCCACATATCACCAACTGTTACTAATAATGGGCCTAGTATTTCAATCGTAACCTTCTCTACATTAAAAAGACTAAATGCTTGATTCATTAATTCATGGGCTTTATTTTCTCTGAATTGAAGTAAAGCTTCTAAAATTTCATCCGCTAATTGTTCAGAGTAATCGTCCTTTTTCTTATCCGCTGTAATATCAAAAATAATATTACCTTTCTCCATAAGCCCCACCGCTTGACCTATTGTGAAACCATTATTCACCTTTTCAATAAGCCAGCGTAAGATCGCTACATGTTCCTCCGTATATAACCTGTGTCCAGCAGGATTCCTGACAGGCTCTATCATTTTATATCTTCTTTCCCAAGCTCTGAGTGTACCAGGTTGAATTCCGAGCATTTGGCATATTGCTTTAATATTATATTTACCTTCTTTTGAAGACATTGAACTTCCTCCAAACCACCAACTTTTATTATCTTTAGTATAATAGAGGAAAACGTTTGTGTAAACTTTGTATAATAAACGCTTAATAAATATTTCAGTTAGATCGTAACGTGATCAAATGAGTTTCTGCTCTAGCCCCTAAACGTAGTGTTAATCCAGTTGTCCCATAACCATTACTAATAAAAAGTGTTGTATTATTCCGCTTCTTCAATCCGCCGATTTCTGATATTCCATAACCGAACACACGAATTTGCCCCCCATGCGTATGACCAGATAACACTAAACTAATGTTGTTCTCATCTTGTATTTGTTCAACAATACTAGGATTATGGCTAATTAATATCCGAAATCCTTCGTCACTATCTTGAAGAGCCAGGTCTAAACGATCTCTTTCGCAACCCACATCATCGACACCTAACAATACCACTTTTTCTTCATTGTTTTCATATGTAATTGCTGTATTATCTAATATTTGTACGCCTTTTTCAAGCAAGGTTGCATCCAGCCTTCTAAAATCACCTTCATAATCATTATTCCCCCAAACAAAATGAATAGGGCCTAAAGTTCGAAGTAATTCAAGATTTTTTTCAATATTTGAAAATGGAACTTTTCTCTCTAGCATATCTCCACCAATAATAACTAAATCAACTTTTCCTTTGACTTGGCTAATTATTTCCGTATCAATTATGCGAAAATGTAGATCAGAAATAAAAAAAATCCTCATTCCGTCAAAAGATTGAGGAAAATTAGGAAATTTAAGTTCTATTTCACTAACATGATTGCGAAATGCCTCTTTATACATAAAGAATAATAAACAGGTACCTAGCAAAATTGCTATACTACCAATAATAATATAAATCACAATTTCCCATTTCTCCTTTACGAATTTCTATCATAAACTTTTCCTTCATTAGCCTCCATTATACCATATGTAATAGCTAAAATTATGCCCAGAAAACCTATAAGTGGATGTAGTACGATTTGAAGGATAAATGAACATATTGTACAAATAGCGATTACGGTTTCACCAGGATAAATAGGCATCTTATTCAAATAAGGAACGATTACTTTTAATATAATGCCCTTTACTAGAAAAGCTAACGCTAAAAATCCTAAAATAAATAAAATAGTTGCACCTAGAATTGAAAATGGCGAAAAAATTAACTCCCCTAACCATTCAGAGAAGGATATAGAAAATGGAGAAGGTATTGTTCGGGCGGAGCCACTAATACATATATTTCCGACGATTATTAGTAGTAACTTTCTAACTATCCAATTATTCAAATTACAGCTGCTCCCCTCAAAAAAAAAAAAATACAAAAAAAGTAAGAGGAGGACTAACCAGTTCTCCTCTTACTACCAAAATATATCGGCTAATTATTTTTTAGTACAATAAAATTCCACGAGCACTATTTTATCAACCACCAAGATTACAACTTAAGTAAACATTATCTCTAATGGCAGACATCCTTCTAGTCCTTGAGGCTATTTCTTCAGAATTCACCATTTTCCTTGCCACACCAGTTTCTAAGGCAGCTTGCGCAACACTCTTTGCTACTTCTGGTGCAACTCTCGGGTCAAAAGGATTAGGAATAATGTAATCTGGCTTTAGCTCATTTTCAGATACTAAACTTGCAATCGCATAAACAGCTGCAATTTTCATACTTTCATTTATATCAGTCGCAAAAACATCCAATGCCCCTCTAAATATACCTGGGAAGGCTAAAACATTATTCACTTGATTCGGAAAATCCGACCTTCCTGTCCCAACAATTCTTGCACCCGCATCAACTGCATCACTAGGTAAAATTTCTGGGTTAGGATTTGCCATTGCGAAAATAATTGGATCACTATTCATGGAGCGCACCATCGCTTTTGTTAGTGCACCTTCCACAGATACACCTATAAACACATCAGTGCCTACAATCACATCTGCTAAAGTTCCTTCCAGTCTTTCATTGTTTGTATATTCAGAAACTTCTTCCTTTACTGGATTCATTCCATAAGGACGACCTTTAAATATCGCACCTTTTGAGTCACATAAAATAATATGCTGTACACCCATTGAGTTCAATAGCTTTACGATAGCGATACCTGCTGAACCTGCTCCATTGATTACTACTTTTATATCAGAAAGCCCTTTTTTTGTTAATTTTAGTGAATTCAACAATCCAGCTGCTGTGACAATCGCTGTCCCATGTTGATCATCATGAAATACTGGAATATTCATCTCTTTTTTCAGTCGTTCTTCAATAATAAAGCAATTCGGTGCTGCAATATCTTCTAGATTAATACCACCAAACGTAGGTTGAAGAAGCTTTACAGTGCGAATGATCTCTTCTACATCGTTCGTGTCAAGACAAATCGGAAAAGCATCCACTCCAGCAAAGGATTTAAATAATAACGCTTTTCCTTCCATAACAGGCATAGCTGCTTCAGGACCAATATTACCTAAACCTAATACCGCTGTACCGTCAGATACAACAGCAACAGTATTTCCTTTCATCGTGTAATCAAATACACGATCTTGGTCATTTGCAATTTCCTTACAGGGTTCAGCTACCCCTGGTGAATACGCTAAGCTTAAGTCACGCGTATTCTGCACTGATACTTTTGAGATTACTTCAAGCTTTCCTTGATGCTCTTTATGCATCCGTAAGGCTTCTTCCTTTAAAGTCATTTTGTTCTCTCACTCCTGTTTTTTTATTTTCTGATTTTTTAAAATATTTATGTTATTTTAATACATCACACTGTTAAAATCAACCAACATTTAATAAATATTGTGTATTATTTGAGAACTTTTCTATTTCCGAAAGATTTCTAGGAAGAAAAGAGGCTGGGACAAAACCCAGTAAATAAAAAATAGAGTGGCATTCACCCTAATGAGGGTGAGTGCCACTCTTTATTT
>NZ_WMKZ01000007.1 GCF_019024285.1 Alkalihalobacterium elongatum
ATGTGATTTCTGCTGTGAAACCGCACGTGATTTTGCGTGTTAATGGCTTGTTTGCACCTCTGAAGTAAACCCGTTAAGGGAAAACCCCTTTGTTTTTTTTAGGTTATCTAAACTCTTTTTTGATAGTTATTGGTTTTTCTATACTATACAAATACTTATGCTAAAAAATCTACACTTTCAATTCTAGGGCTAGTACTAGGGTTTGCATTTTCTTCAAGTGGAAGTGTTGCAGTGAAAGCAGTTAATACTAATAATACAGCGATAATCTTTTTCATAATTGATTTCTCCTTTTAAAAAAATATTTTAATTATTATAAACTTAGAGCTTCTAAGATTATTTTGTTTACACCTAGCTTCTTTAATTCGATTAAAGGTAGGCTTCTATAATAGTAGTCACCTGCTTTTTTAAACTGTTTAACAGATTCTACAAAGTAATCTTCATTTGGCTTTATAAGACCATGATAGTAGTAGTGAAAGCCTAATTGAAAGTCATTGGATATTTCTGTTTTAACACTTTCTAATAATCTTTCAGCTTCATGGAATTCATTAACTTTAATTAGATAGTAGATATACCCATGTATCTCATCAGGGGCATTATAAGGAGAAGTTCTACTAAAAAGTTCTGGCTTATTCCAGTAACAATAAGCAAAGTTTAAGCTTCTTTGCGACTTAGTTAATGCTCTATGTTGACCTAATTTCTGAAAATATTCTTTTGATTGTTTAAAGTGCATAACTGCAAGGTCGAGATTAGAGAAGGTGTAAGAATTTCCTATATTTCGTAAAGCGACACCTTTAGCCTTTTCTGTTACGGCATGCTCTAATACCATTTTCCCATAACTTCTACACTCATCTAAATTCTTTAAGTGAAGATGGACAGCTTGCATCACTAAACCAAGTCTTGAGATTAGTGATTTTTTAAAGTAATTTGTTTCAAGTTCTTCAACTTCTGCTCTCACTAATTCACTTAGTGTAGAAACCATTTCAAAATATTTTAAATCGTGATAGTTGTATAATTGAAAAATCTTGCGAAGTGCATTCAGTTCTTTAGTTTGGCAATTAATATAAGTTAACCTATTTGTTGCTTCTATTAAGCTCATATTCCCTTTCACTACTTCTTGGTCGATCCGATAAACTTCTGCCCATAATTGACTTTCTTTGTCTTCGGATAATGATAACTTCTCTATAAGTTGATCTAGTAAATCAGTCATACTATTATTTATTGCGTATTCTAAAGAGATTCTGGCCAAGTAAGTATTAGGGTCTAGGTTAATAATTGCTTCTTTAACGTCGTCTGCTGTAGAAAGAAAATCTATGATGTCTTGATTATTATCAACCATTTCTATCAGCCCTTTTGATCTGTTTTTTTGGAATTATTCCACAATTTCAATATAACACCAAGGTTTTACAGAAGTCAATGAAGTATATAGACTATAATTGGGTATTTTATCAAAACTTTATAATTTTTTGTAAAGTTTAACTATAGTAGATTGACAAAAATAAGAGTTAACACAATGACAAGGCCTGTATCAAAGTGGATACAGGCCTTGTCATTGTTTAGTCAACTACAGTAACTTCTTTTTCGAGGAAGTGTTCTGTATTTGAATTTTTGGTTTTGATACTAACTTTCACTGTATATTTTCCTGGCTGTTCTGGTGTATTCCAATTGATACGATCTGAGGAGGAGTAATTTTGTAAGATATTCCATTGATCGTTTTCATATACTTCAAACTTGTATTCTAATCCAATAATTTCTGAAGTAATAGCTTTTATAAGTGTATCTGAATTAGTAGTTAGGACACCACCGTCACCAATGACAATATCTTTAATTGGATGAGAAATGACATAATTCATCTCTTTTCTTTGATCAAAGCTCTTATTAGAATGTTTATCTTTGACGTCTACTCTTAGTTTGTAATTTCCAGCTTTAGAAGGTTTCCAGTTGACTTGTTTCGTTGAACTATAACTTTGTAAAGTCGACCATTTGGTACCGTCATGAACAGAAAATCTAAAGAGATGATCACCTTGTTTAGTAGTATCGGCTGCCAAGATAATATTTGTATCGATTTCACTTGGTGTAGATTGATCTGTAGAGAATGATTTTATCACTGCAGGTTCATAGATCGTAAACTGCAATGTTCTCTCTTGATCAAATGTCTTGTTCGATGACTTGTGTTTAACACGGGCTTTTACTTTATATGTTCCTGGTTTTGTCGGTTTCCAATTTAACTTTCTATCAGATGAGTAACTCTGTACTGTTCTCCACCGTTCACCGTCATGAACACGATATTGAATCAGATTGTTTGAACTACTATTTGTTGAAGTGGTCAAAATAATATTTGTGTTAATTGGCTGTGTTAATGATTTATCAGCCTTCAATGAGTTTATTCTAGCTGGTGCATAAACTCTATAATTTATTGTCCTTTCATGGTCACGTTTGTTTTTAGAAAGTCTATGTTTTACTTCGACTTTTATTTTATAGCTTCCGGATTTTGTTGGTTTCCATGTCAGCTTGTTATTCGAAGAATACTTCTGAACTGTTCTCCACTTGTTTCCATCATAAACAGAGAATTTGAATAAGTTATTTTTATTACTATTAGAAGACGCTGTCACTCTTACAGAAGTATTAGATGGCTGTGGACTTGTCTTATTCGTATTAACCGATTTAATTGATGCACGTTGGAAAACCGTATAATTTATAACCCTTTGATCTTCAAAGTTTTTCCTTGAACTTTTATTTCTTACTTCGACCTTAAGTTTGTAGGAACCTGGTTTAGTAGGCTTCCATTTTGCTGTCTTAGAAGAAGAATAGTTTCGGATTGTTGTCCATTTTTTACCGTCATGAACAGAAAATCTATACACTGGATTAGTACCAGCTGATGTATTAGCTGTAAGTGTTACCGTTGTATTAGCAGGTTGCGGGGAAGTTTTGTTAACTGTAACATTTCTTAGCTTACTCTCAAGTGAATAACCATTACTCTTAGCGATGCTATCAAAAGAATTTTTAGAGTGTGTAATAATAACAGGGGTATTCACTTTTACTTGATTAAATAACCAGCGAACTTCTTCGTTATGCATTCGAATACAGCCTGCACTTGCATAGGTTCCAATTGAGCTAGGATTATTATTACCGTGTATGGCGTATGTAGTTCCGTATGTACCTCTAGCATTTATTCCCAACCAGCGATCACCAAGTGGATTCCTAGGATCTCCCCCTGGTATATTACTCTTATAATAAGGACGATTTACAATTTTATTTACAATTTTAAATTTTCCTTCGGGTGTAAGAGAACGTTCTCTACCTGTAGCTACACTAAATGTTCGAATACGCTTTCCATCATTATAGAAAGCTAGTTGGTTTGTTGCTTTATTAATGATAATGAGTTGATTATTGCTATTAGCTTCTGTTATATGGCTCCAGGAAAACAAACCGAAAAGCATAATGAATATAATGACTAAATTTCTCATCCCAATCCCCCTTTTCCTCATTTAATAGTTTTTTAATGTTATAAAAATTATAATTAAAAATAGTAGGAAAATATATATAGAAAAAGAGAGAATGGTGAAAACCTTTCGACATTATAATGAAAATATTGGAATATTATCACTGATTTTGAACTATGGTGTCATTCGAATTGTCAGATGCAAAAAAGAAAGAGTAGACTTTGCCAATTATTGTTTAAATAGACCGTTATAGTACGATTTTCTTTTCTTGTTTGTGATACTAGATTCCCTTTATATTGATAAGACAAGTAGAAATAAAGGGAGTGATTGGATGTCTAGAAAAACCTTTGGCTATGGGGGCATCGCTGTAGTCTTGTTCATTATTGTTGGTGCCTTAACAGGGGTTATCTATCAACAAAGTAAAGAAAGCACATTAAATGTAACGGAAGCGAATGTAGAGGGTGTTTCTACTTCAGGTGAAGGAGCCTCGACTATAGAGGATACAAATAAGCAATCAAATGATGACAGTGCTATTGAAATAGAGATGGATAGGGTAAGGGAGGTTATTTCCGAATCACATAAAACGCTTAATGTTGCTGTTGGTTGGCAAGGTTACCGAGATTTTTCATGGGAAAATAAAAATAAAGAATTGCAATTTCTAGTAGATAATACAAAGCCTTTGTTAGAAGATATTGCAGATCAACATATCGAGCAAGATATATTAAACGTTATTGCTTGTATTGAAAAGGCAATAAATGATCAAGACGTAGAAGGAATTATTTTAGCTCACCGCATCATGCATGATCTGGATTATTATATTAATGGTAATGAAAGTGATGGAATTCTTTATCATGTAACCCATTACGGTACTGATCAAAATGTAGAGGAGTTATATTCATATATTCACTAAAAGTATTAATGGATTTAAAAAATAGGCTGACTGCATTTAGTTTCTAGTTTCTATAGAACATAATTGAGTCAGCCTAGTACATATTTAATCAACAATTATATAAGCTATCATCGGTCCATTTTGATCAATATGTGAGTGTGCAGTACAAATGAGTCGATAAACACCTTTTTCAGTAAAATGTAAATTCAGAATCGTTTCCTCGCCTTTTTTTACTGTTCCTTTTACATCAGTTCCTTCGATAATAAAGGGATGTTCCTTTCCATTTACCCCATAAATCGTAAGCTTAACTTTCTCATCTTTTGGAATATAGATCGTTCCAGGATCCCAACGGTAAGATTCGATTTCTTTCCCGTCTTCCGTTTTGGATTTAATTTCACTAGTAACCATGTGAATTTCAAATTCCTTTTCCTCTACTGATTGTGATCCTGCTTCGGTTACTGCTCTAGAATTAAAAATATACCAACTAAATCCAATAAATAGTACGGCAATAGCTAGAAAAAACCACTTCTTTTTAATGATAATTAACATGCATGCGCCCCCTTTAAATTATTGCTTAATAGACTATATGCATTGAGTAGGGGAGAACTTGTCTATTTTTTTATTTTTCGAGCTATTTATCTGATATAACTGGCGCTAATATCCCAATTCAAGCCTTTTACTTATGGGGTTTAGTGAATGAAAGAGCTAAAGGAATAGTCCCATGAACAGAACTATTCCTTTAATACGGTAGATGCAACTTGCATCTTTTGTAGCTTGAGACAATATTCATGGGTGATATCGAAATGAGTGGGTGTAGTGATCGCTGCAAAATATTTTAAGATTTTGGGGTTGTATTTATACCAATCGCTATCATCTAAAAAGCTATGCTCAACGTTATTCCATGCTGTTAATAGAGGAGGGCTATAGATTCCAGCTTCTTTAGTGGTACAAATCACGTTTGAAAGTGAGCGGCCAATGATATCCTCTTTAGAAAAAACATGTGGCCAAAAGTCACTTCTTGAGCCAGTGTGCTTTATAGAGTTCGCAAAAAATGTAATATCTTTTGAGAGGTTATCAATTCCAAATAAAATTGAATAAAGACGCTTTCCAATTTCGATTCTCTCTGATATATCTGAAAAGTGATGAACTGAAAAACCTGCTAATCTGATATTGTCGTTTTGATAGTGAAAAGGAAAAAGAACTTGAGTAAATTGTAAGAACTCCTGGGCTTGAAAAAGTAAAGTGTTTAGAACATTCTCTTGAAAAAAAGTGTTTTGTATTACACGTTTTTCAATGTATTGTTGTTCATTGATAATTAGAGAGATAGTAAGAAATTGAGAGTTTTCTTCTGATATAAAAAGTTCCCATACAGGTTGCATGAACAAAGAAACATTAAAGTGAGGTAATAAATGAAAAAAATTTTTATTTAGTTGTTTTCCTTTTTCATATAATAATAACTGTGGGTAAGCATCATGGAAGATAAGTGAATTAGCTCTTTCTAGAAACATGAAAAAGTCTTTTTGCTGCTTCTGTGATAAGAAATTTCGTAATAAGCTCCCCTTTAAGTCTGTCATATTCCATCCACCATTTCTGGAAACGAGATGTGCAAGTAAAGCCCAATGAACCTCTGGATGTTTTTTAAAGAATTCAAGGTAAGCTTTTGTTCGCGTGATGTTGTTTTTGTTAAGTTCACTTGTTCTGTTCTTAATCTCATTTACGATAAAAAGATTATTAGCATGGGGCACATGTGTGACTTTTTGAGTTGGCAATTGCTGTAGTTTTAAGTTTAAATGTTCAAGGAGTTCCTTGGGTATCTCCACTTTTCCCCAATTATATTTTGCTTTTGACTCATACTTATATTTTTTTAGTTTATGAGAAGTAAGAGCCAATACATTGAAAGGTATGCTAACCAGTTTTTTTAATGGATTTAACATTTTTTAAGCCTCCTTCTTAAGTATATGTACTAAGAAGGAGGGACGTTTTTATTTTTCATACCGCTTTTTGTAATTTTGGCTTCTTTTTATTAGATAGGAAGCTGTGTAAAGCCATACCAGTCATAATCATTAATACTCCTAGTAAAGCTAAATAATGTGGAACAGGTGAAGCTAACAACAACATATCACCTAACATAACGAAAATTACTTGGGTTGACTGTGTTGCCTCTACTGCACCAAGCTTTTCAGGGGAATTTTTCACTAGATCGGTGGCAAAAAAGAACAAAGAGGTTGCCATAACACCAGAACAAATAGCTACGATAAAAGTTTGCTGTACTTGAATGATACTTGGGGGGCCAACAGTAAATAAGCCATAAACTGCTAACAGTAACCAAAACGGTGTGCTAGCTATGGTCATCCCGAGTATTCGCTGAAAAGTGTCTAATCGGTTATCACACACTTCCATCATTTTTCGGTTTCCTAAAGGGTAAGCAAAAGTTGCAATTATAACAGGAAAGAAGCCAAACAATAAAATGTCTAAACTAGAATGCTGAAATTGTGTACTTTGTATAAATAAAATTCCTATAAAGATAATAGAAGAAATCATTAAAGCTTTTTTCGGTATTTTATTTCTGACTTTTTTTAGACCGTGATCTGTTAGTACTGTTGTAGTAAACAAAGGAGTTAGAAGTAAACCTGCGATAATGGTAAACTGCCATGTTCCAGCAATTAGCCAACTAGGACCATATGCTGCTGCAAAAGTAATCGGGGCATAGAAAAGAACAAACCCGACAAAACTCCACAAAACCCATATCCAAATATTTTGCTTCATTTCTAAAAATAATGGTTTTAAATTGCTTCTAAAATAAACAATTAATAAGAAGAAAGGTAACATGAAAAGAAAACGTAGTGACGCACTCCAAATCCAATTTCCTCCTGAAAGTTCCATTGAGCGATTAAGTATAAATGTAAATGCAAAAAAGAACGAAGAAAGGACCCCGATTATAATAGCCTTCATTTAAACACCAACCTGTTGTTAGTATGATATAACAAACGATACGTATATTATATTATACATAACGTTTCGAAAAATGAAATGGGTAATGTGATATAATTATAGTTCGAGTTACTAAATAATTTTAAGGTGAGGTTTTTTTATGTATGAATTACTGAAAACAATTACTTCTTTACATGGACCTTGTGGGTACGAACAACCAATTACAAAGTGGATTAAAGATACAGTAAAGGAGTTGGTTGATGAGGTAACAGTTGATGGTCTCGGTAATGTAATTGCGCGTAAAAAAGGAAGTACACTTGGTCCAAAAACGATAATAACTGCTCATATGGATGAGATTGGGTTCATCGTAAAAAAAATTGAGGAAAATGGCTTAATCCGTTTCGAAAAATTGGGCGGACATGATGACAGAATACTCCTTGCTCAAAAAGTACAAGTTCGAACAAAGACAGGATTACTTACTGGAGTTATTGGTACGATTTCTGCTCATTTTGCCAAATTTGATGACCCAAAGAAAGTTCGTAATCATCGTCAGTTATACATTGATATAGGTGCATCTTCTAAAGAAGCAGCAGAGCAATTAGGAGTAGAGATTGGAAATCCAATTACGTGGTCACCGTCAATGGAGTATTTAGGAAATGAGCAAACAGGAAGATTAGTTGGTAAAGGCTTTGATGATCGAGCAGGTTGTGCAGTAATTATCGAAACATTACGAGAGCTTCAGGGTGTAAGCTTTGCAGGTGAAGTGATCGCTATTTTTACTGTTCAAGAGGAAGTAGGGCTTAGGGGTGCTCAAGTTGCGGCAAGAAATGTAGAAGCTGATGTAGCGATTGCTGTTGATACGACAGCTGTTAGCGATACGCCAGAAGAAACGATGGATCAAACACTTCATTTAGGTGGTGGGACAGGGATTAAGGTAATCGATTTTAGCTTAATCGCACATCCAACCGTCAAAGAGAAGTTACTTAACCTTGCAAATGAACGAAACATCAATTTTCAACATGAAGTCTTTCCCGGTATAGGAACAGATGGTGGTGCAGTAAGCTTAGCCAATAAGGGAATCCCAACAGGTGTATTGTCAATACCATCACGATATGCCCACTCACCAGTAGAAGTAATCGATATGGCTGACCTGTTGGCAACAAAAGATCTGTTAAGAGAATTCATTACTTCATTAAACGAAGATACAGATTTTTCTTTTATTTAAACCGTGATTATTCTTCAATCCATACGGGACGTCGTTAAGCGATAATTATAAAGTGTCTACCCTAATAAAGTGATACGTAGATATTACTGATATTTTGTATTACTATAACGGGGCTGACACTTTTTTGTTGCAGATTTGTACAAATTCCTCTCATTTTTCTGGTCTTATTACATATATTTTGGAGAAAAGCGATGTATGAGGGGGGAAGAATTTTTGTCAAATCCAACATTAATTAATCCGTGGGAAGAACATCTTTTTTGGCTAGAGATTTTACAAGATCATGCTTATTTTGTTAGAGATCACTTGTCTCCTAGTGAGGGGCAGTGGGTTCAGCTCGCTAATGACTATATTCAAGCGTTTGCAGAAATACTTAATCGTCTTCAACAATTGGATCAACGTTTGTCAGTCTCTTCACCTGAAATGATAGAATTTTCAAGGTTGGCTCACGAGATAACTAACAGATACTACCAATTTGAAAGCTATATGCAGTATTTACGTCTCCAAAATCAAATAAACCTTAACTTAACCCCGACCTATTTAAATGGGACTCTAAGTGAAAACCGAGAATATTTACGTATTCTCACTTATTATGTTCAAGGCCAAGATTACCCTCCACTTCCGCTTATTGATCTCCTGGATCTATGGTTAGAAGATCAAGTGGGTCATTTAGTACTTCTAAGAAATATATTGGATCCAATAGAAGTAGGACTTACTAGTCAAGCCGATCTCTACATTACAGTGTTTAGAGGATTTATATTGCAAAACTTTCATATTAAAGGCTTTTTAAAAGTCATGCCGCATGGGTTGCCCCGTTTAGATCGATTAGCTCGAGAAGTAGGAGAAGCAACATTAGAAACTAATGAGTTTATTAGACAAGTCGTTGAAATGTATAAAGGAACAGAAGTATTAACTCGAACAACATTACGCTTTTTTGAACATCATTTTCCAGAAACATGTTATTTTATAAAACAATTAAGCAAATTTGCACCAGAGTTAACTGAAGAAGCCATGCAATGTTCATTAATAAAGCTATCTTTTCCGATAGGCCAGTAGGTGAAATGTAGTACCTCCATAATAATGGAGGTTTTTTTATTGGTTGGAAAATCCTTTGTACATGATTATCCTCCTTTTGGAAATAGTAGTAATACAGCGGAATAATGGGGGTATTTTCCTTGAAGAGAAGAATTAAAAGACGCAACCAAGAAGTAAAAGACAGAAGTCTTCAAGACGAAAATTACTATGAGAAAAATGTTACTTTCATTAAAAACGCTTTTTCCTATCCAGAAAACACAGATCTGACATGTAGGAACATAAGGTTAAGAGACATATATGTAGATGCAACGTTGTTTTTTGTTAATGGTATGGTCGATTATGATGCAGTACAGCTTCATATTATTAAACCTTTACAAGAGATACAGCTCGTCTATGAACCGACAGAAGAGTTGGAACCCTTTTTAATAGAAAGTGTGTTATCCGCAAAAGAGGCGAAGGTAGTAAAGGACCAAAAAGAGTTCCTTACAGCATTAATTGGCGGACAAACATTGCTGTTTATAAAAGGGGTAAACAGCGCGATATCGATTGCGACTACTTCGTTTGAACATCGAGGCATAGAGCATCCTCAAACAGAAAATGTCATTAAAGGGCCGATGGATTCCTTTACAGAATCGGCTTCTGTCAATCGGTCACTCATTCGAAAGCAACTAAAAAATGTTGACCTAGTAACGGAAGAGCTAACAGTTGGAAATCATGCGCTTCAAACGGTTTCTGTTATGTATATTGGTTCTTTAGTCAATGAAGAGTTATTAGAGAATGTCCGTGACCGAATTTCTCAAATCGATGTTGATGCGGTTCAAGGTTTAGCTATACTTGAACAACATATTGAGGAGAGACCTTACTCGCTAATACCTTCAACCTTGTATAGTGAACGCCCCGATAGAGCTAGTGCTTTTTTAAATGAAGGGCATATCGTTTTATTAATGGATAATTCCCCAGCCTGTTTAGTCGTACCGATCACATTTTGGGGGCTATTTCATACAGCTGAAGATTATTATCACAGATGGGCTTTTGGCAATTTTATAAGACTGATTCGCTTGGTTTCGTTATTCATTGCGTTACTAGTTCCTTCACTATATATTGCGATATCTAATTATCATATTGAGATGTTTCCAACCGATTTATTATTAGCGATTGCAGCGACAAGAGAACGAGTTCCATTTCCAGCGATTATCGAAGTTATTATGATGGAAATCTCATTTGAATTAATTCGAGAAGCTGGTATTCGAATACCTACACCAATAGGACCGACAATTGGGATTGTAGGTGCACTTATATTGGGACAAGCCGCAGTAGAAGCAGGTATCATCAGCCCTATTCTTGTAATAGTTGTTGCGATAACGGGCTTAGCTTCGTTTGCCATACCAGATATAAGTATGAATTTTACTATAAGAATTACACGCTTTATCGTATTATTCTTTGCTGCAACAATGGGTTTTTTTGGAATAGGTATCTTTCTCGTTTTTGCAATTGCTTATGCAAATAATGCTAAATCATTTGGAGTCCCATTTTTCTCACCAATGGCACCGCATACTCGATCCTCTAAGGATATGATTGTAAGGCCACCAGTATGGAAACAATGGTTACGTCCATTTTATGTATTCCCAAAAGAGAAAGTTAGAGGTACCGAACCGAGGGGGAAATGATATGCTTCAACCAGCAGATGGAAAAGTAGGTACAAGAGAACTTTTTGCAATTATGTCCATTTCAATAGGCATAAAATTGTCAGATGGTACACCTATGCTACTGCTAGAAGCTGGAAAAAATGCGACTTGGGTTTTACCTCTGGTAGCAGGAGCTATCATACTGGTACCAACTTTACTCATTTTGTCACTCTTGAAAGAATATAAAAACAAAAACTTAGTTGATATTGTTTTTATTGTAACAGGCAAGTATATAGGATTTATCATTTGTGTCATTATTCTTTTAGCGATGGTTTTTGCAAATGCATTAAATCAGCGGACAACAGCTGACATTATTAGTACCATGTTCTTTCCAACAACCCCCATCCTTATCGTTTTCCTTTTGTTAATAGGGAGCAGCTACGTTGTTGCGAGAGTTGGAATAGAAGCTGTGGGAAGGACGGCTTGGGTCGTTCTCCCTTATATTAAAATTGTTTTGTTTATGTTATTTGTGCTGCTTATTAATGAGATCCATATTGAATTTTTATTCCCAATAGCGGGACCTGGGTTGGACGTTTTAATAAAGGAATCGTTTTCCTATCATACAATTTTTTTTGAATTTATTTTAATTGCATTATTTTTCCCCTGGGTTAGAGACCATAAAAGTTATAAGACAGCTACATTACTTGCCGTTGGGTTTATCGTGGTGGAAATGACAGTAACAATGGCCTATTTCGTCATGATGTTTGATTACCCACAAATCTCACATGTAGCATATCCGTTTCAACAACTCACAAAAGTATTAGAGGTAGGAACTATTGTCACAAGCTATGAGGGGTTCTTCTTAGGGTTTTGGATTATGGCTTCAGTAGTTAGGTTTTCTATCTATTTGTTACTTTCTGCATTTATCGTCTGTTCCATGTTTCAGTTAAAAGATTTTCAACCAATCTTATTACCATTCGCTTGTCTTACTTTGTTAATTGGATTAATTCCAGAAAATCCAACGGAAACGACTTTTTTTTTGAGAGATGTATTTTTACTTCAATTGAGTTGGTATTTTGTAACGGTGCTGCCTATCCTTCTATGGATAACATATAAAGTAAAGGAACGATTCAATGGTTAAGCGATGGCCACTTCTTATAATATTGATTATCTTCATCATGCTAATGGGGTGTTGGGATCGGCATGATTTAGAGGAGTTAGCTTATATTATTGCGATTGGAATTGATAAAAGTGAAGATTATGGGATGAAAATAACTTATCAAATCGCGAATCCTGAAGCTAGTGGAGTTGCTAATGGTGCAACAGATGAGGCTGCTTCAGATATTATTACGGTAAACGCCCCAGACTTTATTTCTGCTCGAGATATGCTTGTTTCCTTTGTTTCAAGAGAAGCAAATTTTACTCATATGAAGGTACTAGTCGTCAGTGAAGAAATAGCGAGGGGAGAAGAACTTGTTGATTATATTAAGCCTGCTGTGAGAGAGAGGGAATTTGATCGAAAAATAACTTTTATTGTATGTCGTGAAAAAGCTGCTGATTATTTGAGAAAAAATGATCCAACATTAGAGACGAGACCGCATAAATTTTTTGAACTTATGACCGATCGCTGGGAAGAAACGGGGTTAATCCCAGACTCGACTTTAAATGAGTATTTACACAGACTTGAGGAAGATGCTGGACTATTTTTAGCAACGTATAGTACGGCAGAAAAGGTCGAAACCGAAAAAAATGGAATGGAAGATGAGTATACAGCGGGACAAATTGAGAAAGAAGGAGGAAATCCTGTTCAGACGATCGGTTCGGCTGTAATAAAAGAAGGAAAAATGATTGGAACATTGACTGGTGAGGAAACGAGGATTGCACTTGTTTTACGACCTTATATTGAGGTAGGTACAATGGTAGTCACTTATGATGATCCACTCGCTGAAGGAAAACATATTACCGCGAGAGTTTATAGTGAAGAGCGAACAAAGATCAGTATAAATACTCAACAACAAAATCCGATTGTTGATGTAGAAATACCGATTATATTAGAAATTCTTACAATCACTAGTCATATTGATTATATTCAAGATTTAGAAAAGCAAGATTTACTCAAGAGACATATTAAAGAGAAATATCTTGAGGTAGCTGGTGAGTTTATAAAAAGAACACAGCAACAATTTAAAGCGGATCCATTTCGTTGGTCGCTTATTGCGAGAAAAAACTTCCTTACTCTGCAAGAATACTGGAATTATGACTGGATGAATTCCTACCCGAATGCGCAAGTAAATCTAGATGTAAAAGTTCAAATTAGAGAATACGGGAAACAACTAAGGCCGCCTAATATTGAATTGATTAAGGATTGAGATTATGGAGTGGATACTTATACCAATTTCGTTTTTTTGTGCTTATTATACGATCATGTATGCTCGTTCTCTTTTTGACGATAAAGAACAGCGAGGGTTTGTCGTATTTCTTATTCTCCTATGTATTCCGCTAGTTGTTTTACCTCTATGGTTGTATATGCGAGTATAGCCTTGAAATAAGATTTACACGAACAATAGAAATAAATGCATATGGATAAACAAGAAGAAGTTAATCCATATTATGAATATAAAAGATAGACGATAAAGGAGAACGATATGGATTACTTATCAAGAGAAACGATACTAAATGAAATGAACGAATCTTTAAGGCAAATTATGGATAAGCATAATGTTGACGATATTGGCATTTTCGAGGAACAAGGTGAAGGCAATCATTATTACATAGGGTACACGATTCGTAAAGATGGTGAAGTTTTTATGACACACACGCCATATGTAATCAATGATGAAGGTCTTCTTAGACCAGAAAAACAAGAGTGGGTTATAGAAACCGATGAAGGCGATATGAGAGGATTTTCTTCATTAGAAGAAGTATTTGAAGAAATGGATAAAGGGTTTGAACATTAGGTTTTAAAAGAAGTTGGCCACACTATGAGTCAACTTCTTTTTTCTTTTTGCATATATTTATCAAATAGGTATACCAATATTTTCTAACTTAACTATATAATAAATAAAAATTAAATAATGATGGAGAGGGAATAGGGTGAAGAGAGTAAAGAGGCTCGTGTTGCTGATATTGAGTGGTGTAGCTGTTTTTGTATTTACCGTATTATCTGTTTCTGCAATTGTCTATTCGCCTGAATATATGATGAGAATTATGCTTTATAGAGAGTCAGATATTAAAGACTATCTTGTCTTCGATGCAAAGCCAATAAAAAAAAGTGAAGAAACTTACTTTTATAAAAGAACAAATAATAGCGCATTAGGGACTGAGCTTATTACATATCAAGCCAATGGTAAACCAGTGCAAAAAGAATTAGAAGGGCTTTTAGAAGAAAATGAAACTACAGCCTTTATTGTTGTTACCGAAGATGAATTGATCTATGAGAATTACTTTAATGGTCATGAAAGAGATTCTATTAATACTTCATTTTCTGCAGCTAAATCTATTGTTTCCCTCTTAATCGGCATAGCCATTGATGAAGGGTATATTAAAAGTTCAAATGAGTCAATTTCAAATTATATTGAAGAATTTCAAGGAACAGAGTTCGCAGCTATTACAATTGAAGATCTATTAACTATGCGGTCACCAATCAAATATAGAGAAGGAATGGCATGGATAGGCGATGATGCCAAAACATACTATATGCCTAATTTAAGAAGGTTAGCCTTGTTGCATACAGAAGTTGACAGTACTAGGGGTGAAAATTTTCACTACAATAATTATCATCCATTATTGCTTGGTATTATTTTAGAACGATCCACAGGTGTGTCAGTTTCAGAATTTATGGAAATAAAACTTTGGTCTAAACTAGGAACTGAGTTTGGTGCCACATGGAGTATAGATAGCCAAGAGAGCTATTTCGAAAAAATGGAAAGTGGAATTAATGCACGTGCTATAGATTTTGCTAAAATAGGTAGCCTTGTTCTTCATAATGGGACATGGAATGGACAAGAGATTAATAGTAAAGAATGGTTATCTAAATCCATTTCAAAAGAGAAAATTAGTAGTGAAGATTACATAGGCTCATTTTTGGAAGGGAAAGGAACTCAATATGGTTACATGTGGTACAGCGTAAAAAATGATGAAGAAGATATAGATGTTTATGCGATAGGTAAGTTTGGACAAATTATTTATATTTCCCCTCGATTTAATACAGTTATTGTTCGACATGGAAGTGGAACGGGGGAAGTCGAGTGGTGGCCGAATGTTTTAAGGCAAATTACCGAAAAATTAAATCAATAACAATAAACTCTTGTGCCTATTTTGGCACAAGAGTTTTATATAATTCAATACTATACAAGCTCAGGTACTTTTGTGTGTAACGGTGGGACAATGAGCCAGCCTTTTTCCTTTTGCATTTTAAGCATTCGAAGCCCGTATTGGGCCTTTTCAACATGATACTTGCCTGCCATCATAGCAACGTCTTCACGAGTACTTTGCCCCATAATTTTACTTAGCGCTACAAGACCTGCGGCAATATTCATACTGATTGCGTTAGCGATTTCTGGATCGTTAAACCTCGCTCCAGCAGGTATATCTTCAATATTTGCTTTTGCACGTTCAGGAGGTGCTGGAGGAATAGCGATTCCATTATCTTTTAAAACCGTTTCAATTTCTTGTGCTTGTGGCTTCATTGCACTGTTAATTTTATCTTCAATAAATTTCCGAAGATCATCATCACCTGTATGATTATAGAGTGTCTGATATTCTGCAATATGTGAATTAACTCCCGCTAAATATGCCCATAAACTAGAAACTTCCCCATAGTGTAGAGGCTCTTCTTTTTGATTTCCGCTTAAGATGCCCATTCAAAATCCCCCTTTGTTTTTCGTACAAAGATAGTATGATCAGCCAATCGTTCAGTTATGAAAGGGAATAAGTAAAAAAGAGATGGTAAGAAGAATATTGGTATAGATAAAGCCTAACTAATCATTAGTAAATGTATTGGGAAAATTAAAATTTCAAATAATGGAAAGTGTGTGAATATTTCTGTTTTCGAAGGATTTTCCAATTCCCTACATAATGGGACATTTCTATGGGGACTAATAACAAAAACCTTTAATACAAAGGAGTTTGTCGCGATTGTTTTGGAAATGGTATTTACAAAAAGTTAAACAGTCAGCTGGAACTCAACCAAAGGATAAAATTTATTCTAACCCAGAAATGAAGCAGCCAATTACCATTGATGCCATTTCTTTCAGCTTTCAGGACGTAGATGATCTCGTATTGAAAGAGATTCAGGTAGGAAATCAAAAAGCGACTATTATTTATCTAGATACAATTGTAGATACAACGTTATTACATCAAGTGGTATTTAATCCAATCAATGAAGCACAGATAGGTCAACAACCTACTGAGATTTTTAAAAACCTAGAAACTGTTGAACATAATGAATTACCTAAGCTCCTCCACGATATTTTGAGTGGATTTACAGTACTCATATTTGAACGAGACCACCTTGTTATAAAGATTGATACGTTTAATGTGCCAGAACGATCGATTACAGCACCAGAAAACGAAACAACGGTTCTAGGACCTCAAGATTCATTTGTGGAAAGTTTACAAACCAATATTTCATTAATTAAGCGAAGAATTCGTTCACCTTATTTAAAATCGAAGTCATTATTATTAGGAACGGAAACGAAAAATACGGTGAGTGTATTGTATTTAGGTAATATTGCAAATGATGAAAATGTAAAACGTGTTTTAAACCGTTTAAAAAACATAGAGTATCACGGATTTATTGGTATGCCCGTTCTTAAGCAAGCGCTTGAGGACAAGCCATTCTCTCCCTTTCCACAGTTTGGAATTACAGTTCGTACAGATAATGTTATTAATGAATTGTTGAATGGAAAAGTTATCGTCATGATGAATGGAAGTCCAGAAGCAGCCATATTACCAGCGACATTTTTTGAGTTATTTGTTACTCCAGAAGATTATTATAACCGGTGGACTACAGCAACCTTACTACGAACTTTAAGGCTAGCAGGTTTTTTTATATCGATACTACTAACCTCCTCGTATGTATCGGTGTTAACTTTTCATCCTGAGATGTTGCCACAGCAGTTATTAACTTTATTAGCAGAATCGAGATCACAAGTGCCGTTTCCACCAGTCATAGAAGTCCTCGTTATTGAGTTAGTCATCGAAGTTCTCCGTGAGGCTGGTGCACGAATGCCGACAAAAATTGGACAGACAATTGGTATCGTTGGTGGGATAGTTATAGGAACGGCAGCAGTGGAAGCAGGACTGGCTAGTAATATCTTAATTGTATTAGTTGCTATCTCTGCTCTACTTTCATTTATTCCACCGAATTTCATGATGAGTAACGCGATTCGATTTATTCGGTATTTATTTATTTTTGCAGCAGGTGCTCTTGGAATGTTTGGTCAGATGCTTACGTTAGCTTGGCTATTCAATCATTTATCTAATTTAACTTCTCTTGGTTCCCCCTTTATTACACCCGGAGTTCCAAGAAAGTGGTCTGATTTATTGAACAGTATTCTACGTGCACCAGGAAACTTTTTTATGCAGAGGCCTGGAATATCTAGGGCGAAGAAAGATCTCGTTCGTCCATTAGATGAGGAGTAGATGTATGGATACAGGTAAATTTAAAAAGTTAAATGCTTATCATGTCGTTTTTCTAACTCAAAATACGATGGTAGGGGTGTCACTATTCTCGTTACCAAATGATATGAGTCAAGCAGGATATAATTTATGGCTGTTGCCGATTATACTCGGATTATTATCAAATTTGGCCCTTATTCCGATCATTTACTTATGTAAGCAATACCCAAACGATACTTTATTTAAGATTAATGAGAAATTACTTGGGAGTTTATTTGGAAAAGTGTTGAATTTTTTTGTTTTTAGTTATGCGGTAATCGCATTAGCTTCCGTTAGTCAAAGGTATTTAAGACTCGTTCAAACCGTAACATTACCTGAATATACGATAACTTGGATAGCAATCGTATTTTTTGCTGTATTAATATGTATTGTAATGGGTGGTATCAAGTCCATTGCTCGCTTCTGTATGTTTTCGTTCTTTTTTACAGCCTGGTTAATTTATTATCTCAAGTGGGCGCTTCAGTCTGGGAATTGGCTGCATGCAGTACCCACCTTTGAGGTCAGTGGACTAGCATGGCTACACGCTCTTCATAATGGGGCACCAGCCATGTTTGGCTTTGGACTTATTCTATTTTATTATCCCTATATTATTAATCAAGAAAAAGCATTCTTACATGTTTCCATTGGTATATGGATTGCCGTATTTTTTTATTTTGCTGTTTCGTTGGCTAGTGTCGTTTACTTTTCGTCTTGGCAATTAAGTAATTTATTATTTCCTGTTCTGAACTTATTTCAAGCTGTTCAGCTAGCATTTCTAGAGCGGATCGAAACGTTTGGAACGTCCCTTTGGACCTTCTTAGCTCTATCTACAGCTTCTGCCTATTTATGGGTAGGAAAAAAAGGGATAGATTCATTGTTATCTAACCATAAAAACCGAACATGGCATTTATACATTTGTGCTGTCGTTGGGCTAATTTTGTTTAACGGTCCTATTCCATTTTATTTACAAATCAAAATATTTGAAAAATGGTTAGTTTACTACGGGTACGGGATACATATTTTACCAGTTGTTTTGCTTATCCTACATAGTTTTAAAAAGGATAAGGAGAAAGGGGTTCCTTTATGAAACTTGTTTCTAGAGGTGTCTTATTACTACTAATCGGATTATTACTTGGTTGCGATGATCCAAATATACAGAAACCAGTGATTGAGGATTTAGGGATGATAGGTGTAATGGGGTTTGATTATGTTGATGATGAAAGAGTAAAGGTCGTTGTGACCTTACCCCAACCCCAACATGATGCAAAAGAGCAAGTCCAAAGCTATTCGACAATTGTGCGAATGCCCCATCAATCGGTAATGGATATATCAACTTTAACAGAAAAAGTGTTATCTCCACTTCAATTAAGAGTTATTTTATTTAGCGAGGAATATGCAAGAAAAGTAGGGGTGTGGAAGGCACTTGAAAATTTGTATCGAGATCCCCAAGTTGGTACTAACATATTTATCGCAGTCGTAAAAGGATCAACAGAAGATATAATTAAAAGAGACTACAAAGATAAACCAGAAATTAACGTGTATTTAAATGAGTTATTAAAACCGAGGGTAATGACTGCGTTTAGTCCATTTACAACGATCCATTATTTTATTAATAAACAAACCGATGAAGTTGCTGATCCTTCTACACCTTACCTTGAATTGGTCAATGAAAATTCGCTAAAAATAACGAAGGTTGCTCTTTTTAGTGGAGATAAAATGATTGCTACGTTAGATCCAGAAGAAGCTAAATTAGTTCAAGCGATGAAAAGAAGAAGGAATTTACCTGATATCTCTGTCATGATTCCTGGAGTAAACAAAGGTGATAAAGAGGAGATGGCGATATTAAAGTTTGTAGCTACAAAGTTTGGTATAGAAGCCAATGATGATTTAAGTGAACCAGAGTTATTTCTCCATTTTTATATACGAGGAAGCATCGTTGATTATGATGGTGCCAGAGACTTAGCAAATTTAGAGGAAAGAAGAGAATTAGAAAATAAGATTAGTAACCGTCTAGAAGAAAGAGTGATTAAGACCGTAAAACAGTTTCAAGAATTGGGCGTTGACCCAGCAGGGTTTGGAGAGCATTTTCGTATAAAGGCTCCTAGAGAATGGGATAAGGAAAAATGGAGTGAAATCTTTAAACAAACAGATATAACTACACATGTAGAGATTAGGATTATTTCTACGGGAACCATTAGTTAAAGTAGTAAGGTATGAGCGCTATTAGTAAGTAAAAAGTCTAGTTTTTTCTAAATTACGATTAGGGTTAGAACATTCGGGTATGTGATTAACACCAAAAGTATAAGAGGTGATTATATGTTTTGGATGTTAATAGGTATTCTTATCCTGTTATGGTTATTAGGTTTTTCTTTTGAAATAGCTGGTGGTATCATACATGTGCTGATTGTTATAGCATTGATATTAGTCATATTTAATTTGGTGACGGGAAGGCGAATGTAGTGAGGAAAGGGTAAGATTGAAAAGTTGATTTGGTCCTTCAACATGGGGCGGAAAGCGTTTTAGTAAAAGCTTTTAGATGTAAAGTCCTTAAAGAAAAATTGTCAATCATTTTTCCTAAAAAAAATATGCTTAGCTAAAAATTTTCATATTGCTTCTAGTCATCCATCTAAGTATAATTTTCTTGTTTACATCATAATTAACTGTTGGAATGGGGAATAGGAATTGACGGCGTTAAGAATTTTATTCGTCTATAATTGGGTACCTGATGAGGAAAGAACAGAAGCATTTAAAGAATGTGCTTCTACTAAAACCGTACAGCGACTCACAGCAATTTTTCAGTCTTATCAAATGGAAGTAATTCCTCTTAATCTATTTAGTAAAGAGCAATTAGCAGAAGCGATAAATTTGCATGAACCTAATTTAGCTTTTGTAATTGCGGAAGGTTTCCTAGATCAACCAGAAACCTTATATGATGGATCAGGTGCGTTAAGTATTCGAGAAGTACTTGAAAATCTTGAAGTACCGTACTCACATTCCGATGTTGAAACGATGCAATCATGCCGTAATAAGGATATTACGTATGAAAAGCTAGGTCAAAAAGAGGTCGCTATTCCTCGATTCTTTGTTTTTAGTGAAAGACAAGAAGATATTGAAAATATTGATCGTGTGGAATATGTTGTTGGATACCCGATGTTCCTTAAGCCTTGTGGTGGTGGCTGCAGCATAGGCATTGATGAGCAGTCCATTGTGAGAAATCGCAGCGATTTAATATCAAAAATAGAGCAATTAAGGGATATGATTGGAGATCAACCGATACTTGCGGAAACGTATTTGCCAGGTCGAGAGTACACAGTCGGTGTCATAGGTAATGGGGTACCGAATGTTCTTCCTGTAGTTGCTTTCCCAGAGGCATTTAATGTTCGAAGTCAAGAAGTAAAAGCGGTTGAACATCAATCAAGAAGTGAATTCGAGATTATTCCAGCAACGTCTCCTGTTGGTGCAAAAATAAAAGATACAGCTATGCAAGTGTTTCAAGCACTTGGAGCACGTGATCTTATTCGGTTAGATTTACGAGAAGGTGAAGATGGTAGGGTATATGTTATTGATGTGAATGGAACCCCGTCACTATCATTAACAGGTTCACTTGCATTTATGGCAGAAAATAGTAACGTTCAGTACCCAGAGTTTATCGCTTACTTTTTATTTGTAACATTGTCACGGTATGGATTACCTATAAATGAACATCTAAATGAAAACGCAATGAAAGTATCAACGTATTTACAAGGTATTTTTGAAAACCAAATTGCTTAAAATATAATTTCTAAAGAGGCTGACTTAATTAAGTTGGTCTCTTCTGTTGTTTAGGCAGCTATAACGATAATACATATTTCGGGAGTGATTTAGAAAGTATAAGTAATAAGAATTACTCTTTGAAACAGATCGTTGAGTAAAGAAGTGAAGGATTTGTTAACGGTAAAATATTGGCATTATACATGAAGTAATAACGTTCACAGACTTTGGAGGTGTCCCTATATGAAAAGAAAGAATATCGCTGAAGATAAACCAACTTTAACGAATGCACCAGAAAATGAGGAGTATACAATTCGTTCAGATGTTAGTAGCTATTCACCGCAAAATACAAATCCATACTATGCTGGCGATTCAGTTAATGAACATAAAGAACAAGAAGAAGCTAATCAAGGCATAGCAGGAGAAGAAATAAAACAACAAAACGAAAACCTGTAAAAGCAACGGTAAAGCATCGGTGCCAGGCACCTTTAACATAGCACAGTGTTAAAGGTGCCTGGCACCCCATAGATAGGAGTGAGGGAGTGCGTGTTATTCATCTTCGACTTAATGAAAATAGTTGTGAAGATTAAGAACCTAACACTAGTTGTAGGGACTATTATTTTCATTGTTCTAAGCTCCTTTATAGTTCATTATTTAGAACCAGATACTTTTCCTACTTTATTTTTAGGTTTCTGGTATGTTATGACGACTATAACAACGACAGGTTATGGTGATTTTGTTCCACAGACAGTAGCAGGAAAGTGGTTTGCTCTTTTTTTATATCTGTTTGGAATAACATTAATTGGTGTGTTTATCGGAAAAATGGTCGAAGGGATAGGGGTTTATCGCAAGCTTAAGGAGGAAGGGAAATTGCGCTATAAAGGAAGTGGCCATTACGTCATCATTGGCTGGTCACAAAAGGCCAAAAAAACAATTGACGAGCTTTTGCTAGCTAAAGAAGACGCTAATATCCTTATTGTTGACCTTCATCATGTCACGCCCTATGACAAAGATCAAATTCACTTTATACATGGTGATGCGACTGACCCTGATACACTTGAGAAAGCCAATATAACTAAAGCGGATTCTGTTCTAATTTTTGCCCCAGATACAATTAATGATCCATTGTCCATTGATGGAAGGTCACTGTTAATTGCTTCTTCTATAGAGCACTTAGCGAGTAAGAAGAAAAAGGACATTTATACAATCGTTGAAATTGTAAGAGAAAGTCATATCCCAACTTTTAAGCATGCCTGTGTAGATGAGTTTGTGCTATCTAGTGAGGCTTTTTCTGATTTAATGGCAAAATCGGCATTGCATAAAGGATCCACGAAAGTGTTTATGCAATTATTAAGTAGAGAATACGGAGATAATGTTTGGGAAATCGAAAAAAAACCAAACTGGAAGACCTACAATGATGCGTTTGAGGCATTGAAGAATATAGGAGCTAATTTATTGTCGGAAAGCAATGATTTTAGCATTATTCGTCGTCTTCAAGATGAGGTCCCAGACAATGCAAAACTTTATGTCATTTGTGATGAGTCCACATATAAAAAAATAAAGTTGATGTGACACTGTTTTTACTGTGAGGGTAACGATTATAAAAAAACATAATCAAAGTTATCGATAAACCCCTGTCTTCTATAGTTCAAATACATAATGGAGCTTTGTGTGAAATAAGTATGAAATATATAGGCATAATGCTTTCTACAATTGTGTTGGACAACGGAAGTAAGGGGTTTTGCATATGGTGCATGTAATACTTAGAAACTTCTTTTTGTTCCTATCTAAAAATCAGTTACTAAATCGTGGAGCAAGAAAATGGGGCCTTAAGTTAGGGGCTTCGCAAGTAGTTGCTGGAGAAACGATTTCCAAAGCAATGAAAGTGGTAGATGAGCTTAACAAAAAAGGTCTAGTTTGTACGGTTGATCATTTAGGCGAGTTTGTCAAAACAAAAGAGGAGGCTACAGAATCTACTGAATATTGTATTCGCACGTTAAAAGCAATTAATAAAACAGGTGTTAATTGTAATCTCTCATTAAAACTTACTCAACTCGGTTTAGATGTTGACCCGCAGCTCTGTTATGAAAACATGAAAAAAATTTTAGCGTCTGCAAAAGAACATACTATATTTGTTCGAATAGATATGGAAGACTATTCTCATTGCCAATCAACCATCGACCTGTTAGAAAACTTAAGAAAAGAATATGATGGATTAGTAGGAACTGCCATCCAAGCCTATTTGTATCGTGCTTTAGATGATGTTGAAAATTTAAAAGATGTAAATTTACGTCTTGTTAAAGGTGCTTATAGAGAACCACCTGAATTTGCATATCAAAAGAAAGAAGAAATTGACACCAACTTTTTAAAAATGATCAAGCTACATTTGCGGTCGGGGAGTTATACAGCAATTGCCACACATGATCATCAAATCATTCAAAAGGTTAAGGAGTTTTGTGAACAAGAAAAAATCCCTAGAAGTCAATTTGAGTTTCAAATGCTCTTTGGATTTCGAACAGAATTACAGGAGCAAATTGCAAAAGAAGGATATACAATGAGGATTTATGTACCATACGGTAAAGACTGGTATGGTTACTTCATGAGAAGATTAGCTGAACGCCCACAAAATGTTTCTTTTGCTTTAAGAGGCTTTTTTTCAAAGTAAATGTGTTATAAATTGAGGCTGTTTTTGTAATAGGCATTTTTTCAAAAACTTGTTGCTATTGGACCGTTTTGGGAATATCGGTCCAATAGCTTATGTTAACAACCGCAATTCTATAGAAGGAACAAAGTAAATGGTCTGCTTATGGTCTATCTACTTCTTAGTTTTTTAATGGGGCGTTTTGTTGGTTTTTAATTTTTCTAATCCGATATTGTAAGTTTTGTCTGCTTAAACCTAAGGCATTCGCTGCTCGTGAGATGTTTCCATCATGAGAAGATAATGCAGACTTCACGTACTGCTCTTCCATTTTTTCTAAGTATGCTTTTAAAGGCATTTTAGGATTTTGCTTTACAACTTTAGGCTGGAGAGGCTCTAAGCCAACTTGATCCTCCTTTGTAGAAAGAATTCTCTGTTGGATAATCCGTGGAAGATACGTCATTGTAATCTCTTCTTCATCCATCATTAAATTCATGGCAGCTTCAACAATGTGTTCTAATTCTCGTACGTTACCTGGCCAATCGTAATTATACAAATGATGTAGTATGTCGTTAGCGACACCTTTTACATTCATCTGAAATTTATAATTGTATAATTCGATGAAGTGTCTCATTAAAGGTTTAATATCCTCGAGCCTTTCTCGTAGCGGTGGAATAAATAAGGAAACAACGCTCAAACGGTAATATAGATCCTTACGTAAACGGCCTTCCGAAATAGCACTGATAGGATCCTCATTAATGGTTGAGATTATTCGCACGTCAATCTCGAGGTCTTTCGTATCGCCAACTCTTCTGATTGTTTTTTCTTGGATAGCTCTTAATAATTTCGCTTGAAGGTTAGGGTTTAAAGAGTTAATTTCATCTAGTAACAACGTGCCACCTTCGGCTTGTTCAAACAAACCTGGATGATCAGCTGCGCCTGTAAACGCGCCTCGTTTTGTACCAAATAATAGTCCTTCAATTAAGCTATCAGGAAGAGCAGCACAGTTTTGAGAAATGAAAGGTTTATGTGCCCGCTCACTACCATTGTGGATACTTTGAGCAAAAATCTCTTTCCCCGTTCCAGTCTCTCCAGTAATTAAAACTGAAGAAGGTGTTCGTGTAACCCTCTTAGCGTTTTCTATTACTTCTTTAATTGCTGAACTTGTACCGATGATACTATCAAAAGAATAGCGTGTATTATGATTTTGTCTATTTTGTCGAATAAGCTTTTCTATCTTTGTAACATCTTTTGCAATTTCAAAAGCACCTTCTAGTTTATCATTGTCAACAAACGGAAACGTATGATTAATAGTAATTATTTCTTCGCCTTTATTATTAAAATACTGTTGCTTCACATTTTTTGTTGTTTGCTTTTCTTCTAATGCTTGAAGTAATGTACTCGTTTGTTCATTAGGAAACTCGAATACTTCACGAATGTTTTTTCCAATTACGTCCTTAGCATTCATAGATTCAATGGTTGACATCTTATTGTTATATAAGATCGTTTCTCCATTTTTATTTACGACATGAATACCCACATCTAATTCTTGAATGACTGTGGTCAATAATTTTATTAATGATTCACGATCTATGTTAGAAGTATTCTTCTCCATATATAACCAGCCTCCTCATAGTATTTAAAGTATAGAAGATTACTAATCTACTAGCAAATAATTTTTGCATGAAAAAATAATAATTGAAACAATGTGCAAAAATATTGTTTGGTACTTACATTTTAAAAGGAAAACTTACTCTATAAAGCCACTTTACGTTCTGAAAGGCTTGAGAAATTAACATTTCACACAGCAGAGCCCAATTAACGTATTTCAACAACTCTACGTTTACAATGCTTTCTGAAAATGTTGGCATAATACTTGCAATAAACGAATTAGAATAGAGAAAAGAATAGGAGGAATTTAAATTGAATATTACAACGAAAATTATTGAAAAGACAGAAAAGTACGGTGCTAAAAATTATCATCCTCTTCCGATTGTCATTGCTAAAGGTGAAGGAGTTTGGGTTGAAGATCCTGAAGGAAATCGCTTTATGGATATGTTAAGTGCGTACTCTGCCCTAAACCAAGGACATCGCCATCCGAAAATTATACAAGCATTAAAAGACCAAGCAGATCGAATTACGCTTACGTCACGTGCTTTTCATAATGATAAACTAGGCGATTTTTATGAAAAAGTAACAGCACTAACACGAAAAGATATGGTACTACCGATGAATACAGGAGCTGAGGCTGTAGAAACAGCAGTAAAAGCAGCAAGGCGTTGGGCATATGATGTCAAAGGGGTAGAGGAAAACCAAGCAGAGATTATCGTCTGTGAAGATAATTTTCATGGGCGCACGATGACAGCCGTTTCGATGTCTTCTAGTGATGAATATAAACGTGGCTTTGGTCCAATGCTTCCAGGGATAAAAGTAGTTCCGTACGGTGACCTAGAGGCATTTAAAAATGCTATTTCTAAAAATACAGCGGCATTTATTTTAGAACCGATCCAAGGAGAAGCAGGAATTAATATTCCACCTAAAGGATATTTAGCCAAAGCTTATGAATTGTGTAAACAAGAGAACGTGTTATTTATAGCTGATGAAATTCAAACGGGATTAGGGAGAACGGGTAAATGGTTTGCTTGTGACTGGGAGAACGTAGACCCTGACATGTATATATTAGGAAAGGCACTGGGCGGTGGTGTAATGCCTATTTCAGCAGTTGCAGGTAATGAACAAGTGTTAGGAGTTTTTAATCCAGGGTCCCACGGTTCAACATTTGGTGGAAATCCATTAGCATGTGCAACTGCAGTTGCGTCGCTAGAAGTGCTTGAAAAAGAAAACCTAGTGGAAAGATCTGCAAAGCTAGGTGATTATCTTTTAAGTGAGCTTCGAAACATAGAGCATCCCAATATTAACGAAGTAAGGGGAAGAGGATTATTTATCGGAATTGAATTAAATGTTCCAGCAAGGCCTTACTGTGAGAAGCTAAAAGAATTAGGGTTACTTTGTAAAGAAACCCATGAAAATGTTATCCGTTTCGCCCCGCCTCTTGTGATCACGCAAGAAGAATTAGATTGGGCGTTAGACCGAGTTCGTTCTGTTTTTAAAACAACTTAATTAAAGTTTTCTAGATAAAACCATAGTTATGAGAGCCGATATAGGGCAGCTACTTTGAAGCTTAAGTGTTTGTTTCTGCATTTAACACAAGTACTGCCCTGGTCGGCTTTTTAATTATTAGAAATAATAATTAGCAAAAGATTGTTTTCTTCACGCTTTATCGAGAAGCTTTTGAACGGATTAATATTTGTAAAATAAAGAATAATATTGCAAAATAGAAACTAGTTTATTTACATACTCGTATTCGCAAAAGAAAGGGTGTTACAGATGATTAAACTAATAAAAAATGGCACAATATTTAGCCCTGATTACCAAGGTAAAAAAGATATCTTAATTGTTGACCGACGCATTGGGGCGATTGAAGAAGAAATTAATATAGAAGGACTACCATATGTAGAAGTGTTGGATGCTGAAGGTAAGCTCGTTGTTCCAGGTTTTATTGATAACCATGTTCATATTATGGGAGGTGGTGGTGAAGGGAGCTACCGAACACGTACTCCAGAACTGCAACTTTCTGATGCTATTAAAGGGGGAATTACAACTTTAGTTGGTGTCATTGGTACAGACGGGACAACTAGAACAATGCCAAGCCTTGTTGCAAAAGCGAAAGCTCTAAAAGAAGAAGGGATTACTTGCTACATCCAAACGGGTTCCTATCAAGTTCCAGTAAAAACACTTACAGGCAGTGTTGAGGAAGATATTATTTTAGTAGAAGAAATCATTGGTGCAGGAGAAATTGCGATAGCTGATCATCGTTCCTCACAACCTACATATGAGGAATTAGCTAAAATAGCTTCTCAAGCGAGAGTGGCTGGCATGCTATCAGGTAAAGCTGGAATTGTTAATGTTCATATAGGGGACAGCGATTCGAAGCTTTCTTTAATAGAAGAAGTGGTAGAAAAGACAGATATTCCAGTGCGACAGTTTTTACCCACACATATTAATCGAAATCGCAAGTTATTTGAGGCTGGTATTAACTATGCTAAACGTGGTGGATATGTTGACTTTACAACATCTAGTATTGAGAAGAAAGTGACTAAAGGGCAAGTAAAGTGTAGTGAAGGATTAAGAGAAATGTTAGACGCTGGAGTGCCTTTGGAGCATATTACTTTTACTTCGGATGGACAAGCAAGTTTACCAGAGTTTGATGAAAATGGTGTGTTTATCGGTTTACAAGTTGGTCGAGTGACATCTTTATATAAAGAGGTAAAAGATGCGATTGTAAATGAAAAAATAGATCTTGAAAAGGCGATCAAAGTAATAACAGCAAACCCTGCTGATATTCTGAAGTTTACAAAGAAAGGGTATATAGAAGTAGGAAGAGATGCAGACATCGTTTTCCTCAATCAAGAGACGTATGATATTGAATCTGTAATTGCTTTAGGTCAAACAATGATGTGGGAAGATAATATACTTGTGAAGGGTACTTTTGAATAAGTTTACGATTTGTAAATGCCCGAGGTAAATAGCTTTCATACGGTATTATAATACAAACCAAACGGAGTGCGGTGGCACTCCGTTTGCAGTATTAAAGACTCGGTTTAGTTTCTACCATGACTATTGCCATTGTTTTTAAGAAGAACTTTTAGTCCTTGCCCCATGTCAGATGCCAATACATAGTTTCTGTCCACGAACACTCCCCAAACATTTCCTTGATCAGGAACATATTGAGCTATTTTTTTAGGGTTGCTTGGATCTGTTATATCAACTCCAACTACTCCTCCAGAATAATAAGATAAGTATAAAGTGTTACCATGAACTTTAGGATCATGAACAGTCTTTGCGAAGGTTGATACAGCTGGATCTGGAATATCAAATGTTAATTCTGTAGTAAACTCACTTAATAGAATAGGATTTGTCTTATCTTTAATATCAAAGATACGAGTATATCCATATGCACTTTCATAGCCGGCACCTACAGGATTTGCTACTTCACGCGTTTCTATTAAAATGTTACCGCCTTTAGCTAACGCTGCAGAGTGAGCCGCCCCTTTTTGATCTGGTCGATAAGATGTATTTCCTAAGTATACAGGGTTTTCTGGATCTTTAATGTCAAAAATAACCGTTCCTAAATCCCACATGGAAACATAAGCATATTGGGCGTTATTATCAGTAATAACACTATGGTTAAACACAGGACGTGTGTGACCATCTGGAGCATGCCAATGGTAGCCATTAAAGTTATCAGGAATTTGTTCTAACTCTCTTGGATCCCATTGCCATAGTAACTCTGGGTCAGAAGGGTTTGATACATCGATAATTTGGAAGTCTTTTTGTTCCCCATTAGTGTAATAATCAGCATAAGGATTTGAAGCTAACACAAGTGCACGATTTCCTTGCGTTGTTAAGTATAACTCATGCGTCCCGGTAATTTTTCGATCTAATTGATAAAATCCTAATCGTTCTGGATTGTAAGGGTCAGTTACATCATATAGTAAAACCCCACCGTAGCTGTTAGGTCTATTAGCATTATTTCTAGAAGTTTGCTGAAGACTTACTGCAGCTAGATCTCCTTTAAAGTGTGGAGTATTAACAGACTTAACGATTACTTTTTCTTGCCAAGTATTTGGAATTTCATCTGCAAACACTGATACTTCAACTGGGTTTGAAGGGTCTTTTAGATCAAAAACTCTTACTCCTCCATTACCTCCGTTTGCAGTGTGAGTTCCTGTGTAAGCAAAACCTTTATGAGCATAAACATCAGCCATATTATTTTGGACACCATTGTTTTCATTTAATTGTACCGCAGCAGCTTCTCTCAAAAAAGAAAGGTTTTTCTGTCCGTTGACTGAGTAACCTAAAGTTTGAATGGATTCTTGATCGAATACATAAGCTTCTTTTGAAACACCCTCTTCAAGTGCATCATGGGCAAAAACTACTGGCGAAAATGCAGAGAATGTAAGAATTCCGGCTAATGTAGTATTAATAAAAATTTTCTTTTTGTTCAATAATAACGACCTCCAAATTAATAGAATTTAATTACATTTCAGATTATATCTGTATTTTTATTTGTTCACTATGTTTAACTTTCTTGTTATTTCGACAACCGAAATTTTATAGTAGATTAGGTCTAGGACTGTTTGTTTTACGTTCACGTATTCAATACTTTAAATTTATAATGAGTATGATAAAAGTATTGTAAGAAAATTTATTTTCCAAAAAACTACTAGTATATATTTCATGGATAAAGATGTTTTTACTGTTAATAAAGTGCAAAAGTAGGATTTTTAGGTTGTTATCGCCAAGGTTACAAAAATAGGAATGATAGACGCCTTCTAACTAACAATTATTGTAAGATTTAACTATTTTATTTACTGATTGAGTGAAAGGGTTTTTCTATTAACTAGATGAAAAATTCGGTACAATAAGAATAGTGAAGACGGAGAAACAAGGGGATAAAAAATGAGTGATAATAACTCGAAAACAAATGAATTAAAGGTGCCGTTTAGTAGCTTACAGGAAGTAGTAGATAAAATTAGTGAACTCCTTAACTGTCCTGTGACGCTAGAGGACGAAACACATAGATTAATTACTTATAGTAAACACGATATTCATACGGACCCAGCAAGGCTCGAGACGATTATAAGTCGCCAGGTTCCATTTAAAGTAACCCAGCGCTTGTGGAAACAAGGGATAATTCAAAAATTAAACGAAAGCAGTCAACCGATTCGAATAAAAGCAATTGAAGATATAGGTTTAGGGGATCGGGTTGCGATCTCAATAAAGCAAAAAGATGATGTACTCGGGTATATTTGGGTTATTGAAATGGAAAATACGATAAATTCTAATGGCTTTGATTTACTTGCAGTAGCAGCACAAACACTTCGGGTGTTTTTATTGAAACACCGTTTACAACAGCGCAAAGAAACAGAGGGACAACAGCGTTTCTTTTGGAGGTTATTAAATAATAGCTACCAACAGAAAGAAGACATCATTGCTGGGTTTAATAAGCTCCAAGTTGAGATCCCAGAACGTTATTCAATTGCCGCATTCCGCTTTTCAACTAGAATTACGGCTAGACAAGAACAACAATTTATCACGTACCTTCATGCAAATAACGATTTAGATATGGTCTTTTACCATATTGATCAATTTGATTTTACGATTTTGCTTTCACCTAAAAATCATCGAATTACACTGAAGAAGTTACCGCAAGTGATGGAAGATATTATTGCTTCTTTCAATGGTAAAACAGAGGACCCTGCTAAAGTGATAGGTGGTTGCAGTCAGTTATATACAAAAATAGAGCGTATAGATAAGGCGTACCGTGAAGCGTTAACTGTCATGGACTTAAAAGATACGTATGCTAATGAATTGACTTCAACCTATGGTTACTGGGAGTTAGGTGTTTTTAAATACCTTGATATTATGATTGAGAGAAAATCAGAAGATAAAATAGATTGTTTTCCTATTTCGTTTTTAGCTGACTATGATGAAAAAAACCAAACGAATTTACTAGAAACATTAGAAGTATTCTTGAATACAGATGGGAATGTGAATGAAGCATCAAAAGAACTACATGTACATCCAAATACGTTAAATTATCGCATGAAAAGAATTGTTGAATTAACAGGGATCAAGCTTAAGGACCCTAAAGTAAAATTGGATTTATATTTAGAATTTAAAATTAGAAGATGGATGGGCAAGTAACTTTGTAAAAAAACACAAAGGCGCTTGCTTTTTTTTTAGAAGTTTCACAAAGTCGAATAGCTTTATAATCTATATACTGTAATTAAAGTAATTAGATTATAGGAGGCATGTCCAATGATTATCGGCGTCCCTAAAGAGATAAAAAATAATGAAAACCGTGTAGCACTAACACCAGCTGGTGTTTTGACACTAACTAACGCAGGTCATCAAGTAATAATCGAAGACCAAGCAGGAGTTGGGAGCGGATTTGCTAACGAAGATTATATTGCAGCGGGTGCGCAAATTATTGCTTCTGCCAAAGATGTTTGGGGCCAAGCGGAAATGGTGATGAAAGTTAAAGAGCCACTTCCATCAGAGTATGAATACTTCCGTAAAGGATTAATTTTATTTACGTATTTACATTTAGCAGCTGAACCGAGCTTAGCAAAAGCATTAGTAGAAAAAGAGGTTACTGCTATTGCATATGAAACAGTTGAAGTAAATCGTACGCTTCCATTACTAACTCCTATGAGTGAGGTAGCAGGACGTATGGCAGCACAGATTGGTGCTCAATTCCTTGAAAAACCTAAAGGTGGAAAAGGAATTTTACTATCAGGAATTCCAGGTGTAAAACGAGGAAAAGTTACGATTATTGGTGGCGGAGTTGTTGGTACAAATGCTGCAAAAATTGCTATTGGTTTAGGAGCCGAAGTAACGATTATCGACTTAAGTCCTGAACGTTTACGCCAACTCGATGATATCTTTGGGAATTCAATTCAAACATTAATTTCTAACCCATTAAATATTGCTGAAGCAGTTAAGGAAAGTGACTTAGTGATTGGAGCTGTTCTTATCCCTGGAGCGAAAGCACCAAAGCTCGTCACTGAAGCAATGATCCAATCTATGTCAGCAGGTTCAGTAGTCGTTGATGTTGCAATTGACCAAGGTGGTATAATCGAAACTGTTGATCAAATTACAACTCACGATAACCCAACATATGTTAAGCATGGTGTGGTTCATTACGCAGTTGCTAATATGCCAGGTGCTGTTCCACGTACATCAACGATTGGTTTAACAAATGTTACAGTTCCTTATGCATTACAAATCGCTAATAAAGGTGTACTAAAAGCGATCACTGATAATACAGCATTAAAACTTGGTGTTAATGCTGCAAATGGTGCAATCACATATGAAGCTGTAGCTAAAGCTTTAGATATGTCATATGTACCAGTTGAGCAAGCAATTACTGGAGTTACTGCATAATTAAAATGTTTTCCCCAAAAAATGTTTAATTATAGAAAGGAAGAGGAAAAACCATCTAGGTTTTTCCTCTTTTTTCATTTTAGCTGTGTTAAAGCTTTAGTTGATATACGTTGACTTATGGCTCATCTGATACCAAACGATAGCTTGGTTCTTCATATTTGAGGAAAGAGCTAATTAACATTAATGTTAATAAATGGTGTATTTTTTTAATATTTTATTAACATGTCCTTAATAATCGTTTGCTATCTTTTACTTAATATATTGTGTTTTAAGCTGGTTTGATAAGCTAAATTGTACTACTCTTAGGAGGAATTTATGAAAGATTATAAAATATATTTCTTTCATTTAGATGGTTTGTTAACGAATAGGAACTTAATTACCCCATATACATATGAAGTGATGAACTTATTAAAAAAACAAAACAAAAAGGTATTTTATTTAACTAACCAACTAGAGCGTTCAGGCGCTAAAATAAAAAAACAATTGGAATCACTTGGTTTAAAAGTAGCTCTAAATCAATTGATAACACCTATACATGCGATTCAAGAATATTTTGGGGATAAAACAAGATCAGTAAGTATTTTTATAGTAGGTTCTGAATTAATAAAAGATGAGTTGCGAAAAAAAGGAAGTCATATTATAGAGACTTCATCAGAAAAAACAAAGGGAGAAGTTTACGTATTATTAGCACTGTCTAATAATATGGAATACGAGCAATTACAGCAAAGTTTCTTTTTATTACAGCGTGGTGCAAAGCTTGTAATTTTAAACCCAGACTTATTATGTTCAACCACAAATAGAACTTTATTAGATTCAGGTTCCATTGCAAGAGTGTATATGAGTGAGCAGTCTATGACGAACGTGAAAAAAGACATAATTGGAAAACCATCTATATGGATGCAACAAGTGTTATTAAGAAAAGTTCATAATCAACATGGTCGTGCTGTAATGATTGGTGCTTCATTAACAAGCGATATTGCAATAGGCCAAGCTATTGGTATAGATACAATTTTACTTACAAGTGGACATACTGTATTTGATTTAGACGGTGTAAAACAAAAACCGACATATGTATTCCCAGAAATTAAAGATCTTTATTATGAAATAAAAGGTCGTGAATTAGTTTAAAGGTAAATATAATTCAAGTAGTTTAATGTATTTATTTATATAGTATGGGCTATAGATTACATATTCATATAACTTAAATCTATTTTGGGCCAGTCATTAAGGGCTTGGATAGCTAATTTTTAGAAAGAGGTGTTATAAATGACAGAGGTGTTTGCACATCGAGGATTATCTGGACTTTATCCTGAAAATACAATGATTGCTTTTAAAGCAGCGGCAAAGCTACCTATAGATGGAATTGAATTGGATGTACAACTGACAAAAGATAATGTACCTATCGTAATTCATGATGTAACATTGGATCGCACAACCGAAGGTAGAGGAATGGTACGTGAGCACACACTGGACCAAATAAGATCTTATAGTGCTGGCACATGGTATAGTGAGCAGTTTCGAGTAGAAAAAGTCCCGACGTTAGAGGAAGTGTTGGTCTGGGCGAAGGAAGAGACTCTTAAGCTGAATATAGAGTTGAAAGGGCCTGCATGGGAGCGAGAGGAGCTATGGGAGGCTGTTAAACTGTTAATTGATCGTTATAATATGATTGAGCAAGTAATTATCTCTTCTTTTGACCATGTATTAATAGCAAAAATACAAAAGGAAGTTCCGATGTTAGAAACAGCGGTTATTGTCGTCTCTGGTATGTATCAACCTTTATCTTATATACAAACGATTGGGACAAAAGGGTTTCATTACTTTTTCCCTTTAATGTTGGAACATGAGGTTAAACCACTTATGGAGGCTGGGGTTTTAGTTAGACCTTATACAATTAATGATAAGCAGATGTTGAAAAAGGCATTTCAAAGTAAAGTGACAGCCATATTTACTGATTATCCGCACATTGCTTTACAATTAAAAGATGAATAAAATAAGTTTAAGGGCTAACGCTTCTCTATGTAAAGAGACTCGTTAGCCCTTAAAATTTGAGATTGATATTCACTTTATCTTTCTATGGAAACAAGTTGAGGACGATTATTATGATAATAGATTAAGTTAATCTCTTGACCAATTAGTTTATCGTATATGTTCGCAGTACCATAGGGAATTTGTATAACTTTATGTTTGTCCCCAATAAGTATTTCAATAGAAATATTGTCAACGATGCCAACAATGGTAGCAGAACTTTTTATTAATCCTTCCTTCTTGATGACTAACTGCTGATCTATAAGAATTACATCATTTTTTAGATGATTATTTTTTTTGAGTGTTGCTACAGATGAATTAAATCGCTGCGCAATGCTCCAAAGAGTATCTCCTGCTACAACTGTATATGTTGCACTGTTGACTTGGCCCACATCAGTATTTTTATGCTTTTTTACTTGGTTTGTTGCATTTTGTTGTTGATTTGTATTCTCGAATCGATTGGGTATAACGAGTATTTGATCGACTTTTATGAGATTAGAAGCCAAATTATTGATGACCTTAATTTCTTGTATGGTAAGTTGATATTTTTTTGCAATTGAATAAAGAGTATCTCCATAATTTACTTTATAACTTAAGAGATTCTCTGACATTTGTAACTTTGTTTTTTCTGTCTGGGAGGTGGTTTTAGCATTTTGATTAGCATTCATAGGAAGAGTTAATTTTTGGCCAGCCCTAATGAAATCAGACGATAAATCATTTGCATGGATAATCTCATCAACAGTAAGTTGATATTTTTTAGCGAGTGAGTAAAGAGTATCACCATACTGTACTGTATAATCCGATGAACGAGCTAAAGCCTTTTCTGTTACACTACTAAGATTTAATAAAGCGCTTGTAACGAGAGCTCCTGCAAAAGCGTAACGTATCACCTTATCTTTTTTTATTTTTGTGGTCTTTTGTTTTTCTGCTAATATTCTTTCTTTACGAGTTTTAGTAATCACTTTGTAATCAGACAATGTAATCTCTCCCCATAACAATCAAACTATCTAACAAAATCGAATATTTTAAATAACCTCGTATATTATTCGACAATTTTTCACATTTTGGAATACAATTTTGACAAAAGGGTAGAATAGTAGTGTCATAATCTTTTTATCACAGGGAAAATGAACGAGGAATTTAGTTGGGGAAGAGGGCGATGTACCTGTAAAAAATAATTTGGATTTGAGACTAAAGACATAAGATTTCAATATGTAATTCCTGGTAATTTTTATTTGAAGAACTTTTTATATAAATATTCCGATAGCAACAAAGTATACGAAAACAGGCAAAACTCCTCTAACTCAAATGAACGTTTGAGTTAGGGGAGTTATTATAAACTATTGTTTATACTTTGACAGGGCTAAGACGCCAAATTTCACTGGCATATTCAGATATCGTCCGGTCACTAGAGAATTTTCCAGAATGGGCGATATTCGTAATACTTTTCTTTAACCAATTACTCCGATTTCGGTAATTTTGATCGACCATCTCTTGAGCTTCAAGATAACTATCAAAATCTTTCAAGACAAAAAATTCATCGTTGTTTGAAAGGATATTATAATAGATATCTTTAAATTCATATTCATCTTTATTAAAATAGCCATTTACTAGTTGGTCGAGTATCGTACGAATACGATGGTCAGAGTTATAAATATATCTAGCATTATATCCACCAAATTGATAATAATTTAACACTTCTTGTGCTGTTAAGCCAAAGATGAAGATATTTTCGTCACCAACCATCTCTTTTATCTCTACGTTAGCACCGTCTAATGTCCCAAGAGTTAAAGCGCCATTCATCATTAATTTCATATTGCCTGTTCCAGAAGCTTCTTTACTTGCAGTTGAAATTTGTTGACTGACATCGGCTGCAGGGATGATTTTTTCTGCAAGAGATACACTATAGTTCTCGAGAAAGACAACCTTTATCTTATTTTTTATGGTTGGGTCGTTATTAATTCTATTAGCAGCAGTGACAATTAGATTGATAACTTCTTTTGCAAAATGATAGCTAGGTGCAGCTTTTGCTCCAAAGATAAAAGTACGTGGCGTAATATCAATGTTTGGGTTTTCTCTTAGCACATTGTATAAATGAATAATATGAAAAATATTCATTAGTTGGCGCTTATACCCATGTAGTCGTTTGATTTGTACATCAAAGATTGAGTTTTCGTCAACAACAATATTGCAACTATCTTTTATTACTTTAGCAAGATTGCTTTTGTTTTTTTGTTTTACATAACTAATTTTTTCTTGAAATGCAGGATCAGAAGCATATTTTAGTAAGCCAATAAGCTCTTTCGGTTGAGTGATCCATCTCTTTCCAATTGTGTCGGTAACGAGTTCAGCTAATTGTGGGTTAGCATTCATTAACCAACGTCTGTGAGTAATTCCGTTCGTCTTGTTATTATACTTGGAAGGATAGACAGTGTAAAAATCTTTCATTTCTTTAGCTTTTAATATGTCAGTATGAATTCTAGCAACTCCATTGACGCTAAAGCTACCAACTATAGCTAAATGGGCCATGTGGACTTGTTCATAAGCGATAATTGCCATCTGTGGAATTTTTTCACGAAGTTCTGGAAAGTCAAACCATAGCATCTGGCAAAAACGTTCATTAATTTCCTCAATGATCATATAAATTCTTGGTATTAGTTGTTGTACTAGAGAAACAGGCCATTTTTCTAGTGCTTCACTTAAAGTTGTATGATTTGTATAAGCTACAGTTTTGGTTGTAATAGCCCACGCTTCATCCCAGCCAAAACCTTCCTCGTCCATCAAAATTCTCATTAATTCTGGGATAACTAAGCTCGGATGTGTGTCGTTGATTTGCATTGTAATCTTGTCTGGAAGTTGTCTCAAATCATTATTATACTTTTCTTTAAACATTCTTATGATACTTTGAACCCCAGCTGATACAAGAAAGTATTGTTGCTTAAGGCGTAGTAATTTTCCTTCAAAAAAAGAATCATCGGGGTAGAGGAATTCTGAAATGGATTCAATGGACCGTTTATACTCTAAATACTTATAATAATCATTTCGGTTAGAAGAATGGAAATTGAAGTCGTTTGTGGTAGATTCAGCACTCCATAAGCGTAAAGTATTTACTGTTTGATTTTCGTACCCGACAATTGGGACATCATAAGGAACAGCCATTACGGTCTCATAGTCAGTATGAAAGAAAGATAAATGCCCATCAATCATTTCAGTGTGTACCTTTCCACCAAAACGAACTTTAATTGCCTTATCAGCTCGTCGAACTTCCCAAACATAGTCCTCCTCTAACCAATAATCTGGAAGCTCCACTTGGTGTCCATCAATTAACTTTTGTTGAAATAAACCATATTTATAACGAATCCCACAGCCATGTCCAGGGAGCTCTAGAGAAGCGAGAGAATCTAAAAAACAAGCTGCTAGTCGCCCTAAACCACCATTCCCAAGACCAGCATCATGTTCCTGTTCAAAAATTTCTTCAGGGTTAATACCTAATTCCAAGAGTGCATCTTTTACGATTGTTAAAGTTCCAGTATTGAGTAAATTACTTTCTAATAAACGTCCTAATAAAAACTCCATTGAAAAATAATAAACTTGTTTTTCTCCATTTTTCAAATAACGCTTATTTGTAATAAGCCAGCTTTTATTGATCTTCTCTTTCACTAGAGTACCGATGGTTTGATAGATTTCAATAGGAGTAGCATCCTCTAAGACCTTTCCAAATCTTGTCTCTAAATTCTCAATAAAAGCAACTTTAAATGACTCTTTATTTGAAAACATAATCCCACTCCCTTAAACCTTTAAGGTTTTCTTATACAAATCTGTATAACGTTTGGCTGATTGTTCCCATGAGTAATTGGATTGATAAACATTTTTTAATAACTGCGACCAATGCTCCTTATCATTATAAAAACTAATCGCGCGTTTAATTGTATATAACATGTCATGAGCATTGTAATTAGTAAAACTGAATCCATTACCACTGTATGAAAACTCATCGTATGGTTGTATGGTATCTTTAAGACCGCCTGTTTCCCTAACAATAGGGACACTTTCATATCTCAAGGCAATAAGTTGACCAATACCACAAGGTTCAAAGCGAGAAGGCATCAAAAATAAATCCGAAGCCGCGTAAATTTTTCTAGCTAACGGTTCACTAAATTTAATATTGGTAGAGACTTTATTTGGGAACCGGTAAGCAGCTTCTTCAAACGCATGCTCAAACTCGACATCACCTGTACCTAAAATAACGAGTTGGATGTCTAACGAAAGTAATTCATCTAATACATGACGAATTAGTGGAAAGCCTTTTTGTTCTACAAAACGACTAACAATAGCAACCATTGGTACTTCATCTACTTTAGGAAGCCCTAATTCTTCCTGAAGGAGGCGTTTATTTACCATTTTCTCAATAGGTGATTGACTATAGTTTTTGTAAATATAAGGATCTGTTTCAGGGTTATATTCATCGTAATCTACCCCGTTAACAATCCCATGTAAATCGTCTTTTCGATAAATGAGCATATCCTCTAATTTCTCACCGAAATATGGATATTGAATTTCTTTCGAATATGTCTCACTTACGGTTGTTAACACATCAGAGTGGAATAAACCTGCTTTCATGAAATTTATACATCCGTTATATTCAATACCAAAAAAATGTTCATCACTAAAGTTAAGAAGATCGTGAAATATACTTGCAGAGTAAATTCCTTGATACATAAGGTTATGGATTGTGAAGACAGTCTTTAATTCGCGATAAAAAGGTCGGTATGTATACATTGTTTTAATATAGGCAGGTATTAATCCTGTTTGCCAATCATGACAATGTAAAACTTGTGGTTTTTCGTCTAAATAAGGTAAACAATCAATAACCGCATGGTTAAAGAAAGCGAAGCGTTCACCATCATCATAGTGTCCGTATAAACCTTTACGTTTAAAGTAGTATTCATTATCAATAAAGTAATAAGTAATACCCTTATGAACCAATTGTAATAAACCACAATACTGCTTTCTCCAACCAACATGTACGGTTAGTGTTTTAATCAGCGTCATTTGGTCTTTATATTCTTCTGGTATATCACTATAATTCGGTAGCATAATAGATACATTCACACCGGTATTTTTTAGAGAGGAGGGAAGAGAACCGATAACATCGGCTAATCCTCCTGTCTTGATAAATGGTGTGCATTCTGATGCAATGAATAGTACGTTCAATTTCTCCAGCTCCTTATAGGTGGAGTTTAATGAGTCCAGGAAAAATCTCTTTCGGCAGCAGTACTTCGACTAAAAACCCCACGTCCTGTGGGAACGTCGAAGTCACCACATCCTGTGGAAGCTCGTTGGTTTGCTCCTGCGTTCCTTACGTATAAAAAACATACGCTGCGCTACTCGTAGCTACACTGCCTCGAACTTCTCGGATCTTTTTGTCCTCCTCATTAAACTTGATAAATATTGTTCGATAATTAGGAATAATTTTTGTACATAGTAGACCTTCGGCTAAAACCTTATGTTACGGGAATGCCGAAGGCCACTACCATCTTTCTATTTTATTATCGAACGATGACTTTTTAGATTTAAGTTTCACTTTATATTACTTTACGCTTTGCAACAACATATGGTTGTTCGCTACATCCAACAAGGGTTCGTTCTGGTGATAAAACTACATCCTTATCTAGTATGACATTCTCAATTAGACTATCTTCTTTTATATCACAACGTTGCATAACAATTGAATTTTTAATCACTGTCCCTTTTTCTACGTGAACACCACGGAATAAAATACTATTTTCTACAGTACCTTCAATTACGCAGCCGTTTGCGATTAACGAATTTTTTACGGAGGAACCCTTTATGTATTTAGCAGGGGGTTCATCTTTGACCTTTGTTAATATTAAATTTTCATTAAAGAACAAGTTTCGATAAACTTTAGGGTTAAGAAGAGACATGCTATGTTTATAGTAACTCTCAATAGAATTGATAACCGCTAAATATCCATGGTAGGAGTACCCCATTACTTTTAGCTGATCTAGGTTCTGAATAATCCCATCTCTAAAAAAATTATCCATTCGGCGAGCAATACAATGGTCAACAATGTCCATAAGTAACTTTTTATGAATGATCATCATATCTAAAGATACATAATGGTTAAAATGGTCATTGGTAATAGCAGTGACTCTTCCAGTTTCATCCATTTCCACTTTATGACACTGTTTATGCTCTTCTTCAAGGTTTGGTACAGGTTTGTAAATAACAGTTACATCAGCACCTGTTTCTAAATGATACTTAAATGCATGGTTATAATCAATATTACACACGTTTTGACTACCCGTTATTAACACATATTGCGAGATACCTCTATCGAAAAAATCACGGTTGTTATGAAAATGCTGAAGGTCCCCTTGAGATATATCAGAAGGATCATTCCAATCAGGAGGGAGAATAAACAGTCCTCCACGCTTACGGTCTAAATCCCAAGCTGCACCTGTACCTAGATGGTCCATAAGTGAACGATATTTTCTTCTTGTAAAGACAGCAGTGTCACTAATTTTAGCATTGACCATGTTTGATAAAACAAAATCGATTAAACGGTATCTTCCCCCAAATGGAACAGCAGCACCGCAACGAAAGTATGTTAACTCATTTAATAAATCTAACTCACTATCTAAGTTAATTACACCCATCATAGAATCCATTTATAATACCCCTCTCTACTAACATCCGAACAAAATCTCTTAACCGTTAACAACTGCAATGTCTGAAAGAACAGTTTCTTTATCTATTACAACAATATCTTTAGGTGTACTTGGCTTAATGACAATATTATCAGGAATATATGTGCCTTCATTAATAATCGCTCTTTCTATAGTTACATTTTTTCCAACTGTAACATTTGGCATAATGACAGAGTCTTTAATTAGACTATTTTCTTGCACTTCAACTCCATGAAAAAGAATAGAACGGTTGACCGTACCATAAATTAAGCAACCCTCGTTTATCATAGAACACTCAATTAATGCAGTAGGAGCAATATATTGAGGAGGTTGATTTGGATTGACTGAATAAATTTTCCAATTTGGATCATTTAGCTGTAAGGATGGTGAATCCCTCAACAAGTCCATGTTAGCTTCCCAAAAGCTACTAACAGTTCCAACATCCTTCCAATACCCTCTAAACGGGAAGGCAACTAGATTTTTATCATCAGCCAGCATCTTTGGAATAATATCCTTTCCAAAGTCGTTACTAGAATAAGGTTGAGTTGAATCTTCAATTAAGTATGATCTTAAAACCTTCCAATTGAAGATATAAATTCCCATAGAAGCTAAATTATTTTTTGGGTTTTCTGGCTTTTCTTCAAATTCATTAATAATATAGTTTTCGTTTGTATTCATAATTCCGAAGCGACTTGCTTCCTCCCAAGGAACTTCAATTACCGAAATAGTTGCATCTGCATTATTTTTCTTATGGAAATCTAGCATAGCAGCATAGTTCATTTTATAAATGTGGTCACCCGAAATAATAAGAACATATTCTGGGTCGTATTGTTCAATAAAATTTATATTTTGAAAGATAGCGTCAGCTGTTCCTTTATACCAAGACCCACCACTTTTTTCTATATAAGGAGGTAAGGCACTTAGTCCACCATTTCGACGATCTAAGTCCCAGGGGCTCCCAATTCCTAAATGTGTATTTAATGCTAACGGCTCATATTGAGTTAAAACACCGACGGTATCTATACCAGAATTCGTACAATTACTTAGTGTAAAGTCAATAATTCGATATTTCCCACCAAAGTATACTGCGGGTTTAGCAATTTTCTTAGTCAAGAGTCCTAATCTTTTGCCTTCTCCTCCTGCTAACAACATTCCGACACATTCTTTCTTTTGTTTCATATGATCGCCTCGCTCTCTTTCTATTTCAACTATCTGTTAACTTTAAAACTAGCATTGCTAGTGGGGGAACTTTAATGGTTAAACGATATGGTTGGTTATGCCAAGTTACTTTCTCACTAGTTAGTGGTTCAGCTATAATTTGGTTAGAGCCACCAAATACTTGTCTATCGCTATTAAATACTTCAGTATAAGTCCCATTTTTAGGAACTCCAATATGGTAGTCATAACGAACGATAGGAGTGAAATTACAAACTACGATAACAAAATCGTTAGAATTTTTACTTTTTCTTATGAAGCTGACAATGCTTTGTTCATAATCATGTGGATCAATCCATTCAAAGCCATCGGAGTTATGATCTAGCTCCCATAATGATCTTTCAGATTTATAAAATGTGTTTAGTGATTTCATATAGTGAGAAAAGTTTTTGTGCGAAGGATAATCTAGCAGTTCCCAATCTAATTCCTCAAGATCTTTCCATTCATCAAACTGGGCAAACTCACTGCCCATAAATAGTAGTTTCTTGCCTGGGTGTGTCATCATATAGCCTAGAAAAACACGGAGGTTAGCAAACTTCTGCCAATAATCTCCTGGCATTTTACTTAGTAAAGATTTCTTACCATGAACGACTTCATCGTGTGATAAGGGGAGGATAAAATTCTCTGAGAAAGCATAAAAAAAGGAAAAGGTAATTAATTGATGGTGCCATTTACGATGAATAGGCTCCATTTCCATATATCGGAGCATGTCATTCATCCAGCCCATATTCCATTTATAGTTAAAACCTAATCCACCAAGGTATGTCGGTGCACTTACTAACGGCCAAGATGAGGATTCTTCTGCCATCATATAAGTATTTGGAAAGGTTTTAAAAATGGATTCGTTTAATTTACGAAGAAATTGAATAGCTTCTATGTTTTCATCGCCACCATATTCGTTGAATATCTTGTCTTCATTTGTTCTATCAAAGTTTAAATAAAGCATGCTAGAAACTGCATCTACTCTAAGGCCATCAATGTGAAACATTTCAAGCCAATAAAATGCATTTGAAATTAGAAAACTGTTAACTTCTGAACGGCCAAAGTCAAAGGACAACGTTCCCCAGCTCTTTTTCTCAGCTTTTCGTTCATCAGCATATTCATATATGGGTTCACCATCAAATAAACGGAGGCCATGATCATCTTTACAAAAATGACTAGGGACCCAATCTAGTAAAACTCCAATTCCGTTTTGATGGCATTGATCAACGAAATACATGAAATCTTTAGGAGTGCCAAATCGGCTTGTTACTGAAAAAAAGCCTGTTGTTTGGTATCCCCAAGAACGATCATAAGGGTGTTCAGTTATTGGGAGAATTTCAATATGGGTATAACCCATCGTTTTCACATAATCAATTAATGTAGCAGCAAGTTCTCGATATGTATAATATTCACCATCACTTTTACGTTTCCACGAACCAAGGTGAACCTCGTAGATGAGCAGTGGTTCATTAAGTGGATTTTTCAATTTTTTTTCTTTCTCCCATAACTCATCTCCCCACGTATAATCATTTAAATCTGTTACGATGGAAGCAGTTTGTGGACGGAGTTCGGAGTAGAAGGCATAAGGATCAGATTTTAATAATACTCTTCCATTTTTCGAGTGAATTTCGAATTTGTAAATTGTTCCTTCTTGTATATCTGGAATAAAACACCACCAAATTCCTGACTCGCTTATTTTATGCATTGAGTGGTTTGTCCCATTCCAATTATTAAAATTCCCAACAATGTTTACAGCTTTTGCATTTGGGGCCCAAACTGCAAATCGGACTCCTTTTTTTCCATCTTTTTCACAAAGATGGGCTCCAAGAGTTTTGTAGCTATAAAAAAGGTTGCCTTGATGAAATAAATAGAGATCATATTCACTTAGCTTTTCTGTTTGCAAGAGGAACCTACGACCTTTCTAAAATAAAATTCTTAGGTTAAGGTTTCTACATTTTGAATAGAAACCCTTTTAGATTTACAAAAACAAAATAAAATTTATGTTACAAAATCTAACAAAGTTCTCAAAGGTTTGGAGACCTAACTGGGGAAGGGGTTAGAAGGTTTTTAAAGAAAGTATCAAAAGAAAAGGATTTTTGTCGTTTTAAGTAGAATTAATAGTTCTAAAGGATTATTAATAGAATAATAGATATGGGTAGAAAGTCGTTGTTGGTTTATATTAAAATAGAAAGTAGTTAGCAATTTTAGACAAGGGATTTCAGTGAAACACTTTATGAAACCTTTAATAAAAGACTGCTTTCATATTTGCTTAATGTTTTATTACGATAATCTACGAGCATAGAAAAAACAAACTAATAAATAGTAGATGGGGGCTAAAATGAATGTTAAACATGTGAATGCGATTTGTCGTGCAACCGAAACGATTTTGGAAAGCCATTTTGGAATAAAAGTAACACCCCTAAAGCCTTCCGCAGGGAATAGCCCCATTCCTTCTAATCATGTGTCGGTTATATTAGGGATAAACGGTCAACTTAACGGACAAATTATTTGTTCATTTTCCGAACACACTGCAAAAGCTATTGTTGGAGTCATGATGGGCGGAATTGAAATAGAAAAACTAGACGATCTAAGTTGGAGTGCTGTACAAGAGTTTGGAAACTGGGTAGCAGGAACAACAGCGACGGAACTTTCTAAAGAAGAATGTATTATTGATGTTACACCTCCTATTGTTAATGAAGGAATATCTAAATATCACTCAAGTAAAACATTTATAACCATTCCGTTAGATACTCGAATTGGTCCAATCGAAGTTCATATCTCAGTAACTGAATAAATAAGATCATAAGCAGAGGAATTATTCCCTCTGTTTTTTGTCTTGTCTTTAGTTTTGTTTTATTAATCCTATAATAGGGAATAGGTTGTTGAAACAACTTAAGAAAGGGTACACTCTTTAATATAGTGCTTTGGTCGAAGGAGTTGAAGTTATGACGAAAATAGATGTATCGAAGTTTGAGAAAAAGATAGAAATTAGAAATATAAAGAGAGCAGATTTTGATGAAATAATTGCATTACAAAAACTTTGTTTCCCTAACATGGAGCCTTGGGAGATCACTCACCTTGAGAGTCACATTCGTATTTTTCCTGAAGGCCAGTTTGTTGTAGAATATGATGGCAAAATTATCGGATCATGCTCTAGTTTAGTTATTAATTTTGATGAATATGATGATCAACATACGTGGGATGAAATTACTGATAAAGGTTATATCACGAACCATAACCCAGATGGTTATAATTTATACGGTATTGAAGTAATGGTGCACCCTGATTATCGGAGGATGAAGATTGGAAAGCGGTTGTATGAAGCGAGGAAAGAATTAGCTCGAGCCCTTAATTTAAAAAGCATGATTATTGGTGGAAGAATTCCTAATTACTATAAATATGCAAAGCAATACACACCTCGTGAGTATGTTGAACAGGTAATGCTACATAATATTTATGATCCAGTGTTAACATTTCAAGTGATGAATGGATTTACTTTAAAACGAATAAATCCAAATTATTTACAAGATGATAAAGCATCAATGAGATACGCTACATTAATGGAATGGAATAACATTGATTTTCAGCCGAAAAGTAAAAGGCATTTTAGAACGTCGTTTCCAGTTCGGATAACGACTATACAATATATGATGAAGAGAATTGACTCCTTTGAAGAGTTTGCTACTCAATGTGAATACTATACGGATGTAGCTGCAGGCTATGGCTCTGACTTTGCTGTTTTCCCTGAAATATTTACGACTCAACTATTGTCGTTCCTTCCTGAAAAAAGCCCAAGCCAGGCGATCCGTCGTTTAACGGAATACACAGAAGATTACATTAAACTGTTTACAAACTTAGCTGTAAAATACAATGTCAATATTATCGGTGGCTCTCATTTTGTTGAAGAAGAAAATAAAATATATAATATTGCTTACTTATTTAGAAGAGATGGAACGATTGAAAAGCAATATAAAATCCATATCACCCCTAATGAACGTAAGTGGTGGGGGATCAGTCCAGGTGATGAAATTAGAGTGTTTGACACGGACTGTGGGAAAATCTCCATTCAAATTTGTTATGATGTTGAGTTTCCAGAGCTTGGGAGAATTGCTGTAGATAAAGGAGCAAATATTATCTTTACTCCATTCTGTACGGATGAACGTCAAGGGTATTTAAGAGTTCGCTATTGCGCGCAGGCCCGTGCGATTGAAAATGAAGTATATACTGTTATTTCAGGGACAGTAGGAAACTTACCTCATGTAGAAAATATGGATATTCAATATGCACAGTCTGGTATTTTTACACCGTCTGACTTTGAGTTTCCGCGTGATGCGATAGTTGGTGAATGTCATCCTAACATAGATACTGTTGTTGTAGGGGATGTTGACCTTGAAATATTACGTCGCCACCGTCGAAGTGGTAGTGTTACTCAATTAAGAGATCGAAGAAAAGATATTTATGAAATTAATTATAAATTAGATGGAAAATAACGTGATATTTTAAATAAAACCTTAATAAACAATTAAATGAGGACAAATGACTTCACGTATATAGTGTAGGTTAAACAAGAAAAAAGTGTAAAAAATATGATGGCTGTTCGAATAAAAATTATTCGGACAGTCTTCTTTTTTGGTTGTGTTGCTTACTTTTCATGAGCTGAACAGGAAGAAACTATCATTAGAACTTAACAGCTAAAAATTTATGCAATCAAGTGATAAAATGTTGGCTTTTACTTTTATTAGTTTAATTCATTCTTTCATTGGAAAAGCTGTGATGAGAGAAAGGATGAGCAGTGGTGAATTTAGAAGAAGTCGTTGTAAGAAGATCTGTTATGACAATTTTTATAGCTTTGTCTTTTTTAATTATTACAGGGTTACTTAGTTATGCCCTCTTTGTACGTGAAAACCTGGTTACAGAATGGCAGATGGAAGTTGTTGGAACTGATAATGTTCTTACTGCTGGTACAACCAATGACCTTCATATTTTCTTATATGATGAAGAGGGAAATCCTATAAAAGATGCTAATGTAAAAGTAATCTTAGACATGCCAGAGATGGTTCATTATATTAAAAAACCTATGCATCATGTAGAAAACGGCTTATACGAAGCCGAAATTCTATTATCAATGGGTGGTACTTGGATTGGATGGTTAGAGGCAAAACGAAGTGGTAAAACGTATATTAACCAGTTCTTACTTCAATCCCAAGGAAGAGTGATGTCAAATGACTTTCGTGATCCGAAAGATCATTTTCACCTAGAACAGCCACTTCCTCCAAATATACAGCGACAGATAGATTAACTGTTTCATTCGTTATTGACAAGTAGTTTAACTACTGTTTAAATGACGTAATGAGGAGGGATGGTCATTGAAATGAAAAGCTTTAACGGACAAAGAATATTGCCAGCTGCAAGGGACATAAAACAATATGAGCAACTACTAGATAGTCAATATACATACATTATTTTATTGAATAGTCATATAGGTCAGTTAAGGAGTCTTAATCGTTTAGCAAAGAATAATAACAAAAAATTGCTTCTACATGCCGATTTAGTACAGGGACTTAAAAATGATGAATATGCAGCACAATTTTTATGCCAAGATATTCGACCAGCAGGGTTAATTTCAACTAGAAAAAATGTAGTATTAACAGCTAAAAAAAGTCGATTACTCGCCATTCAAAGGTTGTTTTTGTTAGATAGTATTGCATTAGAAACGAGTTATAAATTATTAGAAGTGACAAAACCAGATTTTATTGAGGTGCTTCCTGGTGTTATGCCACATATTATAACGGAAGTATATGAGGAAACTAAAGTTCCGATTATCGCAGGTGGACTTATAAGGGATAAAAAGGAAGTTGAACAGGCATTAAAAGCAGGAGCGGTTTCAGTAACGACTTCAAGAAAGTCCTTATGGGAATAGTTATAGCCTTAAGTGCTAATAATAGTCCTGACTTCTTTAAGACTTAAAGATCTTGTTCTTTAGGTCTTTTTTGTGCTGTTAAGCTGGTGTTGATTTTTAAATACATCGTGCGGAATGTTTAATGAAAGCGCATCTCCATCTCTATATTGAGTCCAATAAAACTTAAAAATTAACTGCTTAACAGAGCGTTAATTTTTATATAACTTTTATATCGTAAATAGAAAACCACTAGTATATGTCTTTATTTTTTACATAAAATTAGCAAGATGATTGCAGGAATGATAAAGTATTTAGGGAAATAAATAAGAGTTTACTAATAAAACTTAATGGTGTGGCTCATATAGAGGACAAGGAGGAGACTATGGTCTGGAAAGAAGCTTATAGTAGATGGGTAAATTATGATGGATTAGAAGCGGATTTAAAAGAAGCGCTAGAGAATATAAAAGATGACGAGGTCCGTTTAGAAGATTGTTTTTATAAAGGATTAGAGTTCGGTACAGGTGGAATGCGAGGAGAAATTGGTCCTGGACCTAACCGTATGAATACATATACAATTCGTAAAGCATCAGAGGGCTTTGCTCGATATATTTCAGAGTTTGGAGAAGAGGCAAAGAAGCAAGGTGTTGTTATTGCTTATGACTGCAGACATAAATCACCTGAATTTGCAAAAGAGGCGGCATTAACACTTGGAAAACATGGAATTCAAACTTATTTATTCGGTGATTTACGACCGACTCCTGAATTATCATTTGCGGTTCGATCTTTAAAAGCATTTGGGGGAATTGTAATTACGGCGAGTCATAACCCTCCTGAATATAACGGTTATAAAGTATATGGTCCAGATGGTTGCCAACTTCCTCCAGGTCCAGCGAATACTCTTATTGAAAAGGTTAATGAGGTTGAAGATGAACTATTGATAAAAGTAGAGGATGAAAATGAGTTAAAAGCAGCACAACTTTTAAAAGTGATTGGCGAAGAAATCGACTTAGCATATAATAGTGAGCTTCAAACAATTATCGTTAATCCAGAGATGGTCGTTGAAAAAGGAAAAAATGTAAACATTGTGTTTACACCACTGCATGGTACGGCTAATATACCAGTTCGCCGTGTCTTAGAAACAAGTGGTTTTAATAATGTTATTGTTGTAAAAGAGCAGGAGCTACCTGATCCCAATTTTTCTACGGTAAAATCACCTAATCCTGAAGAGCATGCAGCTTTTGAAATTGCAATTAAATATGGGAATGAACATGATGCAGATGTTTTAATTGCTACAGACCCTGATGCAGACCGCGTAGGGATTGCAGCCAGAAATACACAAGGTGAATATGTTGTCTTAACAGGAAACCAAACAGGTGCATTAATGCTTGAATACATTCTTTCGCAAAGAAAAGAGCAAGGAAAAATTCCTGCAAACGGTGTAGTTTTAAAAACGATCGTTACATCTGAATTAGGTAGAGTCATTGCAGAGAAATATGGACTCGAAGCAGTTGATACATTAACAGGATTTAAATTCATCGGTGAGAAAATGAAAGAATATGAAGAGACAGGTGCTAAGACTTTTGTATTTGGTTATGAAGAAAGTTACGGGTACCTAATTGGCGACTTTGTTCGTGATAAAGATGCTGTGCAAGCTTGTTTATTGGCTGCTGAAATGGCTACTTACTATAAATCTCGTGGAATGACTTTATATGAGGGGCTAATGGAAGTGTTTTCTAAATATGGGTATTACCAAGAGGGGTTAGAATCATTAACACTTAAAGGAAAAGCAGGGGTGGAACAAATTCAATCTATTCTTGCACATTTCAGAGAAAACCCACTCAATGAAATTGCGGGAAAGAAAGTAACTGTTGCTGAAGACTACCACACACAAGAAAGAAGCTTCTTAGTAGAAAATCGTAAGGAAGCATTAACATTGCCAGTGTCTAATGTATTGAAGTACACATTGGAAGATGGATCTTGGATTTGTATGCGTCCATCTGGTACTGAACCTAAAATTAAGTTTTACTTTAGTGTGAAAAGACCATCACTTCAAGAAAGTCAAGCTTGGTTGGGTGAGTTAAAACAAGAGTTAATGAGCAAAATCAAAATCCTTGTTGAACAATCGTAATTTAAAGCAGTGTAATGGGGTGGACGCTTAATCCACCCCTTTTATTTATCAGGAGATGTTAAGTGAATGGTTGATTAGTAAAGGAGGATAATAAAAATGAGTATGGAAACACGTTCCAGAAAAATGTCGAAAACTTATATCAAAAAAAATTGATTTAATAGTTGTCAAAAGTAATTGAACGGTTTACAATATGAATAACAAGATGACAATAATTGGTGGTGAAAGCAATGAAGGAAATTCCACTATTAGACGTTAACTTAGAAAAAACTTTTGTAGAGTATGAGTCTAAGTTTAAAGCGTTAGCCGATAAAAAACGTCTTGAAATTATGTATGAATTAACGCAACGTGGTAAAGTGTGTGTTTGTGATTTATGTGAAATTTTTCAAATGCCGCAATCAAAAATTTCGTATCACTTAAAAATTCTTTTAAGTGCTGGATTAATTAAAAAGGAAGCGAAAGGTACTTGGAGTTACTATATGTTAAATGATGAGCAGGTAAACCATCTTCTTTCCGAAGAACTGTGCTGTTTGTTCAGAGGCTGACTAAATGTTAGTCAGTCTTGATCATTAATAAATCAATTTTTTTTGATTTAAATATCAATTTTTTTTGATGAAGGGAGAGTTATATATGAATATTCATGTTGGTTTAAACGTAACAAACTTAAGTAATTCTGTTAAATTTTACTCAAAACTTTTTGAGGCAGAACCAGTTAAAGTAAAAGAAAACTATGCGAAGTTTTTAATTCCTCATTTATCCTTAAATTTTACTCTAAATGTACGACCAACAGTTGAAGGAAATCACATTAATCACTTTGGTATTCAAGTAGAGCGACCAGAAGAGATCCTAAAGCACAAAGAACGATTGATAGAGCAAGGAAATGATACAAGAGATGAAATAAATACTGTTTGTTGTTATGCAAAGCAGGATAAATTCTGGGTTAATGATCCAGATGGGCATGAATGGGAATTCTTTTTTACATGGGAAGATACTGAACAGGAAAAAGACAGTAACCAATGTTGTATTTAATTGGAGGGAAAAACATGATATATGAATATGGATACCGAGCGATCATAGAGTATAAGCGAGAAGATATTAAGCAAACTTACACTGCAGCTAATCGAGTCAGTCAGCATAATAGGAAACCCCACAATACAATTATTAAACGATTATTTAGCTTGATTAGCATTAAAAGAAAGACAACGAATGAACAACAATGCTGTGATGTACAATGCTGTTCTCCTGCATAAATGACGGCACCACAAATTATTAATTCTATAGTTTATTTAATTCTTTCTCATTATTTGACCCTTTTTTTCATAAATTGTTATAACGGAAGACTAGAGGAGGGTCGACTATGCTACCGCATGAACAAAAAGAGTTAGAATATGCAATTGATGAAATTACCGAAATTGCTCAAGGTTTTGGATTGGATTTCTTTCCGATGCGCTATGAAGTTTGTCCCGCAGATATAATTTATACGTTCGGTGCCTATGGAATGCCAACAAGATTTTCTCATTGGAGTTTTGGAAAGCAGTTTCATAAAATGAAATTGCAATATGATTTAGGTTTAAGCAAGATTTATGAGTTGGTTATTAATTCTGATCCATGTTATGCATTTTTGCTTAATTCCAACACACTCATTCAAAATAAGTTGATTGTAGCCCACGTCTTGGCACATTGTGATTTTTTTAAAAACAATGTCCGTTTCTCAAACACGAGAAGAGACATGGTAGAAAGTATGAGTGCGACAGCAGAACGTATTTATCGATATGAGATGATCCACGGACGAGAAGAAGTTGAAAAATTTTTAGATGCGATTTTAGCGATTCAAGAGCATATTGATCCAAGTATATTACGTTCAAAACTAGCTTGGTCAATGGAGGGAGAAGAAGAAGACGATACTCCTAAAGCTAATTCACCATATGATGATTTATGGAATTTAGGCGACACTAAACCTGTCGAACCAAAAAAGAAAAAGAAAAAGAAGTTCCCTCCTAAGCCAGAAAAAGATTTATTGTTATTTATTGAAGAGTATAGTCGTGAACTTGAACCGTGGCAAAGGGACATTTTAACAATGATGCGTGAAGAAATGCTTTATTTCTGGCCGCAGCTTGAAACTAAAATAATGAACGAAGGATGGGCTTCTTATTGGCATATTAGAATTATGCGAGAACTCTCCCTAACAACTGATGAGGCTATTGAGTATGCAAAATTAAACTCTGGTGTTGTCCAACCTTCAAAGACGAGCATTAATCCATATTATTTAGGATTGAAAATATTTGAAGATATTGAAGAAAGATATAATAACCCAACTAAGGAAATGAAGGAACGCCAAGGTGTTAAACCTGGAAGTGGAAGAGAAAAAATTTATGAAGTAAGAGAAATTGAATCAGATATTTCTTTTATTCGTAACTATCTTACAAAGGACCTTGTCAATAGGGAAGATTTATTTCTATTCCAAAAGCAAGGTTCAGATTATAAGATTGTGGATAAAGAATGGGAGAAAATCCGAGATCAACTTGTTCAATCTCGAGTGAATGGAGGCTTTCCATATTTAACAGTAACTGACGGGGATTATTTGAAAAATGGTGAATTGTACATTACACACCATTATGAAGGTACTGAACTAGATGTCGGATATTTAGAAAAGGTAATGCCATATATTCAGCAGTTATGGGGTAGGTCTACTCATATGGAAACGGTTATTAATGAAAAGAAGATTGTCTTCACGTATGATGGGAAAAAAATGCATCGAAAATATTTATAAAGAAAATATCCGCCCCAACGGATAAGTAATATTTTTTGTATACCTGTACTTTTTGTACAGGTTTTTTTATGTGTGGCCATCCTTCCTATTTAACTTTATTTGTATGTTTATATTAAGCGTTTTTTATTTAGGAAGTAATAAGAATACTAGACACAAAAAATAGTGAAATTGAATGAACCTGAAAAATATATTGTGACATTATTGATTAAATCTTACAAAAATTATCAATATAAGCTAAAATATAAATAACATCTAAGAGTAAAATTATTTTATTAATATATGGAGGATACTAATGTGATTAAACTTTCGAATAGTCAAGTAGAACAGGCAATGTATCAAAATGCCTTTGAGTATGCCTCTAATGGTAAAGCAATAGTAACGTTAGATGGAAGGTTTTATTTAGTTAATAGAACTTTATGTAATATTTCAGGTTATTCTAAAGAAGAATTACAGAAGGTAAATCTACCTCAATTAACTCACGTCGAAGATATTTCTAAGACTAGTTATTTATTTAACGATAACCCACCTAGTATAGAAGGAAAAATAATTATTGATCAGCGGATTTTACATAAAAACGGTAAAGAAATTTGGGTTGCACTACATTTTTCACTACTTAATATGACCCAAGGGAATAAACACACTTCTCATTACCTTGTAGATATATATGATATCAGTAAACAAATTGAAAAAGAGAAGGAAATCAATAAGCTAAATCAAATTCATCAATTAATCTTAGATTCTATTACTGATGGTATTTATGGTATAGATTTAGATGCAAATCTGATTTTCTGGAATAAGGCAGCAGAACAAATGGTTGGTTATGCAAAGGAAGAATTGGATAAGAGTAATCTACATGATCTAGTTCATCATACAAATAAGCAAGGAAACCAAATACCAGTCTCCACTTGTCCTGTTTTCAAAGCTCTTAAAGAAGGTAAAACGATCCATGTGACAAATGATATATTTTGGAGAAAAGATGGTTCGAGTTTTGATGTTGAATATACAACAAACCCCATCTTAGACAGTGGCGGTGGAGAGTATATAGGGTCAGTTATTACATTTCGTGATATTACAGAAATTAAAAAAACTAAGGAAATACTCCAGAAATCTGAAAAACTTTCTCTAGTAGGCCAGATGGCTGCTGGGATAGCACATGAAATACGCAATCCTTTAACCTCATTGAAAGGTTTTCTACAACTAATTCAGTCTGGTGAAACGGATAATCAATTATATTATAAAATTATGAATGAAGAATTTAATCGAATTGAATTAATCCTTAATGAGTTATTACTCTTAGCTAAACCTAATGCGACATCATTATGTGAAAAAAATATTATTTCAGTTCTAGATCAAGTGATAGCTATACTACAACCGCAATGTAATATACATAATGTACAAACAAATTTTACTTACGAGGCAGAAAAAATATTAGTATATTGTGATGATAATCAATTAAAGCAAGTATTTATCAATCTTATAAAGAATGCGATTGATGCTATGCCGACTGGTGGTAAAATCTCTCTTGAGGTTGAACTTGAAAATGAACATGTTATTATACGAATTAAAGACGAAGGAATTGGAATTCCAGAAGAAAAGATAGCATCGATAGGGCGGCCATTTTTCTCCACGAAAGAAAACGGAACTGGTTTAGGACTAATGATATCCTTTGGAATAATAGAAAATCACAATGGTAAAGTTTTTGTTAATAGTAAGGAAAATCAAGGTACGACGTTTACGATTACGCTGCCTCTGATATGAGAAGTTATTAAAAGGACAGCTCCCGATAAGGAACTGCACCCCAATTGTTAGACACATCTAACAATTGGGGTGTGTTTTTTATGTTTTACCATGAGTCTATTTCGATAAGATCCTTAAAAGTGAACGATGAAATCACTATATTTCCCCTAAATCTCTGCAAGTTTATCCTTCTAGTAAGTTCTCCTAATATATCTAAGATGGTTTTTCCTATGTTAATTAAGAGTAGTAAAAAATTGTAATAGATTATAGAAAGTTATTTGAATTTTCCTTATACTTATTGACTTTCTTTTGTAATAAGGTATATTTATTAAAAAAATTCCGAAAAAATTAGGGGTGTATGTCATGAAATATGCATTTGCCAAACGAGTACGCCATCTTCAATCTTCTGCTGTCCGTGATATTTTAAAGGTAGTATCAAAAGGAAATGTGATTTCGTTTGCTGGCGGTCTTCCTGATGATGATTTATTTCCGCTAGAAGGTATTAAAGAAGCCTTTGAAGAAACATTTAAAACTGGTAAAAAATCATTGCAATATATTGAAACAGAGGGTTTTCTACCACTTCGTGAATTATTAATTGATCGTATGAAACGGAAGGAAATTACTTGTTATAATTCAGAAGAGATACTACTAACAACGGGTTCTCAACAGGCAATCGATTTATTTTCTAGAGTCACTTTTAATCCAGGAGATATTATCCTAACAGAAAATCCAACATACTTAGCAGCACTTCAGGTATTTGAATCCTATGAGGCTAAAGTTATCCCAGTGGAGTCCGATGAACATGGAATGCTTGAAGGAGACTTAGTAAAGAAAATAAGAAAATATAAGCCGAAATGTATTTATGTTGTACCGACTTTTTCGAATCCTGCAGGGAAAGTATGGTCGAATGAACGTAGAAAAATGGTTTTAAGGTTGGCACAAAAACATCATGTGATTATTTTTGAAGATGATCCATATGGAGATATTCAATTTGATAAAGATGAAACATACTATCCGATTGCATCGTTTGATAAAGAAGGAACCCATGTATTATATACGAGTACATTTTCTAAGACAGCTGTACCTGCATTAAGAACAGGATGGATTGCTGGACCGCATCAGATTATTAGAATTATGTCTCAAGCAAAACAGGCAAATGATTTGCACTCTAACTCTTTATCACAGCAAGCTTTATATCATTTGTGTACTAATTTTGACTTAGATGGGCATATCAGTAATTTAATCGAGGTTTATCATTCAAGAATGAATATTATGTTACATGAGTTAGAAAAAGCAAACCTTCCTGGGATGTCTTATGTTGTACCAAAAGGAGGCATGTTCTTCTGGATTGAATTGGATAAAAGCATTGATACAACCGAGTTACTGAAAGTAGCAGTTAATAGAGGTGTCGCTTATGTACCTGGTGCTCCTTTTTATGTAGGTAAAGGAAAGAAGAATGCATTGAGGTTAAACTATACTCATTCAACTCCAGAAAAGTTAGAAGCGGGTATGAAAATACTAACAGAAGTAATTAGTGAGCATACTTCATTAAAAGAAATCGTAAGATAATATTGAAGGGTTAACAAGAAAGTTGTCGAAATCTTATTTGACAGCTTTCTTTAGGCTTTGTAGGAAAGGTGGGCTATTTATGTTAGTTGTAAATACAGAGATGGTTATAGGTAAAGAGATAGAAACCTCCTTAGGGGTAGTGAAAGGAAATACTGTACAGGCTAGGCATATTGGTAAGGATATTATGGGGGGGTTACGAAATATCGTTGGAGGACGAATGAAAGAGTATGAAGAGATGTTTATAGATGCTAGAAATTATGCTGAAAAGGAAATGATACGTGAAGCTGAAGCACTAGGTGCAGATGCGATTGTGAATGTACGATATACAACATCTTCAATTATGGAAGGGTCGTCTGAAATTCTAGTATACGGAACAGCGGTTAAATTTAAATAACAGTTAAAGTTTGGTTTAGATTGTCATAATATATAATTAATTTATATAAAACTGACTAACTATTTTGAAAATAATTGTCGTATCATAAATTCTTTTGTATAGTAGTAAGTAAAATAGATAGTCAATTAGTTACGAAGGGGAATAAAAGAATGGTAGAGGTAGAAGAAAAATTTTGTCAATATTTAGAGGCAAATGCGAATAACTTTCTTTCTTACTGGAGAAAAAATGTACGTATATCAGATGCTGATCCATTTTCAGTTAACGTTGAGAGTAACGGTAAATTAATGTTTGACCTCCTAATATACTGTTTGAGAAATCCTTACCAAGATGAAATCGTAAAAGATCTAGCCTACAAAGTAGCAATTGAAAGAGTAACAGCTGACGTTAATATTAGTGAGTTTATATACAATGTGAATATTGGTAGAACCACTATTTTCCAATCACTAGAAGATATGGATCTGTCCCTAAAAAGTGTACAGCCTATTATTAATAAAATTAATTTTTGTTTTGATCAGTTTATATACCATGCTGTATATAAATATACTGAGTTAAAAAATATACAATTACAAGATAAGAGTCTGTTTATCGAACAATCGCATAAGGACAGATTAACATTACTAGGCCAAATGTCGTCTAGCTTTGTACATGAATTCCGTAACCCATTAACTGCAGTAATGGGCTTTGTAAAGCTATTAAAAGAAGAGGATAGAGAGATAAAATATATTGATATAATTACACATGAGTTGGAACAGTTGAACTTTCGAATTTCGCAATTTTTAGTAGCGTCAAGAAGAGAAACTACTTCACACCAACAAAAAGAGGATTTTGATATGAAAAACTTAATAGAAGAAATAATTGAGTTTGTATATCCTAGTATTGCAGACGGTGATGTAGTAGTTAAAACTGAAATTGGGGCAGAAAAAACAGTTAAAGGATATCGAGAGGAAATACGTCAAGTTTTTATCAACTTAATTATGAACTCTATTGATGCCCTTAAAGATAATAGTGGGAGAAAAGAAATTATCATTAGTTCGAATGTAACGGAAGAAAGACAAATAGAAATTACAGTTACGAATAACGGACCAGCCATCCCTGAACACGTTCAAAAAACCATTTTTGAACCATTTTTCACGACAAAAAAAATGGGCACAGGTATTGGATTATATGTGAGTAAAAAAATTATGGACAAACATAATGGTGCCATTTCATGTATTTCAAACGAAGAGTCAACAACTTTTACTGTCACCCTACAACTTGAATAAATAAAAAAAGCGTGTATGTCAGTAACCTTCACACGCTTTTTTTATGGGTACTATCGATAATCGCTCAAACTATTTGTACTTTTCTAAAGTCAACTAATCAAATAGACCGATTGCACTCAAGAAAACGAGTAAAATCCCAATAGGAGCGATAAATCGCAGAATAAAAATCCAAAGATGACCGATGAATGAGTTTCCGAAGTCAGATTCTTTTATAGCTTCTGATTTGTTCCAGCCCCAACCAACAAATAATGCAATTATTAATCCTCCTAGAGGTAGGAAAATGTTTGAAGCTAGAAAATCCATGTTATCTAAAATACTTCTGTCAAAAAAGGTAAGGTGTGACCATGCCCCAAAACCTAAAGAAGAAGGAATTCCAATTAAAAAGATTAGGGTACCAATTACCATTGCAGTGAACTTACGACTCCAACCAAATCTTCTAATAAAGTAAGCAACTGCAACTTCGAGTAATGAAACAGCTGATGAAAGTCCAGCAGCTGCTAACAAGAAAAAGAAAGCCAAGCCAACTATACCGCCGAAAGCAATACTATCAAATATATCAGGCAATGTGACAAACGCAAGTCCTGCACCATAACCTGGCTCAATTCCGAAGGCGAAAACGGCTGGGAATATCATAATTCCAGCAATAACTGCAAATACCGTATCTAGTGAAGCGACGCTATAGGCAGCACCTGGTAGTTTTTCTTCCTTTGATAAATAGCTACCATAAGTTATAAGTGCACCCATTCCTAAGCTTAACGAGAAAAATGCTTGACCTAAGGCTGCTAAATAAACTTCTGGATCCTTAAAAGCTGACCATTCGGGTGAAAATAAAAAGGCAAGCCCTTCCTTAGCTCCCCCTAGTGTTAAACTATAACCAGCTAAAATAAGTAATAAAATAGCTAACACAGGCATTAAAATTTTATTTGTTTTTTCAATTCCATTTTTTACACCAATTAGTACAACACCGATTGTAAGTACCATGAAAATAAATTGCCAAAAGATTGGGTGTGTTGGATGTGTTATAAAGTTTTCAAAATAGGCACCGTAGCCTTCAGATGGAGCAGACCATAATGTACCTGTTATATAGTTAATAAAATAAAATAATGTCCAACCTGCAATAACACCATAAAAAGAAAGTATAATAAATGAAGATGCGACACCTAAAAAGCCACCGATGAACCAGGGTTTGTTAGGTGCAATCGTTTGAAATGATCCAACTACATCGCTTTGCGCTCTACGACCTATCGTAAATTCTGCCATCATAATTGGAATACCAATTATTAATATACAAAGAAAATAAATGATTAAAAAGGCAGCTCCACCATTTTCTCCAGTTACATAAGAGAACCTCCATATATTCCCTAACCCAACGGCTGAACCCATTGCGGCTAAAATGAAGCCAAGTCTTGATGCCCATTGTTCTCTAGGTTGATTTGTTACGTGATTCCTCAAAAAAATTTCCTCCTTTAAACCATTAAAGATAAAAACAAGTGTTACTAATATAACATAGTATTTAGAAAAATTCGACACTGTTTGACAAAGTACTTATATAATAAGTGCTGTTAAGAACGTTGCAACTTTTCCAACCCTTTAGTTCCTGAAAGGTGTGTGAAATTAACATTTCAACATGGGAGCGAAAATCAACTATCTGCTTTAACATAGCCTAAAATTTAATAGATTATTAATAGGTTGGGAGAAGGCTTTAAAAGGGATAGTGAATGAGGAAAAGTAAGATGAGTTTTTTGATGTTACAAATGATGAAAGGTATTTCTATTCTACTAAATCTTTTTTGCTTCCTATTTAATGGATAAGGTGAACAGCCTGTCATAATGGCGAGTATAAAAACTTATAATTTAAGCCTAAGTATTTGGGATAATTTTATAGTTTGTAAAATTTTATTGTAATATTTTCACAAACTATATATAAATATTTCCATTTTCGAATTTTCATAAAATTTTAAATTTTTATGTTGACATGAACATATGCTCATCTTTATAATCATGATAGCGCTTACAAATTACCAAATTAATGAGGAAAAGGGGGAAAATGCATGGGAGCTATATTGGAGGTTGAAAATGTTTCACTCCAATTTGGTGGCGTTAAAGCATTGAACGATGTTAGCTACCATATAAAAGAAGGTGAGATTTTTTCACTCATAGGCCCTAATGGAGCTGGAAAAACCAGTATGTTAAATTGTATAAGTGGATTATATCGTCCTTCGAATGGTTCAATTCGTTTCAAAGGCCAAGAAATTCTTAATATGAAGCCTTATAAGAGAACGACTTTAGGAATTGCAAGAGCCTTCCAAAATATTGCCCTTTTTGCTCATATGTCAGTACTTGATAATTTAAAGTTAGGTAGACATACTTTAATGAAATCAGGTCTTGTAAAGGGTGGACTTTATTGGGGATCGGCCGAAAAGGAAGAAGTTAAGCACCGAAGAGCTGTAGAAGAGGTAATTGACTTCCTACAATTGCAAGATTACCGACATACACCTGTTGGTACACTATCCTACGGTTTACAAAAAAGAGTTGAAGTAGGAAGAGCACTAGCATTAGAGCCAGAATTAATACTACTTGATGAACCAATGGCAGGAATGAATTCTTCAGAAAAAGAAGATATGTCTAGATTTATCTTAGATATGCATGAATTAAAAAACATGACAGTCGTTTTAATAGAACACGATCTAGGCGTTGTTATGGACTTATCTGACTCAATCGCTGTACTAGATTTTGGAAAACAAATTGGTTTTGGTACACCAGAAGAAATACAAAATAACCCTGAAGTTATTAAAGCTTATATTGGTGAGGAAGCTATTTAAGGAAGGAGGCACTTATAGCTATGTCAATAGATAAAACGTTATCTCATCTTTTAATAGAACGGGGTACAAAGATGGCCAACCAAGTGGCATTAAGGCAAAAAGAACTTGGAATTTGGAATGAAATAACATGGTCTAAGTATTTAGAAAATGTCCGTAGCTTAAGCTTAGGGTTTGCTTCTGAATTAGGTATCGAAAAAGGTGATAAAGTTGCAATTTTAGGTGATAATCGACCACAGTGGCTTTATTCACAGTTGGCAGCGCAAAGCTTAGGTGCAATAGCCGTTGGGATATACCAAGAGGCAACAGGTGATGAATTAATTTATTACTTAAATCATTGTGATGCTAAAGTCGTTGTTGCTGAAGATCAAGAGCAAGTGGATAAGTTACTAGAAATTGAAGAATTAATCCCAAGTGTTCAAAAGATTGTTTATTATAACGATAAGAGTATGAGGAAGTATAGTAATAAAAAACTTCTCTATATTAAAGATTTACAAAAAATTGGAGAAGGATTTGGCGAAAAAGAGCCGAATTTTTTTAAACATAAATCTGAGCAAGTGTCCGGAAATGATGTAGCTATCATCTCGTACACAGCTGGATCAACTGGTGATCCAAAAGGTGTAATGTTAACGCATAGTAATTTGATTTCAACTGCACTTAATCTGGCAGAAGTGGATCCTGTTAATGAAAAAGATGATTATTTATCATTTTTGCCATTGGCTTGGATTGGTGAACAGGTAATGAGTATAACAATGTCGTTATGTAAGGGTGTCTCTATTAATTTTCCTGAACAGCCGACAACTGTACTCACAGACTTAAGAGAAATAGGTCCACATACCATTTTTGCACCACCAAGAACTTATGAAAATATCATTTCTAGATTTAAGTTAAGAATTGATGGAGCTACTTGGTTTAAAAGAAAAGTCTATAACTTCTTTAAACCATATGGTGAGAAAATGGCAGATGCTAAATTAAACAATAAACCAGCCTCTTTATCTACTAAGATTATGTATGGTTTGGGAGACTTTCTAGTATTCAGTGCCATTCGAGATCATCTAGGCTTATCTAGAATTAAGCGGGCTTATAATAATGGTGCTCCATTAGGAGAAGAAGCAATTCATTTCTTTCACTCTCTAGGCGTTAACGTGAAACATTGCTACGGTGCAACAGAAGTTTGTGGTATTTCATTTGTCCAAAGAGATGGAGATATTAATAAAACGAGTGTCGGCTTACCTTTACCACATACGGAAGTGAAAATTTCTGATAACAATGAAGTACTTGTTAAAAGTCCAGGCCAATATGTCGGCTATTACAAAGATTTTCATGAAAGTATCAATGGTTGGGTCTCATTAGGAGATCAAGGTAAGTTAGAAGATGATGGTCATCTCTATATTAAAGATCAGGCTAGTAGTATGTTTACTACTCAGAATGGTGAAACAATTGCACCGAGTTATTTTGAAAACAAATTAAAGTATAGCCGCTTTATTAAAGAGGCACTTGTCTACGGTAAAGATAAACCATATTTAGTGTCTATGATAAACATTGATATGGCAAACGTAGGGCGATGGGCTGAAAAAAACCAAATTGTTTATACAACATTTGCAGACCTATCTACTAAAAAAGAAGTCCTTCAGTTAATTGAAAAAGAAATTGCCAATATTATGAAGGATATTAAAAGTGAAACTCGAATTAAAAAAATAGTCATCTTCAATAAAGAACTTGATGCTGATGAAGGTGAGTTAACACGTACACAAAAAGTCCGGCGAAGCTATCTAGAAGATAAATACGAGTCGCTTCTCGAAGGATTATACTCATCAAATGGCCAAGTAACTCTAACATACAATAACGGTAATCAAAGTGATGTAAATACAAACTTAGAAGTTATTGATTTAGATACGACACAGGAGGTGGCTTAATACATGAGTTTTTTCTTGCAATTACTCATAACGGGTATAGTCGTTGGAAGTATTTATGCATTAGTAGCTTTAGGGTTTGTTCTAATATATAAAGCAAGTGATGCATTGAATTTAGCTAATGGCGAACTCGTCTTAATAGGTTCATATATCTGTCTTACTCTAGTCGCAGTATACAAAATTCCATTTATAATCGCAGTATTAATCACACTAGTGTTCAATGCCCTCCTCGGAATGGCAATTGAACGAGTTGTACTAAGACCTCTAATAAATGCTCCAGTTATCTCAGTCATAATGGCCACTATCGGTTTAGCTAGTTTACTAGGTGGTTTAGTTCATATGATTTGGGGACATCAAACAAAGTCATATCCATCTATCTTCCCAGCAACTCCTATTCAAATAGGAGAAATCATCATCGCTCCAGTATATTTATGGTCTTTCGTGATCGTAATGGTGTTACTAGTCATTTTTACACTCTTCTTCAAATATTCAAAAATGGGTCTTGCAATGCGAGCTGTTGCAGATGATCAAATGGCTGCGCTTTCAATGGGTATTAGCGTAAAGTCTGTATATGCTATTACATGGGGTATTGCCGCAGTAGTTGCCGCAGTTGGTGGTGTTTTATTAGGAAATATTAACGGTGTAAACGCTTCCATGGCAACGATTGGACTTGCGGTTCTGCCAGTTGTAATTTTAGGGGGATTAGATAGTATCCCTGGTGCTATAATAGGAGGCTTTATTATTGGGGTCGTACAAAATTTAGCAGCTGGGTACTTACAACCTATTTTTGGTGGAGGATTAAAAGAAGTAATACCTTTCATTATTGTAACGATTATACTAATGCTTAAACCAAACGGTCTCTTTGGTAAAGGCGGAATAGAAAGGGTGTGAATATATGAGGAATCCATTTGTTGTGGAATGTGGAAACTATAAGACTAGTTATAGTAGAGATATGGAACTGTTCCGTACTCCACAGATGAAATTGAGAATGTTGATTATCGTAATCTTATTATTCTTGTTTCCGCTAGTAGCTTCTAATTATGTTGTTGGTCTTGCTACATTGTGTGCAATAGCAGTCATTGGGGCAATTGGATTAAATATATTAACTGGATTTACTGGCCAAATTTCTGTTGGGGTTGGTGCCTTCTTAGCGGTAGGTGGATACACCTCAGCCATCTTAACTATGACATTAGGGTGGAGCTTTTGGATTGCACTTCCTCTTGCTGGTTTAGTTACAGCTGTTATTGGTGGGCTTTTCGGAATTCCATCATTAAGGCTAAAAGGTTTATATTTAGCAATTGCGACATTAGCTGCTCAAGTAGTCATTCTTTGGATCATTGGTCGTTGGACTAGTCTAACTGGTGGTGGCGCGGGGATGGTATTAAGTCGCCCATCTATTGGTGGATATACTTTTTCTAGTCATAATAGTTATTACTTTCTATGCTTAACAATTGCGGTGCTAACAACTATCTATGCTCTTAATCTATTCCGTACACGTACAGGTCGTGCATTTCTTGCAGTAAGAGACCGGGATGTCGCTGCACAAATAATGGGAATAAACTTGTTTAGCTACAAAGTAATGTCATTTGCAATCTCTTCTTTTATCGTAGGTATCGCAGGTGCACTACTTGCTCACTATACGATGGTAGTTACAGTAGAACTTTATAGTATCGAAGTTTCAATTCAATATTTAGCAATGATATTAGTAGGCGGACTAGGTAGTGTATTTGGAGCAATATTAGGAGCTATTTTTATCACACTACTTCCAGTTGGATTGGGTTACATGGTCGAATTTTTAACCATCTATATGCCAAATGCTTATCACCTTCTTTCATCGTTCCGTGAGTTTGTATTCGGATTAGTAATTATTTTGTTTTTAATCTTTGAACCAGGTGGCTTAGTTCACATTTGGAATAATATAAAAAATTATTTCAGATTATGGCCATTTTCTTATTAAGGTTCAAAATGTATCTAAATACTTAGGGATTACGAAGTCCTACATAAAGGGCCTTCATCCAATATACGATGTATCTAATAAGGGGGAAATTAAATGAAAAAAAGTCATTGGAAAAAAACGATGGCAACTGTTGCAACATCTGTACTAGCATTAGGTTTGCTTGCAGGATGTGGGGGAAATGAAGCATCTAGTGATACATCAAACGACTCAACGGACTCTGGAAAAGTAGTTAAATTAGGAGGGATTTTCGATGAGTCAGGTGCAACTGGAGATGTAGGGGCACCATATGCAGAAGGTGAAAGGGCTTTCTTCGAATACTTAAATTCAAATGGCGGTGTGGATGGCTATAAAATTGATTTTGTTGGTGAGGATTATGCTTATGATACAAGTCGAGCACAACAAGTTTATCAATCATTAAGAGACCGTCATGAAGTTGCAGCTGTTCTAGGATGGGGGACAGCGGATACAGAAGCATTACGTCAACAAATTATTAACGATGAAATTCCATTTTTCTCCGCTTCTTATTCTGAAAATTTAAAAGATACCGGGAATGAAAGTGGGTTTAACTTCCTCGTAGCAGCAAGTTATTCAGATCAAGGTCGTGCGATGCTTGAATGGATTGGCGAAAATCATGAAGGAAGTTCACCAGCAACTGTAGCTCTCGTGTATCATGCTGGTCACCCATTTAGTGAATCACCGATACAAGATATGAAGGACTATGCGGCTGAAAACTTAGCTGGTGTTGTAGAGGTTGTTCCAGATATTCAGATTGAACTTGGTGATACAGATCCACAAACGACATTGCAATCATGGGCAAGAAATAATGAAGCTCCAGATTATGCAATCATTAACTATACTTGGAACCAAACAAGAAATGTTGTTCGTGATGGGAAACAACTTGGATGGGATACACAGTTTATGGGCTTAAACTGGACTGCAGGGGAAGGTTTAGTACCTGAAGGAAGTGATAACCAACAATGGGTTGACGCTTTAGATGGATTTATTGGTGTAGTAACACATGCATTCCCAACTGAAGACCTTCCAGGTATGGCACCAATTGTAGAATACTTAGAGTCAAAAGGTAAAACTGTTGAAGATATTAACCAAAAGTTTGTTCAAGGATGGGCAACAGCTTCAATCATGGCAGAAGCAATAAGAATTGCAATTGCCGAAACTGATGGGGAAGTTACAGGACCAGCTATTCGAGCAGCAATTGAATCTATTGATAACTTTGATCTAGGTGGTTTAGGTGCAAATGTATCATTCGCTCCTGATAATCATGCAGGTACAGACCAAATTCGTTTAGGGCAACTTAAAAACGGTGAGTGGGATATTATTACTGAATACTTTGGTGTTAGTGACATGCGTTAATTAAATGGAAAGAGGGTACTTGCCGCTTAGTACCCTCTCCATAAAAAAGTATTTTAGTAGCTCTATAAGTGTTCCCTATTTTCTGTATTTTAACTAGGCGTGGGCAGTTAGCCAAAGAACGACTAGCTTAGTATTTATTAGTTTCTATGTCTTTATATAGGGAGGGTAAACGATGCTCCGTCTAAACAATATAGAGGTTGTTTATAACAAAATCATATTAGCCATTAAAGGAATGTCACTTGAGGTACCCGATGGGAAGATTGTTGCTCTTTTAGGAAGTAATGGAGCAGGTAAATCTACAACCCTGAAGGCTATTTCAGGGTTATTAAAAAATGAAGGTGGCCAAGTGACCGACGGCTACATAGAATTTGAAGGTGAAAAAATTAGTGGGACTGATCCCGATAGGATTGTAAGAAAAGGAATTTTCCAATGCATTGAAGGTAGGAGAGTTTTTAAACATCTTACAGTAGAAGAAAATTTACTTGCAGGTGCATATACTAGAAAAGACCGAAAAAACATTTCGGAAGATCTAGAGAGAGTTTATCATTACTTTCCAAAGTTAAAAACTCTAAGGAATAGAGCATCTGGGCTTCTGTCAGGTGGGGAACAACAAATGCTTGCTATAGGAAGAGGTATTATGGCAAAGCCCAAAATATTATTGCTTGATGAGCCTTCTCTAGGAATCGCACCACTTCTAGTAAAAGAAATCTTCGAGAATATTAAACAGATCAACAAAGAAGAAGGTACTTCAATTCTAGTAGTTGAACAAAATGCCAATGTTGCCCTTTCGATCTCTGACTTTGGATACATCATGGAAAATGGAAGGATTGTGATGGAAGGTCCTGTAGATCAATTGCTTTCCAACGAAGGAGTTCGCGAGTCCTATTTGGGGATGAACAAAGAAGGAAAGAAAAGTTTCCGTGAGGTTAAATCGTATAAAAAAATTAAACGTTGGGTGTAAATTAGGTATTTTTTTCAGAGAGAGATACTACCTTATTAAGAGGTAATAAATTTAAGAGGTTGATTAATTCTGTTAACTAGTTTAAGCGACTAGCAATCTCTTTTTTTCAAAAAAATTGAACAATCGCTCAGTCGCAAAAATTAAAAAATATATTATTAAATCTTAGGAGGAAGAAAATTATGAACTTTGAATTAACGAAAGAACAACAAATGATCCGTGACATGGTAAGAGACTTTGCACAAAATGAGGTAGCTCCAAAGGCAGAACACGTTGATAAAACAGCTGAATTTCCAATTGAAACGTTCAAAAAGATGGGTGAACTAGGAATGCTTGGTATCCCGTTCCCAGAGCAATATGGTGGATCTGGCGGTGACACGATCTCTTACGCTCTATCTGTTGAGGAAATTGGTCGTGCATGCGGCAGTACAGGATTAAGTTATGCAGCAGCTGTTTCTTTAGGTGCAAGTCCAATTTATTATTTTGGTACTGAAAAGCAAAAACAAGACCACCTAGTTCCACTTGCTTCAGGGCAAGCGTTAGGTTCGTTCGGGTTAACAGAACCAAATGCTGGATCAGATGCTGGCGGTACACAAACACGTGCAGTAATTGAAGGTAATGATTACATTATTAATGGTGAAAAATGCTGGATTACTAATGCTGGATTTGCAAGAACAGTTATTGTAACAGCTGTAACAGGAAAGGATTCAAGAGGTAAGAATATCATTTCTGCAATTATTGTTCCAACAGGTACACCTGGCTTCACAATTAATAGTAACTACGAAAAAATGGGAGTTCGTGGATCAAATACATCAGAATTAGTTCTAGAAGATGTACGTGTTCCAACTGAAAACCTTTTAGGTGACCCTCAAGCAGGATTTAAGCAATTTTTATATACACTTGATGGTGGAAGAATTTCAATTGCTGCATTAGCAGTTGGTATTGCTCAAGGTGCTTTTGATAAAGCATTAGCTTATTCAAAGGAAAGAAAACAATTTGGTCAATCCATCTCCAACTTCCAAGCAATCCAATTTAAACTTGCAGACATGGCTATGGAAATTGAGCTTGCAAGAAATATGGTACTTAAAGCAGCATGGTTAAAAGATCAAGAAAAACCATTTTCTATAGAAGCTGCTTATGCAAAATTGTTTGCGTCTGAAATGGCTACTCGAGTTTGTAATCATGCAATCCAGATTCATGGTGGTTACGGTTACATGCGTGAATATGAAGTGGAAAGAATGTTAAGAGATGCTAAATTAATGGAAATTGGAGAAGGAACTTCTGAAGTACAACGTATGGTTATTGCTCGTAACTTAGGTTGCGGTGAAAAGGCTAGAGTTAAAGCGTAAGTCAAATCATACTAGTTATGTAATTAAAGGAGGAAAACAAATTGGCGGAGTTAATGGATATAACTGTTGGTAGATTGCTAGAAGAGGTAGCAGAAAAACAACCAACTCATGAAGCTGTCGTTTATCCAGATCGGGGATTACGTTATACGTATCAACAGTTTGATGAGTTATGTCGTCAAGTTGCAAAGGGCCTTATGAAGCTTGGCATTGAGCGCGGTCAGAATGTTGCTATATGGTCGACAAATATGCCAGAGTGGCTAACTTCTCAATTTGCAACAGGAAAGATGGGGGCTGTATTAGTTACGGTTAATACGAACTATCGCACCGCTGAGCTTGAATACCTACTGAAACAATCAGATTCTACAACGTTAATTTTAATGGATTCATATCGTGGGGCTTCTTATATCGATATGCTCTATGAAATTATTCCAGAATTGAAGACATCAGAACCAGGAAAATTACAATCTAAAAAACTGCCCCATTTGAAAAATATTGTATTTCTAGGTGATGAACGTAAGCCTGGAATGTATACATGGTCAGATATTCTAGAGATGGGTGACCAAGTTACGGATGCAGAATTAAATGAACGAATGGCTTCACTTGATCCAGACGATGTAATTAATATGCAATATACTTCTGGAACAACGGGGTTCCCAAAAGGAGTAATGCTAACCCATAATAACTTAGTTAACAATGCTATGAATATTGCAGAATGTATGAATTTATCAAATGAAGATCGAATGTGCATCCCAGTTCCATTCTTCCATTGTTTTGGATGCGTCCTTGGTACAATGGCCTGCGTAACTGTTGGTGCGACAATGATACCTATTCAGGAGTTTGATCCAAAACAAGTTCTGCAAGCTGTTCAGGATGAGAAATGTACTGCGTTACATGGTGTACCAACAATGTTTATAGCAGAATTAAATGATAAGGAATTTGAAAGCTATGACTTATCATCCTTGCGTACGGGCATCATGGCAGGCTCAAATTGTCCAATTGAAGTTATGAAGGCTGTAATTGAGCGTATGGGAGCTTCTGAAATTACGATAGCTTATGGACAAACAGAATCCTCACCTGTAATCACTCAAACGCGTGTCCATGATTCGCTAGAGAGACGCGTCGAAACAGTAGGCCGCGCTCTACCAAATGTCGAAGTGAAGATTGTTGAACCTGGGACAGAGAACGAGGTACCTCGAGGAGTTCAAGGTGAGCTTTGTACACGAGGTTACCATGTTATGAAAGGATATTATAAGAATCCTGAAGCGACTGCTGCAGCATTAACGGAAGATGGTTGGCTTCACACAGGTGATTTAGCTGTTATGGACCAAGAAGGGTATTGTCGAATTACGGGTCGTCTCAAAGATATGATTATTCGTGGTGGGGAAAATGTGTACCCGCGTGAAATTGAGGAATTCTTATACCAACATCCAAAAGTGCTAGACGTACAAGTAGTTGGTGTACCAGACCCGAAATTTGGCGAAGAAGTTTCAGCATGGATTGTATTAAAAGAAGGAGAATCTGCTACTTCTGACGAAATACGTAATTATTGCAAAGGAAAAATTTCTCGGTACAAAATTCCACGCTATATCGAGTTCGTTTCAGAATATCCGATGACTGCGTCTGGAAAAATCCAAAAATTCAAACTTCGAGAAGTTGCTATGGAACGATTTAATTTAACCGAGTCTGCAGAAGTTTAACTTTTTGTAAGCGTTATCAGATATTGGAGAACCTTGTCGAAACAACGTTCTCCAATATCCCACTTTATTTAAAAAATATATTAAAGAGGTGAAGTCATTGTTTCAAAAAGTATTAATCGCAAACCGTGGAGAAATTGCATTACGTATTATTCGTACGTGTCAACGTTTAGGAATTAAAACAGTAGCCGTTTATTCTGAAGCAGATGCAGAGTCATTACACGTAAAACATGCAGATGAGGCTTATTTAATTGGAAAACCGAGAGTTAATGAAAGTTATCTAAATTTAGAGGTTATCTTAGAAAAAGCTAAAGAAGCTGGAGTGGATGCTATCCATCCAGGGTATGGCTTACTTTCTGAGAATAGTAACTTCGCAAAGAGATGTAAGGAAGAAGGTATTACATTTATTGGTCCGTCACCTGACGTTATTGCAAGTATGGGAAGTAAAATCGAAGCGAGAAAAGCAATGGAGCAAGCAGGGGTGCCTGTTGTACCAGGAATTACTAGACCATTAGCTGATGCAGATGAAGCTGTACAAATTGCTAATGAAATTGGTTACCCAGTTATGCTAAAAGCCTCCGCTGGTGGTGGTGGTATTGGAATGCAGGTTGTTAGAAGTGATGAAGAAATTCAAAAAGCATTTGAAGGAAATCAGAAACGAGCAACAGACTTTTTCGGTGATGGGGCAATGTATGTTGAAAAGTTTGTTGAAAACCCTCGCCACATCGAAATTCAAATATTAGCTGATCAATCTGGAAATACACTGTACTTATGGGAGAGAGATTGCTCCGTTCAAAGACGACATCAAAAAGTAGTAGAGGAAGCTCCTTCTCCATTTTTAGATGAAGAAACACGTAGGAAAATGGGCGAGGCAGCAGTTCGTGCAGCCAAAGCAATAGGGTATGAAAATGCGGGAACTATTGAGTTTTTAGTAGATGAAGATAAAAACTTTTATTTCCTCGAAATGAATACGAGATTGCAAGTGGAACATCCAGTAACAGAAGAAATCACAGGTCTTGATCTTGTTGAACAGCAACTCAAAATCGCTTTTGGTCAACTGCTTGAATTAAAGCAAGAAGATGTACAAAAACAAGGACATGCGATAGAAGTCAGGATTTATGCTGAAGATCCAAAAACGTTCTTCCCTTCCCCTGGTAAAATTACGGCTTTTCAATTACCAGAACAGCCATTTGTTAGGAATGAATGTGCAGTGAGCGAACACTCAGTTGTTACACCATTCTATGATCCTATGATCGCCAAGTTAATCGTTAAAGGTGAGGATCGAACAGAAGCAATTGAATTCTTACAAGAAGCTTTAAAAAGTTATGTAGTAGAAGGAATTAAAACAAATATTCCTATGCTACAAACAGTTGCAGAACACCCTTCATTTATTGCTGGAGATGTTACAACAAACTTTGTATCTGAAAAACTACAAAATAAACCAATTAAAAAATAATCTTAGGGGGAATTATCATGAGTCAAGTAATTACAAATATGGCAGGTAACCTTTGGAAACTATTAGTTCAAGTTGGAGATCAAGTAGAAGAAGGGCAAGACATTGCGATCCTAGAGTCAATGAAGATGGAAATTCCTGTTGCTGCAGAAGAAAGTGGAACTGTAAAAGAAGTGTTAAAAGAAGAAGGCGATTTCGTTGATGAAGGTGAAGTTCTAATCGTTCTAGAGTAGATGGTACCTTTTAAGGCTGAACATATCTTCAACTTAAAGCTCTACTACTTAAGGGAAAATTATTTTCGTTATCTTTGGCGAAATTAAGTGTTTTCTTAATAAGGAGGAAAATCAGTGAAGTTTCCTAATAACATTACGTTGAAGGAAGTTGGACCACGGGATGGGCTACAAAACGAAAAAGCGTTTATTTCTACTGAAGATAAAGTTGAATGGATAAATATGTTATCTGACACTGGACTTTCTTACATTGAAATTACGTCTTTTGTCCATCCAAAGTGGATTCCAGCACTTGCAGACGCTGTAGATGTAGCTAAACGGATTAATCGTAAACAGGGAGTTACTTATGCAGCCCTAGTTCCTAATGAAAAAGGCTTACAACGGGCTTTTGAAGCTAATATCGATGAAGTATCAGTGTTTATGTCTGCAAGTGAAACACATAATCATAAAAATATTAATAAAACAATTGACGATACATTCAAAGTCCTTCGTCCTGTTGTGCAAGAAGCAAAGGCTAATGGAAAAACCACGAGAGGGTATGTTTCCACAGTCTTTGGATGCCCTTATGAACAAAACGTCTCAATCGAAGATGTAATAAAAGTGTCAGAGCACTTATTTGATATGGGGATTGATGAATTGTCATTAGGGGATACGATTGGGGTTGGAAACCCAGCGCAAGTTCAACGTGTGTTAGATGAACTATTGACTAGGTTTCCAGCAGATCGACTGGCTATGCACTTCCATGACACAAGAGGGACAGCACTAGCCAACATATTAGCTTCTTTAGATATGGGCATTACCAAGTTTGATTCGGCGGTAGCTGGACTTGGAGGTTGTCCTTATGCTCCAGGTGCTTCTGGTAATGTGGCTACTGAAGATTTACTTTATATGCTTAATGCAATGCAGATTAAAACAGGTGTCGAACAAGACCGCCTAATACAAGCAGCACAATGGATTGAAGAAAAAGTAGGTCGAACACTACCGAGTCGAAATTTACAAGTAGCTAAAGCAAGTTGTCAAACTAGAGCTTAATCATAAGGGGGATTTCACATTGGATAAAAAAGTATTGTTGACGATAGACGAGACAGGTGTAGCACACATTACCCTCGATCGTCCAGAAGCAGCTAATGCTCTTTCCCTTCAGATGTTATACGAGTTACACGAAGCAATACAAGAAATTAAATATAATCCTGAAGTACGTTGTGTTGTTATTAAAGCATCAGGTGAGAAAGTCTTTTGTGCAGGTGCTGACTTAAAAGAACGTGCGGGAATGGACCCTGTTCAAGTAAAACGAACAGTGGCACTTATCAGAGGTAATATAAATGATATTGAATCACTCCCGCAACCAGTTATTTGTGCTTTAAATGGAAGTGCCTTTGGCGGCGGACTTGAACTTGCCTTAGCTTGCGATATTCGAATTGCAGCGGATCATATTAAAGTCGGTCTAACAGAAACTTCTTTAGCTATAATTCCAGGGGCTGGTGGGACACAACGTCTCCCAAGGCTTATTGGAAAAGGTAAAGCAAAAGAACTAATCTATACTGCTAGACGAGTAGATGCTTATGAAGCAGAAAAAATTGGCTTGGTTGAGTATGTAGTTCCTCTAGAAAGTATTGACGAGAAAGTTAGTGAAATAACCTCACAAATTACAAAGAATGGTCCTATTGCCTTGCAACAAGCAAAGTATGCCATTGATAGAGGATTAGAAGTAGATTTACAAACAGGATTAGCACTTGAACAAAAAGCATATGAAGTAACGATTCCAACAAAAGACAGGATTGAAGGGTTAACGGCTTTTAAAGAAAAGCGTACACCTAATTACACTGGGGAATAAGGAAACATTTTGAGGAGGCGATCTAGCATGTCATTTGAAAAGGAATTACAGGACCGAATAGAAACGATAAAAAAGGGCGGCGCGGAGAAATACCATCAGAGTAATGCTGAAAAAGGAAAATTATTTGTTCGCGAGAGACTCGAACTTTTATTTGATGAAGGACTGGATATCGAAGATGGATTTTTTGCTAATTGCATGGCTGAAGGACTTCCTGCAGATGGAGTTGTTACAGGAATTGGAAAGATCAACGGTGAGACTGTTTGTGTAATGGCGAATGACTCAACAATTAAAGCAGGCTCTTGGGGTGCAAGAACCGTTGAAAAAATTATTCGCATTCAAGAAACTGCAGAAAAGTTAAATGTCCCAATGCTTTATTTGGTAGACTCTGCAGGAGCTCGTATTACTGACCAAGTTGAAATGTTTCCAGGGCGTCGTGGTGCAGGGAGAATTTTTTATAACCAAGTAAAACTTTCTGGGCGTGTTCCACAAATTTGTTTATTATTTGGACCATCAGCAGCTGGTGGGGCTTATATTCCTGCTTTCTGTGATATCGTGATTATGGTTGACGGAAATGCTTCCATGTATTTAGGCTCACCACGTATGGCCGAAATGGTTATTGGTGAGAAAGTAACTTTAGAAGAAATGGGTGGAGCGAGAATGCACTGCTCAGTTTCTGGTTGTGGTGACATTTTAGCTAAAACTGAACAAGAAGCAATTGAAAAGGCAAGACAATACTTAGCTTACTTCCCTACTAATTTTGGAGAAGATGCACCTGTTAAAGAGCCAGTTGCACCAAAAGCTTTTGATAAAACTTTAGAAGAAATTATTCCTCAAAACCAAAATGCTCCGTTTAATATGATGGATCTTATTAATCGTATTATAGACGAAGGAACATTTTTTGAGATTAAGAAATTATTTGCACAAGAGTTAATTACAGGTTTAGCAAGAATAGATGGAAGACCTGTTGGGATTATTGCTAACCAGCCGAGAATGAAGGGTGGGGTACTATTCCACGATTCCGCTGATAAAGCAGCAAAGTTTATTAACTTATGTGATGCTTATAACATTCCGCTATTATTCTTAGCTGACATCCCTGGATTTATGATTGGTACGAAAGTAGAACGCGCTGGAATCATTCGCCATGGGGCAAAAATGATTTCTGCAATGAGTGAAGCAACTGTACCAAAAATCTCTATCGTTGTGAGAAAAGCATATGGAGCTGGTTTATATGCAATGGCTGGTCCAGCGTTTGAACCTGATTGTTGTTTAGCTCTTCCGAATGCTCAAATCGCCGTAATGGGTCCTGAAGCAGCGGTTAATGCTGTATACGCAAATAAAATTGCCCAACTACCAGAAGAAGAGAGGCCAGATTTTGTTGCTCAAAAACGTGAAGAGTATAAGGAAGATATTGACATTTACCGATTAGCATCAGAAATGGTCATTGATGGGATTGTTCCAGCTAATTCTTTACGTGATGAGTTATCAAAACGTTTTGAAGCGTATATGTCTAAATACGTTGTTTTCACTCACCGTAAGCACCCTGTATATCCAGTGTAAGATAGAAATTGTCTTAAAGTGCCTGGTTCCATTAATGAATTTTTATATTGATGGTGCCTGGCACTTGGCATTTGGTCAGCCGAAAAATCGTTTTTTTAATACAATTCTTTAATTGAATGTAAAAGGAGGATAAAGCATGACTATAGCGTGGAACCCCTCAAAAGAACTAATGGAGTCAACGCGTCTTTATCAATGGATGCAACAGCTAGGATATAGTAATTATGAAGAGTTCTTGAATGCATCTACTAAAGACATTGCTTGGTTTTGGAAGGAAGCAGAACAAGCTCTACAAATCGATTGGTACGAGCCATATAAAGAAACACTATGTCTTGAAGACGGTGTTAAATGGCCAAAGTGGTTTGTTGGAGGAAAGTTAAATACCGCATACAATACGGTTGAAAATTGGGCAGAAAAACAAGAAATGGCTAATACAAACGCAATTGTATGGGAAAGTGAAGATGGAATAGTCCAAACTTATACTTATACACAATTAGCTGAAGCAGTTGCGCGTGTAGCGAATGGATTTAAGCAGCAAGGTATAGAAAAAGGTGATGTTATTGCCATTTATATGCCAATGGTGCCTGAAACAGTTATAGCAATGATGGCAGCGGCTAAGATTGGAGCTATTTATTCCCCTATTTTTTCAGGTTACGGAACAGATGCAGTAGCAACACGTTTAAATGCAGCTGAAGCAAAAATGATTGTAACAGCTGATGGCTTTTTAAGAAGAGGCAAACCTGTTGCTATGAAAGAGGAAGCTGATCGTGCTGTAGAAAAGTCTCCTTCTATAGAAAAGGTAATTGTTTTCAAACGACTGAACCGTGAAATCCCATGGAATGAAACAAGAGATGTTGATTGGAAACAGCTAATAAGCCAAGAGCCTTTGAATGAAACACTTCATATGGATAGCGCAGATCCATTAATGCTTATCTATACATCTGGAACTACAGGACGTCCAAAAGGTGCTGTACATACTCACTCTGGTTTCCCAATTAAAGCAGCGTTTGATGCTGGAATTGGTATGGACGTAAAAAGAGGAGATACTTTATTTTGGTTTACAGACATGGGTTGGATGATGGGACCGTTTTTAGTTTACGGTGGCTTAATGAATGGAGCTACGATCTTATTATACGAGGGAACACCAGATTTCCCTCAACCTGATCGCTTATGGGAAGTTGTTTCCAAGCATCAAGTAACACATTTAGGTATCTCACCAACACTTATCCGTTCGATGATGAAGCATGGTGAGGAGTGGCCACAAAAGCATGATTTAAGTACGTTACGTGTAATCGCATCAACTGGGGAACCTTGGAACCCAGAACCGTGGCTATGGCTATTCGAAAAAGTAGGTCAATCGCAAATTCCTATCTTTAACTACTCTGGAGGCACGGAAATCTCTGGGGGAATATTAGGAAATGTGTTAGTGCGACCTATTGGCCCAATAACTTTTAATTCACCTCTTCCAGGTATGGATGTCGATGTATTTGATGAAGATGGTAACCCTGTCTTAAATCAAGTTGGCGAATTGGTTATCAAACAACCATGGGTTGGGATGACTAAAGGGTTTTGGAAAGAACCAGAGCGTTTTGAAGATGCTTATTGGAGTCGGTGGGAAGATATTTGGGTTCATGGTGATTGGGTAATCAAAGATACTGAAGGGTTTTGGACGATTACAGGACGATCTGATGATATTTTAAATGTTGCCGGAAAACGTTTAGGTCCAGCTGAAATTGAATCGGTTTTAGTGGAACATCCAAATGTTGTTGAAGCTGGTACTATAGGTATACCTGACGAGGTGAAAGGCGAAGCTGCAGTTTGTTTTGCCGTTCTAAATCAACAAGTATCCGAGCCTAATCAATTAAAAGACGAGCTTCTTCAGCTCGTTGCTGAAAAAATGGGTAGAGCCTTAAAACCTAAAGCTATTTATTTTGTCCAGGACTTACCAAAGACTCGAAATGCAAAAGTCATGCGAAGAGCTATTAAGGCAGCATATTTAGATAAAGATGCCGGTGATCTTTCATCACTTGAAAATCCACAAGCACTCACCGAAATTAATAAGTTAGGAAAAGAAGCTTAATTCATCACAATTACATTTTTTTTATATAAAAAGTTACTCTTTATGAGTAGCTTTTTTTGAGTATAAATCAGTAAGATGATAAAAAAGAGACTAAGGATATCATCATATGAATTGCCACTACAACTCCTCAATAAGTTACCTAAATTTACTAATTAACTTAGTACATAGACTTGTCCAAATGAAACATACTATGCTTACAAAGAGGAGGTGAACACACATGCCAACAAACAGAAGCAACAACTCAAATCAACTAGTAGTACCTGGTGTACAACAAGCGCTAGACCAAATGAAGTATGAGATTGCTCAAGAGTTTGGTGTTCAACTTGGTCCTGATGCTACTTCTCGTGCTAACGGTTCAGTAGGTGGAGAAATTACAAAACGCTTAGTTCAAATGGCTGAGCAACAAATGAGTGGTTTTCAACAACAATAATATAAGTGGCTTAAGAAGAGGTGGGTAACCATCTCTTCTTTTTAAGGAGATTAGAAATAGTTTTAGATAATGTTTAGTTCTAGCGCTAGAGTTTTCTTAGTAAGACGATATGGACTTTCGAGGAGCTAATACTATGGACCACATTTGCCCAATTTGTAATGGTTTAGAAGTAATAAGAGCAGCTTGTGATCGATGTGGGTGTACACTAGAGGATAAAGGAAGATTAATGGATTACTTTGATGATTATAGTGCTTACTTAGAAATTGATGGCATGAAGGAATCGAATACAATTTCGAATGATTTACAAAACAATCAATGTCCACACACTCTATCATGCCCCAATTGTGGCACTAACTCAATTATGCTCGTGGGTGAGTGGTAAAAGGAAAGCGGAAGGTCCTAGGTTAAACTTGAATGTCTTGACTTTCCGTTATATTAGGCTAACTCCTTGAGTTAGTCTTTTTAGTTATATAAAAAAATAAAAAGCATATTATTATTAAAGTTGTTCTGTAACACTTTTTTGCGATGGATTAACGGTCTAATGGTTTAAACACCTAACTTGGAACAAGCCTAGATTAAGTGAAAAGTAAACTGTTTTTGTAAATTATTACTATGACAATATAATTATTTAACGACTTCTCCATCTTTGTTATAATAAAAAAATCTTCCAACGACAAAAAACGACAAAGGAGGGGGATGTAATGTCTCTAACCAAAAAAATTCTATTAGGTATGGTATTAGGTATAATTGTTGGTCTTATCTTTAACTTAGTTATTCCTGGTGCTTTTGAAATATCTAAAACCTACGTATTAGACCCTTTAGGTGGATTGTTTATTAACCTAATAAAAATGTTAGTAGTTCCTATCGTGATTCTTTCACTTGTACTTGGTACAGCTGGAATTAGTGACTCTAAAACATTGGGGAGAATTGGAATTAAGACGATTGGATTCTTTTTAATTTCAACATCTATAGCCTTAATTATTGCCATGACTTTGGCTTTTATTTTCCAGCCTGGTTCGGGTGAGTTTCAGTTAGATGGTGCAACTTTTGAAGCGAGTGAAGCTCCTCCAGTAATGGAGACGCTGCTTAATATTGTTCCTGATAATCCGTTTCAATCGATGGTAGAAGGGAATATGCTACAAGTTATTGCATTTTCTATTTTGATTGGCTTTGCTCTATCTAGATTAGGAGAAAAAACAGCAGGAATATTAAAACTTGTTGAACAAGGTAATGAAATTATGATGTACCTAGTTAATATTGTTATGAAATTAGCTCCTTATGGTGCATTTGCTTTAATTGCAATTGCCATTGGTGGCCAAGGGCTTGATGCTATTGCCGCTATGGGTAAATATATGCTCATTGTACTATTGGCATTAATTGTACACCTATTGGTTACTTACGGTTCAGCCATTTCATTACTTGGAAAAATGAACCCAATTCAATTTTTCAAAGGCTTTGCTCCAGCTATGGTTGTTGCTTTTAGTACATCAAGTAGTTCTGCAACTCTCCCTATTTCTATGGAAACAGCGCAAAAGAACTTGAAAGTGAAAAAAAGTGTAAGTGGTTTCGTTCAACCTCTAGGGGCTACCATAAATATGGACGGAACAGCTATAATGCAAGGGGTTGCTACGGTTTTCATTGCACAAATATATGGTATTGAATTAGGGATTGTGGCATTATTAACTGTAATTTTAACTGCTACGCTCGCAAGTATCGGAACAGCTGGAGTGCCAGGAGTAGGTTTAATTATGCTTTCTATGGTATTAACTTCAGTAGGCTTACCTGTTGAAGCCATTGCTCTTGTACTAGGAGTTGATCGATTACTTGATATGTGTCGTACTGCTGTAAATATAACGGGTGATGCAGCATGTGCAGTATTTATATCAAAATCAGAAGAAAAGATTGAAGTGAACAATCAAACAAGCCAAAGTGCATAACATAACGTTCAGTGAAGTAGATTTTAACATACAAAAAGGACACCGATTTAAGACGGGTGTCCTTTTTGTATAGCAATAGATTAACGAATACGTTTTTCAGTTTCAGGGTTAAAGAAGTGAACTTTGTTCATATCAAATGCAAGTTCGATGTTTTGTCCGTTTTGAATATCTGTACGAGAGTCAATACGTGCAATAACATCTTGATCGCCAATCTTTGTGTATAGTACAGTTTCTGCACCAGTTAATTCAGCTACTTCTACACTAGCTGTTACTTTTGTTTCTGGTGAAGATTCGATAAATAGCAGTTCATCATGGATATCTTCAGGACGTACCCCTAAGATAACTTCCTTGTCAATAAAGCCTTGCTCTTTTAATGTTTTTAATTTACCTAGAGGAATACGAACCGATAGATTATTTAATTTGAAGAACTCACCTTCAATACGACCATTAATGAAGTTCATTGCAGGAGATCCAATAAATCCACCTACGAACACATTCTCGGGGTTATCATATACGTCTTTCGGTGATCCTACCTGTTGAATAAATCCGTCCTTCATAATAACAATACGTGTTGCCATTGTCATAGCTTCCGTTTGGTCATGTGTTACATAAATTGTAGTTGTTTGCAGACGGTGGTGAAGCTTTGTAATTTCAGCACGCATTTGTACACGAAGTTTTGCATCTAAGTTCGATAATGGTTCATCCATTAAGAAAACTTGTGGGTCTCGAACGATAGCTCGTCCAAGTGCAACACGCTGACGTTGACCACCTGACATTGCTTTTGGTTTACGGTCGAGCATTTCTTCTAAACCAAGAATTTTAGCAGCTTCTTTTACACGACGGTCAATTTCTTCTTTTTTAAACTTTCGTAGCTTTAAACCAAAAGCCATATTATCATAAACATTCATATGAGGGTATAATGCATAGTTTTGGAATACCATTGCGATATCGCGATCTTTTGGAGCAACATCATTCACACGCTTATCTCCTATGAACAGATCACCTTTTGAGATATCTTCAAGTCCTGCAATCATTCTAAGAGTAGTTGATTTACCACAACCTGATGGACCAACAAATACGATAAATTCTTTATCTTTAATATCTAGGTTAAAGTCAGTAACTGCTGTTACATCACCATCATAAATTTTATATACGTGATTTAATTTAATATCAGCCATTTAATTTACCTCCAAGATGTTATTTCATAATATTATTGTAATACCTTACATTTGGATGAACAATTGGCAAGGTGAACAAAGAAACAAACTCCCTTTGTGCATATTGCACTTTTTAGAGAGTTTGATAAATGATAAGAGCTAGATATACCGAAACTGCTTGATCAAAATGTTTAATATCAATCCCCGTTTTTTCGATAAACTTATCAATTCGATATTGCAGAGTATTGCGATGCATAAATAATTCTTTTGCAGCTAGTGTTGTATTTAAATTGTTCTTAAAATACACCTGAATGGTCTTAATAAGCTCCTTATCAAGTTTTACTTCTTTTATTAAATGACTAGCTATCTTTTGAAGCTCCTCTATCGGTACGTGTTCAAGCATTAAATATGGGGTTGCCTGATGATAGTAAGTAACGTGCTGTGATGCAGAGTAATCTTTCATAACAGCGAAGCATTGTTCTTCCCAGTCATATTGTTGTCTTGCTACAGCTATATTTGAAAGCTTCGTTCCAATAAAAAAATAGACATTGATAAAAAAGTCAGCGGTCAAAGCCGCACTTAACTCTTCAAAATCATCTGTTTCGATAGGATCATCGTTAAAGAACTCTATAATAACTCCATTTTGGTTATTTTTCCAAATAATAGTAATTTTATGGTCAGCAAAGCTCTGTAAAAAAATATCGTTTAATTCAGAAGTGTTTTCAATCTCATGACTTGTAGAGAAGTGAATAAAACGGAAATAATCTGTGTCATATGCTGGTTCGTTTTCATCTGAATAAGTTATGTAATTTAACCATTGTTGTTCTTTTTCATTTAAGCGGATAGGATGGAGAAGAGCCTTTTCTAAAATAATATCTAGTAAAGCAATTTCTTCGCCTTTAGCAGTCGTTGTGTCGATCCCAAAGGTTTCACCTGTAGGAGCAGTGTACCACTTTATAGTTTTTGGCAATGATGGATTATAGTTTGAGTAAAAGGAAGACCCAAAACGCTGCTCAAGTTCTTTAATCATATGTTTCTCCTTTTGTATCATTATGGATTATTTTTACAGACCAAAACTAATTGGTATCCATAGTGTATTTTATCAAAAAAAGAAAGGGCGATCGCCCCTTCTATTTTATTTCGTCTTCTGGATGATGTGGCGGTTCTTCTTCAACTAGATCTCGTGCTTCTTCTATTTCGCCCGAGTTATTTCTGTAACTAACAGTGCCACCACCGAGGCCTTCGTTTATCATACGGTCAACATCCATAAAGAAATTCTCACGGTCTACATCCGCATTCTCCAATTTATCTTTCCTTTGATCATTACTCAACTACTATCCCTCCTTTGCCATTAACTTTTGGATTTTTTTCGTAGATTATTCCTCAAATCACACTTTAAGGGACAGGAAATATATTTGCTATGTGTAGGGTGTTTATTTAGGTACATTGTTGTGAAATGTTCATTATAAACGCCTCTCTGAACAAAAAAGGAATGAGCACCAATACAAGTTGACAAAGCCGTTTAAAAACAAGAAAAAGCTAACTCATCAATAGTAAAGCTTTTGAGAAATAGTCCATGTATGCACTATTCCACAAAAGAGCTTTAAACGAGAGTTAGCTTCTTTAAATTTTAATGTTCTTCATATACATGGTAAAGGAAAAGGTCATGAACTTGCATTTCTAACTGCTTTTTCTCTTCCTCTTTTGGAGGTGGTTCCGCCCAACTAATTGATCCATCTTTATAGTATACGCCAAGAAAATATTCACCCTTATAAAAGAATGAAAATTCCCATTCTTGTCGTACCAGATTATTACGAAGTTCTTTCCACTGAAAATGTGAAATCATCTTTCGGTTCTTCCTTTCTGAATGCATAATTACTATGAGGTTAACTGGATTTATTCATGTCAGTTATTAAATGAAGTATAGTTCTAGTTTGCACTTTTTGTCAGTAACGTAATTTTTTTTATTTTAACGCATTAAATATCAGAAAGCTAGGAAAAGCCGTTTAAATAACTAGTGTGAAATTAATTGAATTATAAACTGGTCTGGGGCTTCAAATGCTTTTTTACTAAGGTAAATGGCATATTCTAAAGGAAGTTCTCTAGAAACGATATCTTCTCTTTTAAGTTTTCCTTGTTCAAAAATCAACCTTCCAGGCTTTGAGTTAGCTTCAAATAACCAGATTTCTCCATTACGATCAATTCCTAAATCAAAGCCAATTTCACCAATACAGCCTTCTAATTGAAAATCAAGTGCACGACTAATTGTCAGTGAGACTTGTTTAAGTTCATCGACTCGTTTCTTTGATAGAAGTCCATCGTAAACTAGTTCATCTACAGATATTACTTCTCCTCCGCGATGGATGTGTGTCGTCACACTTTGCCAGCCAGCTTTCTTTGCTGCCATTGCAGTTATTTCCCATTGTCCGTCAATATTTTTATTCGTATGAATTCTGAAATCCATTGGTTGTTTTCCAAGCTTTAAAAGATCAATTCCTTGTTGAACAATTACATCTTCTAACCCGTTGGGATACTCATGTTGTAGAAGACGAGTAATGTTCGAATATCGTCTTAAACGTATTTGATCTTCATCGTGGAAGCGACAATAATAATAAGGCTCTTCAGGAAGTTTAATTAGTTGCTTTATTTCATCACCGTGACTTCCTTCAATAGGTTTAAGGTATAAGTGCTTATATTTGCTTAATAGTGCTTTAAGTTGTTGGGAACTTGGTTTGATTAAGCTTTCAGGTAGAAAGGATAGAACCGTGTCATTTTTAGATAATTGTTCATGAATTTCCTGCTTATTAAAGAAATTGGGATTAAAGTATGGAATAGCATATTCTGTCTCAAATTTCTTTTTTGCCGTTTGAATCATGTCTAAGTTTTCGGTGCGGCGGTTAGGGATTCGATTATAAATTACATTTGGAAACGGAACAGTTAGTAAGGTCCAACTACCATCGATTAAAAAATACCCATTAATTTCACCATTTTCCCAATCAATTAAGTGGTGACCAAAAATGAAATAAAAACCACCTATTTCTTCCTGTGATCTCAATATTTTTGTATACTGTGAAGTTCTTTGACCTAATGGGAGCTTTTTAGAAGGTGTAAAGCCCGCTGTAAAAATACCAATAAGGGGTCCGATCAATAAACACCTATTATGATAAAAAAGATGAATGGAGGTTTCAAATGGTAAATTTAACTGTCTCCATACATTGTCAGAGACTACAACGGTATGATCACACTCAGTATTTTCTGTAAGTTGACAATGTGCCGTTTTACTCCCAAACGCCAATTCAATGGAAGTATTCGGATATAGTGAATTAGATTTGAGATAAGATGCAGGTAACTGAATAATCGATTGATCATCAAACCTTCTCTGTATTTGAAAAGTTTGTTTCATTAGGAGCACTCCTTCACTCAATAATATCCTATTAAAAAAAGGTTCAATCATTTCCTTTTTCTCATTTTTTCGATATGATGGATAATAGTGTCAGTTTTTATAGGCATTTGTTGATAGCGTATTGTATGTAATTTAACGAAATTACGTGAATAGATAAGTTTAGGGGGCAAGTGGAAACGTGAAGGAAGTAGTATTAGTTTTAATCATGATCGTTATTGGAGCAACCATTGGAGGAGTGACGAACTCTTTAGCTATTAAGATGTTATTTAGACCCTATAATCCAATGTATATAGGTAAAAAAAGGGTTCCATTTACTCCAGGATTAATTCCAAAAAGAAGAGATGAGTTAGCTGAACAATTGGGTAAAATGGTCGTTAAGCATCTTCTTACACCAGAAGGTATCCAAAGGAAGTTACTTGATGAAAAGTTTACTAGTGACGTGAAGGTTTGGGCACAAGGAGAAGTAAAAGCGTTTCTAGAAAGCGAGACCACTTTGAATAACATATTGGACGAACGTTTTGGAATTGAGGATGTGAAAGGAACACTTGAGACTAGAACAGAGCAGTGGATAAGGGATCATTTTGAAAGGTTTCGAGTTGAAAATGGACATCGTCGTATTGACCAGGTCTTACCAGTGAAACTAACAAATAAATTGGATGAAATGATTCCTACTTTAACACAGTTTATATTAACTAAAGCGAAGGATTATTTTGAAAGTGAAGAAGGGAAAGACCGCTTAAGTCAAATGATTGATCGTTTCTTGATGGGTAAAGGTACTTTGGGTAATATGGTGTCAATGTTTCTAGGAAATGATCGTTTAGTTGATAAAGTACAACCCGAGGTTATTAAATTCTTAAATGACTCTAGTGCAAAGAAAATGATTGAAACGGTTATTTCGAAAGAGTGGGATAAACTAAAAGAAAAACCCCTTTCTTTTTATTTAAATAAAGTTGAAAAAGAAGAAATAATCTCACTTCTTAATAAAACAGTTATTAAGAAAGTACCTGTATATGAGTGGATTGACCAACCTTTGAACAAATGGACAACCCCATATGTTGAGATGATTGTTTCAAAATGGGTACCAAGGGGTGTTGATATTGCTAGTGGAGCGCTGGTATCTCGACTTGAAGGATTACTTCAAAAACTGAATTTAGAAGACGTTGTAAAAGAACAAGTCCAAGGGTTCGCTGTTGAACGTTTAGAAGAAATGGTCCTTTCTATTTCTAGAAGAGAGTTTAAAATGATCACCTACTTGGGGGCACTCCTTGGAGGTATGATTGGCTTTATTCAAGGAATAATCGTTCTTTTTCTTTAAAATTTGGCTAAGTGATATTATGAATATCCTGAGAACTTAAAAAAAATCGACATGAGAGATGAAATTAAACTCATATTATGGTAGAGTCGGTGAAGACTACTTTGAAGGAGGAATTATGATGGCTAATATTTACGATATAGCTCATGAACTTGGAAAAACAATTAAAGAGAGTGACGAATTTAAGTTATTAAAACAGTTACACGAGGAAATTGAGAAAGATCAAGCTGCTAACCAAATGCTTGAAAACTTCCGTAGAATGCAAATGGAGTTACAGCAAAAGCAAATGCAAGGAATGCAAATTACTGAAGAGGAAGCACAAAAAGCACAACAGCTGTTTGAGCTTGTTCAACAGCAGCCGATCATTTCGAAAATGATGGAGGCAGAACAACGTTTAAGCGTTATTATTACAGATATTAACCGTATCATTACTGAGCCGTTAGAAGAATTGTACGGAAATCCTGAACAATAAGTTTTATAGCACCCATTTAAAAAAGTTCTATTCTATCCCCCGTTTTCATAGGCTTTACTATAACGTTCGTCACGTTCGTAGTAGAAACAATGAGAAGGGGGATTTTTGTGGCTTATCGTCTATTAGCTCTAAATATTGATGGGGTTCTTTTACGTTCTAATGCTCGCCTTAGCCGCCAAACAAAAGATGCAATTGAATATGTAAAAAATAAAGGAGTATATATAACATTAGTGACCGATCGACCATTTCCAGCTGCTAAGAGGGTTGCTAAAGCTTTAAAGCTTGATACATGTCTAATAACTCATGACGGTGCATACTTAGCTTCTGAATTGGATGAACCTATATATGAAAGACGTATTCATGAAGATAAAGTTTTTCAAATAGGGGAAATTCTTGAAAATTATTCTTGTCATGTAAGGCTATTACATGAACGTTATGGGGTCGGTAATAAGCTGAAAAGCAAAAGTCAACTCATGGCCAAGATGACGATAGGGATGGGAGATCCGCTATTTTATCCAATAACATTTGTTGACTCTATTTGTGATTATATATTAGATAATCCAGTTTCCCCACCAAAAATCCAAGTTCAGTTCTTAGATAAAGATCAGCAGTTAGAAGCGATTGAAGAGATTGAAAAGCAAGTTTCTAACATAAATATTATAGAGGGTAAACAAGGACGTATTAGTATTGTTCCAGAAGGAGTTTCAAAGGTAAGAGGGTTACAACGGTTAGGACGAGATTTAGGGATTGGTCTAGATCAAATGGTAGCCATTGGTTCGTCTGAAGAAGATATTGATTTAATTACACAAGTAGGTTTAGGAGTAGCAATGGGGAACTCACCGAAGGCTGTTCAACAACAAGCAGATTGGATCACTCGTTCAAACGACATGCATGGAGTTGCTTATATGGTACGAGAAGTTTTTCGTAAGCAACTAAAAATTGAGAAGTAACCTTTATTACTTATCCTATATTAAAAAGAGACTGACATTTTAGTCAGTCTCTTTTTAACGTAAACGGATGCTTCCTCTTTTATGGACTAGCGGTGAAAGAGAATAAGTTTTCCAGCTCTTGAGAGTCGGTGAGGATACTCACTGTAATTAGTTTCCGCAAGTTTCTGCTCACCAATTTTTTTTGCTTCCTCATCATTTGCTGCTTGAATTGTTTCATTTAGCAATTGTTCACCTGTTTGATCAAATACTGTTAAATAATAATCTGCCATGGGTTATCCACCTCTAATATATTGTAAGACTTGTAATAATATTTTAAATTCAATCGCTTTCATATTCAAGGAAAACATGTTTACAAAAATCTCGATTGTTGAAACCAAACCTAATATCGCACGTATATAAAGTATTGACTAAGTTAAAGGTTTAGTAAAAAACTAGCTTTTTGTACTATGAACTAAATAAGTATTGGAGGTATAAAATGAGTTTAGTTATAAAGGATTTAACTAAAAGGTTTGGTAAAGCTACAGCGGTTAATCAGTTAAATTTAACAATAGAAAAAGGTCAAATGTTTGGTATGTTAGGAGCGAACGGTGCTGGAAAGACGACCACTTTTCGAATGATATTAAATCTATTAGAACCAACGGAAGGGACTATTTCGTGGAATAATCAAAAGATTAGCCATAATTCTAGTGGATTAATCGGCTATTTACCAGAAGAGAGAGGTTTATATCCAAAGCTTAAAGTGTCAGAACAACTAATCTATTTAGGTAGACTAAGGGGAATGGAAAAAACAGAGATTTTAAAAGAGATGAATAGGTGGTTAGAACTGTTCAAGGTTCCTGAATATAAAAATAAAAAAGTTGAAGAATTGTCAAAAGGAAATCAGCAAAAAATTCAGTTTATCGCTTCAGTCATTCATAAACCACAATTACTGATTTTAGATGAACCCTTTAGTGGTCTTGACCCTGTTAATGTTGAGTTATTAAAAGAAGCTGTAATCGATCTTAACAAGTTGGGAACAACGATTGTTTTCTCCAGTCATCGAATGGAGCATGTTGAAGAATTATGTGAACACCTAGTTATTTTACATAATGGAACACCTGTAGTCAGTGGGAATTTACGAGATGTTAAGCGGTCATTTGGTAAGATGAATATCGTTATACGGGCTGATTTTGCCCTTGATTTTCTAGAAAGTATTGAGGGTGTTCTTAAAGTTAAACAGAATAAAGAAGGAGCGTTAGTACAAATATCATCTGAAGAAACAGCACATAAACTATTTCAGTTATTAGCAACCAAAGGGTTTGTTCGTAAGTTTGAAATTGAAGACCCGTCGTTACATGATATTTTCCTTGAGAAAGTAGGTGCACATTATGAATAAGTTTTTTATCGTCTTATTACATACGTACCTTTCGAAGCTTAAGTCAAAGTCTTTTCTTATTTCAACAGCAATTACACTTGTTTTTATCCTAGGTTTTATGAATTTTGATCGAATTATTACCGTTTTTGATAAAGACGAAGACAAAGGTAGTGTTGTACTTGTATTAGACGAGACAGGTCAACTATTTGATTCATTCAAACAAACTGTCAATCAAATAAATCCAACTATAGAATTAAATGATTTTGGTGGTTCCTATGCTGAAGCAGAAACTCTAGTGATAGATGAGGAAGTAGAGGGTTTGATTGAACTAGGTATAGGAGAAACAGGTTTACCACAAGGGAGATATTTTGCACTGACTGTCGTTGAGCAAATTTTGCCTTGGCAATTAGAACAAGCACTTCAGCAAGTAAAGGAAGAGATCGTAACATCGAGCTTAAATTTAAACCCAGAGGAAGTAGCTAGTATTTATGCCCCCATTCAATTCGAACGCATAGCCATCGCAGAAACCGCAAAAACAGAAATGGAACTCAATCAAGCTAGAATTTTTGTCTATATATTATTGTTTATTATATATTTTTCGGTGCTTATGTTTGGTAATATGATTGCTACGGAAATTGCAATTGAAAAGTCTTCAAGAGTAATGGAAATTTTAATCTCAAGTTCATCACCTGTTCAACAAATGTTTGGGAAAATATTTGGGATTGCACTTCTTGGGCTAACACAATATGTACTTATTTTTTTAGTGGGTGTCCTTTCTCTTCGACAGCGTTTGGCAACTGAATCGTTTGGTCCAGAGCTAGGGGAGCTTATTGTTGGTCAAGGAATTCCGCTTCATTTGATCGGTTACGCATTTTTATTTTTCATACTCGGTTATTTCTTATATGCAACAATTTCCGCTATGCTTGGCTCTTTAGTAAGTCGTATTGAGGACGTAAACCAGATGGTTACACCTATGATTTTCTTAATTGTAGCTGCGTTCTTTATCGCCATGTTTGGATTAGCCAACCCAGAGGCTAAAATTGTTACAGTAACTTCATTTATTCCGTTTTTTGCGCCAATGATCATGTTTTTGCGAGTAGGGATGTTGTCGCTACCATTATGGGAAGTATTACTTGGGGTTGGGGTCCTCCTCGCAACGATTGTCCTTCTAGCTTGGATTGGTGCAAGGGTTTACCGCGGGGGTGTTTTAATGTACGGAAAGTCTTCATCACTAAAAGATTTCAAACGAGCATTACAGTTATCAAAAAAGGAAACAAACAAATAAACTCTGCCTCTGATGGTTATTTTGAGTTTCCTTCTTTAGATGTTATAATTTAGCAAAATAATAGAAATGAAAGGAGGCGATGAGGATGTTTGAAATAACGTTTGATATTCCTGTTATTTGGCTTTTACTCGGTGTTTCAATGGTGTACATTACGGCTGCATTATCTCACAAGGCTGTACGCTGGCAATTTCAACAAAAGAATTTTGTCCGAAGTGATGACATAGATAGCCAAGTACAAGAGGTTACTTCACCATTACTCATCGTCCCTTCGTTTTTAATCTTGAAGAGAAAGATACCAAGCTTACATGACGGAAATTCCAAAAATGACGATGAAGTAACTCCCTTCTTATTATTGAGCAAATAATCAATAATAAGGAGGATGTTCATGCAAAAGAATACTTATAAATTTATGCTTATTCTGTTATTGATAGGTTGTATGCTAATACTGACTAGTTGTGGGGCATCAACACAACCAATTACAGCAGAATCTACAGGGGTTTGGAATCATTATTTTGTGTATCCCTTGTCATGGCTAATAACTTTTGTAGCTCAATTATTTAATGGCAGTTTCGGGTTATCGATTATTTTAGTTACGATCTTCATTCGATTAGTCATTTTACCCCTTACGTTAAAACAAAACCGAAGTAGTAAAGCAATGCAAGCAATAAAACCTGAAATGGAAGAATTAAAAAGTCGGTATGACATGAAAGACCCTAAGGAGCAACAAAAATTTCAAAAGGAAATGTTAAGTATCTATCAAAAACATGGGGTAAACCCTATGGCTGGCTGCTTACCACTCTTCATTCAAATGCCGATTTTAATGGCATTCTATTTTGCGATTATAAGAACCGAAGAAATAGCAAGACACTCTTTTTTGTGGTTCAACTTAGGAAGTCCAGATCCTCTCTATATATTACCGATTGTTGCTGCTGTCACTACTTTCATACAAGGGAAAATCACGATGCGTACATTACCCGCAAACATGCAAGTTACGATATATATTATGCCTGCGATGATTTTAATGGCAGCATTAGCAATGCCATCAGCGCTGGCGCTTTATTGGGTAATTGGTAATGTATTTATGATCATACAAAGCTATTTTCTTTATGGAAGAACCAAAGATATTGAATTAAATGCATAACACAACCTTAGAGGATGACCTTTCGTAGTCATCCTCTATCTTTTTGTAACCATTAGCCCAACTTTGAATATGATGAGAGGGATTAATCATGAGGGGGGCGTAAACATGTATAACAAACAGTACATGCAATCGCTGTGTCAACAATACATGAATCAGCATGTTATGGTGCAAACAAACGATCATCAAACCTATCACGGCATTATTGAACATGTAGATAATGATCATGTATACTTAGCGGTACCAATGACTGACACGCAACATCATGGTCACGGCTTTATGAGGAATGATGAAAGGCAATGGGGATTTGGATATCCTTATGCTCCATATCCATACCCTTACCCATTTTATCCAAGCCCATTCCGTCGATTAGTGTTACCTTTAGCTGCTTTAACTGCTATTTCATTACTACCATTTGTTTGGTGAATATAGTTAGTGAACGGGGAGGCCAGACCTCCTCTTTTCTTTGGATTTTTTGAAAGAGTAAAACAATCACCAAATATACATAAGTATAGGTATGTATTAATGTGGAATTACTAGCAATAACATAGAACACACGTTCACTTTTTGTTATAATAAAACTATTAAAAGTATTACTTAGGCGGTGAAACATTGAAACAGTTACGTTTTATTCATACTGCTGATTTGCATTTGGACAGCCCTTTTAAAGGCTTAGCTCATCTCCCAGAACCCATCCTTAAGCAAATACATGAAAGTTCATTCCAGTCATTTATACGAATAGTTGATCTAGCTATAGAACAACAGGTTGATTTTGTACTCATATCTGGTGATTTGTATGATCACGATCAAAGAAGCTTAAAGGCGCAACTTTTTTTAAGAAGGGAATTTGCCCGGTTAGATAAACAAAGCATCCAAGTATATATCATTCACGGTAATCATGATCATCTAAGTGGGGACTGGGTTTCGATTAACTGGACTGAAAATGTGAAATTATTTTCAAGTGAATTAGAGTATAAGCGGTTTGTTAGCCAGGAAGGGGTTTCTGCTCACATATATGGATTTAGTTATCCAGAGCGAGAGTTATTTGATAGAAAAGTTGATTTATTCGAAAAAATTGATGGAGCAGACTTTCATATTGGTATGCTACATGGTCAAGAACAGGGGCTAACTGGTCATAATCCATATTCACCATTTCATACAAAGGAATTAGAAGAAAAAGAGTTTGATTATTGGGCATTAGGTCATATCCATCAGATGATTCAACTAAAACCAACAATTTTTTACCCGGGAAATATTCAAGGTAGACATCGAAAAGAAACGGGGGAAAAAGGCTGCTTACTTGTAGAAATAGGAGAAGAGAATAGGATTAATGTCTACTTTCACAGTACGGCTCCGTTAATTTGGGAAACGCTTGAAATTTCCATTAATGATATGCAAACCGATGAGCAATTCTTAGCATATTGTGAGCAGATTATCGAAGAAAAGCGCTCATTAAGCAGGAGCTATATGATACACCTGAACTTTATTGGAGAAGGACCAGTCAGAGAGCTATTAGAACAAAAGGATCAAGTCGAAGAATGGCTTACTTATATTAACGAAGATCAGGAATATGAAGGGGCGTTCGTTTGGATCTCTTCATATGAGAATAATACGATAAACAAATGGGATATACATCAATTACAACAACAGGAAGACTTTTTAGGTGATATTACGAGAGTAACAGCTCAATTGATTAACAGTCCACTTGATGAAGTAAAAGAAGAGTTAAAAGAACTTTTTAACCATCGAAAAGCAAGGGTGTTCTTAGAACCATTGAGTGAGGAGGAGTTTGAAAAGCTTCTGCAGGATGGATGTAGCCTGTTATTAAAAGAACTATTAAAGGAGTCGGGTTAATGAGAATTGAAAAATTACATATTTATGGATATGGAAAATTCTATGACACACAAATTAACCTCGTGTCTCCTGAGCTACAAGTAATCTATGGAGAAAATGAAAGAGGTAAATCTACAATAAAATCGTTTATTACAACGATGCTCTTCGGATTTCCAACTAAATCTCAAGTAGGCGCCCACTATGAACCGAAGCATGGTACAAAGTATGGCGGAAAAATAACTTTAGAGGTGAAGGAGTTAGGGGAAGTAACGATAGAAAGACAAAAAGGAAAGAATGGTGGGAAGGCGATTGTCTTTCTTGAAAATGGAAATGTCGGTGGAGAAGAAGTGTTACAACACCTATTGGGTGGAATGGATAAACGACTATTCACAGGTATCTTTTCATTTAGTGCAAGTGATTTACAAAAAATTGAACAATTGAAAACAGAGGAATTAAATCAATATTTGCATGGAGCTAGTATGTTAGGTAAAGGCTCACTAAATGAGCTAGAAAAACGACTAGAGAAAAACCAACAAGATTTATTTAAGCCGAGTGGAAAAAGGCCTATTCTTAATGAAAAACTATTTCAATTAGAGGACATAAAGAAAAGCCTAAAACACTCGGAAAACCAACTAACACAGTATAATGAATTATTATTACAGAGGAAAGATCTCGAAGACCAATACATAAGGGTAAATAATACAATAAACTCCTTAAAGGAAAGAATTAAACAACAGGAGAAGCTTAAGCTGATTGAACCACTGTATGCACAAGAGAAAGGGATCAGTTTACAACTCGATCAACTCCCAGTGATTACAGATTTCCCAATAGGTGCGATCGACACAGTAAAGGATAGCTTAGCAAAAGAACAGACATTAAAAGAACAATTAATTGAATTAGAAATAAACTTGAGGGAGAAGCAGCAACAAGTAGAGACAGTATCTTTTAGAACTAATTTTCAACAGGTTAAAGAACAAGCACTCATGCTACAGGAAAACTCTTATGAATATGAGAGGTTAAAAGAGGAATTAACGACTGTGGAATTGGAGCTGCGTAAAATAAACCAATTAATCACAGACCAATTGGAAAGGTTAGGTCGTGATTGGGATGCTGAAACTATTCTGCGTACAAAAACTGGTTTGACAGCAAAGGAAGAGTTAAAGCAACTAGCACAAAGAGAAAGGAAATCTCTTTATGAGAGAGAGCAGCTAGAAGTTGAATTAAAAACAAAGTCTTTACAACTTCAGCAAACAAAAGAAAAAATGAAAGACATTAAAGGTCAATGCCTTTCAAACGAAGAAAAAGAAGGCTATGAGCAAAAGTTAATTCAGGCAAAAGATTCGAGAACGATAAGGAAAGAAATTGAACAAAATATGCAATGGGTGAAGCTTCAGTCAGAGCGATCTGAAAATAAAAATGAAAACTCGAACTATTTTATCCTAATTGTGTTGCTATTACTAGGAATTGGAGGCTGGTTAGTTTACATACAACAATGGGTAATAGCTATCCTAGTCTTTGCAACAGCTATTTTCACGTTTTATATGAAGAATAATAAAAAAGAGAGTAACCTTTTCGTAAAAAAGAATATTCAAGAGTACGAAAAAAAGCTGGAGAATTTACCATCTATTCATGAGCTAGAGAGAGAAATGGAGCAGATAGAGCGTATCTTAAATGAAAATGTGGCAAAATTAAACCAATTAGAAATGTGGCAAAAGCAATTGTCACAAGAAGAAAAAGGGTATAGCTTAATTTTAGCCGCATTCGAAACGTGTGAAAATGAAATTGAGCTCATTGATAATCAATTATTGGAATGGTGTAGAACCTATCAATTTGGTCGGTATGGAAACTGTGAACATCAATTAAGTTTGTTCGACCTTAGTGTGGAAGTAAAACAAATGATAAACGATCAAAGATACTATAAAAAAAGAAAACAAGAAATTTGTCTAAGACTTGAACAAATTGAAGACGTAGTGAAGTATCTCGCCGAAGAGTTGTTAATTAAAGAAAGAGTAAGCTTGGCATTACTTACTCATAAAATAAACGAAGTCATTGAAAATGAAGAAAAAGTCAGGATACAATTTATAGAGTTAAAGGAAAGCATCAAGAAGTTAAATATTGAGATAAATGTACTTAAAAACAAAATCATGTATTTGCGAGAAGAACGTTCGACTTGGTTGAGTAAAGCTGCAGCCAAAGATGAAGAAGAATTCTTTTATTTTGCAAAAGTGGCAACTGAGAGACAAGCACTTGAAAAAGAATTGTCCTTTCTTCGTTCACAGCAAGCTCAACTAACGACTAATAACTTTACTAGAGAAGCTGTAATAGCAAAATTAGAAAAGGCAAATGTTAGTATTCTAGAAGAGTTAGAGGCCTTAAATATCCAGCTCGCTGAAAAATTAGAACAACAATCTGCACTTCAAAAGCAGATTGGACGAATGGATCATGAAATTGAACAAATAGAGGCAGGAACTAACCATTCACAGCTTCTTCAAACGTATGAATTGGAGAAAACTGAATTTCAAGCTAAAGCTATGGAGTGGGCATCTTTTAGAATGGGTGAATTGATTTTGAAAAAAGCAAAATCGATTTATGAAACAGAAAGACAACCAGTGGTTATTCAAAAAGCCAAAGAGTTATTTTCCATAATGACGAACGGGGAATATGTAAATTTATTTGCTCCAGTTTCAGAGAATACTTTTGTCGTTGAGCGATTTGATGGAGTACGCTTTTCTCCAGACGAATTAAGTCAAGGAACAGGTGAACAGTTATATTTATCTATCCGACTAGCATTAGCCCTTGCGTACCAAGCACAATCACCTATGCCGATTATTCTAGATGATATTATGGTCAATTTTGATGATGGAAGGAAGGATTGTGCTAAGAATGTAATAGAAGAAGTAGCTAAAAAGCATCAAGTTCTATTCTTTACATGTCACGAGCAAATCAAAAACCTATTTCATCAAGAAGCTACGATGGTATTGTCATAGTCATGTTTCTTTATTAAAAGGAATAGATTTGATAAAATATGATTTGTACGTGATGACACTTTTTAAAAAGTTAGTACAAGAAAATCCTGCTGAATGTATAGTAGGATTTTTTCATATCGTAACGTAACTAGAAATGAAATCGACTTCTTGAAAATCCTAGGAGGGATAAAGAGTATGAGTCAATTTATTGTACATTTAGTAGAAGATGAAGAAAACCTTTCACAAGTATTAAAGGCATACCTTGAAAAAGAAGGTTGGGTTGTAAAAACATTTGACAATGGTGACGCTGCAGTCGAAGCAATTGAAGAAAAACCACATTTATGGATTTTAGATATAATGTTACCTGGAACGGATGGTTATCAAGTTTTAAAGGCAATTAAAGAACATGGTGATACTCCTGTCATTTTTATTTCCGCTCGTGATCAAGATTTGGATCGCGTCTTAGGATTAGAGATGGGGAGTGATGATTATTTAGCAAAACCATTCTTACCACAAGAGTTAATTATTCGTGCTAAAAAATTGCTCGCTCGAGTATATGGTTCGGTGCAAACGGAACAACGAAAGCTAGAGTTAAATGATTACTTGATTGATCCTATTGGTCGAACAGTTGTTGATAAACTTGGGCCAACCGATCCCGTGGATTTAACAACAAAAGAAATGGATTTAATTTTGCTACTAACAGGTAAAGTTGGAAAAGCATTTTCACGTGAAGAGATTATCGAGCATGTATGGGGAGAAAACTATTATGGATCTGAACGGGCAGTTGATGATGTAGTAAGGCGTGTTCGTAAAAAGATGCCTCGAGTACATTTAGAAACTTTATATGGTTATGGGTATCGAGTTTTATCATCATGATCAGAGTTAATTTAACACAAAGAATTTGGCTGTCGTTTATTTCATTAATTGTTCTCGTAGGCCTTTCAATTATTATAATCTATCCAATATCATTAAAAGGGACATTAACTGAAGAAACGTACCGAATTATTGAGCAAGAACAGGCGAGATTTGCCAATCCATATAGTGAATATTTTACACCCCCACAATCGGAAGTTGATTTTATAGAACGCCGAGAAGCTGAAAGGTCGGTAGGACATTTATTTGTCATTAATCAATATGGAACACGTCGAGGTGATTCTGTGCCGCACGAAGTTCTCCAAGAAATGGGGGAAAATGCATTTGCACAGGAAGCGACTAGGGGTAGGTATGAGTTAACGTATAATGGAGCCACTTTATTTTATGTTATTACAAAAATAAAGACGACAAATGAGGAAGCCTATCAGATCTCATATATGTGGGATACGTACCGTGACCGTATGGTTAATAGACTTTGGGAAAGGCTACTTTATATTTTATTGCTAACGAGTGCATTGAGCTTATTACCAGCTATATATTTAAATCATTATTTAAGACAGCCACTCACAGTTCTAGGAAATCATTTTGAACAAATCGCTAAGAGAAATTGGCAGGAGCCGTTTATTTGGAAAGGGGATAATGATTTTCAAAAGTTATCCTATCAATTTGAACGAATGAGACAAAATTTAATGCGCTATGATCGAGCACAAAAAACTTTTATACAACATGCTTCACATGAATTAAAAACACCAATTATGGTTATAAAAAGCTATGCTCATAGTGTCAAAGACGGAATTCTGCCAAAAGAAAATATTGAAAGTACAATGGATGTAATCCTTGAAGAAGCAGATCGAATGGAACGTCGTGTAAAAGATATGTTATATTTTACAAAACTAGATTCTTTGAAAGATGAGGATCCAATACGAGAGGATATTACGTTTGGTGCGATCGCCTTTCATCTAGAAGAACGTTTCCGTATTCAGCGTGAAGACGTAACCTTTATTATTACAGGAGCAGAAATTAAGTTCAGAGGAGACAAAGAACAAATTCAAGTTTTATTAGAGAATTTTATCGAAAATGCCCTTCGATATGCCAACGAAAAAATTTATATTAAGGCAGAGAAAAGTGAGCAATCAGTGAGACTGACAGTCGAAAATGATGGTGATCCTATCCCTACCAATGATATTCATAATATTTTTACCCCGTTCCATAAAGGAAATAAAGGACAGTTTGGACTTGGGCTAGCCATTGTAAAGAGTATTGCGGAGTTACATGGTGGTTACCCTGGAGTTGAAAATAAAGAAGAAGGTGTAAGTTTCTTTGTCGTTTTACCGCAAGATGGAGAAAGTAAGAAGAAAAAGATAAAAGTAAAAAAAGAGGAATAAAGAAGGAAGGTCATCTACTAATGGAGCAATTATCAGAAGAAAGAGCAAGTAAGAAGCCACTAATTATGCTCATGTTAAATATGTTTGTAATTATGATGGGGATTGGGTTAGTCATTCCAATTCTCCCCTACTATATTGAGCAATTTGGTGCCTCAAGTATTGAACTTGGGATTCTTATTGCTATTTTTTCTTTCATGCAATTTTTATTAGCGCCATTTTGGGGAAGACTTTCGGACCGAGTAGGTAGGAAGCCATTAATTGCAATAGGAATGTTTGGATTTGCTATTGCTGAATTTATCTTTGCTTTTGCTACACAATTATGGATGCTCTTTCTATCGAGGATGCTTGCAGGAGCATTTGGTTCGGCGATAATGCCTTCAGCTATGGCATATGTTTCTGATAGTACTTCTGACAAAAAGAGAGGTCAAGGAATGGGAATGTTAGGAGCAGCCATGGCATTAGGATTTGTTTTTGGTCCTGGTATAGGAGGATGGTTGGCAGAGATTAATTTAGCAACTCCATTCCTATTTGCAGGAATTGCAGCAAGTTTAGCAGGACTTTTCTCTTTATTTTTATTACCAGAATCTCTTTCTACAGAGCAAAGATCACAAAATACAATCAAACAAAAAGAGCCAAAACAAAATCAATTTGCTGAAATGGGTAAAGCAATTAAAAGTCCGATTGGATTTTGGTTGATCCTCGTTTTTGTGATGAGTTTTGCGCTTGCCAATTTCCAAGCGATATTCGGAATATATGCACTTCATCAATTTAATTACTCACCGAGCCAAGTAGGAACTATTATGGTATTTGTGGGTATTGTCGGTGCTGTTGCTCAAGGTGTTCTAGTTGGTCGTCTAACGAGAAAGTTTGGTGATGATAAAGTCGTTCTAGCTGCCTTATTAGTAGGCGGAGTTGGGTTTATATTAATGTCCCTAGCATTTGATTTTACAACAGTTCTACTTACGACATGTTTCTTCTTTCTAGGGAACTCTATTTTGCGCCCTGCTTTAAATACGACGCTCTCGCGGTTAGCTGATGGACAGCAAGGGATGGTTATGGGTTTAAATAATTCGTTTATGAGTCTAGGGAATGTAGTGGGAGCTTTAATAGCAGGTGTACTATTTGAAGTAAATATTCAGCTTCCTTATGGTTTGGGCGCTGTTACGTTGCTTATGGCATTTATGATAACAATTTATTGGCTCCATAAGAAGAATCGAGAAGCCGTTATTTAGCTAGAGAAATCGTTACCTATTGTCAATGAACTCTATGCTATACTAAAAGTAAGAAAAATGTTGAAAGTGGTGTAATTATGAGTAAAGGAATTGTCCACTATCGAACTGGGGATTCTTTAGATAGTTACTTTTTAATAAAAACAGCAACAAAAGGAACCGCAAGTAACGGTAAGCCTTTTCTAACACTAATTCTAAGTGATAACACTGGTGAAATTGAAGCGAAGCTATGGTCATGTTCTCCTGAAGATGAAGCTACATTTATTAGTAAAGAAATTGTTCATATTATTGGTGAACTTTCTGAGTTTCGTGGAAAAAATCAATTAAAGATTAATAGTATTCGTCCCACTACAGCAATGGATAACGTAAAAGTTGCAGATTTTATTCGATCTGCACCAGTCTCTCCTGATGAAATGCTAGAAAAGATTACACAATATATTTTTGATATGAGAAATGCTAATATTCAACGGATAACGAGACATCTATTGAAAAAGCACCAGGAAGCATTTATTGAATCGCCTGCTGCAACAAAAAATCATCATGAGTTTGTTTCTGGTCTGGCCTATCATGTCGTTTCCATGTTAGATTTAGCGAAATCGATAGCTACGCTTTACCCTAGCCTAGATACGGATTTATTGTATGCGGGAATTATCTTGCATGATTTAGGTAAGGTGAGAGAATTGTCAGGACCAATTGATACCAAGTACACAGTTGAAGGAAAGCTTCTCGGTCATATTACAATCATGGTTAATGAGATAGGAGAAGCCGCAAAAGAACTAGGGATAGAAGGAGAAGAAGTACTCATTCTTCAACACCTTGTACTAAGTCATCATGGTAAAGGTGAGTGGGGAAGTCCAAAACCACCCCTTATTCGTGAAGCAGAAATTCTACACCTGATTGATAATGTCGATGCTAAGATGAATATGATGGATCGAGCATTAGAGCGAGTCCAACCTGGAGAGTTCTCTGATCGTATTCAAGCTTTAGAAAATCGTTCATTATATAAACCAACATTTCATGAAAAACCATTGGATATTTAAAATCTCATAATCTCTAAAAAAAATTCCTTTCATGCAGTAATTTTGACATACAAAAAAAAGACAAGCATAGATTAATAGAAAGAGCTGTGAAAGGAAGGGAGATTTGAATGAAAAATAAGCAAATGCAAATGATAGTCCTCGTATGTATCGGTCTTTTACTTTTTATTGTTTCAGGACTTGACTTTTCATCGATGGTTTTACTGAATGTTGACCCGTGGTGGATGTATTTTGTTATATTAGGGATATTAATTAGTGCTTATTATTTTGTAAAGCATTCGTTAGAAGATAAGAAACTTGACGATGAGTTCATTGAAAAAGAAGGACAAGTTTTTATGGAACGTATTCAAGAAGATCGAGAAAAACGTAAGCGTTACAGTGAAGAGCCATAAGTGAAATCCACTTATGGCTCTTCTTTATAATTTAGCGTTAGCAGTATGCTGCACCGACAATGATTAATAAAATGAATAAAACGACGATTAAAGTAAATCCGCCGAATGCTGGAGTAGGAGTTTGACATGTTGACATATCTATCATCCTTTCGTTGTATAGTAGTTAACCTAACTATACAAATAACCTATGCAATATAATGGAAGATGTTCTAGGTATATGCGAATATAAAAAACACAGGTGAAGTTTTTTAACTTCACCTGTCAGTATTATTATCAGTAGGTTAGTACATTAGACTCGAGCAAAAAGCCATTAAAAAAGATCTTTAAATTGAGGATCATTCACTTGAATATTTGCTTCATTGTAGAGTTCTTCCATTACTTCATCGTATGTTTTTACAATTACACGTTTATCTGTAACTTTAATAATATGGTATCCGTACTCTGTTTCAACGAGATCACTTACTTCACCAACTTCTAAGTTGAAGGCAGTTTCTTCAAACTCTGGAACCATTCTTCCTTTACCGAAGAAACCAAGTTCTCCACCTCTCGCAGCTGAACCAGGGTCTTTCGAATACTCTTTTGCAAGGTCCTGAAAAGCTTCTCCTGCATTAACTCTTTCAAGAACTTCTTCAGCAGTTTCTTTGTCTTCAACTAAGATATGACTAGCTTCTACTTCAATTTGATCTTCATCAATAATTTCCATATTAGCGTCGTCGATGTCTTGAGTCATTAAGTTTTGAATAGCAAGCCTTGAAATGATAAATTCATTTTTAAATTCGTCAATTGTCTCAACAGGTAGGCCAAATTGCATTTGGAGTATTTCGAGTAATTCTTCATCGGTTTCTACACCGAATTCAGCTTTAAAAGTATTAACCTCTTCTTCAACTTTTGCTTGATCAATATCAGCATTAGCAATAACTTGATCTAGGATTTGTTTTTCCACAAGTTCCCTAAGGAGTTCATCACCATGTCTATCTTTTAATTCTTGGAGGAATTCTTCTTCAGTTACTGTAACATTAGTTCCCTCAACAACAGTTCCACCTTGCACTCCATCATTTGCACAAGCTCCTAATAATAGCGCACCAGATAAACTAAGTGCGAGAATACCTTTTTTCATCATGCTTGTCCACTCCTCAACCAATTAAGATTTTCGCCTTATTCCTTGCGCACTCTTTACTATAACATAATCTAAAAAGAAAAGGAAAAATGAATAGTGTATCTAAACAATTGACGGAATTAGTGCAATCGCCCAGTACGTTGTCGTCGATAATGCATAGGATATGGTAACGAAGCAATGAGGAGGTGTTATAGATGTCTCACGCATATTACGGTGGCTTCGCGTTAATTGTTGTGTTGTTCATCTTATTAATCATCGTTGGTGCATCTTGGTATTAAGAAATAACATTTCTTAACAACCTCAATCATTTACTTCTGTAAAAAGCAATGGTGCATGAGTAATTTCTTGACACCTATTCAAATTCGAAACTTAAATTAAAGGAGGATGTATTATGTCACACGGATATCACGGTGGATTTGCGTTGCTAGTAGTATTATTCATCTTGTTAGTAATTATCGGAGCTAGCTGGGGTTATGGTTACTAATAGAAAATAATAAAAAGGATGAGGCTTATAGCCTCATCCTTTTTTCGTTGAAATGTGTGCAATACTAAGTAAATAAAATTTTTACATAGGTAGACGTTAATAAAATCGTTATGAGAACATTTATTGTACGAAAGACAACGGGTTGTCTTTCTTCAGGAATTTCTTTTTGCAAACATAAAGCATTCGTCATAGAATTAAATATGAATAGAATAAATAAGGCAAATATAGCAAATATAAAAAGCATGAATGAGCCTCCAATATATTTAATAAAAATAAGATGGACGTAACGTAGCATATTCTTATAAAATTACTTTAACAAAAGATGAGCAAAAAAGATAGTTAATCACTTTAAGTTCCTATGTCAAAGGAAAAGAATATATCATTTATTTAAAGGTGGTGTAGTGTGAAGAAGACGATTAATTGGAAAGTAAGTTTTTTAGTATTGGCTGGTTTCAATATCATCATTTTATTAATAGTCTTTATTTCTATTTTAACACTATTTCCAGCAATTGATAAGCAAGAGGTCCCGAACATTCCTGAAGCAAAGCCAGAAGCAAATTTTACAATTAAAACGACGAGGGATGAGCTAAATCAACTGATTGATCTTAAACTAAATGAACAATCTAATCAACTTGTAAGATATGATGTTTACTTATCAGAAAGTCAAATCGAATTTAAAACGATAATCCCGATATTGTCAAGAGAAATTGGGATTCAGGTGGATATGCTCCCAGAAGTTGCATCTAATGGTGATTTATTACTCGAAATATCATCAATTTCAATGGGGAATTTTAAATTACCACAGCATTTAGTCCTTCAAACGCTTTTAGATCATATTTCGTTTCCATCTTACGTTAACGTTTATCCAAATGAACAACTCGTGCATCTATCCATGTCTGGAATAACGGGAGAGGAAAATATCTCGTTTTATTTTCAAAGGTTTGATCTGTATAATAACGAAATTGAAATGTTAATGAAAGTTGAATAACGAAAAGGCTGATTCGTTTTCAGATATGCGAGTCAGCCTCAAATAATAATCTGCTTTTGTAGATGTAACAGCGTTAGCTTGCTTTATTTAATAGGATATGAAATCCATCAAAATGATCTTCAATAAGAGATGATTTTGGAGCTTTAATCAAATGAGTAACATAAATCATGTCATATACACTGAGTCCAAAATTAACCGTTGCATAAATAGTGAAATAAGGAAGATGTTCTGGTGAGAGAACAGAGCCTGTAATCATCACTAAAGTTATAACCACTAGCGGAAATAAAGAAGAAGTAATACATAATCTTTTTGAAATTGTATATGGAATAAAACAGTAAAGTATTGGTATCCGTTCTATTTTCTTTATGATTAGTTTTGCTTTTTTTCCGCATAACCAAATAGGTATACAATGTAATATTTTATGGAAGACGGGGACCAAGAAAAGTCCAACGATAAAGGGGACAACCCCATATTGATTGACCGATGTTGTATTAACGATAGAACTTAAAAATAAATAGAAAATAAGAAAAAATAAAATTGCAGATGTAATGGAAACAATTGCAAGTCGTGTACGACCGAAATCACGAGTTATATTGACCGATTTCCAGCAAAACAAGGTGAATAGCACCTCCTTAATCTATTTGAATAATTTACGATTATTTTGCTAGAAAATCAATAGGTACGACAAAAAAAATAAATTTTCTTTGTTTTACGACAAGTAAAGAAAAAAGGAGGGAAAGTTATGAAGGTGTATGATGAGGATTATTTAAATAAATTGAAGTTTCAACATAGTTTATTACTAAAGATGATCGACAAGAATTCGTTTCCGTTTTTTTCTCTTGCACTTGAAAAAGACTTATCAGAAAGGGAAGTTGAACAAGTATTAACTCTATGTGAAGAATTGCAAAAAAAATACGAGGAGCAGTGTGAACTAGGTTTTGTTCATCATACACCACTTCTCGTACATTTTGTAGGAATGTTACCAGAAAAGTTACCAATATCTGAAACACTATCTGCTTTAAAAGCACAAAGTTTATATACTGATTTAATTGAGGTGTTACAAAAAGCTGAAAAAAGAATACAAGAAGAATAATAGTTAAAAGCGATCATTTATCTTGTTTCAGCAGGTTGTTGAGGCTTTAATGTCCCATCTTCATCAGTAAACTCATTTTCAAATTTGTCGAGTGTTTTTTCAAAGATGTCAATAAAATCTGGGCCGTAAATATGACGAACAATACTCATTAATTCTGAAAACTCTGGAAATTTTCCGTATAAGTCTTTTATTGGTAATGCCCCACCATAAATACTATATGTTCCAGGATTGTAACACTCTAATGTCTTAAGAAGTAATTCTTCGCCAGCAGGTGTTAAATATACATAAGTATTCCTTTTATCATTCTCTTTTTTTGAAAAAGTTAGTAAACCGCGTTCTTCAAGTTTCTTAGAAAAGTTGAAAGCTGTTGAAACATGCATAACTCCGAATTTCGCAATATCAGAGATAGAAGCCCCCTCCAAATGATAAGCAATCCATAGGATATGGTGTTCATTGATGTTTAAATCAAAAGGTTTAATCCAAGATTGCCAATCCTTTTCAACAGATTTCCACAAAGCCTTACTGAGTTGAGCAACCTTGTGGCTAAACATTATTGACTGCTTGATAGAGTAAGGTACGTTATGGTCCATTGTTCTCCCCCATTACTAAAATTATTTTTATACTATATTTTCTTTATATTATGACAAGAAATTGTATATTAATAAAGAGAAATTTTATTTTTTTTCAAAATTTTCGATAATTTAGTGAATGATTATTCAATCAACTGATTTTTTATGGTAAATTTAGTTACTTCTACCGCTACCTTGAAGTGCCTCTTGTAGGTCATCTATTTCTTTTTGGAGCTGCTTTAAAGCTGGTTCCACCTCTTGTTTCCAATCATCTATGGATATCTTTACATCCTTAGAAACAGTATCAATTGCTTCCTTACTAATTTTAGCAGTATCAGAAAACTGATTTTTAAGGGAGATGGTATGTTCTTTTGTTTCATTTAAGTTATTTTTAATTGTATTGGCTGTATTTACAAGTGAATTTTGTAACTCTTTTCCAGACTTTGGTGTTAAAAGAAGTGTGGTTATACTTGCAATTGCACCACCAGCAACTACGCCATACAATAATGATTTAAGTTTCATAACAATGCCTCCCAATTTAAATATTAATTTAGGAAATTATACAATCTTCCAACATATAATAGTTAAAATACAAAATTTAATTTTTACTTATACGAAGGCTGTTATATTAACAGAGCCTTTCTGAAGAGCCTGATAATAAAAAAGGAGGCTTCCCAATGAGTGGATTAATTTTTGCTTTCTTTGTTTTAGCTATTTTATTATTCTTTAGTACTTGCTATACACTATTTACAAATGTAAAGCGTGCTAAAGATCAAAACGAAAGGAAAAGGTGGGAACGGTATAGTTTGAGAATGGGTGTCCTATCGTTTCTATCTTTAAGTGTAGGCTTATGGTTATATATGAACTTTCTTTAAATTTTTAACAAAGCACCTCCAAATTTATGGAAGGTGCTTTGTGATTTTTCTATATTACTGATTGTGATTATCTTTAAATTCAATCATAAATTGTCTTAGTGCCATACAAGCCTCTAGTGGGACTGAATTATAAGTTGAAGCCCTGCATCCACCTACTGAGCGATGGCCATTAAGACCAACAAATCCTGCTGCTTTTGCTTCAGCTAGAAATTTCTTGTTTAATTCGTCACTAGGAAGGTTAAACGTAATATTCATTAGTGATCGGCTGTTTTTTTCTGCATGTCCACGATAAAAACCTTCACTCTCGTCGATAGCATCGTATATTAATTTTGCTTTTTCAATGTTTCGTTTTTCGATTGCTTGAATTCCACCTTGTTCCTTTACCCACTCTAATACTTTAGATAACATATAGATCGCAAAAGTAGGAGGAGTATTATAAAGTGAATTAGCTTCAGCATGAGTAGTGTAGCGTAAGATCGTCGGTATATCTTGTCTAGAATTCTCAAGTAAATCTTTTTTTACAATAACAACAGTAACACCAGATGGACCTAAATTCTTTTGAGCACCAGCATAAATTAACGAAAAGTTTTCTACTTGGATTGGACGGCATAGGATATCACTGGACATATCTGCTATTAAAGATATGTTTTCGAACTGTGGGAATTTATGCCACTGAGTACCGTAGATGGTATTGTTCGATGTTACATGCAGGTATGCATCGTTTTTGTTTATTGCTATTTCTTCAACGTGTGGTATAGAATTATATCCTTGCTCTTTAGTAGAAGCTCCGATAAAGGTTTCTCCAATTAACTTCGCTTCTTTTAATGCTTTCTCCGACCATGAGCCTGTTAATACATAATTACCAATTTTCCCCTCCCTAAGGAAGTTCATTGGTATTTGAGCAAACTGAAGGCTTGCTCCGCCTTGAAGAAACAGAATTTCATAGTTGTTTGGAATTTGCATTAGCTCTCGTAACAGGGATTGAGCCTGTTCGTGAACTTCTTCATATTCTTTACTTCTATGGCTTAATTCCATTACAGACATGCCAGTTTGTTTGAAGTTCACAAGTTCTTCCTGCGCTCTATTTAATACTTCTAATGGTAATGCAGACGGTCCTGCATTAAAATTGTATGCTCTCTCCAAGAGTACCACTCCTTTATCTCTTTAAAACATTAATGATTATAATACTCCTATACTATCATGGGTAGGTTTTTGTTTCTATTATTTTTTTAATTATTAATAAATTTGTACTTATTTATTAATAAGTGTTTATATAAAGCAAAAAAATGAGGAGCTTTGCCTCATTTTTTAGTGGAATTCCAAGTTTATTTTTCATGTGAAGTTTGTCTAATCTAAATAAAATACATCTTACAGTAGTGCCAGCTTTTTTATTAGTCTGGTTATAACACCAAGGGTTACACTAGCTGCAGGTGCCATCGGCTCGAGGTCGCTTCGGTCCATCAACGTATCCAAAGAACGGACACTTTTGCTGGCCCTCCAGCGCTTGTCGCCGCTAAACGGGCACCTTTCGCTTTTCTTTATTTAATTCCTGATGCGATAGAGGTAGCCATTTCTTGTAGTTGTTCAAATGAATACTGGCTACTGTGGTCCTTCCATACAGCGCCAAAGCCATCACCTTCACCGTATCTAGGAATAAGGTGGATATGGTAATGGAAAACAGTTTGTCCAGCTGCTTCACCATTGTTATTTACAATGTTTAAGCCGACTGGGTTAAATTGTTTCTTGATAGAGTTCGCAATCTTTGGAACTACAGAAAAAAGGTGTGATGCCACTTCTTCATCTAGTTCAAATATGTTTTCTTGGTGAACCTTAGGGATGACTAGAGTGTGTCCTTTCGTAACTTGACTAATGTCCATAAAGGCTAAAACGTGTTCATCTTCATAAACTTTTGCGGCGGGAATTTCCCCCTGTACAATTTTACAGAAAATACAGTTTGGATCAAAATTGTTCACTATTATCCCCACTTTCATTTATTGGTACTTTTTACTATAAGTAAAGGATAACGTTTAATAGATGGCGATGCAACATACTAACATTAGAAGATACGAAAAAGTAAGTAAACAAAGTTAATTACTGTGTTATAAGACAGTTGATAAAATTTAATAGAATTATCATACAGAATATAGACACAGACCGAGCGGTTTGTTATAATTATTTTGAACATTATAAAAAAATAAAAAAATTAAGTGTGGAGAAGACATCAAATAGGGGAGGAATACGATATGCATGTACCTTTAGTTTTAACTCAATTCCTAGACAGAGCTGTTAGTCTTTATGGAGAGAAACTAGCAATCATTGATGACACTAGAGAATTAACGTATAACCAATTAAATGAAAGAGTGAACCGACTTTCACATGGCTTGAAAGCGCTTAATATTGAAAAAGGCGATAAGGTTGCATATTTAGCACCTAATACAATTGAAATGCTTGAAGGTTTTTATGGAGTGTATCAAGCGGGTGGTATCATGACACCTTTAAATACTAGATTAAAACCTGAAGACTATGTCTTCATTTTAAATCATAGTGAGAGCCAAGTTTTATTTGTTGATGAAGAACTTTTTCCTTTAGTTGAACCAGTTTTAAGTGAGTTGAATACTGTTAAGAAAATTATCATTCATGGTGCAACTAAGGCTTATGAAAATGCTGAAAGCTATGATGAGTGGTTAAACCAGTATCCAGCAACAGCGTTTGATCGAGTTGAGTTAGAAGAAACTGATGTTGCTAGCTTATTATATACTAGTGGAACAACTGGAAATCCAAAGGGTGTATTACAAACACATCGTGCTAACTACCTACACGCTTTAAGTGTTCAGCACCATTTAAAGGTTTCAGATGAAGATAAATTGCTTCACATTTTACCTATGTTCCATGTAAATGGCTGGGGTTCTCCGTTCTACTATACAGCTAATGGAGCAACTCAAGTAATGCTTCGTAAAGTAGATCCAAAGGTGATCCTAGAAAAAGTTCAAAAGTATAACATTTCTATTATGCACATGGCACCAACTGTGTTAAATATGATCTTAGAAGAATATGACCTGACTAAGCCAACGATTGATCATGACGTCCGTGTTGTCATTGCTGGGTCGGCACCACCGCCAGCATTTGTAAGACGTGTAGAAGAAGATCTTGGTTGGGAATTTATTCAAGTATATGGTATGACTGAAACTTCTCCACTAATTACGGTTTCTAGAATTCGTTCTCACCTTAGTGATTTATCAAAAGATCAGCAGTACCGTTTAAAAGCAAAAACGGGATACTCGATGATTGGTACACAAGTTAAGGTAGTAGATGAAAATGGAGATGAAATCCCACACGATGGCGTGGCGATTGGGGAAATAGTGACACGTACAAATGGTGTCATGGAAGGTTATTTAAAAAATCCAGAAGCGACATCAGAAACGATCCGTAACGGTTGGCTTCATACAGGGGATATGGCAACTGTTGATGAAAACGGGTATATTGAAATCTGTGACCGCAAAAAAGACGTTATTATTAGTGGAGGAGAAAATATTTCTTCCATTGAAGTTGAAGGAGTTCTTTATGACCACCCAGCGGTACTTGAAGCTGCAGTAATCGCTGTTCCGCATGAAAAGTGGGGAGAAGTGCCACATGGTGTCGTTGTTCTTCGTGAAGGAGCATCTCTTACAGAAGAAGAACTGATTGCATTTTCTCGTACGAAGCTTGCTAACTTTAAAGCTCCAAAAGGGATCACATTTACTGATGCTTTACCAAAAACAGCGTCTGGTAAAATTCAAAAAGTTGAAATTCGCAAAGAGTTCTGGGGCGAGCGTGCTCGTCTAGTTAACTAATAAAATGAGGCTGACATAGTCAGCCTCATTTTAGTTTTTGGTAATGTTTGCAAATTGGGTTTACTATTTTGTCAAATTGCTCTTGATATGTTTGTGTTATAATTTTTTTGTAACAGAAAGTAGGGGTGAAAGAGATGGAACGTTTTACTATAATAGCAATATCCTTTCTACTATTGGCTTCTTTTTTAGTAGGTTGTGGACAAGAACAAACTACAGGGCACACAGGTCATGAAGCAGGACATGTCGAACACTTTAAAGGTGATTTAAGGGAAACAACAGCTTCTATTAATGAACTTCCTGACTTTCTCGAACATTATCATACAAATATTATTGATATATACGAACGTGTTCCTCATTATAAGGATCTACTAGAGTACATTCCTTGTTACTGTGGATGTTCTGATTATGTATCTCACCGTCATACTTATGATTGTTTCGTCCATGAGCATTTTGAAAATGGGTATGTTCAATGGGATGATCATGGAGCAAGATGTGGGGTATGTTTAGAAATTGCATATTATTCGATGAAATTCTACGATGAAGGGGCTTCACCGTTAGAAATTAGGAATATTATCGATGAATTGTATAAAGATGGGTTTCCAGAGCCGACAAATACACCAATGCCGACTTCTTAAGAACTCATTCATTTTAAGAGGCTACCTCTCATAGGTGCTATTAAGTCTATTAAGTGGTTAATGTTGTATGTTTTTCATCGCATTCAAACTACGATTTGACTGGCACTCAATGGGGGGAGCCTCTTATTCAATTATGTTAATCGTTTAAGCATCAATTATCTGGTACAATAAGGTAATAGGTACTTCATTCAGTGGAGACTTTACTACATTGAATTTAGCTAGAACTGTTAACCAGGAATAACAAAGGAAGGGATAGACGCCGTGGGAAAAGTATTAGATGTAAAAAATTTAACGGGTGGTTACCATGCAAGTAAACCTGTTTTACATGATGTGAACTTCGAGGTTCACCCAGGAGAAATTGTCGGGTTAATTGGCTTAAATGGAGCTGGTAAGAGTACGACAATTAAGCATATTTTAGGCCTGATGGAACCAATTAAGGGAAAAGTTACAATTGATGGACAATCGTTTATAGAGAAACCAAATGAATACCGTGCTTCATTAGCCTACATACCAGAGATCCCTATTTTATATGAAGAATTAACATTATGGGAACATTTAGAGCTTACTGCAATGGCTTATGGAGTTGATGAAGATACGTTGCAACAAAGAGGCGAGGCTTTATTAAAAGAATTTAAAATGGATAAAATGAAGCGGTGGTTCCCTTCTCATTTTTCTAAAGGTATGAAACAAAAAGTTATGATTATGTGTGCATTTCTAGTAAACCCTAGTGTCTATATTGTTGACGAACCAATTGTAGGATTAGATCCTGTTGGTATAAAATCATTTTTAGATTTAATGGTAGAAATGAAGGATAATGGTGCTAGTATCCTGATGTCTACACATATATTAGCAACAGCAGAGAAATACTGTGACAGATTTATTATCCTTCACCGTGGAAGAGTAATATTATACGGAACGTTAAGAGATTTACAAAACAAGCTAAACATGCCGAACGGAAGTCTCGATGACATTTATATTGAGGCGACAAAGGATGAAAGCCAATGAACGATGTTCAACAGTTATGGAGTAGCCGCTTAAAAAGTTATTGGGAAATAGCAATACGGTACATACGTCTTATCGGAAATAGTGGCTTTTTATTTACGATCTACTTATTAATTATAGTAGGTAGTTATTATTATCGGCATTTTTTAGATTGGCTACCTGAAACTTTTCCAGCTGTTTTGTTTTTTGTCATCGTAAGTGTTCTTTTACTCACAAGAGGAGCCGTAAGAACATTTGTTAAGGAAGGCGATTTAGTTTTCCTATTGCCGATGGAAGGTCGCTTACAACCATATTTTCGGTCATCTATCGTTTATTCTAGTATAATACAAAGCTTTACGATCGTAGTTATATTCTTTATTCTAGCGCCGTTATTTGCAGAGCGGATCAACAGTTCATTTTCGGACTTCTTATTAGTATTACTCATTTTGGTTAGTGCAAAAGTATGGAACTTATTATGTAATTTTGAAGAACAGCGCCTGGCATCAACAAAAGAAAGAGTTTCTCATATTATCTTACGTGCAGTTATTAATGGGACGTTTGCGTTTTTCTTATTTATTGATAATGGTTTAATCTTTTTACTACCAATAGCGGTTATTATGATAGGTATATATTTGATTTACTATCGAAAACTTCAAACGAAACATAGTATAAAATGGGAGCAATTACTGTCCATTGAAAATAAGATGCTCACTCATTTTTTCAGAGTAGCAAATATGTTTACGGATGTTCCTAGTTTAAAAAGCTCTGTCAAAAAGAGAACATGGGCTACATCAATTTTAGCAAGAATTCCATACAACCATAAATATACCTTTGATTATTTGTATACAAGAGCTTTCTTCCGTTCAAACGATTACTTTGGTATTTATGTTCGACTGATAATTGTAGGTACCATTGTCTTATTAGTCTTGCCAGAAGGAATGGTCCGGTACCTTTTATACTTTGTATTTCTCTATATGTCGGGACTACAATTATCTACACTTTGGAAACATTTCTATAAAGCCATCTGGGTCGACTTATATCCAATTCATGCAAGAGATCGACAACAATCCTTTTTAAGACTTATCTTTGTTCTTCTATGTGTTAAAGCAACGCTGCTTGTCGTATTGTTAGCTATATTTGCAGAAGGTACGATGATATCACTTATTTTATTACCGCTCGGATTTGCTTTTTCATACGCATATAGTTTTCATTGGATGCATAGAAAGATGAGAGTAAGGTGAGAAAGGTTTTGTATGGAAAGGAGGTTAATCAATGATAGCAGATGCTAGAGTTAAAGATGAACTCCGCAGTTGGCAAAGGAAAATGGAGAAACGTCAGTCGATGACAGGTCGTTTAGCGAAACGAATTCAAAATAAAGTGAACCAGATAATTCCTGAGAAAGTTCATTATGTCGTAACTACTAGTATTAAGAACATGGTCCATGCTACCTTAATTGGATCAGAATATACGACTTCTGTAAAGGTAATGCAAAATAAGAGCTTTGAAGAAAGAGAGTCTCAGGTTGACGAGGCGATAAAAAGGTATAAAAAAGCAGCTGCAGTAGAAGGTGCAGGTACTGGAGCAGGAGGAATTTTATTAGGAATGGCCGATTTTCCCTTGCTGTTAGGAATAAAAATGAAATTTCTTTTTGAAACGGCAAGTTGTTACGGTTACGATGTAAACGATTTTAGGGAACGTCTATTTATACTCTATTTATTTCAGCTTGCTTTTTCTAGTGAAGAAAAGCGAAAAGAAGTTTACGCAATTGTTTCAAATTGGGACGACTATGCTCAAACCATACCAACGGAAGAGCAGTATTTAGAAAATATTAATTGGAAGGAGTTTCAACTCGAATATCGTGATCACATCGACTTAGTGAAAATGCTTCAATTAATTCCTGGCTTTGGGGCCATTGTCGGAGCAGCAGCGAATTATCATTTTTTAGATGTTCTAGGGGAAACCGCAAAAAATGGATATCGGATGAGACTCTTAAAGCTATAAAAGGTAATAAAGCACACCAAAGCGCTAAATATTAGCGTTTTGGTGCTTTTTTTCTTACTAATAGTCAAAGAGCGTTTTCACTAAATAGTGAAAACGCTCAAGAAATAATAAATAGATCTGCTTTTTAATTAAAGGCTTTACTCTTCATTAAGATAGTGTAATGTAACATGCCCTAGTGTTTTAGCAGCGATTAACATCGCTCTCTCATCGAAATCAAATTTAGGATGATGATGTGGATAAGCGATATTCCATTCTGGGTTTCTAGCACCTGTAAAGAAGAACGAACCTTTCACATGCTGCAGGTAGTAGGCAAAATCTTCACCACCCATTTGCGGAGTCATGTTTTCTACCTCATAAACGCCAGGGACTTTATTAGCGACTGTTGCAACAACTTCGGTTTCCACAGCATGGTTAACGACTGCTGGGTAACCTCTAAAATAGTGATAAGTGGCTGAAGCATCGGCGGCTAAAGTTGTACCATCTATGATTCTTTTAATCTCTTGTTCCATTTTCGTACGTACGTCTTCATCAAATGTTCGTACCGTACCAATCAGCTTGGCAGAGTCTGCTATGACGTTAAACGCATTTTGGGCTTGAAACGAACCGATAGAAAGAACAGCTGCTTTTAATGGATCAACTCTTCTACTGATAAGCTGTTGTAAGTTCGTAACAAGTTGAGCACCAATTACTACAGCATCTTTCGTTAGATGAGGCATAGCACCGTGTCCGCCTTGACCATGAATTTCAACTTCAAAGCGGTCGGCAGCGGCCATAATCGGGCCCTTACGATATTGGATTTTTCCTAAAGGTTCAGTCGCCCATAGATGAGTTCCAAATACATAATCAACCCCATCTAGGCAACCATCTTTAATCATTGCAATTGCCCCACCTGGAGCATACTCTTCCGCATGTTGATGTATAAATACGATCGTTCCAGAGAGCTCATCTTTCATACTATTAAGCACTTTTGCTAACCCAAGTAAAGTTGCCGTATGTCCATCATGACCACAAGCATGCATAGCACCCTCTACTTTCGATTTATAAGGGACATCTTTTTCATCTTGAATCGGTAAACCATCAAAGTCAGCGCGTAGAGCAATTGTTTTTCCTGGCTTACTGCCACGGAGGGTGGCAACTACTCCTCTTTCCCCTACACCTGTTTTTACTTCATGTCCAAGCTTTTTATGAAATTCAGCAATGTATGCTGGTGTTTTTTCTTCTTGAAATGAAAGCTCAGGATATTGATGTAAGTATCTTCTAATATCAACCATTTCTGAATAAATGGCGTCTAACCCTTTGTTAAGTTGTTCTTTCATGACAATCACCCCAAAACTAAGAAAATGGCTTTCTTAACATAATACTTCGAGAAACGATTGAAATATTCCTCTATTTCAAAATGAATTATAGATTGAACAGTTGAAAGCGAGTTAAGTAAGCTGCAATGGCAGCAAATTTTCCTGTGAAAAGTAAAATTCCAAGAATGATTAAAATATATCCACTCACTTTTTGAATTTTAGGGATGATGCGGTTCAGTTTTCGAAGCTTATGCAACGAACGCGACCATAGTAACGCCACAAGAATAAATGGAACACCAAGACCCATCGAGTAAATAAATAACATAAACATACCCTTAAACATTGTTTCCGATTCCATTGCTAATAAAAGAATTGACGATAGGACAAGGCCGATACATGGTGACCAGCCTGCGCCGAAAAATAAACCGAATAAAACAGAATTAGCAAAGCTTGTTGATTTTTTTGGTTCTTTTTTAAATCGTTTTTCACTTAAAAGCATTGATATAGAGATAATTCCTGCCATTTGTAATCCAAAGACAACAATGATAATTCCACCAATTTGTTGGATTAATTGTTGATTTTCAAGAAATATTCTTCCGATGAACGTAGAAGACGCACCGAGCATTACAAAAATTAATGTAAATCCAATAATAAATCCAATACTTCGTGAAAGGATTAAGGATCGATCCGCTTGTATTTGATTATTGCTCACAGAAGTTCCCGTTAATTGTGCTAGGTAAGCTGGTACTAATGGGAAGATACAAGGAGACAAAAAGGAAATAACTCCCGCAAAAAAAGCTAACCATATTGTAATTTCTGTCATCATCTCACCTCGTTTAATGTTTCAATTCTTATTTTTAAGGAGTTTATGAAATATGAAGACAAGTATTCATATAATACAGTCATTATAACTGATAATCCTTAAATCAAGAAAATGAACGCGTTACAAAATCATGATAGTTTAAAAATGTGTAGTAATTGTGAAGTTGGTCTTATAACATTTCGGTCTCAGGACTGATCGTAAAACCATTCTCATGCTCGTTATGGCTCGACTTTTGTAAGTTTACAATAAAGATAACTTAAGATAAAGGAGGCGAGAAAATGAATTGGACTGGTAAAGCGATATTAGGGATTGTCCTTCTCTTTATTGGAGCAAATCTTTTCTTACAAACATTAGGTATACAAATCGGAGGGTTAATTGGATTAGCGATTTCAATACTGCTCATTATTTATGGATACCAGAAGTTGAAATCAGATGAAGGATCCAATTTGCTCGGAATGGCTATTCTAATTTTTGGATTACTTCTGGCCATTGGTCATCTTCATATATTTGTTGGTGTTTTTATTGCAACGATGATTATTTATTTTGGTTATCGACTAGTTACTGGTGAAAAAAGTAAAAGTTTGGTTGACCAAGAGCAAGAAGTAGCAGCAACAACATCTGATGCAACGAATAAAAGTAAAGATGCATTCGATGACGAGTGGAACAAATTTTTAGAAAAAAATCATTTGAAATCATAGGAGGAATAAAAAATGATCTTTAAAAGAATTCGTGATTTAACGGTAGCTACTATTTATGATGGGCTAGACCAAATAGAAAATCCAATTGTGATGTTAAATCAGTACCTACGTGATATGGAAAAGGAGATTACTTCGGCAGAAAAAGCAATTACAAAGCAAATGACGATAAAAGCAAGCTTCGAGAAACAAAAAAGCGAAGCAGTTGAGCTTGTATTCAAGCGTGTCCAACAAGCAGAACTTGCATTAAAAGCTGGAGAAGAGCAATTGGCAAAAAAAGCTCTGTTATCTAAAAATCAATATGAAGAAAAAGTAAACTATTATGAAGAAGTTTGTGTACAAAATGAAGAAAAGATTTCGGAGTTAAAAGATCAGTTGCATGAAATGCGAGAGAAATATCAAGAAATGAAAGATAAGAAAGTAGTGTTAATAGCAAGAGCGAATGCTGCCAAAACACAAAGATCGATGGACGTAGCGATGGACCGTTTTGATCATGAAAAGGCACAAGCTGGGTTCCAACGAATTGAACAGAAGATCTTTGAAATGGAAACGACAAATCATTTAAACAAAGGTAAAAGAGATGTTCTATTAACTAGCGAAACAAGCGAATTAGAATATAATGAAGCGGTGGAGCAGGAGTTTAATAAGCTGAAAGAAAAGATTTCTACACAAGCACCAGTTTAAAGTCTACCTTTCATAATAAATAAGAAAGGGGAAAAGGAAAATTCTCCTATCTCCTTTCTTTATAGCTATAGTAAAATGAAAGAGGACATAAAGAGGGGGCTTAGTGTATGAAACGTTCATTCGGGGTACTGCTTATCTTTATTGGGATATTAATTGCATTTGCTACAATTATTCAACCGTTTATGGGCTCTAAAAGAACGAGCACGGTAAGTGAACAAGGAATAAATATAAACGATTTTGATAAACTGTCTATTGTTACTTCTGTAGCTGATTTAAGAATTCAACAGTATCCAGGTGAAGAATTAAAACTCAAAGTAAATGGAAACTCTTCAAACTATAACATTCATTCAGAAAATAAAAATTCCACATTGGAAATTGATATAAAGAGTAATAAAAGATGGAACTTTTTTAATGTAAGCAAATCATCAGTCGATGTTATGATACCAGAAAGTTTTCATAAAAGCATAAACCTTGAGAATACAGTAGGTGATTTAAAGTTCGATTCATCACTTACATTAAATGAATTAAATATTAAAATGACTGCAGGCGATGTTAAAGGGTTATCTGGGGCAATTGATTATCTTACTTTTAGTAGTACTGCAGGTGACTTCCATGCTCATGACCTTCATTCGTTGGATACGATGATAAAAGGAACTGCAGGTGACTTTCGCCTAGAGAGGTTTATTGGTAATTTAAAAGGAAGTACTACTGCTGGTTCGATTACGGTCGAATATGCAAATGAAAATGGTGATATAGAGTTGCATACGAGTGCAGGCGATGTGCGCTTATCTATTCCCGACCCTTCTTTTGAGCTAGATGCTAGCACTACATTAGGTGATGTCTCTATAAATATTCCGATAATGTTAGAGCAAAGTGGAAAGACGTATAAAGGAATTGTAAATAATGGTGAAAAGAAAGTTAGAGTATCAACTACATTAGGGGATATTCGAATCGACTAGGCACATAAAACATAAAGCTTATTGGAAGGAGGAACGGAAAATGCACACGTCAAGAAACGTACTCATTGGCATTATTATTATTCTCATTGGACTTAGTGCATTGATGAACACATTAGGCTTTAACTTTCATCTTGGATTGTTAATCGGTCCCCTTATTTTCTTTGTTATTGGTTTATTTTTTTACCGAAAAGGCCACAGATGGTTAAGTATTATTTTTCTATTAATTGGACTAGTTACTTTTTTTGATAACGTTGTGGGTATAAATATTACAGGAATTATAATTGCGGTTGTTTTTATATATTTTGGTTATCGATTATTAACTGGACATGAAAAAACAAAAGAAAATGCATTTAATGACATGCATATCGATAAAGAAGTTGATGAGCTTGTAGACACATTTGATGAATATGTAAAAACAGAGGAAGTAACTTACACAAAGGAAAAACCGAAACAAGAGGAGCCAGTCAAAAAAGTCCATTCTACGCCCTCTTTTAGAAGTACACTTATTGGTGACTTTCGCTTATTATCAGATCGATATGAATTACAAGATATGAATATACGGAATGGTATTGGTGACATCAAAATTGATCTTTCAAAAGCGATCATTGCAGAGGGAGAAACCGTAATAATCATTCATGGTTGGATCGGTGATATTGACATTTATGTACCCTATGACTTAGACCTATCTGTTCAAGCGATGGTTACAGTTGGAGATCTAGATATTTTAGATAGTAGGCAAAGTGGGATTAACCGTAACATAGCAATCGCAACTAAAGATTATAAACAAGCACCTCGTCGTGTAAAACTCGTATTATCATTACTTATTGGCGACATTGACGTGAGGTATGTCTAATGAAACGAGTTCTATTAGCGAATATTCAATGGCAAATGGTTCGTAATTCCATATGGATTAGTTTGTTAACTGCTTTATTTGTTGTTTTTATCATGACGTATGGTGAAGCCGAAGGGCTAGCTGTAATCCTGACAAAGAAATTATTCGGTATCCCATTTCTTCTCATTATCCCAGTGGTTGCAATTTTTATAGGAGGCGCGTTTGGCTATATAACAGGAGATAAGGTGAAAAAAAGGCTAGAAATACTCCAACAAGGAACACTGTCACTAGAGCGTGGAAATTTTTCTTATAGATTTCCTGACCTAGGTGCAGACGAAGTTGGCTTGGTAGGTAAACAACTCAATGAAATGGTAAAAAGGGTTGAAAGTCAAGTTGCCTCCTTACAAAAATTATCCACTGAGCGTGCTGAATGGCAAGAAACGATTAAACAGTCTGCGATAAATGAAGAAAGGCAGCGGCTTGCTAGAGATTTGCATGATGCGGTTAGCCAGCAATTATTTGCGATATCAATGATGACAGCAGCATTACCACATACATTAGAGAAAGACATTGAAAAAGCTGCAAAACAAATAGAAATGGTCGAAAAGATGGCGTCAACTGCCCAGTCAGAAATGAGAGCACTACTGTTGCATTTACGCCCAGCACATCTTGAAGGGAAAGACTTACAGGAAGGAATCCAAGAGTTATTAGTGGAAATTAATACGAAGCATGGTTTGAAAATAGAGGCGAAAATTGAAAAAACTAATCCAATCCCAAAAGGAATAGAAGATCAGTTGTTTCGTATTGTACAGGAAGCGTTATCGAATATATTACGGCACGCCAAAGCAAGTCGAATCGAATTTCAATTAAGACAAATTCACGATCAACTTAGGTTGAAAATAATTGATAATGGTATTGGGTTTGAATTTAACGATCAAAAAATGGGCTCGTATGGTTTACAAACGATGAAAGAGAGAGTGACTGAAATTGGTGGAACATTAGAAATCATTTCGATCCCTACTAAAGGAACTCAAGTAGAGGCGATGGTTCCTCTCGTTCCACTTAATAAGAATGGAACTCTTTAGAAAAACCATTAAGATGGATTATATTATACGGGTCTAATCTTTATAAGCCCCTATGGAGGTGAACGATTTGATTAAGGTTTTACTTATTGATGATCACGAAATGGTACGTATGGGGTTAAGTGCGTACTTATCAACAGAAGAAGATATTGAAGTGATTGGAGAAGCTTCTAATGGAAAAGAGGGTGTAGCATTAGCGCTTCAGTTACAGCCAGATGTTATTTTGATGGATTTAGTTATGGAAGTGATGGACGGGATTGAAGCAACCAAGAAAATTACTAGTCAATTGCCAGCGGTAAAGGTGATTGTGCTTACTAGTTTTGTTGATGATGAAAAAGTGTACCCTGTCATTGAAGCTGGCGCATTTAGTTATTTATTAAAAACTACAAGGGCACCTGACATTGCCCAGGCAATTAGAGCCGCATTTAAAGGAGAAGCTGTTGTTGAGTCTCAAGTAACTAATAAGATGATGCAACGAATGAGAAATCAACATCAGAAAGTTTTACATGATGAATTAACCCCTAGGGAATTAGATGTCCTTAAGTTAATAGGCATCGGGAAAACGAATCAAGAAATAGCAGATGAGTTATACATTGGGATTAAAACAGTGAAAACTCATGTGAGCAATATTTTAGCAAAGTTAAATGTAGATGATCGAACCCAAATAGCCATTTATGCCCATCGTCATGGCTTAGTAAATTAATAACTGTCTAAGTGTATGGAAATACAGCTTAGGCAGTTTTTTTATTGACACGTTTAAAGTTTGGTGTTGATTTTGGATGCATAATGAAAAATGGAATGTCTGTAAGAATATGTCCTTTCTTGTACATTTCATTCTATTTTTTCAACTCTTCAGTGTTTGTCGTCAGAACAGGCTTCTTCCGCTTCTCTTTTAATTAGTTAGTAAACTATATTATAATTACATTTAATCGGATTCGACAAAAGGTGATGTTAATGACGAAAAAACGCTTTCTTTTAAGCTGTTTAATGTTATTTGTAGCGATAGGTTTTGGATTTATTATTTATTTTTCTATTATATTGGCTGGTAATTATGTTATTGATGATAAAAAGCTAGTAATGCACAGTTCGTCATCTTTAGTAGATGAGAATGGTCAGTTGTTAACGAAGTTATTTATAGAAAATCGTGAAATTGTATCGATACAACAAGTGCCTCAACATGTACAAGACGCCTTTGTAGCAATTGAAGATGCTCGTTTTTATGATCATCAAGGCATTGATTTCCGTGCAATAACTAGAGCATTATACCGGGATATTCTTGCGGGCTCTAAAGTAGAAGGTGGAAGTACGATTACGCAACAACTTGCTAAAAATACCTTTCTTAGTCATGAAAAAACGTTTTGGCGTAAAACGAAGGAAGTTCTTATTGCGATGAACTTAGAACATAAGTATAGTAAGTCAGAAATTCTTGAGTTTTATTTAAATCGTATTTATTTTGGTCACGGCGCCTATGGAATTCAAGCGGCTGCTAAGCTCTATTTTGACAAGGATGTGGAAGATTTAACGATTGAAGAAGGGGCATTATTAGCGGCGCTCCCAAAAGCACCAAATGCATATTCACCGATTACTTATCCAGAGCGAAGTAAGCAGAGAAGAGATGTAGTATTAAGTGTAATGGAACGTAGAGGTTATTTATCACCTGAAGAAGCTGTTAGGTTACAAGGGAAGACTGTTGCTGTGCAACGAAACAAGGTTAGCAAAAAAGAAGAATATTTAACCTATATAGATATGGTCTTAGATGAAGCAGAACAGAAATATCAAATTTCCAATGAGGAAATATTAACAGGTGGCTATACGATTGTAGTACCGATGAAAAAGGAATTGCAAGAAAGTGTTTACGAAAAATTCCAGCAGGATGAATATTTCCCTGGTCGAGACCCTAATGTTGAAAGTGCTGTAGTGCTAATGGATGTTGAAACAGGTGGCGTGCTCGCTGTTCAAGGTGGAAGAGATTATGTTAGTAAAGGATTAAATCGTGTAAATGTACGACGCCAGCCAGGGTCGGTTATTAAACCGTTAGCTGTATTTGGACCAGCTATTGAAACTGGCCAATATCATCCGTACTCTATGTTAAACGATGATATTGTTAACTATGAAGGATACGAACCGAGGAATTATAACCATGAATACAAAGGGGAAGTGCCTTTAATTGATGCTTTAACCTTTTCATTAAATGCTCCTGCCGTTTGGTTACTAAATGAGTTAGGGATAGAGAGAGGAAAGTCTTATTTAGAACAGCTGGGATTAACTACCGAGGATGATGGCTTAGCCTTAGCATTAGGAGGAATGACAGAAGGGTATACACCACTAGAATTAACGAAGGCATACCGCACTCTTGCTCATGAAGGTACCTATACTGATCATTACTTTATTAAAGAAGTGTATGATCGAAATGGTCAGCTTATTATCAATAGAGACGGCAACGAACATAAAGTTTTTTCAGAGCAAACAGCGTGGTATTTAACGAGAATGCTCGAATTAGTTGTAAAAGATGGAACTGGTGCTTCAGGGTTAACCAACGAACCGTTAGCGGGGAAAACGGGAACAACTTCGTTTACAGCTGTTAGCGGAGGCGCTAGAGATGCATGGTTTGCTGGCTATACTCCTAACGTCGTTGGTGCCATTTGGATGGGACATGATCGAACGACTGAAACTTCTTATTTACAAGGCGGGAGTAGGTACCCTACAGCATTATTTAAAGAGATTTTAAATGATTTGCCGACTGATCTTAAAAGTAAACAGTTCGAAAAGCCACTAGTGGTCAATGATCTTGAACCACCGATAAAACTTGAAAAAGTGTCAGATTTGAAGGCTTCTTTAGTATTTGGAGGTAAAAGAATTTTAAGTGTGAAGCTTACATGGACTCCAGCAGCTGATGAGCGCGTACGCTACCATATTTATGAAGTAACGAATGATCATGGTGCACAGAAAATTGGCTTTGTGGATGGAAGTGGTGACTACTTAGTAAGAAGTATTAATTTATTCCGACTGCACGAATATTTTATTGTTCCTTTCGATTATTTAACGGATAGAGAAGGACCAGCTTCGAATATTTCAGCTGTTTCAGGCCCTTTTGGTTTTTAATTTCGCTGAATGTAACTTTGATATTAGTGCTGTTAAAGAACGATGTTGATTCTGGGCTCAACCTTTTAGTTCCAAAAAAGCGTGTGAAATTAACATTTCACACAGCGGAGCCCAATCAACTTATCAACAATACCTCATAACAACAATTCTTTAAATTAAATCAGCTATTAATTAAAAAGATGCCAGTCATTCTTCTATAAAAGAAGATGCTGGCACCTTTTTTGTTTTAAATTAAACTTTAAAGTTTGATATTTTTTGTTCAAGCTCACTAGCAATAATGGAGAGCTCTTCAGCTGATTGCGTAACACTCTCCATTATTGCAACTTGTTGTTCCATCGTGGCTGATATACTATCTGTACTATCGTTAGCAATTGTAGAAACGTCTTGGATGTCATTAACCGTTGATATTATTGTTTGACTAAGAGAATTAACGGAAATAACCATTTCATTAATTTGGCTTGCTTGCGTAAGAACTTGTTTTACGGAAGTTAAGATGTCTTCAAAAGAAAGCCCTGTTTCATGTATAACTTGTTCACCATGTTTAATCATCGTTGTACTAGCATGTGATTTTTCGATTGAATGGCCAACTTGTGTAGAAATACGATTGATGATTCCTGAAATTGTACTAGCAGCTTTTTCACTTTGGTTAGATAGCTTACGAATTTCGTCTGCTACAACAGCGAAACCTTTACCAGCTTCTCCTGCACGAGCCGCTTCGATATTGGCATTTAAAGATAATAAGTTCGTTTGCGCCGAGATTTCTTGTATCATTTGAACGATGTTTTGTATTTCAGTTGAATTTTTTCCAAGCTCTTCAATAACTATTACATTTTCTTCATTTTGCTTGCGAATATTTTTCATTGATAAGATCGATTCTTCCAGCTTTTCTTTACCAAAGGTAGCTTTTTCGTTAGAGGTTTTTACAGCTGCTACAATAGCATTAGTTGAATTTTGAACTTGCCTTAGACGGTCTTCCATCTCATGAAAAGTAATGACCGATTGTTTTATTGACTTATTTAACTGGGACTGGCCACTGGCCATCTCTTGTAATGAACTTGCAACTTGTTGTGAGCCTGCATTGACTTCTTCGGATGAAGACACGAGCTCATGACTAGCAGCAGATACATTTTGTGAAGTGGAAGTAATATTGGCTACAAGATCACGGAGGTTTCGAGTCATTTCGTTAACAGCCTTCGCTAAAGAGCCTAATTCATCGTTTGAACGAATTTGAATTTCATCTGCTAAGAGATTTCCTTTACTTACTTCTGTTGCAACTTTTAGCGTACTGTTAATTGACTGTTTAATGGATCGAGAAAGTGTATAGAATAATATCCCACCAACAATTGTAGCTACAATAAATGAGATGATACTAATTATAATGGCTACCGTTATAGCATTGTTTAAGTTTGTACTAATTTCTATCATTCTAGCTCTTAAAATAGTATCTAGCTCATTGACAGTATTTGTAGTTTCATTTCTAATCAAAGCTAATTGTTGCATCGTTTGTGGATTAGTTCCTGTTAATCCATCAAGAATCACATCGACTCTATTATCAAATTGCGAATTATAAAGTAAAAGTGATTGGTATAATTGCATTTCCTTTTCAGTTGCCAAAACATCCTCAATAGTCGCTAAAGTATCCTGAAGTTTAGCCTCACTTTGTCTATAGAGTTCTTGATTAATTACACCATGGTAATCAACATCTGTTATAGCTATGTATTTATATCTAAATAGAGAGCCTATATCAGAGATTTGAACTGTTCTATCACTAATTAGCTGCATTTCGCTTCTATGTTTATCTATAATCTGATACTGGTAAAAATTAAGTATAAATCCGATTGAAAACAAAGCTAAAACGAAAATTAAACTACCTAGAATTTTAAAATGTATACTTATAAATCGTTTTTTGCGATCTTGTAATCCTTTATTTTTCTCAAGCCTCATTTGCTAATCAATGCCCCCTAGTTTCAAAGATGTAATAATGAATTGACTACAAAAGTACTACCTTAATCAAATTTTCTAAATTTCGACAAAATTCCTCAACATAATTCTAGCATAGGTTAGGACTTAATGGACATCTTAAATAGATCAAAAGGGTAAAATATAGTGAAAAGTAGTTTTAAAGCCTATTACTTATAAAAATAGATAGGTTAAATTACCTAATTGTGTAGAATGTCTTTCCAAAAGCTTGTTTAAAACCCAAATAGTTAAAAGCAACAATCTATCAGAAAAGAATTTTGATAAAAGATCCGATTTGGAGCACTGGATTTACAGGAAAAGGAAGGAAGCGATGCAAAAGCAAGAATAGGAGCACTAATTTTACAGGAAAAGGAAGAAAGTGGTACTAAAGCAAAAATCAGAGCACTCATTTTACAAGAAAAGGAAGAAAGCGGTGCGAAAGCAAGTCCTTGATATTCATCAATTTTTTGACAGTTTAATAATGAGTATATACATTGTAATTTGTGGGATTTATATTAAAAAGGGATCGTTTAAGAAATTTTCGGGAAAACATCAAAAGGAGATAGAAAATGATTTTTTCCTTAGAATGATTTACAATAAACATCGTATCGATTTATTCGGAAGCAGAAAGGTGTGTAGGAATGACTACCCAATTTAATGATAACTTTTTAAGAGCATGTAGAGGAGAAAAAACAGATCACACTCCTGTTTGGTACATGAGGCAAGCAGGGCGATCGCAGCCAGAATATCGAAAAATAAAAGAAAAGTACTCACTATTTGAGATTACTCATCAACCAGAGCTTTGTGCTTATGTAACGAAGCTTCCAGTTGATCAATATAATAATGACGCAGCAATTTTATATAAGGATATTATGACACCACTTCCAGCAATAGGAGTTGATGTCGAGATTAAAGCAGGCATCGGGCCTGTTATTGATAACCCAATTCGCTCCAAAGCGGATGTTGAAAAGCTAGGGACGATTCAACCAGAAGAAGATGTACCTTATGTTTTAGATACCATCAAAATATTAGATGAGCAATTAAATGTTCCTTTAATTGGCTTTGGTGGAGCGCCATTTACGTTAGCTAGCTACATGATTGAAGGTGGACCTTCAAAGAACTATAACAAAACAAAAGCATTTATGTATGCCGAGCCAGAAGCATGGCATCTATTAATGGACAAGCTTGGAGAAATGACGATTACATATATAAAATCCCAAATTAAAGCTGGAGCAAAAGCAATTCAAATTTTTGACTCATGGGTTGGAGCATTAAATGTGACTGATTATCGCTTATTTGTTAAGCCAGTAATGAATCGTATTTTTGCAGAGTTAAGAAGTGAAGGAGTTCCATTAATTATGTTTGGTGTTGGGGCAAGTCATCTCGTAAATGAGTGGCATGACCTTCCACTAGATGTAGTTGGATTAGACTGGAGACTTTCAATCACAGAGGCACGTGAAAAAGGAGTAAACAAACCAGTACAAGGAAACTTAGATCCTGCGATTCTTTTATCACCATGGGAAGTGATTGAAGAAAAGGCAAAGGCGATCATCGACCAAGGGATGGATCATGCACCAGGTCATATCTTTAATCTTGGACATGGAGTATTCCCTGAAGTCAACCCAGACACATTAAAAAGACTTACTGCATTTGTACATGAATATAGCAGGACTAAATAAATCGTAGATAGGGGTGTATGAAGATGTCTAAACGAAAAATTGGACTTCTCGTAATGGCGTATGGTACTCCTCGAAGTTTAGATGAGGTAGAACCATATTATACTCATATTCGTAGAGGAAGAAAGCCTTCTGAAGAAGCATTAGAGGAATTAACTGAACGTTATGAAGCAATTGGCGGTATCAGTCCCTTAGCTAAAATTACAGAAGCACAAGCAAAAGGTCTTGAAGATGAGATGAACAAGCGTTTTGATCAATTAGAGTTTAAAGCGTATTTAGGGTTAAAACATATTGATCCCTTCATTGAAGATGCAGTTCAACAAATGAAAGAGGATGGAATAGAAGAAGCGATTAGTATCGTTTTAGCACCACATTATTCAACATTTAGCGTTAAATCATATAATGGTCGCGCACATGAAGAGACAGAAAAAATTTCTGGACCAGCGATTTATAGTATTGATAGCTGGTACGATGAACCACTATTTGTTGAATATTGGGCGAATCAAATTAAACAAACGATGGCCAATATTGAGGATAAAGACTCTGCTGTTGTCATATTTTCAGCGCATAGCCTACCAGAAAAAATTCTTCAATATGGGGATCCTTATGTTGATCAGCTTCAAGAAACCGCCGATCTTATTGCAAGTGCTGCTAACATTAAAAACTATACAATCGGTTGGCAAAGTGAAGGAAATACACCTGATCCATGGATTGGACCAGATGTTCAAGACTTAACTCGTGATCTTTACGAAAAGTCTAAATATCAATCATATGTCTATTGCCCAGTTGGATTTGTCGCGGACCATCTTGAAGTTTTATATGATAATGATATTGAATGTAAAATTGTAACTGATGAGCTTAATGTTGATTATTATCGACCTGAAATGCCGAATGCGAAGCCCGAATTCATTGAGTGTTTAGCAAAAGTGGTGACTGATAAGCTTAAAGAGAAAGTACGTGACATCTAGTGGCAGATGAACCGAAGAAAAGAGTGGCTATCGTTGGAGGGGGAATTACTGGTTTAACCGTTGCCTACTATCTACAAAAAGAGATTATGAGTAAAGGGTTAAACTTAGAGTACAAGTTGTTAGAGTCGAGTGACAAATTAGGTGGAAAAATTCAGACCGACTATACAAACGGCTTTGTCATTGAAAAAGGTCCTGACTCATTTCTTGCGAGAAAGCAAAGTGCAGCTAAATTAGCAAAAGAAGTTGGACTAGAGAGTGAGCTTGTACATAACGATACAGGTCAATCATTCGTTTTAAAAGGAGACCAACTTTATCCCATTCCAGGTGGTGCTATTATGGGTATTCCAACCAAACTGGCGCCATTTGCAACGACAAAATTGTTTTCACCAATGGCCAAATTACGAGCCGCTGGAGATTTGTTTTTACCTAAAACGAGTCAACCAGATGAAGATCAATCACTCGGTCACTTCTTTAGAAAGCGGTTAGGGGATGAAGTCGTTGAAAATTTAATTGAACCGCTGTTATCAGGCATATATGCAGGTGACATTGACCAATTAAGTTTGATGGCCACTTTTCCACAGTTTCATCAGGTAGAACAAAAACATCGCAGTCTGATTCTTGGAATGAGCAAGGTCATGCCAAAACCAGCAAAAGCTGTACAGCCAACCAAGTCAAGAGGAATGTTCATGTCCTTTAAAGGGGGCTTACAGTCGTTCGTTGACAGCATTGAAAATCATTTAGATGAAGACGCAGTAAAAAAGTCCGTGAGTGTTTATTCCATTATGAAAGAAGGGGAGCAGTACAAGCTCACCTTTACAGATGGTCATGTCGAGACTTTTGACCGTGTAATTCTAACAACACCACATGAAGTGACTACGGATATATTAAGAAATTATTCTCACATTATACAACCTCTTAAAGAGATCCCGTCAACATCAGTTGCCACGGTTGCGATGGCTTTTCCACTGTCGAGTATGAAAGGTGTTCTTGGTGGAACTGGGTTTGTTGTAGCAAAGAAAAGCGGTTATTCAATCACTGCATGTACATGGACACACAAGAAGTGGAAACATTCTGCTCCTGAAGGTTATGCACTTCTTCGTTGTTATGTTGGTCGTTTTGGAAATGATGAAATTGTAAGTAGATCAGATGATGAGATCCTTGCAGCGGTAAAAAAGGACTTAAAAAAGATAATGAAAATTGATGAACCTCCTCAATTCCACAGTATTACTCGTTGGAAAAAAGCAATGCCGCAGTATATTGTAGGACATAAACAAAGAATTGAGCAGTTAAAAACAACCTTAAAGAATGAGATGCCAGGTGTATACGTAGCTGGTGCAGCTTACGAAGGACTGGGTTTACCAGATTGTATTGATCAAGGGGAAGCTGTAGTTCACAACGTAGTTCAATCATTGTAACACTAATAGCAGAACGAGATACTAACGGGTTTACTACAGAGGTGTAAACAAGCCAATCAAAAACACATGCGGATTTCTAGCAAGAAATCGCTTGTGTTTTTTTATTATATTTTATCTAAGCATTCATATTCTTCTGTCAGGTAATAGTGAGGAGTTAATTTCTATAAAAAAAGTTTTTCTGCAGGTGTCACAAAATGAACATTTAAACGACTTATTAGATACAAAGAAGGAAAGAAGGTGATGGTTGGATTGAACAAAGATAAGCAGCAATTCTTAATAGAATGGTACGAAAAATACTACGATGACGTGTACCGTTTTATTTTCATTATGCTTGGTGATAATCAATGCTGTGAAGATTTAGTTCATGATACGTTCGTCCGAGCATTTATGGCATATGAACGGTTTGATAACCGGTCGAACGTTAAAACGTGGTTGTTTTGCATAGCGAAACATTTGGTCATTGATGAAATTCGAAAACGCAAACGAAGGAGGTTTATTTCGTTTGTGAAGGAGATTCCTTCCCCTATTAATGTGGAACAGCATATTGAAAATAAAGAAGCTGTCACGCATTTAATAGAGTCCATTCAAAAGTTAAAACCGAATTACGGGGTCGTTATTATTTTGAAGAAAGTAGAAGAATGCTCCACCAGGGAAATTGGAGAAATTCTTGGATGGTCTGAGACAAAAGTTCGTAAAACATTATCACGAGCGCTACAATCTCTGAGAAAAATAAAAGGAATCGAAGAAGGAGGCGACCGTATTGAGCAAACATTTTGATGACAAGTGGAAGCATCTCCAACAAATTAAGTCAACGAAAGAACAAAAAGATACGACGAGGAAGAGAGTTTTGAAAACAATTGAGGCTCAAACGGTAAATTTTGCTCCTAGAAACCTTTTTCCAATGAAAAGTATCGCAGTTACCGCGATTTTCTTAATGGTTAGTGGAGTTTTTTTATGGCTGATTTTACAAGAAAGCGGACAGCCACAAACGGCATATGAAGAACCAATCGGTCTTGAACAGTTCAGTTGGAAACTGACCGATGTCTATCCCGAGAAATCAGGTGACGGCATGCTCCTTTATCGGAAAGGTAATCCTGTTGAAGTAGGAGCAGTGAAGGAGGTTACGGAAGAGGAGATAAATGAGTTGGTAACTAGCTTACCCATGTATGTAGAAGAAACACTTGAAAGTTTCCCTTACCCTGGAACTATGTATATTGAGCATGTTAAGATGATGGAAGTTTCGTCACGATATCACTTCTTTATTGCATTTACGGATGAGAAATGGATACACATTACATTTGATTACCCCAAGCTTGAATATGCTGAAATTTTTTACGCAATGTCCACTTTAGAGCTCAAAGGGAAAGAACCATATGTTCATGTTGAACAACTCTATGTCACACACGGCTATGGAGACTTGTTGTATCCTGTTGGATTGGAGCCAGTTTCTATTTCTCCTGAAAAAGAAATTTATCACTGGTCGAACGCTTCGTCTAAGCTATATTCTGACTACTTAGGTAAAGTTGTTGATGGACCTGGAAATTGGCAGCAACAAACAGTTGATGGACTTACTCATACATTTGTTCATGGAACTTGGGAAACCGAATTAACGATCACCTTAGATGGAAAAGAAATAATATATGAGTTTGTTTATCATAATCAAGAGGAGTAACTTCGGAGAAATGTTGGCTTTTTATACGTGCAGTTGAAAAGGGGAATATTAGGTTGCTATTAACAGCCTTTCCATGTTGCACTAACCGAAGGGTTAGTACAACAAGAAAATAGAAAAAGAAGAGCATGGAGATCAAATTCCATGCTCTTCTTTAAGGAATATAATTTATGAGATTATTAATGTGAATTTACGATTTTGCAATATCACATGTAAACCAGTTTATGATGATTGTCTCATTCTTTATTTTTTTAGCAGTTCTTCTAGTTTAGTTGTATCAACAAAGCCTGTTAAATCAGGGTCATCTTCAATAAAGTTTAATTGATATGAAGCGTCAGCCCATGCTTGTAACGCATCTGCGTGTGTATCTGTTGTTACTACCATACGTTGCCATGCATTTTCTAGTACACTTTCAGGTAATCGTTGTTGTGTTAAGTTGTATAGTGAGTCGTTGATTGCTTTTAACGTATCTTCTGTATTCTCATGAGTGTAGTCAACCGCTTGGATGTGCCCTTTTAAAACAGCTTCAACTATTTCAGGTTGTTCTTCCATGAAACGCTTAGAAGTAACTAGGACAACACTTGCTAATGTTTCGCCAAGGAAAACATCATTCCATTCTGAAACAACTTTTGCACCTAATTCTTCAACAAGGTACGTCCCCCATGGTTCTGGAGCAGCGGCAGCATCAATTTGTCCTTGTTCAAACATGGCAACCATGTTTGCAGGAGCGACACGAGATTGGTGCTCTACAGTACCACCTAGACGGTTGGATTGTAGTCCAAGGTCTTGCAGCATGATTTCTAATTGAACGTTATGAGTACAACCATTTCCAGGAGTACAGAACGACTTTCCGTCAAAATCTTCAAGGCTTTCAATACCGGCATCCTCACGAGCAACTATTAATGTAGCACCATTAGCTGCTGCACTTAGAACAACAACATCTCCACCACGTAAGAAATAGTTAATTGCTGGACCAGGGCCAACATAACCGATATCTAACGTACCAGCATCAAGAGCTTCGATAAAGTCATTTCCATTTGGAAAGTCTCTGAAGTTTGCTTCAACCTCTCCAAGCTCATCTTGGAAAAAGCTTTTCTCCATTCCTACAATACCTGCAGCGTGATCTAAGTTTGGAAAGTATCCAATAGAGACACTATCTGCTGTACCTTCACCAGATGTGTTACCAGATCCACAAGCAGCGAGCATTCCAACTAAGGCAACACTTGCAACAGTTTTTAAAAATTTTTTCACTTTTTTCTTCCCCCTATAAAACTTAATTATTTTTCGATAATCCAAAGCGAGTAAGAACTCTTTTTTCAACTCTATTGAAAATTAAATATTCTACAGTTAAACCAATTAATGAAATGATAACCATAATTGCAATAACGAGGTCCATATTAAACATATCTTTTGCATTTAATAGTGTACGTCCTAGACCACCTGTACCAAGAAGTTCCCCAGCCATCAATGCACGCCATCCGAATGCCCATGCAAGTCTGGCACCAGTTAAAGCTGAAGGTATAGACGCGGGGATCATCACTTTCCATACAAGTTCAGTTCGATTATAGCCCATTGTCCGTGCTGCACGAATAAGGAGCGGTTGAACATTTTTTATTCCCATTCTTACATTCATTGTCATTGCCCAGGTTCCACCTAAAACAATAATAAAGATAATGGCAAGGTCACTTCCAGCAAAAATCATAAGCGCAATTGGTAACCATACAATACTAGGAACTGATTGAAGTGCAATAACAAGAGATCCTAATGTTTCATCAGCCAGTTTTGAACGTGCTAATAAAATACCTAATGCCGCACCTATAATAACAGCGAGTACAAAACCAATCGCAATTCGCTGAATACTCGTGGTCAGAGCGTGGAACAAAATACCAGTTTCAAAGAAACCACGATACAATTGGATTAGAGTTCCGCCTGGTGATGGAAACATCATAACAGAGAAGAACTGATAACTAAGGTTTAGTCTATATGTGATCTCCCATATCGCGATGAGTGCCATAAAGAAGAGCAGCCTTCTTACTATTGTAGTCATCTCCCATTTCCTCCCTCATGACTTTTTCGATTTCACCAGCTAGATGCTCCATAATTTCTTCTTCAAGCTTAATAAACTCTGGACTAGCTTGTTTTCTAGGTCTCGGGATATTAACGTCAAACGTTTTAATGATCCCCCCAGGTCTAACACCCATTAAGACAATTCGATCGGATAAAAGAATAGATTCTCGAATGTTATGTGTGACAAATAAAATCGTTTTCTGTGTTTCTTCCCAAATATATTGAACTTCTTTATGAAGCATTGATCTTGTTTGTTCATCTAAAGCTCCGAATGGTTCATCCATTAAGAGGATTTTCGGATCCATAGCTAAAGCGCGTGCGATGGATACGCGCTGCTTCATTCCTCCTGAAAGTTCATGAGGATATGAATTAATAAATTTACTTAAATGAACGAGTTTTAAGTATTCGATAGCTTTTTGTTTTGCTTCATCTTTTTTCATTTTCTTTTTTAGAGCAAACATGACGTTTTCAAGGACAGATAGCCAAGGCATTAGTGCTGCCTCTTGGAATACGACTCCACGGTCAGATCCTGGGCTTGTAATTACTTGATTACTAACTTCTACCGTACCAGTAGTTGCTTGATCTAATCCTGCAACAATATTTAATAATGTTGACTTACCGCATCCAGAAGGACCTAGCAATGATACAAATTCTCCAGATTTTAAATCTAGATTAATATTTTCAAAGACTGTGTATGCTGTTTTATCATCTTTGTTATGGAATGTCTTACCTACATTTTTAATTTGAACATCAGCCATTGCACAGACCTCCTTTAAATCCTTAATTTTCTAATTTTTGATAAAACATATCTTTTTAGTCGGGTTTTAATCATGTTGTTAGTATATGACGTAACAATTTGTCTGTCAACACTTATTTAAACACATTTTATAAGAAAGGTGGGTTGTTCATTTATCATGTATAGCGTGGTCTTGTCTCATCAGGTGAAATAAACATTTTACCTGATGAGAGCCAAGACTCAACGATAGTAAAAGCACGCTATAGAACAGACTGCTTATTAAGAAAATTTAAAGAGGTGGAGTCCAGAAGTAAGATTTATCAGAGTCGCATTCCACATTAAAAATTTATAATCTTTGTTGTTGATGCAATTGGTGATTTAATTCATATAGCAAAGCTTGGACTTGTTGTTCAGTTTGTAATATTTCTTGCTGAACTTGAGGTACTGCGGATTTTTCTTCCTCTTTTAGTTGCTGCATCAATTCTTGAAGCTCGCTTCGGGCATTATGCATTAATTGAGGATTTTGGTCCTTTGATTGTAAGGCTTGTAAAGCTTGTTGCATGGAGAGAATGGATTGATGAACGATTTTGTTTTGTGGTTGAGTCACTTAGTATCCTCCTATATAATTCCTTTTACTAGTTAATAATAGTATGGGTTGATTACTGAAGAATATTTGTAGCAACTCAATTAAATGATCTAGAGTTTAATTATAATTTCGAAGCGTATTGTTGATAATGGTGCAAGGTGAAATTTTCTATACATCTCCATTAGCTTTACGAGTCTAAACAGATACTTTTGCTTTTCTGTCACAAATAAAAAGAAACATCCGTGAATTTTTGCTATACTGTTTAGAGCATAGTAATGATAAGGTGGAGTACAGGCATGGCAAAACCAAATGAAATTATTGATATTTTACGTCATTCTCGGCATGATTGGTTAAATGTAATCCAGCTGATTAAAGGGAATCTTGCCTTGAACCGACCAGAAAGAGTAGAAGAGATAATTCAATCTGTCATACAGCAGTCTCAAAATGAAAGTAAGCTTTCCAACTTAAATATACCTGCTTTAGTTGCGGATTTATTAACTTTTAATTGGGAAAACCATTATTATGAACTTGAGATAGAAGTCATCGGTGATGTCAAAGATTTAGGTCATTATGAAAGTGAGCTCCATGAATGGTGTTCTCAATTAATGAAATTGATGGATCAATGCTGTGATGAGGGTACTGAAAATCATCTATTAGTTACGTTTCAACTATTAGAGGAAGAGACGAGATTAATCTTTGATTTTCAAGGGCAATTTAAAGATTATTCGCTTATAGAATCTTGGTTCCTTTCACCATCATCAGATCTATTTTTTATAACTGAAAGAGAGACTTCAGTTAATGAAATGTTTTGTGTAGTAACGTTGAAATAATTTAGAGGTGAGAACAAGAATGTTTGTAGATAAGGTAAAGGTTTACGTAAAAGGTGGAGACGGTGGAAATGGAATGGTTGCCTACCGTCGAGAAAAATATGTGCCAGACGGGGGGCCTGCTGGTGGAGATGGTGGAAAAGGAGCAGATGTAGTCTTTGAGGTAGAAGAAGGCTTGCGTACACTGATGGACTTCCGCTATCAAAAGCACTTTAAAGCTCCTAGAGGAGAGCACGGACGTCCCAAAAATCAACATGGTAAAAATGCAGAAGACTATATTATTAAAGTTCCTCCTGGTACAACGGTTATTGATGATGACACAAAAGAAGTTATCGCTGATTTGACGCAACATGGTCAACGTGCAGTTATTGCCAAAGGTGGTCGAGGCGGTCGAGGAAATACACGATTTGCCACTCCTACAAATCCAGCACCTGAAATTGCTGAAAATGGAGAACCTGGTATTGAACGCTATATTACTCTAGAGCTTAAAGTTCTTGCTGATGTTGGTCTAGTAGGCTTCCCAAGTGTTGGTAAATCTACTCTGTTATCTGTCGTTTCAGCTGCAAAGCCGAAAATTGCAGATTATCATTTTACAACGCTTACACCAAACTTAGGTGTAGTAGAAACAGAAGATGGCAGAAGTTTTGTTATGGCCGATTTACCAGGATTGATTGAAGGAGCACATTCTGGAGTGGGGTTAGGTCATCAATTTTTAAGGCATATTGAACGCACTAAAGTTATTGTACATATTGTAGATATGTCAGCGATGGAAGGCCGCGACCCTTATGAAGACTATGTTAAAATTAATGAGGAATTAAAACAGTATAATATGCGTTTATTAGAGAGACCACAAGTTATTGTAGCAAATAAAATGGACATGCCTGATGCACAAGACAACTTGGAGATGTTTAAAGAAGCTTTAGAAGATGATATTCCAATTTTCCCAATATCTGCATTTACAAGACAAGGGGTACGGGAACTTCTTCTAGCAGTGGCCGATAAAGTCGATAAGACTCCAGAGTTTCCTCTTTATGAAGAAGCACCTGAGCAAACGAGGGTCCATTATAAACATGAAAAGAAAGAGGATCCTTTTATTATATCCCGTGCAGATGATGGCTCTTATGTTATTTCAGGAGCAGAAATTGAGAAGCTATTCAAAATGACTGATTTTTCTCGTGATGAATCTGTGCGTCGATTCGCTCGCCAATTACGTGGAATGGGTGTAGATGATGCTTTGAGACAACGCGGTGCAAAAGATGGAGATATAGTACGCTTACTAGAGTACGAATTTGAGTTTATTGAATAAGCTATCAAAAAAGCTGCCTTAGTTGGCAGCTTTTTAATTATCACTATTTTTTTAATGCTGTTAAAGTTTGAAAGGCGTGTAAAATTAGTTAACACTGATAGGCGTAATTCAAAGGATATCACCATTATCCTTTAACATCATTAAGATTAACTAATTTAGATAAATGTTTCTCGAACTGATTTTGGATTTAATTACAGTGGATTTTACCATTGTCAAAAAGTTCTAACAAATTTATAATGATAAAATAACTTGAGATGGGATCGGTGGTGGTACTATGTCAAAAGGAATTGACCAGTTTTATCTCGTTCGTGAAGATATGTTAACTGAGGCGATGCAAAAAACTCTCGAAGCAAAAGAGCTATTAGAATCAGGAAAAGTCAAAAAAATCAATGAAGCAGTAAAAGAAGTAGGATTAAGCCGTAGTGCATTTTACAAATATAAAGACGGGATATACCCTTTTCATAAAATGATTAAAGAAAAAATTATTACCTTATCGATCAATTTAGAGGATCGTTCGGGAACATTATCACACTTATTATCGATTGTTGCAGCATCAGGATGTAATGTACTAACTATTAATCAGACCATCCCATTAAAAGGAAGAGCGAATATAACATTGTCATTAGATACAATCTCCATGAAAATGGAAATGAGTGAGCTGATGCAGTCTATTCGTGATTTAGAGACAGTTGTTAAGGTAGAAATCGTTGGTTCAGGCTCTTAAGAGAAAGGAAAGGTGTACCAAGGTGAAAACGATTGGATTTTTAGGACCAGTTGGAACTTTTACTGAAATGGCAACTATGTCAATTTTCCCTGCACAAAAAAGAAAAGAATATACAACTATTCCTGCCTGTATGGAAGGTGTTTCAAAAGGGGAAGTGGACGCTGCAGTTGTTCCATTAGAAAATGCAATTGAAGGTTCGGTAAATTTAACTTTAGACTACATTATTCATAAACATAAACTCCCAATTGTTGGAGAAGTTGTTGTACCTGTTGAACAACATCTACTTATTCATCCGAAACATTTAGAGGATTGGAAAGCGGTAAGTGCAATTTATTCTCATCCACATGCAATTGCTCAATGCCATGAATTTTTAAGAAGTGCGTTACCTCAAGGTGAAGTGAAATATACAAACTCGACGAGTGCTGCAGCTAAATTCATTATGGAAAACCCTGAACTTAAGGTGGCGGCGATAGGTAATGAATTAGCGGCTAAGACGTATAATCTTTCAATTATTGAAAAGAACATCCATGATTATGAAAATAATCGTACCCGTTTCGTGATCTTGTCAAAAAGAAAAGATGAGATTATAACTCCTTACACAGTAGGGCATAAAACAACATTAATGATCACTTTACCATCTGATTATTCAGGTGCACTACATCAAGTGTTAAGTGCATTTTCTTGGAGAAAGCTGAACCTCTCAAAAATTGAATCCCGTCCGATGAAAACGGGATTAGGTAATTATTTCTTTATTATAGATGTAGAAGAAAAAATGGATGAGATATTAATTCCAGGTGTTATTGCTGAATTAGAAGCGTTAGGATGTGGAGTTCGCGTCTTAGGTAGTTACCCTTGTTTTACGATTGCTAGTGCGAATGAGGTAGTAAAAAAAACAATACCCGATTGAGTCTAGTTTGATTGAAGTTATAAGGTAAAAGAGAGAGCGGAAGCTGATAATTATTCAGCTTCCGCTCTTAATATCTAATTTAATTACTTTGTTAAAAGGTATTGACCAAAAATCAACAACAGCACTAATTTAATAAAAAGCCCCTCTGTTTTAATGCGTTTATTGCTTCCTCTATATGTTCCTTGCGATCTGCTTCAATTGTATGAAGGTGTACTCCTTCTGTTAATTCCGAGAGAAGAGCAGCTTTCGTATTACGCATTTTTTCAATAAAAAGTTTTACATCGTTTCGATTATTCAACATTAAAGAACCAGTTAAATCACCGTATATGGGATGTTCAATCATTACATCGCGAATAGTAACCCGGTGGTCCACTAATAATAATAACTCTTCTTCTGTTTCTTCTGGAGTATGTTGACATGCAATGACTTGTTTAACCGTTTGTTCTTCATTAGCTGCTCTAATATACATATAGCCTTGTGCAGTAGCTATTAATGGGTAATTTCTAGCTTTCAAGATGGAGATATCTTGTACAATTACTTGCCGGCTAACCCCAGTTTTTTCAGCTAGCTCATTACCAGTAATCGGTTTGTTGGTCGTTTTTAACCAATTAGCGATTAAATTTCTACGTTCTTCTCCTAAGATTTTTTTGGTAGTCACCATTATTCCCTCCTTGTACAAATAATTAAAGATTTTTATTGTCTCTCTATTCTAAAACTGTGCAATTATTTCGTTAAGAACGTTAACCGTGTAGCGAATATGCTCTTCTGTCGTTTCTTTTCCGAATGAGATGCGAATCATTTCTCTTGCTTCATCAAGAGTCTTCCCTGTTTCAGTCATTGATCTCGGAGGAGAGGTTTGTCCAACCTTACAAGCACTTCCTGTTGATATTGCTATACCTCTACGGTTACATTCTAGCATAACGTATTGACCCTCTATTCCTTTTACTCGGAGACAAAGATGGTGTGCTAACCGCTTAGTTGGATGTCCTTCTAGGATGATCTTAGCTGGGTCAATAGAGTCTAAAAATAACTTCTGTAATTTTTGAAACCGTTGTAATTCAAAATCTTGCCCCTCAAATACTTCTAACGCAGCACTTGTAAAAGCTACTATTCCTGGAACATTTCCTGTACCTTGACGAAATCCTTTTTCTTGTGAACTATTCGGTACAGTAGCTTTCCATGATAGTTTAGGTGACAAGTAAACAGCACCGACTCCTTTTGGTCCATAGATTTTATGGGCAGACATTGTAACAGCAGATAGATTAAACGCTTTAACATCGATTGGTAGTTTACCAAAGGTTTGAACACAATCGCTATGAAAAAGGATATCTCTATCCTTCAATAATTGCCCGATGGCCTCCATATTTTGAATCGTCCCTAGTTCACTATTGGCATGGCCTATAGAAACAAGGAAAGTCTCTCCTGTGATTTCTTGTGCTAAGCGATCCAGCTCTACTTCACCATAGGAATTGACTGGAATAAATGAGATTGTGAAGCCTTCTTCCTTAAGAAGTTCTAACGTATTAAGAACGGAAGGATGTTCAATGTTTGTCGTAATAATATGGTTTCCTCGGTGCTTATTTCCTCTTGCAATAGAAAGAAGTGATAAATAATTACTTTCCGATCCGCCACTCGTAAAATAAACGCCTTCTTTTTCTCCGTTGATAATATTAGAAATTTCGATTCTAGATTGATCTAGTAATTGATTAGCAGTTGTACCAAAATCATGCAAACTACTTGGGTTTCCAAAAAATTCTTTAGCTGCTTTAGTGTATATAGTTAAAGAAGTTTCCGACATTGGAGTAGTTGCACAGTAGTCAAGATAGATCATTTATAAAACCCTTCTTTCAGTCGAAATTGTAGTTTTCTATTATTACACGGATGTAATTGTAAAAAAACTCTTGTCACTAGTTTAAAATTATGTAAAGATAGGTGTCAAGACAGGTGTAAATGACTAAGGGGGTCATTTAATTATGAAAGTATTTACTTCAGATGTCATTATCGTAGGAAGTGGTATTGCAGGATTAATGGCAGCTGAACTTCTTTCTTTTGATAAGAATGTGATAATTATCACAAAGTCAGATGTAGTTCATAGCAATTCAATTATGGCTCAAGGTGGTATTGCTGCGGTTGTCGATAGTGAAGATGATTGGAGAGATCACTTTCTAGATACGCTTCGAGCAGGTTGTTACTACAATAATGAGGATGTCATTGAGCTTCTTGTAAAGCAAGGAGCAGAAATGATTAGAAAGTTGGAAGGGCTAGGAGTGCGTTTTGATAAAGGAAAAGATGGTAAGTACTTACTAGGCCAAGAGGGCGCACACTTAAAACGGCGAATTCTTCATGCGGGTGGAGATGCAACAGGTAAGGAATTAACGTTAAAGCTGGTTTCTAGAGTTAAACAAAATGTTCCAATTCATGATTATATGGATGCAATCGATTTAATTATCGAGAACGGTCGATGTATTGGTGTTATTTGTCTAGATGAAAATCAAGAGTATGTTCATTACTTTGCTCCCCATGTCGTTTTGGCCACAGGCGGAGCGGGTCAGTTATACTCGGTTACCTCTAATAATTCAGCTATCACTGGTGACGGAATGGCACTAGCTTATCGTGCAGGAGCTAGGTTAGCTGATATGGAATTCGTTCAATTCCATCCAACGATGCTCGTGGAAAACGGAAAAGGGGCAGGGTTAGTATCAGAAGCAGTAAGGGGCGAAGGTGCGCGTCTTATTACTGAAGACGGTAAGTTATTAATGGAAGGTAAGCATGAGCTTGGTGATTTGGCACCACGAGATGTAGTTGCTCGAGAAATTTTTGAAAAGGTCTCAAATAATCAAAAAGTGTTTTTGGATATAAGTTCTATAGACCATTTTGAACAGAAGTTCCCTTCGGTTTCGTCTCTATGTATAAATGCTGGAGTTCAAATAGATAAAGGTCTTATTCCAATTGCTCCTGGTGCTCATTTTGTAATGGGTGGGGTAGAAACCAATATGCAAGGCAAAACCTCTATAGAAGGTTTATATGCTATCGGAGAGGTTGCTAATACTGGCGTACACGGAGCAAATCGACTTGCAAGTAACTCATTATTAGAAGGTGTCGTTTTTGCAAATGAATTAGCACGGGAAATCATTAATACTGATGACAGTTTGATGAAAACAAATGTAAAGCCGATTGCATGTATCGATAAAAGGTATTCACAGTCACTACCGGCTAAAGATGATGTTCGAGCTATTATGTCTAAGTACGTAGGCATTGTAAGAACCAAAGAAAATTTATTAAAGGCGTTGAAATGGTTTGATAAGTACAGCACTCTTATTCGGTCCAAGCAGGTTTATCAATTTTCTCGAGAAGAGCATACCATTCGAAATATGCTGACAGTAGGTTATTTAATCACTGCTTCAGCATTATGCCGGAAGGAAAGTCGAGGAAGCCATTATCGAATAGATTATCCGCTTACCAGTGATCATTGGCTAAATCAAACAGTTTACTGTTCAATGAGTAAGCAAGAACCATATGTACGAAATAAAAAAGATTACGTTAGTAATTTTGTTATCTAGGGGGCCAAGCATGAATGAACTTAAGGTAAAAGAGAAGCTTCAGCTATTTTTCATTGAAGATATCGGTGAAGGAGATGTATCAACAAATACGATTTTTTCTGATGATGATATTCAAACGGGTAATTTTATCGTAAAAAGTGAAGGAGTCATTTCAGGATTAAACATCATTAAGTTAGGTTTTGAGATACTTAACCCTAACGTTGAAGTTCATATCCATAATAGCGATGGAGATAAAGTTAGTTATGGAACATGCGTAGCTCAAGTAAAAGGACCAGTAAAAACAATACTAACTGGGGAACGTGTCATTTTAAATTTGTTACAACGCATGAGTGGAATTGCAACTTTCACAAGAACTGCTGTAGAAACATTAAACGATGAACATACAAGAATTTGTGATACGAGAAAAACAACGCCTGGCTTACGAATGTTTGAAAAGTATGCCGTTCGTAGTGGTGGTGGGTTTAATCATCGTTTTGGTCTTTATGATGGAGTGATGATTAAAGATAATCATATTGCAGCTGCAGGAAGCATTACAAAAGCTGTGAATCAGGCGAAGTCTACGCTTGGACATATGGTAAACATTGAAGTCGAAGTAGAGACAGAAGATGAAGTGAAGGAAGCAGTAGAAGCGGGTGCTCATATCATTATGTTTGATAATTGTCCTCCAGATGTAATGAAAGAGTGGGTAAATCTTGTTCCAAAACATATTGTTACTGAAGCATCAGGTGGAATTCAAGTAAGTAATCTTGCAAATTACCGTAATATTGGCGTCGATTATATTTCATTGGGGGCTTTAACACATTCAGTTACAGCTTTAGATATAAGCTTTAATTTAGAGGGAGGGAAAAAAGGATGAACTTAGTAGAAATGATGAATACTAACCAAGGTCTTCCAGAAAAATACAAACAGATGTCAACAGAGGAAATGGAAAATAGGATCCGTGAAATCAAGGAGGAACTTGGCGATCGTCTATTCATACCTGGACATCATTACCAACGTGATGAGGTTATTCAATTTGCTGATGCAAGTGGCGACTCGTTACAGCTTGCCCAAATCTCAGCAAAAAATAGTAAAGCAGATTATGTTGTATTTTGCGGCGTCCATTTTATGGCAGAAACTGCAGATATTTTAACAGACGACCGTCAAATCGTTGTTTTACCTGATATGCGTGCGGGCTGTTCAATGGCAGATATGGCTGATATAAATCAAACGGAAAAAGCATGGAAAGCATTAGAAGGCGATTTTGGTGATACAATTTTACCTTTAACTTATGTAAATAGTACAGCAGCGATTAAAGCGTTTTGTGGCCGCAATGGTGGTGCAACAGTAACTTCATCTAATGCTAAGAAAATGGTCGAATGGGCTTTTACACAAAAGGAAAGAATTTTATTTTTACCTGACCAACACTTAGGAAGAAATACTGCAGTTGATTTAGGCATTCCATTAGAGCAAATGGCAGTATGGGATCCTATTGCTGAAAATCTTGAGTATGAAGGAATGATTGAAGATATTAAAGTTATCCTTTGGAAAGGGCATTGTTCTGTTCATGAGAAGTTTACAGTTGAAAATATTCGTGAGCTTCGTGAAAACGATCCAGAATTTCAAATCATTGTTCACCCTGAATGTACTCATGAAGTGGTCCAATTAGCAGATGATGCTGGATCAACTCATTATATTATTGAAAAGTTAAAGGCTGCTCCTCCAAATAGTAAATGGGCAGTCGGAACGGAAATGAATTTAGTACGCCGTTTAGGCCAAATTCACACGGATAAAACAGTCATTTCTTTAAATCCGAATATGTGTCCATGTCTTACAATGAATCGAATTGATCTTCCACATTTATTATGGTCATTAGAATCAATTGTAGAGGGTAAGCCAGTAAATCAAATAAAAGTTGACAGTGAAGTAGCTAAGGATGCGATATTAGCGCTTGAGCGTATGCTGCAACGTGTTTAGTTTATAAAGATGCTTTCGTAAGATTTGAGAACATTTATAAAGAAGGAGACCAGTAGATCTCCTTCTTTTTTTGATTCTAGTGCGTATATTTTATATTGTTAATATTTATTTATTTTTTAGTTTCATCATGGATAAACTTCATTTTCGATAAAGAACACGGAATAATCACTAAAATAAGAGCCTATATATTAAGAAAAGAAGGCTCTTTTAACAAAAACAGCCCAAGAAAAAAATTTCGGCTTGTATATGGAAGCCGTAAATAAAGGCTAGCCCTCTCTTAAATTGTTGAAGTGGTTATAGGACGGCCTTTGACCGCATAGATTGACCTTAGAGAAATCATTTCGTCCATTTATTTTATAAGCAAATGGAAACTAAGCTAAGGAGGGAAATGTATGAAGATTCATATTGTCCAAAAAGGGGACACATTATGGAAGCTTTCAAAAAAGTACAACGTCGATTTTGAACAATTAAAAGCAGCAAATGATCATCTATCGAATCCAGACATGATTATGCCAGGTATGAAAATTAAAATTCCAACAGGCAGTGTCCCTGTAAAAAAAGAACAACCATTAGACTCCCTAGTAGGGATGGCGAAAAAAGAAGCACCTATTGTAAAAAAAGAGGCACCAGTTACGCCTCCAGTTAAAGAAAAGCCAATTGCTCCAAAGCCGCCAGAAAAACCAAAAGAAATGCCAAAAATGCCACCGATGATGATGCCGACAGCACCACCACCGCCACCGCCGCAACCACAGCATTTGACTACAAAACAAATGCAAGACATTCATATGAACTTTAATATTTATAAACCGCAACCATACCAACCGCCAGCGCCAAAAGTACCGAAGCCACCTAAACCAGTTGCACCAAAGGTGGAAAAGCCGATTGCTAAACCAGAAATGCCAAAAAAACCAGTAGTTATGCCTGAAGTTCCGAAGAAGCCTCCAGTTATGCCAGAGTTGCCAAAGACAGCACCGATTATGCAAGATGTACCGAAGAAGGCACCTGTGATGCCAAAAGAGGAGGCACCATTAATGCAACCAAATGTACCAATGGCACCAATGCCGCAAATGGCACCGATGCATCAAATGGCACCGATGCATCAAATGGCACCGATGCATCAAATGGCACCGATGCAACAGCAAATGGTACCTTGTCCACCATATTATCCAATTTCTCCAGTTATGCCAGGTTGTGCACCTTGTGGAAGTGGAGGTCAATGGGTATATGGTCAACAAGCAATGCCATATCATCAAGCGATGCCACAACAGCAAATGATGATGCCGCAACAGCAAATGATGATGCCACAACAGCAAATGATGATGCCGCAGCACCAACATCAGATGATGCCTGAACATACAATGGCGCACCAAAATGAACAGATGATGCACCAGCAAGCAATGCACCATCAGCATTATACACAGACACCAGATTTTGATGGAATGCAACAACAACCATGGACTGGAATGGCACACTCTCCGCAGATGCCTGGAGCACATCAACCTACAGCTATGCCTGGGATGATGGGACCAAGTCAACCGATGACTCCTCAAATGCCTCATCAATTCCAGGAGTTTGATGACTTTGACGAATAAACAACAATAACTTATAGAAGAGACAGTATATTAAACTGGTCCCCATGTCAAGGACACTATAAAAAAAGAGACTATGCAACTAGAAGGTGATCCCTATATTGAATAGGG
>NZ_WMKZ01000008.1 GCF_019024285.1 Alkalihalobacterium elongatum
TTTGTTATAGCGCAGTAGGTAAAGTGAGTAAATTTTATAGCCCCAAAAAAGAAGTTGATATGGATCAACTTCTTTTTTGATTCATAAAAACAAGCTGTTCTGAACTGAACAGTTGTAACATAGGTTGTACAAAGAGAGTTTCGCTTAGAGGTGAATGTGATGAAAGGCTTCTTTACAGGAATTGAAACAGCTTTACTTGGAATGGTGTTATTACGTGTTATTTCAGGATTAATTGAACTTTCTGCAGCTGGTCTTATGCTTAAGTTTAATAGTATTGAAAAGGCTGTTGCAATCAATGCTATTTTAGCAATTGTTGGTCCGCTCGTGTTAATTACAACGATGACAATAGGACTTATTGGATTAGCAGACAAACTTTCAGCCAGTAAACTTATTCTCATTGGATTAGGTGTAACATTAATCCTTATTGGAATTAAAAGATAAGGAATAAACAAGCTTTTTGTGCATACATTTGGTTGAGACTAGCTTTTTTAGTACTCTTGACCATCTTTGTAACTTTAGCCTTAACGGTATTTAAATTAAACTGTTTAACTAACTTTTAATGAGGATGAAGGAGAGAGAAATATGAAAGAAGTTCTTGATGTTTTACCAGAGCCGATAGTTCACCTTATTACTCAATGTCCAGACTCATTAAAGAAAGAAATTGAAGAGATTCGCATTCGTGTAAATCGACCGTTAGAAATAATCGCAAACGGAAAACCTTACTATCCTGAAATCAAAAATCAAGTTTATAAAATCCGTCCAGAAGATGGTCAACATTTACTAAACCAACTAAGTCAATATTCTCTATATGCTTTTGAAGAAGAATTGAAACGAGGGTTTATAACTATTCGTGGAGGGCATCGAGTTGGTTTAGCAGGCAAGGTCATTATTGACCAGGGGCAAGTAAAAGCATTGAGAGATATTAGCTCCTATAACATTAGAATTGCGAGGCAAAAAATAGGGGTTGCAAATAAGGTAGTTCCACACATTTACCAAAAAGGTTGGCAAAACACTTTAATTATCGGAGCACCGCAGACAGGAAAGACCACCTTGTTAAGGGATATAGCACGAATTGTTAGTAGTGGAGTACCGGAATTAAGTATTCCTCCTTGTAAAGTTGGAATTGTTGATGAACGTTCTGAAATAGCAGCGAGTGTCCGAGGAGTTCCTCAACACAACTTAGGTCATCGAATAGATGTCCTTGATGGTTGTCCGAAAGCAGAGGGAATGATGATGATGATCCGCTCTATGAGCCCTGATGTGTTAATCGTAGATGAGATCGGTAGACAAGAAGATGCAATAGCGATAATGGAAGCGATACATGCTGGAGTAAAAATTATTACTACTGTTCACGGTTTTGATATGGAGGAGTTAGAACATCGCCCAACAATTTCACAATTAATGAAGGCCAATGTCTTTAATCGGTGCATAGAATTAACGAGAAGGAATTCTGCAGGGGCGATTAGGAGAATTCGTAATCAGCTTCGGAAAGATGTGGTGAGCGTTATTTGAAGCTAATAGGTGCAATCATCATTTTAATTGCTACGACTTGGGTCGGTTTTGAAATTGCTAGAAGGCTAAGTGAACGTCCCCGCCAACTTAGACAATTAAAAATTGCGCTTCAATCTTTAGAGGCTGAAATCATGTATGGAATGACACCATTGGCTGAAGCCTGTCAAAACTTAGCAAAGCAAATGCCTAAACCAGTGTCTTATTTCTTTTCTCGATTTGCTCATAGACTCAAAAATCAGGAGGAAAGTGTACCAATTGCCTGGGAAGAGAGTTTGAAAGAAACGTGGAAGTTTACAGCCTTATGTGATGCTGAATATGAAATTATGCAACAATTTGGTACAACACTCGGTCAACATGACCGCACAAACCAGCAGAAACAAATATTGCTCACAATTAATCATCTTGAACGTGAAGAAAGTGAAGCAAGGGATCGCCAAAATCGCTATGAAAAAATGATAAAAAGTCTAGGGTTTTTAACGGGTTTACTCATTATTATATTAATGTTGTGAGACTTTTGCATCTTCAGGAATAAGGGAGGGTTTAACGGTGGCATATGATGTAAATACCATCTTTCAAATCGCAGGAATAGGAATCGTTGTTGCCATGATTCATACCGTTCTAAAACAAATGGGGAAAGACGATTGGGCACAATGGGTAACACTCATTGGATTTGTCGTAGTTCTTTATATGGTGGCATCAATCGTTGACGACTTATTCCAAAAAATAAAAGGTGTATTCTTATTTCAAGGTTAGGGGGTGGTGACCATTGAAATTATTCAAATTGTCGGATTAGGGCTAATCACCACCTTTCTAGCTCTCGTTGTAAAAGAGCAAAAGCCGATCTTTGCTTTTCTATTAACTGTATTCGTTGGTATTCTAATTTTCTTATTTATTATAGATGAGATAGTCAAAGTGATTACTATGCTTGAGAATATAGCGAAAAATGCCAATATTAATATGGTCTACGTTCAAACAATCTTAAAGATTATTGGCATTGCCTATATAGCTGAATTTGGAGCACAAATTGCAAAAGATGCTGGACAAGCAGCAATTGCTTCAAAAATTGAGCTGGCAGGAAAAATATTAATTCTAGTAATGGCCATTCCGATATTAACTTCCATCATCGAAATGATCATCTCGTTAATTCCAGGTTAATTAAGTTGTACAAGCATTCTCCCATTAAAAATAGAGGGGGTGAAGAGATGCGCCTTTTTACAGTATGTTTTTTCGCTTTTATGCTATTTATACCATTTCACGTATCTGCCGAGACTGCAACCATTGATGAACAAACTTTCGTAGAAGAACAATTGGAGAAATTAGGAGTAGATGAGGTTAGAGAATATTGGGATAAGATTGCAACAGAATATGGAGGGTTTCTACCAGAAAGTCAAAAAGGCACATTTATGGAATTTGTGAAAGGTGAAAAAGAGTTTTCCATTAAAGAATGGTTTGGTGGACTTATTAAATTTTTTCTTCATGAATTATTAGTAAATGGAAAGCTCCTTGGTTCACTTATTCTATTAACTATTTTTGCAATGGTTTTACAATCCTTACAAAATGCTTTTGAGCAGCATACGATTAGTAAGGTGGCTTATGCGATTACCTACATGGTATTGATCGTAATTGCATTAAACAGTTTTCATGTTGCGATATCCTACGCTTCTGATGCAATTAGTAATATGATCCATTTCATGATTGCATTACTGCCCTTACTGTTAGCATTAATGGCGGCTGTAGGAAGTGTTACATCCGTAGCGTTATTTCACCCATTGATCGTCTTTCTTGTTAATACAAGTGGTCTTTTAATACAGCATATTGTAATGCCTTTACTGTTCTTATCTGCTTTGTTAAGTATCGTGAGTACACTTAGTGATCATTATAAGGTTACCAAGCTAGCAAACTTCCTACGCAATTTTAGTATTGGAATATTAGGAGTGTTTTTAACCGTTTTTCTCGGTGTTATATCAGTTCAAGGTGCAACTTCAGCTGTTGCTGATGGTATTACAGTAAGGACAGCAAAGTTTATAGCAGGTAACTTTGTTCCAGTTGTTGGTAGGATGTTTACCGATGCAGCGGATACTGTAATGGGTGCTAGTGTCTTATTGAAAAATACAGTTGGACTAGCTGGTCTATCCATACTTCTTTTACTATGTGCGTTTCCAGCAATAAAGGTATTGTCACTTGCAATCATTTATACAGTTGCAGCTGCAGTTCTACAACCATTAGGTGGTGGTCCAATCATTGATTGCTTATCTATCATTGGTAAATCAGTTATTTTCATATTTGCAGCACTTGCAACAGTATGCCTAATGTTCTTTTTAGCATTAACGATTATTATTGCAGCTGGAAATGTTTCATTAATGATGCGGTAAGGGGTGTGAAAAATGAGCTTTTTAACAGACTGGCTAACAAATATTATTATATTTATTTTACTAGCTACGATCCTAGAGCTCCTATTACCGAATTCTAGTATGCAACGCTATGTCAAAATGGTTGTTGGTCTATTGTTATTGGTTATTATTCTTAATCCTTTGCTTTCCATTTTTTCTAAAGATATTAACGATATAATTCCTGGATTTTCCAATAATGAGCATATTTCAGAAAAATCTTTAGAAAATTCAATAGAAAGAAAGAAAATAGAAATAGAAAGAGGACAACGTGCATATATTTCAGAACAGATGGCTGTCCCAATGAAGAGACAAGTAGAAGAGGAGTTGGTGGCAAGGTTTGATGTAGAAATTGATAGTGTTCTTATTACCCTCGATGAATTTGCCTTTGATGCAACAGATGAAGGTGCAGTTGTTCAGGTGACTGTGTATCTTAAAACAGTAGCAGAAGAGGAAAGTGAAGGAGATCTTGTTCAAGCAGTATCTGTGGTAAATATCGATACTAGTAAAGAAATACCTACAAAAGAAAATACAAAAGTGGATGTAGTACCAATCCAATCATTCTTAGCTGATGAATGGCAAATTCCTAAAGATAAAATTTCTTTAGCCTGGGAAGGAGGGGAGCAGTGATATGGAAAAAGGTGACAAAGGGGATAAGCAATGGTTAAAAAAGCTGTTTGACCAAAAAGCTGGCAGTCCAAAGAAAAAAAATACGATCCAATACGTGATCATGGTCCTTTGTGTAGGTGTTGGACTGATGATATTAGGAAATTTCATTGGAGATGATCAAAGTGCTCCACCAAGTGAACCCGTCTTTAATCAAAAAGAAAATGAAGAGGTAGAACCAGCTTTAGGGAGAAATAGCTCTTCAGGTCCTATGACGATGGAAGACTATGAAATTCGTTATGAAAATCAGCTGAAGGAAGTTTTAGAACAAATGATAGGCGTTTCTGAAGTTTCCATTATGATCAATCTAGCGGAAACTGAAAGAAAGGTGTATGAACGAAATGTTCATACAAAACACCAAAAAACGGATGAGACTGACCGTGAAGGTGGAACAAGACAAGTAGATGACTTAACGAGAGATGAACAAGTTGTCATTGTCCGTAAAGGAGACAGTGAGGAACCGCTTTTAGTAAAGAAACAAAAACCTGAAATTCGCGGCGTCCTTGTCGTCGCTTCAGGGGCTGACAATATGCAAGTAAAAGCAAGGATAGTTGAAGCTGTTAGTCGAGTTCTGGATGTTCCAGCTCACCGAGTATCAGTAATGCCTAAGAAATTAAAGGAGGAATAAAAAATGGTATTAAAGAAACAAACAGTATGGTTATTAACAATGCTAAGCTTAATCGTAGTTTTATCAGTTTATTACATGACATCCCAGCCTCAAAACACAACAGATTTAGCGTATATGGATGAAGAAATGGAAGGTATTGAAGAATTGATGGGTGAAGAAGATGCTGGCCAAGTTTCTGTAAATATTGAAGAAGATGAAATGGAAGAGATGATGACAGAGGGTAACAATGAAGATGAAGGTGAAGTTGAAGAGGGAATGATCTCAGCAATTAATAGTGATGAATTCTTTACGGAAATTCGCCTAGATCGTGAAGTGTCTCGTAGCAAGATGTTACAGGAATATACAAACATCATCGCTGAAGCTGATGTTCCAGCTCAAGTAAAAGTAGAAGCATTAGAAAAACAAAATAATTTACTTGCATTAGAACAGAAAGAAAATTTACTAGAAACATTAATTCGCTCAAAAGGTTATAAAGATGTACTCGTTTTATCTGAGGAAGAGCAAGTAAAAATTATTGTAAAAGCAGATGAACTAACAAAAGAACAAGCTAATGAAATTCTTCTAATGGCTAATGAACAATTAGGAGAGAGGTTAGTTGTGGTAGGGCATCAACCGACTAAATAAATTTAAGGTAAAAGGGGGCTACTATATTCAGTTAGCCTCTTTTTGTTATTCAATGTTTATATCCTTATTCAATTGGAACATGCTATACTATAATGCGAAGGAAACGATGAAATGGTATAATACGTCAATATCGGAGTACTAAAAGCTTGTAAGTATGATTTTATGAGGTGATAATTGTGGAATGGAATGATTTAACAGAAGGTGCAAAAGCAGTATTCGAACAAACTCGTAACTTAAAGAATGATAATATTCAAATTGTTGAATTTGAAGTTGGATTTGTGCAGGATTTTGAAACTGAAGGCGGAAATACATATACAGTATCCATCCAAGAAGAGGACTACGCTAGTATTAAAAGATATACCCAAGAGAATGAATATGGTGAAAAGTATCATATGGCAAGAAATAAGAATATTGTAAAGCTCATTCTTTTAGAGAACGGTAAGATACCAGATAACTTATCTGAGTTTCCTGTATTCCGCCAATATAAGAATGATGCAATTGTTAAAGAAGTAGAAACAAATGAATAAAACAGTTAGCAGAGATCGTGAAGGGATAATCTGATTATGTTAAAAATTCAAGACATTAAAGAATTAATAAGAGTTATTGATAAGTCGACCATTGATTACGTAAAAGTTGAACAGGATGGTACGAAATTAACGATTAAAAGAAACACAAACCAAGCAATAAGTACATCAACAACTGTATCGACTCCAGCACTTCAAGAAAACGTGCAAAAAATTCAACCAGAAGTGGCAAAGCCAGTTGATACCGAAAAAACAGTGGTTACCGAAAAAACAATAGAAACAACCGTTCAACCTGAAGCAAAAGTTGAGGATAACTACATGACAATTAAGTCTCCAATGGTTGGGACTTTTTATGCGGCACCAGCACCAGATGCAGAGCCGTACATCAAAACAGGTGATCATGTAAATGAGAGTACGATTGTTTGTATTGTCGAAGCGATGAAATTAATGAATGAACTCGAAGCTGAAGTTAAAGGGAAAGTTGTTGAAATACTCGTTCAAAATGGGGAATTAGTAGAATATGGACAACCGCTATTTGTTGTTCAACCAGATTAGGGAGAGTTTATAATGATAAAAAAGGTTCTAATTGCAAACCGAGGAGAGATAGCCGTTCGAATTATTCGAGCTTGTAAAGAGTTAGGAATTGAAACGGTTGCTGTTTATTCAGAAGCCGATAAAGACGCACTTCACGTTCGACTTGCAGACCAAGCATTTTGCATTGGGCCAACTCCTTCGGCAAAAAGCTACCTAAACTTCACAAACATCATGAGTGTAGCTACCTTAACGGAGGTTGATGCCATTCATCCTGGTTATGGATTTTTAGCTGAAAATGCTGACTTTGCTGAGATTTGTTCCGCTTGTAATGTGACATTTGTTGGACCAAGTCCAGAAGCTATTAATAGAATGGGAACTAAAGATGTAGCAAGAGAAACAATGGCAAAAGCAAATGTACCAATTGTTCCTGGATCAAAAGGAATTATTGAAGATGTTGAAGCAGGCTTAAAAGTAGCTAGTGAAATTGGATACCCAGTCATTATTAAAGCAACAGCTGGCGGTGGTGGAAAAGGTATCCGCGTTGCTCGCAATGAAACAGAGTTAAAAAAAGGTGTACAAATAACACAGCAGGAAGCAAGTACAGCTTTCGGTAATCCTGGTGTTTACCTAGAAAAATACATAGAAGACTTCCGCCATGTTGAAATTCAAGTACTTGCAGATAATTATGGGAATGTTATTCATTTAGGAGAGAGAGATTGTAGTATTCAAAGAAGATTGCAGAAGCTTTTAGAGGAAACACCTTCTCCAGCTCTTGACCAAGAAATGAGAGAGGAAATGGGAGAAGCAGCAGTAGCAGCTGCAAAGGCCGTTAATTACTCTGGCGCAGGAACTGTTGAATTTATCTATGACTACCGTAATCAGCAGTTCTACTTTATGGAGATGAATACGAGGATACAAGTTGAGCATCCAGTAACAGAAATGGTCACTGGAATAGATCTAATTAAGGAACAACTTCTTGTTGCATCAGGTAAACAACTTTCAGTAACACAAGAAGAAGTGACTATGAGTGGTTGGTCGATTGAATGTCGTATTAATGCTGAAAACCCAAGTAAAAACTTTATGCCTTCACCTGGTAAAATTACAAAATATCTCCCACCTGGTGGTCTAGGTGTCCGTGTGGACTCTGCAGCGTATCCAGGGTACATGATTTCCCCTTTTTATGACTCCATGATAGCAAAGGTTATAACCTACGGTGCTACACGGGAAGAAGCAATCGCAAGGATGAAAAGAGCTTTATCAGAGTTTGAAATCGAAGGAATTGACACTACGATTCCATTTCATCTGCAGTTACTTAGTCATGAAAAATTTATTTCAGGTGATTTTAACACTAAATTTTTGGAAGAACATGATTTAACCTTGAAGTAATATGGTAAAATGAAAATAAGGCTGAATGTTGGAGGTGCGCTACGATGGCAGAAAACCATATCATAGACCTAGAGGAACAAAAAAATGACCTAGGTAAAGTTGAGATTTCTCCAGAAGTAATTGAAGTAATTGCTGGTATCGCAGCATCAGAAGTTGACGGTGTTGCAACAATGAGAGGTAACTTTGCAACAGGTGTCGCTGAGCGATTAGGAAGAAAAAATCATGGTAAAGGTGTAAAAGTTGAGCTGAAGGAAGATGGCATTGTTGTGGATGTATCAGTAGTTATTATCTACGGTGTTTCAATTCCCGATGTAGCTAAGAAAATTCAATCAAATGTGAAGCAAGCACTACAGACGATGACAGGTATTGATCTTGAAGCAGTAAATGTTCATGTGGTTGGTGTGCAATTTGAATCTCAAACAGAGCCACAAGAAGTAATTGAAGAATAAATTGAAGAAAATAGTTATTAACTGAATTGACGGTGGGAATACTATTTCTAAACAAACAGCCAAAGGATTATACCTTTGGCTGTTTTCTAATTGATAATGAGCAATAAATAGTTAAACAGAGAAGAAAAACCGACAAAAAAGTCGTAAATTCAATAAATATCGGCAATCTCTGTTATCGGCTAGTAGAATATGCTATTATCATACATATAATTAGGCAACAGAAGGAGAAAACACGTATGAATAGACGTCTAGCACGTTTAAGAGCAGTTCAAGCTCTTTTTCAAATTGATTTAACAGCAGTAGAATGGAAAGAAGCATTATCAAACTCACTCGAAGATAATGAAGAAATCACTCCATTTTTAGAAAAAATCGTTTCAGGAACTTTAACACACAAAGAAGAAATCGATGCTATTTTATCAAAAAATCTATCGAATTGGTCATTAGATAGAGTAGGGAACGTCGATCGAGCCGTCCTCCGTATGGCTGTACATGAAATGAAATTTATTGATGACATTCCGATGAATGTCACATTCAATGAAGCGATTGAACTTGCAAAAGCTTTTGGTGGGGAAGAGTCAGGCCGCTTTGTTAATGGGGTCTTATCTAATGTTGTCCAAGCTATAAGTAAAGAAGAAAATTAAAAAGGTTATGGGAATAGGAGTGTTACCATGTCAGCAACGATTATTAGTGGAAAAGAATTAGCAGCAAATAAGAGACAAGCGATGAAATTAGAAGTTGAACAGCTTAGTAAAAAAGGTATTGTTCCTGGGCTAGCAGTTATATTAATTGGGGAGCACCCAGCTTCAAAGTCTTACGTTTCAGGAAAAGTTAAAGCTTGTGAAGAAGTTGGAATTCGTTCAGTTCTTATTGAAAAATCAGAAGACATTACTGAAGAAGAACTATTAAACCTGATTGAAAGCTTGAATAATGACAGTGAAATTCATGGAATCCTCGTACAGCTGCCATTACCGAAACATATTTCTGAAAGAGCAGTTATCGAAAAAATTAGTCCAGAAAAAGATGTTGATGGTTTTCATCCAATTAGCATTGGAAAAATGATGATCGGTGAAGAAACTTTCCTTCCGTGTACCCCTTTTGGTATCGTAGAAATGTTGAAGTCCAAAGAAATTAAATTAGAAGGAAAGCATGTTGTTGTTATTGGAAGAAGTAATATTGTTGGGAAACCTGTAGGACAGCTCTTACTAAATGAAAATGCAACTGTAACTTACTGTCATTCTCGTACGGAAAACATGAAGGAGCTAACAAAACAAGCTGATATCCTCATCGTTGCGGTTGGAAAAGCAAATTTTGTTGATGCAAGTTATGTGAAAGAGGGCGCGGCAGTTATTGACGTCGGAGTAAATCGTTTAGATACAGGAAAGTTATGCGGTGACGTCGTGTTCGATGAAGTAAAAGAAGTTGCATCTTATTTAACACCTGTACCTGGTGGAGTAGGGCCAATGACAATAACGATGCTTTTACATAATACAATTATTTCGGCAAAGCGAGGTTAAGGTAAGGAGCCGTTCTTATGTCTAATGAAAATATTTTATCTGTAACTGAAGTAACTCGTTACATAAAAAGGCAGTTCGAAAATGATGATGTTTTACAGAATGTCTGGATTAGAGGAGAGCTTTCTAACTTTAAACATCATAATCGTGGACATATGTACTTCACAATAAAAGATGAACAAGCACGAATGCAAGCGGTCATGTTCGCTGGAAATAATCGTTTCTTAAAATTTAAACCTGAAGATGGCATGAAAGTTCTTATACGTGGTGAGATAACTGTTTATGAAGCATATGGGCAATATCAAATGTATGCTAGAGAAATGCAGCCTGATGGTGTTGGAAGCCTCTATATGGCTTACGAACAATTAAAGGAAAAGTTAGAAATTGAAGGACTTTTTGCTCCACATTTAAAAAAGCCGCTTCCTAATTATGCAATGAGGATCGGTATTGCAACCTCACCAACAGGGGCGGCTATCCGTGATATTATCACTACGATAAAAAGGCGTTTTCCAATAGCTAATATTACGTTACTACCAGTATTAGTTCAAGGGGAAGGAGCTGCACCTTCCATAGTAAAGGCGATCCGACAGGCGAACGAAGTAGATATGTTTGACGTCTTAATTATTGGGCGTGGTGGCGGTTCGATTGAGGAGTTGTGGGCATTTAATGAAGAAGCGGTAGCTCGTGCAATTTACCACTCAGCTATACCAATCATTTCTGCAGTAGGCCATGAAACTGACTTTACAATTGCTGACTTTGTTGCAGATATACGAGCGGCGACACCTACAGCTGCAGCTGAACTAGCAGTTCCAGAACTAAAAGAACTGGTAAAAGCAATTGATTTGCAAAAACTTAGATTGCGTCGAGCCTTAATGGAAAAGATAGACCGTGAAAAACAACGACTAAATAGGTTACAAAAATCATATGCGTTCCGCTACCCACAACAACTAGTTCATCAAAAAGAGCAAGAACTTGACCGATTATATGACCGTTTAGAACGAGAGATGCGGAGATTATTAGATAAACGCACAGAACAGGTAAATCAGTTAACAAAAGACATAATGAGGAACCATCCAGAAGCAAAGGTTGTAGAAGCTAGACAACAGTCTATTTTTTTAAGAGAACAACTTCTGCGAAATATGAAATGGTTACTTAAGGAGAAACAAAATAAGTTTCAAAATCAGGTACAGACACTTGAAGTACTCAGTCCCTTGCGAATGATGGAACGAGGGTATAGTTTAGCTTTTAATGATCGTGACCAGTTAGTTAAATCCATAACTGATGTAACCAAGAATGACGAAGTTAAGATTCGAGTTATGGATGGTACCGTTAAGTGTCAAGTATTAGATACTAAAGAGGAAACTTTATTAAAAGGTGGATGAGTTATGAGCGAGCAAAAGCGAGAGGAATTATCTTTTGAAGATGCAATAAACGAATTAGAAAGTGTTGTCGAAAAGCTTGAACAAGGTGATGTGCCATTAGAAGAAGCAATTTCGATGTTTCAACAAGGAATGAACTTATCTAAATTATGCCATGACAAATTAACTGTTGTTGAAAAACAATTAGAACAAATTCTTACAGAAGATGGCCAATTAGAAGAAGTATCTTTTCAGGAGGATCAAGCAGAGTGATTGATCTAAAACAATTTCTACAAAAAAGTAAATTAGAATTAGAACAACAATTACCAAACTGCATCAGCGGATTAAAAGCCCCAGCAACTTTAAAAGAAGCGATGGCTTATTCATTGTCTGCTGGTGGAAAACGAGTGCGTCCTGTTTTATTATTAGCAACTCTTCATGCTTTTAATCGCGATGAAAAAATTGGAAATAATATTGCATGTGCAATTGAAATGTTACATACGTATTCGTTAATCCACGATGATTTACCAGCGATGGATGACGATGACTTGCGTAGGGGCAAGCCAACTAATCATAAGGTTTTTGGTGAAGCGATGGCTATACTCGCTGGGGATGCTCTTCTAACTTACTCGTTTCAGTTAATTTCTGAAATACCAAACGAGTTTGCAACAGATAGTATGAAAGTTAAATTAATTCAAGAACTGGCAAAAGCAGCGGGTCCTGAAGGAATGGTAGGTGGGCAAGTTGCCGATATGGAAGGGGAAGGAAAAAATTTAACTCTAGAGGAGCTGGAGTATATTCACTATCATAAAACGGGTGATTTACTAACATATTCTGTCTTGGCGGGGGCTATCCTTGCAGGGGCACAAGAGGAAGAAATTGAACAATTACGTCTGTTTGGGAAAGAGCTAGGCCTTGTCTTTCAAATCAAGGATGACATCCTTGATATAGAAGGAGATGCGAATATGATTGGTAAGCCAGTCGGTAGTGATTCTGGTAAGGATAAAAGTACATATCCTTCATTATTGACGATGGATGGAGCAAAAGAAAAATTATTCGAGCATACAAATAGAGCAAAGGAATATTTATATAATGTAAAGCTTGAAAACTCATTATTAATGGCAATAACGGACTATATTGTGGAAAGAGATCATTAATTTGTTAGTGGCGGAAGCTTGTTATATGGCTGACAGACATTTTCATTGAGCGATTTTCTATCTAGTGATATAATAACTCTACAAAGAGAGTGGTGCAGTATTCTAGTCGGCTCTCTATTCTTGAAGGCGGGGCTAAAAATCCGCCAAAGGGCACATCGATGAAGCTCCTTGTGTCGGCTTGAGGCGCCCAGCTTTGGGTCGGCGCTGGGTGTTAAGGTGTGGGGGCGATCCACAAAGGCATGTGGGCGTTGACCCTCACTCCGCGGAGGCCTTGTATTTACACTGTATGCGGTGCATACAAATGGTGTAATATGGGGTATGAACCTGCTAAGGCATGCTTGGGTAGTATGCCGGCAGCGTAGCCTGCCTTGAGTGGAGTTAGAGGGGATTATGGGAGTGGGTCTAAAGGTTGTCGGCCAACAACGTTTATTCCTTGTCCATATGAAATCTGCTCTGCAAAAGAGGATAAAAGAATAGCGAGGAGCTGCCGAGGAAAACTCCTAGACTGTTCGAAAGACATTTAAAGAGGATTGAAGTGTGGACTAAGTGGTAATCTAGTCTAGCGTTAGGTGACTGCGCTAAGATATGTTGAAAGGGAAACCACCAAAGCGGCGACGCTTCGGTACGTATCTGGGAAATCCTACTGGACCTAAGCCACAGCATTTACTCTTTAAATGACCACTCAGCTATACATATATACTAATGGCGTGTAAGTTGAGTCGTCTTTTGAACTTTGTTAAATTAAAAAGATAGGTGACAAAAAATATAAATGAAACACTCATTTATTAAATCCATAAATTGGAGTTTAGCAATTGCCGTTATCACACTTGTGTTAGCGGCTATTTTTTCAGTTATTTCTACGCTCTTATTGAGTGGTGTAACATGGGCTCTAGGTATGGTTATCGTATTTATTATTGTGTTAATTGGAATCTTTTTTGATACAATTGGTGTAGCCGCAACAGCTGCCAATGAAGGTCCTTTTCATGCTATGGCCTCACGAAAGCTCATAGGGGCGAAACATGCTGTTAAAATAACAAGAAATGCGGATCGTTTTGCAAACTTCTGTAATGATGTAATTGGTGATATCGCAGGGATCGTAAGTGGTACTGCATCTGCTTATGTTGTTCTCCAACTGTCTATACAGCTTGGCCACGGAGAAGGATCGTTGGACCAATTTTTTATTTCTGTTTTGTTTACAAGTGTAGTGGCTGCTTTGACTGTTGGTGGAAAATCTATTGGAAAAACGCTAGCTATTCAATACTCTACTCCTATCATTTATCAGGTTGGTAGAATATTATATATTTTAGAGGTAAAATTAAAAATAACACTTTTTGTTAATAATGGTAAGAACGGAAAGCGTAAGAAAAAGAGATAAGAATAATTGAAAGTGAGGGTTCTTAATGGAACTTGAAAATATAAAAGACCCTAGTATGTTAAAGCAGCTATCCAAAGCAGAATTAGAAAAATTAGCATCTGAAATTCGTCACTTTCTAATAGAAAAGTTATCAGTTACAGGTGGTCATCTAGGTCCTAATTTGGGAGTCGTTGAGTTAACAATGGTCTTACATTACTGTTTAGAAAGTCCTAAGGATAAAATTATCTGGGATGTCGGCCACCAAGCGTACGTTCATAAAATTCTAACAGGAAGAGCAGGCCAATTTGACAGCTTACGTCAGTATAAAGGGTTATGTGGTTTTCCAAAAAGAAACGAGAGTGAACATGATGTTTGGGAAACAGGACATAGCTCTACATCCTTATCTGCTGCAATGGGTATGGCAACGGCTCGTGATTTAAAAGGTACTGATGAAACTGTTGTTGCTGTTATTGGAGATGGAGCGCTTACTGGTGGAATGGCACTAGAAGCATTGAACCATATAGGTCATGAGCAAAAGGACATTATTGTGATCTTAAACGATAATGAAATGTCTATTGCGCCAAACGTTGGGGCACTTCATAATGTTTTAGGGCGTTTAAGAACTGCTGGAAAATATCATAAAGCTAAAGAAGAATTAGAAATGTTAATTCGAAAAATCCCAGCATTTGGTGGTAAATTAGCAGCTACTGCAGAACGTGTAAAAGATAGTCTGAAATATTTACTGGTTTCTGGCATCTTTTTTGAGGAAATGGGATTTACTTATTTAGGTCCAGTTGATGGTCATGATTTTGATGATTTACTGGAAAATATGAAGTATGCCAAAAAAACAAAAGGTCCTGTATTAATCCATGTTCTTACAAAAAAAGGAAAAGGCTATGCCCCTGCTGAAAATGATGCTGAAGGAACATGGCATGGATTAGGCCCGTATAAAATTGAATCTGGTGAAGTAGTTAAAAAGCCAGGACCACCAAGCTATAGTGGTGTTTTCAGTGAAACACTTAAAAAAATCGCTAGAGAAGACAAACGTTTAGTTGCGATTACTGCTGCGATGCCTGGTGGGACCAAATTGGATAAATTCGCTGCAGAATTTCCAGAGCGGATGTTTGATGTCGGGATCGCCGAACAACATGCAACGACGATGGCTGGGGGATTAGCTACACAAGGCATAAAACCTGTTTTCGCTGTCTACTCGACATTCTTGCAAAGAGGATATGATCAAGTCGTCCATGATATCTGTCGTCAAAATTTAAATGTCGTATTTGCTATTGATCGAGCTGGTCTTGTAGGGGCTGATGGAGAAACACACCAAGGTGTATTTGATATTGCTTATCTTCGCCACCTACCTAACATGGTTATCCTTATGCCAAAGGATGAAAATGAACTTCAGCATATGATTTATACTGCTGTTCAGTATGATGATGGTCCAATTGCGGTTCGCTATCCTCGTGGCAATGGTTACGGAATTAAAATGGATGAACAGTTAAAACAAATCCCAATTGGAAAATGGGAAGTACTACAAGATGGAAATGATGCCTGTATATTAACGTTCGGAACGATGATTCCTGTGGCTGAAGAAGCAGCACGTCAACTTGCATTACAAGGAGTATCAGTAAGAATAGTTAATGCTCGTTCAGTAAAACCTTTGGATGAGGAAATGCTTACTGAACTTGCTGAATCGAACTTACCGATATTAACTTTAGAGGAAACTGCTATTCAAGGCAGCTTTGGAAGTGCTGTATTAGAATTTTTCCACGATAATGATTTCCACAATGTTGTCGTTGAACGTATGGGTATCCCTGATAAATTTATTGAACATGGTAGTGTTTCGCAACTACTGGAGGAAATTGGTTTAACTTCAGCTAAAGTTGCAGAAAAAATTACTACGATGGTTCCTCGAAAAAGACAAAGGGCATAAATAAATGAGCAAAAAAGAACGAATTGATGTATTGCTAGTTGATAAAGGTTTAATTGAAACTCGAGAAAAAGCAAAACGAGCAGTTATGGCGGGCTTAGTATATGTTGAGAGTGAACGTATTGACAAGCCTGGTATGAAAATAAATATTGATGCGCCGTTAACGATCAAAGGTGATGTTCTGCCATACGTTAGTCGTGGTGGACTAAAGCTTGAAAAAGCGATGAAGGTATTTGATCTTCAGTTAGAGGGAGCAACAGTATTAGATATTGGGGCTTCAACTGGTGGGTTTACAGACTGTGCCTTACAAAATGGTGCTAAGAGAGTTTATGCATTAGATGTAGGCTACAATCAATTAGCTTGGAAGCTAAGGACGGATGAGCGAGTTTGTGTAATGGAACGAACGAATTTTCGCTATGTTAAGGCAGAGGATCTCATACATGGACTCCCTAATTTTGCTACAATAGATGTTTCCTTTATTTCGTTAAAGCTTATACTTCCCGTATTAAAATCATTACTGTTGGAAAAAGGTCACGTAATCGCTTTAGTTAAGCCACAGTTTGAGGCAGGAAGAGAAGAAGTAGGAAAAAAAGGAATCGTTAGAGATCCGAAGACTCACATTAAAGTTGTACAAGATATTGTAGACTTCTCGTTAAGGGAAGGGTATAAGATTGCTGGTATAGACTACTCGCCGATTAAAGGTGGAGAGGGTAATATTGAATTTTTATTATATTTAAGATGGAATTCAAATGAAGATATAATTCCTCCATTACTATCAGTGGAAGAAGTAGTTAGCGAGGCGCATGCACAACTAAAAAAAGACTAAGATGAGGGGGGACTTTTATTCCCCTCTATTTTTTATGCTTATCGTGGTGAATGTAAGTATTAAATACACCTAGAGCGTGAAAAACGTATAAAGTATTTACAAAAACGCATAAACTTTAGAATATATTATTTATACATTTATTATTATAATTATTTGTAAAGACCTTGAATTCAGTACGGATACATGTAAAATAATGAATATACAATTAGTGAATATAAGAGAGGCTTTTATTTCAAAAGCTGATTTTCACAAACTATATTGCTATATAAAAAATATGAGTAGGTGAATGAAATGAATAAAGGACAAAGGCATATAAAAATTAGAGAGATCATAACAAATCAAGAAATAGAAACACAAGATGATTTAGTCGAACAATTAAAAAGCTCAGGTTATAATGTTACGCAGGCTACAGTATCACGTGATATTAAAGAGCTACATTTAGTTAAAGTACCAATGATTGATGGACGCTATAAATATAGCTTGCCTGCTGATCAACGCTTTAATCCATTACAAAAATTAAAGAGATCTTTAATGGATAGCTTTGTCAGTATAGATCGTTCGGAAAATATGATTGTTATGAAGACGTTACCTGGTAATGCAAACGCGGTTGGAGCACTAATAGATAACTTAGATTGGAATGAAATTATGGGGACCATTTGTGGTGATGATACCATATTAATCATTTGTAAACATAAAGAGGATAGCCCGAGTATTACTGAACGTTTCTTAGAAATGCTATAAAGGGTGAAGTATTATGCTTGTAGAACTGTCCATTAAAAATTTTGCTATTATTGATGAACTAACAGTATCGTTAAATAAAGGATTGACTGTATTAACAGGAGAAACAGGTGCGGGGAAATCAATCATCATTGATGCAATTGGTTTATTAGTTGGAGGAAGGGGTTCAACCGAATTTATTCGCTTTGGAGCAAATCGAGCAGAGATTGAAGGCTTATTTTCTATTGATCACGACCATCCTGTTGTTGAGAAAGCAAAGTCACTTGGGATTGAAGTTGAAGAAGGCATGATCATTGTTCGTAGAGATTTAACTACTAATGGGAAAAGTATATGTAGGTTGAACGGTAAATTAGTGACACTTGGAATTATTCGTGAAATTGGACAGACACTAGTAGATATACATGGTCAACATGAACATCAGGCATTGCTCCAACAAGAGCGCCATATTTCATATTTGGATAGTTTTGCAAAAAATGCATTAAAAATGACAAAAAACGAATATTTGTCTTTATATAAAAAATTTACAAAGCTTAAGCAACAACTCGAACAAATGAACAAAAATGAGCAGGAGCTTGCCCATCGCTTTGATTTGATTCAATATCAATTAAACGAAATTGAAAAAGCAAAGTTAAGCCCTAACGAAGATGAAGAACTATTAGCAGAAAAATTAAAATTAGCTAATAATGAAAAGCTTTATAAAGCTCTTCACGATGGTTACAATAGTCTTTATGGTGAAGGTAAGGGCCTCGATTGGGTACATAATGCTTTAACTCATGTAGAAGAAGCAGCTGCGATTGATCCAGATCTACAATCACTTGTTGAGTCAGTTTCTAATTGTTACTACATACTCGAAGAAGCGTCATTTAAATTAAGTCATCATTTTGAGCATTTAGAATTTGATCCAAATCGTCTTGAGATGATTGAAACTCGTCTAAACGAAATCAGTTTTCTTAAAAAGAAATATGGGGTAACGGTAGATGAGATTTTAGTGTATGCTGCTAAAGTCGAAGATGAGCTAGATACTCTTGTTAATAAAGAAGATCGAATCCAAAGTTTACAGAAAGAGTTAGATGCAGTTATTTTAGATCTTGAAGTTGAAGCAAATGCTTTGTCTACGATACGAAAAGAAACAGCACAACAATTAAGTGATGCTGTCCATGACCAGTTACAAGCTCTCTATATGGAGAAAACGAAATTCGCAGTGGAAATAAATCAGTTACCAAAGGGAAGATACACTGAAGATGGGATTGATACAGCAGAATTTTATCTATCTCCAAATCCAGGGGAACCACTAAAACCATTGTCAAAAGTTGCTTCTGGAGGAGAAATATCGAGAATAATGCTAGCTATGAAAACGATTTTTTCTTCTGGACAAGGTGTTACCTCGCTGATCTTTGATGAGGTAGATACAGGTGTAAGCGGAAGGGTGGCACAAGCAATTGCTGAAAAGATCCATCAAATTGCTACGCAATCACAAGTGTTGTGTATCACTCACCTCCCACAAGTAGCTGCTATGGCAGATCAGCATTTATATATTTCTAAACAACAATTAGAGGAAAGAACGAAAACGAATGTAAGGCAACTTACCAATGATGAAAAAGTTACAGAAATTGCTAGGATGATTTCAGGCGTTGAAGTAACAGAACTAACTAGAGAGCATGCAAACGAGTTAATAACGCTAGCAGAACAAATAAAAACCAATACATGAAAAGTCGGCCAAATAAGGCTGGCTTTTTATTTCGAACACGGTTATAAATGATACGAAACAAGGCAACATTAGTAATACAGCAAACATGGAGGTGTGTGTAAGGAGCGAGGAGAGTGAATTAATTGTATTCAGAACAAATCAGAAAAATTATAGGAACAATTCTCCTTGTATTTGTCATCGGTATTGGCTTTTATAAGCCTGTACACGAGTGGATAAACATTCCTTCACAAGTTGTAGTATTTGAAGGAGTGGAGCAGCAGCTAGTTAAGCAATCACCTGAATTAGAGCGCCTCACAGCTCACACTGGACAAGATCATCTCATGTTACAGACTAATGAACATGAAGAAGAACAGGCTATAACTGTTTTAGCCCAAGGGCAAGGGGATGGTGAGGTGACAATTCAGTCAGGATCACTGCCTGTTAAGAAAATGGACGTTAAAGTTTTGCCAGAAATTAAAGTAGTACCTGGCGGCCAATCAATAGGAGTTAAATTAAATACGGATGGAGTTCTAGTAGTTGGACATCATCTCATTCAAACAGATGATGGAGAGGAATCACCTGGAGAAATTGCAGGTATAGAAGTTGGAGATATGATCACAGCAATAAATGGTGAAAAAATTACGAGAATGAGTCAAGTAGCAGCGTTTGTACAAGAAGCTGGTAAAAATAATAAGGAATTAGATATTGAAGTCAAGCGAGAAAAGAAAACGTTGCAGAAGAGCTTATTACCTTTAAAAGCTAAGGGAGAAAGTTCGTATCGGCTAGGTCTATATATTCGAGACTCGGCTGCTGGAGTAGGAACATTAACTTTCTTTGATCCAAAATCAAAGAAATATGGGGCGTTAGGTCATGTCATTTCAGACGTAGACACTAAAAAGCCAATTGTTGTACACGATGGACAAATTATTCGTTCCTCCGTTACGTCTATTGAAAAAGGAAGTAATGGTGACCCAGGAGAAAAGCTAGCCAGCTTTTCAGATCAAAGGCATGTTTTAGGAACTATTACGAAGAATAGTTCATTTGGTATCTTTGGCGAACTGATTTCACCAGAGGAAGTCAAAAACGATTTGCTTGATAAAGCAATGCCAATTGCAGTATCCTCACAGGTTAAGGAAGGACCAGCCAAAATACTAACGGTTGTTGAAGGAGAAAAAGTACAAGAATATGAAATAGAAATTATTAGCTCAACTCCTCAAAAGTACCCTGCTACAAAGGGACTTGTTCTAAAGGTAACCGATAAAGAGTTACTCGAAGCCACAGGTGGTATAGTTCAGGGAATGAGTGGTAGCCCAATTATTCAAGATGGTAAAGTTGTAGGTGCTGTAACACATGTTTTTGTAAATGATCCAACATCAGGTTATGGATGCCATATCGAATGGATGCTACAAGAGGCTGGTATTGATATTTATGGAAAAGAAGATAAAGGTGCGAAGGCGAGCTAAGCTCGTCTTTTTTTATGTTTGTTTGTTAGAGGTCGATTATTTAGATAATGCGCTTTTGTTTAATGTATGACTTTAACAAAACCACAAAAAACGTCTATATCTTACAATTTATTTATGATACGATTAATAATAAAAGTATTTAGACATATATTTGAATTGTATTGCAAAAAAACAACAAATAAAGATTATTCGACAAAATGAGTAGTAATATAAAATGTGGTATCGAAATATATCGAATTTTATATTATAACGTATATGTTTAATAAAAAACAATATTTTTTTAGAGAAATTTAGAAATTTTAAAGGAGTTTTAATAAAGGTGTCGAAATTGTTGTTTGGAATATAAACTTTAGACATTATTTTATTACTATAGAAGTTGAGGAGGACGTCGCGTGCAAAAGGTGAAGGTATGTATAGCGGATGATAACCGAGAGTTGGTTGGTTTATTAAATGAGTATATTTCGGCGCAAGATGATATGGAGGTTGTCGGGTTTGCTTATAATGGGCAGGAGTGCTTGAAGATTGTTGAGGAAAAACAACCTGATGTACTTATTCTTGATATTATAATGCCTCATTTAGATGGTTTAGCTGTATTAGAGAAGATGAACCAAATGGGCTTAAAGAAAAAAACAAATATCATCATGTTAACTGCGTTCGGTCAAGAAGATGTAACAAAAAAAGCGGTTGATTTAGGTGCATCGTATTACATTTTAAAACCGTTTGATATGGATACGCTTATTTCAAATATTCGTGAAATCAGTGGGCAAAAGCAAACGTTTATTCAAAAAACAATTTCTTATCAGCAGCCCCAAATTAAATCGACACCGAAAGAATTTAATTTAGATGCAAGTATCACAAATATTATCCATGAAATTGGAGTGCCAGCTCATATTAAAGGATATATGTATTTAAGAGAAGCAATTACAATGGTTTACAATGACATTGAACTATTAGGTTCAATTACTAAAGTATTATATCCAGATATTGCAAAGAAATTTAATACGACAGCTAGTCGTGTAGAACGTGCGATTCGTCATGCGATTGAAGTCGCTTGGAGTCGTGGGAACATCGATTCCATTTCTTCCTTATTTGGTTATACGGTAAGTCATTCTAAAGCAAAACCGACGAATAGTGAATTTATCGCAATGGTCGCTGATAAATTAAGAATTGAACATAAAGTAAGCTGAAAGGATCGAGAATAGGAAGAGGCTGACTCTAGAGTTAGCCTCTTATTTTCGTTCGTGTATATAATTTTTAAATAAATGAACAATCGCATCTGTCCCTAACATTGGGGTAATATGTTCAATTTCATCTGTTTCTGAATTGTAGGTAATTAAGAAACGTTCCTCACAATATTCTGCTTGATAAACTTTTCGATCATTATGCTCATGTAAAAACTCAAACATCTGCTCACCTCCATATGATCTATTCTATTTTCCCCGTGTAGTTTTTTCCTTATACAGACCTAATAGATGGTTGAAATTTGCCTAATTGGAACATACTATCAAAAAAGACACGAGGGGTTATTTTTTATGAAACGGTTCCTGCGTGGAGTATGTTATGAAGGACAAGTGACAAAAGATTTAGTAAAGACAATTCCGCAAAAAAGTATTGCTGTACTTCATCATGAAGATATAGATAGTACGGCTGCAGATGCATTGGTTGAAAAAAAAGTAAGGGCAGTCATTAATATCAAACGATCTATGACAGGTCAATATGATCATAATGGAGTTTTAGAATTACTTGAAGCACAAATACCTGTTTATGACATTGTACAACTAAGCTATTTCAGTTTTTCTTTGCATTTATCCAAAGTAAAAATAATAAATGACACTCTTTTTGTATTGGACGAAGATAAATGGAAAGCTGTAGCAAAATTATATCGATATACTATTAAGTGGGTTAATGAACTGAAGAAAATTGCCTATTTCCGTTCGACTGAAAAATTTGAAGGGTTCGTAAATAATTCATTATCGTATGCGAAGAAAGAACTTGATGATTTTTTAACTGAACCCATTAAAGACCAACCTTTTGAAGGTTTTGATGGAAAAGAAGTTGTTATTGTAGTTAGAGGAGCAAAATATAAAAAAGATTTTATGATGCTGCTGCCGCAAATTAAGAAAAGGAATTTATTAATAGTCGCAGTAGATGGTGCTGCTGATGGATTGGCTGAATTTGGTGTAATCCCAAATTACATTATTGGTGATATGGATTCTGTAAGTGAAAAGTTACTAAGGTCAGGGGCAAAATTAATTGCCCATTGTTATCCAAATGGCAAATCACCTGGATATGAAAGAGTTTGTCACTTAGGATTAAACTGTAAAAGATTACCTTTTATCGGTACTAGTGAGGATGTCGCTGTTATCTTTTCGTATTGGGCAAATGCAAAAGTCATTTATTTAATTGGAGGACATAATTCAATGAATGACTTTTTAGAAAAAGGAAGAAATGGAATGGGGGCAACGCTCCTTACTAGGATGCAGGCAGGACATCGAATCGTTGATCTAAAGGGTATCCACCGATTGAAGTTAAATAAGCAACAAAAGGTGACACTACCATTGTATCCACTAGCAGGGAGCATAATAGCACTATTTCTCGTTGGCTCAAGCACAAAAGTACAATTACTTTTTGGTATCCTATGGAATTGGATGAAGGTAGGAGGGTAAATATTGCGAATGAGTATGCGGACTAATCTTATTTTATTAATGACTTTTGTATTTGGTGTTGTTGTTGGAGTTGTGATGGATAAAGATTGGTTAAGTGAACAACAAGTCCTATATTTTAATCAACTTCAATCTGAGAATACTTTATTAAAATCAGAAAGAGAAGGTTGGCTATCGTTCGTTGCTGAAGAGATGGGATCTACACCATTCTATATTGCATCAGAGGATGAGACTTCTAACAGTCTTGCCTTTTTGCTTGAAGAGATTGGTGCTGAAGTAAAGATGATTGAAAAAGGTGTAGTACCCATTCTAGAAGCTGATGGTATCCTCATTTCTTTAGGAAGTGAAATTTATATGGATTATGAAGGGCCTCATATGGCATTAGAAGCTATTCCAAGCCATGAAATTGACATACAGAATTTTTATTTGTCGTTATTACGACTCAAAGGAGAAAATTATACTCATGAACATTCAAGCTAGTGTTATCATTCCCGCTTTTAACGAGCAAGAAAGGTTGGAAAAAACATTACTAACTTTAAAGGAACAGTCATGGGTAAAGGAGATTATTACTGTTAATGATGGAAGCAATGATGAAACAGGGGAGATCAGTGATAAGTATAGTGATGTTTCGATTCATCTAGCCACAAATCAAGGGAAAGGAACTGCTTTAAAAAAAGGATGGGAAAAAGCAAGTGGCAATTATATTGTAAATCTTGATGCCGATATTGGTGTGACAGCAAGTGAAGGGGTTAAGTTATTAGCGCCATTAGAGTATTCCTTCATTGATGTAGTAATAGGTACTCTTCCTCCATCAAAAAAGAGAGGCTTTGGTTTAGTTAAACGAAAAGCACAAAATGTAATTTATAAAAGAACTGGAAAGTGGATAACTGCACCTTTATCAGGACAGCGAGCATTTCATAGGGAATGGTTAAAGACATTACTAAGTAAAGATTACAAAGGGTTCGGTATTGAATTAGCTATGACGATCGACTTAATTGACGCTGGGGCAAACCTTGTAGAGGTTGATACAAATATAACTCATAGACATACCGGGAAGAATTGGCGGGGCTTTGTGCATCGGGGTAAGCAATGGTTAGATATCGAAGCTGCAGTGAGAGGTGGTTAAAGTGGTTATAATAACGTTTACTTTACCTTTAGTAGCTATTGCTAGTATGATTTTTTTTACACGTATGAACTGGACAAGTATTAACTTCCTAAAGAACCCAGTTCCTTATAGTATCGGATTCTTTGTATTGTATAGTTATCTTATTTTTGCCATCTTTTCTCCATGGGAAATTCATTTATTTAGTGGTATAAGTATCGTTTATTTACTCGGTTTATGGTTAATCGGGTTGATTGACGATATTTTTGGAGAAAAAAATATAAAAGGATTAAAAGGACATATTGGAAAGTTTATCCGAGAAGGTTCCTTCAGTACAGCATTATTAAAATTAACGGGCACTTTAATGTTAGCTTATATATGGATAAGTTTAGTTGAACCTGTAACTTTAGAACAGTGGGTTCGCTATTCGATTATCTTAATATTAACGCCGCATGTAATGAATTTATTTGATACAAGACCACTCCGAGTATGGAAAGTATCACTTTTACATGTAGCAATATTCTTGCCGTATGTTGCTGTTGATGTACCATTTGCATATTATTTATTCTTGTTGTCTTTCTTTTTTCTTTTTTATGTATTAGATGGTCATGCAGTAGCGATGTTAGGAGATAATGGGGCAACATTAATGGGTGGTATACTAGCAGTTGTTACAGTAATGCATGCCCCTATTCAACAACAATATATCGTCATTATTTTATTAATATTATTAACCGTTGTTGCAGAGCGTGTCTCATTTACAAAGTGGATAGAAAAACACCCATTTATGAAAATTTTAGATCAATGGGGGTTATCGATAAAATAAAAGAGGTTGGTATAAGTATCTTTACTCCAATTAGAAACGATATATAGCGCAACAAGTAATGTTGACACCATATATCGTGTATAAAAGAGGGGAATTGCTTATTCAACTTTTTTTGGTTTTTTTTGAAAACGGGGGGCAACTTTGTTATTTTTACGATCACGGTGGAAGATAAATCCACCAATAAAAGCAATACCCAAAATACATAAGGTGAGACCTGCTATAAATTGAAACCATAATGAGAAAAATGGAGTATGAAGAATTTGGAAAATGGTATCTCTCATTAACTTTATCCCATATCCCGCAATAATAGCTGGAATCACTAAAATCATTAATGCAATAAATCGTTGCATAAGTAAAAACCCTTTCATAATACTGTTTTAATGGCTGTTAAAGCATGTTGTTGATAATTCACACTAATTAATTATACCATGTTGTCCGAGTAATCAGTTGCAAGTTTTATAAGTTTCAGTAATAGTTGTGTATGGAGCAAGGCTTTAAAGGGGGAAGTAATATGAAAACAGTCGTCATAATTGGTGCTGGGAGAGGTGGCACAGCTTTATTAAAGTTATTAATGGAAACAAAAAAAATGGAAGTTATCGGAGTGTCTGATTTAAATCGAAATGCACCAGGTATTCTAATAGCACAAAAAAATAATATAAAAACAGATACAAATTGGAGAAATTTAATTGACCATAAAATAGATATTGTTATAGAAGCTACTGGGGTGAAAGACTTAATTAACGAAATAAAAAAAATATGTTCTACAGAGACTACAGTGATTCCTGGTACAATTGCCAATTTTATCTTTCAGTTAATAGATGAAAAAGAGTCGCTGATTTCATATATGAAAGAGCATGGAACTGTTCAAGAAACAATTCTCAATTCGACCCATGATGGAATGATAGCCATAAATATGAATTCTGAAGTTACATTATTTAATGATGCTGCTGGAAAAATGGCAGATATTGATGCAAAGCTTGCGATAGGACAAAAAATTGAGCAAATAATGCCAACTAGCCATTTACCGAGAATTATTCGTACGAGAAAGGAGGAAACAAATCAAGAACAGCTATTAGATAATGGCCGCAAAATAATTACAACTCGTGTTCCGTTAATTTGTGGTGAAGAAATGATTGGAGCTTTAGCTGTCTTTAGAGATATAACTGAAATTGTCCAAATGGCAGAAGAAGTGACCAATTTAAAAAGTATTCAAACAATGTTAGAAGCGATTATTCATTCTTCAGATGATGCAATTTCGGTTGTTGATGAAGAAGGGTTAGGGATTATGATTAATCCTGCATATTCAAGGTTAACAGGCCTTCAACCCGAGGATGTGATTGGAAAGCCAGCGACTGCTGACATCTATGAAGGTGAGAGTATGCATATGCACGTACTCAAAACGAGAAAGGCAGTTAGAGGCGTTCATATGAAAGTAGGGCCGAAGCGAAAGGATGTTTTGGTGAACGTAGCACCAGTAATTGTGGATGGTAAGTTAAAGGGTAGTGTTGGTGTCATTCATGATACTTCCGAAATTAAGACATTGACAAATCAGTTACAACGAGCAAGGCAAATCATTAGAACCTTAGAAGCGAAATATACGTTTGATGATATTATCGGTAGTTCTGATGAAATGAAGGTAGCTATAGAGCAAGCTAAGCTAGCAGCTACTACTCCTGCAACTATTTTGTTACGAGGTGAGTCAGGGACTGGGAAGGAATTATTTGCTCACGCAATACATAACGAAAGTGAACGAAAGTACAATAAATTTATTCGTGTTAATTGTGCTGCTATTTCTGAAACATTGTTAGAGAGTGAGTTATTTGGATATGAGGAAGGGGCTTTTTCCGGAGCGAAACGTGGTGGTAAACGAGGACTCTTCGAAGAGGCTAATAAAGGTAGTATCTTTTTAGATGAAATTGGAGAGTTGTCAGGAAATATGCAAGCAAAACTTTTAAGAGTCTTACAAGAAAAAGAAATTGTAAGAGTCGGTGGAACTAAACCTATTCAAATTGATGTTCGAGTAATTGCTGCTACAAATGTAAATTTAGAAAAAGGTATGAATGACCATACTTTTAGAGAGGATTTATATTATAGGCTAAATAAAATGCCAATTTTTATTCCGCCACTTCGAGAACGAAAGGAAGATTTACCTCAACTTTGTATGCACCTTTTACATAAATTAAACCAAGATTATGGTAGAGTGGTTGATCAAATATCTGATGAAGCGGAAGACCTTCTAAAAAAATACGATTGGCCTGGTAATGTGAGAGAGCTTGAGAATGTGTTGGGTCGTGCAATGATCTATATGACACTAAACGAACATGTTATAGAAACGGAACATTTCCAGCATTTACCTGCAATTGAAAAAAGGACGGTAAGTATAAAATCAAAACCCGAAGATCTCGAAACTGGTACTTTGTCTGAAAGAGTGGAGAACTATGAACGAGAAATAATAAAAAATACACTAGAGAACTGTAACTGGAATAAGACAGCGGCTGCCAAATTATTAGGATTATCAGTAAGGAATTTATACTATAAAATAGAGAAATATCAAATTGAAAAGAATTTCATGCAATAATTTTCACGGTATGAAAATTATTGCATACTTTTATTTTAATCATTCTGTAAAATAAAGCGCTTTCACCAGGAAAGGTTTTGGCATGGTTCTTGCAATGTGTAATTGAGTAAGAGAAAAAGAAGGGAAAGAGGTTATGTTATTACAAAACATGCTATCAAGGGTTACAGATTTCCCTAAAAAAATAGTTGCTATAGCTGCTGCAGATGATGAACGAATGATGACTGTTGTACAGGAAGCAGTTCGTTTAAATCTTTCATCTTTCTTGTTGTTTGGTAATGAAGAGAAAATTCGTCACCTAATGAAACAAAAGAATATTGAATGGAAAAACGTTGACATCGTACCGACGGAAAGTTTAGAGCAGTCAGCACAGGAAGCGGTAAAAGCAGTCCATAATGGAAAAGCGGATGTATTAATGAAAGGAATGGTACCTACTTCAATTCTCTTAAAGGCAGTGTTAAATAAAGACTACGGTTTACGAGTAGGTAAATTATTTTCTCATGTAGCTGCTTTTGATATTCCAAGTTATGATAAGTTGCTTTTCATTACTGATTCCGCAATGAATGTTACACCGACTCTTGAACAGAAAGTACAAATAATTACTAACTCTGTTGAAGTCGCAAAAAAGGTCGGCGTGGAGTGTCCAAAAATTGCACCGATTGCGGCTATTGAGGTAGTAAATCCTGAAATGGTAGCCACAGTTGATGCAGCAGTATTATCCCAAATGAACCGAAGAGGTCAAATAAAGGACTGTATCATAGATGGTCCACTTGCCTTAGATAATGCCATCTCCAAAGATGCAGCCCAATACAAAGGGATTCAAGGGGAAGTTGCTGGTGAAGCAGATATTTTATTAGTACCCACTTTAGAAATAGGCAACATCCTTTATAAATCTTTAGTTTATTTTGCCAAAGCAAATGTTGGTGGATTTATAACTGGAGCCAAGGCCCCAATCGTTTTAACGTCGAGGTCTGACTCAACAATAAACAAATTATATTCAATTGCATTTGCCCTAACTGCAATTAGCAGTAAAGAAGTATTAGAACATCAAGCAAACTAGGAGGAAACAAAAATGGAACTTTTCAAGTATATGGAGCTTTATAATTATGAGCAAGTCGTCGTTTGTCAAGATAAGGATTCAGGTTTAAAGGCAATTATTGCGATCCACGATACAACATTAGGTCCAGCATTAGGTGGAACAAGAATGTGGATGTATGAAAGTGAAGAAGCAGCTTTTGAAGATGCTTTACGTTTAGCACGTGGTATGACATATAAAAATGCTGCTGCAGGCTTAAACTTAGGTGGTGGTAAGACTGTCATTATCGGAGACCCTCGTAAGGATAAAAATGAGGAAATGTTTCGTGCATTTGGCCGCTTTATCCAAGGGTTAAACGGACGGTATATCACTGCAGAAGATGTAGGAACAACAGTTGCTGATATGGACCTAATTCATGAAGAAACAAATTATGTTACAGGAATTTCACCGGCATTTGGTTCTTCAGGAAACCCATCGCCTGTAACAGCATATGGTGTATACGTTGGTATGAAGGCAGCTGCAAAAGCTGGGTTTGGAACCGACTCTTTAGAAGGTAAAACTGTAGCAGTTCAAGGTGTTGGAAACGTTGCTTATAATCTTTGCCGACACCTTCATGAAGAAGGAGCTAATCTAGTTGTTACAGATATTAATAAGGAAGCTGTTCAACGTGTAGTAGATGAATTTGGGGCAAAAGCTGTGGATATTAACGATATTTATGAAGTAGATTGTGATATCTTTGCACCGTGTGCACTAGGAGCAATTATTAATGATCAAACGATTCCAAAGCTAAAGGCAAAAGTAATTGCTGGAGCTGCGAACAATCAATTGAAAGAAACAAGACATGGTGACCTTATTCACGAAATGGGCATCGTTTATGCTCCTGACTACGTAATTAATGCTGGTGGTGTAATTAATGTAGCTGATGAATTATATGGCTACAATAGAGACCGTGCGATGAAAAAGGTAGAAGGAATTTATGAAAACATTGAAAAAGTTATTGAAATTTCAAAGCGTGATGAAATTCCAACGTATCTTGCAGCCGATCGTATGGCAGAAGAGCGTATTAGAAGAATGAAAAATTCAAGAAAGCAATTCTTACAAAACGGTCAACATATTTTAAGTCGTAGATAAGTTAGGGGAATTAAGATGGAGAGTCGTCAAAGAGTCTTAGTCATTAATCCTGGTTCAACTTCAACTAAGGTTGCCATTTATGAAAGTTATACACCGTTATTTACGACGAAGATTGAACATAGTTTAACTGAATTGCAATCTTTATTAACAGTCGAAGATCAATATGATTTTCGTAAACAAGTAGTATTAAAAACATTAGATGAGGAAGGTATCAATCTTTCGAAGCTTAATGCTGTCGTTGGACGTGGTGGCCTAGTTAGACCGATTCCGAGTGGTACTTATACAATAAATGAAATGTTACTAGAGGATTTAAAAAATGGATACTCTGGATGGCATGCTTCAAACTACGGTGGAATTATCGCCTATGAAATAGCCTATCAGTTAAATATACCTTCTTTCATCGTTGATCCAGTTGTTGTAGATGAGATGGATGCGATTGCTAGAGTTTCAGGTCTTCAAGGAATTGAACGAAAAAGTATTTTCCATGCTTTAAATCAAAAAGCTACTGCTCGGTTAGCTGCTAAAGCTCTTGGAAGGGCATACGAAAAGTTAAACCTTATTATTGTTCATATGGGTGGAGGAATAACAGTAGGTGTTCATAAAGAGGGCCGTGTCATTGACGTCAATGATGGTTTATATGGTGAAGGCCCTTTCTCACCCGAAAGAGCAGGAACATTACCGACAGGAGCCGTTATTGATCTTTGTTTTTCCGAAGGAATGACTAGAGAAAAAGCATTAAGCTTGATGGCGGGCTCTGGTGGTTTAGTAAGCTATTTAGGAACACAGGACGGCCATGTAATAGAGCGTAAGATAGAAATGGGAAATGAAGAAGCGGCATTTTACTATAAATCTATGGCGTATCAAATTGCTAAAGAAGTTGGTGCAGCTAGTGCGGTTTTATGTGGTCAAGTCGATGGGATTGTACTAACTGGTGGATTAGCCTATAGTCAACATTTGATTTCCCTACTTACAACAAGGTTGGAATGGATTAGCGATATATTGGTTTACCCAGGAGAAGATGAGATGTTAGCGCTTGCAAAGGGTGCAATACGTGTTATTAACGGAAAAGAAACACCAAAGCATTATCCTAGTGGAAAGCTAGTAGGTGAATTAGAAATAACGGGAGGTAAGTAAATGGCTCAAGAATATGATCTAGTCATACTTGGGGCAGGTACGGGCGGTTATGTGGCTGCTATTCGTGCTGCTCAACTAGGACTAAAAACAGCAGTAGTAGAAAAAGAAAAACTTGGTGGAACTTGTCTACATAAAGGATGTATTCCTTCAAAAGCTTTATTACGAAGTGCTGAAGTTTTTGCAACAACGAAGCGAGCTAGTGATTTTGGTGTAGAAACGAGCGATGTTTCTTTAAACTTTTTAAAAGTTCAAGAACGTAAACAGGCTATTATAGATCAACTCCACAATGGAGTACAACATCTGATGAAAAAAGGCAAAATTGATATATATGAAGGTACGGGACGAATTTTAGGACCATCGATTTTTTCACCAACGCCAGGAACAATTTCTGTTGAAATGAATAATGGTGAGGAAAATGAGATGCTAATTCCTAAAAATGTTATTGTTGCAACTGGATCTAGGCCAAGGATGTTGTCTGGTATGAAGGCAGACGGAACGCATGTTTTAACTTCAGATGAGGCATTACAACTCGATGAACTTCCTTCTTCTATCATCATCGTTGGTGGCGGGGTTATCGGAATTGAATGGGCTTCAATGTTAGCTGACTTCGGTGTAGAAGTTACAGTAATTGAATACAGTAATCGTATTTTACCGACAGAAGATGAAGAAATCTCAAAAGAAGCACAACGGTTGATGAAGAAAAAAGGTATTAAGATTGTGACTGGTGCGAAGGTACTTCCAGAAACTCTTGAAAAGTCAACGGGTGTTACGATTAAAGCAGAACACAAAGGTGAAGAAAAAACATTCACTGCAGATAAGCTCCTAGTGTCAGTTGGTCGTGCAGCAAATGTAGAAGGTATTGGACTTGAAAATACTGATATCCAAGTAGAAAAAGGGATTATCCTAACAAATGAATTTTATCAAACGAAAGAATCTCACATCTATGCAATAGGAGATGTTATTGGTGGGTTGCAATTAGCTCATGTTGCATCCCATGAAGGTATTGTTGCTGTCGAACATATTGCTGGCCTTGCCCCTGACCCAATTAACTATGAAACGGTTTCTAAATGTATTTACAGTCATCCTGAAGTAGCTTCAGTTGGATTGACAGAGACAGAAGCAAAAGAAAAAGGTCACACTGTAAAAACAGGGAAATTTTTATTCAAAGCAATTGGTAAGGCGTTAGTGTTTGGAGAAAGTGATGGCTTTGTTAAATTTGTTGTTGATGAAAAAACAGATGATTTACTTGGAGTTCATATGATTGGACCTCATGTAACAGATATGATTTCTGAAGCGGCGATTGCCAAAGTATTAGACGCATCAAATTGGGAAGTTTCTCATACGATCCACCCGCACCCAACATTATCAGAGATTATCGGTGAAGCTGCGTTAGCAGTCGAAGGGAAAGCGATTCATTCATAAATAGGAGGGATATCCATGACAGAAAACCGTCATCAAGCATTAGGTTTATCCGATGATAAAGTATTAGAAATGTATGAAACGATGTTACTTGCTAGAAGAATTGATGAGCGTATGTGGCTATTAAATCGTTCTGGTAAAATACCATTTGTTATATCTTGCCAAGGGCAAGAAGCAGCACAAGTAGGTGCAGCGTTTGCATTAGACCGTGAAAAAGACTATATCTTACCATATTATCGTGACATGGGTGTTGTATTAACATTCGGGATGACAGCAAAAGAATTAATGTTGTCTGGTTTTGCTAAAGCAGAAGACCCGAATTCTGGTGGTCGTCAAATGCCTGGCCACTTTGGACAAAAGAAGAATAGAATCGTTACTGGTTCTTCTCCTGTTACAACGCAAGTTCCGCATGCTGTTGGGATTGCTCTTGCTGGTCAAATGGAAGGCAAGGATTTTGTAACGTTTACAACATTTGGGGAAGGTTCTTCTAACCAAGGGGATTTTCACGAAGGTGCTAACTTTGCAGGGGTTCATAAGCTCCCAGTTATTTTTATGTGTGAGAATAATAAGTATGCAATCTCCGTTCCAATTGAGAAACAATTAGCCTGTGAAAAAGTTTCTGATCGTGCAATTGGTTACGGAATGCCAGGCATTACAGTAGATGGAAATGACCCACTTGCAGTATACGAAGCTGTAAAAGAAGCAGCTGATCGCGGCAGAAGAGGAGAAGGTCCATCACTTATAGAAACGGTTTCGTATCGCCTTACACCTCACTCAAGTGATGACGATGATAGAACTTATCGTTCACAAGAGGAAGTAGAAGAAGCCAAGAAAAAAGATGCGATCTTCACATTTGCTGAGTATTTAAGAGGAGTAGGCCTTCTTACAGAGGAAAAGGAAAAAGAATTAAACGACCGTATTATGGTGATCGTCAATGAGGCAACAGAATATGCAGAACAAGCACCGTATGCTGAGCCAGAACATGCGATGAAATACGTTTACGGAGAATAAGGGGGGAGAACTATGGCAGTTATTTCATATATTGATGCAGTTACGTTAGCGTTAAAAGAAGAAATGGAACGCGATTCGAAGGTTTTTGTACTAGGTGAAGACGTTGGAGCGCGCGGGGGTGTTTTCCGTGCAACTAAAGGTTTATATGATCAGTTTGGTGAACAACGAGTCATTGACACTCCTCTAGCAGAGTCGGCAATTGTAGGTGTAGGTGTTGGCGCGGCAATGTACGGGATGCGACCTGTTGCAGAAATTCAGTTTGCTGACTTTATTATGCCAGCAGTTAACCAAATTGTAAGTGAAGCAGCAAAAATTCGTTACCGTTCTAATAATGACTGGGATTGTCCAATGGTTATTCGTGCTCCTTATGGTGGTGGAGTTCATGGAGCGTTATATCATTCACAGTCAGTAGAAGCGATGTTTGCTTCTGTACCAGGTTTAAAAATTGTAATGCCTTCTACTCCGTATGATGTAAAAGGGTTGTTAAAGGCTGCTATTCGTGATAATGATCCAGTATTATTCTTTGAACATAAGCGTGCGTATCGTTTAATTAAAGGTGAAGTGCCTGAAGAGGATTACACGCTACCAATTGGAAAAGCTGATGTAAAACGTGAAGGTGAGGATATCACAGTAATTACTTATGGACTTTCAGTTCATTTTGCTCTTCAAGCAGCTGAAAAATTAGCGAAGGATGGTATCTCTGCTCACATTCTTGATTTAAGAACAGTTTATCCATTAGACAAGGAAGCCATTGTTGAAGCAGCCAAGAAAACAGGAAAAGTTCTTCTAGTAACAGAAGACAATAAAGAAGGCAGTATTATGAGTGAGGTTTCAGCAATAATCGCTGAGGAGTGCTTGTTTGATTTAGATGCACCAATCCAACGTCTAGCAGGTCCTGATGTTCCTCCTATGCCATATGCACCAACAATGGAGAAGTATTTTATGATTAATCCAGATAAAGTCGAAAAAGCAATGAGAGACTTAGCGGAGTTTTAAAGAAGGAGGTTCTATCATGGCTACAGAAATTACAATGCCCCAATTAGGTGAAAGTGTTACAGAGGGAACAATAAGTAAATGGCTAGTAAAACCAGGTGATAAGGTTAACAAGTACGATCCAATTGCTGAAGTAATGACAGATAAAGTAAATGCAGAAGTACCGTCATCATATACAGGTGTTATTCAAGAGTTAGTTGCAGATGAAGATGAAACGGTAGCAGTAGGTGCAGTTATTTGTACAGTCGAGGTTGAAGGTGCAACACCAGCAGCGGAAGAGAAAGTAAATAAACCAGCAGAAACGGTATCAACTTCAGTAGAAACAGATCAGTCACAGAAAAAGCGTTATTCTCCAGCGGTTCTACGTTTAGCGCAAGAAAATGATATTGATCTTGAGCAAGTAAGTGGAACAGGTAAAGGTGGACGAATTACACGAAAAGATATTTTAGCTGTAATTGAGAGTGGAACTATTCCACAACCTAAAGCAGCGGTAGCAGCACCGACTGCGGAGCCAACACCAACTGCGGCGACAAAAGCAGCTCCTACACCAACATCAGCACCACAGCCTGTAAAGGAAGCGCCGTCTATTGATATTCCTGTAGCTGCAGGTGATATTGAAATTCCTGTATCAGGTGTCCGTAAAGCAATTGCAGCTAATATGGTTCGAAGCAAGCATGAGGCTCCTCACGCTTGGACGATGGTTGAAGTTGATGTGACTAATTTAGTCAACTTCCGTAACTCGGTTAAAAATGACTTCAAGCAAAAAGAAGGATTTAATATTACGTTTCTACCATTCTTTATTAAAGCGGTTGTCGAATCGTTAAAAGAATTTCCACAGCTTAACTCAATGTGGGCTGGGGATAAAATTATCCAAAAGAAAGACATTAATATTTCAATCGCTGTAGCAACAGATGACGCTCTATACGTTCCTGTTATTAAGAGTGCAGATGAAAAGAATATTAAAGGTATTGCCCGTGAAGTAAACGATTTAGCTGCAAAAGTACGTACAGGAAAACTATCAGGTGCAGATATGCAAGGCGGTACATTTACAGTTAATAATACAGGTTCATTCGGTTCTGTTTTATCAACTCCGATTATCAATTATCCTCAAGCGGCCATTCTATCAGTTGAGTCAATTGTAAAACGACCAGTCGTTATGGAAAATGATATGATTGCGGTACGCAGCATGGTCAACCTCTGCTTATCATTAGACCATAGAGTATTAGACGGTCTAGTATGTGGACGTTTCCTAGCGAGTGTAAAAGAAAAGTTAGAGAAAATTGGAAAAGATAATACTTCCATTTATTAAGAAAAAGGGTGCTTTGCACCTTTTTTTATTTTGGTGTGTTTTAATGTTGAAATTTTTTTAGTATTTATGCATAAAAGGGTATAGAAGGGGCACTCTACTTGTGATACTAAAGAAAAAAGGAGTAGTGCTTAAGGTGACCAGAAAAAGGGTAGTTGCGCTATTTTTAGCGTGTATGTTCTCAGTGATGACTCTGTTCAGTAGTCAGCAGGTTATATATGCATTTGGCGTTGAGAGTGAACAGAGAAAAGAAGGTGAATGCTGTCCCCAGACTTGTTTATTAATTAATAACGGATTTACCGCGCATTTAAATATGTATTATGAGTTGTTGGCTGAAAAGTATACCCCACAATATGTAGATACATGGAGAGAAATTAGTAGAGAGCAAGCGGTGCTTAAAAAGAAAATTTCCGAAGCGATGAAAAATGGACAATTGATGCACGGAGAAGTGATTGACCAGGAATGGTACAAAAAGCATGAAGAACTTCAAACTTTATTTGTTCAGGCTGTTGAACAGCGAAATGAAAAGGCGATAAAAAAAGTATTACCGAAAGTTTTTCAGCAACAAAAAGACTTAAATAAAATGTATAAAGAAAGATTGGCTATGATTAATTAAATGAATGGAACGAGCTGACCAAGTGGTGAATTAAACTTTCAAAGGATATATGGTAATAAATAGGATGTTACAGCATATATCTAGAAATGGTAATCAGTGCTATTTGGTCAGTTTTTTTAGTATACAAAAGAAAGGACAACACTTCTTAAAAAACAGCCTTATTAAAAGTATAACATGTTATTTACAAATCGTAATTGTTACGTTATAATTTATAATCGAAAACGTAATGATTACGGAAGGGGATAATAATGAAAAAATTAAAAGCGAGCTTGTTTGCAGGTATGCTAGTAACATCGTCATTCTTAGCAGCCTGTGGAGGACAAGAAGAGCCAGAGGAGAACGTACAAGAAGAAGTAGTGGAAGAAGAAGAGGTAGAAGCTTTAGAAGTGTTTACAACCCTGTTCCCACTCGAAGACTTTGCAAATAAAATTGGTGGAGAGTTTGTTAATGTTACAAACATTATTCCTGTTGGTGCTGATGCACATACATATGAACCAACTGCTCGCGAGATGATAAGTGTTGCTGAAGGGGATATGTTTATTTATAACGGAGCTGGAATGGAAGGCTTCGCCGATGCAATTATTGATACGGTTACGGATGAAAATGTATTAGTTGTAAAAGCGATCGAAGGAATTGATTTAATTGACTACGATCATGATCATGCACACGACCACGGACATGAGCATGAAGAGCATGGACATGACCACGATCACGGACATGAGCATGACGAGCATGGACATGACCACGATCACGGACATGAGCATGACGAGCATGGACATGACCACGATCACGGACATGAGCACGACGAGCATGGACATGACCACGATCATGATCACGAGCACGAAGAACACGGACATGATGATCACCATCATGGGGATGAAGATCCGCACGTTTGGTTAGATCCAACTCTTGCGATTCAAATGGCTGAGAATATTAAGAACGGTTTAGTTCAATTGTTACCAGAACAACAAGAAGTATTTGAAGCTAACTTTAATGACGTTAAAACTGAATTAGAAACAATTGATGCAGAGTTTTTTGCGATGGTTGAAGAAGTAGAAAAAGATACATTTATCGTGTCGCATGCTGGGTTTGGTTACTGGGAAAACCGTTACGGTATTCACCAAATCGGAATTACAGGTCTTTCACCAACAAATGAGCCAACTCGTAAGCAATTAGAGCAAATTATTGAGTATGCTGAAAAGCACAATATTCAACATGTAGCTTTCGAACAGAACTTCACTTCTCAAGTGGCTGAAGTTGTTAAAGAAGAAGTTGGAGCAGAACCTGTTTATATTCATAACTTAGAAGTATTAGTTCAGGAAGACATTGATAACAACGAAGATTACTTTAGCTTAATGAGAAAAAATATTGAAGCATTAAGAACTGCGTTACAATAAGAGAAAAAAGAGCGGGGAGTAGTACTTTCCGTTCTTTTTAGTTCCTTTTTCTAAGAGATTGTTGATATACGTTGATGTTGGGCTCCAATGTGTGAAATGTTAATCTCAACGCAAGGAACTGAAAGGTTGAAAAATGAGTCCAAATTCAACAACAAACTTTAACAGCGTCTAAAAAACTAAAGAAGAATTTAAATACAAATTTCAAAACATTTTAGTTGGTTGTTCGAATGAAAACGGGTACAATAATTACAGACTTAACAACATCAAGGAGTGATAAACATGCAATTTAATTTTTTGAACGATGTTGTTCAAATGGCAAGGCAAGATATGGACAATGCGGGTTATAAGCAATTAACGACAACAGAAGAAGTAGATCATGCATTAACACAAAAAGGTACTGTGTTAGTTATGATTAATTCTGTATGTGGATGTGCAGGCGGAATTGCGCGTCCGGCAGCAGCTTATATGGCTAATTATGAAAAAAAACCAGATCAATTTGTAACTGTTTTTGCAGGTCAAGATAAGGAAGCTACTGCTAGAGCAAGAGAATTTTTTACTGGTTACCCGCCATCTTCCCCATCCTTCGCATTATTAAAGGATGGAGAAATTAAAATGATGGTTGAACGTCATGAAATTGAAGGTCATGAACCAATTGAGGTTGTGCAAAAATTAGAGGCTGCTTTCGATCAATATTGTAGCTAAGCGAAATAAGGCTGATAACCTCAGCCTTATTTTTTTATAATAAGAATGCTTTAGTAAAAATTACACAAAATATAAGACAAGAGTTTGAGTTAAATCATTCTGTCTAAACCGTGTTTCTATAATAAAGAAATGTGATATAATAATAGCCGAATATGTTTAGGAAGGGTGTCAACATGGTAGAAGAACTTTATAACCAAATTCAAGGGTATTTAAATATGGAAGAGGAAATTTCTTTTGAAGAATTTGATCAATACTATAAAAAAGTATTAGATCATTTTAGTGAGAAAAATGAACAATTTGATGAAACTGATGTATGGAGATCTTTGTTCATTGTTGAAAACCTAATGTCAAATGCTGATGCTCGATCTAAAGAAACTAAAGGCTCTTTAGTTAAAAAGTATAAAAAAATGACTAAACGTACTGAGCTATGGGCAAAGAACTTTGTCGTAAGATTACATAAGTTTGGCTATAATGACGATCAAATTAATGAGCGTTTTGAAAAGATGTTTGAAGAAGGCCCTGTTGAGGCTAACTAATAATAAATGCTATTTGTTAAGTGTGTACAGGTATCTCAAAATATTATCATAGATGTGTTTAGTCTATTTTTAATGATTGAGATGCCCGCACTTTACCATATTGCAATAATGAAATGTTGACTTTGGAATTTTCTTGTTATATAATAGTCCTGTCGCCATAAAAATGCGCCTATGGTGAAATGGATATCACACGAGATTTCGGCTCTCGCGTTCTGGGTTCGAATCCTGGTGGGCGCGCCATAAACATACATAATTAACCTGAAGAGAATATCTTCAGGTTTTTTTTGTGCGTTGTTTCAGGTGCCAGGCACCTTTACTCTAATACTGTGGTAAAGGTGCCTGGCACCGAGGGAATATGATATAGTTATAGTAAAATATGTTGAAACTAGTCGAATGGAGATTACATGAAAGCATTATTACAATTGCCGATTCGTTGGAAGATTACAGGCTTAGCTTTTGGTATCGTTACTTTCTCTCTAATTATTATTGGAATTATTCTTTTAGGATATAGTCTGGATATTAAAGAGGAGGAGCTCTCTCAACGAGCAATGATTACTGCTCAATTAGTGGCTCAAAACCAAACCGTACAAAATAGTATTGAAAAGGAAAATGCCTCAGAGGTCCTACAACTACTTATTGAACGAATGCGGATAATAAATGAGCATGATTATATTGTTATCCTAAATATGGAACGTATACGACTAACGCATCCAATCCAAGAACGGTTAGGAACGGTGTTTTCTGGCGGAGACGAAAATGCTGCTTTTTCTGAACATATATACACTTCAAAAGCAAGTGCTGAAGATGGAACTGAAACAATAAGAGCATTTGTTCCAATTATGGATAGAGATCGTCAACAAATAGGGGTTGTCGTTGTTGGAAGTGTACTTCCTAAACTAGTGGATATTATTTATGAGTTTGGTCATACCGCGATCCTTATCACCTTAATAACGACGTTATTTGGTTTTTGGGGTGCTTGGTTGTTAGCGAACCACATTAAAAGGCAAACTTTTGAAATGGAACCAAATGAATTAGCTCGAGTTTTAGAGGAACGTACAGCTACATTTAATGCTATTCATGACGGGGTAATTGCCATTGATGAGAAAGAAAGAATTACTGTGATTAATGAAGCTGCCAAGTTTATGCTCAATGTAAAAGAAAATGCCATAGGAAAACAAATTTCAGATGTTATTCCAGATACAAGATTGCCTGAAATATTAACATTAGGTGCACCTGTTTATCAACGAGAGTTCTACATACAAAATCGTCCTATTTTTAGTAACCGTATCCCTATTAAGGATAAGGGGAAAGTAATAGGTGCAGTTGCTGTATTTCAAGACAAAACAGAAGTGAACCGACTGGCGAAAGAATTGACAGGAGTTCAGGCCTTTGTGGATGCATTACGAGTTCAAAATCATGAGTATTCAAATAAACTTCATACGATAGCTGGTTTAATACAGCTTAATCAAGGAAATAAAGCACTCGACTATATCTTTGACCTGAAAGAAGAACAAGATTCCTTATCGAGAATACTTATGCAACAAATACATGATGATAGTGTCGCAGGGTTATTGTTAGGGAAAGTAAGTAGAGGAAAAGAGTTAGGGATTACTTTAAAAATAAATAAAAATAGCTCTTTTGTCCATTATCCTGAAGGGATTACTAACCATGATCTCGTCGTCATAATCGGGAACTTAATTGATAATAGTTATGATGCATTAATTGATGCTGGTTCAGACATAGAAGATAAAACAGTATATACGCTAATTAAGGAGCTAGATGACGAGCTCTTTATTCAAGTTTCAGATAATGGCAAGGGAATACCTAAGAAAATAATAGAAAAGATCTTTACTCGTGGTTTTTCTACAAAACGGAAAGAAGGCAGAGGAATTGGATTATTTCTTATTCAATCGATCGTAGAACGTATAAATGGAACGATTGATATTGATAGTGAAGAAAATGAGGGGACGACGATCTCAATTACACTACCTTTAAGAAGGGGGGATGGCAATGCGTGACAGAAAAAGGGATATACAAGTATTGTTAGTTGAAGATGACCCGATGGTTCAAGAAGTCAATCGAATGTTTATTGAGAAAGTCGATGGCTTTTCTGTTGTTGGTGTGGCTTCATCTGGAGAACTCGGTAAGCAACAAGTTGAAAAACTTAAACCAGATTTAGTCTTATTAGATGTTTATATGCCAGGAATAGATGGTGTAGAATTGATTAAACAACTTCGTGAGGAACTAGTTGATGTTGATATAATTGCAGTTACAGCAGCAAATGATACAACAACAGTTAAGACACTATTACGATATGGGGTTGTAGATTATGTAGTGAAACCTTTTACCTTTGAAAGATTGGAAAAAGCACTTAACCAATATAAGAACACGTATAGACGATTAAATCATATTGAAAAAGTTTCCCAGGAAAAGTTAGACCGTATTATTATTCAACAGGATTATGAGAAACCAGACGTTACATTACCTAAAGGTTTACACGCACATACCTTAAGTCAAATCAACGATTACCTTAAGGGCATGAAAACTGCTAAATCGGCTGAAGAAATAGGTAGCGATGTTGGACTAGCTCGTGTAACGGTACGACGCTATTTAAATTATTTAGAATCCATTGGCCAAGTTGAAATGGAATTAACTTATGGCACAATTGGTCGACCTATTCAGTTATATCGTCTAAAACAATAGGAGGAAATTATGAGAGGTTTAATAACGATCTTTTCTTTCCTATTAATAGGAGTATTGACTGCTTTTTATATTGGGTTTGGACTTCAAGAGTCGCGTGAACCACGAGCAATTGATATGGAATTAGAAGGTTTAAATGAAAAGTATTTATTGCGGTTTAGCCACGTAGTTGCTGAAAATACACCTAAAGGAATAGCGGCTTCAATGTTTGCTCAATTAGTAAGAGAAAAAACGGATGGTTGGGTCGAAGTGCAAGTATTCCCTAATGCAATCCTATATGAGGCACAAGACGAATTCGATGCACTAATGAGTAATGATATTCACATTATTGCACCTGCACTTTCAGAAGTAACTGTTCTAGACCCAAGATGGCTCGTAATGGATTTACCATATGTGTTTCAAGATGAGCAAATGGTAGAGACAGCTTTCAATGGAAAAATTGGTGAGCTTCTATTTGAAAGTATTGAAGAATATGGCTTACACGGTATAGCGTACTGGGATAATAGCTTTAAACAATTTACCAATAATGTTAGACCTGTGGTCGTCCCAGAAGATATTGAAGGACTTACCGTTCGTGTTATGCCAAGTGATGCATTGATTGATACATACCGAGCTCTTGGTGCTTGGACACGTCTTTTTCCGTTTAATGAGGTTTACGATGTGCTTAGCACTGGAATAATTGATGGAACCGAAAATACGTTGTCTAATATTTATTCAAAAGGGTTTTATCGACAGCAAAAATACATGACGTTAAGTAATCATAATTACTTAGGGTACGCGGTATTTATGAATAGAGATTACTGGGATAGTATTCCAGTTGATTATCAAAATAGCATTATTGAGGCGATGGATGAGGTTACTTTATGGTTACGTGACCACTCAAAAGTAATTAATGAAGAAATGCTAAATCGAATTAAAAACAGTGGCCAAGTAGAAATACACTACCAAACAGAGGCCGAGAGAAGTTTATGGAAGCAATCTTTTAAGCCAATATATGAAAAGTATGGCCGAATTATTGGCGAGGAATTAATGAAAGAAGTAATAAAATTACAAGAAGCTACCCCCTAAGACAGAGGCTGATATTTATATCAGCCTCTTTTTTTCTTAAGCTCTTTAGTAAAGAATGTTAATTTGCAACAGATTTTTTATTAGTATGTCACATTTTCTAGCTTTAAAGTAAGCGTTTTTCAAGAAAATGTAAAGACCAAAAAGAACAAAATGATCATTATGTTTTAATTATGACATACTTTTGAAAGCGTTTTATACTTTGAATAGTTAGAAAATAAGATATGAAAATAGGGGGAGAAGATATGAGAAAATTTTTAAAGCGTTCTATGTTAACTGCAGTAGCAAGCTTTAGTCTAGTGTTTGCAGCAGCTTGTGGAAGTGACTCAAGTAGTGCGCCGGTAAATGATGGAGGTCAAGGAGATACACCAGAAGAAACAGAAGTAAATTATGCAGAGCGTCCATCAACAGTTGTAATTGGAACAGCATCTCAAGGTGGAACTTACTTCATCTATGGTGGAGGTTTAGCAACACTATTAGAGCGTGAGTTTGGAATTACAGCTAATGTAGAAGTTACTGGTGGACCAGTTCATAATATGCAATTAGTCGATGGAAAACAGCAGGATATTGGGATGATTACTCTTGGTCCAGGCTATGAGGGTTACTACGGTACAGGAGATTGGACAGATGGAAAGCAATTAACAGATATACGTGTAGCATTTCCTATGTATACTACACCTTTTCACTGGTGGTCTCTTAAGAGTAGTGGTGTAGAGACTTTAGAGGATATGAATGGTAAACGAGTAGGCGTTGGTCCTTCAGGTGGTACTTCAGGAACATATCTACCATTAATTCACGAAGCTCTTGGACTTGAAGTAACATCTGTTCAAGCTGGAGCAAGTGATATGACAAGTCAGCAAATGGATGGTCAATTAGATGTTATCGGTTTTGCAGCGGGTATTCCAATTTCTGCAGTATCAGAAGTTGAAGCACAACGTGATTTAAACTTCTTTGGAATTGGTGGGGAGCAGCGTGACTTAGTTATTGAAAAATACCCGTTCTTTTATCCATTTACAATTCCTGCAGGAACATACAACCAATTGGACGAGGACCTAGAGACAATTGCTCAATTTAATTTTGGAATCGTTCATAAAGAAATGGATCCAGAATTCGTTTATGAGTTTGTAAAAGCATATCATGAGAACCAAGATCTATTAAAAACTACACACTCTTCTGCAGAAGAAGCTGTAGCTGAAGCAATCCTTTTCAACGATTCACTTCCATTACACCCTGGTGCAATTCGTTACTATGAAGAGATTGGAATTGATCTTCCAGAAGGAGTATATCCTCCAGAATATAAATAGAGAGATAGAAGGCTAATAGTAAATCGTATTTTAGAAGTGAGGCTGACACTGTGACGTCAGCCTCAATATATAAATAATAGATATTCAAAAGGAGATCTCATTTTGTGAGGTAATCTTTTGAATACCGTTTATACGAAAATATCCCCAATAAGGATGCTCTTATTTAGGTAGAAAAATAAATTAGGAGGGCTAAAGTATGAGTAAGGAACTCAAAGACTTAAACCAAAAAGCACAAGCAGTAGTCAGCGATGAAAAAGCAAAAGAGCTTGAAGAAGCTGTAGAAGGTGCGTTACATCATAGAGAATTATCGGGTTGGCTTAAGTATACGTTTATGACAATAGCTATCGCTGGTGCAATCTTTCATCTTTATGTACTAAATTTACACCCGATTGAACCTTGGGTTTTCAGAAGTATTCACTTAGCATTAGGAGCAATACTAGGATTTATTTTATTTAAAAGTTGGAGAACTAGTAAAAAAGTTAATATTTTCGATTGGTTATTAATTGCAGCAACGATTTATGTAACTTTCTATATTTATACGAATGTTTCAGCATTACTATTTCGTTTTGGTGTAATGCCCCAAACGCAGGATACAATTGTAGCTGTATTAGGTTTAATCATTGTTTTAGAGTTAACTAGACGTACAAGTGGTTGGACCCTTCCTATATTAGCAGGTGTTTTTATTTTATATGTATTTGCTGGACCATGGTTACCAGGAATTTTAAATCATAATGGTTATAGCTTTGGGCGTTTTGTGACGTATATTTTTGGTATGGATGGAGTATTCGGTGTTACTCTTGATGTTTCATCAAAGTATATTTTACTATTTATTATTTTTGGTGCTTTTCTTCAAATGTCTGGGGTTGGAAAGTATTTCATTGATTTCTCTTTCTCATTAGCAGGTGGGATGCGTGGAGGACCTGCGAAAGTGTCAGTAATTTCAAGTGGTTTAATGGGCATGATGAATGGAACTTCGGCAGGAAATGCTGTTGCAACAGGTTCATTAACAATACCATTAATGAGACGTGTAGGATATTCGGGGCGATTTGCTGCTGCAACTGAAGCTACTGCATCAGCAGGTGGACAAATTATGATCCCAATAATGGGTGCAGGTGCTTTTATTATGGCTGAGGTAACTGGGATCCCTTATTCCGAAATTATAATTGCAGCAACAATTCCAGCTCTTTTATACTTCTTATCAGTCTATTTTATGGTTGATTTTCAAGCTTTAAAAAGTGGAATGAAAGGATTATCTCGTAAAGAGTTACCTTCATTGAAAGGAATACTAAAGCAAGCCTATTTGTTTATTCCAATCATCTTATTAATTGGGGCTTTGTTAGCAGGATATTCTGTCATTCGGTCAGGTACGGTTGCTATTTTTGCTTGCTTTATTGTAAGTTGGATTCATCCTTCAACTCGCATGGGATTAAAGAAGGTATTACAGGCTCTTGAACTTGGTATGAAAAATACTATTCAATTACTAGCTGTTTGTGCATGTGCAGGAATCATTGTTGGTGTTATTGCATTAACAGGTGTTGGTCTACGTTTTAGTTCAATGTTATTAGGAATTGCAGATAACAATATGTTTTTAGCTTTACTTTTCGCAATGGGTATTTCTATTTTGTTAGGAATGGGTATGCCAACAACTGCAGCATATGCTGTAGCAGCATCAGTTGTTGCACCAGGTTTAATTCAAATTGGGATTGAGCCGATCTTTGCCCATATGTTTGTATTCTATTATGCTGTTATGTCTGCCATAACACCACCAGTCGCATTAGCTGCTTATGCTGCAGCAGGTGTGGCAGGAACTGATCCATTTAAAACAGGTGTAACGGCATTTAAATTAGGAATCGCAGCGTTTATTGTTCCATTTATGTTTATTTACAGTCCGCAACTTCTTATGGAAGGTACGGGTGGAAGTATTGCTGTAGCATGTCTTACAGCAGCAGTTGGTATTTACCTATTGTCAGCAGCTGTTCAAGGTTGGTTTGCGAAGAGAAGTGCAAATGTTTTTGTACGCGTATTATTGATAGGAGCTTCATTGTGTCTTATTAATGCAAACTGGATGATGGATATAGTCGCATTAGGTGTAATTATCGCAGCAATTTTAGTTCAAAAAATGCGTGCACCTGACGAGCCCGTATTGAGTCAAAAAATTGGATAACGGAAGCAAAAGAGGCTGAATAACTTATACAGCCTCTTTTATTTATTAATGTTTAAACATTTTGTTGATAGACGTTAATTATATAACCTTCTTTTCTTTTAATAAAAATATAGTATATAATTTACTTGAAAATTATGAAAATAATAACTATTATTGACTATAAAGTAAAAAACTAAATGATTAGTAAAAGAAGGAGGCTTTTTATGTTAGAAAATTTTCGTTTTTCTTTTCCAATTAGAGTTAGGTATTCTGAAATAGATGGTCAAAAAATAGTGTTTAATGCCCACTATTCAACTTATATTGATGTGGCATCTACTGAATATTTTCGTGAAGTGATTGGCCCAAATTGGATTGAATTAGCGGAAACAAATATTTTTGATCTCGTCGTAGCTAAGATGACACTAGAATACCATCAACCTGCGAGATTAGATGATGTTATCAATGTTTATTGTCGTATTAAAAAGCTAGCGAGATCGAGTATTACTTGTGCTTATGTGATAACGCGAGAAGGAACGAACGAAATACTAGTAACGGCTGAATCGATTCAAGTTTCATATAACGGTGAAACGAAGAAATCTCAACCAGTCCCTAGTGATATTGCAAAGAAAATAAAAGCGTATGAAGGTAATAATATAGAAGCGAGTTAGAAAGGAAGACATTTTAAGTCTTCCTTTCTTTTTTTATGACCAAAAAGAACAAAAGTAGACCTTTATGTACAAAAAAACAAATAAGGATGTAAGCGTTTTATACTTAGAATAGTAGAACTATTCTTGAGGGGGAGAACCTATGAACAATACATTTATTAGTAATCTATGGAATAATCTTTGGGATTCTCACAAAAAAGTTAAAAATATATTAACATTTTCATTTGCTACACAAGCCTCACAAAAAGTTAATGAAAAAGCAGAGGTAAAAAAGGAAGAGAATAATAATAATTCCAACCCAATGTATAAAAAAACACAACTCTTAGGTTTATTATTAGGGCCAGCACTTTTTACATTTATTATGTTGTTCTTTTCACCAGAAGGTTTAACTCTAGAAGCAAGAGCTGTTCTTGCTAGTACGGTTTGGATTGCAACTTGGTGGATTACAGAAGCGATTCCAATTCCAGCAACATCGTTATTACCAATCGTACTTTTCCCGATAACGGGAGCGCTAGATAGTGGGACAGTTACTTCATCTTATGGTAATAGTATTATCTTCCTGTTTTTAGGTGGATTTTTGATAGCACTAGCAATGGAGCGATGGGATTTACACAAACGTATTGCGTTAACGATTATTTCTATTATTGGTACTAGTACTCAACGAATTGTACTCGGATTTATGATAGCAACGGGATTTTTATCAATGTGGATTTCTAATACTGCAACAGCAATGATGATGGTTCCAATCGGAACGGCAATCATTTTTCAAGTATCACGTAGTTTAAAAGAAAAAAATGTAGGAATCGCTAATGAAGATAAAAATTTCGGGCGTGCAATGATGTTAGGGATTGCGTATGCGGCTTCAATTGGGGGACTAGCTACATTAATAGGTACACCACCAAACATGATTTTAGCAGGTGTGGTGAATGAATTATACGGAATTGATATTTCTTTTGCAGATTGGATGATGTTTGGGCTACCGCTATCTGTTATTTTACTTGGTCTTGCCTGGGTTTATTTAATTAAGTTTGCTTTCCCTGTAAAAATGAAAACATTACCTGGTGGAAACGAATTAATCCGTGAGCAGAAGAAAGCGTTAGGAAAAACGAGCTTTGAGGAAAAAGCTGTGTTAACCATCTTCTCATTAGCAGCATTTGCATGGATTACACGTTCATTTTTACTGGACGGCTTAATTCCAGGAATTGATGATACGATGATTGCAATTACTGCAGCGGCTGTTTTATTCATGATACCGTCTCTAAGTAAGCGAGGTACATTCCTTTTAGATTGGGAAACAGCAAAAAAGGTTCCTTGGGGTATCCTCTTGTTATTTGGTGGAGGACTTGCGATTGCAGCAGGGTTTAGAGAATCCGGGCTAGCAGCTTGGATAGGAAATCAATTAACAGTTGTAGAAGGAGTTCACTTTTTATTAGTAGTAACAATTGTAACAGCGCTTGTCATGTTTTTAACTGAAATTACATCTAACACAGCATCAGCGACAATGATCTTACCTATTATGGCCTCACTTGCATTTGCAATTGGTGTACATCCATATGCATTAATGATCCCAGCTGCTATCGCAGCATCATGTGCATTTATGTTACCAGTAGCAACACCACCAAATGCAGTAGTTTTTGCATCAGGTCACCTAAAAATGGTTGATATGGCTAGAGCAGGATTTTGGATTAACATAATATCAATTATTGTCATAGTCATTGCTATATATTTCTATCTCCCAATCGTGTGGAGTATGGATTTACAGATGATCCCTGAAATTTTTAAAGGGTAAGGGGTAAAAATAAAGGATAACAGCAAGGTTTATAAACCTTAGTTGTTATCTTTTTTTTGCTCTATAATTTTATTATCCTTACTAAGGCTTTAATAGTGTATATTTTAAAAAAATGAATAATAAAATTTTAAGTTATTTAAATAAAATAGTATTGTAAAAAATGTCATTCCATACTAGTATTATATTAAAATTGTTAATCTATCGAACTTTCAAACATTTATAAATGTACAACATAATTTATAAAAAAACCTTTTCAAAATTTTTTCGGTGTGTTAAGATACACCAAGGTGAATATTTATTAGTTGTTTATACAAAAAATATACATACGATATTAAAGAAAATAGGGGGATATAAGAATGAAAAAGTTTTTTAAACTTGGCGCAACAGCATTGTTATCATTAGGTTTACTAGCGGGGTGCGGATCAGACGACAAAGAAGTACTTGTGATGGGGACTTCAGCAGATTACCCACCTTTTGAATCGATTGACGAAGCTACAGGTGAAATTGTTGGATTTGATGTAGATTTAGCTCGCTATATTACTGAACAACTAGGTTATGAGTTTGAAGTTCAAGATATGGACTTTAATGGTCTAATTCCAGCGTTAGAAGGTGGACGAGTTGATTTTGTATTAGCGGGTATGACTCCTAGACCTGATCGCTTAGAGCGTGCAGATTTTTCGGATATTTATCATGAAGCAAATAACTTAATCGTTTCTAAAGCTGATAGTGGAATCCAAACGGTAGAAGATTTAGAAGGGAAAACTCTTGGCGTTCAACTTGGCTCTATACAAGAAGAGGAAGCTGAAGATGTTTTAGCTCCCGAAGTAGATGGGTTACAGGTTGAAAAACGTAATCGTATTCCTGAACTTGTTCAAGAATTATTAGCTGGTCGTATTGATGCAGCGATTATCGAAGATACGGTAGCTAAAGGTTATTTAGAAAGAAATGAAGAATTATCTTCATTTTTATTACCACACACAGAAGAAGCTGGTTCTGCCATTGCTTTTCCTAAAGGTAGTGAATTATTAGATCCGTTTAATGAAGAACTTCAAAAAATGAAAGAGAATGGTAAATTAGAAGAATTGATTTTAAAATGGTTTGACGAATAAATAGTTAATAGAAATATACGAGAGAGGAATGAGATACGGGCATGAATTTGGATTTTAGCCAAATCGTGCCCTCTATCCCTTTTATTATGGGAGGGATATGGGTCACGTTAAAGTTTGTTAGTGTTTCTTTAATTATTGGCTTAATTTTAGGGACATTTCTTGCAGTACTTAAGATTGGAAAAGTAAAGGTATTAATCATTTTATCTGATATTTATACATCAATTTTCCGTGGTACACCACTTATTTTGCAATTATCTATCATTTATTTTGCGACACCACAGCTAATTGATTATAATATTTCTGCCTATGAAGCAGGTGTTTTAACATTTGGTTTAAACTCAGCTGCCTACATATCAGAAATCATTCGTGCTGGTATTCAAGCAGTTGATAAGGGACAAAAAGAGGCAGCGGAAGCATTAGGTATCCCTTACAATCAAATGATGTTAAAAATTATATTACCACAGGCGTTTCGAAATATTTTACCTGCATTATTTAACGAATTTATTACTCTCACAAAAGAGTCTGCAATCGTATCGGTTATTGGTGTAATGGATATTCTAAGAAGATCACAAGTCGTAGCTTCGAATACGTTCGCTTATTTCGAACCGTTATTAATTGCAGGAGTTATCTATTATTTATTAGTAATGGCATTAACTCTTCTTGGGAAATTGCTAGAGAGGAGATTGAAACGCAGTGATTAATGTAAAAAATTTATCAAAATCATTTGGGACGCTTGAGGTATTAAAGAATATCTCAACTTCAATAAATAAAGGAGAAGTCGTTGCAATTATAGGGCCTTCTGGATCTGGTAAGTCTACGTTTCTTAGATGCTTAAACATGCTAGAACAGCCGACTTCGGGAGAGGTTTGGTTTAATGATACGGAATTAACTAACCCTAAAGTTGATATACTAAAAGTTAGGCAACAAATTGGTATGGTATTTCAACATTTTCATTTATTCCCTCATATGACGGTTCTAGAGAACTTAACCTATGCACCGATGTCCGTTAAAAAGCTGGAGAAATCAGAAGCTATTGCTAAGGCTGAAGAGCTTCTAAGAAAAGTTGGTTTATTTGAAAAGAAGAATGAATACCCTAGCCGCCTTTCTGGTGGACAAAAACAACGTGTAGCGATTGCTCGTGCATTAGCTATGGATCCTGAAGTGATGTTATTTGATGAACCGACATCTGCGCTTGACCCAGAAATGGTAAAGGAAGTATTAGAAGTTATGAAATCACTAACACAAACTGGGATGACGATGGCTATTGTTACACATGAAATGGGCTTTGCTAGAGAAGTGGCTGATCGAGTTATTTTCTTAGATCATGGACAACTGCTAGAAGATGCACCTCCTAGTGAATTTTTCAGTCAACCGAAAACAGAGCGTGCTCGAGATTTTCTACAAAAGGTGTTATAAAAAGTATAATTGTTTAACCAAGCTGATAATTCATATTTTTTTACCGTATAATAAAGGGTGGTCTATAATGACCATTCTTTTTTCGATTTTATTAGATTGGAGAACCGCATGTTTAAAATAGGGTATCGAACATTAAAAACGGCTGTGGGCGCTGGTATTGCTATTGCATTTGCCCAATGGCTTTCATTAGATTTTTATGCATCTGCTGCTATCCTTACTATTCTATGTATTTCCGTAACAAGAAGGAGCTCTGTATCTGTTTCATGGCAACGGTTTATCGGGTGTTTATTAGGACTAGTATTGGCCTTTATCATTTTTGAATGGATCGGCTATCACCCCATTTCGTTAATTGTCTTATTACTTATATTTATTCCTCTTTCAGTGAAATTAAACGTTAAAGAGGGCATCGTAACGAGCTGTGTTATTATCTTACATATTTATACTCTTGGAACAGTTTCGGTAGGAATATTTTTAAATGAACTATATATTATCGTCATTGGGATAGGTGTTGCTTTAGTAATGAACTTATATATGCCTAATGTGGATAGGGATTTACATAAGTATCAAAGAAGAATTGAAGAGAATTTTAAAGTTATTTTAAATGAGTTTTCTAATTATTTACGTAACAGTAATAATATCTGGGATGGAAAGGAACTTACACAAACTTACGATCTAATACAAGACGCAAAAGGAATTGCTATTAGAAATATCGAGAACCACCTTTTAAGGTACGAGGATCAATATTATCATTATTTTAAAATGCGAGAGCGACAATTTGAAATCATTGAAAGAATGATGCCGTTTATTTCTTCCTTAGACGATACCGTTATTCAAGGTATTAAAATATCGAGTTTTCTAGAACGGCTAAGTCAGGCAGTGGGTCCTGTAAATACAGCTAGTTATTTCTTGGACGAACTAACTCAAATGAAAAAAGAGTTTAAACAAATGGAACTACCCAAAACCCGACAAGAATTCGAAATTCGCTCATCTCTTTTTTATGTCATGCATGAATTAGAAAAATATTTACAAATTAAAGAATCCTTAAGAAAACAATCAAAAAACAAAGAGAAAAAGAATAAAAACAGAAAGGATAGTAAAGATAAGTAAAAGAGCATATACGGAGGCGAACGTATGCTGAAAACACTTTTACTATCTATTATGTTAGTTGTTTCTCCTATTTGGCCACTTGGAGATAACCCGCTTATTGGAGATCCGTTTCTAATTGTCAATAAGCAAAATAATCAACTCGCTTATATTCATGATGGTGCTATTCAAAACGTATACCCTGTAGCAACTGGGAAAGAAACGGAGTTAACACCAGAGGGGGAATTTATGATTGTAGTCAAGGCTCCTAATCCATATTACCGAAAAAAAGACATCCAAGGTGGTGCTAAAGATAACCCATTGGGAACGAGATGGATTGGTTTTGACGCACTTGATACGGACGGAAGAATTTACGGAGTCCACGGGACAAATGCTCCGCAATCTATAGGTAATTACGTAACAGCAGGTTGTGTAAGAATGGATAATACAAGTGTAGAGAAATTATATGAGGAAATCCCACTAGGAACAAAAATCTTAATTGTAAATACTGCGGAAAGCTTCGAGGATCTCGCTAGAAAAGCAGGTGCGATTGAATAAATATGTAAATAAAAAGAAGAGGCACCTCATTTAGGTTGAGTGTGCCTCTTCATATTATTTTAGAGCCACAAAGCAGCTCCTGTTAGTAAACTACCTAATACTAATGTTACAATCATCACATAAATGACTAATTTTTGGAATTTACGCGGCATATAAATGACCTCCTCAAAGACATGCTATTAATATTGTACCTTGTTATAGGCGATTGAACAAGGTTCTTTTTTATACCTCAAACGCATTGAGCTTCCATCTAATTTTAAATTTGAAGATGACAAAAAAGAAGGAAAAAAAAGAAATTTAGAGAATATTCTACATTGGGTATTACTATAAAGATAGAATATCAAACATGAACTAGGAGTGGATGTATATGGAAAATTTAAATGCCCCTAAAAAAATTGATCATATTGGAATTGCTGTTCAATCGATTGAAAACGCACTACCCTTTTACACAGAACAATTAAATCTCGAATTACTAGCTATTGAAGAAGTTGCTTCTCAAGGGGTTAAAGTAGCTTTTCTAAAGATTGGCGAATCTAAAATTGAATTACTTGAGCCTTTACACGAAGAAAGTCCAATTGCCAAATTTATTGCTAAAAAAGGGGAAGGTATTCACCATATCGCATTAGGTGTTGTAGGTATTCAAGAACGAATAAATGAGATTAAAGAAAAAGGTATTCAAATGATTAACAATGAGCCTGTAAAAGGTGCTGGTGGTGCACAAGTTGCATTTATTCATCCAAAATCTTCAGGTGGTATTCTTTACGAGTTTTGTGAAAAAAATAAATCAGAATAATCTTTCTCTTCTCTAGAACTTTACAATAGGTGAAATATTGGGGGAAATCATGTACCATTTAAAGTGAAAAACTCGATAGATGGAGGCAGATATATGATTAATGAACAACGTCTAGTGGATGAGTTCTTAGAGCTTGTTCAAATTGACTCTGAAACCAAACATGAACAATTAATTGCACCTGTTCTAAAGAAAAAGTTCGAAGACCTTGGAGTTGAAGTATTTGAAGATGATACGACGGAACAAACAGGGCATGGAGCGGGCAATTTAATCTGTACTTTACCTGGTACAAAAGATGGAGTAGACCCAATTTACTTTACTTCTCACATGGATACAGTTGTACCTGGTGTTGGAGTAAAACCTTCTATTAAAGACGGTTACGTAGTTACTGATGGAACTACTATTTTAGGTGCTGATGATAAAGCGGGAATTGCTGTAATGCTTGAAGCAATTAAAGTATTAAAAGAGCAAAAACTAGACCATGGTACAATCCAATTTATAATTACAGTTGGTGAGGAATCGGGTTTAGTAGGGGCTAAAGCACTTGATCCTTCTTTAGTGAAAGCAAAGTTTGGCTTTGCATTAGACAGTGATGGTCCTGTAGGTGATATTATAGTTGCGGCGCCAACACAAGCAAAGGTGAACGTTGTAGTACATGGAAAAACAGCCCATGCTGGTGTAGCACCTGAAAAAGGAATTTCAGCAATTACTGTTGCCGCTAAGGCCATTGCAAAAATGCCATTAGGACGTATTGATGAGGAGACTACAGCTAATATTGGTCGTTTTGAAGGTGGCACACAAACGAATATTGTTTGTGATTATGTTGCGATTTTAGCTGAAGCGCGTTCACTATTACCAGAGAAAATGGAAAAGCAAGTGGCAACAATGAAAGCAGCGTTTGAGGAAACCGCAAAGGATTTTGGTACGACTGCTGATGTTGAAGTTGATGTCATGTACCCAGGCTTCAAACTTGGTGATGGAGATGAAGTCGTTGAAGTGGCTAAAAAAGCAATGACTTCTATTGATCGTACACCACGCTTACTAAAAAGTGGTGGAGGTAGTGATGCGAATATCATCGCTGGCTTCGGTATTCCTACAGTTAACCTTGCAGTAGGTTACGAAGAAATACATACGAAAAATGAGCGAATGCCAATTTCTGAATTAATTAAGCTTGCAGAAGCTGTTGTATCGATCGTAAAAACGGTTACAAATAAGTAAAAATTACTAAAAGAGTCCAAATATTTTGGGCTCTTTTTCGTTTTTTGGTACACTATACTGGTAAAGTTAGTGAATAAAAGTAAAATATAGATAAATACTTATTATTAAGGGTCTAGGAGAAAGGGTTGGGAAATTTGGACTATCATTCTATTCATCAAATGTTAAACTACTTTCGGGCAACATATAAAGTAATCGAAGAAGACTGGCAAAAGTCGGCTCAGGAAGTTGGAATTACACAATCTGAACAACATATGCTTTGGATCATTTATTTTGAGAAAAAGGTTTCCATGTCACACATTGCAAAAGTGGGATTATGGGATTTATCAACAGTTATGCAAGTAATTAAGCGTCTGAAAACAAAAGGGTTAGTTCAAACTATTAAAGATGAAAATGACCTACGGATATCGTATGTAATGTTAACACCAGAAGGAGAAAAGAAAAGAGAGGCAACATCTAAAATTATGTATCGCTTTGGTGATTTCATTAATGAATATGCAAATGAAAGTGAAGAGCATAAACAAAGGTTAGAAGCCGCTTTAAATTTTGTCCAAGATATGAGTAAACATTTTTACGGTCAAGACTATATTCAATGGGTTGATAGAACAAGTAGCATAAATGAAGATTCAAAAGAAAAGTAAATAATGAGGGTTGATATTTTAAAATTTCTCTCTGCGAGGAACCAGCTCTTATATAAGGAACACTTTAATTGAGTAAGACTTAGATTTTCTTAGGAAAAACTAGGTCTTTTTTGTTTTTTAATACAAAAGAATTCTCCAAAAATTGTTCATAAACCTTTTTGTAGGTTATACCGATATTAACAGTAGAGAGATCATGTACGGGAGTGAAGGTAATGCAAATAACGAATCAATCTACTAATACAACACAACAGACATCAGATCGTACGTTTACCTTGCGTGAAGGTGAAGTTTATAAGGCAATTATTAAGGAAAGATTACCAAACAATGAAGCTATTTTACAAATAAGAGGTCGTGACATTCATACAAGATTTGAAAGCAATCTACCTTCAACGGAACGAGTAACTATACAAGTTAGTGAGAATAAACAAGGCATGCCAGTTGTTCGATTTATAGGAGAAGAACGAAGTGGAGCGACTGCCCAACAAGCAGATCAAAAAGATATTAATCGCATCCTACTTAATCTTGGGGCGAGTCAATCTCCTACACGAGCGTTACGTCAAGCGGCTCAAACCTTACTAGATAAAGGTGTTCCGTTAACGAGAGAAGCTGTTCAAGAGCTGCAAAGGTATATGAACTCAAATCAAGGGACAATCGAACAACGGCATCAAACAATTCAAGCCATGGCAAATAAGCGATTAGAAATAACCACTAGTCAAGTTCGAGCTGTTCATGAAGTATTACATGGCCGTCCATTAAACCAAGTGGTATCTAATATAGTACAAGAGGTTAACGTTAAAACTAGAATAGGACCTGATAGTGATCGAATCGATCAAAATACAGAGAGAATTGTAAAAGAAGCTATTCGCAAATTTGAACATCAGCAAGGAAATGAAGTGAGACGGACTGTATATAACCCTCGAATAGAAGTGAGTAATAATCGACGACAAACAGAAAATGTAAGATTTATAGATCAACGTCAAGCTCCATCTCAACTTAGTGATCAAATTCGGCAAGTTCGTGAACAAATTCAAAGAGAACCGAATGTACAACGAGTGATAGATCAGGTACGCCAGCAAGTGGTTAATAATCCTTTAATTGATAGAGATGTAGTTTTATCTGTTGAAAGAGCTAGTCGAGAAGCAGGACAGCTTTTACAAGTTAGTCAAGACAGAATGGTTCAATCTTTACAGACGGTTGAAAGACAGTTAAGTAATCAATCAAAATCAGAAGAAAACTCGCGAGCTCGTATGGCAATTCATGAAGTAAAAAATCAACTTCTCCGTGATCAAAGTATACAAAGAGGTGTCGAGCAACTTCGAACTAGTTTTTTAAATCAGACGTTTGATCGAAATACACAACAGCAGATCGAAAAAATAATTATTCAATCACAACAAATAGAAAATGTCTCTAAAGAGCGTCTCTCACAAGCCCTAATCAGTATTGAAAGAGCTACAGTAAACGTTAATACGTCAGCAGCAAGCCAATTAAATCCAACCCAAAATAATATAGCTCTTCAAGAGCAGGCTAGTTCACACCGTTTAAGTGAAGCGTTACGTCAAATGCAAGAATATATACAAAAAGAAGCGAATTTTGAAAGAGCAGTTGAACAAGTGAAGCTGCAAATTAATCAAAATTCAAATAGTGATAAGCAAATTATTGATAAGTTAATTAAAGCAACGGATGAAAGTACGCTGTTATTGAACCAAGGAAGAGAAATGGCTGCGAGACAACAATTAATGCAAGCTTTAACTCAACTAGAACAGCAAGCACTAGCAAAAGAAGGAATACAACTATCTGATGCTAGTAAGCAACCAGTTGACTCAAATCAATATATAAATAATGAACAATTTCAGACGAGTGTTCAATTAAATAGTAAAGATATAGCAGTTACTACAATTACGGAAAAATTGGCAAAAGCTGCTGCTGATTTTAAAAACCTACAACGAGAAATAACTAGAAATTTAGATGTTACTAATCGGTTAATTAATCAATTTAAAAGTCAAGCACAGCATCAAGCAAAGCCACTTTTAGAAACGACAATAAAGAAATTAGATCATGCGATCTTAAAAAGTGAAATGATGCTACTAACCGATATGAAAACAGAGAAAAGGTTAATGCAGGCAAGTAGTCGATTAGCTGAAGCAAAAAAACTTCTTGCAAGAGGACAATTTCAAGAAGCTAATCGTATTGTTCAAGAAGTAAAAGGAATCGTTGAACGTCTTCAGTTTAAGCCATCGGAAACAAAAGTGATGCATTTTATTAGTAATGAAAGACAAATACTAGATGCCAGAACACCGCAGCAGCAAGGTGTGAGTCAATTGAACGAAATGGTCAAACCGTCTTATGGCCAAGAAGCATCGGCCCGACAAGCTTTTGAAATGGTACGGGGTGTAGGATTGAACCGAGAAAGTGAAATTGGAATGTTATTAGCTAACTCTCGAGAGCATACTGAACAGGATGCTAATCATAGAAACTTAAAGTCAGCATTAATGATGTTAATGCGAGGGGAAGAAGAGGGCAGTCGATTGAGTCAACAAGCTAACCAAGCTTTGAATAATTTAACCGGTCAACAACTACTTAGTAAATCGGATCAAGGAAATCTTCAATCTATGTTTTTTAACTTACCGTTTTTACTAGAAGAGCAAGTAGAAAACTTACAAGTCTTTGTTAATTCAAGAAACGAAGGCGAACAAGTAGACTGGGAAAACTGTAGTCTATATTTCTTAATTGAAACGAAAAAACTAGGAGAGATAGGGATTATGGTTTCAGTCGTAGATCGGAATTTATCTGTAACCTTGAAAAATAATCAATCGATGTTTCAAACAAAAATGGAACCTCTCGTAGATAAATGCGTGGATAACATTAAAGATATTGGCTATAACGTCAATGGAATCAAATTTTCTAAACTTTCTACTTCGGAGGACCAAGGAATAGAATTAGAAGAAAAAGAAATTCAGAGCTTAGCACAACAACCTACTTTTACAGAGAAAGGATTTGATTTTAAGATATGATGGTTTCTAAACATTTTAATCATAAACAACGACGTGTTACTAATGGTCAAACAGCAGCAGTTATTCAATATGATAAAGAAGACGGCGGTGCTCCTAAAGTCGTTGCGCAAGGAAAAGGGGATGTTGCAAATCAAATTATTAATCTTGCAAAAAAGAATAATATTCATATGCAAGAAGACCCTTTGTTAGTAGAGAATCTATTAGATATGGACTTAGGAGAAAATATACCTCCGCAATTGTATTCTGTAATGGCAGAAATATTACTTTTAATAGAAGAGATGGAGAAAAAGTATTAAACAATGCAATGGACATGCCGATAAAAAAAGTAGAAATAAGGGAGTAGGTGTAACTTTGACGCAAATTTTGACGAATGAAGCAATTCATAAAAAATCTCCACAAGAAATTACGGCATTACTTTATGAAGCATGCTACACAAACTTAGAAAAAGCGATTAAAGAAATAGAAAATAAGCAATTTATTGAAGCGAATATATACTTACAAAAAGCTAGTGATATTATTGAGCGATTAGGAGCTGGGATCAATTATGAAGCTGGTATAATTGCAGACCAGCTAGATAGTCTATACAACTATATAGCCGATAAGATTATTGAAGCTAACTATTCAAAGAATATAGAAGTTATTAGAGAAGTTTTACAAGTATTATCTGAAATCATGACGTCTTGGAACCAGGCACTGCGAAAAAATACAGATACGCAGCCGAAAGTTATTAAGAGAAAAGTTAGTGTTTACGACAAGATGTCTATATACGAATAAGAGGAGTATATAAAAATGAAAATTAATAATAACATCCAAGCCTTAAATGCATATCGTAATTTACACGCAAATCAGTTCAATACTTCTAAAAACTTAGAAAAACTTTCTTCTGGCTTACGTATCAACCGTGCAGCAGATGATGCAGCAGGTTTAGCGATTTCAGAAAAAATGCGTTCGCAAATTCGTGGTTTAAAACAAGCAGAACGTAATTCGATGGACGGTATCTCTCTAATGCAAACAGCTGAAGGAGCGCTTCAAGAAGTTCATGCGATCCTTCAGCGTATGCGAGAATTAGCAGTACAGGGTGCAAACGACACAAATACTGAGTATGACCGTGAGCAGATCCAAAAAGAAATTGAGCAATTAAAATTAGAGATTGATAGTATCTCTGAAAAAACTGAATTTAACACTCGTAAACTATTAAATGGATCTAGTGCAGTCCTTTCTTCAATTAGTGAAGCAGCAGATAATGGAGCTAACGTAAAAGGGTCACCTAAAGTAATTGATCCACGATTAGAAACGGGCGATTACCATATTAAAGTTGAAGATACTAAAGAAGTTGTCAAGCTTAACCAAGTCGGTGCTGGTATCTCAAGTAATAATGATATTGCTTTAGATACAAATAGTAAATATTACCCTCAAGCTTTTGGCGAATACACAATTAATGTAAGAAGTTTCTTGGCGAATGAAACTAATAACGGGACACAACATAGTGCAACGATCCAAGTGATTGGACCCAACGGTTTACCTCTTGAAGAAAGATCAGTCGCCGTTAAATCAGAAGGTGATATATTCTCAATTGGTGGTATAAATATCAACACCGCTAACATTAAAGAAGCGGGAACTATTAAAGTTTCGATTGAACAAGAGGCAACATTCTCTGTCTACCGCGGTGACAGCCCAACTGAACTTAATAAAATAGCTGCAGAAAAAACAATGTCAACTAGAAATGGTGTTATTAGACACGGTGGGGTTGAGTTTACATTTGATAATAAAATTAGTCAGGAAAATACAACAGTAATACCAAAGCCTGCAACAGCGGTGTCGACACATGTTTCAGCTGAACGCATACCAGCAACCACATCCGTTAACGCATTAGTAACAACAAATGCAACAACCGATTCAAAAACAGCTATGCAACCATTAGGTGTAGCGCTTGAGAGTACAGCATCAGCAGAGGCTAACCCTGGCAACATAGGAACTGGGAATATTACAATTACTGATGAAAAAACATACAAAGGTTCTTCTGGTCGATGGGAAATTACTGTTAATGCTGATGGGAAGTACGAATTAACTAATGGAACATCAACAACCACTCTAGATACTTCGAATGTAGATAAAGTCGTAGTTGATGGATTAGAGCTTGACTTCTCGGCAATTACAAACGCTACTGTAGGTGACAAATGGATTATTGATGTTACAGCTGGTCGAATAGGAAAAGATGGGGATGTTACTGTTGATGCATCAGGTTTTACAGGAGATCAAGATGAAGAATGGATTTTAAAATTTGATGGAAATGGGTACAGTTTAAACGGAATAGAAGTTAATGATATTTCTAACATCAATGGTGTTCAAGTAACGATTAATGGAACTCCAGTTGCAGGCGATGAGTGGAAATTCAAAATCTCAGCAGCAGTCGAGGGGAATTCAGATACTGCTGGAGAGTTAATTATTTCGAATGCAGATGGTTATATTGGTACAACTACTGAACGATGGACCATCGCAAAAGACGACGATAATAACTACACTTTAACTAAAGAAGATGGTACTTCGGTGGCTATCCTTCCACAGCACTTTGCAACAGGTCTAACGGTAAATGGATTAAACCTAGATCTATCAGGCATTCAAGAAGCAGTTCCAGGGGATAGTTGGTATGTTGACGTTACGGCTCCAACAGGAAACAGAGGAACTGGTCAAATAGAATTTCCTAATGCTAATTCCTATTTTGGAGATTATACAGGAGAATGGCACGTTGCTTATGACGGAAATAGCTATACTTTAGATAGAGGAAATGGTTCAGAAGAAATTACGTTCCCGACGACAATTGATGGACTGGAATTAAATCTTACAGGAGCAGCATTAGCTGGAGATCAATGGACTATTGAAGTAACTGCTCCATTGTCAGGAAACAAAGGGATTGGTGAAATTCTTTTCACTGATGAAACAACGTATACGGGCCCTGACGCAAGATGGGATGTAACTTTTAATGGAGAAGGTTTTGTTCTAAATAAAGGTGATAACAGTACTCCACAAGCCCTTGGTTTAATAAATGGTAAAGCTGTTATTGACGGTCTGGAGATAGACTTCAATTCTATTTCACCTGTAGCTGGTGATGCTTGGACGATTAATGTAACGGCTGCGATTACTCCAGCTGACGTTTCAGCTGCAACAGATCGAGTGACAAAGTTCTCTATCACTAATAATGCTCTAGCATTCCAAATTGGTCCTAATACAAACCAAAACGTAATGATTGACGTACCACGTTTAGATATTGTTACTTTAGGAATTGAAGAAATAGATGTGACATCACAAGCAGGTGCGAACCAAGCGATCTTTACTCTAGATCAGGCGATCAACATCCTTTCAGATGTCCGTGCTAAACTCGGGGCAACACAAAACCGTATGGAGCATACAATTAACAATCTTCAAGTCACTCATGAAAACTTAACAGCTGCGGAATCGCGTATTCGCGATGCTGATATGGCACTAGAAATGACACAATTCACGAAGAACAATATTCTTAATCAATCGGCAACTGCGATGCTTGCGCAAGCGAACCAGTTACCTCAAGGTGTTCTTCAATTACTTCAATAATGGATACTTCTGGAGACTTGGCCAATTATGGTCAAGTCTTCATTATTCTTAGGCTTATTGATTTGAAGCCAATATGATAAAATGAGAGAAGAAATTTTTGTAGAGGCGGTAAAAGCATGGATGTTCAACGTATTGGAAGAGCTAATTTAAATAGAGTTGATCAAAAAACACATAGTCCCACGGCTTCCGTTTCATTTGCTGAAGTGATGGGTAACCAACGGGATGAACAAGCGTATGAACGAATCAATCAATTGATGCAGAAGATTGATGATCAAGGAAAAGTGTTATCAGAAACACGTACTGTTGATGAACTGCGAAAATATAAAGCACTCATCAAAGAGTTTATGGAAGATGCCGTTTCTTTAGGCCTCCGTCTAGAAGAGAAACGAGGATTTAATCGACGTGGTCGAACAAAGGTTTATAAAATTGTTCAAGAAGTAGACCGCAAGTTATTAGATTTAACCAATGCTGTATTGGATAAGCAAAAAAGAGGTCTTGAAATTCTTGATATGGTCGGGGAAATTAAAGGTTTACTCGTTAATATTTATGCGTAAAGAAAATAGAATAGGACTTAATGGATAGCGATACCCAAGCTTAAGAAGAAACTTAGGCTTGGGTATTTTTTTACAACAGAGGTAACAGTACTAATAAAAATAAATTAAAAATACTATGCGACAAAATGGCTATATTAATGTTTTGTGTTCGATAATAAAGATATGCCCATACAGGACCAGCGATTAGCGCTGCTACTAGTAATAAAAAAGTACCTGCGTAAATATGAGCCGAGGCGTAAAGAACTGAAGAGATGATAATAGCAAGAATCGGACTCACGTATTCATTTACCTTTTGAAAAACAAACCCACGCCAAAATAACTCTTCACCTGGAATAACGATTAAAAATAACATGAGATAATGCCACCACTCAACTGGTTGAACAAGTGCATAGAGTGAATGAAGTTGCTCTATAAACGGTAAGTTGAGCCATTCAATTAAATTTTTTCCGAGGGCAAAAAGAATATAAAGCCCAAATCCAGTTCCTAGTCCCAATAAATAATCAGAAAAAGAAACAGGTTGTAATTTTATTGGTACAAATAGAATGGCTATACCAATTAATATGAGTAAGGCGAATGGAAATAGGACCCAAAAAGGTAAAGGTTGCCATGCAAAGCTTAACCATAGTAAGAAATGAGCAACAATCAGTCCACCTAAGATTAGTTTTAGTATTTGCATCATATCATTCCCTACCTAGTTATTTTTTCAGGATCGAACGGAATGATCTCTTTAAAAATATACGTCTTTGTTGCATTTAACCTATGTTCAAAATTTTCAAAAGCTAAAATAGGATGGAGGTTACTCATATTGAGCGAATAGAAGCGGTCTCGTTCGACGATTAAACTGTATATATATGTATCATCTTTATGGCCCGTTGCTTCATTTAAGCGTTGTGTATAGCCAGAAATAACAACTTTTTCGCAAGTTGGCACAAAGGCAAAAGCAAAAGAAGATAAATACAGTGCTGTACCTCCTACCATAACAGCGTAGTGTTCCCTCGTTTCACGCTGAGATTTCTCTTGTATTTTTAGTTTTCCAGACTTCATTATCGTAGCTTTTTCCAAAGGTACTTCGTTAAGTTCTGGAAGGTCGACATCAAAATAAATCATGTTTTCGTTTAGCATTTTAAAATCTACATTCGTTTCTAAAGGAAAGTCTAGTTCCTCTAAGTGCAGGGCTAGCCATTCTTCTGTTGAGTTTAGGTCATGTTTTAGAACAGAATCTAGAAGTTTTTCGCGTTTTTGTTTTTCTTCCATATATAATTGCTTCTGCTCGTTATAAGCTTCCAACTCCTTTTCAAAAATTAGCTTTGCTTCATCTTGCACTTGATTAACGAACTCTTTTCTTTTAGAAGGAAGGAGCAATGCTAAGCTTGCAATTTTACTTAATCGCTCTTTTCGCTCAGCCTTTACTTGTTCAAAAATTTCCTTTTGATCTGGGGCCTTTTCTTCAAAAGAAAGATTACGTTGTATATGCTGCTGTAACTGTTCGATCGAAAGAGGCTTATATACTTGAAGGTGTAATTGCATTAGTCTTTCCGTTTGAGCATTAATTTCCTGTTCTTTTTCTTGATAAATACTATCTATTTCAGCTGAAAATTCTTTTTTAAGCTTTCTTTCAACTGTTGTGGGTAAGGGTGTTCCAGTATCTGTTATAAATTGGACAGTATTTTCTTGTTTATTAAAAGCTAATTGGACATTTTCATATGTCTTTTCGTTTTCTGATACTTGAAATAGCCTCTGGCCGCTTTTTCGATCAATGCGTGTACGGTATGAGAGACCGCTCCCTGGTATCCCGACATTACCATAAAGGCCCCTCCTGCCAACAGTTAGGCTTGTCCCTCTTGGACCAATTGAAGTACTCACACCTCGTTTGCTTATATTCAGTCGCACTCCAGGTGCTACTCGAACTCGTTTTTGAAAGCGAAAGCTCATTGTGATCCTCCAGTCGTATTTGTTTACATTTATTGTACTATAAACTTAAAATAAGAATAAAGTATCGAACGGGGGGTGGTATAGTGGGGAAAGGCACTTTTAGATATGAAACGATAATTAATGCTCCACTAAGTGAGGTTTGGGACTTTTTTAAGAGTGCAGAAAATTTGGCTGTCATAACATCTTTTCCTAAAATCAAATTATCCTCAGACCCAAGAACAGTGGAAGGGAATTTAATTGAGATGGAATTGGACTTTGGAGTAATGAAAAAAAGTTGGGTGGCCAGTATCGTTGAAGTTAAGGAGAAAGAGTATTTTATAGATACAGGTTTAAAACTTCCGTTCCCTTTCGTAGAATGGAAACATCAGCATAGGTTTGAAGCTGTTGGGAAACAAACAAAAATGACTGATATTGTTAATTATAAGGCATCTGTGCCTAATTTATTTGTTACGCTTGTTCTAAAACAAATGTTTACTGGAAGAAAAAAAGTATTGGTACAAAAGTTAACGAAATAAGAGTGCGACGTTGAGAGTACCATCGTCGCACTTTTCGTTTAAAACCAACTTCTCTCATATTGCCTTGGAGTAGGGATTTGTACCTTCAACTCTTTTGCTGCTTGTAATGCCCAATAAGGATTACGTAACAATTCACGTCCAATAAAGATGAGATCAGCTCGCTCATTTTGTAGAACTTCTTCAGCTTGAATACCTGATGTTATTAAACCTACAGCACCTGTTTTAATGTTTGCTTCGTTTCTAATTCTTTCGGCATAAGGTACCTGATATCCTGGATAGGTTTGAATAGGAGCAGGAACGACACCACCGCTGCTTACATCTATTAAATCTACTCCCTGGTCTTTCATTCGTTTCGCGAAATAAATAAAGTCATTTAAGTCATTTCCACCTTCACTATATTCATTTGCAGAAATCCTTACAAATAAGGGACCACTCCAAACCGTGTTAATCTCGGTGATTATATGTTCTAGAAAGCGGTAGCGGTTTTCGGCACTTCCTCCGTATTCGTCCGTTCGTTTGTTCGTTAAAGGTGACAGAAACTGATTAATAAGATATCCGTGAGCTCCGTGAATTTCTATGATATCAAAACCAGCTTCTTTGGCTCTAATTGCAGCAGCTTTAAATTGTTGGATCGTATCACTAATCATTTTTTTATCCATTTCAATTGGTGTTTTCATTTTTTCATTAAAAGGAATTGTATTTGGAGCAATTGCATCTCCATCAGCCATCGCTTTACGTCCAGCATGGGCTAACTGAATAGCTACCTTTGATTCATAAAGGTGAACCTCTTTAACTATAATACGCAAGCCTTCAATTTGCTCATCATTCCAAATACCAAGATCATGGTTGGAAATACGTCCTTCGGGTGTAACCGATGTTGCTTCAATCATCACTAATCCCACACCGCCAATAGCCCTACTACCGTAATGTGTTAGATGGAACGGCTTAACCTTTCCATCTATATTGGCAGTATACATGCACATTGGAGACATAACAATTCTATTATGTAATGTAACATTCTTTATTGTAATTGAAGAAAATAAAGCAGTATTCATTTTTATAACTCCTTTCTATATGTTACAGCCATTATTGTTATTCTAGCATTCTTTAGAAATAAAAATAAACTGATCGGCTTTTTAAGCGGATCAGTTTAGATTTTGTTACTTTTGGAGATAGCGATTAATCAAAGCTAAGATTGACCTTCGAGTAAGTATGCCAATAAATGAGCGGTCATCATCTAGAATACAAATAAATGGATGGTTTATAGACATTGCCAACGCTCTTGAGAAAGTAGAATTTTTATTAATCCAAGGTATTTTTTCTTCCATAACATCTTCTACACGTTGCTCATTGAGGCGTTCTAATTCAAATCGTTCTAGTCCCAGTATTGAATCCAAAATTCGAGCTTTACTTATTTGTCCATGAAGTTTGTAATTTGAATCAAGAACAGGAATTGCGGAATAACCTGATTTAATAAGAACGAGAAGGGCATGCTCGAGAGGGTTTCCTAATTGAACATGAGCAACTTTGTCAGCACATATCATTAATTCTTTGATTTCATTATCCATAATATTACTGTCTTTTAACTTTTGTAACATGATCAGCATCACTTCTTCTCTATAAAAATTGTAAAATACGAAGTAATTGTGCACAATTTAATACTATGAGGAACAGAAAATTTTGTCAAGAACTACAGAAAGCGCTTCCATGGTTATTATATGTCACATTAGGGTTGACTGATGATAAATAAGGGTAAGTTCGTTTGAAAATAAGTAAAGCTGGTGAAACTAGATGAAAAGTTAAAAGTGAGTTGAACGTAGTATGCATACGAAACAAACGGTCAAATACATTTGTAAACAATACTCTTCTGGTAATTGTTATTATTATAAACAAGAAATTATTACTCACGATTCGTGGGAAAATATAAAGTCATTAACTTGGTCTGCACCAAGACCTATTACAAAAGAAACATTTTTAAAAAGAAAAAAAGAAGGGTTTAAAACGGAATTTATAGTGATGGAAAAGAAACCAGCAGTAGTTATAAACTTTTCAGATCTCGTAAAAAGACGCTAAGTTTTCACTGTACACTTTTTACACCATATGGTATCGTAAAGCCGATATAGATAAAGTGAAAGAAGGTTATTTTTAAATGAAGAAACTCGGCTTATTTCTAGTAGGTTTTTCTCTACTTTTTTTAGTTGGTTGTAATTTAACAATGATTCAAAATGAGCAAGAATATTCTCTAGATGCTAAAGAATTACAAAAGGTTATTATGGATTTAGATGAAGGGGAAGTAGAAGTTTACGGTGAAGACCGAACAGATATTAAAGTAGTTGCTACCTTTGCATCTAGAGGTGAGGAAGAAGAGCTTACGGAACAATTCCAAATAGATAACATGAGTGTTTCTTTAGAGCAAGTTGAAGATGAAGCACATTTAACAACAAATATATATCGTGGTGATCAGTCTCCTATAGAGGCACGAATCCATATTAAAGCATATATTCCTAATGAGCTTGAAGTAATTATGAACCATGATGGTGGTGGTTTAAGAATAAAGGATTTGTCCAATTCTTTAGTTCTTACACAAGGTGCAGGGAAGATCGAAATAGGGAATATGAATGGTAATATTACCATTACTGATGGCACAGGGGCCATTGAGTTAACAGATAGTGTTGGGGATATTTCGATTAATAATAATTCGGGTGCGGTTCATATTAAGAACAGCACAGGAGATGTTAAATTAATTAGTGGGTCAGGGCAAATAAATGTAGAAGAGATAAAGGGACTAATTCAAATACGTAGTGGTTCTGGTTCAATTTATGTTGACCAAGTTGATGGTGATGTAAATATTTTAGAAAATCGTAGTGGTTCAATAGAAATTACAAATGTAACAGGAAATATTAATCAATAATGTATAAATTGATATGTGCCAGTTATCTTGAATTTTATCAGGATAACTGGCTTTTTTATCGACTTGTTTACTTACTATTTCTCGTACCATCGTCTTTAGGTCACTTATGGTCCAGGTTATTTATTGTCAATACAAGTTAGTTAGCCCTTTCTCATGGGACAACATGATAATTTCAAAAAGTTGGTTGACACTATGTTAGAAGATGGATATAATTCTATTAAACATATAAAACTGATAAAATTACAAGGAATTAAAAGGGAGGAGAGCCGGTGGGGAAAAGACACGACCAAGACCTAGAGCAAGTTTTTGAAAAAATAAAACTTCTCCTCAACGACTTAAAATACGGCTCAATCACGATTGTCGTTCAAGATGAGAAAATCATACAAATCGAAAAAAATGAAAAGGTTCGATTAAAATAAGGGCTAAAGTCGCTGACTAGACAAACTAGAGGCGGCATTCAGTAAGGGATTTCCTCTATGCTGAATGCCGTCTTTTTCGTTATCGAAGAAATGTAAAAACGCAAAAAATGCATAGTAAAGGGAACTTAATGATTTAAAAGAGGGGAGAGTGTTTAATGATTACCTTTGAAACAATAACTGACCAACAACTTGAACATTTGAACGAGAATGTATTAAAGGAAAAAGATACTATAGATGTTCTTAAGTGGGCCTATGAAACATATGGAGATGAATTAGTGTATTCCTGTAGTTTTGGGGCTGAAGGTGTCGTGTTAGTTGATTTAATAAGTAAAGTTAAGCCAGATGCAACAATCCTATTTCTTGATACAAATTTTCATTTTAAAGAAACCTATGAATTAATTGAAAAAGCAAAACGCAGATACCCACAGTTGAACATAAGAGTCATCCAACCAGAAATAAGTGTTGAAGAACAGACAAAGCTTTATGGGGAGAAGTTATGGGAAAGAAACCCTGATCGATGCTGTCAATTGCGGAAGCTAGAGCCGTTGGAAAAAGAACTTTCCAAGTACACAGCTTGGATTTCAGGACTTAGGAGAGAGCAATCACCAACGAGAAGAAATACTCAATACGTTAATCTAGATCGACGTTTTCATTCTATAAAAGTATGCCCGCTAATTCATTGGAAAGAGGAAGAGGTTTGGATGTATATTAAAATTCATAATCTCCCATATAACGAACTTCATGATAATAATTATCCAAGTATTGGCTGTTTTCATTGTACATCACAAGTTGCTGAAGGAATGGATCCGAGAAGCGGTCGCTGGGCGAATTCAGCTAAAACAGAATGCGGTCTACATCTTTCTGGTAGTACCAAAAAGTAAGAAATTCTTCAAAGACTTTGTAAAAGCTCACGCTAGTCTAATTAATAATAGAGCAATTAAAAAAGGAGAGAATACGAATGACAATTCAAGCACATGGTGGTCAGCTAATAAATTTAATTGATGAGAATTTTGATCTGTCTCACATTACGAAGGAAATTGAATTAGATGATTTTGCACTATCGGACTTAGAGTTAATTGCTAATGGAGCATTTAGTCCGTTAACTGGGTTTATGAATCAAGCTGATTATCAATCTGTAGTAGAAAACATGAGATTAGCAGATGGGACTGTTTGGAGTATTCCGATCACATTACCAGTTACAAAGGAGAAAAGTGAACAATTAGCAGTAGGTGAACAAGTAAAACTTGTTAAAGATGGTTTTGTTTATGGTGTCATTGAAGTAGCTGAACTTTATGTACCAAACAAAGAGGTTGAGGCTGAAAATGTGTACAGAACAAGTGACAAAGCACATCCAGGTGTCGCAAAATTATTTTCACGTCCAAATGTATACGTTGCAGGACCAATTACACTTGTTAAACGAATAGAACGTGAGAGGTTTAAAGAGTTTTACTTAGATCCAATTGAAACAAGAAAAACGTTTGAAAATAAAGGCTGGGCAACGGTCGTAGGCTTTCAAACTCGCAATCCCGTCCATCGTGCGCATGAATATATTCAAAAATCTGCACTTGAAATCGTCGATGGATTATTTTTAAATCCTCTTGTTGGAGAAACAAAATCAGATGATATCCCAGCAGATGTTCGAATGGAAAGCTACCAGGTCCTACTAAAAAACTATTATCCAGAAAATCGAGTATTTCTAGGAGTGTTCCCTGCTGCAATGCGTTATGCAGGACCAAGAGAAGCTGTTTTCCATGCGCTTGTACGTAAGAACTATGGGTGCACGCACTTTATTGTAGGTCGTGACCATGCTGGAGTTGGAGATTATTACGGAACGTATGATGCTCAATTAATATTCCAAAACTTTGAGTCAGAGGAACTAGGTATTACACCATTATTTTTTGAACACAGCTTTTATTGCAAAGCTTGCGGAAACATGGCGAGTACGAAAACATGCCCACACGGAAAAGAAGACCATGTGATTTTATCTGGAACGAAAGTGCGTGAAATGTTAAGTAACGGTCAAACACCGCCACCAGAATTTAGTCGCAAAGAAGTTGTAGAAGTATTAATTCGAGGCATGAGCAAGGTTCATGCATAAGGAGTAGAGAACGCTATGAGAAAAGTTCATCATCATGCTGAAATGGTGATTGCCATATGCTGTTAATTTCTCTTGCTTTTATAATTGCTTTATTTTTTGCTATGAATATTGGTGCTAGTGGGACAGCTGCTGCAATGGGGCCAGCATATGGTAGTGGAGCTATTCCAAACAAGAGAGTAGCGATGATATTAGTAGCTGTTAGTGCCTTTATAGGTGCTTTAGCTGGTGGTGAAGTAGTTAAAACGATAGGGGGGGGAATTATTCCCTCCTCAATTATAGATGTGCAGTTAGTCATCATTATATTAGGTTCAGCCTGTTTAACCCTTTTTATCGCAAACCTAATGGGAATTCCTCTTTCAACTAGTGAAGTAGTTGTTGGGGCAATCGTTGGAGCAGGTATTGCCTTTCAATCACTTTTTTTTGAAAAGTTAATCATTATCGTATCTTTTTGGGTCATTGTACCAATTGTAGCTTTTATATTAGCCTTCATAGCAGGAAAATTCATAACTAAGCTGGAAAAAAAGTATCCTAGTTTTACAGGGACAGGAAAGTGGAAGAAAATTCTGGTCGTACTACTGATCCTAGCTGGGTGTTTGGAAGCGTACGCAGCTGGAATGAATAATGTAGCTAATGCAGTTGGACCACTTGTTGGTGCTGGCCTTATTGATATTTCTACAGCGGTCATTCTCGGTGGAGTATTTGTAGGATTAGGAGCAATATTACTAGGTGGTCGCGTTCTTGAAACGAATGGAAAGCGAATTACTACACTATCATTAATGCAAGGAACAGCTGTTTCCACGACTGGTGGAACATTAGTTATTATTGCATCAATCTTTGGCTTACCTGTTCCATTAACTCAAGTAACGACTTCTGCGATTGTTGGTATTGGTACAGCGGAAAATGGCTTTCAATTATGGCAAAAAGGAATTATAAAAAAAATAGTGAAAGTCTGGGTAGTTTCTCCAGTTTTTTCGTTGGTAATGAGTTATGGATTAATCCTTGTGTTCCTACAAGCAGACTTTTATACAGTCGTGGTCATCGTAAGTGTGTTTATTGCCACGGTTGGCTCTATTAGCCTAGCACGGGCAGTGAGAAAAGAAAAACGAGCATTTCATGATCATGGTGGTGGAATTTAGCCTGTCACAGCAAATAGATGATTTTTGTCAAGTAATTTAAAATTTGTTATCTATAAAACCAAGTATTCTTATAAGGATAAATATATAACTATAGGGCGGTGGAAATATGAGTAATAATATTGTTTGGCACCAAGCAACAATAAACAAAGAAAAAAGACAAGGTAAAAATCAGCATAAAAGTGTGATTTTATGGTTTACAGGATTGTCTGGATCAGGTAAATCCACATTAGCAAATGCTGTAGATCATTTATTATTTGAACGACATCTAAATAGTTATGTACTTGATGGAGATAATATCCGTCATGGGCTTAATAAAGGGCTAGGCTTTAGTGATGAAGATCGTAAAGAAAATATCCGTCGAATTGGTGAAGTAGCAAAATTGTTTGTTGATGCAGGTGTTATTACGAGTACAGCGTTTATATCCCCATTTCGTGAAGACCGAGAAAATGTAAGAAAAATGGTTGAAACTGGAGAGTTTGTTGAAATATATGTGAAGTGTTCTCTAGAAAAATGCGAAGAAAGAGACCCGAAAGGATTATATAAAAAAGCTAGAGCGGGAGAAATTCCAGAGTTTACAGGGATTAGTTCACCATATGAAGAACCAGTTTCACCAGAGCTAACGATCGAAACCGATTCAATATCAGTTGAAGAAGCAGCTAATCATGTAGTCAAATATTTAGAGGAAAAAGGTATTATATAATTTAAGCTTTTTACAAGGCTGACAGTTACGTCAGCCTTTTTTATTTGGCTTTTTTTTAAAAAAGTTATGTGTACAAACTAATATGGTAAGGACTGTTAAATTTATATTGATTTGTACGGATTAACATAGTTAAAATAGTAAATAGATACTAGTGCTAAATATCCATCTGAAGATAAAATTTCATCCACCCAGAAATAAAGTACAAGAGAATAGCCAAGAGATAAATTAGTGTAAAATACGGAGTGAGAATATGGCAGTTATAAAGAGTTTACCCGAATTAATCAAAGGGGATATCCTTTGTGATGATATATATTTTAAAGACAAATTGTTGTTATTGAGTGCTGGAACGGTTATTAACCGAGAAGCAGTTAAGAAGCTGGCCACTTGGGGAATTAGGCAAGTTAATGTTATTGAACCCCTAGGATACAATGGCTCTAAAGAAACTAAACGCAAGAAAAAAGATAAAATATTGTACTCAAGACAATTATTTGATATTAAACAGTTGTTTTACGAAGGGTTACAATATGTTGTAAATGAATCGAGGTACGGCTATGTTTTAAATAATGATTATCAGCTTCGTTGGTTAGAGAACCTCTTTGTTGCAATTATGTCTGATGACAGAATTTCAATTACGCTGTTTCGATTAAAGAGGGTTGATTCGTATAGTTATTTTCATTCTTTTGATGTCTTTTTACTAGGTTCATTATTTGCAAAAAGTTTAGGAGTAGAAGATATTAAAACATTTGCTACTGGATGCTTAATTCATGATGTCGGTAAATTGAAAATTCCTAAAGAGATATTAAGGAAAGAAGGAAAGTTAACAAAGAGTGAATTCGAAGTAATGCAAAATCATACTATTTACGGAGTGGAGTGGGTCCGTAAAAATAATTTATCGCCAATATTTGAGCAATTGATTAAATCCCATCATGAACGTTTGGATGGTTCTGGTTATCCAGAGGGATTAGTTGATCATGAATTAAGTACAGAAGTACGCTTGTTATCTATAGTGGACACCTATTCTGCATTGACATTAAAAAGACCTTATCGTGATCCGTTCACAGCAACAAAGGCGATTGAACTTTTGTTAAATAAAAAACATAAATATGATCTAGCCTTCCTAATTTGTTATATTGAATTATTAAATATCTATCCAACAGACTCTATTGTTAAACTATCAAACGGAAAAACAGCAAGAGTAAAAGAAGTTAATGAAACTCAACCTTATCGTCCAATATTAGAGGAATTGGATGGATCGGGAATTTTTGAACTGCCAGTTAACCTTTCAGTGACAATACCTAAGTTTATTAAATGGGATAGTATTTATGAATGGGATCAAAAAAATGACAACCACTTAAGAGAAAACTTTTGGGGGAATTATTTAGTTAATTTAATGAATGGGAATATAAATGAAGCGATAGAGAGTTACAAAGTACTTGCTAATGGTATGTCAAATGAAGGTATATTTATTGACATTATCGTTAAGTCGATAAAGGAAATAGGGGAGAAATGGGAAGCTGGTCAGTTATCCGTAGGAGAAGAACATGACGCTTTATTAGGTATTCAAGAGATCCTAAGTTTAACCTTGGAACGTCCTAGGAAAATGGATTAAATTATTTTAGTTTTAGTTACACAAAGGCTTAAGATAGTAGCTCACCGTATGATCCAAATTTCTTGGGTCGTTGTTAGGTGAGCCTTTTATTTGTTATTGCAGTTTAATATTAATTTAATTGTTTTAATGCGTCACCAACATTGATTTCTCCAGCACCGTAAAATGGATCACGTCCCTTTTCACCTAAATCAATAGCAGTTGCTGTCATTAGCTCATAAACTTCCTCGTTTGAAAGTTCTGGATTGATCGAGCGTATTAATCCAGCTAATCCAGCAACATGAGGAGCGGCCATAGAAGTACCTGACATAATGACATAGTTGTTATTTGGAAATAAACTTGGGATATGTTCACCAGGTGCGGCAACATCCACATGGTGTCCGAAGTTTGAGAAAAATGCTCGCTCTCTTTTATCGTCTGTTGCAGCGACTGTCAGTACTTCTTTATAATCAGCTGGATACATCGGTTCATTCGTATTATCATTTCCACTAGCTGCTATCAACACCACATCATTTTGATGAGCATATCTGATTGCATCGTGAAGAATGTAAGAGTTGTGATAATCACCTAAACTCATGTTAATAACTTCAGCACCGTTATCCACCGCCCAGCGAATTCCTCTGGCAACTTCAAAAGAGGACCCCTCTCCATTTTCATTAAGAACTTTAACAGGTAGTATATTATTTTGCCATGCAACACCTGCAATACCCGTTACGTTATTTGTTATTGCAGCAGCGATTCCAGCAACATGTGTGCCATGGCCGTGTAGATCATTTGAATTCGAAGTTCCATCAAAAGCATTAAAGCCTTCAAGTACTTTTCCTTTTAGGTCTTGATGTTCAGGATCAACGCCTGTATCTAAAACAGCTATAGTCGTTTCCTCGGAACCGTCAGTTACTTCCCAACCCTCTTGGGCAGCGATTTGACTTAAGTTCCATTGGTAAGGCTGAAAAAATTCATCGTTTGGAACAACAACGGCTTGTGTCGCTTGTTTGGTGAATAAAAAATTAGGTTCAACAAACTCAACGTCTGGATTTTTAGTCAATTCACTAACAAGTTGATCAGAGGACTTTGTAGCTGACTCAACAATATAATATGGGTCACTATTTTTAACGAGGGTTAAGTCCTTCTGGTCCTCAATCCAGGCTTCGGTATTCCTATTATTAACCAATTTAATGACAGCTTGTCCCTCGATATAATGGTGGTCTTGGCCATCTTCAACATCGGAGTGCACAACAATTTGCCAACCTAGTTCTGGAACCGTTTGAGCTGATATTCCTTTAGGTAAATCTTTCATTGTTTTCCATTGCACTTCTGGGTCATTTCCAGACACGAAGAAATTACCATTAGCATCTGCTACGGAGGCTAGGTCTTTAATGTAATTTTTTACAAAAGATAAATTAATCTCCCCAGCTACAGATTTATCTTCATCTATTTTTTTAGAGATCATAAAATAATCTTCGTCATCCATCTTGTATGGATCAGAAAAAGTTAAACCAGCGTGTTGGTGATGAAGTTGTTTTAGCTTTTTTTCACTAATATCACCGACAGTTTCTGTTGTTTTCCCATTTTCAACAATAGCAAAGGAGTGAAAATGAGGATGTTCACGAACTTCTTGTTTGAATTTCTTTTGTAACTCTTGATCTCCTAAGTCTTGTTCTGCCCAGCGATCAAGTTGAAGAGATAATTGTGAAAGAAACATAGATGTCGTCATCGAAAGGTCGTCCGCTAGCACCTGGTCCATCTCCTTTTGTTCTATACCCTCTACATTTTCGTTTGGAGGTAGGGACCGTTGAATTCCTAGTTGTTGATCATCATTTGTAAGAATTAGTATAATAAACCCTAAAAAAATAAACCCACCAACAAATAATGCAACCTGATAAATTTTTCTCATTTATTTTCACCACCCGATTTGAAAAAATAAGCCATAAATACTTCATCATCATATTTTCCTTTTAAACAGACTTGTTCTTTTTGTATACCTTCAACAACAAAGCCAGCTTTTTTATAAAGTTCTAAGGCAATTTCATTTGATGCAAATACTGTAAGACATAATTTATGCAAATGGTTAGTTTTGCACCAATTGAATGTGTAGTTCATCAACTTTTTACCAATACCTTTACCTTGTGCATTCGATGTTAACCAAGTACGAAAGAGACCTGTATGCTGTTTCATTTCGAGTGAACCGCGTATCACACGGGCTAAGCCACTAACTTTTCCATCTATATCTACAACAACATACATATTGTCATTTTCCTTCATTTCTTGAATAAACTGTTGCTCTTCCTCTTCGGTACGAGCAGACTCTTTTTGTAAAAAAGTTCCTTCTGCAACAATTTCAGCTACAGCATCGACAATTCCTTTACTATCTTTAATTGTAACGGGACGTATTGTAACCTGGGTTCCGTTTTTTGCTGTAAAGGTCTCACTACTCTTTGTTTGTTCTTTAACTAACAAGGTAATCCTCCTTAATAAAAGATTTACTCTGAATGCCAAAACTTCTCTGGATTTTCTTCTACCTTTGTTTTTAATAAGTGAGATGCAGGAACAATCGCAATTTCTTTTTCTTTAAAATGTGATAGAGCAGATTTTACACCTTTAACTGTTTCGTCCCCTTTAATTCCGACATGACCTATACCAATTGCTGCTCCTTTTTTCGTAGCAACTTTAGCTAACTTAAGCATTTGCTTATGAACGTGACCGCTGGAAGAATGTGTATCATCAAGAAACGTATCTCGTATTGACCAAGGTATATTCATTTCTTCGGCAAGTTTGGGAATTACGGATTTTCCACTTGTACCACTATCAATAACGTATAAATCGTACTCCTTTACGACTTCAAGAATTATTCGCATGATTTCTTCGTCTTCAACAATTTTTGAACCCATATGATTGTTAATTCCTGCAATGTGAGGAATGCTTTCAATGGCTGCAGTTACTCTTTTTCTAATTTCCTCATGACTTAAGTCACTAGTTATGGGATTAGGTCCAAGCCATGATTTTTTCCCTTTTTTAGGTTCAAGGGGGAGGTGAAGCATTACTTCTAGGCCGAGTTCATGAGCTTTTAATGCTTGGTCTTTACTGTGCTCTAAGAAAGGCATTACGGCTACGGTAATCGGGATTTTTGATTTGAAAAATTCCTCGACACCTTTTACATCTCCACCAAAATCGTCAATAATAATTGCAGCTTGTAAATTTTCATGTTCGAGTTCAAGTGTTTTGGCATTGACGATCAATTCGGAGCTCATTAGAATTGTTAATAAGGTAATAAAAAAAACAAATTTTTTCATTTATGTACCCACTCCTCTTAAGATGATTGTAAACTCTTGTGTATCCAAATAGCTGCCTGCGCACCATCCCCCATAGCAACACTTAACAATTGAGAGTGATTGACTAAGTCTCCTACAGCCCAGACATTAGGTACATTTGTTTCTTTCGTTCGAGGGTTTACATGAATATGCATATTCTCTAGTCTTTCGACACCGATATTTTTTGCAATATCTGAATTAACCTTAGTACCTTTCATTGCCAGAAAAGCATGGTTAGCCTCAATTTTGTAGCCGTTTGACAATGTGATACCCGATATATAGCCTTCTTCCTTACAATGAAGCTCACTTACTTCCTCTTGATAAAGAGGAATATGGTTGGTTTTTAACTTTGCTTTCAAGTCTTTGTCGATTTCTTCTAAATCATGATTTACATAAATGATGTCTTCAGTCCAATAGGTTAATAATAAAGAAAGGTGTGCACCTTTATTGCCAGAGCCAATTACAATTGTTTTTTTGTTGGTAATTTCATAACCATCACAATCAGGGCAAATATAAATTGATTTTCCTAAACATGGATAAATCCCCGAGAGATTAGGGATTCGTTCAGTAAGTCCAGTCGCTAATAGCAGTTTTTTTCCAGGGAGGTCTGCTCCGTTTTCTAAATGGACAACAAAAGTTCCGTTGTCTTTTTTCGTAATGGAACAAGCAGTATCCTCAATTAAATTCACACTATAGGATAAAGCCTGTTTCCTCCCTTGCTCACGAAAGAAATCACCACTTACCCCATCAGGCCAACCGAGAATATTATGGTATTCTTTACACAAGGTTGAACGGCCACTACCGTTATCAACAATTGCGATATTGTGATTATATCGACCTAGTTGGATTGCTGCTTGGAGACCACCAATACCGCCACCGATGATAATGCAGTCGTATGACATCAGAGTCAGTCCTTTCTTATAACACTTGTTAAAAGTAGTTTTCCATAAACTGAATTTCTTATGAAAGCAAAAAATAAGCAATTAAACATGAAATGTTCAATTGCTTATTTCCTCATATTGAAAGCGGCATTTAATTGACCACGGAGCATTCTGTCGCGAACCTCTTTCTTTTTCAGTTGTTTTTGTTCCATTTTACGTATTTCAAATGTTTGCATTCCATCTTCCATTTTATTTGCGATATCAACTAGCCTCTCAACATCAAGAAAAGAATATTTTCTTGTTCCGCCTTTACTACGTTCAGGAAAGATTAATTTACGCTCTTCATAATAACGGATTTTCCGCTCTGATAAGCCTGTTAATTCACTGACCATACCAATCGTAATCACTTTCTTATCTTTATAAGACATGCGCGTACTCCTCTCCACGTTGTTTAACTTTTCTGTCTATTTCCATTTTTCTTATTTAATACTATACCATAAACGGTTTTAATAAATGATTTCGATGTAAGATAATCTAACATGTAATGTTAAAAAATTACTTTTAAAAAGGTTTAAGAATTTGTAAAGAATTTATTAGACTTTAGCCACAACTCTTAGTAAAAAGCATGTAAAATAGTACTAAAGTTACAACTGATAATAATGTGGGTTTCCACAATGAAAGTAGGATACATCTATGGTGACAAATGACCCTCAAACAATCATAAAAATTGTAAAGAACCAATTATGGGAAAATTGTGACCTCCTTAGATCGATTGTGCAATCTTCACCATTAGCAATAGCTGTTCTTGATATTGAGAGAAAAGTTAAATTGCTAAATTATGGGGCTGAAACGATGTTTGGGTGGCAAGAAGAAGAGTTAATTGGTAAATGTTATCCCATCTTTTCTGAAGAGAAATCTCTGTTATTAAAAAGAATTCAAAGTGAAGAAATTATTATAAACGTTGAAGTTATACTAAAAAAGCGGTCTGGGTTACTTATTGATGTTAATTTCTCTTCTGTCCATTTGTATGAGGATCATCAATTTAGTGGGTATTTAATTATATGTGAAGATATAACAAAACGTAAAAAGGCTGAGCTTGATTTAAAACAATCAATAAGAGAATTAAAAGATATAAAATTTGCATTGGATCAATCTGCAATTATTGCAATAACTGACCCCTACGGTAAAATTCGTTATGTGAATGATAAATTTTGTGAAATCTCTAAGTACAAAAGAAGTGAGCTACTTGGACAAGATCATCGGATTGTTAATTCGGGTTATCACCCTAGGTCCTACTTTTACGAGATGTGGAGGACAATTAGGAGGGGACAAGTTTGGCAAGGAGAAGTAAAGAATAAAGCAAAAGACGGTAAATATTATTGGGTTCAAACTACAATTGTGCCATTTTTAGATGAAAGTGGTGAACCTTATCAATATGTTTCGATACGATCGGATATTAGTAAACGTAAATTAGTTGAAGAAAAGGTCAGGTTGTTAGCCTATTACGATGAGCTAACCAACTTACCAAATCGTACATACTTTAAAAATCAAATTAACCAAGTGTTATCAGAAGATCGTAATGAACAAATTGCTGTTATTAGTGTTGACTTAGATCGCTTTAAGTTAATTAATGACACTTTAGGTCATCGATACGGTGATCTATTGTTAAAAGCAGTGGCTGAACGTCTAAAAAGCAATCTCCAACCAGATGACTTTATTGCTCGTCATGGTGGAGATGAATTTTTAATATTTCTACGTAATGTCTCTTATGAGGATATTAAGGCAGTTGTTAGAAAGTGTATGAAATCATTACAATTACCAATAAGATTAGATCAAAGTGATCATTTTGCATCAATAAGTATGGGAATAAGTTTATATCCTCAAGACGGCACTACTTTTGAAGAACTATATCAAAAGGCAGATATTGCTCTAAATCGTGTTAAAAAACAAGGGAGAAATTCATTTCAATTTTTTGAGTCTACAATGGACCACTCATTATCTAGAGAATTGCAAATTGAAAAGAATTTAAGAACTGCTATAGATTATCATGAGTTTACTCTTCATTATCAACCTAAGCAAGATATTCAAACAAAGCGGATTGTTGGGGTGGAAGCCTTAATACGATGGGAAAACCGAGAAATAGGAAATGTATCTCCAGGAGAGTTTATTCCTATTGCTGAAGAAACAGGGATGATTAGTGATATTGGTGAGTGGGTATTAAGGACAGCATGTCTACAAATGATTAACTGGCAATCTCGTGGTTTGCAACCGATAACGATATCCGTTAATTTATCTGTACGTCAATTTATGGATAACAGAATTATAGAGTCGATTACAACAATTTTAAAAGAAACTAAACTTAACCCTAAATTTCTAGAACTTGAGATTACCGAGAATGTTGCCGTCCACGAAAAAGAATATGTTAATCAAAAGCTACGTGAACTGCGTGATTTAGGGATTAAGATTTCTATTGATGATTTTGGAACAGGGTACTCATCACTTAGTTATTTAAAGGATTATCCAATCGATACATTAAAAATCGATAAATCATTCGTCGATGAAATAATAAAGAATGGGGACTCGTCAATTGTCCGTGCGATTATTGCGATGGCTCACAGCCTGCAAATGTCTGTCATCGCTGAAGGGGTTGAAGTAAAGGAACAATTAGAATTTTTAAAAGCTCATAATTGTGATCAAATACAAGGGTTCTTGATAAGCAAGCCGTTAGCGGCATCTCAATTTGAAACGGAATTTTTAATGGTTTAATGTAAAGTGCCTGATTACTTTCCTTTAATTCTTTTGTTGTAAAGAATTAAATCAGAGTATCAGCGCTTTTTTTCTTGCAGGAGTAATTTATTTTTTATATACTTTATAAAACATATAAAAAAACTCGGGTATTGATTTTATCTAATAAAACTGTAGTTAGTGTATACGAATAAGGTTAAAGTATATAAATAAAATATTAACTTTCATGAACGGATAAAGGGGAAGCAAAGATGACAAAAGGTAAAGTGTATTTAGTTGGTGCTGGACCAGGTGATGAAGGACTACTAACAATTAAAGCAAAGAAGACAATTCAACAGGCAGATGTCATTGTATATGATCGATTGATTAACCCATTACTGCTTCAACTTGCAAAGCCAAGTGCAGAATTTATTTATGCAGGAAAGCTTCCTAATCGTCACATTATGAGACAAGAAAAGATTAATGAGACTCTAGTAGAGCATGGATTAGCTGGGAAAGTTGTTGTTCGTTTAAAAGGTGGCGACCCCAGTGTATTTGGGCGTGTTGGTGAAGAAGCAGAAAGCTTAGCTAATGCAAATATTCCTTTTGAGATTGTACCAGGTATTACTTCTAGTATTGCAGCTGCTAGCTATGCAGGAATTCCAGTAACACACCGTGAGTATGGTGGTACTTTTGCTGTGGTAACAGGCCATGACAAATCAATATTAGGACAACCGTTGATTGATTGGGCTTCACTCGCAAAGGGGATTGATACCATTGCATTTTATATGGGAGTAAGCAACATAAACCACATTGCAAATCAATTGATGAAAAATGGTCGGTCCCCGCAAACTCCTGTTATCTTAATTCAATGGGGGACTTACGGTAGACAAAAAACATTACAAGGCACATTAGAATCAATTGGTGATAAAGTTGAAAAAACAAAGTTTCAAAACCCAGCCATAACATTAGTTGGTGACATTGTGTCATTACGAGAAAAGATGAAATGGTTTGAGATGAAACCTTTAATTGGGAAGCAAATCTTACTAGCGAGAACAAGTACCGAGAAAAGTACAATAGAAGAAAAACTTCGTGAATTAGGGGCAGATGTTTTTAGCTATCCATCTTTTCAAGAAAAGTCATTGCTAAATTTTGAAATCAATGAAAAAGTCGCAAATAAAATTAATGAATTCAACATAGTTACTTTTACATCTCCAGACAGTGTGAGATACTTTTTTGAGTGGCTAGATCTTCAGCAGATTGATATCCGTTCTATAAAAGCTACTTTTCATGTACTGTCTGAAAAATCAAGGCTAATGCTACGTAAGTATGGATGTATTGCTAAAAAGGTTGCTGAAATTGATGAGATACCAGGTCAATTAGTTGTGGGCGAGAAAAAAGCGGTTGCGAGATTTAAACATATTGATACATTTTTAACCCACGAGACGAAAATAACCCCTGCTTCACAAGTTGTTTTACACCGATTAATGGAGGATGAGTTATTATCTACAATCATCTTTCCTAGTGCCAAATCAGTAAGCGAATTAGTCAATGGAGCTGAGTATAATTCTCCACAATTAGCTAAGGATTTATTAAGATTAAATGTAATCTGTTTTGGGGAAAAGTCTGCACAAGCAGCAACATATGCAGGTTTTCAAATTAACCATATATTAGAGGAGCCTACTCAATCTGCCTTAATCGAATATTTGCTAACACAGCCTCTAGTTGAAAGCATTTAGGGAAGGGGAAGAACTATGGATGCGCTACTGTTTATTGGTCATGGATCGAGAGTAAATGCAGGAAATAAACAATTTTTATCGTTTATTGCACAAGTAATGGAAATGCTTCCTCTCTCGATCAAGGAGGTTGGATTTATCGAATTAACGAAACCGACTATACTAGAAGGAATTAAAAATTGCATCGAACAAGGTGCGACAAGGGTATTTGTCCAACCTGTACTTTTGTTAGAAGCGGGTCATGCAAAAAAAGATATCCCTGAAGAAATCGAAAAAGCCAAAAGAAAATTTCCGAATGTTGAATTTATATATGGGACACCAATTGGGGTAGATGACCGAATGGTCGATATTGTTTATGACCGTTTACAGGAAAAGGGTTTCCAAAAAGGAGACAACACACACGTAAAGGCTTCAGTTTTACTTGTTGGAAGAGGCAGTAGTGATAAAGATGCTAAAGCTGATTTTGAGGAGATTGCAAGGCGTTTGAAATCTAAATTGGGGTTAAGTCAAGTAAAACCTTGTTATTTGGCTGCTACTACTCCTACATTTGAAGAGGGTCTTCAACAAATAGTACAAGAGGATAATGAAGTTATTTATGTCCTCCCCTATCTACTTTTTACTGGTGTTTTAATGAAGAGAATGGGTAGAACAATTATCGAATTACAGAAAATGCAAAATAAGCAAGTGCATTTATGTAATTTTTTAGGATACCATCAACTAGTTAGAGATTTGGTATATTCTAAAACGGTAGAATTAATGGAAGGTATTTAACATGAGCTTAATGCCAATTAGTATAAATTTAACAAACAAGCAAGTTGTAATTATTGGTGGTGGCAAAATCGCTGAGCGCAAAGCTATAAAAATATTAGGTTATGAAGCGCAGGTTACGGTCGTAGCACCAGAACTTAGTGATAAGCTTTTAGAATTAACAAATAAACGATTGATCCAATGGATTGAGTCCTCTTATAGTAAGGTGTTTTTAACAGAGGCTTTTCTTATTATTGCTGCTACAAATGACCCTAATGTTAATAGAGCGGTTTATGAAGATAAAAAACCTTATCAATTAATCAATATAGTCGATCAGCCAGAATTAAGCGATTTTCATATGGCCTCTACTTTACATCGTGGGCATATGACGATTTCAGTTTCAACAGAGGGTGCAAGTCCGATATTAGCTAAGGAAATTGTTAACCAATTGAGTGATAGGTATGGACAAGAGTATGAAGAGTATACAAAATTTTTAAAACAAGCGAGAAAAATAATTATTGAAAACATTGGAGAGAAATCAGTTTCTTATAAGTTTCTTAAAGAATTAGTCGACGAAAGTCTTATAAATAATTCAGAGAGAGACCAATGGTTCATTGAGCGATTACAATACTATTTGGACGGTAGGAATAGCTAAAAAAGCTATTCTTTTTTATTTTGTGGAAGCTACCAAAATGTGAATTCGTTTGACTCCTCTAACTTGGCCCTTCCCACTTTCTCTATTAAACTGGTAAATAATTCTTGTAAACTCCTACAATTAATGTTAACTTATATAAAAACAATAGTTGACGAAAGGTTGGGAGAAAATGACGACAACAACATCGACAAAAAGCATTTGGGAACAGTATGCAGATAAAGCTTTAAATGGAGAATTGTTAACCATTGAAGAGGGAGTAAGTATTCTTCAAGCAGATGATGATGAGGTTTTACCAATCATGCAAGCCGCTTTTCGTGTAAGAAAACACTATTATGGAAAAAAAGTAAAACTTAATATGATCTTTAATGCTAAAAGTGGGTTATGTCCTGAAGACTGTGGATACTGCTCACAATCGATCGTTTCAACAGCACCTGTTGAAAAATATTCATTACTAGATAAAGAGACTCTAATTGCAGGTGCCAAAGAAGCGATGAACAGAAAAGCTGGTACATACTGTATTGTTGCCAGTGGTCGAGGTCCAACAGAAAAAGAAGTAGATCAAGTTATTGATGCGGTGAGTGAAATTACTGCAACAATGCCACTAAAGATCTGTGCATGCCTAGGAATTTTAAGTGATGAAAAAGCTAAAAAATTAAAAGAAGCAGGGGTTCATCGTTATAACCATAACCTTAATACACATAAAGATAATCATACAAACATAACTTCTACTCACTCCTATGACGATCGTGTAAATACGGTTGAAGAAGTGAAGGCAGCAGGTATGTCTCCTTGTTCTGGCTGTATTATTGGGATGGGTGAGACAGATGAGCAAATAGTAGAAATTGCGTATTCGTTACGAGAAATTGATGCTGACTCAATCCCAGTTAACTTTTTACATGCAATTCCAGGAACTCCATTAGAAAACTACAAACGTACGAAACCGATGAAATCACTAAAAGTACTGGCGTTGATGCGTTTCATTAACCCTTCAAAAGAAATTCGTGTTTCCGGAGGGAGAGAAGTAAACCTTCGTACATTGCAACCGTTAGCGTTATTTGCTGCAAACTCTATTTTCGTAGGTGATTATTTAACTACGAAAGGTCAAGCTGTTACAGAAGACCATAATATTATTGAAGATTTAGGCTTTGAAATAGAAGAATGTGCTCTTTAATCAATCGACAAATTTAGATAATTTTAAAAATAGATTGACAAACCTCCTCTCTTTCCATTAATCTTTTAATTATAATCACATATGTTGGGAAAGGGTAAAGATTTTAACAGTGTTTTTTAGTAAACATTGTAAACTGTTCTATTAGAATGCTTTTAAAATCTTTTAAAGGGAAGTTCGGTGAAAGTCCGACGCGGTCCCGCCACTGTAATTTGGTTGTAGTCTATTAAGCCACTGTTCTATGAATGGGAAGGAATAGATTGCAATAACCATAAGCCAGGAGACCTGCCTTTTCTAACAACACTGTCTGACCTACGGGAGATAGGGAGGTGTTAGAGAGCGGATTTTCTGTTTCTAGTTCTATTTATGCAGAATAATAATTTCGTAAATCAAAGCATCTCTAACCATTATCCTTGGTTAGAGATGCTTTTTTTATTTATTTCATTGGGGAAGGTTATCGTTTATTTATATTAATTTAACTATTAAGGAGAGGAAGTAGATGCAGCGAGGTAAGCTACTAATTATCGGATTTGGACCAGGTAGTGAAAAGCATATGACCTTTAGAGCAAAAGAAGCGATTTTAGAAGCTGATTCTATCATTGGCTATAGTACATACGTTGATTTAATACGTCCGCTAATCACAACTCAAGAGATTGTGCGAACAGGTATGACCGAAGAAGTGAGTCGAGCACAAGAAGCTGTTCGCCAAGCGGAAACAGGAAAAAAAGTTGCAGTAATTTCTAGTGGGGATTCAGGGGTTTATGGTATGGCTGGCCTTGTGTATGAAGTTCTTATCGAAAAAGGCTGGCAAGAAAAAGCCGGTGTTGAGGTGGAAATTATACCTGGTATATCCGCGATTAATTCCTGTGGATCTTTATTAGGAGCACCGATCATGCATGATGCATGTACAATTAGCTTAAGCGACCATTTAACACCGTGGGAGTTAATCAAAAAGCGAGTAGATGCAGCTGCTCAAGCTGATTTTGCTATTGCGTTATACAATCCAAGAAGTGGTAAAAGAACAAGACAAATCGTAGAGACACAAAAAATCTTATTAAAGTACCGTTCTCCCAATACGCCTGTAGGATTGGTGAAAAGTGCTTATCGAGAGAGAGAGCAAATTATTATTACCGATTTAGCGCATATGTTAGACCATGAAATTGGGATGTTAACCACTGTCATTATTGGGAATAATTCAACATTTATCTATGACGGTAAAATGATTACTCCAAGGGGATATCAGCGTAAATATACGCTAAATGAAAGTAAACAACGGTTAAAGCCTCATGAAAGGTTAAAAAAAGAAGCAGAACCGTGGGCACTCCATGGAGGGTTGGAGGAAGAGACTGACAGACCGTTCAGTCTGCAAGGGTTAGCAGAAGAGGCACTCCAAAAACTTAATACTGGTACAGAACGATTAGAATCAAAAGTTCAGCAAAGAAATATTGTTTATCAGCAGGAAGACATTTTTGAGTTTGCTGTATCCCCTGGGGTGGCTAATAAAAAACTGACACCGTTACAAATGGTGACGTTAGCTGAAACGGTAGGTGATGATGCAATTCTTGAATATACTCCAGATCATTTAATTAAGGTTTCAGTTAAGACATCGAGTCCAAATAAAATTTCGGAAAATTTAGAAAGTGCAGGCTTTTTACTCCTTCCAATAGGCGATGTGGTCAATATTAAAGCATGTGATTTTTGTGATGGTGAAAAAGCTGACTCCATTCCACAAGTAGTACAACTTCAACAACAAATCGGTGGAGTCGCAGTACCGAAGCAAATGAATATTGGATTTAACGGCTGTGGAATGGCCTGCTATAGTGCACCAATAAATGATATTGGAATCATTTACCGTAAGAAAGGTTTTGATTTATTTTTAGGAGCTAAAACGACAGGAAGAAATGCTCATGTTGGGCAGTTAGTTGCGGAAGGATTGGATGGAGAAAAGCTTGTTGACCTTGTTGTCAGGATTGTAGAAGATTACAAAAATCGAGGGTTACCAAATGAGCGGTTCCATAAGTTTTTCAAACGAGTACAAGTAGTTGAAGGATTTCATTATAAAGAAGTTCCAGAGCAAGTGGTAGTAGATATGGCTTGTGGTGATTAATGGACGGTGCTAAATAAAAAGGAGGAAAAGGTATGAATGCAATTTTATTTATCGGTCACGGTACGAAAAAGCGCGAAGGTAATGAACAGCTCCTTCAATTTGTTGAGTCAATGAAAGATGATATACCTTATCCAATCGTTGAAACTTGCTTTTTAGAATTTTCCAGTCCAACGATACGAGAAGGGATAAAACGGTGTGTTGATCTTGGAGCAACTCAAGTTGCACTCGTTCCAATGATGTTTTTTTCAGCAGGGCATGCAAAAATTCATATACCTGTTGAAATAGATGAAGCGAAAGCTATGTACCCTCATGTTCAATTTACTTACGGAAGACCAATTGGTGTTCATGACAAGGTGTTTGATATTTTACAATCACGTCTACATGATGTTGGCTTTTCGAATGAGAAAGGAAAAGGTGATGTCGGTATTTTGTTAGTGGGGCGCGGCAGTAGTGATGCAGATGCGAATAGTGAGTTATACAAGATAGGTAGATTACTTTCTGAAAAATTAGAGCTGGTCAATGTCGAACTATCATTTATCGGTGTAACTTCACCTACAGTTGAAGAAGGTGTTGCTAGGTCGATAAAGCTTGGAGTAAAGAACATTTATATTATTCCATATTTTTTCTTTACAGGAATATTGATGGATCGAATGGTTGAAAAGCTTCATAGTTTTCAAGTCGAGTACCCAGAATTACAGTTTGCGATGACTGAATTTTTCGGTTTCCACCCTATTCTGAAAACAATTTTTATTGAAAGGGCAAAAGAAGCATTCCAAGGTGAAGCAAAGCTCAATTGTGATGTTTGTTCATATCGGCTTCATGCATTGGAACATATGGATATACACCATCACCATGACCATGACCACCACCATGACCATCATCATGGGCATACTCATCATCACGAGACTCAAAGGTAGGAAGAAAGATGATATATGTAATAGCTGGGACAAGTGATGCAAGGGAATTAGCGATAACACTAAGAGATGCTGGTCATGAAATCATTGCTTCGGTTGTAACAGATAACGCAGCCATTTCTCTTCACAAAGAGAATATTGATACAGTTGTTGGAAGATTAACTGCTGAAGCAATGGCGGTGTTGATCGAAAATAAGGGCATTCAAATGATTGTTGATGCTTCTCATCCATTCGCGGAAGAAGCGTCGAAAAATGCAGTTGAAGCGAGCCGAATCTCAAAAACACCTTATATTCGTTATGAACGAGAAGAGTATCAAGGTCATACTAGTCAGATTAAGCATGTTTCTTCTTATAAAGAAGCAGCACTATTGGCAAAAGAGAAAAAGGGTAACATTATGCTTACAACAGGAAGTAAAACACTCCAAATTTTTACAGAGAACCTGTTGAATGTCGAAGGGGTTCGATTAATTGCAAGGATGCTTCCGCGTAAAGATAACATGGAAAAATGCGAGGAGTTAGGCGTTGAGCAAAAAAACATTGTAGCGATTCAGGGTCCTTTTTCGAAAGAATTAAACATCGCATTGTTTAAGCAATATAATGTAACTCTTATGATCACAAAAGAAAGTGGAAAGGTCGGCTCTGTGGACGAAAAGGTTGAAGCTGCAAAAGAATTAAACATACCAATTGTGATGATAACAAGGCCTAAAATAGATTACGGCATCGTTTGTAGATCTTTTTACGATGTTTTAGAAACGATAAATCAAAAAATTGAGGTGTTATGAATGGATTTTCAAACAGAATTTAAACCATTAACCGTACAACCACAAGAAATCGAAGGGTTAAGTTTTCAGATGATCACTGACGAGTTAGGTGAACACGATTTTACGGCAGAACAATATCCAGTTGTACAGCGTATTATACATGCTTCTGCTGATTTTGAATTAGGGCGTAGTGTTGTATTTCACCGTGATGCAGTTCAAGCAGGAATTAAAGCCATTCGAGCAGGGAAGAAAGTAGTTGCTGATGTACAAATGGTTCAAGTAGGCATTAGTAAGCCTAGAATTGAAAAGTTTGGTGGAAGTGTTCATGTTTACATATCAGATAAAGATGTTATGGAAGAAGCGAAGCGTCTAAATACAACACGAGCAATTATCTCTATTAGAAAAGCCATTAAAGAAGCTGAAGGTGGAATTTTTGCGATCGGGAATGCACCTACCGCATTACTCGAATTAATTCGTTTGGTAAAAAACGGTGAGGCACGACCAGGACTTGTTATAGGAATGCCAGTCGGTTTTGTATCAGCTGCTGAATCGAAAGAAGAGCTTGCTAAATTAGATATTCCATTTATTACGAATATGGGACGTAAAGGAGGAAGTCCAGTTACTGTCGCTGCGTTAAATGCATTATCAATAATGGCTGAAAAGCAGGAGTAGAACATGAGAAAGAAAGTTGAAAAAGACCCGAAGGATATGCGGCATGGGTATACAACTGGTGCTAATGCAACGGCTGCTACTAAAGCAGCGCTACTATCGCTCCTACACCAACGAGAAGTAAAAGAGGTGTCCATTCGATTACCGATTGGAGATGTTGTTACTTTTCAAATGGAAAAAGTGATGTTTACTGAACATGAGGCCCAAGCTTCTGTCATTAAGGATGGTGGAGACGATCCAGACGCTACACATCAAGCCCAAATAGTTTCGACGGTCCGATTAGCGAGTGATGAAGGTATTCACCTTGATGGCGGTGTTGGGGTAGGAAGAGTGACAAAACCTGGTTTACCTGTAGCTGTTGGTGAAGCTGCCATTAATCCTGTTCCAAGGAAAATGATTATGGGAACTGCTCTAGAAGTGTTAGAACAATATCCCCTAAATAGCGGTGTACAAATTGTTATATCGGTTCCTGATGGTGAAGAAATTGCCAAAAAAACATTGAATAGCCGACTTGGAATTATTGGAGGAATTTCGATTTTAGGGACGAGAGGAACCGTAGTCCCGTTTTCTACCTCAGCCTTTAAAGCGAGTATTGCCCAGGCGATTCAAGTCGCGGTAACTAACGGATGTGAGCATTTATTTTTAACGACCGGTGGCCGAAGTGAAAAATTTGCCATTGAGGCCCACCCTGAAGCAAAAGAAGAGGCGTTCATTGAAATGGGTGATTTTGTTGGATTTGCCATAAAGCAGTGTAAGGCAAAAAAAGTAAAGAAAATTACTCTTGTTGGCATGATGGGGAAGTTTTCAAAAGTTGCACAAGGTGTCATGATGGTTCATTCAAAAAGCGCACCAGTTGATTTTAACTTTCTAGCAGAAGTCGCAAGAAATGCGGATGTACCTAGTAGTTTACTAGAGGAAATTCGCGATGCCAATACAGCATCTCAAGTTGGTACGATGATGGTGGAGCATGGACATCCTCTATTTTTTTCAAAACTATGTCAATTAATAGCTCATAACAGCTTAAAAGAAATTAGAGGCGGTTTAGACATCGAAGTTTATATCATTTCAATGCAAAAAGAAGTATTAGGAAGTGAGGTTGTAAAATGGGACAACCAATAAAAATTATTGGCATTACGGATGCAGGTAAGTCTAGTTTATTACCAATCTATGAACAGTGGATTTATGATAGTGAATGTTTAATTGGCGGGGAACGACAGCAGAGCTTTTTCCCAGAATATAAAGGGGAAAGGATCATACTAAAAGGAAACTTAAAAAAAGTGGTTGAACTGCTACAATCTACGAATAAGCAATGTGTCTTAGTAGCATCTGGAGACCCGTTGTTTTACGGGATTGGTAGTTATCTAGCAAAAAAAGTTCCCATTGATATTTATCCTAACGTTAGTTCTGTACAAGAAGCTTTTGCAAAAATTCAAGAGAGTTGGCATGATTGCACATTTATAAGTGTTCACGGTCGACAGATCCAAGGTTTAGCACAAAGGATTGATGGTAAAGACAAAGTTTGCTTACTGACAGATGAAAAAAACACTCCTGCTGAAATTGCAAAGTATCTTTTATCCTATGGAATACGAGAATATGAGGCATTTATAGCAGAAGCGCTTGGCGGTGAAAATGAAAACATTGTGTCGCTGTCATTGGAGAAAATGACTGATTACGAGGGGCATCCTCTTAATGTCGTCATCTTGAAGCGAATCGGAGAAAGTCCCAGTTGGTTGCTAGGTATAGCTGATGGTGAATTCAAACAACGAAAACCAGATAAAGGATTAATTACAAAAAAAGAAGTCCGTGTGCTTAGTTTGGCAGAATTAAATTTACATGAAAAATCAATTGTTTGGGACATTGGAACATGTACTGGATCAATAGCGATTGAAGCAGCAAGGATAGCAAGACAAGGTCAAGTTTATGCGGTTGAAAAAAATCAAGCGGACTACGAAAACTGTTTAGAAAATACGAAGAAATTTAGAACTGATATCACGGTAAAGTGTAGTAAAGCTCCAGACGGTTTAGAAGATTTTCCAGATCCAGATGCGATTTTTATTGGTGGAACTGGAGGAGAAATGCAAGAATTATTAAAAATATGTGCAGCCCGTCTTAATTCAGGTGGACGGATCGTTTTGAATGCTGCAACGATAGAAACGCTTTACTTAGCCAATGAAACATTCAAGGAGCTAGGTTTTGAGACTTCGATAAACCTTGTACAAATTTCAAGAAGTAAGCCGATTTTACATATGAACCGTTTTGAAGGTTTAAATCCAATTTACATTATTACAGCAATAAAGAAGGAGGATCAATAAATGACGACAGGAACCGTTTATGGTGTTGGAGTAGGCCCAGGAGATCCAGAATTAATAACGATCAAAGCTTATAGGACGCTTAAAGAAGCAGATGTTGTTGCTTACCCGAAGAAGAGAAAAGGTAGTAAAAGCTATGCTTACCAAATTGTAGAACAATATATCGATACTGAAAATAAAGAAATGCTTGGTCTCGTGTTTCCAATGACTAAAGACCAAGAAATTCTTGATAGAGAGTGGCGCACGATTGTTGATCAAGTATGGGATTGTGTCAAAGAAGGAAAAGATGTTGCTTTTGTAACAGAAGGTGACACGATGTTGTACAGTACATTTATTCATATGTACCGATTAATGAAAGAGCTTCACCCAGAAGTTAATATCGTGTCTATTCCTGGAATATCAAGTGTTAATGGGGCTGCATCAAGACTAGGTATTCCTCTTGCCGACGGTGATGATTGGACTGGGATTATCCCAGCAACTGACAATCGGTATGAAATGAAAAAAGCATTACAGGATCATGATGGACTAGTGTTTATAAAAGTAGCCAAAGTGTTACCGATGATGATTGAACTATTAGAGGAGCTAGATTTAATTGATAAAGCGACAGTTGTTACAAAGGTAACATCAGGTGAGGAATATATATGGAGAAATGTTCGGGAACTAAAAAATGCTGAACTAGAATATTTAACGTTAATGTTAGTAAGAAAGTAGGTGAAACGCTTGTTGGAAGCTAAAGTCTATATTGTAGGAGCTGGACCAGGGGATCCAGAACTAATAACAGTTAAAGGACAAAATATTTTAAAGCAAGCGGATGTCATTTTATATACAGACTCTCTTGTGAACGAACAGCTTATGGAAGTGGTAAAACCAAACGCACAAATTTTAAAAAGTGCAGGTATGAATTTAGAAGAGCTTGTTGACTGTATGATCACGAATGTTAAACAAGGGAGAAGTGTTGCACGAGTTCATACAGGTGATCCTTCCGTATATGGAGCGATCTTAGAACAGATGCGCTATTTAAAGGCGGCCGATGTTGTCTACGAAATTATTCCAGGTGTTAGTTCCGTATTTGCAGCTGCAGCTGCAGCCCAAATCGAGTTAACCGTTCCTGAATTAACGCAAACCGTTATTTTAACTCGTGCTGAAGGCCGAACACCGATGCCTGAAAAAGAACAGTTAAGAGATCTTGCAAGTCATCATAGTTCTACCTGTTTGTTTCTAAGTGCAACGTTAATTAAAAAAGTAGTTAGAGAGTTTCTAGAAGCGGGATGGCTTGAGACGGATCCAGTTGTCGTTGTCTATCGTGCCTCATGGCCAGATCAAAAAGTTGTGAAAACAACGTTAGGTCAATTAGATGAAGCAATGAGAGCCGAAGGAATTCGTAAACAAGCGATGGTTATCATTAGTAAAGCAGCCAATGACCAACTTTTGACGAAAGAAGGAAAATATGAATCGAAGCTTTATGATAAGTCGTTTACCCACGGTTTTCGTAAAGGGGAGTCAGTAAATGGATAACATTGCAATAGTTGCCATAACTAAGCATGGAGTCGAGCTTATCCGAAAATTAAGTACATCAATGCCTAAAGCAGATATGTATTACATGAAAAAGTTTGAACATGGTGATGAACCTGAAAAAAATATTCACTTATTTGATGGTTCGATTCGACTTTTATTACCTGATATGTTCCAAAGATACGATGGGATTATTATGGTGATTTCATTAGGAGCCGTCGTGCGAATGATTGCACCGATTTTAATCGATAAGAAAACGGATCCTGCAATAGTAGTGATTGACGATAAAGGAGAATTTGTAATTAGTGTGCTTTCAGGCCATATTGGCGGGGCGAATGATTTAACACGTGAAGTTGCCTCGTACATTAATGCAACTCCTGTTATTACTACAGCTTCTGATGTCCAAAAAACGATCCCAGTCGATATTTTTGGACGAGAATTTGGCTGGGTAATTGAAGACTTTTCAAATGTGACACCAGTAAGTGCAGCTGTTGTAAATGAGGAACCACTTCTTATTATGCAAGAATCAGGTGAAAAAGCATGGTGGAAACATGAACGACCACTACCGAAGCAAATGAAAGTGGTACAATCGTATGAAGAAGCAGCTGGTATTGATTTTAATGCAGCGTTAGTAATTACCCATAAAATTTTATCAAAAGAGCAAGAGCAAAAGCTGTTAGCTAATGGAGTTTTATATCGGCCCAAATCTGTTTATTTAGGGATTGGTTGTAATCGTGGGACAAGTGCTGTGGAAATAATAAACGTCATTAACGAGACATTGAATGAGCAACACATTTCGATTCAATCGGTGAAATCGATTGCAACCATTGATTTGAAAAAGGATGAAAAAGGGTTAATCGAAGTTTGTGATGAATTTGGCTGGGAGTTCCTCTACTATACACCAGAGCAATTAAATGCAGTTCCTATAAAAAATCCGTCTGAAACGGTGTATAAATTTACAGGTGCTTATGGTGTCAGCGAACCGGCTGCACTTCTAGCCGCAGGAGTAGATGAGCTTTTTTTAGAAAAAAAGAAAAGTGGAAATGTAACGATATCAATTGCTGTTAAAAAGTAAGGATGTGACATAATGCAACGTAGAATTGTAATTGCAGGAACAAATAGTGGAGTGGGAAAGACGACATTAACGATTGGCTTAATGGCAGCCTTTAAAAAGAAAGGCTTAACTGTTCAAGGATTTAAGTGTGGGCCAGATTATATTGACCCTAGTTATCATACAGCTGTGACAGGCAGGTATTCTCGAAATGTTGATAGCTGGATGCTTAATCATAATATTGTCAATGACATTTTTGTCCATGCAAGTGAAGATGCGGACATCTCTATCATTGAAGGAGTTATGGGCTTTTATGATGGGAAAAGTCCGAAGAGTAATATTGGTAGTACAGCGGAGATTAGCCTGCTTCTTCAGGCCCCAGTTATCTTAGTTGTTAATATTGCTAGTATGGCTAGAAGTGCTGCTGCCATTGTTAAAGGATACCAATTACTCGACCCAAATGTGAATATTGCTGGTGTCATTTTAAACAAAGCTGGTAGCAAAGGTCATTATGAGCTTTGTAAAACAGCAATTGAACAAGAGTGCGGTGTTCCGGTTGTTGGGTACTTATTAAAAGGTGATGGCCTCCATATTCCAGAACGCCATTTAGGGTTAATCCCCGCAATCGAACGAGGTGAACTTGACGAGTTTTTTAATGAACTTGGGGAAGTAGTCGCTGACCGAATCGATTTAGATGAGCTATTCCGTATAGCAGAACAAGGCCCAGTACTTCAAGCAAAAACCGACTTGTTTTTAAAGCAGGAAGAGGATGACCCAAAAGTTAAAATTGCAGTAGCTTATGACTCTGCATTTAACTTTTATTATCGTGAAAACTTTAAATTATTGGAAAAAGCAGGCGCAGAGCTAGTTTTCTTTAGCCCTTTAAAAGGCGATACGTTACCAGCTGGGGTAGATGGTCTGTACATTGGTGGTGGTTTTCCAGAAGAGTTCGCCAAAGAACTATCAGATAACACTCAAGCGAGAAAAGATATTAAAGATGCCATTACAAATGAACTTCCTACTTTTGCTGAATGTGGAGGGTTTATGTACTTAACTGATTCCATTACAAACAGTGAAGGAGAAGCTTATCCAATGGTTGGTGTCATACCTGGAAAAGTTCAGATGCAGGAAAGCTTAGCTGCTCTCGGGTACCGACAAGTAACGGCCATCGATGGGACGTTTCTATTAGAGAAAGAAGAAGAAGCCCGTGGTCATGAGTTCCATTATTCTACATTTGAAAGTGCTACCAATGACTTTAATAGAGCTTATTTTGTGAAAGCACTTCGTGGTGAAAAAGAAGAAGGTTATAAAACTGACCATTTAGTTGCTGGATATACGCATATTCATTTTGCTTCCAATCCAAACATAGCTAAGTCCTTTGTAAATAAATGTTTAGAATATAAGGAGAAGTGTATGAAATGAATTCAATAAATCAAATATTGTCGCAAATAACGCCCCTAGACGAACAAGTGATGAAAAATGTTAGCAAGCATGTTGATCAATTAACTAAGCCAATTGGAGCACTTGGTAGGATAGAAGAGCTGGCTATCCAATTAGCAGGAATTACTCGGAAAGAACGACCAACTGTTAATAAGCCTGCGATAGTTGTCTGTGCTGGAGATCATGGTATTGTTGAAGAAGGGGTTTCAGCTTATCCACAAGAAGTAACAAAACTAATGATTCAAAATTTTATCGTCGGTCGTGCAGCGATTAATGTTCTCGGAAAACAAATCGGTGCAACTGTAACCGTAGTTGATGTTGGTGTTAATGGCGAGTTAGATCATCCTTCTTTAGTAAAGAAAAAGGTGAAAAACGGCACAAATAATTTCTTTACAGAAGCTGCGATGAGTGAGCAAGAGGCAGTTAAAGCAATTGAAGCAGGTATGGAAGTCGCACAAAGCTTAATTAAGCAAGGACATGAGTTAATTATTATTGGAGAAATGGGAATTGGAAATACAACAGCTAGCAGTGCATTAATTGCAGCTTATACGAAAGTAGCTGTACAAGATGTTGTTGGTTGTGGCACTGGTCTTAATGCAGACGAACATCAACATAAAATTGCAATCATTGAAGAAGCACTTAGACGTCGAAATATAAACGAAGCATCAGCACTTCATGTGTTAGCCTGTGTTGGGGGTCTTGAAATTGCAGCGATGGCGGGAATTTTATTACAAGCTTCAGCAAATCGTACACCTGTAATTGTAGACGGGTTCATTTCGACTGCAGCGGCATTGGTTGCCTATGAACTGTGTCCTGCAATTAAGGACTATTTAATCATAAGCCACCAATCTGTCGAACCAGGGCATAAGGCTGTGTTTGAGTACTTAAATAAAAAACCATTGCTTTCGCTTGATTTGAGATTGGGAGAAGGAACGGGAGCAGCATTAGCCTATCCTCTACTAGATGCGGCAACAAGAATCTTAACAGAGATGGCAACTTTTGCTGACCTAGGGATTGAAAAGAAAAAAGAGGCAACAGAAAGTACGATGTAAAGGCGGGGTCGAAATGAAAAGTGGAAAGGTGTACTTAGTTGGAGCGGGACCAGGAGATCCGAAATTAATTACGGTCCGAGGCTTAGAGTGTATTAAGACATCAGATGTAATTATTTATGATCGACTAGCGAACCCATCTTTACTTGATTATGCAAATGTCAGTGCCGAATTTATATACTGCGGAAAGCTTCCCAAACAGCATACGTTAAAACAAGAGCAAATCAATGAATTACTAGTGACTAAAGCAAAAGAAGGAAAAGTGGTTACCAGACTAAAAGGTGGAGATCCTTGTGTTTTCGGTAGAGTAGGTGAGGAAGCAGAAGTTCTAGCAAACTATAAAATCCCATATGAAATTGTTCCAGGTGTATCCTCTGGAATTGCGGCACCGGCATACGCAGGTATACCAGTAACTCACCGTGATTACGGATCTAGCTTTGCGATGATCACAGGGCATTTGCAAAGGGAAGAAAACAATGAAGTTAAGTGGAGTGCATTAGCAAACGGAATAGATACGATCGCTTTTTATATGGGTGTTAAAAATTTGCCTTTAATCTGTAATCAGCTAATTCTTCACGGAAAAAAGGTTTCAACTCCAGTAGCTATTATTGAATGGGGGACAACAGAAAAACAACGGATTGTTGTAGGTACGTTAGAAACGATTGAAGAAAAGGCTAAAGGAGCTAGTATTTCTCACCCTGCTATTATTCTAGTTGGTGAAATAGTAGCTTTACGAGAAAAGATCAAGTGGTTTAGAGAAGAAGCGTTAGGTGTGTCTTAACCATTTTCGAAATTTCCAGCCACCAAATGTAGATACAACTTCTTTTGGATGTATCTGTATTTGGTGGACCTTAATATATTTATAGGTAGGCTTTTCCAAAGAGGGTTGGTACAAATAAAAGTTTTGGCAAATGAGAATAGTAGTGCATAACAAAAATCGTAATAATTACGATTTAATAAAGAGGGATGATAGATGCAAACCGACTTGAAAAGCGACACTTCTCCTAAGTTAATACATAAGAAAAAGAAAATAACCTTTTCACACCTACTCTTCGTTATCGTATTAGCGAGCATACTAATTACTTCAATGACAGCAGCTGTGATGATTGGTCCTGTTTCCATCTCACCATTAACTGTTTGGAAAATAGCCTTTTCTAAACTTCCATATATAAATGAAGTGATTGTTCATGACTGGTCAAAATCACAGGAACAAATTATATGGGAAATTCGGTTCCCAAGGGTTTTACTAGGTGTTGTAGTAGGAGCTGGATTAGCAGTTGTAGGGGTTGCAATTCAAGCTTTAGTACGTAATTCATTAGCAGATCCTTTTATTCTAGGTGTATCATCTGGTGCTTCTGTCGGTGCAACATTAGTAATCATCTTTGGTGCATTTAAGCTTTTTGGACAATATGCATTATCAATGGCTGCTTTCTTGGGGGCATTGGTATCAGTATTACTTGTTTTTATGCTTGCACAAGTCCGTGGGAAAATATCTACCGTCCGGCTATTATTAGCAGGAATTGCTGTTTCTATGATGTTGTCTGCCGTTACAAGTTATATTGTGATCTCCGCTCCACGAGAAGAAGGAATAAGAGATGCGATGTTTTGGATGATGGGTAGTTTGGCTGGTGCCAAATGGGAACAACTTCCCGTCCCTTTTTTCTCTTTAGTATTAGGTGTAGCTATTTTAGTTTTATCTTATCGTCCACTTAATTTACTTTTGATGGGAGATGCGACTGCTACAACTCTAGGTATGAATATTGATGTGTTTAAGAAATTCTTGATCTTACTAACGGCTTTAATAACTGGAGTTATGGTCTCTGTGAGTGGTGCGATAGGATTTATCGGATTAATGGTACCACATATCGTCCGGTTAATGGTTGGTTCTGATCATCGTAGAGTGCTAATTGTCAGTAGTTTAATAGGTGCAATTTTTCTTGTTTGGGCAGATGTTGCTGCTAGAACTGTGGTTGCACCTCAAGAATTACCAATAGGTATTGTTACAGCAATATGTGGTGGTCCGTTTTTTATATGGTTATTAAGAAGGAGTAACTATTCTTTTGGAACAGGGGATGGTGGAAAGTAGTGGAGCTTTCAATCCAAAATGTATTAACGAAAATAGACCAACATCCTATTATTCAAAATATCAGTTTTCATGTAAATGATGGTGAGTTTGTTGGGGTGATTGGACCAAATGGTAGTGGAAAATCAACATTATTAAAAACGATTTATCGTATTTATGCACCCTCTAACGGTACGATACTCATTAATCAATCGAACACAAAAAAGTGGAAAAATCGTCGTTTTGCTCAAAAAGTTGCTGTTGTTGGTCAGGAAAGTTCCGTACCATTTGATTTTACGGTAGAAGATATTGTACGTATGGGTAGGCATCCACATAAGGGATTTTTTGAAAAAGATAATGATTACGATGAAAAAATCGTTACTCGTTCGCTAAATGAAGTCGGAATTGAGCATTATCGAAATCGGAGCTTCTCGCACTTGTCAGGCGGAGAAAAGCAAAGGGTATTAATTGCTAGAGCTCTTGCGCAGGAACCAAAACTATTTATATTAGATGAACCAACGAACCATCTTGATATTCAGCATCAATTACATCTTCTTGACGTTGTGAAAGGGTTAAAACTAACGTCTTTAGCTGCACTACATGATTTAAATTTAGCTGCAGCTTATTGCGATAAGTTACTAGTTATTAACGAAGGACAAATAGTTGCGGAAGGGTCGCCAGAGCAAGTGCTTACAGAAAAGCTATTAGCCGATGTGTTCCATGTTAACGCGACTATTATTAAGCACCCAAATACTAAGAAGGTTCATGTTTTATATACTTCAACAATGGAGGCTGACTCCATTGTTTAAAATCGAGTGCTTGGATCATAAACTGCATGGTTCAGATCATAAATCGAAAGTTTGGATCATACATTGGCTAGTTCGGACCATAAATCGAAAGTTTGGATCATAAACTACATAGTTTGGATCATAAACTACATAGTTTGGATCATAATTAAGATAAGATCTGGTGTTTCGAATAATTAGGAGGAAGGAATGGGCGAATATAAATGTAATTTTTGTGGATTTCAATATGAGGAAAGAAATGGGGATACGAAAAACGGAATTCCAATAGGAACACCCTTTGAACAGTTAGCTGGGTCTCTTTGCAATCGTTGTGGGATGCAGGGAGAACGGCATGAAAGACAATATACTCAACCTTATATTGGTCTTGAAGCCGAGTATTTCGATCTTTTTACTGGTAAAAGCGGTGTGAAATTCTTTAAACATTGGATTAAGTCTTTCTCTGACACTTCTGTATTAGAGTTAGGAGTGGGGACTGCCAGAATCGCGTATGAATTAGCTATTGAGGGAATTGATGTAACAGGACTAGATATGAGTGAAGATATGCTCGGCATAGCTGCAAAGAAAAGAAAAAGGTTAAGTGATGTGTCTAAGTTAACTTTAATAGAGGAGAATGCATTACATTTCGATTCTTCTTTAAAGTTTAGCCATATTTTGCTAACAGAAGGTTTTTTACAACATTTTCTGTTACCAAAAGAACAGCTACAAGTAATGACAAATGTGAAAAAACATTTAGTAGATGGTGGCTTAGTAGCAGTAGACCTTATCATTCCACCAAATGATAGATGTTGGAAGATCAATCAATGTAAACAATGGGGAAGAAAACGAATTTATCAAACGATTGAAGGACTCACTCACTTATCCCGACAAACATTTGACACAACGTTAACATATGAAACATATGAACAAAACAATGAAATCTCTCGGTTTAAAGTAGACAGGGAATATAGTTTAATACTTCCTAGGGAGATGTGCTATCTATTAAACGCTGAAGGCTTTGAAGTAATTGACATGTTTGAAAACTATCAAACTAGTTATCAACGTATTTCAGCAACAACAATAATACCTCACTTAGATACAAAACGAGCTAAAGCGGTATTAAGAAGAGATGAAACACTTGATGATAATAAAAATGATCTAAAACGTAATCTAAAACCTTATAAAGATGAGGTTTGGATAAACGGTGGTTATCCATTTCCCATCCAAAGGAACGCAACAGATAACCAATCAAGTAACCGTTGGACAATTATTGCTAAATATATAAAGAAGGAGAATTCATATGAGAAAATTTAATAAAATGAAATTGATCTTATCAGCTCTTATACTCACATCAACAGTTCTAGTTGGGTGTGGACAGGGTACGGGAACAAACCAAGAGGTGACAGCAACGAACAATACTCAAATTACAGAAGTTGAAAAGGTCGAACAAGAAGAATATGAAGCATTTGAAATCGAAAATAATGAGCAAATGTTAGCGTTCACTGAAGCACCTAAGCGTGCGGTTACGTTAAACCAACACGTAACTGAAGTAATGTTAGCTCTTGGATTAGAGGAATTTATGGTAGGAACCGCATATTTAGATGATGCCGTTTTACCAGAATATAAGGAAGCTTATGAATCAATATCTGTTCTTTCGGATCAATATCCATCGCAAGAAGTGTTTTTAGCAGAAGAACCTGATTTTGCTTATGCAGGTTGGGCAAGTGCATTTCGCGAGGATAATATTGGCACTGTTGAACAATTGAAAGAGTTTGGCATCAATGCATACTTACATGAGTCTTCTAGTAAAGTTGGCCCGACAATTGATGATATCTACTCAGATATTCGAAATATAGCACGTATCTTTAACGTTGAAGAAAGAGGAGTCCAGTTAATTGCTTCGATGGAAGAGGAACTATCAGAAATTCAAAAAAACATTCCAGAGGTAACAGAAAAGAAGAGAGTATTTGTATTTGATAGCGGAGATACGGCACCTTTTACAGTGGCACAAAACTTCCTAAATTCGTTAATTACACTAGCGGGAGCAGATAATATCTTTAGTGATATCGAAAAAAATTGGGCAGAAGTGAGCTGGGAAGAAGTAGTGGACAGAGACCCTGAAGTAATCATCATTGTTGATTATGGTGAAACGACGGCTGAAGAGAAAAAAGAAACACTACTGCGTCATCCAGCACTTGAAGATGTCACAGCCATAAAGAATGAAGACTTCATAATAATTCCATTATCGGCAGCGGCAGAAGGGGTTCGAGCTCCATTTGCTTTAGAAATTTTAGTAAACGGCTTATATAAATAAAGTTCAAGCGTTGTTCATTGCTCATCTGATCAATTCGTACTAGAATAATAATAGAATACTAGCTAGATGAGAGGCATGAAAAAAATGAACAAACAAATTTCTATATTGGTTTCTGTGTTTATTATACTTTTTGCTTTAATTGGCTCTTTTGTTAAAACGACAGAGGTCGCACCAGCCAATGCCCGAATGATAGTTGATCATTCCCTTAACGTATATGTTTCCCCTCCTTGTTTTAACGAAGCGGATGTTACCAACTTTTTAGAGGAAGTAACATTAAAAGATGCGCTTGATATGGAGTATAGACCTGAGTCAAGCTGTACAGAAGATTCATTAATAGGTGAACCAAGGTCATTAATTTCTCTATTACTTGAAACTGTTGGTCTTCGTTCAGGAAAGTGGGATCGAGATGGGGAATGGCAATAATATTGCTGTGACTTAAATGTTTTACATTAGCCGACCTTGTACAAAAAAGAAGCTGATCCATAGATTAAAATCTATGAATTAGCTTCTTCTTATTATCTATATATTTTACTTCCCTGTTCCTTGAATTCTTCAGATTTCTTTTCCATTTCTTCTTTTAGCAAAGTGTGTTCATCGATGCCTTTCTCCTTTGCAGTTTGACGAATATCTTGAGAAATCTTCATACTGCAAAACTTAGGGCCGCACATTGAACAGAAGTGGGCAGTTTTGGCACCTTCTGCTGGTAGAGTTTCATCATGGAAACTCATTGCCTTTTCTGGGTCAAGTGATAAGTTAAATTGATCACGCCAACGGAATTCAAAGCGAGCCTTTGATAGTGCATCATCTCGTTTTTGTGCATTTGGATGCCCTTTCGCTAAATCAGCAGCGTGTGCAGCAAGTTTATAGGTTACAACACCTTCACGAACATCGTCTTTATTCGGCAACCCTAAATGTTCCTTTGGTGTTACATAGCATAGCATCGCAGTTCCATAAGAAGCTATCATTGCCGCGCCGATCGCTGAAGTAATATGGTCATAGCCTGGTGCGATATCAGTAGTTAGTGGACCTAGTGTATAGAAAGGTGCCTCATGGCAGATTTCTAGTTGTTTATCCATATTTTCTTTAATTTTGTGCATAGGCACATGTCCAGGGCCCTCGACCATTACTTGAACATCATGCTCCCAAGCAATTCTCGTTAGTTCTCCTAAAGTTTCAAGTTCAGCAAATTGAGATTCATCATTAGCATCAGCAATAGAACCAGGTCGTAATCCATCTCCTAATGAGAAGGAAATATCGTACGCTTTCATAATTTCACAAATCTCTGCGAAATGAGTATATAGGAAGTTTTCTTTATGGTGGGCAAGGCACCATGCGGCCATAATGGAGCCTCCTCTAGAAACAATACCTGTTAAGCGATTTGCTGTAAGTGGAACATACCGTAGTAGAACGCCCGCATGGATTGTGAAATAATCGACGCCTTGCTCGGCTTGTTCTATTAATGTATCCCGATAAACTTCCCATGTTAAGTCTTCTGCTACTCCATTTACTTTTTCAAGTGCTTGGTAAATAGGAACTGTACCCACTGGTACGGGACTGTTTCGTATAATCCATTCCCTCGTTGTATGTATATGCTTCCCCGTGGATAAGTCCATAATTGTATCGGCACCCCAACGAATCGCCCAAGTCATTTTTTCAACTTCTTCTTCAATAGATGAGCTCACTGCAGAGTTCCCAATATTAGCATTAATTTTCACATGGAAATTACGCCCGATAATCATGGGTTCACTTTCTGGATGATTAATATTAGATGGAATAATCGCTCTTCCACTCGCTACTTCTGATCGTACGAACTCTGGCTCTAACCCTTCACGAATTGCAATGAATTCCATTTCAGGCGTAATAATTCCTTTTTTAGCATAGTGAAGTTGGGTTACATTTTTTCCTTGTTTCGCTCGTAATGGTTTTCTTTTTGTAGTATCAAATACTTCTACAGCTTTTGTTTTCTCAATATCAATAAAGCCGTTATCCTCAGGCTTTATAACACGACCTTCATAATATTCAACGTCTTCACGATCTAAAATCCATTGTTTACGTAATTCAGGTAGTCCTTTTCTGACATCTGCATGGTAGGTAGAGTCTGTGTAAGGTCCAGTCGTATCGTAAACTCTAAACGGTTCATTAGGTATTTCCTCTCCGTTAAATGAGGTTGGACTTAGTTCAATTTCTCGAAAAGGAACGTTGATAGAAGCGCTAGTACTACTTTTCTCATAAACTTTCTTACTGTTTGGAAATGGGTTAAGAATCGACATTAAAAAATCCTCCTAAATTTGATATAAGTTCCTGGTGATAGAACCGATCATGGAGGAGGGGAATGACAATATAAGAATAAAATCCATTTTTATAGCAGTAACAAATAATTAATTAGTCATTTATGCATTTATTCTGAATAATGACCTTGAATTTGCACTATAAAAATAAAAGACCGCTAGAAAGCGGTCGAATGGACATAAGTATTCTACAAAATCCCTCCGCTAGCATTACCTAGATCAGGTTCACGGTCGACAACAGTATTAGTTGTCCTCTCAGCCCCTTACTGTGGAGCTCCCGTTTTCTTCAGTTGTACTATTAACTTACCATATATTTCATATTAATTAAATAGTTTTTTGTAAAAAGTTAAAGTTTCGATGGAATAATTTGTATTGACCTAGATACATCATAGCTTTAGAATGTTAACTATAAAAAAATAACAGTTGACAATAAAGGGGTGATAAATTGAAAATACGGACAAATGATATTACATTAATTGGGCTTTTAGCGGCGCTAATCGCGGTTACTGGAACTTTTAAGGTACCAACGGGGATACCGGGTGCAGAATTCCAGCTTTCAGCACCTATTGCTGTAGCTATTGCTGGGGCATTTGGTTTTTGGCGTTATATTAGTGCGGGGCTAATTGCTTCAATAATATTATTCTTATTGGGCATACATAATCTACTAAACGTTGAAATTTCTATGGTTTTCCGTATAGTTGCGGGTGGATTAATTGCTCTACTTGGTCCTCGCTTTCTAGTAATTACAGTTGCAGGGCCAATCGGTTCCTTTGTAGCTCGATATGTTCTCTCATTTACAATTGGTGTTCCGTTTTTCCCGTTATTATTAAGTGCTTTACCTGGTATGGTTCTTACAGCTATAGCTTCTTGGCCACTTTATAAAATGCTCGTAAAAGTAAAAGAAATGAGAGGTGTTCACCATGTCCAAAGAAATGTTTAGTATTCGTATGAGAGCTGCTGAGAATGGATCACATGAAGAAGGTGGAACACATATATCTGGTGCTGAAAGTATAGTACTAGAACAAGAGATTGAAAGAACGATGAGAAACTTAATAAATCGAGCTTTTAATCATGAACGAGGAGAACCAGATTTTCTTCAAATAACTATTGATAGATTGAAGGAGAAAGTTTCTCATATACCCCCTCTAACTCCAACATCTTTTGAATGTAAGTCAGTAAGAGAAACCTATTTTAAAGCTAAAGAATTATTGCAAAAGTGTAATGTATCAGAATCTGCAATTGAAAAAGGATTACAGATTTTAGCTAGTGGAAAAGTTGTACCTGGAGCTTATATAATGCACAGCCAAACAGGTGAACTTCTATTTTTTGAAGATAAATCGTATGTACGGGTTTCGAGAGTAGATTGGGAATTGGGAACATTTGAAAAATGGAGTGGTCTGTATCACCTGAGCTCGGACCGAATAAAAGAAGCTGTAGCCTTAGCATCTAAAGTAAGTGCATCCCAATATAGTGTTGCTGAATTGTGCTGGTCTGATGATCCAAGTTATATAACTGGGTACGTGTCCAGTTCAAAAATAGGATATGTGCGATTATCACCTTTTAAAGAAAGTGGATCTGCAACCGGCGGGAGAATTTTCTTTATTGACGACCAAGTTGATCTTAGTGACTATGTCAATTATTTATCTAGACAAGCTGTCATATTAAAAACTGATTGAAGGGGGCTCTTATGTACGGTTTAAGCGACGAGTTAGCGATTTTAGAAAAAGAGCATTTAAAGAGAACATTAAAAGTAACAGGTGTGAACCAACCAGTGACAACTGTAAATGCAAGTCCAACTCTTTTATTTTCCTCAAATAATTATCTCGGCCTTAGTACAGATGAGAAAGTTAAACAAGCAGCTGTAGAGATGATCGAAAAGTTTGGAACAGGTGCTGGTGGTGCACGGCTAACGACAGGAAATCTAGAAATCCATTATCAACTTGAAAAAGAGATAGCCAAATGGAAAAAGACAGATGCAAGCTTATTATTTAGCAGTGGTTATTTAGCCAATCTTGGAGTCCTATCTGGTCTTATTGGAAAAGAAGATATTATCTTTAGTGATGAGTTAAATCATGCAAGCATTATTGATGGTTGTAAGTTGAGTAGGGGAAAAACTGTCGTTTATAAACATTGTTCCACTAAAGATTTGGAAGAAAAGTTAGTTACTTATGGCAATTACCGTAGAAAGCTAATCGTTACTGATGGTGTATTTAGTATGGACGGGAACATCGCGCCGCTTCCTGAAATTGTTCAATTGGCCGAAAAGTACGGTGCTTGGGTAATGGTTGATGATGCACATGGTTCAGGTGTATTAGGTTCATCTGGTGCAGGAGTGATCGAACTTTTCAACTTACAACATAAAGTTCAGATACAAGTAGGAACATTAAGTAAAGCCTTTGGTAGTGAAGGAGGGTTTGTGGCAGCCTCTAATGAAGTAATTAGTTACTTAGTAAATAAGGCTCGTCCATTCATCTTTCAAACAGCATTATCACCTCCAGTCGTTGGGGCCTCATTGCAAGCCTTAGAAATAATAAGGACCGAACCAGATCGTAGAAAAAGGTTATTACAATTATCGAGGATGCTTCGAGACGGATTAAAAAAGACAGGGTTTACCATTATTGATGGTGAAACACCAATTGTTGCTTTACTTATTGGAGAGCCAGATCTGGCTGTAAAATTTGCAAATGAATTAAAAAATGAAGGTTTTTTCGCACCAGCAATCCGGCCTCCAACTGTTCCAATTGGAAAAAGCAGAATACGCTTTACAGTTATGGCTACACATACAGAAAAACAAATTAAATTATTAATTGATACAACCGAGAGAATAGGAATGGATCTTGGAATAATTTAAGCTGACAATTTTATAAGTCAGCTTTTTCTGCGCGATTAAAATGTTCTATTTTTAAAGAATGACTATAGCATTTTGTTAACATTAATAGAACTTTTTTTAACACACTCGAATTTTAAAGGATTTTGGCGAATCAATGAAGAATATATGTTGTAAATTATATACTTTATCACTCTAAAGCATTACTGTCGCATTAAAATCTTTACATTTGGGAGGGTTTTCTATCGATTAGGGTGAATGAGGAGGATGTGCAGGTTGATTAGACCAGTTGGAGTTATATCCATACATAGCCTACAATATCCAATTTATTCAACTTTGCAAACAGGTAGGGGCTATGATAAATTATGAATTATTGAAATATTAAGGGAACAGAAAAAAACTTTATAGGAGTTGGAGAAACGAGATGAGAGTAGCGAAATTCGGTGGGACATCAGTGGCGAACGCAGAGCAAATTCGTAAAGTTGCATCAATTATTGCCGAGAACGAAGAAAGAAAATTTGTAGTCGTTTCAGCGCCTGGTAAGAGGGAAGCAACAGATACAAAGGTTACGGATTTACTTATACAGTTAGCCGAAGCCGTATCACAAAAAGGAGACGTTGATAATGCTTTACGGGCTGTCGTGGGGCGTTATGAAGAAATTGCATTAGATCTTAATTTATCGGGAGATATTATTGAAACAATTAAAGAGGATTTACAAGCAAGAGTTACTTTTGATCCATCACATGAAGGTAAGTTTATTGACCAAATGAAAGCAAGTGGAGAAGACAATAACGCTAAACTAATTGCAGCATACTTTCAAAGTATTGGAATTGAGGCCCAATATGTAAGTCCAAAAGAAGCTGGCCTATTAGTAAGTGATGAGCCTGGGAACGCGCAAGTGCTTCCAGAGAGCTATGATAACTTATTTCAATTAAGAGAACGTCCAGGTGTGATTGTTTTTCCAGGATTTTTTGGCTACTCAAAAGAAGGAACTTTAGTTACTTTTCCTCGAGGTGGATCGGATATCACAGGATCCATTTTAGCTGCAGGAGTGAAGGCAGATTTATATGAGAATTTCACTGATGTTGATTCGGTATTTGCTGCTAATCCAAAGATCGTTGAAAACCCTGTGAACATTAAAAAAATGACGTATCGTGAAATGCGTGAATTATCATATGCAGGTTTTTCAGTATTTCATGATGAGGCGCTTATGCCTGCATTCCGTCAGTCTATTCCTGTTTGCATTAAAAACACGAATAATCCTGAAGCACGAGGAACGATGATCATGGCTGAACGCGCTTGCGTATTAAACCCAGTGATTGGAATTGCGAGTGATTCAGAGTTCTGTACGCTTTACGTTCGAAAATACTTAATGCACCGTGAAATCGGCTTTGGTCGTAGACTACTTCAAATTATTGAAGAGGAAGGCATTTCGTATGAACATATCCCTTCTGGAATTGACGACACGTCTGTAATTTTGAAGCAGTGTCAATTAGATGGAGAAAAAGAAGATCGTATCATTACTCGTATTAGGGAAGAGTTAGAAGTTGATGATGTCTATGTAGAGCGTGATTTCTCAATGATTATGATGGTTGGTGAAGGGATGCACAATACGATCGGTCTGTCAGCACGTGCAACAAATGCTCTTGCCAATGCAAATGTTAATATTGAGATGATTAACCAAGGTTCTTCTGAAGTAAGTTTAGTATTTGGAATTCGCCAGGAAGATGAAGAAAAAGCGGTTCGTGCACTATATGATGAATTTTTTGGGGCAGCAGACGAGTCGATAGAATAACCATTTAAGTTTATGAAAATAATCTAATATTAGTAGTTTAGTACATCACTTGCATATAGTGGTGTGCTTTTCTATTTTCAGAACAGTTAAATAATCATATTTACGAAAAGAAAAATAGCATACTAACACGTCACATTACTTTTTAAGAGAACTAATAATAGGTTATATCGTTACTATGTTTCTCCACTAAATATGATATGAGTATTTGCCTAATTTATGTTTTATCGTAGTTAAAAAGTTCCGAATATTAAGAAAAACAAAAAAAACAAAGTGTATCCAATGTATTATTTTACTTATTTTCCATATTTTTCATTTATTTACTTTATTCACTATGCTACTATACTTCTGAACTCAAAATATACAAGGAAGGAAGGAACGGCGGTAACTTAACTTTGGGTTTGTTTTTTAAATACGTTAAAGAGGTGAAGAAGTTGAAAAAATGGTTTATTTTATTAATAGTTTTAGTACTCTTTATCACAACCATTGTTCCAAGTTCTATTCTTGCGGCTAAAGATCGTGCAGCTGGAAATAAGGAAGTCGTTCCACTTGTTATAGTAAAAGTCGATTCCCTAGAAGAAATGAAAGTTTTAGTAGATTCTGGATTAGATGTAGTTGATATGGATAGTGTAAATAAAGAAGTAACTATTGTGCTAGGAAGTTATGAAAATGAGTATTTACAAGCTGAAGGATACGAATATGATATTTTAGTTGATGACTTGAATACTCCTGTTCAGTCTGATCTACAAAAAAATGAGATCTTCTCTATTCAATCTGCAACAGAACGAACAGATTATCGAACTTTAGCTGATTTCTTCAATGAAATTGAAGAAATTGAAAAGAAGTATCCTAATCTAGTAAATGTAGAAGTGATCGGTCATTCTGTAAAAGGTGACCCAATTCATGCGATTGAAATTAGTACAACTCCTGGTATTAACGATGGAAAACCAGAGTCTGTACATATGGCCAGCGTGCATGCTCGTGAGTGGCCATCAGGTGAGCTAGCAATGGATTTAGCATGGTACCTTGTAGATAACTATGGAAAAGATGAGCAAGTTTCACATATTGTAGACAATATTCGTACTTGGATCATCCCTATGGTAAATCCAGACGGATTCCACTATTCACGAAGTGGTGAATATAGAATGTGGCGAAAAAACCTTAGTCAAAACGGTGATGGTACACTTGGTGTTGATTTAAATAGAAATAATTCATACAAATGGGGTGGAAGTGGGTCCAGTGGGGATCCCAATTCATTTACTTATCGCGGTCCAGCTCCAGCTAGTGAGCCAGAAACGGAAGCAATCCGTGATTTCTTTTTAAGTCGTAATATTATGACAACGATTACAGGTCATACGTATAGTGAGCTAATCCTCTATCCTTGGGGTCATGCAGGAACGGCACTTCGATCAGCAGATGCCTTTATCGCAGGGATGGCAAATGATATGGCACAGTGGAATGGTTATGCTGACATTCGAGCGATTGATCTCTACCCTACACATGGAGACACAGTAGACTGGGTATATGGTATAACTCGGGGAATTGCTTTCACATACGAATATGGAAAGGAATTTATTCCACCATATGAGGGGTACCGTAGCACTGAAATTAATTGGGGTGAAAATGGTTCGTTTAACTTTAACACATTTACATTTTCTGTTGGTTTTGAAGGTACAAAAGGGCAAATTGTTCATGCTGGGAAAGGATTAACTTCAGAGGACTTCCCTGCTGAAGTGGAAGGAAACATCGCCTTAATTGAACGTGGAGATGGAACGTTTAGAGAAAAAGCAGAAAATGCTGAAGCTGCAGGAGCAGTTGGAGTGATTATTTATAACAACGCATCAGGGACTGTGTCTGGAACGTTAGGAAGTGAAGGGGTGGGTATCCCTGTTATTGGCATTACAAGAGCTGATGGTTTAGAGATTCTCTCGCAATTGAACAATGGCGCAACGGAAGAAGCAGTTATTAAATATGGAGATGACGTTAGAGAAAGCTATAAACAGTTATGGGAAATGAATTTACCGCCATTCCTTTACAATATTGAAAAAGCTGAAGAATATGCAAGTAAAATTGTAGGAACAGTTATTGATCAAACTACTGGAAACCCTGTTGAAGCGAGTTTACAAATGGATGTTGACTATACGGTTCCTTTAGTAGGAATTAGAAACGGTGACGCCTTAACAGAATCACATAGCGCAACGATTGATGTCAATGGAGATTTTGAATGGAATGTGGTTCCAAGTGAACAACCAGAGCTAGACACACCTCCATACACTGTCACGGTTACGGCTGAAGGCTACCATACACAAACTTTTGAAGTAGAAATTAAGAATTTCCAAGAAATTAAAACGCTAAATATTGAACTACAACCTGTAGCAAAAGCATTGGGAGCTAATAAATTAACTTGGAATACTAATGCAACGATTCCTTTCAAGTTTGCGACTTTTAATGCGGAAGGAGTTCCTGAAGCTAAGAGTCATGTAAAGGTCAGCGTATTAGATGGTACAAACATTGTCAAAACATATGCAGAAGGTAAGGGCGCAAATGCTGTTAGACAAACTGAAGAAAGTGGCGAATATATGGTTAATATTAACACAAGAGCGTTAGAACTTGGTGCAGGTAATTATACCATCTTAATCGAGTTCGAAGACGGAAATAATGCTCATAAATTCTCCGTCCCTGTTGAGCTGAAGTCTGCCGCACAAAAAAAAGCTTCATAAATACAAATTAAACATTTCACCAGCCTATGAGTCAGACTTTCTGGCTTATGGGCTGTTTTTTTTTGAGGAATACTTCAATGACTTCGTCACTGGGGGGGTTGACAAATATCGTTCACATAAGAGAGATAGAAAGTAGCTTATAATAATGATAAGTATAATAAAAGGGGGATATAAAAATGAATGAAGCGGGGAAAATTCCAACTCAAATTATTTTTAAACATAAAGAACAACAAGGGATTAATGAGTTTGCTGAAGTATTAGAAACGATTGCTAAAAAGCTAAGGGAAGAAGGTCAGTTTGTTTTTATGCAAGGAGAAGAAGAGGTGCAAGTTAAACCATCTCAACGTTTAAAGGTAGAGTATGAATACTCAACTAAAGGGGACAAGCACTCCTTTGAAATCGAGTTTGACTGGATTGAAGGAGAAACAGGTCCTAATAAAATGGGTATCAAATAAAGAAACAGCTGAGGAAGTTCCTCAGCTTTTGTTCATTTTAATCATCATATTTTTTAGTTCAGCAATTTCTTTACGAAGTTCACGAACCTCATTTTTCATATCAGCCTCATCATCATTTTCATCTCTATTCGTTTTTTCTACATTACTTACGATGACCCCGATAAATAAGTTAAAAACGATAAAGGTTCCGACAAGAATGAAAAGGACAAAGTAAATCCAAGACCAAGCGACTTCCGCAAAGATTGGGCGCATAACCCCACTTGCCCATGACTCGAGTGTGACGACTTGGAATAAGGTTAGCAAGGATAATTGCAAGTTGCCAAAGTACTCTGGCGCTACATCTGCGAATAACATGGTTCCAGTAACGGCAAATATATAAAAGATAATGCTCATTAAGATCATAATATTGCCTAATGCTGGGATGGTTAATAATAGAGCATCGACTAGTTTTCTTAATGAAGGGATAACAGAAATGGCACGTAAGACCCTAAGAACACGTAAAATTCGTAAAACAGTAATGAAATGTGCTCCAACAAATATATGTCCTGCTGCAACAATTAGGAAATCAAACCAGTTCCAGCTACTCTTAAAGAAACTGTGAGTTGGACGTGCAGCAATCATTCGCATTGCTATTTCAATAGTAAAAATCCATAGGAGCGTAATGTCAGCATAGTAAAACCAGCTAGTATACGTTTGATATACATTCGGATACGTTTCAATCCCTACAACAATGGCGTTAATGATAATGAATGTAATAATCGTTGTTGTAAAAGCTTTATGATCAACGATTTTTGCACAATACTCTGAAATGCGATTCGGTTGTTTTTTCTCTTTTGCTTGTTGTGACGCCATTTCTCTCCTCCAAAACCTTCTTTATTAGCTTTTTTCTACTAATTGTTGCTTGACCGAACTAAGTGAATACTTGTCTCTGCACGCTTAGGTGAAGTTCTAAGCAACACTACTAATTTTACTAGATTTTTATTAATAGGGGAAGGGATCATTGTGCCGTTCAACACATTGCCATCCACTTAATCAACTCCATTTGTTACAATGAAGGAAACAGACTACTTAGGAGAGATGGAGAAGATGAATCATTATTCCGTAATTATTGTCGGTGCTGGCTTAGCTGGGATTATCGCTGCAAAGAAATTCTCAGAAGAAAATGTAAACTACCTCGTCTTAGATAAAGGTAGAAGTGTCGGAGGTCGAATGGCAACGAGAAGAGTAAATGGTGGTAGAAGTGACCATGGAGCTCAATTTTTTACTGCTCGCAGTGAGCAAATGAAAGAGCTTGTAAACGGATGGGTCAGTGATAGGCTTGTACATACGTGGACGAATGGCTTCCATCAAATGAACAATATTACAGATCTTGATAGTTTACTACTACATAATGATGGTTATCCGCGTTATGCTGGTAAGAATGGTATGAATGCATTAATAAAAGAATTAGCGAGAGACTTGAACATTAAGATTGAACATAAAGTAGAAAAAATAGAATGGATTGGTGGAAAATGGTCTGTTAGTGCACGGGTAGGGAAAGACGCTGAAATGGTATCTTTTACGACTGATCGATTATTATTAACTTCTCCTACTCCTCAATCACTGGAACTATTAGCTCAAGTAGATATAGAAGAAAAGTTGAGAGATGAGTTAAAGATGACGAGCTATTATCCTTGCTTATGTGTAATTGTTGCTCTAAGTGCACAAACAAATATACCAAAACCAGGTGGAATTCAAATAAAAGAAGGGAGTATCTCATTTCTTGGAGATAATCAGCAAAAAGGTATTTCAGATACCACTGTAGTTACAATCCACGGAAATGAATACTGGTCTCGCGAACATTATAATGAAGATGACCAAATAATAATGGATAAGCTGATTGATGCAGCTAAACCACTTCTTGGAGAAGGCCAAATCTTAGATAAGCAATTGAAGAGGTGGCGGTATTCCAAGCCAGAGGTTCTTCATCCTGATGAGTTTGTCGCAACAACAATGCCAGGACCTATTGCTTTTGCTGGCGACATATTTAAAAGAGGAGCAGTAGAAGGTGCAATACTATCGGGACTAGCTGCTTCAGAATGGGTATTAAAGAACTGACTAAATTAGTGTATAAAAGAGAGTTGGACGAAAGGTATGAGTAATCATAATAATTTAGAAGAGTATAGAGATCCTGATTTATATGATCTAGAAAACGATTCATTTTTAGACGATCTCCCGTTAATAGAAAAGTTTGCAAAACAAGTAGAAGGACCCGTCGTTGAGTTAGCTTGTGGAACGGGAAGAGCTACCCTACGCCTTGCAGAAAAGGGAATAAAAATTGTTGGTGTCGACTTACATGAAAAAATGTTGAGGAAAGCACGAGAAAAGGCGAACCTAAAGAACGTAAATATTCGTTTTCTACTACAAGATTGTACAAGTCTAAATCTCGGAATAAAAAGTTCATTTATATTTATGGTCGGAAATTCTTTTCAGCACTTCTTAACGAATCAATCACAGGACGAATTATTTGCCTCGGTATACCGACATTTAAATAAAGGTGGTATTTTCTTGTTTGGTACGAGGTTTCCTTCTCGAGACGAACTAATGCAACCTGATCAGGAAGAATACTGGCGATCGTATGTTGATTTTGCGGGTCAAAAGGTAGATGTATATACTGTCAGTCAGTACGATGATGTTACACAAATTCAGACATACAGAACGATTAGAAGAAGGGCAGAAAAAGAAGATATTACTCAAATTCAGCTTCGTTATGTTTATCCTAAAGAAATGGAACGACTTTTAAAAGATCACGGATTTACAATTATTCATCAATATGGAAGTTGGGATCAAGCGCCATTAACAAATAAAAGTAGTTCAATGATTTATATTTGTAAAAAATGATAATACGGCCTTTTAGTTTTGATACAAAGAGAAGTAAAATAGCCTTCAAAATCATCGATAAATGATTTTGAAGGCTAATTTTATTTGGACTCAGTAAAGATTTGACCCATTTCTTTTGCTCTTGCAGAAGATCGTTTAATCCCAGCAATGACAGCATCTTGGAATTGATAAGAGGCAAGGACATTTAATGCAGCTTCTGTTGCACCATTTGGGCTCATCACTTCTTTATAGAGCTGTGCAGAAGTTTTTGAAGTAGACTCTAGACGTTTTAGAGAGCCTTTCAATGTTTGGATGATTGCTTCCTTTGCTTCTTCTTCTTCTAAACCAAGGTCTTTTGCAGCTTTTTCCATCGCTTCAACAAAATAGTAAATATATGCTGGCCCACTTCCAGCCACTCCTGTAAAGCCATCCTGTTTGTCTTCAGGAATAATGTGAACTGTACCAATTGCTTTGAATAAGTGAGCTGATATATTAATATCCTCTTCTGATGCAAATTTCCCAGCAGATAACGCAGTAGCAGATTCGCCTACTTTCGCTGAAGTATTAGGCATGGAACGAATAACAGGTGCCTCCATTCCAAGTAATTCTTCAAGATAAGCAGTCGTAACGCCAGCTAAAACGGAAATGAAGATTTGTTCTTTACGTATAAAAGGCTTAATAAGATTGATCCCGTCAATTACATTTGATGGTTTCATCGCAAGTACGACAATATCAGCTTTTGAAAGGGCCTCTTCTTTATTCGTTGTCGTTTGAATACCGTAAGTGTTTTTTAAGCTTTCAAGGCGATCGACATCTTTTCTATTAGTTGCAATGATTTGTTCTGGCTTTAATAACTCTTTATTAATAAGTCCAGCGAAAATGGCTTCTGCCATTGAGCCAGCTCCTACGAATGTTACTTTTTTATCTCTTAACATAATTACACCTGCCCTTTACTTAATTTGTCCTGTGCCGCGAACGACATATTTCGTTGATGTTAATGCAGGGAGTCCCATTGGACCACGAGCATGAAGTTTTTGTGTACTAATTCCAATTTCAGCACCGAAGCCAAATTCAAAACCGTCGGTGAAACGAGTCGAAGCATTATGGTATACAGCTGCAGCATCGACGTAATTTAAGAATTTACTTACATTTTCTGCATCATCTGAAACAATTGCTTCCGAATGCTTTGTTCCGTATGTTTGAATATGCTGAATGGCTTCATCGACACTATCAACTACTCGTAGTGCTACAGTTAAATCGAGGTATTCCGTTCCCCAATCTTCTTCAGTAGCAGCGATTAAACTAGTGTCCATTTGACAAGCACTTTCATTTGCACGAATTTCAACTTGTTTATCTTTTAGTTGTGCTAGAAGATCTTGTAGATAATTTTTTGCCCATTCTTTGTGGATGAGAAGCGTTTCGGCCGCGTTACATACAGAAGGGCGTTGTGTTTTCGCATTAACGGCAATTGAAATTGCCATATCTTTATTAGCAGCTTCATCTACATAAACATGGCAGTTTCCAACTCCAGTTTCTAACACTGGAACTGAAGCATTTTTAACAACGGATTGTATAAGATTAGCACCACCGCGCGGAATAAGTACATCTAAATATTCATTTAGTTTGAACATTTCAGAAGCCGTTTCACGACTAGTATCTTCAAGAAGTTGAACTGTTTCAATCGGCAATTGGCTTTTTTCTAGGCCACGGTGAATGACTTGAACAATCGCCTTATTTGAGAAAATTGCAGTTGAGCTCCCACGTAAAATAACAGCATTTCCTGCTTTTAAACATAAGCCTGATGCGTCTACTGTTACGTTTGGTCTTGCTTCGTAAATCATTCCAATAACCCCAAGTGGGACCCTTACTTTTTTTATTTGTAAACCATTTGGACGATCCCACTCTTCAAGGACTTCCCCAATTGGATCAGCAAGGCTGGCAACCTGCTTTAAACCGTCTGCCATATCTTTAACGCGTTCACTTGTTAGCTTTAAACGGTCGATGAGTGATTCTGTCAGGCCGTTTTCTCTACCAGCGATAACATCTTTTTCGTTTTCTGTTAGGATATAGTCCGTTTCTTGGATCAGTTGCTCAGCTATTAATAGTAATGCTTCATTTTTTTGTTCTGTCGATAAGACCGCTAGATATGATGTAATTTCTTTTGCTTTTTTTGCTTTTTGAATGAGTTCACTCATTTGATCATCTTCTCCTTTATCGTTACCCATAAATTTCTGTGAATGACCTCTGATTGCTCTTTATTTGTTTGTTTTTTTGCTTGATCACTTGATAAGCCTTTAATTAACTCGAGTTCACTAGAGGAATAATTGACTTGGCCTTTGCCAATTAACTCACCTTTTGTGTTAATAACTTCAATTACATCACCAGTTGAGAAGGTACCTTCAACTTGCGTAATACCAGCAGGGAGAAGACTTTTTCCTTTGTGAATAACAGCTTTTTCAGCACCAGGATCGATCTTAATCCTTCCTGCTATTTCGGAATGAATACCAATCCATTGTTTCTTACTCTTCATCATATGATGATCGGTATAGCCGATATATGTGCCATCACCTTTACCAGCAATAATATCGACAAGCTTATCTGACCCCGTCCCCATTCCGATAAAAACTTTAACCCCAACGGAAAGAGCCACTTTCGCTGCTTCGACTTTTGAACGCATTCCTCCAGTACCAACACTTGAACCAACACCACCTGCAGCTTGAATCAGTTCCCCCGTTATTTCTGGTAAAAATGAAAACTTTTTGGCGTCTGGGTTCGTCTTTGGATTGTCATCGTATAATCCATTTATATCTGTAAGGATTATGAGTGTATTGGCATGAATAAGTCCACTCACTAACGCGGATAGCATATCGTTGTCTCCAAAAGTCAGTTCTTCAAGAGAGATCGAGTCATTTTCATTAATAATCGGGATGACGTCACGTTTGATTAGTTCCGTTAAAGTAGAATATGCATTATTGTATTGTTCTTGATTTGAAAAATTATGTCTAGTTAGTAGCATTTGCGCAGTGACAATACGATGCTTTCGAAATTCTTCAGTGTAAGCCTGCATTAATAGTCCTTGACCAACGGCTGCAGCGGCTTGCTTTCCAGCAATGGTTACGGGACGAGTTGGGTAGCCAAGATGTGTAAATCCAGCAGCAACTGCCCCAGAAGAAATGAGGATAACATCATGTCCTTGCTGTTTTAACTTTGCTATAGCAGCAGTATGTTCAGTAATCTTATCAATGGATAAGCCACCATTTGCGTTTGTTAAAGAACTACTGCCAATTTTTACGACAATTCGTTGTCTCGTCATCGTCATCCCTCTTTTATTTGTAGAGTAAGCCTAAAATGATAAAATAAATAGAAAAGCGTAAGTACCCGTTTAGCGACGTATGAACTGGAGCCCTCCGTATGAGATAAAGGAAACACGCAGAGTGGAGCGATGCGATGTTGACTTATCGTAAGGAGGAGAGCGAAGTTTCACTAGGCGCTGGGTACTGAAGCTAGCCAATAGAAAAGCGTAAGGTGCCTGGTTATCGGCGACAAGCGCTGGAGGGCTAGCAATACGTGTCATGATGTTCGGACACGTTTGATGGACCGAAGCGACCTCGAGCGGATTGCACCTGAAGTTAGCCAATAGAAAAGCGTAAGTACCTGTTTAGCGACGTGAGCGGAAGTGGTAATAAAATAAAAAACCCTTCTGTCCTATAATAAAAAGGACGGAAGAGTTTGGATCCGCGGTACCACCTTTGTTGGCCTGCGAATATATGCAAGCCCTCTTGGAACCGTTAACGCCGGCGACGGTCAGGTTTGCCTGACAGCTCAAGGGTAGGTTCAACAGTTTCAGTGGTGGCACACCTTTCAGCCGATGGGTGTTGCTCTCTGGACACATGTTACTGTTTACTATTCCTATCAACGCTCATTATACTTTGGAGACTATTATAAGTCGATCTCGCAATTACGTCAAGATATGAATGATTGTTTTTTCAAAATTATGAATAACTATACAAAAGATTATACTTTATTAGGGGGAAAAAATGACAACTAAACTTCTACAAAATAAAAACATTGTTATTACGGGTGCTTCTAGTGGACTAGGAAAAGAACTGGCTTTTCAAGTTGCTGAACTAGGAGCAACTCCTATTTTACTTGCCAGATCCATTGATAAGTTAGAATTGATTACAGAGGATATTAAGAAAAAATATGCCGTCCAAGCGTATTATTATCCATTAGATGTCACATCATTCGCTGGTGTGCAAAAGACGGTTCAACAAGTGGTAAATGATCATGAAAGGATCGATGTTCTTATCAACAATGCTGGAGTTGGATATTTTGATGCGTTCGTCGAGGCTGATTTTCGGCAAATTGAAGAGATGTTTCATGTAAATGTTCTAGGACTAATGGCTTGTACCAAAGCATTTCTTCCCTCATTACTAGAAAAGAATGGGGCACACATCATTAACATTGGTTCGCAAGCAGGGAAGATTGCCACCCCGAAATCTAGTGTATACTCTGCAACGAAGCACGCTGTACGAGGCTTTACAAATGCACTTCGAATGGAGTTGCACGATACGAATATTCATGTAACCTTAATCAATCCTGGGCCCATTAGAACGGCTTTCTTTGATCAAGCAGATAAAAGCGGTACCTATAAAAAGAATATTGAAAAACTAATGTTATCTCCAGAAGCTGTAGCAAAGCGCATTGTAGAACTGATTATTAAACCGAAGCGAGAGTTGAATTTGCCTTGGTGGATGGATGTTGGATCTAGTTTGTATCAGGTGTTCCCGCGACTCGTTGAAAAAATTGGCGGTAAAAAGTTCTATCAAAAGTAATTTACGGTTAAATAATCGTAAATGACATCGTGGAGAATATGGTGAATATTATCATTTGGATTTGCTACTCTTTGCTCATTGAACTTTTTTATAAGAGTGTTGACTTGTTCATCTGTTAAACGTACATCAGGATCATGTACATAGCTAGCCGTTATTTTTTCGATCTTCTTTTTCAAAAATTGACGATCCATTATTGATGCTCCTTCGTATAAATTTCCTCTTTATTTTAGTAAAGTCGTTAAAGTGAAACAATAGTTAGTCTGTAAAAATTAAAAGGTAGAAACTCAAAAGTTTCTACCTTGACTTTACCATCTTCTACGAATAAGTCTCTCAAACACTCGTTTTAGCCTAATATTCCATGGCTCATGCTCTTCGCCAACTGGATGAACAAGAGCTGTCCTCATTTTTAAGCGCTTACCACACCAAACATCAGTAAAGAGCTGATCTCCGAGAAATAAGCTCGTTTCTTTTTTAGCACCCATTTTCTGCATATATCGTTCTATCTTTCCAATAGCAGGCTTTCCACTGCGGCCTAAGCCATGTATTCCTAGAGGTTCAGAAAATCGATCAACACGCCCTTGGCTATTGTTTGAAATAATCGCGAGTTCAACGCCAGTTTCTTTTAACATGCTGACCCACTCTTCTACATCAGTCCCACCAGGTTGGTGGTGAATGGCAAGTGTGCTATCTAAATCCGATAAAATCGTTTTGATATTATTTGCTTTTAACCATTCAGATGTAATTTCTGTAAAGTGTTTTAATTCAAAATCAGGCTGAAAATATCTCATTGACTACAGTTCTCCTATGTATTCGTCTTTATAGTAATTTTCCCTTTTTTTCTATTTAAATGCAACCTTAAAGGTTCATTCATTATATCAGTAATATTCTAACAAAAATCGAGTACTGAATTTCTTTCAGCACCCGATTATATCGTCGTACATCTTATCCAGTTACGATCGTATGCTTACCACCAGGCTCATCTTCTTTATCATCACCGTATGCTATTAATACGACATTTAGTTCTTCTTCAAGGTTCTGCAGCTTTTGTAATTGTTCGATGTTTAAGTTTGCTACATGATAATGTTCCATATCTATTCACCTCATAATATAGCGTACCCAAACGTTTTTTTAATTATATTTTTAACTTCGTAAAATATGTAGTTTAATGTAAAACTTTTCTATTTGAAAAACGAACGTATATTCGTTTATAATTAATAATAAAATACGAACACAAGTTCCTTTCGAGGGGGGATTAGATGGTTCCGCAACCATTGTACGAAACAATTGAAAAACGTAGCATTCTCTGTGTAGATATGAAAAGTTTTTATGCGAGCTGTTCAGCATTAGCGTTAGGACTTGATCCATTAGAGTGTTATTTGGCTGTTGTTGCCGACACAGAAAGGTCTGGAAGTGTTGTGTTAGCTGCTACACCCAAATTAAAAAAAGATTTTGGGATTAAAACGGGAAGTCGATTATTCGAAATTCCAGATGATCCTCGTATCCAGCTCGTTAATGCGCAAATGGCAATGTATCTTGATACTTCCGTGGAATTGACGAAGTTTTTCACTCGCTATGTGCCATTTGAGGCAATCCATGTATACAGTGTTGATGAAAGTTTTCTTCAAGTGGACGGTACGGAGCGTCTTTGGGGATCTGCTTCGCAATTAGCCGAGCGTATTCGTGAAGATATGTTAAGGGACTTTGGCTTAACGTGTGCAATCGGTATTGGACCTAACATGCTTATGTCAAAGCTCTGTCTTGATATTAAAGCGAAAAAGACTGGAGTTGCCCATTGGGATTTTGAGGACTTACAAAGAGAGTTATGGCCTCTACCATTACGTGAAATGTGGGGGATAGGATCACGGCTAGAAAAGCGGCTCAATCGTTTAGGAATAAGAACAGTAGGACAACTTGCTCAATATGATGTTTCAAGATTAGAGAAAGCGTTTGGTGTTATGGGTAACCAAATGTACTACCATGCATGGGGAATAGATTTATCAGAGCTTGGGGCACCTATTATGCAAGGGCAGATTAGCTTTGCAAAAGGTCAAATTTTACTTCGGGATTATAAAGAAAAAGAGGAGATTAAATGTGTCATCTTAGAAATGTGTGAAGAAGTAACAAGACGAGCTCGAAATGCGGGGAAGGTGGGTCGCACGATAAGCTTAGGTCTTGGCTACAGTAAGGAAGAATATGGAGGCGGATTTTATCGCTCAATTAGTCTCGATGAACCGACAAACCTAACAATGGATATTTATGAAGCATGTCTTCATATAATGAAGAAACATTACCGAGGAGAAACTGTAAGGCAAGTTACAATTGCCCTGTCAAATGTTTGTGATGACGCTCATGTTCAGCTCAGCTTATTAGACCCAGAGAAACCCCGGAAAAAGGAATTAAGTTATGTCATGGACGCGATTCGAAACAAGTATGGCTCGGATGCATTATTAAGGGCTGTTTCCTATACGGAAGCTGGTACAGCAAAATACCGTTGTACCCTTCTTGGTGGTCACAAAGCGTAGAAGGAGTGAAATAAATGATTAAGGATCGTGGAAATATAAAGTGGACAGCAATGATGCTGCCAGAACATGTTGGTTTGCTTCGCGAGTTAAAAAAAGAAATAGCTTATCAAAAAAAACCTAAACTCGACGAGCAACAACTGATAGAAATGAATGAACAAATTTGTGAAGGAATGGCAAACAACGCATCGCTTATTTTCACTTATTATGAGAACTATGATTATCATTGTATGGTTGGTACTGTTCACCATTTTAACGAAAACGAAAGAAAGCTACATCTGATTGATCAATTTGGAGACAAAAATTATTTAAAGCTTGATAAAGTTATTGATGTAAAAACTTACAAGTAAAAATATATTTTCATGTATAAAATTGGTTTGCCTTTCCTACAATAGTTTCTATCTTAAAAAAATTGAAACGAAACCTTCAAAATGTTGTAAAGCAATAGTCACAAATGCATTCAAAACTATACATGATAAAGATGTATAGTATGTAAGGTGCTTTAAAATTTCTAGAATAGGAAGTGAAGAGAACGTGCGCGTTCATGATCTAGTTGAAACGAAGGAATATTTCATCGGGGAAACAAAACCAAATTTCCATGTTATTTATGAAAAGTTTGAAAACAATGATGCTGTTTATGTGGATGGTACCGTTCAAACGAAAAAAATGGGAGTAGAAGAGATCATTCAAATTTTTCGTGGTGATGAAGATACTTTATGCAATGTTAAGCGCTATTGTATCGGTAAAGACTACCCGAATATTGAAGCATGTTTGGCAAAGGTAAAGGAAAATCATAAAGAGATCTTTATTTAAGGATAAACTAAGAAGAGAGAGACTGACTCAAAAAGAGCCAGTCTTTTTATAGTAGGCTGTTTTCGTAAACTTTGTTGCTATTGGACCGTTAACCAAGCTTTCGTTTGGTTAACGGTCCAATAGCTTAGAGCAACAATCTTAGAAAAGGCCTTATATTATCAACAAAGCAACAGGACATTGCTTCTCGCTATCAATTACGCTAACATTTAACTATGTAATGCTAGAAAGGAAGAGAGCAATGGTAAAAGTATTATTCGTGTGTTTAGGAAATATTTGTCGGTCACCGATGGCAGAAGCTGTGTTTCGTCAAAAAGTGAAAGAAGCTGACTTAAGTGATCAATTTGAAATTGATTCGGCGGGAACAGGAGATTGGCATATTGGTAAGCCGCCACACGAGGGAACAAGAGGCATTTTAGATCAATATGCAATTGATTATAGTGGAATGAAAGCACGAAAAGTAAAAAAGTCTGATTTGCAGGATTATCATTATATCATTGCAATGGATGCGGAAAACTTAGGGAATTTAAATGCAATGGCTCAGTACGAGCGAACAGGAGAAGTTGCTAGGCTCCTTGATTTTCTTCCAGAAAGTCAAGTAGTTGACGTTCCAGATCCGTATTATACTGGAAACTTTGAAGAAGTATACGACTTAGTAAACAAGAGTTGTGAGAAATTGCTTTCGTACATATGTCAAAGAGAAAACCTAAAGAAGAGCTGACCGACTGTGGACAGCTCTTCTTTAGATTCAAAATTAGGTATGTAGTTCAAAAGTGGCTTTCTACTGTTCCATTAGTTGTTGCACTGGAACTGTCATCTCATTTTCGGGTTGTTTTTTTTCGTAAACTCGAGCTGTATCATTGTCATGATCGACATGTTGGATCATAACAGGAGTACCATTAAAAAGCACTTGAACATCCTTCATAGACTCAACGATTTCTTGAGCACGTTGTGAATTCACTTTAACTTCACTCCTTTGGGTAACTCCGCACTACGCTAGAGACCATTTTTTCTAATGATGTTCTCATTATGAGGATAAATCAGCTTTTTTATGCATATCTATGTTTTAAATCGGGTGAATTATCGTCAATCTAGATAATCTAGAATTTCATGAAATTCACCTGATTTTTTGTTTGCTGAACAATCGCTCTTCTATAAGGTTTTTGAAAAAATATTGATGTGTAAAGGTTTTCAGGGCAGTAGAAAAGTAACCTTCTATGATTTCTATGAATACGATGGGATATGGGCATTGGACCCATTTAAATAAATTACTCCCGAAAGAGGGTTGATATAGATGTGTGGTATTACTGGTTGGATTGATTGGATGCGCAATATGGTAAAGGAGCAGGCTGAAGTTGAAAAGATGGCAAAGACGTTATCACGTCGAGGACCAGACGATATCAACATTTGGAGCTCTAACCATGCAGCATTAGGACATACTCGTCTTATTGTTGTCGATCCAGAAGGCGGCATTCAGCCGATGACCCGAACGAAAGGGAAGCGTTCATATACAATTGTGTATAATGGCGAGTTATACAATACAGAAGATCTTCGTAAAGAGTTGCTACAACGAGGACATACGTTTAAGGGACATTCAGATACAGAAGTTCTCTTAACTTCTTATATAGAGTGGGGTTTTCATTGCTTAGAAAAATTAAATGGTATTTTCGCGTTTGCGATCTGGAGTGAGCATGACCAAAGTTTAATCCTTGCCCGTGATCGTCTCGGTGTCAAACCATTATTTTACTCCGTTCAAAACGGTAAATTGCTATTTGGGTCTGAGATAAAAGCACTTCTCGCTCACCGGGACATCTCACCGACGGTTGATGAAACTGGACTATCTGAAGTGTTAGGTTTAGGACCATCACGAACACCAGGACATGGGGTGTTCACAGATATAGAAGAACTTCGACCAGCACATGCAATGCTGTATGACCGTAACGGGGCTAAAATTACACGCTATTGGAAATTGAAAAGTAAGCAGCATGTTGACAGTATTGATGAAACAGCAGAAAAAGTCCGCTGGTTATTAACTGATACGGTTGAACGTCAGTTAGTGGCAGATGTCCCAGTTTGTACGTTTTTATCAGGAGGCATCGACTCAAGTGCGCTGACGGCTTTAGCGGCCAATATATTTGAGCGCGACAACAAGGGAGATTTAAGAACGTATTCGATTGATTATGCAGATAACGATAAGTATTTTAAAGCTAATGACTTTCAGCCTAATGCTGATGGTCCGTGGATTGAAAAGGTTTCTAATGAGTTTCGTACTTTACACACGAACCATGTTATTTCAATGAAAGATCTGGCAGGTTATTTGAAGAAAGCCGTTGAAGTACGTGACTTGCCTGGTATGGCTGACATCGATTCTAGTTTATTATGGTTTTGCGAAAAAATAAAAGATGATGTGACGGTAGGCTTATCCGGAGAATGTGCTGACGAAATCTTCGGTGGATATCCTTGGTTCCATAAGCCTGAAGTGATGAACTTGAATGGATTTCCATGGATGCGTTCAACACAGGAAAGAGAAGCACTTCTCCGAGATAAGTGGAAAAATAAGCTGAAGTTACAATCTTATGTTCATGAGCGTTATAAAGAAACGATCGCAGAAACACCTAGATTTGAAGAAGATACGAAAGAGGAAGCACGTAGGAGAGAGATTTCCTATTTAAATATTATCTGGTTTATGACAACTCTTCTCGATCGAAAAGATCGTATGAGTATGGGAGCTAGTCTAGAGGTTCGTGTTCCCTTTGCCGATCATCGTCTCGTTGAATATGTATGGAACATTCCATGGGAGATGAAGCGTCTAAACGGTTTAGAGAAAGGTATTTTACGTAAAGCACTAGAAGGTATCCTACCTGATGAGGTTTTATATCGTAAAAAAAGCCCATATCCAAAAACGCATAACCCACATTATACGAATGCAGTAAAGACAGAGATGCTTAACATTCTTAATCAAAACGACTCACCATTATTTGATTTAATTGATCGTAATAGGATGAAAGAAATTACTGAAAGTGGAGGAGCTTCTTTTAAAACACCGTGGTTCGGTCAACTAATGACAGGTCCACAGCTTATCGCTCATTTTATTCAAATGGAACATTGGTTGAAACATTATAATGTACAGATAAAAAGCTAAAGAATGTTAGGCGTCTACCAGTACCAGTGGTAGGCGCCTTTTTATAGTCAATAAAGGATATTTTACTTTCGTACTGGAAAAAAGAATGGTTGCTTTAAAGGTAGATTGCTCCTATTCAAGCCTAAGCGAAAAATTTCGCACCTTTAAGGTATGGTGCAATATTAATACAACTTTTTTTTGAGGCAAAATCGATGGCCTCGTGATAGTTTAGCTCTTTTAATAATTGTCCCGTTTCGGATGAAGCGAGTTGATCTTTTATCATAGTTACATTAGTATTCTCATAATATTGTTTAGCAACGAACGCAGAATCAGATAAAGACCAGTTTGTTGAGTATTTCATAAGTTCGTCAACGAGGTATCCTGCACATAAAAAATCTTCTAGGGAAAACCTTCCATCATTACCAGCACAAGCGATTACTATAGATGAGGTCTTATCATAGGACATAATACTTTCTGCTACTGCAGCAGTATTAATTAATGAACATGTATACACGCGTTTAGCGTTGGCAGACTTTCTAATGGCAACAGTTCCATTCGTCGTAAGAAGAATAACTTCTTTATTGGATAATGATTGCTTAGTAATTTCTAATGGGTCTGGACGTAAAAATCCTTCAATCTCATACCCTCCACTTTCCCCTACTAATAAATACGTGTCTTCCTCTAGCTGGTTAGCAACCGTATGCGCCTCTGTTTGATCTTTTACTGGAATGACCGAATTTGGGCGATGATTTAATAGCTTACAAATAGTTGTTGTAGCAAGCAATACATCAATAACAACAACAACGCAATCTGTTAATCTGTCTTCAGCGATTTCTTCTTTGCGTGTAAGTACCGTAACTCTTCTTTTCATTAATATTGCTCACTCCTTATTGTTGTGGATCATACTGTCAACCATGCAACAATTGTGCCAAGTATAAAAAGTGAAAATTATAAGGAAATCATTGCAGTTTTTATAAAGTGATGAAATAATTCATCATATATATAGAAAATACAGAAAATATAGAAAATATAATAAGGAGGTTTAAATGAGTTTTAAGCTTGATCATTTTGTAGAGAATGTTCTTGAAATGAATAAATTACTTGATTCAATTATTGAATCAAGTTACGACGGTATATATGTGGCTGATGCAAATGGAATTGGACTGATTGTAAATGAAGCATATAAGCGAATTACTGGAGTAGATGAAAATGAACTTCTAGGTAAGAACTTGAAAGATGTCTTGAATAAAGGAATTATTTCAGAATCAGTTACTTTAAAAGTTTTAGAGCAGAAAAAACCAACAACGATTGTCCAAACGGTACTTGGAAAAGAAGTCCTTGTAACAGGGAGCCCGATTTTTAACGATAAAGGTAAGATCACTCACGTAGTTACAAATGTTCGAGATATTTCAGAGTTAAATAAATTAAAAATAGAACTAAAAGAAGCAAAGGCATACACAAAGCAAATTTTAAAAGAGATTGATGATATTAAGAAAAGGGAAGAGCTGAAACGGCTCTTTGATCAAATCATTGCTCAAAGTCCAAATACAATTAAAGCTCTTAACCTTGCAAAAAAAGTTTCTATTGTTGATTCTACAGTTATTTTACTTGGGGAGTCTGGGGTTGGAAAAGAAGTATTTGCTAATATTATTCATCAAGGAAGTAACAGGTCCAATAAACCTTATGTCAAAGTGAATTGTGGAGCGATACCACCTCATTTATTAGAATCGGAATTGTTTGGTTATGAAAAAGGTGCATTTACAGGAGCTGATGGAAGAGGAAAACCAGGTTTGTTTGAGCAAGCCGATGGAGGATCCATATTTTTAGATGAAATAGGTGAGATGCCGCTTGAATTACAAGTGAAGTTACTTAGGGTCCTCCAAGAGTTTGAAATTACTAGACTTGGAGGCCAAAAAACAAAAAAAATTGATATTCGCGTAGTATGTGCTACTAATAAAAACCTCGAAGAATTGGTGGAAAAAGGGGAATTTAGAGAGGATTTATACTATCGGCTAAATATCATACCAATACATATTCCACCATTAAGAGAAAGAGTAGAAGATATTGCGCCACTTGTTTATTATTTTTTAAGAAAAACAAACAGTAAGTATAATTTAAATAAACAAATCAATCCTGAAGTCATATATATTATGGAGCAATATCATTGGCCAGGTAATATTCGAGAAATGGAGAATTTAATTGAAAGAATTATAGTAACGACGGAGAAGAGTGAAATTCAAGCGAGTGAACTACCTCAAAAAATTACTCATAAAAAGAAGATCAGCAGTCATAAAAGAACATTAAAAGAAATTGTTCACGAAACAGAGAAAGATGTTATTTTAGAAAAGTTGGCTGAATATAAAACAACTCGTAAGACAGCAAAAGTGTTAGGCATTAGTCAATCAGCATTAGTAAAAAAAATGCAGAGATTAGGATTAAGTTAAACTGATGAAAAAAGTAATCGATGATTATTTTTTTCATCAAATACCGACGTTATATCAGAATGTAAAAATTAAAAAGAAGGCAATACAAATAAAGTAACCTATTTATTTTACTAAGTAGGTTACTTTATTTTTACTATTTCATATGTAGGGAGTATATTTCGTTTTAACTGGCGCTAAGACTACCATTTTAAGCCTTTGAGGAAGCGAGTACCTAAGTGTGACCTACTTCGTGTAGGCCAGAGGACAACCCGATTGGTTCAACTAATTTTCAGTGGGGGATGAAGAAACCCCACTTTATATAACCGTTCTACAAGACTAATTATTAGAAAATTGGCACATTTATTGCATGTTAAATATCATATGGAAAAATGAATAGCAGATACCGTAAATGTAAGGGTTTCACATATTTTTTAGGAAGGAAGGTGCAGTAGATGATTGTTAAAGCAGAGCTATTCAACCGAGATGTAAGAGTTTATGAAAAGAGACCTAAAACGATATCAGACATGTTTGAAGCAACTGTTAGAGAGTATCCACAAAAGGAAGCACTTGTAATGGGAGAGGTACGCCAAACGTATAAGCAATTAAATGACATAGCATTAACAGTAGCTAAGAATTTCTATTATAACTACGGGATTAAAAAAGGGGATCGAGTAGCTATATTAGTAGAAAACTGTCTTGAGTTTGCACATATAGTCTTAGCAACAGCAAAGCTAGGAGCGATTATTGTTCCACTCAACTCAAGGTTATCTGAAAAAGAGATTACTTTTATGCTTGATCATTCAGGTGCCAAAGTTTTAGTTACAGAAAGTGGTTACTATGAAAAGCTAGAAAAATCTCAAAAAAGGAATGAGCTAGCATCGCTTCAAACCATTTTTGTCATTGATGATTTTGAAAACAATGGTTCATCAGATGTAAAACCTTTCTCTGTTTTGCATGCTAATGTTGGTGATAAAGCCTTTCCTGTACTGGAAATAGAAGAAACTGATCCTTTATTCATTATGTACACTTCAGGTACAACAGGAACACCAAAAGGAGCTATTTTAAGTCATGTAGGTGCCATCCATAGTGTTCTCAATTATTGTTACGTCATGAATACGAATGAAAAGATAAGAACGCTAATAGCAATTCCACTATTTCATGTTACTGGCATGATCGGACAATTGCTACACATGTTCTTAGTAGGTGGAACGTCAATCGTTTTAAAGAGGTATCGCACTGAAGAATATCTTAAAGCGATGGAAGTAGAACAGGTCAATTTTCTTTTTAATGTGCCAACTATATACGTAATGTTAATGTCTTCTCCACATTTTAAAACCGCAGCATATACTGATGTTTCAACTATTGCATACGGGGGAGCACCAATGTCTTATGAAACGATCAGTCAGTTAAAAAAAGAATTTCTAAACGCAAGGTTGCATAACGCATACGGTGCTACTGAAACTTCATCACCGACAACACTTATGCCCATTTATTACCCAGCTTCTAAAGCAAGTTCTGTAGGTTTGCCAGTTCCTGTTGCACAAATAAAAATTGTAAATGATCAAGGGGAAGCATTACCTAATAATCAAGTAGGAGAGCTGCTGGTTAAAGGACCTATGGTTATTGAAGGGTATTGGAGTAACCCTCAAGCAAATGAGCAATCTTTTGTAAGCGGTTACTGGAAATCTGGTGATCTAGCAATGATTGACGATGATGGATACGTATATATCATGGATCGCAAAAAAGATATGATTAACCGTGGTGGTGAAAAAATCTATTCTGCAGAGGTTGAAAATGTTCTTTATGGACATCCAAGTGTTTTAGAAGCAGCAGTGGTAGGTATCCCAGATCAACTATTCGGTGAACAAGTTAAAGCTTTTATAGTTAGTAAGAAGGATCATTCAGTATCAGTAATGGAGATCAAAACCTATTTATCAGATAAACTTGCAGACTATAAAATTCCAAAAGAAATTGAGTTCATTAATGAATTACCAAGAAACCCAGGTGGAAAAGTTCTGAAAACGATATTAAGTAAACAAAGTTAAGGAGGGGTAGTTATTATGAAGAAAACAACTTATTCACTAGAATTCAAGAAAAAGCTAGCAAAGGAAGCGATTAGTGCAAAGAATATGTCAAAAGTAGCTCGGCGCTATGAAATTAGTGTTGGATTAATTTACCAATGGGTTGAAAAGTCAAAAAAAGGTATTTTATAAAATGATAATTGGGGTTGTATCAAAACCAAACAATAGTAGATAGGTTGGTGTACGAAATTCCTACGTCTAATCAAAAATAATAGACTAAAAAGCCTATGGGATTAGGTGAAGAAGAATAGAACCTTCTTGGTATAAAATTTGCAATAGGTTAGTAGAGTCTCAAGCGAGCTAGTTATTATAATTATTTTTCTATTTCTAAGGAGGTAATTTATTTGAACATTACAAGTAGTTTAGCACTAAATGCTCGTCGTCATCCAGAAAAGATCGCAGTAACGTTTCAAGGAAGAGAACATACTTATCAACAATTTAATGAAAAGGTAAATCGTCTTGCTCATGGGTTAGCCAGTATTGGTCTGAAAAAAGGTGAGAAGCTTGCTCTCATGATGAAAAACTCCGACTATTTTGCCATAAGTTACTTTGCAGCAGCTAAACTAGGAGCAGTAATTGTTCCTATTAACTTCCGATTAGTTGCTAGGGAAGTTAACTATATATTAAAGCAATCTGATAGTGTAGTTGTCATATGTGATCAAGAATTAGAAGGGATAATCAATGAGGCAAGTGAAGATATCCTAGCTATTCGAGATGTAATTGTTACACCGAAAGCGACTTTCCCAGAATATTTAAGTTATGAGAATGTACTGTCTGACAATACAGAAGAACCCGGTGTAGAAGTACTAGGAACGGATGACCTACATATCCTTTATACATCTGGGACAACTGGAAAACCAAAAGGTGCATTATTTGATCATCAACGAGTGTTTAAAGTGGCTATTGGAACGACAGGGTTATTAGGTCTTCAAGTCGAAGATCGACTATTGCATGTGGCACCTCTTTTCCATTGCGCTCAACTATGTTTATTTCTTATTCCAGGCTTTTTCCTTGGGGCAACGAATGTAATTGAACAAGACTTCCATCCAGTTGAAACATTAAAAACGATTGAAAAGGAGAGAGTAACATTATTTTTTGGAGTACCGACGATGTATAACTTCTTTACACAAGTCCCGAATGTAGATCAAATTGATCTCTCATCGATTAAGCGTTGTGGTTACGGAGCGGCTCCAATGTCACCAGAGTTAGTTAAGAAAAGTATAGAATTATTTAATACAGATCAATTTTATAATTTATGTGGTTTAACTGAGGGCGGGCCTACAGGTATTTATTTAACACCAGCCGACCATAAGACAAAGATTGGCAAGTCTGGTAAATGGCCAACGCTTTTTACAGAAGTGAAAGTTGTTAATGATCGCGATGAGCAGGTATCTGTTGGTGAAGTAGGAGAGTTAATTCTACGCGGGGAAACAATCATGAAGGAATATTATAACAAACAAGAGGAAACGGCAAAGACTTTACGTGACGGTTGGTTATATACAGGTGATTTAGCTACAGTGGATGAAGATGGGTATATATCACTCGTAGATCGAAGAAAAGATATGGTCATTACTGGTGGTGAAAATGTATATTCTGTAGAAGTTGAGTATGCTTTAGATGAACACCCACTCATTGTTGAAAGCGCTGTCATCGGAACTCCTGATCCAAAGTGGGGCGAACTTGTTACAGCTGTAGTAGTTGTAAAAGATGGTGAACAGTTAAAAGAAGATGAAATAGAAGCCTTTTGTCGTCAACGGTTAGCTGGTTATAAAGTTCCGAAAAAGTTTTTATTTATCGACCAACTCCCTCGTAATGCATCGGGTAAAATTCAGAAGTTCAAATTGAGAGAACAATATACTGGGGATCTCGTTAATTAAAGGAGAGAAGAACAGAGGATGATTCATACGAATCATCCTCGTTTTTCTTTACCTATTCTTGGGAGGGATGGGACGCACCTCACAGGTAAAGAAGGGTTCGCCATTCAAGTGTGAAGCGATTGATCATATAGCTTGTTCTATATTTAGGTTTTTAAGTTTGTTATACTTAAAAGTTAAGTACTCATTTATTCACTTAACAAGAGAGTAGGTGATGGGGTGAAATTAGGATTTATTGCTGACTTACACCTAGATATTAACGAAAAAAGACGTCGTCCAGACGTACTTGAAGCACTATTAGAACAAGCTGTTGAAAAACAGCTAGATGCACTTTGTATAGGTGGAGATATCGCAAATGATTATAAGCAAACACTTGCTACAATAGAAAAAATAGAAACTGATTTAAAGATCCCTTGTTACTTTGTAGCTGGAAATCATGATATATGGAATATTCACTATCCAAACATGAAGACGTGGGATATTTATGATGAGTTAAGAACTCATCCGAGGAATTTAGCTAATGGCCCCCAATTATTACATAATAACTGGGTGATAATTGGAGATATTGGTTGGTTTGATTTCAGCTTTGGGAACTCAAAGAAATATACAATTAATGAATTTAGTAAAATGAAGATGAAAGGAAGTACATGGCAAGATAAAGAATATACAGATTGGGCAGACAATTCAACAGATATAAACCAATATTTTATGAAAAGGTTTGAAGAGCAACTGAGGAAACATCGAAATGAAAAGGTCATTTTTTGCACCCATTTTGTGTCACATCGAAAGTTTACTGTTCCAACTCCACACCGTGTCTGGGATTACTTTAATGCTTATCTCGGTAGTCAAGATTATGAAAACCTAGTTAAGGGTGAAAATGTTCGTTACGCTTTATGTGGTCATGTACACTTTCGTAAAAAAGTACAAAGTAATCAAACCAAATTCATTTGTAGTAGTTTAGGATATGCAAATCAATGGAGGTTTCACACTACTCTAGATGAAGTTCAAAACGCATTAACAGTTCTTCACTTAGATTAAAAGACGTGACGTCTCATTTATTTTCATCCTTATTGAAAAAAGCCCTGTAGTGTGATTAAGACGTAGTCATTAAGAAGGCTGTTTCGTAAACATTTTTGCTATTGGATCGTTTTTTGAAGTAAATAAGCCCTAATGGACAAATTTATTTGACCATCTAGCTAATTTCCTTCAAAAAGCTTCACGCTTTAGCGTGAAGAACCAAGCTTACGCTTGGTTAACGGTCCAATAGCAAAAAATAACTTTTTTAAGAGAAGAGCCTTTAAGAAAAAAACAATATAGAATTATGAGGTAAACAAATGGCAGATACATTAAGAAAAGAAATAAAAGAGAAGTTAGAAAAACAAGAGTTTAATTGTGAAAAAGAACTAACTCTATCTGTAATAAGTGGAAAATGGAAAATTGTTATTATTTGGTATTTAGCACAAGAAAAATCGTATCGTTTTAGTGAATTACAAAAATTGCTTCCTAAGATCACCCATAAAATGTTATCTAGTCAATTAAAGGAATTGATTGAGGATGGAATTGTACATAGAGAAGTTTTCCCTGAAGTGCCACCAAGAGTAGAATATTCGTTAACCCCACTCGGAAAATCGTTACTACCAATTATTAATTTAATGTATGAATGGGGAAAAAAACGAATAGAGGATTTAAAAAAGGAGAACTAGACCTTATACAGCAAAAGGTACCCAAAAGGTAACCTCCTTACTAAAAAGTCCCTACTTGTTAAAGTGGGGCTTCTGAAAGATAATCAACTAAGGGAAAAGCTTAGTTGAAAAGGGGGATTTTCTATGAAATTTCGTGTTTCGGCAGTACAATATCAGTTGCAGACAATAAAGTCTTTTGAGGAGTTCGCGAAACAAAGTGAACATTATATAAAAACAGCCGCAGAATTTGGATCAGAATTTGTTCTGTTTCCAGAATTTTTTACAACCCAATTACTATCAATAGGAAGTGAGCAAGGAACTTCGTTAACTATAAATGAATTACCAGGGTTTACAGAGCAATATCAAACCCTTTTTTCATCATTTGCACAAAAGATGAACATGCACATTATAGGTGGAACACATGTTATTCGCGAAAACGATCGCCTTTATAATGTGGCACATCTCTTTTATCCAGACGGAAGAATTGAACAACAAGCAAAGTTGCATATTACACCAACAGAAGTTACTGAATGGAATATGTCTCCTGGTGATGGAGTGAAGGTTTTTGATACTCATAAGGGTAGAATAGCAATATTAACTTGTTATGACATTGAGTTTCCAGAGATCGTCCGTATGGTAAAAGCTCAAGGAGCAGATGTGATATTTTGTCCATCGTGTACAGATGATCGTCATGGTTTCCATCGAGTTCGCTATACGAGTCACGCACGCGCGATTGAAAACCAAGTGTATGTAGTAGTAACAGGTACGGTAGGTTCACTACCAACAGTTGATTTTATGAGAGCTAACTTCGGTCAAGCTGCTGTTATTACTCCTAATGATATTCCGTTTCCTCCGCAAGGAATTATGGTTGAAGGGGAATTAAATAATGACATGATTGTAACTGCAGATTTAGATCTTAGCCTTTTATATGAAGTACGTGAAAGAGGTTCAGTTACTACTTGGAGAGACCGTCGTACTGATCTCTACCCAGACTGGGAAAAAATGAATACGAAAGGATTTTAAAATAATGTTATATCGAAGTGAATTCTATGCGTATGATCAAGAGCAGACAGTTCCTGCTGTCATTCGAAATTACACAAAGAACGACTTTGATGATCTTATACAAATCCAAAAAGAATGTTTTCCCCCACCTTTTCCTTCTGAATTATGGTGGGATAAACAGCAACTTACGAATCACGTAGAACTATTTCAAGCAGGTGCTTTATGTATTGAAGTTGACGGAGAGTTAGCTGGTTCATTAACTGGACTATGTGTTGACTTTGATCCGAATTACGCAAATCATACATGGGAAGAAATTACCGATAATGGGTATATCCGAAACCATAACCCCAATGGTAATACCCTCTATATTGTTGATATAAGTGTAAAGCCTAAATATCGTAAGTTAGGTCTTGGTAAAGTTATGATGCAATCGATGTATCACGTAGTTATTCAGCAAGGGCTAGATCGTTTACTAGGTGGTGGTCGTATGCCTGGTTTTCATAAAGTTGCAGACCAAATGACTCCAGAACAATATGTGAGTGCTGTGACAAAGGGGCACATAAAAGACCCAGTGATTTCATTCTTACTAAGGTGCGGTAGGAAGCCCATTCATATTGTGGATAATTATTTGGATGATGAAGAATCATGTAATTACGGTGTCTTAATGGAGTGGAAAAATCCTTTTAAATAAAACCTGGTAACAGTTACAAATGTCATGATAAATAATGAAAGAAGTGATTTCGTTGGATTATAATAGAATAACAAATATTGAAGATCCTCTATTTAAAAAAATGCATAACTTAATGCAGGAAGTATTTCCACCAGAAGAAGTACTTGAGTTCGAACTTTGGGCAGAGCCTTTAGAAGACCCAGACATTCGAGTGTTTGTAGCAGTAAACGAAGGTGAGGTTGTTGGTGCTACAGAATATCGTTACTATGTAGACTGGAATATTGCGATGACGGACTTTACAATTATTGGTCGTGACGGACAGGGAATAGGACCGTTTCTTGCAAAAAATAGACTAAAGGATTTAACACAATTAGCAAACGAAAATGGAAAAGAGCTATTTGGGATGTTTGCTGAAATTTATAATCCTAATTTAGTAGATCATTCAGAGTCGTTAAAAATTAAGTCAATGAATCCACTTGTACGAAGAGAGGTGCTTTCGCATCTAGGATACAAGCGTCTTGATATAAGTTATGTTCATCCTTCGTGGAAAAATGATGGCGAAGCAGTCAGTGGACTTGATTTAGGATTTATGCCTTTTAATGAAAGTACTACAGAAATTGAAGCAGACTTAGTAGTAAATTTCTTAACAACATACTATTCAGTTCTCACAAACAAGCCTAGTTTATGGGTCGATATGGTTGAGGAGCTTAAAAATAAAGAAAAAATTAGTCTATTACCACTATAGATAAATTAGCACTGAAGATT
>NZ_WMKZ01000009.1 GCF_019024285.1 Alkalihalobacterium elongatum
AACCGCCGTATACGGATCCGTACGTACGGTGGTGTGAGAGGTCGGATAATCAATTAATGATTATCCTCCTACTCGATGTGCATCACCTTAAATAACTATCGATGATAACTATGCTCTATTTATCTTTATTGACTTCAAGTCTCGTATACAATTCAACAAAAAGATGGACTGTCATACCAAAGATAAATGAGCATGTGATGATAACAAATAAAGAAAGTTCTTTATGAAACCCTAATACGAGAAACAACGTAAATACAATTAGGGTACTAATAAAGAATTTAGGTGAAACCTTCATAATAGAGTCCTCCTTTTAAATTTATTTAAAGCTTTTTTCTAAAGGATTTTCTCTCATAGATTTTTGCTCTTACCTATTAGATTTAAAGGACAGAACAATATTAACATAATAACCCAATGGAAATAAAATACATAAAGTTGCACAAACTCCTGGATTTAATGATAAAGTTAAAAAATAATAAATAAATGTAAAAGCATTCATTATATAAAATCAATAACAGTGGAGGGAGAAAATGAAATTATTCATTCAATCTATTCTTATTTCAATCATTGTTCACGCTCTATACATTATCGGGCATGTTGTCTATGGTATTTACTTAACGAACTCATATGTGCCCAAAATTGTTAACTCATATGAAAATGTGGCTTACTTACAAAATGAAGTGGCTTTCGGGTACGTAATTAATCCATTCTTAATGGTCGGTTCTTTTATTATCGTTACAATTGTAGCTGCAATTGCCCTACAAATAATTAAGAGGTTAAGAGATGACAGGTTAACTAATGCTTAATATCATGTATAGTTGGGTTATTGTAGCAGGGAATGTAGAGAATATTTCCCTGCTACTTTTTTCTTTATTAACAAACACACATTCGCTACAATAGTGAATAGAGGTGAATGATATGTTCGGTAAAAAGTCATTATCAGATGTTTTAGAATTTTTAAGAAAAGATGAGCAATTATCAAAAAATATAACATACTGGCATGAAATAGAACCTGAAGATGGATCATACGTTTCTTTTCCAGAAGTGTTAGATAGTCGAATAAAAAACGCATTATCAAACCGTGGGATCAAGTCTTTATATAGTCATCAAGGACAGGCGTTCACTGCAGGGGTTAGTAAGAGAAGTTTCGTGGCCGTAACACCGACAGCATCAGGGAAAAGTCTTTGTTATCACTTACCTGTGTTACAGCAAATTATTGAAGATGAGGAAAGCAGAGCACTTTATCTTTTCCCCACAAAAGCACTTGCCCAAGATCAAAAAAGTGAAGTCAATGAGTTAATAGATGAAATTGATGTTCATGTTAAATGTTATACGTATGACGGTGATACGGCACCAAACATCCGGCAAGCTGTGCGTAAAGCTGGTCACATCGTAATTACAAACCCAGATATGCTTCATTCAGCAATCCTTCCACATCACACAAAATGGGTAGCATTCTTTGAGAACTTAAAATATATCATCATTGACGAGTTGCATACGTACCGTGGAGTGTTTGGTAGTCATGTAGCAAATGTTATTCGTCGTTTGAAGCGAATTGCTAACTTTTACGGCAGTGATCCAACGTTTATTTGTACGTCAGCTACAATTGCCAACCCTAAGGAATTGGCCGAGCAATTAACGGGAAAAAAGATGGAGCTAATTGATAAAAGTGGGGCGCCACGAGGTCGCAAGCACTTTCTTTTTTACAACCCGCCAATTGTTAATGAGCCATTAAATATTCGCAGAAGTGCAACGGTTGATGTGAATAAGTTAGCTAAGACGTTTTTAAAAGAAAAGATCCAAACAATCGTGTTTGCTAGAAGTCGGGTCAGGGTTGAGGTGATCTTGAGTCATTTGCAAGAACTTGTAAAAAAAGAATTAGGGCCAGCTTCGATCAGAGGGTATCGAGGAGGTTACTTACCAAAACAGCGCCGAGAGATTGAACAAGGTTTAAGAAAAGGTGATGTTATCGGTGTTGTTAGTACAAATGCTTTAGAGCTAGGAGTTGACATTGGGCAACTTCAAGTTTGTATTATGACAGGATACCCAGGGTCTGTTGCAAGTGCTTGGCAGCAAGCAGGAAGAGCTGGTCGGAGGCAGGATGAGTCCCTTATCGTAATGGTAGCTAGTTCAACGCCAATGGATCAATATGTTATTCAACACCCTGAATATTTCTTTGAACGAAATCCCGAGTCAGCGCGTATTAATCCGAACAATTTAATTATTTTAGTTGATCATTTAAAATGCGCAGCATATGAACTTCCTTTTAAATACGGTGAAACGTTTGATGGTGAGGAGATTGAAGAAGTTTTAGAATTTTTAACTGAGGAGCAAGTACTTCATCATAAAGGGTCAAAATGGTATTGGATGAATGATGGATTCCCTGCTCACGGTATTAGTCTGCGTTCGGCTTCACAAGAAAATGTCGTCATTATCGATCAAACAAATACTGGTAATGTAAAAGTAATTGGTGAAATGGATACGTTCAGTGCAATGACACTTCTTCATGATGAAGCGATTTACCTTCATCAAGGAGTGCAGTATCAAGTAGAATTACTTGACTGGGATGAGAAAAAAGCATGGGTTCGCGAAGTTGATGTCGAATATTTTACAGATGCCAACCTAGCTGTTGAATTAAGAGTTTTAGAAGAAGATAAGGAAAAACCAATGGATGAAGCAAAATTATCGTATGGGGATGTCATGGTCAATGCAAAGGCTACAATCTTTAAAAAAATTAAGCTTTCGACGTTTGAAAACATTGGTTCAGGACCGATTCATTTACCTGAAGTTGAGCTGCACACCAATGCGATGTGGATGAGCTTCTCAAAAGATGTTGTGGATGAGTTAGGAAAAGAGCCTCTTGAACAAGCGCTTACTGGACTTGCTCACCTATTTCAACATGTTGCACCCGTTTTTGTTATGTGTGATCGTAATGATTTGCACGTTATCCCGCAAATTAAAGCTATTCACTCTGAAGAACCTACGATTTTCTTTTATGATCGTTATCCAGGTGGAGTAGGACTAAGTGAACAGATTTATAAGAATTTCCCCCAAGTATTGAGGGAAGTTCAAAAAATGGTTGGCAATTGTCCGTGTGAAAGTGGTTGTCCGTCCTGTGTAGGACCATCTGTTGAAACAGGAGAAAAAGGAAAAAGCTTAGTTGGTAAATTAATTGCTAAATTGACAGGGGAGGATTTACATGTCCATTAAAGGCAAACTTTCGCGAATGAAAAAGCACTTGTCAATTGAGGCACCCCAAGAATCAGTGGTTAAGCCAACACCTACTATAATGGAGTCTGTTGCTCAAGTTCCTTTTTATGATAAATGGAGAAAGCTTGATGCTAGTGTTATTCATCTAGAGGAAAATTACACAATTCTTCGGGAAAAACACTATGAGCTAGAGACTCTGCATGGAAAATATACGTTTGCTGATGCGATTGACATTGTTGAGCGATGGCACGAAACTAGTTTGAAGCATCCCTTGTCCGCCGCAGGACGATCACCAGAGGATTTACTGTTTTTTGATACAGAAACGACTGGGTTGTCGAGTGGGGCTGGGAGTACGATTTTTTTACTTGGATACAGTCAATTGACAAGAGAAGGGGTTAAGGTAAAACAATATTTTCTCCCTGGCCCTGAGCATGAAGTGGCTATGTATTATCATTTCTTAAATGATGTAAAAAACTTAAGTAATCTTGTAACTTATAATGGAAAGGCTTTTGATTGGCCACAAGTAAAGACGAGACATACTTTTGTAAGAGACGAAGTACCGAAGCTACCAGCATTTGGTCATTTCGATTTACTACATGGTTCGAGGAGGTTGTGGAAAGAAATATTGCCTTCTTGTAAGCTTTCAATTGTTGAAGGTGAAATATTAAAGTTTGAACGAGGAGAAGATACACCGGGATATATGGCGCCGATGCTGTATTTTGATTTTTTACATGAACCTGATCCCGATTATATTAAAGGTGTTTTAACGCACAATGAATGGGACGTCCTTTCCTTAATCTCATTGTATGTTCATATTTCAAGCTGCTTATTAGATTATGAGAATAAAGAGTTATCAACGATTGAAAGACTGCAGATTGGAAAGTGGTTTGAGTTTGTTGGTGAAAAGGAGAGGGCACTCGATTGTCTTGAAAAGCTTATGAAAGAAGATGAAGGCAATATATCTGAAGACGGAATTTTATTACTGAATAAGTTATATAAGCAATCTAATCGAGAGAATGATGCAATAAAACTTTTAGCAAAATCGTTCAAAACTAGAAATTTATTTTCTGTTGAAATGGCAATTGAACTTTCCAAACTATATGAGCACTATAATAAAGATTATGAAAAAGCATTAGATATTGCAGTAGCTGGTCTAACCTGGTGCAAGGAAGCAACAAAGTTAGCGGGGAAATTAAAAACAAAACAAACGGCCGAACTCGTAAAAAGAATAGAAAGGCTTGAACGAAAATTAGTTAAAGCGACTGACTCCTAAGGGATATAACCGAAAGCGTTATTCCTTATTATGGAGTCAGACGCTTTCTTCATTAATCTTCGCTTGGTCTTGGCCCAGCATCGAGCCCTGATGCGCTTACTGTCATCATTGGCTTAACTGTAGCATCACCATTAACGAAAACTTGGCAAGATAAGCGGTAATTTTCATCAATTCCTTTAGCTGAAAAAGCTGCCTTTTCAATATCTGTTAATTCACCAAATTCACCGTCAATAACTTCCACTCTACAGGTTGTGCACTTGGCTTTACCACCACAACGGTGAAGGATATCAATCCCGTGATCTTCTAATGCTAACACTAGTTTAGTGCCATTTTCTACTTCAAATGTATCTTGGCCAGGAACTGTTATTTTTGCCATGATTAACCCTCCTTTATTTCCATTATATCCCCCATATTTCCAGGAAGCAAACGGGTTGTATTTCCCGAGCAAGCGCATATTTAGAGTAGTTTCGCCAAAAAAAGATACTACTGGTTTGTTTGTTTTTGACGAAAAAATCACACTATTCTAAATAAACAAATCTTTATTCAGAGATGTTTAATTATTTATTATTGTGTTTTCTTAACCTTTCGGTTCCTGAAATGCCAGATAATTTAACTATTACAATTAAACATTAGACTTTAACACAGATATTTCGTTATAAATAGGACTAACTATAGCGAAGAAACTTAGGCGAACCTATAATTTATCAAGGAAATTAGGGCAAACAACTAGTACATCTTGAGTGCTCCTTACATAGGTTAATATTGAATAACAATTAAGGAGGAATATAAAATGTGGAATAGACCATGTAGACCATGTACAAAAGTAATGCCTGCAGTTGTTCACCCGACAAAAAATACTTTTTCTCAACAGAGCTGTGAGTATATCGTTCCTGAAATTCATCCGAGTCATCACCATCACATGACAAACCATCACTATAAGCATATTCACAGTTTCCCTCAAACAGCTTCACAATCACAACAAATCACTCATCAACACTTTGTATCACCAGGAGCAGGAGCAGCAGGCTTTGGAGGACCAGGAGCAGGAGCAGGCTTTGGAGGACCAGGCTTTGGAGGACCAGGCTTTGGCCCGCGTCCACGTCCAGGTTTTGGCTGGTAATTCTAAGGGAGAGCTGATTTGCTCTCCTTTTCATTTTTTCTAACTTGTATTAGGATAATTATGTATCAATATTTATCGAAATCGTTCAGGGAAATAAGTTAGGAGTATATATGATAAAAGTGTGTGTAGTTTCTGGCTACAAAGGACATGAATTAGGCATTTTTGACCAAAAACATAAAGGAATACAATACATAAAAAAGACAATCGAAAAAAAGCTTCGCCAGCTTCTAGATGAGGGTTTAGAATGGGTCCTTATCAGTGGTCAACTTGGTGTTGAGCTTTGGACAGGTGAAGTAGTGTCTGATTTAAAAAAAGAATATTCACAGCTAAGGCTTGCGGTAATGACGCCTTTTTTGTTGCAAGAAAAAAACTGGAGTGAAGCGAATCAAGAGCACTACCGTCACGTTCTAGGGTTAGCTGATTTTGTAGATAGCATCTCCAAAAAAGAATATGAAAGTCCAGCACAGTTAAGGGTGAAAAATCAATATTTGGTCGAAAAAAGTGATGGTCTCGTTATTTTATATGATGAATGGAAAGAAGGTTCCCCGAATTATTATTTGGAACCTGCTTTGAAGCGTACTGAACGTGATGGCTATCCTATATTCTATATCACACCTGATGATATAAATTCGACAGTACAAGAAGAATTAGATGAGTTTTGACGTGAAGAAAGTCGAAAAGAACAAATTGACAATTGTTCTTAATTCTGAAAAAATAGTAAAAGTAGTAGTCTACAGTTAAGAACTGGGGTGGATTTTATATGAGTCAATTTCGATTTACAGCAAAAGATATTTTAGAAAAAGAATTTAAAACAAGCCTAAAAGGATATAATCAAGATGATGTTGATAAATTTTTAGATGCAATTATTCAAGATTATGAAAAATTTCACGAAACAGTTGAAAGATTAGAACAAGAAAATCAACAATTACGTCGTGAAGTAAAACGGGCGCAAGAACAAAAACCAAAAGCTCCGACGTCATCATCACCTGTCGGAAGTACAAATTACGATATTTTACAACGTCTATCAAACTTGGAAAAAGAAGTATTTGGTAGAAAACTATACGAATAATCTTTTTTATGACGGTAAAAATGTAGATACTAAAACAACTAATTAACAAAGGAGAGGCTCTATTGATTGAAGTATATATTGATGGGGCAAGTGCTGGAAACCCTGGTCCTTCTGGAGCAGGTGTTTATATTAACTACAAGGATGGGACTGAAGATCGCTTTGCAATTCCACTTGGTGAGTTAACCAATCATGAAGCTGAATATATGGCTTTAATAAAAGCTTTAGAAATATGTAAAGAAAAAAACTTATCAGCAGTATCATTTCGCACAGACTCACAACTAATTGATCAAGCGGTTGAGAAACGCTATGTTAAGAAAGAAAATTATCAAAAGTTACTAGAGCAAGCACTAAAATACATCGATGAACTTGATTTGTTTTTTATGAAGTGGATTCCTAGTAATCAAAATAAAAATGCTGATGAACTTTCTAGACAAGCCGTAAGAAAAAATTAACTGGTCTTCAAAGTAGTACCAGTTGACCCTACAGCCTAAATCGTAATATAATAATACTTGTCGATAAGACAGCACAGCGTTTAGCGTTCAGGTAATTGCTATATCACTCGATGATATAGAGGAAAGTCCATGCTCGCACGACCTGAGATGGTCGTAGTGTTCGTGCCTAGCGAATTCATAAGCTAGGGTAGTCTGGTTTTGACTGGGCTAACGGCGAGGTAAGCACCTACGTCCTTTCGGATATGGTGTGATGCTTCTGAAAGTGCCACAGTGACGTAGTCCGCTTGGAAACAAGTGGAGTGGAACGGGTAAACCCCTCGAGCGAGAAACCCAAACTATGGTAGGGGCACCCTCTTGAAGGAATTCAACGGAGAGAGGGACAGGTGACTAGTCACCTGTAGATAGATGATTACCCCCTGAGTACGAGGCTCATCACCGCTTGCAGTACAATGGGACAAAACATGGCTTATCGAACGCTAAAATGATGACTGTTAAGCCCACAGTATAAGGGCTTTTTTATTTGCCCTTTTTTACTGGGTAATGTTGGTCAAATATCCTTATTTGTGATTTTGGTTGAACATGTCTATAATGGTGAAAGACTATAATGTAGGTGATTGAAATGGATAAAGTGACGTTAATCGCTACGGCAACAATGGGACTAGAAGCGCTAGTAGCAAAAGAAGTAAGAGATTTAGGATATGAAGATGTAACCGTTGAAAATGGACGGATTATATACACAGCTGATCCGATGGCGATTTGTCGTTCGAATTTATGGTTAAGAACTGCTGACCGTATTAAAGTAAGAGTCGGTGAATTTAAAGCACTAAGCTTTGAAGAGTTATTTGAAAAAACAAAAGCTCTTCCGTGGGCTGATTTCATTCCAGTAAACGCAGAATTTCCAGTGATAGGAAAATCAGTCAAATCACAATTATTTAGTGTATCTGACTGTCAAGCGATCGTCAAAAAAGCAGTCGTAGAAAGTTTAAAGAAAAAATATCGTACCGATTGGTTTAAGGAAGATGGTCCGCTTTATCGAATTGAAGTTGCAATACATAAAGATATAGCGACGCTAACGATAGATGCAAGTGGAGATGGTTTACATAAACGCGGCTACAGATACCGCTCTAACCAAGCCCCATTAAAAGAAACGTTAGCATCAGCACTTATCATGCTCACAAATTGGAAAGCGGACAAGCCTTTAATTGATCCATTTTGCGGGTCTGGAACTCTTCCTATAGAAGCAGCAATGATCGGGCAAAATATTGCACCTGGATTTATGCGAGAATTCGCTTCCGAGCAGTGGGGTTGGATTGGACAGGATAAATGGGATCAAGCGAGAATGGAAGTTGAGGATTTAGCCAAATATAACCAAGAGTTAGATATTCTCGGAACTGATATTGATCACAGAATGATTGAATTATCAGAGCATAATGCGGCTGAAGCTGGATTTACTGATATTATTCGCTTTAAGCAAATGCAAGTAACCGACCTTCGAGCGAAGCGAGAATACGGCTGTGTAATTGCTAACCCACCATACGGGGAACGCCTAGGCGAAAAAGAACAAGTGGCGCAATTATATAAAGAAATGGGCAAAATCTTTCAAGAACATATTCCAACGTGGTCAATTTATGTTTTAACTTCGAATGAACAATTTGAAGAGCTATATGGTAAAAAAGCAACCAAAAAGCGGAAATTATATAATGGGAAAATCCGTACTGATCTATACCAATATTGGGGACCAAGACCACCCAAACCAGTCGATTTATCTGAACAATAACAACAGACGCCAAGCATTTGCTGCTTGGTGTCTCTTTTTTTATCTGATATCATGCCTAGGTCTTTCCTCAATAGGTACATCGACAGGAACATCGAAAATCCAAACGAGGAGGATGGTGATAATAACTGAAATTACATAAGTGAGTATAGGTCGTTTATGATGTAAACGAAACATCGGGAACATAATCGCTACTAATAATGCTGACCAACCTAAATTCCAACCAAATTGATAATAAATTCGTCCAGTTAAAAGGAAAAAATACTCTATCCCTACATAAATAGCTATCCAAATACTATTATGAATAATTTGCTTTTTAAAGGTACTCGGATAATGTCGTAAAAACATTAAAATAGTCCCTGGGAAAACAACAAAAGTATAAAGCATCTCGGTCATTGAATGATTTGGCATAATGTCAGGATCAAGTTTCCAAAGTAGATAATTCGCACATAGAAAGTTGTATGTTAAATTACCGAGTGCATAATAAAGCATTGTTGTATGGTACTTTTGCCAGTTTTTATAATCTCCTTTTACCCAAATGGCAATAACGACGATTAGAGTTAATGTAAAGTGCATGTATTTATCCACCTTATCTTAAAACAATTGATAAGGTTTAATTTTCCCTTTAAAAACCAAAGTATCCAATAATAACGTAAAATGTCCCACAAAAATAAATTACCCATAAAATTATTATGTAAACTTCGTTGTGAATAATTTAGCTGTTTTAGACATACAATAGCACTATATGAACGAAAGGTGGAATAGTGTATGTCAGAGCCGTATAACGATTTAAAACAAGTAGAAATGGCAATAAAAGCCGCAGAACGTATGGTTGGACAAGCTACAATGAGTATGGACGAAGATCAATTACAAGCGGCAACTGAAGCGGTACAACAAGCAAAGAAACAATACTATACCGCTGCGTCGCATCAAACAGGTGTAGATGAGCGCTTTTTTGAAATCTCATCTGAATTGATCGAAAAAATCGACCATCAACTAGAAGAAGCAAAAAAATAAAGAGTATGTACAAAATCTGGTGCTCCTTTTAAAAATAAAGTTATAATCATTTATTATCAACCAAGAATAGCATAATAGGCTGACTTTGCGTATGAGTCAGCCGCTTTCTATTGTTCAGGATGATATATGTCTTCAAATTGCGGATTAGAAAATATCATCATATTCAAATCTTCATTATAATCAATAGTCATGCCTTCAAAGTACCAAGCATCATCTTCAGTAATAAAAAAGGTAATACCTTCTACAGTCGTATGATAAGAATTGTGTGTAGGTTTTTCTTTGCTGATGCCTACTGAAAAACCACCAGAACCGACACCTCCAACACGAACAAAAAGTCGTAAAGGTTGATCTTCACCCAAAAGAACTTCTTGTTTGTAAAAGCGTGCAGCTGCTGAAGTAATAGATATGTTCATTTTTGTTACCCTCCCTCATTCTACTAAAACATCATAACAAAATTCTTTGTCGAGTAAAAATAGTTAACATTTGTCTTAAGAAAATTTATAATTAAAGTTGTATTTCAGTTTTCGAAATATTGTCAATAAAGAGAGGATGTATAAGAGATGTCAAAAGAAATTGAGAAAGATTTTTTAGAGTATGTTAAAAAGATGGAAAACTTTAGCGAAGCTCGTTCGTTAATGTTTTGGGACTTGCGCACAGGAGCTCCTAGGAAAGGTGTTGAGCAACGTTCAGAAGTAATTGGTACACTCTCAACTGAAATTTTTAATATGTCTACATCTGATCAAATGAAAGAATACATAGATACTTTAAGTGAGAGCAACGAAACTTCCGAAATCGTAAGAAAAACAGTTGAAGAATGTAAGAAAAATTATGATCGAAATAAAAAGATACCTGAAAAAGAATATAAAGAATATGTAATTCTTGAGTCAAAGTCTGAAGCTATTTGGGAGCAAGCAAAAGCCAAGTCTGACTTTGAGATGTTCCAACCGTATCTAGAAAAAATCGTGGAAACAAAAAAGCGCTTCTTAGATTACTGGGGTTACGAAGGACATAAATATAACACTTTATTAGACGATTATGAACCAGGAATTACTGTTGACATTCTAGATGAAGTATTCGGGAACCTTCGAAAGGAATTAGTTCCTTTAGTTCAAGCTGTAAAAGATTCAAGCCAAAAACCTAAAACAGATTTTTTATTTGAGCATTTTCCAAAAGAAAAACAACGTCAATTAAGTTTAGAAATTCTACAAAATTTAGGCTATGATTTTGCAGCTGGTCGTCTTGATGAAACTGTTCATCCGTTTGCCATTAGTTTAAATCCAAATGATGTGCGTGTCACAACGAAGTATGATGAAAAAGACTTCCGTACAGCTATTTTTGGTACGATTCATGAATGTGGTCATGCGGTTTATGAGCAAAATATTTCTAAGGATTTAATCGGTACACCGCTTTGTGATGGTACGTCGATGGGAATCCATGAGTCACAGTCACTGTTCTTCGAGAATATGATCGGGCGTCACCCATCATTCTGGAAAGCAAATTACCCGCTATTACAAAAACATTCAAATGGTCAGTTTGATAATGTTTCATTAGAAGATTTTTATCGTGCAATTAATGTGGCAGGTCCATCGCTCATCCGTATTGAGGCAGATGAAATGACTTATGCTCTTCACGTTATTGTACGTTATGAAATTGAAAAAGGTTTATTCAGTGATGAAATTGAAGTGAAAGATCTCCCGCAAATTTGGAATGACAAAATGGAAGAATATTTAGGCGTACGTCCATCCAATGATGCTGAAGGTGTACTGCAAGATGTGCATTGGTCTGGTGGAGCATTTGGTTATTTCCCATCATATGCATTAGGCTATATTTATTCAGCACAAATGAAAGCTGCTATGGATAAAGACCTTCCTAACTATGGTGACCTTCTTGCCGAGAATAATATTGAACCAATTAAAGAATGGTTAACAAAGAATGTTCATCAATATGGAAAAATGAAAAAACCAGTTGAAATTTTAAAGGATATTACTGGAGAAGGCATTAATTCAAGCTACCTAGTGAACTACCTTACTAAAAAGTACGGTGACATTTACCAGTTTTAATTACTAAACAGAAACTCCTCTCCTCATTTGTAGGGGAGGAGTATTTGTTATTTCCTATAACATAGAATGACATAAAGGATGGAAATAAGAGTGGGTAAATGAGAGAAGCATGTCTTTCAAAACGCTACTAAGAAGTTTAATAAAAAAGGAGCTGTGAAAAAAGTGAATGTAACAATTGAAACGCTACTAAATCATAAATCAATTCGAAAGTTTCAAGAACGTACGTTAACAAAGGAACAAATTGAAACGATTGTAAAAAGTGCGCAAGCAGCATCAACGTCAAGTTTTATTCAAGCGTATTCTATTATCGGTGTTAAGGATAAGCAGAAAAAAGAAAAGTTAGCTGAACTAGCAGGGAACCAAGTATATGTTGCGAAAAACGGACACTTCTTTGTATTCTGTGCAGATATACACCGTCATGAACTAATTAGTGACATGGAAAGTAAAGACTTATCAGGATCATTAGAAAGTATGGAAACATTTATGGTTTCCTTAATCGATACAGCATTAGCAGCGCAAAATGCTTCTGTTGCTGCCGAATCAATGGGGCTCGGAGTAGTTTACATCGGTGGAATACGGAACAACCTAGAAGAAGTTTGTAAACTTTTAAAAGTCCCGAAAAAAGTAATTCCATTGTTTGGTCTTGCTGTTGGGTATCCTGACCAATCTCCTGATGTTAAACCACGTCTACCACTCGAACATATTTATCATGAAGATAGCTATCACGAAAATAATGGTGTTTTAAAAGAACAATTACTGGAATACAACGAAGTTATTTCCTCCTATTATGAAAAAAGAACAAATGGTAAAAGGAAGGATACTTGGACCGAACAAATGGCACAAATGTTATCCAATCAGAAACGTCAGTACATGAAAGAATTTATTCAAAATAAAGGGTTTTCAAAACACTAATGAAACGCCATACGAAGCTTTTGGTAAAAGAAACATTTATTATCAAAAGCTTTTTTATGAGTTCTATTTCGGTGGTTTTGAATACTGATTACATATTGTAACCAAAATTAAGACTAGTAAAATCAATGGATATTTCACATTGTTTCAAAATTCGACAAAAAAATTTAAAAAAGTTGTTAACAAAATCAAAACTTTCTGTTACAATTTGAGTCATTAAGAAGTTATTTTTTTATTCATTCTTGAATACGTATTCATAAATACATAGAAAAAGAGAACTAATGGGGAAAAAGAGGGATACAATGATTTCATCGAGAGAAGTTGCCAAATTAGCAGGGGTGTCTCAAGCTACAGTTTCGCGCGTGTTAAATGGTGCTACAAATGTTCGGAAAGAAACAAAAGAAAAAGTAGAGAAAGCGATTGCTGAACTACATTATCGTCCGAATATGATCGCTAGAAGTCTTGTAATGAAAAAAACAAAGACAATTGCACTAATTTCAGGTGACTTAGAAAACCCGTTCTACTCTGAAATTACGACAGCTATTATTAACTTAGCAACGAAAAAAGGTTACAATACGATGGTTTATTTTGATAATCAACCAAATCGAGAAGAAATCTATGAACATATTGTAAGTAATAATGTTGCTGGGATTATCCAGTCGTCGATTAATATTGATGAACCAATGTATGACTTCTTTTCCGAAAGTGGTACACCTTATATTCAAATTAATCGCAAACATAAAAAAGCTGGAAACTATGTTATTTTAAATAATGTTAAGGCTGGAAAAATAGCAATGGACCATCTTCTCCAACTAGGACATAAACAGATTGGTATGATAATGGGCCCAACCAATGTGTCTACTTTTCTTGAAAGACAAGAGGGATGTTTTCAAGCTCTTTGTGAAAGAGGAATTGAAATTGATCAACGGTATTTGAAAATTGTAGATACATCAGCAAAAGAAACAGAAATGGCGATGTATGACCTTCTAAGTATACAGCCACAGCCTACAGCGGTACTTTGTGCAACAGATCAAATTGCCTTAACGGCTATGGACGTTAGCCTGAAAATGGGAAAATGTATTCCAGAAGATATAAGTTTAATTGGCTTTGATGATATTGCACTTGCCAGTCACCAAGCAATCCAATTAACGAGTGTCGCTCATAATATTCACCAGATGGGTGAGATTGCGGTCAATAGTCTTATTCATATTATTGAAGGTAATATTCAGCAAGGAAACTATCAACAAATTAAATTAGAACCACATCTAGCAGTTCGAAAAACAACAAGCAAACCAAGTTATTAATTTTTAGGTAATTTATGAATACGTATACATCCTAAAAAGTTATTTTTATCAACAGGGATCGAATTTTGTTTTCGGTTCATATGAATACGTATACATTTTTTGATTACTTTAAGGAGGTGGTTGTACTTTTAACTTGATAGGCTTGAGAAGTAATTCATTATGCAAACGCAAACAAAATAAATTTATTTTTGGGGGAAAAGAGAAATGAAAAAACAACTTTTACTAGCTTTATCAGCTTTACTTCTAATTGTTGCATTAGCTGGTTGTGGAGCAAGTTCAGGTGCAGGTGGGAGTGACAGTACAGAAATCGTACTTTCACATACAGCAGCTCCAGGAACACCTATTTACTTAACGTACGAGAAGTTTAAAGAAGAAGTTGAAGAGCGTTCAGAAGGAGAGGTTACTGTACGTATTCACCATAGTGCAACTTTAGCGGGGGATACTCAAGGAGTCGAAATGCTAAAAAGTAATACTCTTGATGTTGCTTCCGCAGCTACAAACAATATGGCACCATTCACTGATTTATTCCTAGTATTTGACTTACCTTACATGTTTGAAGATGTATATGCGACACATAAAGTGTTATCGGGAGAAATCGGTCAAGAATTTAGAGAGAAAACAAGAGAAGACTTAGATTTAGAGCTACTATTCTTCTTAGACCCTGGTACTCACCGTCATGTTATGAACACAGAGCGTGAAGTGAAAGTTCCAGATGATTTAAAAGGTTTACGTTTCCGTTCAGCTGAAAGTCCAATTGAAATGGCATATGTCGAGTCTTTAGGTGCGATTGCTACACCAATTACTTGGGTTGAAGTGTATTCGGCACTAGAGCAAGGCGTTGTTAACGGTTTAGTACAACAACCACACTGGGCAGTAACTGCTAACTTACACGAAGTAATTCGTCACGTAACTGAAACAGGTGGAATTCATGCCCTTCATATTGCATTTATGAACCCAAGAACTTTTGATGGTCTAACAGAAGAACAACAGCAAATCGTTCGTGATGCGGCACTTGCAGCACAAGAGTTTAACTTTGAGCAATCACCTGAGTTTGCTGATGAGTTAAAGCAAGAAATGATTGATGAAGGTGTTACATTCTATACACCAACAGAAGAAGAGCAACAATTATGGGTTGAAACTTCAGTGAAAATCTGGGATCAATTCACAGATAAAGTAGATCAAGATTTAATTGAGCGAATTCAAGCGGCTCAACAATAATTAAAACTTGAGGCTTAAACATTAAAACGAACGTTTTAAGCCTCTTTCTTTTTTAAAGGAGTTGAATGTCTTGCTAGAGCAACTAGATAAAAACCTAGAAAGAGTAAGTAATACTCTTAATCATTATTCTAAGATTGCACTCGGTGTAATCGTCGGCTCGATGTTTTTAGCGGTCATTCTTCAAGTGGCATTAAGGTATATGTTTAACACTGGCTTAAATTGGCCAGAGGAATTTACAACATTCTTAATGGCGTGGATGACGTTCTTAGGATCAGCGATTGCATTAAAACAATTAGAGCATATTAACATTGATATGTTTGTTGAAAAACTATCCATTCGTGGACAGGAAATTCTTCGTTTTATCACGAAGTTACTAATGCTTGCTTTTATTATTTTACTTACTTATGTAGGCTTCCGATTTGCACTTAATAGTATGAATTTTACGTCAAACGCATTAGGCATTCCATTGTTTTGGCCTCGATTAAGTGTTGCATTTGCAGGGGCACTTATGATCATCCATATGTTACACTTCATTGTTCGAGACCTTAGGGAGGTGATCATAAAATGATTTTTTGGCTTATTATTCCGTTTCTAATCTCTTTAATTATTGGGATACCGATTTCTTTTAGTTTAGGGGTAGCCATCGTTGTTTTTATGATCGCAACGGCTAAATTACCATTTGATGTATTTGTACAAACGCTTTATAACCCGACCGAGTCATTCCCGATGATGGCGATTCCGTTTTTTATTTTAGCGGGTGAGTTGATGAGTCGTTCTGGGATTACAGATCGATTGATCAATTTTGCTAAATTTTTTATGGGACGTTTCCGTGGTGGCCTAGCCCACGTGACAGTCGTATCAGGTGCTGGTTTTGCAGGGTTATCAGGATCTGCAGTTGCAGAAACTGCTGCATTAGGTAAAACACTTGGACCAGCAATGAAAAAAGAAGGCTATAAAAAGAGCTTTACAGCTGCTTTAATTGCGAGTGCGGGGGTTATGGCACCGGTTATTCCACCGAGTGTTATTATGATCCTGTACGGAGCACAGATGAATGTTTCAATTGGCGCAATGTTTATGGCAGGTATCGTTCCAGGTTTAGTGATTGCAGCATTATTAATGATTGTTTCTTATGTTGTTGCAGTAAAAAATAACTATCCAACAGCAAAAATTCCATTTACCTGGAAAGGTCTTTTTGAAGTAACGTTAGCTGCATCATTAGCGTTTGTTATGCCGATTATTATTGTTATCGGTATTCGTGGCGGTATTTTTACACCGACAGAAGGTGGTGCTGTTGCAGCAGCGTACGCGTTTTTAGTTGGTGGGTTAATCTATCGTAGTTTAACAGTAAAAGATATTTTTGATAGTTTAATTCGAACAGGTACAATTTCTGCAGTTATCCTTCTAGTTGTTGCAATGTCTGCTCCATTTGGTTGGATTATGGCTTACTTTGGAATTCCGCAAGCATTTGCAGATTCAATTTTATCTATTACTGAAAATCCAGTTATTATTCTTTTATTAATCATTCTATTATTGATGTTTATTGGGATGTTCTTAGAAGGTGCTGCAATTGTTATGTTACTTGGTCCAGTTCTAGCACCAGTTGCAATAGCGATCGGTATGGATCCAGTTCACTTTGCGATTGTTATGGTAGTAGCAATAGCAATCGGTATGGCGACACCTCCTGTAGGAGTTAACTTATTTGTTACTGTTCCGATACTCGGTACATCGATGGAAAAAGCAAGTAGGGCGGTTCTGCCGTTTATCATTACATTATTCATTGCACTACTGATTATTGCCTTTGTTCCAGAGATTGTTTTATGGCTTCCTAACATGTTTAGGTGATGACTAGCATAGTGTATGAATACGTATTCAAAAACGTAACCAATTCAACACAAATATGTAAACATTCTATATGAAATAAGGGGAGTATTCCCCTTATTAGGATGTTCATTTCTTGGTAATAAAATCATGTTTTTCTAAGAGGAGGAGATTATGATGGCAAGTACACCGTTACATTTCGGTTCATTAATTAATGGTGAAGAATTAAAAGGTTCAGGTAGAAGTAGTTTAGAAGTAAAAAGCCCTTTTGATGGTGAAGTTGTTGGGACGATTGACTTAGCAACAAATGAAGATATCGAATTATCTTTAGCAACAGCACAAAGTGTGTTCCGTAACACGATGAAAAAGCTGCCAGCTCATCGTCGTGCAGAAATCTTAAGAAAAACAGGTGAACTTTTGGCTGGAAGAACAGAGGAGTTCGCCCAAGTTTTAGCGCTAGAAGCAGGTAAGCCAATTCGCGATGCACGTGGTGAAGTCGGTCGTGCCGTTCAGGTACTTAACTTTGCTGCTGATGAGGCGAAGAAAATCGAGGGTGAACTTGTTCAAATGGATGGTGCTGTTGGTGGAGAAAATCGTATTGGTATGGTACGACGTAATCCAATTGGTGTTGTTGTGGCAATTACACCATTTAACTTCCCTCTAAACCTAGCACTACACAAATTAGGTCCAGCATTTGCTGCGGGGAACACAGTTGTTTTAAAACCAGCGGAAAAAACACCGTTCACTTCTTTTATGTTAGCAAAATTATTTGAAGAAGCAGGTCTACCTAAAGGGGCATTAAACCTTGTAATGGGTATTGGTTCAGAGATGGGTGAAAAGCTTGTAACGGATGACCGAGTCAGTAAGATCACATTTACAGGTAGCCCGACAGTAGGAAAAATCATCAAAAAACAAGCAGGACTTAAAAAAGTAACGTTGGAATTAGGATCAAACTCTCCTAATATCATCTTCAATGATGGGGACATTGAAACAGCTGCTACTAGTTTAGTAAAAGGTGCATTTGCATTCGCTGGTCAAGTTTGTATTTCAGCTCAACGTATTTATGTCCAAAAAGACGTTTATCAACAGTTTGTAGATACTTTTGTTCCACAAGTAAAAGCGCTGAAAATCGGAAATCCAACAGATGAAACGACGGATATCGGTCCCATGATTACTGAAGAAGCAGCTAAACGTGCAGAAGAGTGGGTAGATGAAGCACAAGTTCAGGGAGCTACACTATTAACAGGTGGAAAACGCACAGGAAATCTGTTTGAGCCAACCGTTTTAGTGAACGTTGAACCACAAATGAAAGTTGTTTGCCAAGAAGTATTTGCACCAATCGTATCGATCATTCCGTTTGAAACAGAAGAAGAAGTAATTGGCTACGCTAATGATTCTGACTTTGGTCTGCAAGCTGGTGTATTTACAAAAGACATTAATCGTGCGATGCGCTTAGCAGATGAGTTAGAAACAGGTGGAGTGTGGATTAATGAAATGTCTACATACCGTCAAGATAACTACCCATACGGCGGTGTTAAGCTTAGTGGTGTTGGTAAAGAAGGCGTAAAATACGCTGTTGAAGATATGACAGAAATTAAGTTTGTTGGAATTAAATTAGGATAATAGTAGTTGAAACTAGATAGAGACAGAAAATAATTAAATAGCTTAGGATAGGAGATGTCGGAGAGATGAACGTTTCAATATTTCAAACAGCTGGACAATTAATTACTGGAAGCGGATCAGTAGCTAAAGTTGGAGAAGAAGTGGCTAAGCTAGGTGGAAAGAAAGTACTGATCATTACTGATAAGATTATTAGAGAAACAGGTTTGGTGAATAAGGTCATCGAACCATTACAAGAACAATCGATTTTAGTAGATATAATTGATGATGTTATTCCAGAACCTCCTTTTGAAATTCTAGAAGAAATGGCATCAAAAATAAGCGGTAAAGGTTACGATGTATTCGTTGGTGTCGGCGGTGGAAGTGCACTTGATGTTACTAAATTACTAGCTGTTATGATGACGAATACGGAAGATGTACGGGATATGGTTGGGATCGATAATATTAAAAATCCAGGCTTACCATTTATTTTAATTCCAACAACATCAGGAACAGGTTCTGAAGTAACGTATAATGCTATCTTTACGGATAATCGTGATAAAGTTAAAAAAGGTATCGTAAGTACTTATTTATTACCAAATATCGCGATTGTTGACGCAGAGTTAACGCTAACAGTTCCTCCAGCTGTGACTGCTGCAACTGGTATGGATGCTTTAGTGCATGCGGTTGAGTCTTACACAGCGATTCGCGCAAATGAATTAACAGATGGAATTGCACTTCAAGCAATAAAATTAATTTCGCGTTCATTACGTACAGCTGTTCATAACGGAAGAGATTTAAAAGCTCGAGAAGACATGGCAATGGGAAGCCTGCTAGCAGGTATTTCTTTAGGAAATGCTGGTGTCGGTGCTGTGCATGCTTTAGCTTATCCTCTAGGTGGAAAATTCAAAGTCCCACATGGGGTAGCGAACTCATTACTTTTACCTTACGTTATGAAATACAATGTTGTGGCTAATCTAGAAAAGTTTTCAGAAGTTGCTAAAGCAATGGGTGAAAACGTAGAAGGGCTATCAACAAGAGATGCTGCAGAATTAGCGGTTCATGCAATGGCAAGATTATCTCAAGATGTAGGTATTCCTGAATCAATAAAAGATGTAGGTGTATCAGCAGAAGATATTCCTGCACTTGCAGAAGAAGCTAGTAAAATTGATCGCCTATTAAGTAATAATCCTCGTACTTTAACGGTAAAAGATATCGAAAAAATTTACCAAGAAGCTTACGGAGAAGTAAGAGAAGCTCTAGAAGTATAATGAAATAAAGAAACCGCAATGGATTTGTCGATCTTTTGCGGTTTCTTTATGTATTAAGACATTTAAAAACAGGTAGCCATTTAATAAAAAGGAGAAGGCGAATTTACGTGTGTAGGACTATAAATCAAGAATTCGGACAATAAAACCTAAAGTTTGGACCATAAATCAAGAATCAGGACCATATTCAACTAAACTATAAGTGAAAGTAACAATACCTATTTGTCAAAATAGGCTTTTCGTCTATAAACCTATTATATGAAATACAATATGCCTGATAACATAACAAAAAGAGCTTGAGAAGCGATACTCTCAAGCTCTTTTTTTACTTGTTGGAACTAATATTGGGTTCATACGTAAATAAATAGACTGACTTACAATTCTGTTTTTTAGGCAATGATTTTAACTTTTTTAAATTTTACTCCACATTTGCATATAGTACTGTGCTTTAGTTGTTTTACTTCGGTTTCGCATCTAGGACATATTGGTTTTTTGTGCATTGGTCTCACACCTTTTTGATTTAATTTTATTTATTTTAACTGGGTGTAATAGCTGGATCGAAATGGTAAAATTAGCTCATTAGAGTTTGCTAGTTTATATAAAACTTTATATTATAATAATACCATCATTTAAAAAATAATCAATACTTATTAATAATTATTATAAATAGGAGGAGAGGGAGATGGTAAATCATTATAGACACGGTTTATCCTCGATCTTTTGGGGGCTTTTAATTGTTTTTTTAAATTTCGATATAAACGGTTTTTCATTGTTACCTAACTTTATTGGGTTTTTACTCGTATTATTTGGGGTTCGAGAGGTATCAAAGCAGGATACTGGTGCAAGAGTACTGATGCCTTGGACTAACGGATTGATTGTCTTTTCAGCTATAGCATGGTTTTCGTCATTTATAGGATTAGATAGCTTACCTACTATGCAGCAACATGGTGGATTTATTACGTATGATCTACCAGTTATGAATTTGTTTTTTATTATTGATGGGATCGAACAAGTTTTAACTCTCACCTTTGTGATATTATTAATGAACTATTATATTCAACTGATCAAACGGTCGAACCAAGATAAGTGGGAGCCAACCTTCATTAGGCGTAGGAACTTTTATGTAGTGGTGAATGGAATAATGCTGTTTAGTATGCCGTTATTTGTAATTTTTCCTATGTGGTTTTCTATCGTATTTTTCATTTTATTGTTATTAAGCTTTATCGCGTTTATCAGAATATTAATGACGGCTTATCGGATGAAGAAAATAGCAGAGACAGAATTATTTAGTGAAATCGAAGAACAAGACGCACAAGGAAAAGAAGTACCTTTTTATGTTAAAAAGAAAAGACTAATAATACCAGCATTTGTAATCTTAATATTATCTTGGACTGGGAGTATGATGTGGCTTAATCAATGGCGTATAGAGGAACCGCTGCTATTACCAGCATTTATTGCAACGACTGGAGAAGATTTTGCAAATGTTTACTTTCTGCATAATGGAAAAGGGGAATCGTCAGAACCGTATTTTAGTTTCTACGACGAGCTTCACAACCAAAATACTGTTTATTTCGAGAATTACTTTGCAATAGATCAGTTACATTTTAGACCAGCACACCATGAAGGTTTAAATGATTTAGCTAATGGTGGATTAAGGTTATACGACGGTACGCATTTAAGAAATGATGGACAGTTGCAATATATAGAGTTACCTAAGCTAAAAACAGATCCTTCTAAATTTATGGACCTTCAAAGTGGGAGGGGTAACTCTGATGGATATACTTTAACATTTAAAGTCCAAAAATCTTTTGAGATCGTTGATGAGCTTGCAGTACCTTTTACAGAAGAAGTCCACGAATATTTTACATTTGACTGGCAAGTAGAAAATAGCTTAAACACTAGTGATGATCATGACGATAAGTTAAGGAAATTTGTTCAAGGAGAGACAGTTACGTTCTCTATTACGCCGAAGGATACGGAAAGCTATCATCAGTTGGCAACTTTCCAGTCTCCTGTACGCATTATCGTTGATGGTGGTGAAGGTGAGGAAATAATTGATGTAGGTTGGATTGAACAATATCCTAGTTATAATGTAAGACCCATCCAAGATTACGTGCGAAATTATAAGTAAAAGATAAATAATTGAAATACATTGTAAAAAATTAAAAAAGGGATTCTTTAAATTCCTTTAATGTATATATCCTTTTCCTTGATCATCTTCATTTAAAGTTTCGCCAACTCCTTCTTGTGCGACTTTTAAACGAAATGTTTCATATAAATACATTCCAAACATTTCAAAGCGTTCGTTATCAGATAATTCATTAATTAACTTTCTAATATCTTCTTTACTAATTTCTTGGAGGATGCCGTCGACGATAATGTAGGCATCTTCCTCATCTCCTGTTAGATGATTTTTATACATTTCATATAAGTCATCAACAAATTTCATATGATTACCTCCGCCCATCTTTGCTGTCATCTTTTTAGTGTTACTATTTTTACTAAAATTATTCAGAAGACCTTTTCAGTACATATCTTTAGCCAAAATCATCTTATATCAACAATTAACACATTTTTTTATTGAAGGGAGAATATCACTTTTGCTTATAAAAGACTCGTTGTATGGTAGTTATGACATAGAAAAAGTGCTTGAGGAGCTTATTCTTTCAAAACCAGTCCAACGTTTGAAGGGAATTCATCAAGGTGGGGCTAGTTATTTAGTGAACAAGAAGTGGAATGAGACGAGATATGACCATTCTGTAGGAGTGATGTTACTTATTCGTAAGTTAGGTGGTTCACTCGACGAGCAAATTACAGGATTACTCCATGATGTGTCGCACACTGCGTTTTCACATGTTATTGATTTTGTACTCGGTCAACAAGAGGATAGCTACCATGAAGAGATTTTTCAGCAGGTAGTGATGGCTTCTGAAATACCACAAATATTAGAGAGACATGGATATTGCTATAGGGACCTACTCCTTGATAATTCAAAATGGACATTGCTGGAACAAGCAGCTCCCGAGCTATGTGCAGACCGAGTTGATTATACATTGAGGGATATGTATAAATACGGTCAAATTACTCAAGAGGAAGCTCAACGCTTTTTAGAAAATCTAATCATTGTAGACGGAAAAATGTTTTTACGAACTATAGAGAGTGCGGAATGGTTTGTGGAAACCTATTATAAAGAAGTTATTGATTTCTTTTTAGATCCATTAAATGTTTACGGTTATGACTTGTTAACGAAGGCAATTAAAGTGGGTTTTAATAAAAATGTAATATCTCTTCAAGACATGCTAAGTGTTGATGAGGATGTTATGAACTTGCTCAGAGCTTCATCGGATCCCGTTTTACACGGCTATGTAAAACAACTTAACGATCAAGTAAAGGTATGTGAAGATAAAGAGAATTTTCATACCCATTTAACAAAGAAAACACGGTTAATTGATCCTTGCGTCTTTATAAATAACGAGTTAGTCAGGGCGTCTAGCTTATCAGAAAAGGTAAAAGCAATGAATGAAACAGCTTTAAAGAAGTCAATGGAAGGTACTTATGTCAGAGTTGTTACATAATAGGCAGGAAAAACCGATTACACCATTGTAGATGCGATGATTGTAGACAAAATAGTCATCGCTTTTATTCTGTATATCACTCAAACTTTTATAATCTAGAACAAACCATAATTAATGCCCACAGTTTTGTCTAAATGATTTCTACTATATTTTACAAACTCCCTACTGTCAATTTATTCGTTATAATATGGTGATAGGCAAAGAGGGAGAGTGATAAAATGCCATCTAATGAAAAGAAACGTTATTCTAATAAAAATACCTTTCGTAAGTTTATATATATTGGCTTTATCCTAGTATTATTAATCATTCTTGGGAGTTCGATACTAGCAATCTATCCTTTACCTTCAAAAGAAAAAGTAGATTACTTTCATTCAGAAAAACCGATTATTTTCAAAAATGAAGTTATTGAAGGTGAGACGCTTCTTGTCGAAAACCAATTTTATGTTAGTTTACAGTTCTTTATGGAGTATATCGACCAGAATGTTTTTTTTGATCAAACATCTATGTCAATTATTATTACAACAGAGGATAAAGTTCTCCAAATTCCAGAGGAAGAGTTGTCTATTTTCATCAATGAAGAAGCTTTCTCGTTTGAATTACCTCTGTTGACTTTAAATGAAGAGGATTACTATGTAAGTCTTGAGTTATTAAAAATGATTTATGCATTAGATATTAATGTAGTTGATGATACAAATGCGCTATTTATTCGTGAAGACGGGGAAGAAGTACAATTGGGGACTGTAAATGGTTCAATTAAAGAGCATGAAGCTCGTTTACGAGAGAAAGAGACAGTTACAAGTCCCTATATAGCTGAAGTAAATAAAGAAGAACGAGTAATTGTGGAGCAGGATAAGGGGGATTACCTCTATGTCCGAAAGTTAAATGGAATGGCAGGGTTTCTAAAAAGTAAGCATGTCACAGTAGACCCCGAGCCAGGGCGCATTGAAGTAGTATTGGAAAGAAAAGAAAATATTGCGTTACCTAAGATTGTTGGTCCTATTAATCTAACATGGGAAGCTGTGTACACGGAAACCCCTAGTTCAAACACATTCCCAGAATTACCTGGGGTTAATGTCGTTTCACCAACATGGTTTAAACTCAAAAACGCTGAAGGAGATATTTCAAATATTGGTTCAACAGAGTACATGGAATGGGCCAGAGAAAAAGACTTTCAAGTGTGGGGGTTATTTTCTAATGATTTTGACCCTGATTTAACGAGTAAAGCGCTCGAGAGTTTTGAGACGCGTCAAAAAATGATTCGTCAGCTCCTTTATTATAGCCAATTGTATGATCTCGACGGTATTAACGTTGACTTTGAAAATGTGTTTTTTCAAGATAAAGAATTGGTTACGCAATTTATGAGGGAGCTTACTCCTTATTTGCATCGTGCGGGATTAATTGTTTCGATGGATATTACTTTTATTTCTGCAAGTGAAAATTGGTCTATGTTTTACGATAGAATTGCGTTATCAAAGATCGTTGATTATATGATTGTCATGGCATATGATGAGCATTGGGCCACATCTCCCCAATCAGGAAGTGTTGCTAGTCTACCTTGGGTTGAACAAAATGTTGCTCGTTTACTTGATGAAGTACCTAATGAAAAGCTTGTGCTCGGTATCCCAATGTATACGAGACTTTGGACCGAACAAACAACAGATGGTGGGAATGTTGAAGTGTCTTCTCAAGCATTTTCTATGGATGAGGTAAATGAATGGATAGAAGCTCGGCAATTAACACCACTTTATGATAAAGCAAGTGGTCAAAACTATGTCGAATATACGGATGAAACTGAGAAGGTGACGTACAAGATTTGGATAGAAGATGAAATGTCTATTGAACAAAGGATTGCGATTAGTAAGGACTACAAACTAGCAGGTGTTGCAAGTTGGGCAAGGCACTTTGCCAATGATGATGCTTGGAAGCATTTAAATAAAGTACTTCACGGTAACGAAAAATAAATATTAAAAATGGTTAGACGGGATTACTGCAAGAGCGGTAATTCCGTTTTTTCATTTACAGAGCCTATGTCTAGTAAAAATTTTAAAAGTTTAAAATGGTAGTATATCTTTGAGTGGTTCGTCCAAGCTATTGGAAATTTTTTGAATAATGTAGTATTAGAAAACGAAAAGGAGGTTTTAAATAATGTCTGACAAAAAAAGTAGTCACAAGAGTAATAAGGTAGAACCCGCCCCCCCATACTTTAACTATAAGCCATACAAAGAGAGAAATGCGGTTTCTCCTAAAGTAAGTAATCGTCCTGTCGAGCCGGATGTCACGCTAGGTCCAACAACTGTAAAGGTGCCTGTAGTTCTTGCTGAAACGGTGGTTCAAATCGATCTAAACCCAACTATTAAATTTCCAGAACCAGTACTAGAAATTAAAGCCATTAGAAAAAATCTTAAAATAACACAATGCCGTCTATTATTACCAACAAATAAGCTATTTATTACTGGCTTTGTCCGAAAAAATATTCAATATGCTACACCACACTTTGGTACAAAAGATGCTGTTATATCAAATATTCGTTCTTTAACAATCGATATCCCATTTAAAACAGTAACAGAAATAGATTATATTAATAAACCAAAATTTGATCTTGCACCGCCAACACAAAGATCATCTTACTTTATGAAGTCTCAACTCCCTGATGGGTTTGCTTCAAAAGACCATTTATTATCCGCTGATCTTTCTCAATTTGATCAATTTAGTGGTGAAGAGTTTAATGAAGTTCCTTTCTGTGAGCTAATTTCCAGTCGTTTTTATGAGTACGATGAAGCATTAGATCGAAAAATGGGTAGAGTGTATGATGAAAAAGGTAAGTCCATCGATGCTCCATTTGAAGAAGGCACATTCACAGAAGTAGAAGAGAAAATGGTAGTAGAAGTAAAAATAAAAGTGTTACAAAAACAACAGGTTAATGTGAAGTCTGAAAAACATGATGGTTATCATTATTAATGTTAACCGATAAAGGTGGTTGAGAGCAATTTCTCAACCACCTTTATATTAAGTATTGTTAGAATTGGTAGTAACAGACACACTAGCAACTGCTGCTATCATCGCTGCTTGTTGAGCTTGCATTAGAGCCTCAAATGTAGTAAAAATCCCTGTTTCTAATATCATCGACTCTTTCATTTTATCTGTCATTAGGAAGTTAACGGCCATAATAAAGTTCATATCTTTATACCATTTAAATGCTTTTTCATTATTTAATTGTTCTTCAAGCTCCAGTACTAGATCAATCTGGCTAATACCATCCTCAAGTAAAGCTAGAAGGCCAACTTCTGGAAAGTGCATCGTTTTTAATCTCCTTTTAGATTCCTTAAACTTTTCAAGGATATTTAAGGAACGTTCAATAAGAACTTTTGGTTTTTCATCAAATTGCAATGATAAAATGTGGCTAAGGAATTGAAGGTCATTTCCTTTTCTAAAACCATTTTTAGAGAGCTCATTATAATACGTTTCTGTTAGGTCTAGAAGTTTTTGCTTGTCAGTATCTACTTTCGCTAGTAAGACGGCTAATGGGTAATCTGCTGTAGATGTGAGGAAGAAGTGTTGAGCCTTCATTCCTTTATATATGGCTAGTGCGCTCTCAATACTTTCTTGATGATCACTTTCGTCTGGGTCATTTGTAAGTAGGACCATCGCTGCAATATAAGAAAATGGACTACGGCTAAAACCACCTTGAATTAATCGTTCATATAAATCAATAAATTCTTGAAATTTTTCTTTAGGGTTTTCGAATCGAACATCAAGCATGGCGGCAATCGTGAAGCGTTGATAACCTCTTAGTGTGGAGAGCATTCCGACTTGAGTTTTAATATACTCACTTAGTTCAGTGAAACGGGTAATATTCAGTGGTTTGTTATTTACCACATAAATCGAGGCAATCATCATTAATGTTTTATCAGAAACTCTCCACTTTAGTTCTTTTTTCAACTGATGATAACCATCTATGTACTGCGTCATTTTTTGTTGTAGTGGTTCCTGTAACATCATAATCACTTCTTTCATTTTAACTTTACTTTAATTTACATTAATAAGAGTAAGTGGTTTCACGGTATTTTCTCATATATTCTGATCGTGGGGTCATTTTATTAAACCATTATTAGTCTATCCTAATTTATTTTCAATCATTGGAGAATTTAATTACGGGAGATAAAAAAATTTGGACCGTTAGCTAAGCGAATGATTGGTTTTCACGCCACAAAGTTTACGAAAACAGCCTTTTGAATAGAGCAAAAAAAAGACTGATTAAAATTTAATCAGTCTCTTACATGTACGGGCTTTTTAAATGGAACAATGTTAGTAAAGTGCTGAAAATCTCTTAGCTCTTCCTCTATCTTTATTAGTTTTATTATATCAGCAAACGTTTTAATACTTTTCATGACATCGATAAATTGCTCGGTAAAAGACTGATTTTCAAGTGATGCGCGCAAGTGAGTATTTAACGTTAACCAATCAAAACTTTGGGTTTGATATTCTTTTGTATCGCTCCATAAAATGTATTGGTAGCAAATGGGCGATAGGGTAAAGCTATTTTGGTCCTCTTCAAGAAATTGCTTACTCCATTTCACAGCTAGCGCTTTTTCTTCAATCATAAGTCACAATCCTTATCTACTAATGTATTCTACTATTATAGTAAATTGCCAATCGATATACTACTTGATAAGTTTGGTAACGAGGACTTATACCGTTGAAATTAACCTAACTACTACTAGGAAGTAACAATTAGGATCAAACTCCATCACTAAATGAAGTTTCGCTTTATAAAAAGTTCTCAGCTTTTAATTTATTAATTACGAGGCCATCAGTTTCGAAGGCTAATTCTGGTATATCTTCAAAAGCAAAGTAATCGACTTCACTTAAATCATCGTTAGCCTTTAATTCACCAGCAATAACCTCGGCAAGAAACCATATCCCTACAGTATGTTGTGCGGGGTTATGGAAATTGGAGTGTACTTCATATACTTGTTTAATTCCGACATGTAATCCAGTTTCTTCAAAAAATTCTCTTTGAGCTGCAAAACGCACGTCCTCGTCATATTCAACATAACCACATGGAATGCACCACTTATCTTTAAAGCTTATGTTGCGTTTTCCAAGGAGAACCTTTTTATCTTTAATAACAATAGCAGCAACACCAACGATTGGATTTTGATAAAAAATGAATCCACAATCTGTACATTTTGGTTGATTGATTTTTTTCGGGTGATTTACACCTAATTTTCCGCCACACTTTGGGCAAAAATGGTAGCGCATTTTTTTACCTCCAATTAAATAAAAAATGTGAGGGTTTATCCTTCTTTCATAATTATTGAAGTATCTCCTTAATAATAGGGCAAACTAATTTAAAATTTGATGGAGAGTGAAGATAAAATGTCTTATGTCAATGGTCAGATTATATGTGGAGAGTTTGATAAAGACTTAAATGAATTCGCAGTACATTCTGTCAAACACCATTTAACAGAAACAAGTCTCAAACACAGTCAAATTGCCCAATTATGTAATTACTTAAAAAAACACAAGGATGAAGCTAGCGGCCAGATCATTAGTCTTTATGATCAAATGCTTATTCCTTTATCGATCGAGGAGATGAAAGCAATTTTACAGGATTTAGAGCAAATTCAGAATATGTATCAGTAAATAAACGAATCGCATTCTATCTGTGTAAAAATCCTAAGAAAACTTCACGTTATTGCTTGTTTCGTTTAGCTATTTCTTCAGCAACGATAAATGCAAGATCATCATTTCCAAAGAGGGAAAGGACACCTAGGACAGTGTTATCAGGAATTGGACCTGCTTCTTCTTTTGAGACTGTCAAACTTAAAGCTTGTTGTAAAGCAGGATTACTTAATTGATTAGGGTATGCTCGTAAGTATAGTTCCTCTGGGTATAAATCATGATTTATACACCATTGGGCAAAAACGAGGACCATCATTTGTTCATCTTGTTGAAAGTTTTGGATAATCTGTTCTTCTAATTGCTTTTTGCTCATTGAAAATTCTCCTTAATAACAGTATGGTTAATATATTATAACAAATAATCTCGAGCATACTAGTAACACATAAAACACTTTGTAAAAACAAAAAAAGTTACACAGTAATAATGAACAATAATTCTATTGAGAAGTAAATTATACATAATGTTCTCTTTACCAATAGGAAGGGGTGCTTATAATGAGTAAGTTAACCGCACTATACCCTCAAGCCATAGAACATACGAAAATGAAAATTTATGAGGACATTGACCATTACTTAGAGGTAAAAGAGTCAATGCCCACATATGAACAATATATTATTGACCGTCGACACTATATTGAACAAATCTGGATTAATGTCTGGCTTACAAAAGTTACAAACGATGTACCAAAAAGAGAAAAAAAAGCGTTTTTAAATGAAAGCGGGTATGAAGTAGAAGGGGTAGATCGAAAGCTCATTAACCGTTTATTTAGAAATGAAATGAGGACTTTTGAACCGTTCGATACACTTTCATGGATTGAAGATACTTTTTCTGGAGATGATCAAGGGTGGGAAGAGCGTTATCAACTTGTTCGCGAACAATATCTAAAGAGAAAAGAAGAAGAATTACAAGCAGAAAAAAGAAGTAGCATTAAAGAAAATATTGAAGCCTTTGCTCAACATATAATTGAAGAGGAATATGAGCATTTCTATCTTTATGTAAGGTATCATGTAGCCAAACAATTAGCGGATGACTTTGAAAATAATCAAAAATATCCTGCAATTGCTCCTTTTAAAATCGAAGAACGGCTAGTTGAAGAAGGTTCTTTTGACACAGCTAATTATTCAACATTAGCTACCTTCTTTGATGAGTTGACAGGTGCTGTTCACAAAAAGTTTCATTGGGAGTATGAAACATACTTTTATGCATACGAGAAATTAATATCCGAATATCTTCCCAATTTAGTAGCGCGGAATTTAATGGATCAATTACCACCATCGCTCACAGACCAATACGCTATAGAATTTAATAGAGAATTATCCCAAAGGTCATTACGAAAATTGTTAACCATTTATATAAATACACTTGAAAGTGATTTTTTCAAAAGGATCCAAGAAGAATACGTATCTGATTTAATTGAACTAGCAGCAATACCGTTTACTCTTGAACGTCATGGTGCAATATATGAGCAAGATCTTGAAGATCGTGAACGTAAAAAGGCGGAAGAATTAGCCGAAATTGAACGCAAAAAAGCGATGGAAGAACGGATGCTAGAAGATATTTTCGGACGAGAATATCGACCATCGATTGGACGTAACATCCAGTATGTGTTGCATATAGGTGAAACGAATACTGGGAAAACCCACCATGCACTTGAACGAATGAAGGAAGCAAATAGCGGTTTATATTTAGCACCACTACGATTATTAGCTCTCGAAGTTTTTGATAAATTAAATCATGAAGGTGTTCCTTGTTCCCTAAAAACAGGGGAAGAAGAAAAAGAGATGGAAGGAGCTTCTCACATCTCTTGTACAGTTGAAATGTTCCACGAAAAAGAGTTCTACGATATTGTTGTCATCGACGAAGCACAAATGATTGCTGATAATGATCGTGGCTTCTCATGGTTTAAGGCAATTACAAAAGCGAATGCAAAAGAAGTCCATATTATCGGGAGTAATAATGCAGAATCGATGATTGTCGAATTACTAGGGGATTCGGATATCGAAATATATAAGTATTACCGAGAAATTCCTCTTGAGGTTGAGTCTAAAGAATTTAGCATGAAGCACACTCGAAAAGGAGATGCGCTCGTCTGTTTTTCACGGCGTCGAGTTCTTGAAACTGCTTCTCGGTTACAAAACAGCGGTCACTCTGTCAGTATGATTTACGGAAGCATGCCTCCTGAAACGCGTAAAAAACAAATGCAACGATTTATTGACGGAGAAACAAATGTTATTGTAGCAACTGATGCCATCGGAATGGGGTTAAATCTCCCGATACGACGTATTGTCTTTTTAGAAAATGAAAAGTTTGATGGGACAAGAAGGCGCCGGTTAACTTCTCAAGAAGTAAAACAAATTGCAGGGCGTGCAGGACGTAAAGGTATATATGATGTTGGAAAGGTTGCTTTTACGAAAGATATCAAACGGATGAAACGTTTACTAAATCAGGAAGATGAACTGGTGTCAACTTTCGCTATCGCACCTACCAATGCCGTGTTTGAAAGGTTTCAGAAGTACTACCGTGATCTCGGAACCTTCTTTGAGCTTTGGAATAAGTTTGAAAGTCCAAAAGGTACGAAGAAGGCAACACTTTCAGAGGAAAGAGAGTTATATACGATGGTCCGTGGTACACAAATCGAGGCACGCTTATCAATGATGGATCTATATGGGTTCTTGCATTTACCTTTTTCGACGAACGAACCTCTACTGACAAAACAGTGGCGACAAGCCATGTCAGCTATAATAAAAGGTGAAGAACTACCAGAGCCAATCATAAAAAAAGGAAGTCTTGAGGAAGTAGAGCTCTCTTATAAAGCAGTTGGTTTACATTTATTATTCTTGTATCGTCTTGATCGCCGTACAGAAGCTTTATACTGGGAGCGAGTTCGAGAGGAGATTAGTGATGACGTTCATGAACGCTTAAAAACAGACGTTCGAAATATGAGTAAAAAGTGTAAAGCTTGTGGAACTAAGCTTGATTTGGACTTTGCGTTTCCGATCTGTGAAGACTGCTACGCTTCAAGACAAAAAAAATACGATTATTATTATGAATATTAAATAGTTAAGAAAGTGAAAGGTTAAGAACGATGGGGAAAAAGAAAAAAACAAAGAGAAGGTCAATGAGAGGACGGCTATTCTTCATATTTGCCGTTCTCCTTCTTGTGATGGTCCTACATTATCAAACGGAAATAAAAAGAGGACTTATCCATTTTTCATTTAAAGATAATGCGATCCCAAGTTGTTATATTCCGATATATAAAGAGGCTGCCCAAACGTATTCCATACCGTGGGAATTACTTGCTGCTATACATCGAATTGAAACGAGGTTTTCGACTGTAGATCCAATGGTTAGTTCAGTTGGAGCACTTGGTCACTTTCAATTTATGCCTCGGACATGGGTTGGCTGGGGGTATCCAGGAACTGACTTAGGAGATATTACTGACGGTGTAGATATTACTGATCTCGATTTAATCGTACAGTATGGCGGCTATGGTATTGATGCTTCGGGGAACGGAAAAGCAGATCCTTTTAATGTAGTTGACGCCGCCAATGCTGCAGCGAAATATTTAGCCGATCACGGTGCAGCGGATGATGATATTCCTAAAGCTATTTTTGCTTATAACCATAGTCAAAAATATGTAGATAAAGTTCTACATTATTATGAGCTCTATAACGACGGAGGATACAAAGCGGAAAAGCCGTCTGGATATTGTTTTAAATAAAAATAAATAGCGAGCACATTATAAAAAAGTGCTCGCCTAATTTATTGCCTTTTGATGAAGATAAGAGGCAACGTCTGTGTGACCCAATTCGTGTGGGCCACAGTAACAACCCGATTGGTTCAACCAATCTTCAGTGGGGATGAAGGAACCCCCTTGTTTGATTTATACCATTCCATTTGGATCGATTGCTTTTTCAACTTCATTTGTCATCATCCCTAATTCTTGAAGTACTTGTTTTAAGGTTTTATTTTCGACATCTGCTTGCATCCCAATTTGAGCGGTAAGATCATACCCGAGCATCGGACTAAGTCCTGTTACTAATCCTAAACTCGCTTCCATCCAATTTTTACATATTTCCTCATTTGCCTGAATTCCCGTAATACATTTTGTGACTAACGTTGATACCGCATTAGCTAGAATATCAATTGCCTCTAAAAATGTGTGTGCAATTACTGGCATCATCACATTAATTTCTAATTGACCTGAAATTCCAGCTGTAGCAACTGCTGCTTCGTAGCCGATAATCTGGCAACAAACCATATGTACCATCTCTAAAATAGCTGGATTAACTTTTCCAGGCATTATTGTTGAACCAGGTTGTACAGCAGGTAAGGTAATTTCGGCTAACCCTGTTCTAGGGCCAGAACTTAGTAAACGCAAATCACTCGTAATTTTAATTAAATGAACCGCAAGTTCTTTTAATGCCATCATCATTCGTATGGGGGCATTTCGGTTTTGCATAAAACTAAATACGTTCGTAGGGGCTCGGAATGGGAAATTTGTACGCTTACTAATTTTTTTAATGACTTTTTGCGGATAATCGGGATGTGTATTAATAGGTGTTCCTACTGCATTTCCACCAAGTCCGATTTCATATAAGGCGTCCAAAGTTGCTTCAATCTGTATATACATTGATTGAATTGTCTCTGCATATCCAGAGAATTCTTGACCTAACCGTATAGGGACTGCATCATGTAAATGAGTTCGACCAGTTTTTAAAATGTGCATAAACTGATTCGCTTTGTTTTGTAGTTCCTGTTGTAGTTGTGAAATAGCAGGAAGAAGTCTTTGATTAATATTTTCAACAGCCGCTATATTAAGGGCTGCAGGAAATGTATCGTTTGTTGATTGTGACATATTTACATGGTCATTTGGATGTACGCGAAATGTATTTAGTGAATGGTCGATTATACCACCTAATAACTCAGTAGCTCGATTAGCTATAACCTCATTAGCATTCATATTTTGTGAAGTTCCAGCACCAGCTTGGTATATATCAATGACAAAGTGATCATCCCATTTTCCTTCTACAACTTCATTGGCTGCAGTAATGATTGCCTGGCCTATATTTTTTGGGAGCTTGCCGACCTCCATATTAGTGAGTGCTGCTGAAGCTTTAATAATTCCTTGTGCTTTAATAAAGGATCTTGGTAGTCGCTTTCCACTTATTTGAAAGTTTTCAAATGCACGTTGAGTTTGCGATCCATAATACGCGTTACTTGGCACATGAATCTCACCTAGAGTGTCTTTTTCTTTACGGAATTGATTAGACGGTATCATCATTTACTCCTTAGCATCAATAAAATCTTACAGGTTATTGTTTCCAGAGAACTTCTATTTTATTTGATTGTCTTATTGAAGGATTTTAGACTAAATTGTCGAAATTATCTAACTATCAACTTTGTAAGAGGTGTTTTTTGTGTGTTTATTTGTAGTTAATCTTTCAACGGTTTTTACAGAAGTCCCCTTCCTTGAACGATTTAAAAAAGCAAGTGAGGCCAATTTTGCTCATGTTGAATGCCAATTTCCGTATGTAACTTCTAAAGAAAGTATCAAAAAGGAACTTGAGAGAAATCGATTAAATCTTATACTTATTAACCTACCACCAGGAAATTGGGAAGATGGTGACCGTGGATTAGCGGTTGACTTAACTAAAGTAAGTGAGTTTCATGAAGCAGTTGAGCGTGGAATTGAATATGCTACAACGTTAGGTTGCTCAAAAATCCATTGTATGGCAGGGATACTTACTAAAGATATAGACAGGCAAAAGGCGAGAAATACATACATAGAAAATATTAAATATGCAGCAAATCGTTTTGCTGCATATCAATTAACATTACTTATAGAGCCAATTAACACTTATGACATGCCAGGATACTTTTTAAATAATATTGAAGATGCAGTAGCCATTATAGAAGAAGTAAATTTACCAAATGTTAAGCTACAGTATGATTTCTATCATCAACAACGAATGCAAGGTGATGATTTAATGCTGACTTTTGACAAGTACAAAAAATATATTGGGCATGTTCAAATTGCAGATGTTCCTGGTCGCCATGAACCTGGTACAGGCAAGATGAATTATAATCATATTTTCAAGTCACTTGATGAACTAAAATATGAAGGGTTTATAGGACTGGAATATACACCGATAAAAGAAAGCGAAGCTAGCTTTACTTGGATGAGGGGGAAACAATAATGAACATTGGGTTTATTGGAACTGGAGTTATGGGATCGAGAATGGTTAAAAGAATGCTAGAAGGCGGGTACAGAGTAACCGTATATAATCGTTCACCAGAAAAGCTTGAACAACTGTTAAAAAAAGGAGCAGTTCAAGCAGAGAGTATTGCATTACTCTCTAGTCAATCTGATGTAATTTGTACTTGCTTATCGATGCCTCAAGATGTAGAAGACGTTTATTGTCGACAGGACGGAGTGTTAGAGAATGCAAAACCGGGCACGATTTGTATCGACTTTACAACAGTTGGAGTGGATACAAGTAAAGTTGTTGCTAGGAAGGCAATTGAAAGAGAAATCTGTTATTTGGATGCTCCAGTTAGTGGTGGGCCAGAAGGAGCGGAACAAGGAAGTTTAACCATTATGGTTGGTGGTGATGATAAGACCTTTGATAAAGTAACACCGATCTTAAAAGTATTAGGGCAAACCATAAAATACCTTGGTCAAACAGGATCTGGTAGTGTGGCTAAATTAATCAACCAGTACTTAGTCGCCGTTCATTCAGTAGCAGCTTCAGAAGCTATGGTTGCTGGGACAGCACTAGGTTTAAATTCAGAACAGTTATTTGAAATATTACAAGTTAGCTATGGAGATAGTCGAATGTTACGTAGACATATGGGTGAATATATTTTAGACCGCCAGTTCGAACCTGGTGGTGCAGTAAAGTACGTTCATAAAGATGTGAAGCTTGCCAACCCATTGTTCGAACAAGTTGGAATGAAAAAATACACAGGGCTTCTTGCAGAACAGTCGTTTCAAGAAGCTATCAACCAAGGATATGCCGATTTAGATATGTCAGCTGTTATCTGTCCATTAGAAAAAGATTGTAGGGTAATTGTAAAAAAAAGAGGAGTAGTTGAACCATAGTATGTATTTAATGCAAACGAATAGCATAAAGCTTGGACAGCGTAATGGATACATAAGTTTAACAACTGATAAGGAGAAAATCGAGTTATGTGATCATTAATAAAAGAGGCAGATCAGCTCATGATTTGCCTCTTCTAAAATGTAGAGTAATGTTCTAAATTACTGTGCTAAAGCTTTTTCAATAGCATCAATGACATCCTTGTCATCTGGCTTAACTCGACTGTCATATCTTTCTAATAGATGACCGCTCCGAGAAACAAGGAATTTTTCAAAATTCCATTTAATGGGTTCTCCCGATGCTGTAAGGTGTTTAAATAAAGGGTGAGCATTTTCTTGTCCTGCATGCACTTTATCAAAAACCTCAAATGTAACGCCATAGTTTATTTGACAAAATTCAACGATTTCTTCTACCGTTCCAGGCTCTTGTCCACCAAAGTCATTCGAAGGAAATGCGAGTATTTTAAAGCCTTGTTCTTTGTATTTTTGATATAATTCTTCTAGTTGTTCGTATTGAGGCGTAAATCCACATTTAGAAGCGACATTTACAATTAAAAGAACTTGGCCTTCATAATCTTGCAGCGTTTTTTCATTTCCTTCAGCTGTCGTGACACTTACATTATAAATGGTATCGTTTGTCATCGTATCATCACCATTCCTTTGGGTTTCAATAGCTTGTTGACCACAAGCACTTATAATTAGGAAGCATATTAGAAAGAAGAACCATCGCAAATTGATCACCTTTTTCTGTAAAGTCATCCTAAATTTATTCAACTAAATTATAGTACAATGACATGGGTGATCTCAAACATTATGGTATTCCTGACCATAAACATATAATATACTGGTAAAAGAAAGTGTTGTTAAAGTTTGTTGCTGATAAGTTAGCTCTGTATAAAATATGCATGAAATAAAGCAATTAAATAGAAAGCTAGTTTATTAACTACAGTAAGTCGTCCTTTTTATTCTACATAAAAGTAAAATATTGTGGGGGAGTACATATGAAGTGTTTAATCGTTTTTAGTTCTTCACATGGGACAACGGAAAAAGCATCAATGCTTCTTTGTCATTTTCTAAAATGTGATGTTCAACTAATAGATTTAAATCAATGTAATTCACAACCCGATATCACTGAATATGACACTATAATTATTGGTGGGTCTATTCATTTAGGTTCGATACAAAAGAAAGTGAAACAGTTTATAAAGAGTAATTTTGAAAAACTTCTAACAAAAAGAGTGGCGCTTTTTCTTTGTTGTATGAATGAAGGAGAATTAGCTAAAGTGCAATTTAATAAGGTATACCCACTAGAGTTAAGAAAACATTCGATCGCAAACGGTCTTTTTGGCGGAGAACTACTATTTTCACAGATGAACTTTTTAGAACGGCAAATTATAAAAAAAGTAAAAGGCATTAGCGGTGATGTAACGAACCTTAATGAAAAGTCGATTAAAGCATTTGCTAATCAACTTAATTAAATAAATCTACTAGCAGTTAACAATTGTAGTAGTCGTAATTAACAACTTAGGAGTAGTTTAATGGGAGAAGTCAAGTATCGTGAAATAGAGAAGAAATCTGTTTTGGAACGGTTTGGCTTGGAGTCAGTTCCTGCACATTTACGAACGACATCATCAATAGAATATACTATGATTCAGATCGCCATCTCGGTCAATGCTGGAAATGTATTAGTTCCTGCACTAGCGGTACTCCAAGGTGGGTTATCTTTTTTTCAGGCTGTGTTAGCCACGATCATCGGTGCAACAGCAGCTTTTATATTCGTATCTTTTTTAGCATTGCCAGGGGCAAGGTATGGAATTCCAGCCCAGTATGCGATCCGTTCTATTATGGGGGTTAGGGGTGCACGGTATATTGCCTCACCTGTAAGGACGATCACTTCTCTTTACTGGTTTGCGGTGCAAACGATTGGTGGGACGTATTTAATAAAAGAAATTTTTGAACGGCTGACATCAATAGAAGTTCCTTTTATACCAATAGCCTTAGTAATGGCGACAATGATGGCAACGTTAGCACTCATAGGATTTGAAGCAGTAAAAAAAATAACAAAATATTTTCTTCCCCTGCTTTTTATTGGTGGGGTCGTTATGCTTTATGTATTAATGACAGCCGATTCAAGCGGTCTAATAATGAACCTGCAAACACAAGATGGTAAAACTCCAGTAGGAACGATGATTTTCTTTGCTAGTTTAGCTTTCGTTCAGTATATTTCAGGTGTTAGCTCGTCCGCGGATATGGCGAGGTATGCCAAATCTACTAAACACGCATATTTTGGCTTGCTTACAGGAAATACAATAGGGTTTACATTAACAGCAATCCTAGGTGCTTATACTGCAACGATATCAGGAAACTGGAATCCTTATGTTGTATCAAGTCAACTCACTGAGTCTGCAATTTTTATTGTTATTATTTTTTTGGCAGCGATCTTATCGATGATTACGATAAATCTTAGTAATGCGTATACTGGTGGTTATAGCCTGTTAAATAGTATTCCCAATTTAGGTAGAGTTCGTAGTGCGATTATATTTGGGATAGCAGCAATTACCTTAAGTGCCTTTCCAACCTTAGTAAACAATGCACAAGTATACATCTCATGGATGGGGGCACTTATTATTCCACTTTCTGCTGTTATTGTCATCGATTTTACATTTATTAAAAAAAGGCAACTAACCTCTACAGATTCTGAAAAACTGGCTACTAATTGTTTTAGCTATAACCATACAGCTTTAGTTTCAATTTTGGTTGGTATTGTTTTTTATGTATGTTTGCCAGAAACTCTATCCCCAGGTTTTATTACATTTGTTGTAACTTGTGCATTCTATGTAATCTTAATGAAGTGGAAAAGATCAGAGGGGCAGAGTAATTTAAAAAGTTAAACCTCTATGAAGCTATTATTGTGGTAAAATGAATGATAATAGACTTTCATTCATTAAATATTTTTTTGTGTTGTTAAAATTTTTGCGTGTGAAATTAATGTATTTAATAATAGGTGTACCATTTTTGGTATACCTTTTTTGTCATAATAGATGTAGTTATAAAATTTTTAGGTAAAAGGATGGTGCTCAAAATTGAAATTTTTCCATACCGCTGATTGGCATCTAGGGAAATTAGTACAGGGTGTTTATATGACAGAAGACCAAAGACATATACTTGACCTATTTATTAAAGAAGTAGAACAGGAAAATCCAGATGCTGTTGTCATTGCTGGAGACTTATATGATCGCTCAATTCCACCAACAGAAGCTGTCGATCTCCTAGATGAAGTATTAGAAACGATCGTGATAAAAATGAAAATTCCTGTTCTGGCAATCGGTGGAAACCATGATGGTCCAGAGCGCCTTGATTTTGGTAGAAAAATTATGAGAACAAACGGTTTTCATATCGTAGGTCAATTCACAGATACGTTTGAACCAGTTGTACTCCATGATGAGCATGGAGAAGTTCATTTTCACTTAGTTCCTTATGCCGAACCTAGTAAAGTTCGCCATGAGATGCAATTAGAAGATGTACGATCCCATGACGAAGCTATGCAAGCAATTATTAATAAAATCGTAGAAACGATGGATAAAGATGCAAGACATATTTTTGTTGGACATGCCTTCGTAACGCCATACGGAGAAGAAAAACCAAATACGAGTGATTCTGAACGTCCACTAGCGATCGGTGGAGCGGAGCATGTCAATGCTAACTTATTCCAACCTTTTCATTACACGGCTTTAGGTCACTTGCATCAAGCCCATCACGTCGGTATTGAAAAAATTCGTTATGCGGGATCACCGTTAAAGTATTCGGTTTCTGAAGAACATCATAAGAAAGGATATTATGTCGTGGAATTAGATCATTCGGGAGAAGTATCGATTGAAAAACGATTACTAGAGCCACGTCGAACGATACGAACAGTCGAAGGGAAGATCGATGATATTGAACAGAATGAGAGAAATGAGGATTACGTATTTGTTAGGTTATTAGATGAGAGCCCTGTGTTGTCACCAATGGAGCGAATTCGCTCTGTTTATCCAAATGCGATGCACGTAGAAAGAGTCATATCCTTGCTTGCTACGGATGAAAATAACACCGAGAAAATAGAACGTTCAAAAATGGATGAACTCTCACTTTTTAAGGCGTTTTATAAAGAAGTTAAAGGTTCTGATATATCCGAAGAAACAGAACGATTATTCCGCGAAGTGCTACAAGAAACGATTAGTTTGGATGGTGAGCGAAAATGAGACCAATAAAGCTAACATTGACTGCATTTGGACCGTATAAACAAAAGGAAGTTATTAATTTTAGAGACTTAAAAGAACACCGTCTATTTGTTATTTCTGGTAATACAGGTGCTGGTAAAACGAGTATTTTTGATGCGATTTGTTTTGCTTTATATGGTGAGGCAAGTGGTGAAGATCGTAACGATTCAAGGATGCTTAGAAGTCACTTTGCTGCAGATGAGGATCATACGTCCGTAGACTTTGAGTTTGAGCTTCGAGGGAGAAGTTACCGTGTGTTTCGTCAGCTCGCCCATATAAAAGGGACAAATAAAACAGCAACTGGAGATAAATACGAATTGTATGAAACAACAGGGGGCCAAGAAGTATTATTAGTTGATCGTTTGACAGTAAGTCAAGTCAATGAGAAGCTACAAGAAATTATTGGGCTAACAAAGGAGCAGTTTAGTCAAATCGTTATGCTCCCCCAAGGTGAATTTCGTAAATTATTAACATCAGAAACAGAAGACAAAGAAACGATCCTACGAAAGATATTCAAAACAGGATTGTTTAAACATGTGACAGAGCGGTTAAATGAAAAACGTCAATCTTCACAAAAAGTGTATGAGAAACAAAGGCAGGAACGAGACCTTCATATTAAAAATATATTCGAAAATCTTCCTAAACGAAACGACTCGTTGTTAACAGAGGTTTTCACTCAAGAAAATTATAATACAAATCAAGTGCTTGAAGCTCTGTCTAATGAAAGAGCATATTACCAGCAAGAAACAGAAAAGCAACAACAACGCTTCAACGAACAAAACGGGTATCTCCAAGTAAAAACGAAACTGTTTCATGAAGCGAAAGCCATCAATGAACGCTTTGACCACTTTGAGAGAAAGCAAAAACAGGATGAAGCTCTAGAAAACAAAAAACCTGAAATGAATGAAAAGGAACGTGAGCTAACGTTAGCCGAAACAGCTAGTCAATTAGAGGTTCATGAGGCACATTATCAAGAAGTGGGTCAAGAGCTTCAGGTCATCAAAGACCAATTGACTAAAACAAAGGCAGATTTTGTTCGAGCAGAAAAGGATATGGATATTGCCCAAAAAACGTATAAAGTTGAAGAAGAAAAGCAGCAAGAACGTGAAGATGTAGCTGTCCTCGTTAATAAGTTAAAGGAATATGTACCGAAAGTAGAACAGCTGGAGGAAAATCAAACGTTGTTGCAGGGTATGAAAAATAGGGTTGAGCAATTAAAACAAGAATTAGAAAACCTTATGTTGCAATTGGAACAATATAAAGGGAAAAAGAACGACATTACGGGTGAAATTAAACGACTGGAAACAAATAGCCAAGGGTATGCAGGGAAGTTCGAGCAACTTCAAAACATTAAAATACAAGTAAAGGCTGTTCATGAGTATATACAGTTGATAGAGGTACAAACCAAAAAGTCTAATCAGATGCTTAAAGAGGAAGTGTCTTTTTCAGAAGTAAAAAACGACTATAATCAATTAGAAGCGCACTGGATTGCTGGACAAGCTAGTTTACTAGCAGAGCACCTCCATGAAGGAAATTCTTGCCCTGTTTGTGGAAGTGTAGAACACCCAGCCAAAGCAATTCGTAAAGAGGATATGCCAACAAAGGAACTTCTTGAACAAAAAAGAAATGAAAAAGACACGGTTGAAGCAAGCTACAGAAAATTACAGGCGGAACTTAGTACGATCCATGTTCAACTCAATACTAAGGAACAAGAGGTTTCAGATTTAGGTATAGCAGTAGACGATTTAGATGAAACGCTTCAGCAATTAACAGAAAAAGAAACGGTGCTTCAGGAAGAAATAAATCAGCTTAAATTAGAGCAGTCAGAATTGGAGCAGCACAAAAAAGTACTTGAGCAGGTAGAAAGAAACTTCGAACAAGCAGATATGAAAAAGGTTCAAGTAGATAAGGAATATAACGAAATAGTTATAACGTTCGAAAAAGAGATGAGTCTACATGAGCAACTTTTAAAGGATATCCCTGACCAGTTACAATCGCTAGTGCAGCTCCAAAGAGAAATACGACTTCGTGAAGATGAAAAGGAACAAATGGAGCGACAGTGGAAAGCTGTTATAGATGCTTATAACGAAACAAAGGAACGTTTTTACACGACAAAAACGACAATTGAAAATCTGGAAAAGCAAGTGGAAGCTACGCGTGAGAAAAAAGACAAGGCGTACGACAAGTTCCAGCAACAGCTCGATGCTACAGGCTTCTTAACAGAAGAACAGTACCACGAAGCTAAGCGGGAAAAGTTTGAACGTGATGCCTTGAGAGAAGAGATTGAAACATTTAAGACCGATCTATTGACAACGAAAAAACAAGTAGCTGAACTTGAAATTGACTTAAAAGGCAAAGAGCGTTTAGACCTCGTTGCTTTGGAAAATGAACTTCAGCAATTGGAACAAATAATTGAAGAAGTGCGATTAGCTTACATCCAAATGGAAACATATGTTAAATTAATCGATAAATCAGTGACAGACATTGAAGGAGCGAGTGAAAAAGTAAAGGAAGCTGAACAGCTATATTACATTCATAAAGATCTTTATGACGTTGTTCGTGGTGATAATGCTAAGAAAATTTCATTTGAACGTTATTTACTAATCGAGTTTCTAGAGCAGATCATTCAAGTGGCGAATCAACGATTAACTCGACTTTCAAATGGTCAGTTTCAGCTTGTGCGCAGTGATCGACTCGAAAAAAGAGGAAAGCAAAGTGGCCTTGGTTTAGATGTGTATGATAATTATACGGGACAGAAACGAGATGTAAAAACATTATCTGGAGGCGAAAAGTTCAATGCATCGCTTAGTTTAGCACTGGGTATGGCGGATATTATTCAATCGCATCAAGGCGGAATTTCCATCGAAACGATGTTTATTGACGAAGGTTTCGGTTCACTAGATGAGGAGTCCCTAAGTAAGGCTATTGATACTTTAATAGAACTTCAACAATCAGGAAGGTTGATTGGTGTAATCTCTCACGTCCAAGAGCTAAAACAAGCTATACCAGCCATTTTAGATGTGAAGAAGACAAAACAAGGTCACAGCCAAACGTCATTTGTAATAAAATAAGGCTCTTTTCTCTCAAAGATTGTTGCTTTAAGCTATTGGACCGTTAATCAAGCGTAAGTTTGGTTTTTCACGCTTTAGCGTGAAGCTTTTGAATATATATTAGCCAGATGGACAAATGAATTTGTCCATTAGGGCTAATTTATATTCAAAAAACGGTCCAATAGCAACAAAGAGCTGTTAAAGAACGTTGTTATATTAACAATACCCTATAAAAAAGCTTTATAAAAAGAAATTGAATAACTACTCCATTTAAATTGTTCGCTGTGAATATGGTAATGATGGGTCCCCTCCTTTATGATTATTTTTACGATACAAGTTAACGTAAGTGTTCATTATTTCGTTATTTTCTTGAAATAAATATACAAAAAATAAATAAAAAGTTAATTTTCTGAAAATTAAATAAAGACAACATACTAACCGGTAGGTATAATATATATAGAAAGACAACTACTTATTATTATGTTTGGGGGAATTAGTATGCATTTACGATTAACGGACGAGCAAAGAATGGTTCAAAAAACAATCCGCAAGTTTGTAGAAAATGAGCTTATGCCCTTAGAAAATGAAGTGTTACGTAATGAGAGAGAAGGTAAGCCGAGTCTTTCAGAGGAACAAATGAAAACGCTTCAATTGAAAGCGAAGGAATTTGGCTTCTGGGGAATTAACACACCAGCAGAATACGGTGGGGCAGATCTTGGGAATATGATGTTAGCGATCGTTATGATGGAAGTGTCAAAAACATTTGTCCCATTTAAATTTGGTGGTACTGCAGATAATATTCTCTATTATGCAAATGAAGAGCAAAAGAAAAAATATTTATTGCCAACAATTAGTGGTGAGAAGAAATCGTGTTTTGCCATGACGGAACCGAGTGCTGGTTCTGATACACGTAATATAAAAATGACTGCAGTTAAAGATGGAAATGAATGGGTATTAAATGGAGAGAAAACGTTTATTACAGGCGGAAACGATGCTGATTTTGTTATGGTTATTGCGATAACAGATAAAGAAAAGCATAAAGCTACAGGTACTGAAGGGATTACGTGCTTTATCGTTGATCGAGATATGGGCTGGAGATCAGAGTATATTGACACGATGGGAGAATGGGGTCCAGCTGGACTAGTCTTTGAAAATGTTCGTGTACCTGAAGAAAATATATTAGGAGAACTGCATAAAGGCTATCAGCTTGGTCTAGAGTGGATTGGCTTTGCACGCTGGATAGTTGGCGCTAATGCAGTTGGGTCGGCTGAACGTTTATTACAAATGGCAATCGATTATTCAAAAGAACGTGAAACGTTCGGGAAACCAATTGCTGAAAGACAAGCTATTCAATGGCAAATAGCAGATTCAGCAGTTGAGATCGAAGCTGCACGTTGGTTAGTTCTTAATGCGGCATTTACTCTAGACCAAGGTGAAGATAATCGTCACGTAGCTTCAATTGCCAAGCTATACGGGTCAATTATCGGAAATAATGTTGTCGATCGTGTTTTACAAATACACGGAGGCATGGGTTATACGAGAGAACTTCCAATTGAGCGCTGGTACCGAGAAGCTAGAGTATGGAGGATTTACGATGGAACAGACGAAATTCAACGTTTAATTATTGCTAGAAATCTACTAAAAGGAAATGTAAAATTAGGTCAGTCCATATAACGGTAATATTTGAGGTGAAGAAATGTTTCAGAAAGCTATTGGTAAACAATCAAATAAAGTAAAGAATGTTGTTGAAAGAGGTGCTGTAAGAAAATTTGCTGAAGCGATTGGGGACCTAAATCCAATTTATTTTGATGAAGAAACAGGTAGACAATCAAGGTTTAATACAAATATTGCACCGCCAACATTTCCAAGGACATTTGATTTTGGAGAACTAGAAGGTGTAAAGCTTCCCACTACAGGAATGATTCATGGTGAACAAAGCTACCATTATAAAAGACCATTATTTGTAGGTGAAGAGGTCTATTGTTATGCAGAGATTTCTGATTATAAGGAAAAGTCAGGACAAAGTGGTTGGATGGGGTTTATCACATTTAAAAGATATGGTGAAGATAAAGAAGGGAACCTAATTTTTACAGAAAAAATGATTGGAATCATTACAGAAGCGGTGAGAAAGGGGTTAGAGGTTTGAAGAGTTTAACAAGATTACAAGTTGGTGAAGCGCTTGAAGAGATTAAACTACCTCCCGTTTCAAGAATGGATCTAATTAAATATTCTGGGGCCTCAGGTGACTTTAACCCAATTCATACTATAGACCAAGAGGCAATAAAGTCAGGTTTACCTGGTATTATTGCTCATGGAATGTGGACGATGGGACATTTAGCAAAATTCTTCACGGTTTATTATGAAGAAGGTTATATTCAGGATTATACGATCCGTTTTAAAGGTATGGTCTTCTTAAATGATGTTATTACACTAAAATCCAGTTTATCAGATTTAGATGAAAATAAACTAACATTTGATGTAAAGGCATTAAATCAAGAAAATCGTGTTGTTCTTGAAGGCGACATTGTTTTTAATTTATATAAGTAATGTTATAAATGTCAAACGCCCTTCTTCGATATTTTTTGAGATATCGTATAAGAAGGGCGTAGACATTTATTAGTCAAATGCATACTAATATACAGTTATTAGCAAACTTTTTTATGACCCCAAGACGCACCAATTATGATTAACAAGATGAACAGCACCACAATTAGTGAAAAGCCTGTGCCGTGTCTTGGTCCATATCCAGCTCCTGCCACTTGTGTTGGGCCGTAACCAAACCCTGGCCCAGAGTGAGCACATCCTGGAAGTACTGGACTTACAGGGTAAGCACCGCATCCGTGTCCAAACATAATAACACCACCTTTCTTATCAGGTAGTACATTGTATGTATAAATGTGGAGAAGAGTTAATAATAATGGTAATTGGAGGGGAATTTTTTTGGGAGATGGACAATAAACTTGTTATGTACACTTTAATAATCTTGAAGTTTCGAGAGATATAACGAGAATATAAGACTTTAAGATTAGGCTTGTTTCCCAGAAACTTTGTGTTATGTGTAACGTCCAATGAATTGAGGTGAATTAAATGGCTGAATATGCGAGAAACTTTTTTATTGCCGTGTTTTTAGGCTGTTTATTGTTAGGTCTGTTTATCGTTGGCACAAGTACAACGAATGCAGAAGAAATAACGGAAACAGCTGCAACTTTGAGTGAGACATCAGAAGAAAAAGTTAGTTTTTTATTAGGAGACAATTAGAAGTTAAAAAAGTAGTTGAATAGAAAAAGTTATAATGGTAAAAGAAAGGAATAGGTCTTATGATTTTGCATGCAGCAATACATAAAGTGAGATTCCTTTTGTTCACCAGCTTCTCATGAAGTGAGGCCGACCCTTAAAAGAGTCAGCCTCATCCAATCGTTTTATTGGTCAAAATATTCAAGCGGCTCTTCCGTGTCAAAAACTCGGAAGCCATTTTTGTTTAGACTTGAAATGATTTTCTGGCACAACTCCTCATCTACTTCCTTCGGCAAGGTTACAACTATTCTTCTAGAATATGTTTTACTGTTATCTAAAGTAATCAAACTTTGGATGTGAGTAAATTTATTAATGATCTGGGTCACCTTATTAAGTGCGCCTTTATATTCCATCGCAATAATTGATAATGTATAGCTTCCTTGGTCTACACCCCAGCTGTCTTCCAGAATATTCATGATGTGACTATGTGTTAAAATTCCTACGAAATGTTCTTTCTCATTTAAAATAGTTAAGTAGGGTAAGCGTTTAATTGAGAGGAAAGCTTCAAAAAAAGATGAGCTTTTATGGATTGTCGCAGCTTTATCTTTAGCTAACGTAGTTACTGGTAAAGACAGATCGCCTTGCTCTTTAACGATATATTCATAAATTTTTGATTTATAAATATTCCCTAAAAATTTCTCGCTTTTATCATCTAAGATGGGAATGCAACGATATCCAGAGTCCTCCAGCTTTGATAAGGCTTCTTGTAACGTGTCGCTCTCTTTACTAAAGACAATATTTGAAATATCTTTATAAATGTTGCTAACTCTCATTTTTATACCCCCTTGGCTTTATTACTATATTATTTAGTAATATTATACTTCATATGGTACACTATCAAGCATGAAGAATATGTCGAAAAGGTGTAGTCCATGAAAATTTTTAAAATATTAAATAATAATGCAGTTGTTGTAAAAGAAAATGATGAAGAAAGAATTGTTATGGGATCTGGTATTGCTTTTCAGAAAAAGAAAAATGATTTGATTAATCGACAAAAGGTTGAGAAAATTTTTGTTATGAATGAGGGTAATGAAAAGTTTCAGGAATTATTAAAGACATTGCCGGAAGAACACATTGAAATAGCAGAAGACATAATTAGTCATGCTGAAGGATATTTGCAAACACCACTAAGTAATCATATTCATATTTCTTTAACTGACCACCTTTCGTTTGCTATTGAACGTCATCAGCAAGGATTTCAGATCAAGAATAAGCTATTAAATGAAATTAAGCATCTATATAAAAAAGAGTTTGAAATCGGAAAGTGGGCTATTAAATATGTTGCTGAAAACTTAGACGTAGAACTCCCAATCGATGAAGCAGGGCATATTGCTCTCCATATTCACACGGCGAAACTTGACAGCGGTGATATGGCAACCACGCTTCAACAAACGACGATAATAAGTGAAATGATTGAAATTATTCATAAAGAACTTGGATTAGACCTTGATGAAGATACTATTTCGTATCAAAGGTTATTAACCCATTTAAGGTTTGCGGTTACTCGAATTGAAAATAATGAGCCGTTTCAAGTGATGGACCCTGAGATGTTGGATATCATTCAAACGAAATATGAAAAAGCTTATATAATTGCAGAAAAAGCAGCACATTATATTGATAAAGAATACAATATTCAACTGCCTAATTCGGAAAAGGGCTATATTTCTCTTCATATCCAAAGGTTAATTTGAAAAGTACTTAAACGTTTTCACGTCAGTATCCAGTTAAAAATCGTATTTTGACGAATAGAGTCGAAAAAAATTAATATTGATGTTGACGAAAGAAGAATCTCAGATTACAATGAAAGCGTATTAATTATATATTGTAGGATTGTTACTGGTTAAGCAGGCAAGACCTAAAATGCGTAAAAAGGATCCCCTTTTTCTATGGGGGTATTCTATGCATTTTAGGTCTTTTTCTTTTGTCTAAATAATTAAATAACCATCAAACCATCCATATTAAAATATAGGAGTGATTTTTAATGAACCACAAGGAAGTAGCTTCACAGCTCATTCCTCTACTAGGAGGAAAAGATAATATTATTAGTGCAACACACTGTGCGACACGTTTGCGGATTGTATTACAAGATGATTCAAAGGCCCAAAAAGATGAAATTGAAGAATTAGAAGGTGTCAAAGGGGCTTTCTTAAGCTCTGGACAGTTCCAAATCATCTTTGGAACAGGTATCGTGAACAAAGTGTACGGTCCATTTTCCGAACAAGTGGGATTAAAAGAGAAGGAATCAGTTGATCATTCAGAAGCAGTGAAAAAGAAAATGAACCCGTTTGCAAGGTTTGCTCGTACATTATCGAACATTTTTGTACCTATTATTCCAGCCATCGTTGCAGCTGGTCTTTTAATGGGACTACTTGGAATGCTCAGTACGTTTGAATGGGTGTCTCCTGATAGTGCCCTAATCGTGTTACTCGATATGTTTTCAAGTGCGGCTTTCATAATCCTTCCTATTTTAATTGGTGTTAGTGCAGCTAAGGAATTTGGTGGAAATCCGTATCTAGGGGCAGTAATTGGTGGTATTATGACGCATCCAGCTTTATTAAATCCATGGGGGTTAGGAAATGCTGAACCTGACATGCTTCCATTTTTAGGATTTGAAATTGCTTTGATAGGTTATCAAGGAACAGTTATTCCAGTTTTACTTGCTGTTTATTTTATGAGTAAGATTGAAAAAGGACTTCGAAAAGTCGTTCCTAATACAGTTGACCTACTTGTTGTTCCATTCATCACAATTATTGCGACTGGTTTCGTATCTTTGATGGTCATCGGGCCACTTGGTACATTTGTAGGGGATGGCATTACAACAGTTCTGAACTTTGTATATGATAATGTTGGATTTGTAGCTGGACTACTGTTTGGTGGAACTTACTCTCTAATAGTTCTTACAGGTGTACACCACAGTTTCCATGCAATTGAAGCAGGCCTAATTGCAAGTATCGGGATTAATTATCTACTTCCAATTTGGTCAATGGCGAACGTTGCTCAAGGTGGAGCAGGACTGGCTGTATTCTTCAAAACTAAACGTGCAAAAACGAAAGAAATTGCACTACCGTCTGCTTTTTCCGCATTCCTAGGAATCACAGAACCAGTAATCTTTGGGGTTAATTTAAGATACCGTAGACCATTTATTGGCGCGATGATTGGTGGAGCTTTAGGTGGAGCGTACGTTGTATTTATGAACGTATCAGCAACAGCATATGGCTTAACTGGTATTCCGATGATTGCGATCGTTTTACCACTTGGTACAATTAACTTAATGAACTACTTAATTGGATTTGCGATTGCTTTAGTTGGTGCCTTTGTTGCTACATGGATCTTAGGATTTAAAGAAGAGGAAAAATAACATTTGAATAGTTAAGAACAGGCTGTGTGCCTGTTCTTTTCTCAAATTGAACGGGGGTTTTTTTATGAAGCAAGGAGTTATTTCTTTAGGTGAGGCTCTGATCGACTTTATCCCACTAGACAATGAAAATATCTCGTATCAAAAAAGTGCTGGAGGAGCACCAGCTAATGTAGCAGTTGGTTTAGCGCGACTAGGAACAAATTCAACATTTCTTGGTAAAGTCGGTGACGATGTGTTAGGACATTTTTTAAAAAACACATTAGATCAATACGGTGTACAAACGGATTATATGTTTTTAGATGAAAAAACACGAACAGGTGTAGTATTCGTCACACTAGCAGCAAATGGAGAAAGGAGCTTTGACTTCTATATCAACCCGAGTGCTGATCAAATGCTAACAACAGACGAGATAGAGCCAAATTTATTTGTACGAAATAAAATTCTTCATTTTGGTTCAATAAGTTTAATTAATGATCCTGCGAGGTCAGCGACAAAAAAGGCCGTGGCCCTTGCAAAAGAAAATAGAATGCTTATTTCATATGATCCGAATTTGCGCTTAAACTTATGGCCGAGTGAAACAGCTGCAAGAACAGGAATCGTTTCTATGCTAGATCAAGCAGATGTCCTGAAAATCTCTGAAGAAGAGCTAGAATTCATAACAGGCAAAAAGGATCTTGCAGAAGGAATAGAGGCATTGGCGATCTATGAAATCCCGCTTATTTTTATTACTTTAGGAGCAGATGGTTGTATAGTGTACTTAAATGGACAGCGACAGTCAGTACCAGCAATGAAAGTCAATGCAATTGATACAACAGGTGCTGGGGATGCTTTCGTTTCAGGAATTTTATATAGCCTTAATAATACAGAGCAACCTTTGAGTTCTTTAACTTTAGAAGAAGTCGTAACGATGGCAAGGTTTGCAAGTGTGTCAGGAGGTTTAGCAGCATCAACTAAAGGAGCGATGACTGCATTACCTACATTAGAAAAAGTAGAAGAAATGCTGCAAAAAATGTAATAAGAAAAGGAGTGATTGCTCGTGGATCGTAACAGTGAGCTTATCCGTCAAGCTGAAGAAACGGTCGCAGCATATAGAGATATAGTGAATCAAGATAAGTATCGATTACACTTTCATCTTATGCCGCCAGTAGGATTATTAAATGATCCGAACGGCTTTATACAATGGAAGGGAAAATATCATTTATTTTATCAGTGGAACCCTTTCAAGACAGGTCATGGGGCAAAATTTTGGGGACATTATAGTTCTAGTAATTTAGTTGATTGGCAAGAAGAAAAAATTGCTCTTGCACCGAGTGAATGGTTTGATAAGAACGGTTGTTATTCAGGGAGTGCAGTCGATGACGGTGGAGTGTTAAAACTTCTTTATACGGGTAATGTCAAGGATGGAGCAGGGAATCGTGAAACCTATCAATGCTTGGCTGAATCTCTGAACGGAATTGATTTTCATAAAAAAGGCGTCGTTCTCCGTTTACCTGAGGGTTACACAGCACATTTTCGTGATCCGAAAGTGTGGGAGCATGATGGAAAGTGGTTTATGGTGATTGGGGCACAATCAGAGAAACTTGAAGGTCGTGCGGTATTGTTTACATCGAATAACTTAGAAGAATGGACGTTAATTGGTGATGTTGCTGGAACAAACAAAAACGGCCTTGAAAACTTCGGATATATGTGGGAGTGTCCGGATTTGTTTTCATTAGGAGACAAAGACATACTACTTGTTTCTCCACAAGGACTCAAATGTGAAGGCATGCAATTTCAAAATGTTTATAATACTGGATATTTTATTGGAAAGTTGGACTACAAGACAGGTACATTGGATCATGGCGATTTCACTGAGCTCGATCGTGGGTTTGAGTTTTATGCACCTCAAACTACAATCGATACTAAAGGTCGTCGATTGGTCATTGGTTGGATGGGCGTTCCAGAACAAGAGGAAGATAAGCATCCGACAATAGCACATCATTGGATCCATGCGATGACCCTCCCACGGGAATTGGTGCTCAAAAATGGTCACATCTATCAACAACCAATCAAAGAATTACAAGAGCTTCGCAAAAATGAAGTATTGATAGAAGGTATAAAAATTGAAACAGAAGAATTACAGATTTCTCAACTTGAGGGAAGTACTTATGAATTGCAAATGCACGTTACTGAACTCGAAACAAGTCTTTTAGAAATATCATTAAAGGATAGTGTACGACTTACTTATAATAGGAAAGATCAAGTTTTTACTCTTGAACGCATTAGTTTATCAACAGGGAAACCAGAGGTGCGTCAATGTCAGCTCAGCAAATTAAATAAACTTCAAGTATTTGTTGACACATCAGCAATTGAAATTTTCATTAACGATGGACAAGAAGTGTTTACCGCTCGAATATTTCCTGAAGTTGAAAATAAAAAGATTTCTCTCAAAGCCGCTGACGGACATGTTAAATGCTCGTTACAAAAATGGGATCTAATAAAATAGCTTTGTTTATGGATACTTTATTAAAGGAATTTTGTGCTCCGTTGTGTGAAATGTTCATTTCACACGATAAAATGTCAGTTAAAAAAACACCATGGTTTTCAAGATGAAAACCATGTTTTTTTTTAATAGGAAAGACTGTGTTTAGCTGTTTGCTGTTAGAAGTCCAATAAAGTAACAAGGTTAGCTGTGTTAACAATTTATAGAGATTATAGAAAAAATAAGGATAAATGCGACTTTCAAGGAAAGTCATTTGAGGAGTAATGAAATATTATTTTTTTCTCTATTACTACCATCTCTTGAATTTGTATTTGGAACTAGCTTGTCATGATTACTACTTTTTTTACATATGAATGACGTATGTCTGTCCCATACAAAGATGCAGAAGGGAGATGGCGGTAGGAGAGGAGGAGACCAGAACTTTGTCTTACTGGAAACATAGTTTTCATCATGATGTCGTCGCGGGCCTTATCGTTGCGATATTGATCATTCCGCAAGCAATCGCTTATGCCATTCTAGCTGGTGTGCCCCCTGTTGTAGGGTTATACTCGGCAACGGTTCCTGTATTAATTTACTTATTATTTGGTAGTTCACCACACTTGTCGGTAGGTCCTGTTGCGGTAGTGTCTCTATTAATTTTTTCAGGTGTATCCTCGGTTGCAATCCCTGGCTCCAATGATTATTTTAGCCTAGTTATTACCGTTACATTATTAGTAGGTATACTGCAGGTGTTATTTTCTCTCATGAAGTTTGGTACATTGTTTGAATGGATCCCTTATAGCGTCATAAAAGGGTTTACATCGGCGTGTGCGATTATAATAGCAGTTAGTCAAATCGAAAACTTAATTGGGTTTTCACTCGGCCATTCATCATCTGTAATTCATACGTCTATTACGTTATTCACTAATTTAGATAGTATACATATTGCAACGTTTTTTATTGGGCTAATAAGTATACTACTTATTTTAACCATTAATTCAATAAGTAAAAAATTACCGACACCGTTGTTTGTCGTTGTGATTTTAACCGTCAGCGTGTCATTTTTTAGATTAGATAATTTCGGAGTACCAATCATTGGACAGCTTCCACAAGGCTTTCCGACTTTTACATTACCGATGTTTAATGCAGAAGTGTTGATGGCTATTTTACCGACTGCGATAATCATTGCACTCATTGGATACATTGAATCAGTTGCTGTCGCTAAAGTAATCGCAGAAAAAGAAGGGTACAAAGTGGGGGTCAATAAAGAGCTAGCAAGTTTAGGGTTAGCTAACACAGTAGGTTCATTTTTCTCTAGTATACCAGTAGCTGGAGGAATTTCACGCTCAGCTGTCAATTATGATTCTGGTGCAAAAACGAAGATAGCGAGTTTAACCACAACGGTGTGTATTTTTCTAACACTTAAATTTTTTACACCTTTATTTTATTTTCTACCGAAACCGACTTTAGCAGCAATAATTATCGTAGCTATTACTAAAATTATTAACATAAAAGGATTATGGTTAACTTGTAAAGCTAGTAAAAAAGATTGCATGTTATTGATAACAACATTAGTTATGACATTATCTTATGGCCCCGAATGGGGAATTGTAAGTGGTATAACGCTGGGCATACTTTTACAAGCTCTTCCAACAAAACGATGGGCCTAACAATAAAGGTGCCAGGCACCCAAAAAGGGTGCCTGGCACCTTTGCTACTTTACAGCGTCAGCGTTGCATTTTAATATAACATTGACTTATGTTGCATTGTGATCGCTTTCCTCGTATGCAATGAGTATTACGTCTTTGTGGGATTCAGCTTGTAAATCTTTTTCTAATTCTATAACTCGGTTTAATAATTCTGGGCTAAGATGAGCTGCGGTGTATCGATCATATTCGGTAGGTTGCTTATGCTCGTTCGTCATATAGATCCTCCTAGAAATCAAAATATGGATTGTAATATGTAATTAACTTTCTCTCCAATATCTGTTATTATTCAATAAGGTAAATAATTTCAATATTTGAAATATATACGTAATAATTGTATAAAAATTCAACATTTAGAGAGTCATATATTTTACTTTGAAAGGAAACTTCAGCTTGCGAAATCCAACTAAAAAGTCAAGATTACTAGGAATTGGTCTCGTATTATTAGGAGCAGTATTTTGGGGTGTTTCAGGAACAGTTGCTCAATTTTTATTCCAAGAAAATGGCTTTAGTGCTGAATGGTTGGTCGTTGTTCGTTTAATTGCAGCAGGATTTTTATTATTACTCATTTGTTTGTGGAAGCGAAATCCGAATGTATGGAATATATGGAAAACGAACAAGCATCGGTATGCGATTATTTACTTTGGAATTGTAGGAATGCTAGGTGTTCAATATACCTATTTTGCAGCAATTGAAGCCAGTAATGCAGCTACAGCTACATTACTTCAATATTTAGGGCCTGTCTTTATCGCCATTTTTATTGCTGTTAAATCAAGGAGACTACCTAGTAGAAGTCAAGTCATTGCCATTATTTTGGCTTTATTAGGGACGTTGTTACTTGTTACTCAAGGAAACTTTCAGACACTTTCAATTTCAGGTTGGGCTTTATTTTGGGGAATTGCATCAGCCCTAGCGCTGGCCTTTTACACTTTACAGCCAATTCAACTTTTAAAAGAGTTCGGTTCAGCGATAGTAGTTGGTTGGGGGATGCTTGTTGGTGGAGTCGCTATGAGTTTTATACATCCTCCTTGGAAGGTCGTTGGTACGTTTTCATTCGCATCTATAACAGCCATATTATTTGTTATCATTTTTGGAACATTAATTGCATTTTATAGCTATTTAGAAAGTCTAAAGTATTTAAAAGCAACAGAAACAAGTTTGTTAGCATGTGCCGAACCTCTGTCTGCTGCAGTTTTAGCTGTTGTATGGTTAAATGTTGCATTCGGATTTTCAGAATGGATTGGGGCTATTTGTATTATGGCTACGATTGTGATTTTATCCCGCGCAAAACTACCAGATGAAAAAGAAAGGAAACAAGTTGGAATTTCAAAGCAAACTGGTTAGCAAAGCACCCCTATAAGGGTGCTTTTTGTTCTTTTTTACTGTAAGTTATCCATAGTACCTCTTGATTTTTCTCTAGGACGCACGCAAGGTGAGATAAGTTAAGGGACAAAATCCTTGAAACTGAGTGTTGCTTTATTTTATGGTAAAATAACGTAGTGAACAAGTGCATTTTATACATAATAGATTGAGCCAATGATACTGGAGGTAAGATCCAAAAGGAGTCTTTTAAGTGAAATCAAACCAAAAACAAAGTATGAATGTCGGCAGAAAAAAAATTCTGGTCATCACTTCAGTAGAAGCAGAAAAAGAGTCAATTTTACGTGGGCTGCAACCGACGAATGCTATCGATGTTGTTGTTTCAGGAGTAGGTATAGCAGCTGCAGCAGCAACAACTGCGAGAGTATTAGCATCTCAAAAATATGATTTAGTTATCAATGCTGGTATTGCTGGTGGTATTGTTGGACAGGCTGAAGTCGAATCAATAGTGGTTGCCGATGCGGTCGTTGCAGCGGATTTTGGAACGGAGACAATAGATGGTTTTTTAAGTATAGACGAGCTCGGATTCGGTACGAGTCGTATTGCAGTGCCTGAAAACCTTGTTACAACTGTCGTAAAAGCTCTTGCTGACAACGGGCAAACTGTTACGGCTGGTGCGATTGTAACAGTATCAACGGTAACAGGAACTACAGAAACTGCACAAGAAATAATGAGGCGAGTACCAGAAGTTAAGGCAGAAGCAATGGAAGGCTTTGGTGTAGCCACAGCAGCAAAACAATTTGACGTTCCGATACTAGAAATACGTACGATCTCAAATGCTGTTGGACCAAGAGATCGTGAAGCATGGCGGATAAAGGAAGCATTACAAACTTTACAAGAAGCAAGCAAAATCCTACAGGAGGTCTTAACATGAAGATAGCTTATTCACCTTGCCCGAATGACACCTTTGTGTTCCACGCTTGGGCACACGGTCTTATTCCTGATGCGCCAAAGTTAGAGGTTACTTATGCAGATATTGATGTGACCAATAACTTGGCAACAAAACCAAACGACCTTGATATTCTTAAAATTTCATATGCAGCATTACCATGGGTATTATCGGAATATGCTTTACTACCGTGTGGTGGAGCGTTAGGTAGAGGGTGTGGACCGTTAGTCCTGACAAAAGATGAAATCAAAGGAGCGTCTGTTTTGTCAGGACGTAAAGTAGCAGTTCCAAGCGAGCGTTCAACAGCTTATCTACTTTTTCGCCTTTGGGCAGCACAAAATATCCCTGGGGGAGTAGGAGAAATAATCGTCATGCCATTTCATGAAATCATGCCAGCTGTACGCGATGGAATAATAGATGCTGGTCTTGTTATTCACGAGGCAAGGTTCACGTATCAACAGTATAACTTAAACCTATTGCAAGATTTAGGCAGTTGGTGGGAAGAAGACACAAACTTACCGATTCCGTTAGGAGCAATTATTGCACGACGCTCACTGGATCTTTCTGCAATTACCAAATGGATCCGCTCTTCAGTAGAATACGCATGGGCTAATCCGAAAGACTCACAAGAATATATATTATGTCATGCTCAAGAAATGTCAAAGGATGTAGCACAGGCACATATCAACTTATACGTAAATGAATTTACTAAAAATCTAGGCGAAGAAGGTTATGAAGCAATCTTTTCTCTTCTCAGTCGAGCTGCAGATGAAGGTTTAGTTCCTAAATTTGATTTAAATGCATTGCGCTTATAGATAATTACATCCCATTAGACCTTAAATAAAAAGAGATGATTATAGCTACATTCGAGGTTTAATCTTTAAATTCACGAATCGTTTTATCCTTAGTTTTCACAAATGTTTCCGATGAGAAAATACGTATAATAACTGATCCACCATAGGTTCGTGCTTGTATTAAAATAGGCTGTGTATAGTTGTTTTTAAACTGAAAATCAGGACCATACCAACTGACAGTCGCATCACGTCCTGGAGGGACGTAGCGAACCCGTCGACTATGAGAGAAACGTTGAACAATTTCAACACCAACTTGGTCGACCGCATTAAAAAGAGTAGAGGACACTTGACAAATTCCCCCACCAACACCATCAGTTAACTCACCTCTGACAATAATTGGTGCTGGTAAGTAGCCTTTTTCAACAGTACGATTGCCAACAACTTGGTTAAAAGAAAAGGTTTCACCAGGGAAAACAACGTGATTATTAATCGCATCCACAGCTAGTGAAATATTATGTGCTCTTTGCTTGTTTGCCTTATTAAAATACGTAATGTATTGTCCGACTTGTTGGTTACGAAGTGATAAAAGTAATTCACTGTCAACCCTTGGATATGTAATAAACCGTGGCACTTCTATTTCAGCAGAAGAATTATTAAAAAAGTACGCATAAAAAGCTTCAGTAAATCGTTTTCGATCCATTTTATATCCATATTGTTCGGGAACTAGTCGCCCGTATTTATCAATTGTGGCATTTTTAGGTTCGATTGATACCTTTTGTTCAATTGTATTAATGAACGCTTCAAGTTTTTCTTCATCTACGACTAATCCTTCGAAAACAGGGGATGTAAAGTCGGAACGATTTACGATTGCGATCGTTTCACCGTCTAATGTTATCGATAAATCACTATGTACATTTATTATTTGTAAAAAAATTAAGATTACGGTTAAAAAAGAATAATTCATCAGTTAAACCCCTCCTAGGACTAGTTTTAGTTGTAAAATAATTTTTCATGATAAACAAAAATTGGGAGTACTCAAGTCATTTAACTGAAAGGTCAGTTATAAAAGTAATAAAAATAAACACCAACGAATGGTATTAGTGACCAGTAGTTGGTGTTTTATATTTGTTCCTTTTTTACAAGAATTGTTGCTCTTTGCAGTTTTTGGACAGTTAATTAGCAAAGCTAGCTAAGTCTTTACACACAGTCTAAATTAATAAAAATTTTCATTGTCCTCTGCAGGGTTAGCTTCTACTGCAATTTCGTATGCATTTAAGAGTGCATCTCGTTCTTCTGGGTCAGTTATGCCAACTAAATGTTGTTCGCCTTGATGGTCCTCTACACGCATCAATACGGTTTCATCATCTGAAGATAAAAGCGCATAAGAATGTTCATCCATATCAAATAAGGCTTCAACAGCATAGTCCATTTCATTACCATGTTCGTCTTCTACGGTAATATGATCCCGTAATTCATTAGGTTCCAAAGCCATCACCTCCCTAACTTATTCGGATGTAATATACCCTTTAACGAATGTTATTATTTTTTAGGAAGTAGACAGTTTACATGAATTGAGAGAGACAAGAGAAAATAAATTTATCGTTGAATTTTGTATCTGGAGCTTAAAGAAAAGAGGGGGCATGTTAATGAAACAAAATAACAAACTATATCCATTAAACTGTGTTTGTATTATAATTTTCATTTTATTTTTACAGGTAAGCTCACCAGTTGAAGCGAAAGTCGATACCTATTTATTAAATCAAAAATTAGATCAAATAATGGAAAAGCCTTTTCTAGATGGTGCATTAACGTCTCTGAGTATACGCTCGGCGACTTCAGGAGAGTTGGTATATGATTATAATGGAGATTATCGTTTAAAGCCTGCATCTAATATGAAAATTTTAACTGCTGTTGCTGCCTTATCTATTTTAGGAGGAGATTATTGTTTTCGTACCGAGTTGCTATCGAATGGTAAAGTTAAATGGGGGATTTTACATGGTGATTTAATTGTGAAAGGAAAAGGGGATCCAACACTTCAAAAATCCAATATTGAAGAGATGGTTCAAAAGCTAAAGAAACAGGGTGTGAAAGTAATTCGTGGCGATTTAATTGGTGATGATACATGGTATGATGACGTTCGTTATTCAATTGATCTACCATGGAGTGATGAAATGATGGGGTACGGTTCAGCAATCTCAGCATTAACAGTGTCCAATGAGGAATACGATGTTGGCACAGTTAAATTTAAAGTGAGCCCTAGCGATAAATTTGGTGAACAGGCTCAAATAGTAATGGAGCCCACAAACACATATTTGGAAATTGTTAACCTTACAAATACAGTTAATGAGCAGGCTAAAACAAATCTTTCTATTCAACGTGAACATGGGAGTAACCGAATTATTATCGAAGGAAATGTGCCAATCAATGCAACTGAAATGGAAGAAATAATTGCAGTATGGGAACCTACTGAGTTTGCATTACATATTTTTAAACAATCATTAAAGAAACATGGAATCAAATTACTAGGCGATATATCAAGAGGGGTAACGCCAGAAGGTGCAAATGTACTTATAAGTCATTCTTCAATACCACTTTCTGAAGTTCTTATTCCCTTTATGAAATTAAGTAATAATGGATATGGAGAAATGTTAATAAAGGAAATTGGCAAAGTTAAGACAGATGAAGGTTCGTGGGAAAATGGCCTTGATGTTAGTGAGCAAACCTTTAGTCATTATGGGATAAACACTGATACGGTTTTTTTAAGAGATGGTTCTGGAATTTCTCACGCAAATTTAATTCCTGCCAATGAAATTTCGAAATTATTGTATTCTATTCAAAAAGAAGATTGGTTTACCACCTTTTTTCAATCACTTCCAGTTGCGGGTAATTCGAACAAAATGATTGGTGGAACTTTAAGAACCCGTATGAAAAATTCGCAGGGTAGAGTGAGAGCGAAAACAGGAACATTAACGACAGTTAGTTCTATTTCTGGTTACATTGAAACAAAAAGTGGAGAAACACTGATCTTTTCAGTTTTAATAAACAATATAATTGATAATAAGCTTGCAAAAAAACTTGAAGATGAAATTATAATGACCTTACAAAGTCTATAGCGCAGCTAACATAAATTTGATGAGCATATTGTAAAGGGTTACTAGATAAGAATGTGATATTCTTTTTTTAAAGCGCTGTTGAAATTTGGTGTTGATATGCATTTTTAATTTTAACAGAGCTTAAGAGTAAAAATGAGGTGTGAGCTATGAAAATAGAAATATGGTCAGATTATGTATGTCCTTTTTGTTATATTGGAAAAAGACGTTTAGAAAGTGCTTTAGAAAAGTTCCCTCAAAGAGATACTGTTGAAGTAAAATTTAAAAGTTTTGAATTAGATCCGCATGCTAGTCGCGATACGGACGAGTCGATGTATGAAATTTTATCGAAAAAATATGGCATGTCCTTAGACGAAGCAAAGAAGATGACGGAAAGTGTTGTTGAACAGGCAAAAACAGTTGGACTTGATTTTAATTTCGATAAAATGATTCGTACCAATACATTAGATGCACATCGGCTTGCTAAATTTGCTGAAGAAAAAGGTAAAGATAAAGAAATAGCAGAGCATTTGTTAAAAGCTTATTTTACTGATGCAAAACATATTGGTGATCACTCAACTTTAACAGAGATTGCTGTAAATGCAGGCTTAGAACAAAAAGATGTTCAAGACGTATTAAACGGCAATGCTTATGAAGAAAAGGTTAGGATAGATGAAGCGAAAGCGAAAAATATAGGGGTTCAAGGAGTCCCTTTCTTTGTAATCAACGATAAGTATGCGATTTCAGGTGCTCAACCGACAGAAACGTTTTTAAATGCATTACAAAAAGTATGGGAAGAAGAATATGAAAACTCTCCTTTAAAGCCTCTTAATAATACGACAAATGATAAGGATCCAATGTGCACCGATGATCGTTGTGATTTTTAATCGTGTAAACCCCAATTCACAAATTGAGTTGGGGTTTTACTTATAGTTTTTTTGTATAATGCTGCTGATAATTAAATGAAAATCATCTAGTTCGGTAAAATTATTTCTATTTCATTGATCTTTGTTATAATTGAGGACGGATTACTTTATTACTAGTTAATATCTAGGCAAATAGTTGTTTCAAATAGGCTGTTTAACTAAAGGCAATGCTCTCCGAGAAGAGAATTAAAAAGGTAGATGAATTAAAAGAACAATTGGAGTGATTTTTTGAAAAATATCAGTAAGTTATTTACAGTATATATTCTTTTCTGTATGATCTTTTTCCTGATTGTTCATTTCGGATTATCAATTCAAAATGACATTCTTATTTATTTAATCCTGTTACTTCCAATCTTTTGGTTATGTAAACATGTAAATGACATACTAAAAGAAAAGGAAAAAGTTGAAATAGAGAAGATTAAACTAGAAAAAGAAAAGCATTTTATACAACAAGAAAATGAGCATCTTAATGACTTATTAAATGGCTTTAATGAAATATTTTTTTTCGTTCAATTTAAAAGAAAACGGATTGTTTATTACAAGAGGAATTGAATATTTATTTTCTTATCAGCAAGAAGACTATCGCCAAAACGTGAGGTTAATAGAAACGGTTTTAAAACCGATAGATGATAGCTCAATGGCATTTAGAGATCAATTAGTTGCCAATAGAAAAATGAGAAATCAGCTGGCTGTACTTGATAAAAATAACCAAAAGCGATGGCTAGAAATTTCAACTACACCTCGATTTGATAGCGCAAATGATATTATCCGAGTAGATGGAATGATTTCGGATATAACGAAGCGAAAACAGCTAGAAGAGTATTTAAGACAAATGGCATACTATGATGAGCTAACCGACTTACCGAATCGAAAGTTAATCCTTAAGCATCTCCGAATAGCGTTAGCGAGATCTAAACGTCATCAACATAGTTTAAGTATTATGTTCATTGACTTGGATGGCTTCAAAAAGGTGAATGATACATTAGGACATGAAGGTGGAGACTATTTGTTGAAGGAAGTAGTAAGTAGGCTTTACAATTGTGTGAGAGAAGAGGACTTAACGGGACGTCTTGGTGGAGATGAGTTTATGATTGTCTTTGAAGAAACGACTCAAGCAGAAATCGTTGGTATTGCAGAACGGATCTTGTCTGTCGTTTCTAAGCCGTACATGATTGATGACTGTGAAGCAAAAGTTTCACCTAGTATAGGTATTAGTCTTTTCCCGCAGGACGGTGAGGATATAGAAACACTTATACAAAATGCGGATAAGGCCATGTATTATGCAAAGGAAAAAGGGAAAGGTACCTATCAATTTTATACGTCTGAACTTGAAAACTATCAATCTAAGAAAGTAGGGTTTTTTGAGAAAGTCATGGAGTCCGTATCTAAAATAAAAGAAACATATAAACGTTAGTGCTTAGCACCTTTTTTAGGTGCTTTTTTATTTTGCATGTTTGAATTTAGCTCTAGGGCAATAGTAGAAATTTTAGATTAGGATAAGATATTTAGTCCAAAAATAAAAAGGACTCAGCCCAATAGGAAAAGCCCTTCTCATCAAAAATCCTTCAACGTTGTTTGAATTACTATTAATAGGACTGGTTGTTATTGAAGTTCTGTTGGTTTGATTGAGATTGATTATTTTGGTTTTGACTACTTTGGCCTTGCATTTGTTGTTGTAGTTGTTGTTGAGTTTGATCAATTTGTTGAGTAATTTGGTTTAACATATTAAACGATTGAAGTGATTGCTCCACATTATTTAACATCTGTGCTGCTTGGTGAATCGATTGTTGAAGTTGTTGGAAGGTTTGTTGTTGTTGCTGTTGTGCTTGTGAACTGAACTGTTGAAATTGTTGTAATAACTCTTGGGACTGTTGTTGATTTTGCCCAAAAGAAGAACTCATAGAACTACTTTGTTGTCCAGCGGATTGAAGTTGATTTAAAACATTTTGCATATTCTCTAACTGACCTCTTAAAGGTGAGATTTCTTCACCAATTTCTTCTTCTACCTTAGAGGCAGCTAACCTTTCAATTTTATCCTCTGCTGCTTCTTCAACTCTCTCTGCATAAACTTCATCCATGTCGCGATCCATTTGAATTCCACCTTTGTTTTGTGTTTTGATAAAATTTTTTACACCACATCGAGGTCTGCTACAATCTGAAACGTAAAAAGTTAACAAACATTAACGATAGGAAGTAGTAAACACTAGCTTACATTCAGTTGCAGATTCGACCTTGCTTATTATAAGTAGTAAAAAGGTTTTTATACCAAAATAAAATGTAAAACAAGTGTGTAATTCAAGCAGTTAAGTACAATTTAAATAGTGGTAATTAGACAATAGTAATTAATTTTTTGATAAGGAAATAAGGGGAGGAACGTAGTAATCATTAAACTGAGGGATTCATCTTTAACTAAGTATTTTTGTATTACATAAGAACTTTGTCCAAAGTCAAATGTTTATTAATTTTAAAATAAAGGAAATCTCCTAGCCCTAAGTGGTCAGTTCGGTTCGGATTAAAAAGAGCTAGGAGATATTTATATATTATATCCAGCATTTGTAAAATAAACCTAGATAAATGTAATTATTTTACAAATGATAAAAAGGTACGAGTATAATAAGAATAAAAGTTAGGCTATGAGTCTATTGGATACGAAATAGATATAATATAAAATTTAAAAAATTCCACATGTATCCAATAGCAGTTGATTTTCATATATTATTCTATAGATTAATAACTATGTATTCTTTATCCCAACAGTTGCAGCTAAACACCTAGAGAGGAGTAAAATTTTTTATGGTAGAATTAACAGCTGCTCATTGGATGTATCTATTTGGCACTACGGTTATTATATTAACGATGTTGTTTAGACAAAATGTTGTTGTTCCTGCAATTGTTGTAACCTTTTTTGTAGGGTGGATTTATACAGGTTCATTCGTTAGTGGGTTACAGTCGATTTTTAATGCTAGTTTAACTGCTGCTGGAGAGCTTTTTAATATATTTTTAATCATTGCGATAATGACTGCACTTCTTCACACTTTAAAATCAATTGGTGCTGATCAACAAATGATTACCCCATTCCAACGGGTTATGAAAAATGGACATATATCCTTCTGGATCCTCGTCTTAGTAACGTATTCCATTTCTTTATTTTTCTGGCCAACACCTGCTGTACCACTTGTAGGGGCATTACTCATTCCTGTAGCTATTCGTGCAGGATTACCGCCGATCGGCGCGGCGATTGCTATATCATTAGCGGGGCAAGGTATGGCGTTATCTTCAGATTATGTCATTCAAATTGCACCGATGTTAAGTGCAACTGCTGCTGGTGTTGAAGTAAGTGCTGTAGCAGATAAAGCTTTGATATTATCTTTCGTAACAGGTGCTGTTGCTATTACCTTAGCTTATTTACTTCTAAGAAAATCGATCATGCGTCCATCTAATAAACATATTGTAAATTGGGAAGCCATTAACTCGACTGTTGAAGAAGAAGTAAAAGAGGCTGTAAGACAAGAGAGAAATAAATTCAGTGTGTTATTTGCAGTGCTTGTACCTGTTTCATTCTTAATTATTATTATCTACATGGTATTGGCGAAATTTTCAAGTATTATTCCTTCAATTGAAGGAGGTTCTGGGGCAGCGCTTATCGGTGGAACAGCAGCCGTTCTTTTAATTGCAGCAGCCTTCTTTAAAAACGTGAAAAAGGCGCTTGGAAATGTAAGTGACAACATCGTGAAAGGTTTCTTGTTTTCCTTTAAAGCGATGGGTCCAGTTATTCCGATTGCAGGCTTTTTCTTTATCGGTAGTGGAGAATTGTCTTCAAAAATATTAGGTGTGGAAAGCTCACCTTCGTTTTTATTTGACCTTGTTCAAGCAGGGCAGCAAATGATCCCCGATAGCGCTTTTGTTGCAGGGTTTGGAATTCTTATTATTGGAATGATTACAGGATTAGACGGTTCAGGATTTTCAGGACTTCCTTTAATAGGGGCATTATCTGGAGCGTTAAGTCCGACAGTGGGAGTAGATGCGGCCACGCTTGCATCAATTGGGCAAATGGGGTCGATCTGGGTAGGTGGAGGAACGTTAATAGCCTGGTCTTCACTAGTAGCCGTAGCAGGATTTGCAAAAGTACCTGTCATGGAACTCGTGCGGAAAAGTTTTATACCAGTAGTCCTAGGGCTTATCATCTCAACGATTTTTGGGTTAATCTTTTTCTAGAGCTTAAGGTTGGCGTAAAGCCAACCTTACTTGCTATTAGTTAGTGTATTTACAACGAGTTACATTTTGATAAGGATAGGACTCGTGTGCGCAGTGGTACCAAAAAAACTCTTTGTCCTAAGTATTATTCAGCCCAATACTTGGAACCCTATTTGTAAATAACACTTGTATGGTGATGAATTTGAAAAAGGTTTTTAGTGAAAATTGGGTCGTTTTTATTATATTGTTTTATGTGATCTTTGTGGGGGGATTTATCGGTGCACTAACCCTTTTTGATTTTTTTCTGCGCTAGGAGGCATAGAGAAAAAATCGCCCTTTCATCGTGAAAGGGCGTAGTGGAAAATATTATCAGAAAACTAGGCTGTCTTCTCATAAATAGGTGCTTTTAATCTCTTGTCCTGCAAATGGTGAAAAATGGTTTGGATTTTCTTAAAACTAGTTACCTATTAATAATGCCTAAATTTAGCTTAAGATGATAAAGTTTTTTAGAAGCTACCTTATATTCTAAATCTACATGGGTAACGACATTAATAACTAGATTATTACTAAATTCGTTTTTCAGGATGGAGAAAACAGTTGGTTTTTTGTTTTTTAGAACGGCTGCTACCTCAGAAATAGGAAGGGACACTTTTGTCGTATTTGTCCGTAAAAAATGAATGATAAAATCTTTAAATTCAGTAACAGACTCTCTTTTATCAGGTAATGTGACGATTAAAGAATCCATTCTTTGCAATGCTTCTTTTAGCTCTGGTTCAGTTAATTCCATTTAAATAATTATCCTCCTTTTGAAAAGTATGCCAAATGAAAATCTCGTGCTAGTTTTTTCAAAGGAGTTTTTTCATTGGCAGCTGGCTGACATAGGTTACCCGTTAGTCCCTTTAGCTTTGCGTCCTTATTTTTCAATAAGTTTGCCTTTTGCAACTACTATAGAAATATATCAAAAATCGACATATGAGTAAAGTACTAAACACAAACTTTACAATGCTTTGTAGGAGTTGCAAGGAGAATATAGCCAATTGCTATACTAAGGCAAGGCAGAAGGTAATTTGAAAGGGATCTTCAAAGACATTAAACCTTTAAGCAATATTAATTGGTAATGATTAATAGGTCTTTGGTTGTGTGTGAGTTTATGTTTTGAGGGATAGTAGGTTAAAATATAATGAAGTTAGTTAGAGTAGAGCGAGACTGTAGGAAGAAATAGAGAATACTATTGATAGAGAGGAAGTTAGACCAAATTATAGCAATTTTATTATGAAATAAAACAAAGAGTTTGTTAAAATCATATAAAAATATTCTTTTTTCAGCTTAAAATTGAGTTATCATCAATGCGCTTTAATAGATTACCGCTCGAACTATATTACAGCCAAGCGGTAATCTTTCATTTGTTTTTCTTATATAATCTTAAAATAATTTTTTATGCAACGTTAGATTTTTTATCAATTTTTATGCGCCTGTTTTTTCTTATTTGTAGTCCAAACCAGGTTGCAACAATGGTAGTTACTCCAATTCCTATCCAAACCGAAATATTGTAAGGAAGACTAAATCCTTCTGGTGCATAGAAGATGTATGTTCCAACAACACCTGTCATAAATAAGGCTGGGATAGAACAAATCCAGTGGAATTTGCCTTTTTGTAAAAGATAAATTGCAGCAGTCCATAACATGACTGTAGCTACCACTTGATTTGTCCAACCTACATATCTCCATAGAAATGAGTAATCAATTTGTGTTAAATAAAACGTAGGGATAATCACGGGTATAGCTAGAAGTGATTGCTTCCATTTTGCTTCCAACTTCCAGAAGTTACGAAGTAAATCTACGAGCATCATTCTTGAAGAACGAAGTGCAGTATCACCTGTTGTAACAGGGAGTATAATTACCCCAATAATGGCTAGGATTCCTCCTAGTGTTCCTAGCATAGACTTAGAAATGTGATCGACAACTCCAGCAGGACCACCTTCTGCTAGCATTGCTTGTAGTCCGCCTGTATTTCCAAAAAAAGTCATAGCAGCTGCTGCCCAAATCATCGCAATGATGGCTTCAGCAATCATCGCTCCGTAAAAGACTTTCCGTCCATCGCTTTCTTTTTTCATCGTTCTAGCAATGATGGGACTTTGCGTTGAGTGGAAACCAGAAATAGCTCCACATGAGATGGTAATCATAATTAAGGGCCAAATTGGCAGCTCTTGAGGGTGTAAATTTTCCAATGTAAGATTTGGTATTGGCTGATCTTGAAACAATAAACCAACCCCAATTGCAAGGGCCATAAAAATTAAAACTGCCCCGAACAAAGGATAAATTCGCCCGATAATTTTATTGATAGGTAATAAAGCAGCAATTAAAAAATAACCAAAGATTATGAAAATAGCTACCGTAAAGCTAAGTGGAGTTACTGAAGACAATAATTGAGCAGGACCTGCTGTGAAAGCAGCTGCTACTAGAATCATTAATATAATTGAAATGACATTAATAACTACCTTCGTAGTTCCACCTAAATAACGACCTACAATGGATGGGTATTGGTCTCCGCCATGGCGTACAGACATCATACCAGCAAAATAATCGTGGACTGCACCAGCAAAAATTGCACCAACAACTATCCAAATAAAAGCAACAGGACCATAGAGAGCACCCATAATAGCCCCAAAAATAGGACCTAAACCAGCGATGTTTAAAAGTTGAATTAAGCTTCCTTTAGCCCAGCTCATTGGCATAAAGTCCAGGCCGTCCTGTTTCGTGTAAGCAGGAGTTTTCCTATTGTCGTCGATACCAAATACTTTTTCAACGATTTTTGAGTAAAAGAAATAACCTAAAATAAGTAGTACGATAGATGCTAAAAACGTAATCATTTGTCTAATCTCCTTAAATTACTATGTATGTATAATTTTATTACGTTATTTTACTAAAGTAATCAGGAAGTGTAAATAATATTTTGAAAAATTTAATTAGTTGCTATTAAAATTTAATTCAGTATTTTTGTATTAGGCTGTTTTATATTATCCATCAGAATGTTTAAAAGTGGTGATATGGAAGGGGAAATTAAGAAATTTGAAGATTTTAAAGGTCAAATAATAGAAAAGCAACTCACTTTTTATTAAGGAAGTGAGTTGCATATTTAAATAATATATTTAATGATAGCTTTTTGTTTTTTCAAGTGTGTTTAATAGTTGGTCAAGCTCTTGACTACTTTTTATGGTCTTTTCAGAAGATAGTCCATACTTAACCCCATAATTTACTAGTTCAGTTCTTTTTAGTTCGATTGTTTGCATTAAACTTGTAGGCATTTCTACGTTTCCCCCCTCAAGGATCTTTATTTTTTTCTCTCTAAAAATATTTAATATTTAGTTCGCTAAAGAGTTACTTAAATCCTATGAAAATTTAAAAATTTTTATTAAAAGTTTATATATCAAATGGACTATATAAAGTGACTATATAGCTAGGAATTTAGGTTATTATCATACATTTAATTTAAGGAGTTTTGTTTGGTTTAATTTTCCTAAAATGATAAATACAATTCTTTACAGGGTTTATGCAAGAAAACTGTAATAATCGTAACAAAAAAAGCATTATTTGGTACAATTAAATTAGTCTATGGAAGTGAAATAAAGAGTTACTATTTTTAGTTAGGAGAAACCCTATGAGGAAGTTTATTATGTCTTTTTTTAACAAAAAGGCGAATCAAACATTGGATTTATCAACACAGAAAGTGATTTATAATCAATATTATCCTTGTATATATCGTACAGCTTATCGTTATTGCGCTGATGAAAATATTGCTAAGGATATCGTTCAAGAAACGTTTATTCGTGCTTTTAAGTATATATCTACATATGAAGAAAAAGAAAATGGTAGTTTTGAAGCTTGGTTAGTAACGATTGCTAGAAATGAAGCATTAAAATACATAAAAAGCGTCAGCAAGCGTAACGAGACACTTATAGAAGAGGTTGAAATAAATGAAAGGCAACTAACTTCCTTAGAAATAGAAATAATAAATCGGTTAACGCTAGAAGAATTACAAGAAATCATCCAAGAGCTCCCAGAGATTTCAAAGATAATATTCTTACTTCGCTATGTAAATGATTTATCCTATAAAGAGATTTCAGAACGTCTTGATCTAAAAGAAAATGCAGTAAGACAAAGAGCTTTTCGAATTAGGAGCTTTATTCAAAAGGAAATACAGAAGGAGAGGGATCATGATGAACAGTCCGAAATGGGATAACTATCTCAAAAATGTAGCTAAAAAAACATTTAATGAAGCCAACATTCCTCTACCTGATAAACGAGAGACTTGGGATAGTATCCAGATGGAGCTTGAAAAAGAGCAACAGATTGAGAATAGAAAAAATACTGTAAAAAAATACAGTGGGTTACTTCCTGCTGCTAGTATTCTATTTTTTGTCTTTCTATTAAGTCCAACAGGTTCTTCTGCGTTTTCAAGCATGGTTAGTATTGTTAACCAATGGAAAGACAATGTTGTGAAGTTGGTGGTTCATACTGACTCTGGCAATGAAGGCGCTGCCCTTACGCCACCTCCTGGTGAAGAGTCTTCATTTATTGCAACCGAAGAAGAAATCCTATTAGAAACACAAATTAAAGAAGTTACGCTAGATGAAGCAAAGTCTATGTTAACTTTTACTGCTGTGTTTCCACCCGATAAGATACTTTTTGATACGTATAAAATTGAAAGAGTAAGGGTTTGGACAAATTCTGAAAAAACTTCTGCTGATAAGTTGGAATTAGCTTACTCAAACGGGGAGATGTGGTTTTCTATTTTGCAGGAAAAAATCCCAGAGCACTTTATTAGGAGTATTGAATATAATCTTGATCATGCTGAAATGAAAGAAGTTATGATCGGACGCCACCCAGGCAACTTGATTGTTTCAAATAACATAGTGAACTTAGAATATGTTTTAGGGGATAATTACATTACAATTTTTGGGGGAGTTTCTGAAGAGGAAGTTTTAGAACTAGCGAATAGATTGAAGTAGTAGATATGTATATTTTCTGTGATAAGCCCCAGTGTTGGTGTATATATCCACTACTGGGGCATTATTCTTATAATGGAATCAATATATGACTACTGTATCTCGTTACCTGTTCAGTCGTTCTCCCTAGTCTTACATAATGATTAGTTCGTGCACGATAATAATAACCTTTCGTCACAATATAACTTTGTGATGCTGAAGTGAAATACCAATTATAATCAATAAAAGGCCCTTTCGATCCAATGGTAATCCATTTTGATCCATCCCATCGCTGAATTTCTAGAGTAAGTCTTAATTCATCTACAGTTCTATTTGCATACGTATTCCCAGAAACTCTAACTGTATTATTGCTCCTTGATATACTACTATATGCGTTACTAATGAGAGTAGATGAAGAATAATAAAATAGCTGATCCTCACCTTCAACCAGATCGTATCCAATAGTGGGCGGGGGTGTTAAAGCACCAGGCTCTAACTCGTTTTCACTACCGAATGTACTAGTGCTAGTAGAAAATAATGTTAGTAGTACTATACAGAACAAAACACAAAGTTTACGAATAACCAACATAGTATTCCTCCTTAAAGTCAATTCATATCTATTAATCAAGAAAACAATAGGTTTGTTACGGAAGTACGATCAACTTTTAGTTCAGAAATATAAAAAGATTCAATTTATTATGTAACAAATTTATGAATGTAGAGATTAGATTATATAGAAGAATGTGATGGATAAGGAGATAGACTTATGAAGCTTATCATAGGTAATAACCTAAGTGACGTAACAGTAGAGGTAGATACTATTATAAAGGGAGTAGTTAAAGGAGATATTAGAGTGTTAAGTGGTGCTAAACTTTTTCTTTATGCTGAACTCGAAGGAGATGTCTATCTTAATAAACATTCTACAATAAACATATATAACTCAGTAGAAGGTACTATTTATAATGATGGCGGAAATGTTGAAGTACAAAAACGATTTCTGAACAGAATTAATATATTATCGTAGCTAGAAGTTAATTTCTTTACATTGCCAGAAACAAAACAATACATACAATACGGAAAGGTTGGAATACTTAATACTATGAAAAACTCCAAAAGGAGGGAAAATTGTATTTATGGAAAGGGAAGACTTAACGTATGTAGAAAAGCTTCAGAACTTACATATTTTAATGGAAACAAGACAAATGCTGCAAAATAAGCTTAAAGAAATACAGAATTCGGATAGTATGAATGAAGTAATTATGGATGATTTGAGGAAAATTGAACAAGAAATCAAAGAATATACGAGCAATTCTTCATTAGAACAGGTAGACCTCTCGATGACACATTCCTTATTTAATCCAGCAGTAATTGAAGAGTTGGATGAACAATAAAACCTGCGCGTACACAAACTTATATAGATCTTAAAAATAGATTGTTGCAGTTACAGATCTTGCAATAATCTATTTTTTTATAGAGGGGTATTTTAGTCGAATGAATAGTTTCTAATATCCGTCTGTTTTACTAGATATTGCTGCCTCACAGCCACTATATATGGATTACTGCATCCAGTATAATATTAGGTATAAATACCTCTAAAGAAACTAGGAGCAGAATATCATGAGTAGTTCAACGATTAATGTTTTTAATGAAATTAAAAACAATCCGTTAGGAGCAGATTTTACAGATGATGAGGTTAGCATCATCACTAAGTTTTCAAACGTCTATATGACAGAAAAAGATGAATATATTATTCAAGAGGGCGATATTGAACAATCGTTATTTTTAATTAAAACTGGTAGTGTCGGTCTCTACAAAGAAAAGAAGGGAGAACGTTTATTAACGGTTTTAAAGGATGGAGATTTAATTGGTGGTTTCGCACAGCTTGATGGAGAGCGCTCAACAACAGCTGTAAAAACGAGACAACCTTCGTTATTAATTAAAATTAACGTTAAAAACCTATTTAATAATCCTAATTATAAAAGTTTACAAGTAAAGTTATTAAGTAAGATGGTAAGACAGCTTTCAATTGATGTAGAGCATAAAAATGAAATAATTATTGAAAAAGAAGCGAAACAATTAAATGCATTAAAATCATACAAAGCATTAGGGCTGCTTGCTACGAACCTATTAATTGTTTTATCAATTTATACACTTATGCTTATGTCGCTTACACACTTTGTTGATTATCACGGGGTGTCTACTTTTGTTGATGTTACGTTGTTAATTGGGTTTGCGCTTGTAATGTATGCGATCTTAAGGAAAAGTGGATATCCGTTAAAGTCATTCGGTTTAACGTTAGACAAATGGAAGATTCATGTAAAGGACGCTATTCTTCTTACGCTACCTGTTTTATTCTTTTTCCTTGTCTTAAAATGGAGCATTATTACATTCATACCAACGTTTTCACATATTGAACTATTTAATCCAACTGCTGCGTTTGCTGAAATAGGCTTTAGTTTCTCTATCTTTCTCATAACCATTATCGTATACATTTTATTTTCGGTCGTTCAAGAATTTATTGCGAGAGCTGGCCTGCAATCGGCCTTTTATCGATTTTTACCAGGATCAAAAGGAAATCATCTAAAATCAGTTATTCTATCAAATTTACTTTTTGCAATGGCTCATTCTCATATTGGGACGTTATTTGCACTCTCGGCTTTTATTCCAGGTTTATTTTGGGGTTGGATGTTTGCGCGGCAAAAGTCATTTGTCGGTGTTTGCGTCTCACATATGTTAATAGGAATATGGGTTATCTTTATATTAGGGTTCACAGAATTCATTATTAATTAAATGGGGCAAAACTTCGTGTAGGCCAGAGGAACAACGGTTCAACTAATTTTCAGTGGGGATGAGTAAAATCCCCACTGAAAAAAGTTTCACTTTATCAACCTTGGCTAGTTCATTGACTCTGTTTCTGTATAGGTCGAACTGCTCTTAAACTTCGCTCTTACTAAATAGATGAAAGGAAGTAAAACGATCACACTTGTTAATGTGTAATACACAAGCATCATATCTAACATGATTTTATCTTTGTAAAAGTAAAGTGAAAGTAAATAAACGATTAGTACAGAACCAAGTATAGATAGTTTTGGTGCTTTTTCTATTAGAGCAGGCGACAGACATTTTAATAAAGCAACGACGTAGTAGCCTGTTCTAATAAAACAACCGAAGGTCATGAGCGATAAACCATAAACATCAAAACGGTCAATAAACCCTAATGACACCATCCGGACGGAACTTAAAGCAGGGTGTGTTAGAGCTTGAGACTGTTCTAGTCCAAAGACAGAGATGGTCCCAGCCCCTGTACTAACGATGAGCAGGACGTTTATGAGAACGGAAATGAGAAGAATATTTAACATCACTTTTGATTCGCTTTTTCGAAAATTAAACACAGCTAAACTAAAAATTTCCGCCCACATAGCTGTAATAATAAACACACCCCAAAAAACAGGCGTAAAACCATACTCTAAAATAGGAAGAAGGTGCTGCCAAGTTCGTTGGTCACTTAACATTAGGGAAATCGTGTGTCCGCTTATCATAATGATGATCGTTAAAACACCAGCACACCAGGCAATAATCTTTATGCCTTTCATCACACTGTAAAAAATTAGAGCACTAAACAATATACCGAAAAACCAAGAGGGAGTCTCTTCAAAAAAACCAATATGCAACATTTCCGATAAACCACTAACTGTTAAGCTTGCAAGAAATAGAAAGTAGACAAACCAAATGAACAGAAGAACAGGACCAAGGACATTTCCAAACAATTTCATTGTTCTTTCAAAAAAGGAAAGCTTCGGTTCAATGTTCATTAACTTCCATGTTAAATATGCAAATAAAAAGCCTATTGGTGCTGACAGAATTGCAGCAACCCATACATCCCTTCCAGAAATATCCCATAGCATGGGGAGGAGTAGGACATGGGCCATAATCGGTAAACTCATAAATAGGAAAAAAAATACTGCTCGTCGTTGAAGCATGGGTCATGATCACCTTCAATTCTTAATCCAAGGAAGCTGAAATCGCTTGGGTGGACCTTGATTTGGTTCTCTGTTGGTGTTCTCTATCAAATTAAAGTTTTCAATATTCGTCTCCACTGTAATGTTTACTTTTGCTGTTTTAAAAGCGGTATCCCAATCGTCTTGTACTTGTTTCCAATATGTTGGTTGTTGGCGGCGCACTTCTGTGCCAAATCCGAGTATGTCTGTTACAGGCTCTTCTCTCATTTTGGCTAGTAGTTTTTCCATTCTGGCTAAGAGCTCCTTTGAATACGCTTGTTTAATTCTTTCAAACATTTGCGCGTCTAATTCAGCACTCGAATGCCATTCATTTATATTTGCGTCTGTGTTAACAGAAACATCGATAATCAATTCATTATTTTGCAGCCTAGGTTTAATTGAAGTTTCAGCTCGTAACCGCTCCAAAGCAAACCAGTCCTCACTACCAGGAACTTGCATTGTAAAAGTATCATTGCCAGCTTCATTACGATAATAACGAAGAGCATCGGCTAATATATCATCGATATCCTTTACATAAACCCCCTCTTTTAAAATAGCTGTCCCATCAAAATCAATATGCGGTTCATTTTGAGCTTCGTCGGAATGTTTCTTTAGTCGAATAACATAAGCACAACGACCTGGTTCATAACTCATTTCCATAAATTCTTTTAGAGTAGTTGTTATGACTCTTTGATGACTATCTTCAGCTGCTTCTATTCCATTGGCTAAACTTATCCCTGAAAGAGGGTCTACTGGAGATGGTAACGCAAGTAAAGTCGCTGGTTGATCAGCGATAAATAAATAACTGGTCAGCCGAAACATTTGATCACGATAAATAATATCGAGGGCAGGAAATATTCCTTCTTTGGCAATGTCGGTACTGACTACAAAAGTCTGGGCATGGGATAAAAAAATTCTTCTATGAACCCCTTTAATAGCCGCACGTAAGGATTGATGAGCTGATAAACCTTCAGAAGCAATCATAATATGGGCATCAGTTGCTCCTTGTTCCAATTTTACAGGTTGAAGAAATTGAAGCTTTGGTGTAAATTGATTTCCCTCTCTTTCGATGGCGACTGCAGCAACGAATGCAGATTCACCAAGTTCTTTTGAACTCCAACAACCTGTAAGTAGACTACAAAGTATTAAGCTTATGAGAGCTTTTTTCATAGTTGCTCATCCTCAGGTTCAAATCGATATTTTTTAGGATCTTTTTGTATCGGTATAGTCTTTGCCCGTGTATCTTTATAAAAATTAGGATGTAGACGAACAAATACATCACGCCAATCATTAAATACAGCTGGTGAGATCGGAGAAAGGTAAGGAATTCCAGCTGATTTAATACTACTTAAATGAACGAGTAGAACGAGGTTTGATAATATTAATCCATACAAGCCAATAACTGAAGCGGGTACGATAAATAAAAATCGTAAAATGGCTGAACTATCGCTCAATGGAGTTACAACAAATGAGGTAATTCCTGTAATCCCGATAATTATTATCGTTGGTGTTCCGACTACTCCCGCTTGAACCGCTGCATCGCCTAAAATTAAGGCACCGACAATTGACATAGCTTGACCGATTGCTTGTGGCATACGAACTCCAGCTTCACGTAAAATTTCAAAGACGATAAGCATCATTACGAGTTCCATGACTAGAGGAAAGGGAACGCCTTCTCTTGCTGCGGCAATACTAGCAAGTAGTTCTGTTGGTATCATTTCTTTATGAAAGTTTTGCGTCGCCACATATAAAGCTGGAAAATTGATTGAAATTCCAAAGGATAGAAAACGAACAATTCTTACTAACGAGCTATAGTATTGCCTCGAATAATAATCTTCAGCAGTTTGAAAAGCCTCAACAAATAAATAAGGGATGGTTAACGCAATCGGTGTTCCATCTACCAGAATTCCAATACGGCCTTCTAAAATTTTTGCTGCTAGTTTATCAGGCTTTTCTGTATTACCAATAGTAGGGAAGATAGAATTAGGATCATCTTCAATGAATTCTTCAATATAGCCGGATTCAAGAATCGTGTCATGCTCTATTTTGTTAATTCGCTTTTTTATTTCTTCCAATAAACGAGGAGAAGCCAGATCGTGCATGTACACTAGGCAAACTTTTGTATTTGTAGCTGCTCCAATAGTGATCACTTCAAATCGAAGGTTAGGGTTGACAATTTTTCGACGTATAAGAGTTAAACTCGCACCTAACGATTCATTAAATCCTTCACGAGGTCCACGAACTGTCGCTTCTGTTTCAGGTTCGTCAATTGAGCGCATTTCCCACGCTGAAATTGCTAACTTAATTGCCTCTGTTTGGCCTTCTAATAGAAAAATGCTATTCCCTGAAAGGAGCTCTTTAATTAAGATATTTAAGTCTTTTAACCTGCTAATTGGTAATATTTGTAATGCTGTCTGTTCGAGTTGGTCGAGAGTTTCGATGTTTTCGTCACTTTGTAGTAAAGGAGTTAAAAAAAACTCATTAAGTAAGTTTTCGTCTACAATTCCGTCAATAAATAAAATCGCACCTTTAAGCCTGGATTGTGGTATAACCACTTCCCGGATGACTAAGTCAGGAGCATTCCCTAAAGCAGATTTAATATATTCTACGTTTTTATAAAGGTTTTTCTCAATTGACTTTTTTTCTAAAGTAACATCAGAGGATTTTGGCTCAACGTTTTGTGACCTCCTGACTTTCTTCAAAAAGGAAAACAGACTCATGTTGATTTCCACCTTTATCATTCAGTCTACTTTAATACAAAAAGTAGGTTACCTCACTTGTCGTAAGTTTATCCATTTTATAGCAAATTTCTTTTATTATAAAAATATTTATAAAACCAAAAAAATGGCTGACATAATAGTCACCCACTTTTTTTATATTATTGGACATTTACCAAACGTATAGGACTTTGATTTTCTGATCACCAACCTATATGCTTAACCATTAATTGAATCTCTAATCGTATTTATACTGTCTTTAATAGTTGCTGTAAGTTGTTGTATTCCTTCATTAATAGAATTTAATACATTATTTTGTTCATTAATTGTTTCTGTTTGTTCTTGGATCACTTGATTTGTATTTCCAATTTCATCAATTAGCGAAGAGAAACCGAAAAACAAAACACCGATTCCGAGTAAGGCAACTAGCAGCCAGAGCCAACCTTGATTGTACCAAGGTTTACTATTCTTTTCTTGATTAGGTGATGAATGGTGCTCGTTTGGCAAATGATAATTTTCTTGATTTTGGCTCTGTCTTTTTGATTGACGACCCATATTTGTCCCTCCGTTTCAAGACCAATTTTTTTTGGCCGAAGTATCCTACGATCCTCGTCGTTAATAGATACGAGTGGGGGGCGTTAGAAAAAGTAGATAGTCAATCAGTAGGAAAGCTTCCTACTGATTGGTTATAGGTTATTGCATTTAGAAATTAAGCTTCATCTTCCATTGCGTCGTCTTCTTCACTTTCAAACTCAAATGAATCCTCTTCTTCTTCACCCATATCTAAATCGGATTCTAGGTTATCTGATTCGTCTTCTATACCACCAAAGTCTTCTGTACCTTCATCCATGCCTTCATCCAATGCAGGCTCTTCATCAAAACCGCCCATGTCACCTTCTGTTTCAGTTCCAAAGTCTGGTTCTTCATTCATTGTCGGATCATCTAAATCTTGATCTCCACAAGCTGCTAAAACTCCTACCGCAAGAATAGTTGATGCTGCTGTTAAAAATAGCTTTTTCATTTTGAAAAAACCTCCTCATGGAATTTGAATTTCTGTTTACAATTGCCATCTTACGCAGGATGAATAGCTTTGTATAGTGAATCCATGACTTTAACATTTCTCTTTTAGACTTTTACAACTTTTGCGATGTTACTAGATTATTTTTTTAGAAGTGTTTGTTATTTTGCGAGAATAATTGAGAATGAACTTATTAGAATAAAATGCGCATTTTCCCGAGGTGATTAAGCAGTTATTTCATAGGTGTGTAATAAAGCCCTTTCTCTCGGTATTTTTTACTCATGCGTATTATGGGTTTCAATGATATTCTTGGTATAACAGATAGAACTTTGCACTTAGAGTAAAGTGGCTCTATATTTTGCGTTTTTTTTACAAACGTTGTCGTTAAATTGAAACATGACTGAAACCTTTGTAATAAAAACCTTTGCTACTATTAAGGAAAGAATGGTAAAAGTTTGAATGATGTTGACCGAAGAGATTTGCAAATTCATTCTCTTAAAAAAACATACTTGGGGGAAAAGACATGACATTAGAAAAACAACTGATCCAAAAAAAATATTATGAAAGTTTAATTATAGATCACGCCAATGATAACCCAGTACAATTTCTAGGACATTTATATATAGATGAACAAAGAAAAGAAGAGTCAGACCTTTCTTATATACGCTTCTCACAAGGAGAAGTATATTTTTATTACAAAGATTTTGAAGCAGCTATTTTTAAATGGGAGAAGATACATAATGACTTGGGGCAATGGGCGAGAAAAAATATGGCTGATGCATATTATGAGCTAGGTGCCCTTTCTAAAGCCATTGATTTATATAAATCAGTGGAAAGTGAAAGCTTTACCTTAAATTCAGAAGTTGCCTTAAAATTATTCACAATCTATAACGAACATGGCCAACTTGATTTTGCAGCAGATGTCATTAAAGGAGCAGTATCAGTAAATCCAGACTATCCAAATGTGACAGAAGTTGCACGTACTTTTTTCGAAAAGTATCGTGACTGGAGCAGTGCAATCGAACTTGCTGTTAATGAAGCAATCAGGACAAAGCGGTTAGAGTGGTTTAATACATTGAAAAATTACGTTGAAGAAGGGTTAACAAAACAAATCACCCCTCAATATTTTTCAACCCTTTTAGAGGTGTTATATTCTGTAGACCAAAATAGTTTTGAAGAGTTTGTCGTGTCACTATGGAATAGTTATGAAGGCGATGAACTTTATTTTTCATGGATAAGCGAAATTGATCGTTTATTCTTAAATCTTGAGATTAATTCTTCCGACAGCTGGCAAAGTGTATCTGTTAAATATCAAGACACATATTTTGAATTAATAAATGGGCAGTACTTTATAAAAGAAATATCTGACATTGTTCCAAATTTGCTTACCAATTGGTTGGATTTGTCCGATAACTCACATTCAATATTTGCTGCAACAAGTGTATTGGCATGGGATGAAATTTTTGAAGGGATGATAGATCAGACAATTGTAGATAAAGCAGAACATATATTGAAGCAATATTCACATAGAGACACAGTTCAAATTGAACGGAGTTTACAACTTTTTGATGAGACTATGAAGTGGGCAAGAACAAAGGATTTAGATGTTGACCAACGTTTGAAGTGGTCCGTAGAGAAGGTTTTAGATTTAGAATCAAACCATTTATTAATTGCTGGTATGACGGGAAATGGGAAGACGTCTTTTATTAATTCAGTATTAGGTGGAACAGTCGCATCGGCGGCGCCAGCAACTGTTGTACTATATGATAATGATGAAGATATTCAAATTAATGAAATAAAAGATGATACCATTCAGTCGATTTCGAGTCTTGTAGACTATACTGAAATGAAACAAGAGGAAAGCAATCCACAACAAACATCTATTGTCCACTTTAAAATGCCAAACAAATTTTTACTTGATAATAAATTAACATTAATAGATATGCCTGATTTTGATCGCAGCACTTATGAGGCAATTAAAAATAATAAAAAAGAAGGGTTTAAGTTTTTGAATCTAGCAGATGGTTTGTTGTTCATTCTACCAGCAACGACCCTTTTTACAGATAGAGAACGTGATATTTTACTGAAGATCCAAGATCATGTTCCGAACTTGCCAATTCATTTCTTATTAAAGACAGATGCGATATATCATGAGCAGGAAGTAACAAAAATGGTCGAAGAAATACGCACACGAATTAATGAGCATTTTCCTAAAGCAAAAATCTTCCCGTATTCAAAGCATAATAAAAGTAGTAAACAGGTGAGTGATTTATCTCAGTTTATTCAAGGTGCTCTTAATAAAAAAATGCGACCAGAAGTACGTAACCAAAAAATATTATTCTTTATTAGAGAAACTTTAACGTATTTATTAAGAAGACGGGTTGAAATAGAAAATGAAATGACCGAGGCTATTCTTTGGAAAGAAGATATTGTTTCTAAGTTAAATGCTGCCGTTCATCAGTTAAGTGATTTGGAAAAAGAAAAAATGCGAATGATTCAAAGCTCTTATCGTACGATAAAAGAAGATATTAAATTTGATCTTAAAATGACGATTCCAAAATTACTCCGAGATTGTTCAGCACTCATTAAGGAAGATAGTGACTTTAAAAAAATTCATATCGAACTTAATCATGAGATGAATGATAGGATTCATAATTATATTGAGCATACGATTCTTCCGAGATTCTCTAAAGCGATTCAAGGGTGGATTGAAATGTCAACGGAGGAATTCTATCAGAGCCAAGACTACTTAGAGGAAATGAGCGAAGGCTTTAACCTTATGTATGGTGAACAGCGCTTAAAGCTCAATTGTGACTTTAAAGTGCTCGATGATTGGAGTCGCGATGCTAACCGTTTATCTAATGGTGTTCAACTAGAAACAATGAATATTTTAAATCGCTCCACACCATCCCAATTAGTATTAAAAAGTGCAGGAAAACTATTTGGAACACTTAGACCTAATAAAACGATGTTGTGTAATATGTATAAAAAGCTTATTGAAAACGATGATTATGAAAAGTTAGCAAATACGGTTACAAACCAGTTTATTTTACAATTTGAGTTGTTTGAAAAAGGATTAGAGCGAGATATTACGATGTTCTTTAGTGAGCCATTCAGTGTTTTACATGAAGTTATCGAGGAAGAACATCAGGATATTCAAAATAAAAAGAATACTTTAGAACGTTTAAAGGCGAATCCAGAAGAGTATCTAGATCCTATTACTCTCTTCAAAGTAAGATTACTACAATATGAATGGATGCAAAAAGAAATAAACATGAGTCCATCGTTCACATAAGTACACGATAATGAAATTATGTAAACTTAATACTGAAATTATAGTCACCAGAGTTTGTCACATGGCAACTCTGGTTTTTCGTTCTATGATGGATGCTTTATCGATAATTTTTGTTTTAATTTGGTACTAATCTGGGGAAACTTATAGCTATTGCCGAAGTATACATAATATAGTTAGAGTTTTACTTTCTTATTTGATCTATTAGTAAAGTAAAGGGATGATCTTATTGATTACGTTAAAATCGGAAAGAGAAATTAATCAAATGCTCGAGGCTGGGAGGCTATTAGCTAACTGTCATAAAGAAATCGCTAAGCTGATAAAACCAGGGATAAATACCTTTGAGATTGATCAATTCGTTGAGGAATATCTAAAGACAAATGGTGCTACACCAGAACAAAAAGGATATAAAGGCTATCAATTTGCAACATGTGCATCAATTAATGATGAAATCTGTCATGGATTTCCTAGAAAAAACCCTTTAAAAGAGGGGGATATTGTAACGATCGATATGGTTGTTAATTTAAATGGTGGCTTGGCTGATTCGGCTTGGACATACGCTGTAGGTAATGTTTCGGAACGCACTAAAAAACTAATGAATGTTACAAAGACATCGCTGTACAAAGGAATTGAGCAAGCGATAGCTGGGAATAGGCTTGGTGATATTGGTTATGCGATACAAACTTACGCTGAGTCAGAGGGCTTTTCAGTCGTTAGAGATTTTACAGGGCATGGAATTGGTCCGACGATACATGAAGCACCACAAATCCCTCACTTTGGTTCTCCTGGAAAAGGGCCACGATTAAAAGAGGGGATGGTCATCACAATTGAGCCTATGATAAATGAAGGGGCATGGTTTAGCCAAATGGATGAAAATGGATGGACGGCCAGAACCGTAGATGGAAAATTGTCAGCGCAATATGAACACACTTTGGCTATTACTAAAACAGGGCCTTTAATTTTAACACCTCAAGAATAAACCATGGTATTGACAATTCCGAGAAATATAACTACTATTAACTCAAGTCTTCCTTTTAATAGACTTATATAAACTTCATATTTGAAAATAGGTGCTATATAAAGGCTAGTTGCTTTTATAAGCTTAATAGGGAAGTTCGGTTAAATGCCGACACGGACCCGCCACTGTGTTGGGTATCAGTATAGTTACTGAATACTCTCAGAAATATCCACTGGAAAACAACTGGGAAGGATTGAGAGTAATACCCTAAGTCAGGAGACCTACCTATTTTAACGCTGCTGTTTGACCTACGGGGTTGTTAGGGAAGTGGTTAGAATGCGGACAATATCTTTTTGCTTTTTGCTATATATTTATAAAATATAGACAGAGAGAATATTGTTTGACTAGTAGATTCATAATTAATCACAAGCATTTCTGACCCTTTTTAGAGTCAGGGATGCTTTTTTATTTGGGTCTTTTTTAACACTGCCTCTAAATAAAGAGCCTAGATGGAAAACTTGCAGCAACCTTTCCCTGATATCCTTAAAAGCAAACGAAGAAAATATCTAAAAATAATTGGAGGTAATATGAAATGGCGACTTGGGATTTATCAGAAACGAAACATCATTTATTAATTTGTAACGGTAGTAGTTGTAATAAAGCTGGTGCAGAAGATTTAACACAAGCAGTTAGAAGTGAGATATCTGAACGTGGACTCGACGATACGATTCATACAACTAGAACTAAGTGTAATGGGCGTTGCCAAGATAAGTGCGTATTAATTGCCTACCCAGAAGGTGTTTGGTATAAGGACTTAGCTGCACATCATGCACCGTACCTCATTGATTCGCTAGTGAACAATGTAAGGATGACGGATAAAATCAGTCATTACTTTGACGGTAATGGATTTAAAAGGCAAGGAGATATACCCGTAGGAGAGTTTAAAGATCGTGAACGAGTAAAAAAGGTCTCAAAAGTAATGTAAAGCAGAGTCATTTATATCTCATTTTGTCATTGTTAAATAAATTAACGTTATTTTGGAAAATATAACATCGTCTAATTCTGAATTCAACTAGCTAGGAGAGAGAAAATGAAACGACAGACGATGTTATATTGTAACGAAGGAAACAAAAAGAGTTTCCAAAAAGTTTTTATGTTTCTAATAATAGTAAACTTATTTAGTACAATATTTTCGACACATATATATGGGCAAGAGTCTAGATTACCAGAAGCTCCTATTTTTATTGATAACTTACCTGTAAAAACCAAGTACATAATGAGAGATGGACAATTAATGGTTCCGTCATTATTTCTAAAACATACAGGTGTAAGGGTGGATTGGAACGAAGACTATCGCTCAGTCGTCTTCAGCTATGGTGACACGCGCTTTGCTTTGCCAGTTGGACAAAATTACTCTGATGATTTTGTAAGAGCAACGGGTCAATGGCAGCGCCAACCACTGACAACGCGAACAATTGAATTCGCAGGTGATATATTCGTACCATTATTAGATGTCACGCGTAAGTTTGGGATGAGAGCAACCTATAATCCGCAATTAGGAAGAACCTTTATTACAACCAATATTCGGTCTGCACCCAATTTCGTTTATCGCGGAAACCCACAAAAGAAATTAGTAGCCTTAACGTTTGATGATGGACCAGATGCATTTTACACGCCGAAAATCTTGGATATTCTTAAAAGTAAACAAGTACCTGCCACCTTTTTTGTGATGGGTAAGCAAGTTGAGGCGTACCCAAACGTGATGAGACGAATCGTCAATGAAGGTCATGGAATTGCCAATCATACGTGGAGTCACCCTGCCCTGCCTCGGCAACTGACTGAAAGAGTTATCGAAGAGGTTAGGAGGACTCAAAACATAATGGAGCAAACTGTTGGGAGAAAGCCTGATTTATTCCGACCACCATTTGGGGCGATTACAAAATCAGATGCACTAGTTTTACATGAAATGGGGTTTAGGACAATTATGTGGTCTGTTGATACCCTTGATTGGAGTGGTCTATCAGGAGAAGAAATTCTAAATATTGTTCAGCGAGACATTACCCCTGGTGGAATTGTTTTGCAGCACAACTTCCAGACGAATGCCCGTCTACTCGATGGAACAGTTGAAGCATTACCATTGATTATTGATGATTTAAGAGCAAAAGGCTATCGATTTGTAACGGTTCAAACTTTACTAGCAAACGATTAGAAGTTTGTTTTGTTTTATTTAGTAAAGAATGGGTAAGCTAAAAAAAACTAGTGTTACAAAACTGTTGTATCGGGGTAAAGTTTGTAGAACCATTGTGTCCATTAAAAGTTTTAAAAACGTTAAGGGGGAACTGATTAATGACACTGACTCCAGAAGAACGTATTCAATTACATGGATTTAACAATCTTACAAAGTCATTAAGTTTCAATATGTATGATATTTGCTTTACAAAAACCAGAGAAGAACGTGAAGCGTATATTGATTATATTGATGAGCAATATAACGCGGATCGTTTAACAAAAATATTGAAAAATGTGGCGGATATCATTGGGGCTCATGTATTAAATGTTGCAAAACAAGATTATGTGCCTCAAGGTGCAAGTGTAACAATATTGGTCTCTGAAGGACCAGTTGTCGAGGTTCCAACTGAATCAGCATTTGACGAATCACCTGGTCCGCTCCCAGAGGCAGTTGTGATGGGATTAGATAAGAGTCATATTACAGTTCACACCTATCCAGAATTTCACCCTACTGAAGGCATCAGTACATTTCGAGCGGATATAGATGTTCAAACATGTGGAGAAATCTCACCACTTAAAGCACTCAACTATTTAATACATTCACTTGAGACTGACATTATGACGATGGACTATCGTGTTCGTGGATTTACGAGGGATATTGATGGAAATAAGTTATTTATTGATCATGATATAAATTCGATCCAGAATTACATACCCGATGACGTGAAACGTATGTATGATATGATTGATGTAAATGTTTATCAGGAAAACCTTTTCCATACAAAGTGCAGGCTTAAAGAGTTTGACATTAATAATTACTTATTTGGTTACACAAAAGATAAATTAGATCAAAGAGATGTAGAAGAAATTACTAAAAAACTGCAGTTAGAAATGGATGAAATTTTTTACGGTAAAAACATTCAATTAGGTACACAAATAAAAGAATAACCTGGAATAAAAAAAAGAAGCTGGCTCATCAGCTTCTTTTTTTAAAATTAGTTGTATAGGTCTTTGAAGTAAGTTTTTCAAGTGATTGTTATAATGAAGCCTAAAATAAGTTTTTTATCAAATAATATTGGTGAATGTCAGTTGGATTGAATATATATATGGTAAGTATTTTTGGGAAAACTTGTGTATAAAAAAAGAAAATTCTGGAATGCTAACGGGGAGAACATAAAAAAAGGAGATTTCCCTTGATGAAAATTGAATTAGGAACTGAATATGAGATAACGGAAAAAAGACAAGGTCATTTTAACTCTGCTAAAACACTAACAATTATCCGTCAAAATCGAAATATTGTACAATTTATACTAGAAAATGGAAAAGGTCATGGTTCTATGCCTGTAGATCATTTATTATATCTTATAAAAAAGAAGGATATTACACCAATTCAGAGTAAGAGAAGTTTATTAAGTAAAGATAGTGAAGAGAAAACTGGTTAAAATAACATTAGTGTCTGTAGTACCTTAATTAATTAAAGGTACCAGGCACTTTTTTCATAAATGCGATTAGACGGAGTTGTGGGCTTCTATTTTCTTTTGTTTTGTATGTAATTAGGTGATAATAAGGGAAAACCCAAAGAGTTTAGGTGAATATAATGAAGATGTTATGTATTGATGGAGGAGGCATTCGTGGAGTTTTCGCCCTTGCCATTTTACAAGAAATAGAAGAAAGGTACGAGTGCCCCATCGGTGAGCTTTTTGATGTTGTTGCTGGCACAAGTACAGGTGCAATTATTGCTGCATCCATTACTTTAAAGAAGAAGATGAGTGATGTATTAGAAGATTACGAAAAGTACGGGAAAAAAATTTTTGTAAGGCAAACGAAGGTTGGGCTTTTCAAAAGTGTGTATAGTGATCAATATTTAAGACAATTTTTACAACAAGCTTTTGGAGATGTATCACTAGCAGATATTAAGGAGCCACTTCTTATTCCAGCTGTTGACCTTACTCACGGTCGACCATTTGTTCACCGTTCTAATTATGGATCTCTTGAAAATAGTGATTTATCTGTTCAATTATGGGATGCTGTGCTCTCATCTTGTTCAGCACCCGTTTATTTTCCACCAAACAAGGTTAAAAACAAGTATTTATCAATTGATGGAGGTTTGTGGGCTAATAATCCTTCATTAGTTTGTGTTACAGAGGCTATGGACTTTTTTAATAAAACATTAAAAGATATAAAGATAGTATCACTTGGGACGGGTCAACAAAATATTGACTTTACGGTTGATGATAAGATGGATTGGGGTGTTAAAGAGTGGCTTTCGTTTCAGTTTCCTTCAATGAAAGTAACACCTAAATTATTAGATTTAGCTCTACATCTATCTTCTGAATCCGTTTCCTATCACTGTCAACACTTATTAGGAAATAATTATTTACGTTTAAATGCGGAGCTTGGAAAAGAAATGTCTTTCGATGAATTAGAATATATTGATGAACTGAAGGAAATAGGCAATAAAGTGATAAAAGAAAAGGAAAATGATGTTCTCGCCTTTTTAGATAAGAATTAGTCTTAAGTGAGAATTTCCGGTTAATATCAGGGCTCTAGGAAAACATTACATTATTTTATCATGAGAAAAATGGCTGGCATGAGGGATACTATTTATGTATTTAAGAGATAAAGGAGCTCCCACATGGCGAAAAGGAAACGACTATTAGTCCCAGAAGCAGTTGATGCAGTAAACCATTTAAAAGTCCAAGTTATGGCGAAAGAAGGGTACCAAGTAAACCAAGCTTCACCTGAGAATGTAAAATATGAAGTGGCAAAGGATATAAACGTTCCATTAAAAAAAGGAAACAATGGGTCACTCACATCATACGAAGCAGGTAAGGTTGGCGGTAAAATTGGCGGTAGTATGGTTAGAGAAATGATAAAAATGGCACAACAAAACCTAAATAAATAAACTAAAAAAGTAAAAATTAAAACATGAATGGTGCCAGGCACCTTTTAGGTGCCTGGCACCAATATCTATATAGGAGGAGGGGTGAAGGATGCCACATCGAAAGCATAGAGGTCGCCCTTTAGACCTTGTTTTGAGTGATGATGTAGTGGACCACGAGTTTGCAGAGGAACTTGCAGATGGTGGGGAAAGAAACATTGCTGTTGAAAAACAAAAAAATCGAAATCTGAATAATACAAAGAAGAAAGCAAACGGCGGATCAAAAGATATATAATTTCTGAGTAAAAAATGGGTTGTCAAAAAATTCATTTTGACAACCTTTTATGTACAAGGCTAATCGTGTTATAAATGTTTTTATGCCTCATGGTATTTTAAAAACGTAATAATTGTTTCAAAGCAGTTAGTTTTATAAAAATCGTGTAGGTCATCGCGGTTACACATTAACCATTGAATTAAGGTTCCATCAATAATCGCGCGAATTATTTTTGATGCTTGATAAATCTCAATTTCTTGAGAAAATACACCTTCTTCTTGACCAAGAGAAACGATTTCTCTTCCTAATCCCCAACAATTTTCATAAAATTGAAGGTTGATTTGTTGGTATTGCTCATTTCGGCTAGCTTGTGCAATAAAGTCGAGGTAAACCTTATAAAACTTTCGATTTTTTTCTGGACTAATAAATACAGATTGAATATAAGCTTCTAATTTCTTAATTGCTGTAGATTGATCGTTAATAGCCTGGCATTCATTTTTGTAAATTTGTTCGGTCACCCATTCCAATAGGGAGGAAAAAACGTCCTCTTTATTTTGAAAATAATAATTGGTTACCCCTTTACTTACTCCTGCGTAGTCTGCAATATCCTGTAATGTGACAGCTTCAAACCCTTTATCAGCAACAGCATGAAAAGCTGCCTTTAATATTTGCTCTCTTCGTTCCACTGCTCTTTTTTTCATCGAATTTACCCACCTTATCGATATATCTCCTTTCTAGTATACTATAAAACTTATTTATAAGAATATTTTGACCAGTCAGAATAATTTTTGCTATAATTAATTAAATTCAAAGTTAATAAATGGGAGGGGAAAGAAATGAGTAAAACTTTTAAAGCATTAGTTGTAAACAAAAAAGAAGAAGAATTTTCTTTAGACTTTAAAGATGTGTCAATAAATGATCTTCCTAAAGGTAATGTATTAATTAAAGTCCATTATTCGAGCGTAAACTATAAAGACGGACTTGCAAGTATTCCGAAAGGAAAAATTGTCCAATCATATCCGTTTATACCTGGCATCGACCTAGCGGGAACGGTTGTTTCATCAGAAGATCCTCGTTTTATAGAAGGAACCGAGGTCATAGCAACGAGTTATGAAATAGGTGTTTCACATTTTGGAGGGTATGCTGAATTTGCTCGTATTCCTGGTGAGTGGGTCGTTCCTTTACCAGAAGGACTTACATTGGAAGAAGCGATGATTTACGGGACAGCAGGATTTACCGCCGCTTTATCCGTTCATAGATTAGAAGAGAATGGATTAACGCCTGATAAAGGTAAAGTGCTTGTTACTGGTGCGACAGGAGGGGTCGGCAGTATCGCTGTAGCCATCTTAAATCAACGTGGGTACGAGGTAGTTGCAAGTACGGGAAAGAAAGAAGAGTACGACTATTTACATACACTAGGAGCCAAAGAGGTTATTTCGCGACAGGATGTAGTGCCAGAGAAAATTCGCCCTCTTGATAAGCAAATTTGGGCGGGAGCTGTAGACCCTGTAGGGGGCAATACATTATCTGCCATTCTTAGTCGGATGCAATACGGTGGGTCTGTGGCGGTTAGTGGACTAACAGGAGGTATGGAAGTACCAACTACAGTCTTTCCATTTATCCTTCGCGGAGTAAATTTATTAGGAATTGATTCCGTATATTGTCCACTCGAACTTAGAAAAGTACTTTGGGAACGAATGGCCAATGAGTATAAGCCAGAAAATTTAAAAATGATTGCTGTTGAGAGTAATTTTGAGGAACTTCCCAAACATTTAACTTCGATATTAAAAGGGCATATACGTGGAAGAGTGGTCGTAAAAATATAAAGTTATGAAATAAGAGCTTTGTAGAGGTAAAGTGTGAATATTAATTTACAATAAAAAAGCCTAATAACAAGTAGGGTGAAAAGGGGGTTCATTAAGGTAAGTGAACCCTTTTCGTCTATTATGGTTCATTATTTTTGAATACAAACTTTCACTAGTAAGTGAAAAAAATCTTGTTCTTTAGCTTAATTCTGATATGTTTATGTTGATTTTTTACTGGAAAAGGAATGATTTGAATGGTTTGGTTAAATGAAGTCCTACGAAAATATCTTTTGTATTGGTTGACATACTCGGCTAATAAACTCTCAAGATAATAATCAATATAAATATCCGACTCGATTATTTTTATTAAAAGCGTTTCTTTATCAATTTTTGATATTCTACCGAGCTCATTTTTAAACCGACTTAAAAACCGACTAAAGCACATCAATTTTTCATAGGTTAGCCGTTTCGGGTGATTTTCATGAAGTACGGCTAGATAAAATAATTTTTGCTTTAATTCAGAATCAATTTCAAGTTTTTCAATGTTATTTAGCATAAGTAAACGGTTTAAATTAGAAGTACTACGAAATTCACAAGGTATGTTAGGATGTAATAAATACTCCATTACCTCTTGGATAGTGTGCCCTGTTTCTTTTGCTAATGTTTCAACAGTAATGTGTTTTCGAAGTTGAACAAATAGTGCGTGTTTGTCTAACGGATCAAGCTTAGAATAAAGAAGTAAATATCGAAACATGATTAAGAGACGTTCTTTTCCACTAATCTTTGTCTTTATTACGACACAAGGAAGCATAACGTCCTTTTCTTTTTCATTATATGTTTCTTTAAAAGCATAATAATCCTGGTAGCTACTGATGAGTAAATACATACCATTTGGTTGTTGCTCAACAAAGAAAGGAAAGTACAATACGGATGTAAAATTCATGTTTTGTTTAAGGCTGTTAATTACACTTTTACACCTTTTGAATTTAAATGCAGGAGTAATCTTGGCAAGTGGAATGTTCCTAAGTTCCATACACTTCACCCCTTAAAATAGAAGATATGAAACGTAATTTTTGTCTTATTCCTCTTGCTTAAAGACTATCAAAACATTAAATAAAAAGTAGTGTGAAGTAACAACTAGTATAAGTTAGGAAAAGGTTGTGCGATTATCGTGAAAAAATATCAAGTGTGGCTGATGTTAGTCTTGGCAACGTTATTTTGGGCTGGGAATTTTGTGTTTGGAAGTTATGTCGTGAACGAGATGGATCCCATTTGGATGACGTTCTCGAGGTGGGTTTTAGCATTACTTTTATTGTTTCCTATTGCCTACTTTGTAGAGAAGCCAAAATGGATGCTTGTTAAAAAAGATTGGCCACTTCTTATCCTAAATGGGATTTTTGGGATCATTGGTTATAATTTAATATTATATTCTGCATTAGAATACACTTCTTCAACGAATGCTTCATTAGTTGCAGCAATGAATCCAGCAGTTATCGTTGTAGTATCGGTTATTTTGTTAAAAGAGCGATTATCTAAGCTCCAACTTCTTGGATTTATTGTTTCTTTAGCAGGTGTTGTTGTAATTTTAACCCAGGGACAAATAAGCCGGATATTATCTTTTGATTTTAATAAAGGCGATCTTCTGATGGTTGGAGCTATCATCGTGTGGACCCTATATTCAATCATCGGTAAACGTTTAACGTTACCACCAATTTCTGCAACGGCAGTTTCGACTTTATTTGCAATGGTACTACTAGCACCGTTTGCATTTTCACAAGGCTTTCCTTTAACAGAGCTAAGTCCATTAGCACTATCAGGAATTGTTTATTTTGTCCTTTTTCCTTCGGTAGGGTCGTTCATATTTTGGAATATTGCTGTTCGAGAAATCGGTGCAAGTCAATCTGGAATATTCTTAAACCTCATTCCAGTTTTCACTGCAATTATCAGCATACTAGTAGGAGAGATGATTACGATCATACAAGTAGTAGGTGGCTTATTCGTTTTTATAGGGGTTTATTTAACGACAGGATTGTTAGATCAAAAATTAGCATCGCATCGGGATAAAGCTATCTTAAGGAAGTCGGGCTAAAAGGGAATAAAGGGGTCATGGTAGATAAATCCATGCCCTTTTATTTATGAAGTACTCCTTGTTATCCATTTTTGTTTTTTAAATTGAAGAACGAAGAACATAAAAAGGATTAGGTTAAAGCTTAGGCCTTTTTATTTTGTTTACTGTTTGGTTCTTCGATGTTTGTTCTAGCTTTTGATAGATGTTATTAATTAATTTTTTTTCATCTTTTGATAAAAATACTTTTCTTTTTTGTTTAACCAGTAATTGAGCCAAGTATTGTTTTTCTCTTCCAGTTAGCCACATGTTCATCACCCTTTTTAAATTTATGGCTTTGTTGAATCAATTGTTAATAATGCTTATAGGAATAATACATAATACGTAAATAACTGGCTGTGTTGTGATACTTTAATGTTAGTTTCTAATATAAGTACGTTTTTTAAAGTGGTTAAGTTGCGCTCTTCACAAAATTGAAAGATTTGCATACGAAAGTAATACTAAATGTTTGGTATACTTGAATGTGAGTTTTAACCTGTCAGCTCGGAAAGGGGCAACGAGATGAATATTTTCTTAACTGGAGGTACTGGTTTTTTAGGTACCCAATTGATTTTACAACTATTAGAGTCAAAACATAAAGTATTTGTATTGGCACGATCTAAGAAGAAGAGTCAAACATTAATAGATAAAATTCCTACAAACTTACGATCAGAGCTTGAAATTATTGAAGGAGATCTATCTAATTCTGTGTTATCAATTTCAAACGAAGATCAGATCTATCTTACTAACAAAATTGATGTATTTTACCACATAGCTGCCTTATTATCTTTTGATATTAATAAGAAAGACGAGCTTAATGAAATTAACTATATCGGAACTCGGAATACGTTGCAGTTTGCGAAAAACATCGGTGTAAATGCTTACTATTATGTAAGCACAGCTTATACTCTTGGAAAAAAAGAACAGGCAATGGAAACCCTTCATGACCTAAATGGAGAGTTTAATAATGCTTATGAAGAAACGAAGTGTAAAGCGGAACATTTGGTAATGAATTATAGTAGTGATATGAAAGTATCTATTTTTAGACCAGCTATTATTGTTGGTGACTCTAAAACAGGTCAAACCGATTCGGTGTTTGGGTTATACGGCTTCTTAAAGGGACTCGAAATCTTTAAAAAACGAATTTCAAGGGCAGGGTATGAACAAGAGAGAATGTTTAATATCGTTGGTAATCCATTAGGTACACAAAATTTTGTGCCTATCGATTATGTATGTTGTGTGTTGTTAGCTGGTTTAGTGAATGCACAAAATCGAATGATCTACCATATTACGAACCCAAATCCTCCTGTTAATAACCCAGGTTTAACTGTAATTCGCGACCTACTTGATTTACCGCTGATCCAATTCACGAATAAAAAAGATATTCATTTAACAAAAGAAGAAGCCGTTTTAAATAACTTTATTTCAAGTTTTTCAGTGTATTTTAATCGAGATATTCATTTTGATATTTCTAACACTCTTCAATTGCTTAGGGAAACAAATAATGACGTATTGAACATGGATGAGTACATGTTTAAGACGATTATTCTTGGAGCTAAGAAAGAAAAAGAATCAGTGTTAACTTAATAAGGAGTAGGTTTATGTTAAATTACAAAACTTCAGAAATATCACCAAGTCATTCTTGGGTCGTACTCATTCATGGATTAGGTGGCAGCTCAACAATTTGGTACAAACAAATTGATGAATACAAAAAGTCTTTTAATGTATTATTAGTAGATTTATGTGGACACGGGGAATCTAAAGATAAATACACACAGGTAGCTAATTACACTTTTCAGTTTATCGCGAAGGAAGTAATAAAAGTATTGGATCACCTCAATATTAAATCAGCCCATTTTGTCGGGGTATCACTAGGTACAATTGTTAACCATAATATTGCATTGATCGTCCCGGACCGTGTAAAATCAATGACACAAGCTGGTGCAGTAGTCAAATTTAATGCACGATGTAAGCTTTTATTAAGTATTGGTCATATTCTAAAAAACTTTATTCCCTATATGTGGTTGTACAGTTTTTTCGCCTATATCATTATGCCGAGGAAGCAGCATAAAAAGTCTAGGACGATATTTATCAAAGAAGCAAAAAAATTAGGGAAGTTAGAATTTATTAAATGGTTTGATATTGTTAAGCAGGAAACAGAACAATCCTATCTCTCATTTAAAAAGATGAAAAGGAATTTCCAAACACTATATGTGTCAGGAATTAATGATCATATGTTTATTCACTTTCTAAAAAAAGAAATTGCTACAGTACGAAACTGTAAATTGCTTATACTAGAAAAAAGTGGCCATGTTTGTAACATCGAAGCATTTAAGAAATTTAATAGTATTTCAATAAAATTTATTAAGAAATACAAAGCGATAAAAAAGGCAAGTTAATAAATAAAATAAAAGTCTTAAAACTGCTTCAAATTTTACGGAGCAGTTTTTTTGTTCTTCTCCTATAATTAGGATTGGATTTTATCCTAAGACAGTCATTAATTAAAATAACTATCTTATTCCTAACTGTAAATGTACGCAAGGTACTAAAATTCATAATTTCTTTAAGAAAAAAATTATATTTTAATAGTCATTTAGAGATAGTTCCAATTGATTAGGGTTCTCGATATTCACTCCACTAATTTCCATATGGTCATACATCCCTACCTTTTTTCGGTTTTTAATTACATATTTCTACACGTTTCTACGTGATTGATACATAGAAGATAAGGCAATAGAAACTGTTTCTACTATATAAAGTATTGATAAAATTACCTAATAGTAAGAATTAAAAAAAGTTGGTGAGATATATGTTTATGAATTTTGAATTAGGTATTGATTTAGGAACAGATAATGTTCTTGTATATAGTAAAGAAAAAGGAATTATTGTAAATGAACCTTCGATTGTTGCTATCAACAAGCATTCACAAGAAGTGGTAGCTGTAGGAATGGACGCAAAGCAAATGGTCGGTAAAACGCCTGAAAATATTAGAGTAGTAAGTCCGTTAAAAAATGGTGTGATCGCTGATTTTGAAGTTACTGCAATGCTACTAAAACATATAATGAAAATATCAGCTAAAAAACTCGGGTTATCTTTTAGAAAGCCAAGTGTTATCATTTGTGCTCCCTCTGGATCTACATCTGTCGAACAAAGAGCAATTATCGATGCAGTTAGAAGTTGTGGAGCAAAACAAGTGGAGTTGATTGAAGGGCCTGTTGCTGCTGCAATTGGAGCAGGACTTCCCGTGGACGAACCGATTGCTAATGTAGTTGTAGATATTGGTGGAGGAACTACTGAGGTTGCTATCATCTCATTTGGAGGTGTTGTTTCTTGTCAATCGATTCGCATCGGCGGCCATAAGTTTGATGAAGATATTATTCACTACATTCGAAAAAAATACAACCTTCTAATTGGTGAAAGAACAGCTGAACAAATAAAAATGGACATTGGTTATGCACCTTGTGCCCATGATAAGCAGTCAATTGATATTAGAGGAAGAGACCTTGTTACTGGGTTACCAAAAAACGTCACGATTCATTCTATAGAAATACAAGAATCAATGAAAGAAGATCTTCTCCATATTTTAGAGGCGATTCGTGCAACGCTTGAAGACTGCCCACCTGAATTAAGTGGTGACATTGTTGACCGTGGTGTAATTCTTACTGGTGGCGGTGCGTTATTAAATGGAATAGAGGATTGGTTAAGTGAGGAAATTGTTGTGCCTGTAATGCTAGCACCAAGTCCGCTAGAATCAGTAGCGGTCGGTACAGGTAAATCTCTTAAAATGCTTTCTAGAATGAAAAAACGTATTGTCTAAGACTTATCATTAATTAATTTTGACAAAACACCTTATGTAAAAATATGCTTAAGGTGTTTTTGTTATGTAATCATTGCATTGGAATAGGTGAAGTATAAAAGAGAAGAGACTGGCAATTCTAGATATACGAGATTTTTGTTACTAAAGGAAGGAAAAATATAATGAAGGACAAGGGACCGTTATGGAAAAAGTGGTGGTTTTGGCTCATCATCGGTGTTGTTTGTATTAACATCTTAATTACGAATTTAAATGAAAATAACTATACTCCAGAACAAGACCATAATGAACTAAAACAAGGGAATATATCTACACATTAAGCATGAAATGGATAAGGTAACGTACATATTCTTTGATCATAATAGAAATGTAGAGTTAAATTGATAAATATGATTTATCCAGTTTAACTTGGGCCAAGATTCCCACTTTAAGCTTCTTAAGGAACCGAGTAGCTAAGTTGGAGTCGATGGAACACTTATTAAAGTCGCCACGTCCTATGGCAACGTCTGTGTGACCTGATTCGTGCAGGGCAGAGAAACAACCCGATTGGTTCAACTAATTATATGCCGATATAACCATTTTAACTTCTTATGAAATGGAGCGATTAGTCATCTAGATCCTAACAAAGTCTTTACCCCATTTTAATGGAGGTGGGTGGTTTATGCTTTATAATATCGTTTTAAAGGTAAGGAAAAATATATGGCTTATACCGAGTGTCTATTGTTTATTAGCTACTGTTCTCGCCCTAGTTATCATTTGGTTAGATACCGTGCATGGCGAGAAAGTAGAAGCTACATTACCTGCAACGATATTAATTAGTGTTGATTTAGCACAAACGATTTTAGGAACTATTGCAGCAGCTTTATTGACGATGATTACGATTACCTTTTCAACAATAATGGTTGTGTTAACAACATACTCGTCCCAATTTTCGCCGAGAACACTTTCAGATTTTGTAACGAATAAAGTGACGATGCGTGTACTTGGAATATATATGGGAGGCTTTATGTACTCTATCCTTTCTTTATTATTTATGCGAGAGGACTTAGAACATGAAGTAATGGCGGGAACCATTGGTGTCTTATTTTCAATTATTTGTTTAGCTTTCTTTGCTTACTTTATTCATTTTGTTGCAACTTCAATTCAAGTTAATAAGTTAATTAGCGAATTAACGAGACATACACTTGATACCGTTTATAAGCGGAAAAAAACAGATAAAAAAACTGAGAAAATTAATATAACTCATCACAAGCCAAAGCTAGTACCTGAAACATTCAGTAAAATAGAGGTAAGAAGTCAGACTTTTGGATATATCCAGCTCATTCAGTATGAGTATTTATTAAAAACAGCAATAAAACATAATCTCTATATAGAAATTGTTCCAGCAATCGGCACATTTATTACTACTGGTCAAAATTTGTTTAACGTATATTATCTTCATAGAAGGCCGAAAACTAATTTTCATAAATATATAGAAGTAGGTAATGACAGAACCATCTTACAAGATGTTGATTTCGGTATACAAAAAGTGGTTGAAGTAACGCTTCGAGCGCTATCTCCAGGAATTAACGACCCTAATACAGCCATTGACGGAATTTTACATCTGGGAAAATTGTTAGCGGAATCATGTAAGCAAGATGGTAATTACATTACATACTCAGATCGATCTGTTATTAGAGTAGTTGCCCCTCAAAAGACAGTAGAGGAGATTTTTTATGTTACTTTTTATCAAATTTGTCATTATGGACGTGAAGATATTTCAATTATGCTTGCCATCTATGAGGCACTAATAATGGTTGCCGAAGGGAATGATCAACAAATAAAAAATAAAGTGTGGACGTTTAGCCAATACATAAATAATAATTTTAATAAAGAGGTACTTCAAGAGCTTGACCTGCAATACCTTAATGAAAAAGTAGCCCAGTTACGCGCACTAACAATGGAATAATATTTAGAAAGCTGTAGATACTCTACAGCTTTTTTTCTATATAACAAAAGGGTAAGGACAAGTTGAATATTGAGTGCGCTAGAAACATATTTGGAGGGATATTAAGGATTTTCCGTTATTTGGGAGGAAAATGCTACATCCGAAAGTTCACAACTCCTTACTATAAATTAACACGAAGAATACTATAATTTCAGTTTATACACAATTTGTGAAATATTGTATAAATGTTTAACATAAAACGTATGAAAAATGATTGTAAAAGTATGTGATGAAAATACACTACTTTCGCTTTACAAAAAGAGAGGGGTAAACAATTTGAAAAAATTAGAGAGGAAAAGAAGTAGTAAAATGAAAAAATGGATGGGTGGCATTGTTGCATCTGCACTATTACTTGGAATGGCTGCCTGTGGAACTGCTGATGAAACTCAAGGCGATGCAGGTAGTGATGGAGTAGCGCAAGAAGGACTACAAGAAATTTCAGTTGCAGTCGTACAAGACTATCCACCGTTTGAGTACATAGTGGATGGGAACTTAACAGGATTTGATATCGATATCATCGAGGCTATTGCAGCTGAAGAAAACCTAAAGGTAAATTGGGAGATTATGAGATTTGATGGCATTATCCCAGCATTACAAGCAAATCAAGTAGATGCAGCTGTATCTGCGATTACGATCCGTGAAGATCGTGCAGAAGTGGTTGATTTTTCACAACCTTATTTTGAATCTGGTTTATCATTAGTCGTGCCAGTTGATAGCGATATTAATAGCATTGAAGATTTAGAAGGAGCACAGATTGTTGGGAAGCAAGGAACATCTGGTCTTGAAAAGGCGAGAGAATTTGCAGAACAATATAACGGCGATGTAACGGTTCTCCAAGAAGATGCAACGATGTACATGGAAATTTTATCAGGTAACGCTGATGCATTAGTTAACGACTATCCTAGTGTTGCTTATAAGATTACAACGGATGGTGATGACACACAATTACGTATCGTAGGTGAACGTTTAACAGGTGAAGATTACGGTATTGCTGTATCTAAGGGTGCAGATGGACTACTTGAGAAAATGGACAACGGACTCTCTACTATTATGGAGAACGGAAAATATGAAGAAATCTACAATCAGTATTTTGGTGAATAAGGATCTAAAGAAAAGGTGTGACTGATTAAGGTCTCACCTTTTTTACTGAAATTATAAGGAGGAACTAACAATCGAGACTTTACAGATTATCATCGATGCGATGCCAGTGTTATTAAAAGGGATGTGGATTACAGTTCTTATTACGGTCATTTCCCTTTTAATTGCATTGGTGATTGGTTTAGCTTTTGGACTCTGTAGTATTTCTAGAAATAAGCTGTTACGAGCTATAGCAACCATTTATGTTGATTTAATTCGTGGAACACCGATATTAGTACAAATTTTATTTATTTATTTTGGGTTACCGTCTGCGACAGGTATTACACTTTCTGCTTTTACAGCGGGTGTAATTGCGATCAGTATTAACGCTGGTGCATATTTAGTTGAAATCTTCCGAGCTGGAATAAACTCCATTGACAAGGGGCAAATGGAGGCGGGCCGTACGTTAGGATTTTCTTATGCAGAAACGATGCGTATTATCATTTTACCTCAAGCTGTTCGTCGAATGATCCCTGCGTTCGTGAACCAATTTATCGTTAGTATAAAGGATACATCACTTCTTTCAGTTATTGGAATTGCCGAGTTAACGATGTCGGGGCAGTCCATCTATGCGATGAACTTTCGTGCATTTGAAATCTTAGGGATGGTCGGAATACTATACTTCATCTTAATCTATACATTAACATTATTTTCTCGCTGGCTTGAAAGGAGATTGGATGTTGCATGATCAAAATAGAGAATTTAAAAAAATCATTTGGTGATCTTGAAGTACTAAAAGATATAAATGCAGAAGTTAAACCACAAGAAGTTGTATGTGTAATTGGTCCTTCTGGTTCAGGAAAGAGTACTTTTTTACGATGTATTAATCGATTAGAGGAACCAACGGGAGGATCCATATTTATTGAGGGGCAAGATATTACGGACCCCAAAAATAATATTAATAAAATGCGACAAAAGTTAGGGATGGTGTTTCAACAATTTAATCTATTCCCCCATATGACAGTACTTGAAAATATCACTTCTGCACCAATTCGTCTTAAGGGAAAATCGAAGTCTGAAGCGAAAACTCTTGGGATGGAACTTCTCGAGAAGGTTGGGTTGACTGATAAAGCAAATGTTTATCCTGATAATTTATCAGGTGGGCAAAAACAAAGGGCTGCCATCGCTAGGGCATTAGCTATGGAACCTAAAATCATGTTATTTGATGAACCAACATCTGCTTTAGATCCAGAGATGGTTGGTGGAGTTTTAGGGGTTATGAAAGATTTAGCAAAAGAAGGAATGACAATGATTATTGTTACCCATGAAATGGGATTTGCAAGAGAAGTAGCAGATCGGGTAATTTTTATGGATGGTGGATATATTGTTGAAGAAGGAGAGCCAGAAGCGTTATTTGGTAATCCGCAGCATGAACGTACACAGGCATTCTTATCGAAAGTTTTATAAAATGAAATTACTACCTGAAACAGTGCCAAGATAAAGAATTGGGCACTGTTTTTTTCTATTTTGTGACCATTTTACCTGTACATAGACAAAATCAATATTATAGAAGAGAATGAAATAGATATGGAGCAGGAAATACTATTCATAATTTCTAGGAACTAGGAAGAAGGTATTTAAATGGCAAATGCACAAAATGAAGTAGATGTCGTCATTGTTGGAGCAGGTTTATCTGGTCTAACAGCAGCTATTGAATTAAAAAAACAAAATATTTCTTTTGCGATCCTTGAAGCCCGACCTCGTGTAGGTGGGCGCATTTTTAGTCTTATGGAAAAAGGTTTCGGCCTAGATTTAGGAGCTCAATGGATTAGTGTCCATCACGAAAGAATAAAACAATTAATTACAGAATTTAATCTAGAGACGATTTCAACAAATCAAAAAGGAAAAACGATTTATGAACAAAGAGGAAGAGTTAAAGAAGTAAACGGAATTTTCCCGCCTGTTTCGCGCTTAGCTCTCATGGATCTCTTTAAAATAAAACGAAAAATAAATCTCTTGATCAAGCAACTGCCAAGTCATGCGCCGTGGGATTCAGAATTAGGACAAAGCTTGGATCAAATAACAATGCAAGATTTTGTAAATGCTTCTATGTTTACGGACGAGGGGAAAATTTATTTTACTTTATTGGCCGAAGAGGAACTTAGTACGAAAATGTACCATGTATCAGCACTTGATGTTTTGTGGTTCATTAAATCAGCAGGAAATGTTAATAAATTACTTTCCGCTGAACAGTTATGGATTACAGAGGGAGCAACAACTTTAGTCGAACGTTTGGCAGAGCGTATTCGAAGTCATATTGCTTTTGAGAAACCAGTAAGGAGAATTAACTATGAAGGTAGAAAAGAGGTAGTTGTTTTTTCAGAAGATGAACAATGGAAAGCGAAGAAAATAATTATCACTGTCCCACCCAATCTTATTGGAAATGTGACGTTTAACCCCCAACTACCTGAAGAACGTACAGAGCTACAAAAGGCTTCAACATTTCCCTATGTAATAAAAATGGCAGTCGTTTATGAAGAACCATTTTGGCGGCAGAATGGTTGGAACGGTTCTTTGTTTTCGGATCAAGGACCAATTAGTTTAGCGATGGATAGTTCACCTAAAGACCTAAGTATGGGGGTGTTAACTTTATTAATAGGTGGTGAAAATGCCCAAATCTATAGTAAAATGGGGAGCGATTATCGAAGAACAGAGACGCTTAAAACATTAATTCGATTTTTTGGTGAAAAAGCAGGAACTCCACTTCACATTTACGAAAAAGATTGGTCAGAAGAGAAATGGACACGTGGTGGATTTGGTACCCATTTTCCACCAGGTATCTTAACCCAATATGGTAGTGCTTTATCTAAACCAGTAGGTCCTATTCATTGGGCTGGGACAGAAACGGCAACCGAGTGGCGATTATATATGGAAGGCGCTGTTCAATCAGGACAAAGAGCAGTAGAAGAAGTGATAAATGCACTTAAGGAAGAGAAGAGCACATAAGGACCATGTCAAAGACCTTATGTGCTCTTCATTTTTGTATTCTAGAGTCTTACCTTATAAAATTAGTTGCGAATTATATTTGAAAGATTATCTTTCTAATTCATTTCGGCACTTAGCTTGGGTTCTGCCTCTGCTTCTGAAGACGGTGCAGCTTTAACCTTAAAGCAAAGTAGTAGTCCTATAGATAAACAGATAGACGAGAACAGAAAGGCACTCTTAAATCCACCCCAATCATCGATTAACCACCCAGCTATTGTAGGTCCAATAAATTGACCAGTAGCAAAATAAAGTGTGACATAACTAAATGCTAACGGCATATCAGCGGGTTTTACCTGGTCCATACTCGCCGCCTGAACTAAAGTAAATAGACCAATTAACGTACAACTAATTCCAATGATATGAATCGTAAATCCAATAAGTGTAGGATAAAAGATGGGAAGTAGCATAAATAGGAATGTCAGTGCCATTGTGAAAATTAATGATTGTCTCCTTCCTAAATGATCTGATATCATTCCCCATATAGGTCCGCTAAATATAGATAAAACTCCGTTAAGTGCAATTAATTGTCCAGCTAACCTTATATTAATACCGTATTCTATCATGAAGCTCATGATAAATAGCATTTGGACGATATAAGCAATCCCAAGAATGCCATAAATAAAACCAACATTAATGACATTACGATTTTTATAAATGAGTTTTGGAGAAGATTGTTCATTGTTTTGATCAAGTGAGCTAGTGTTAGGTGGATTTTTAATTAACAGAAAAGTGAAAACAACAACGAAAAAACTAATAATTGCAAAAAGCCCCCAAGACATCCTCCAACCTAATTCTGGATAAACACTATTCAAGGAAGGGATGATAAACCCTGTCAGTAACATTCCAGCCCCTACACCACTTGCTGTAAGTCCTATAACAAAACCTTTATGTTTTGGAAACCAAGCGACAAGTAGCGATATTAATGGTGTATAGGTAAAAGCTGTACCAATTCCTAGTAAAAGCATAAAGACAATGGTTACCGAATAAAAGGGGGTAAAAGTTAATCCGATGAAACCAACAGTAACGATTGAAATTCCGAGCAGTATCGTTTGTCTCCCCCCCCATTTAGCAGCAAGTACCCCTGCGAACATAACCATACTCACATATCCTAATGAAGTGACAGTTCCAAGTAAGCCAGCCTCTTTATATGTAATTTGTAAACCTTCTCGCATAAATGGAAGTACAACCCCATAAGAAAGTCTCGCAAACGCCAATACGACAATCGTTGTTAAAATGCCTAGAGTGGAATATATCCACATTCTTTTTTTTAGAGTTAACCTCATAAAATATCTCCTTTTTTCTTAACATTATCGCGCTACTATACGGAATCATTAATTTAAAATTAGTAAACGTTTGGTTATTTTTTAATTTATTATTTAATTTTCTGATAATTTATTTTACTATGGAATTAAAAAAAATGAAATCAAATAACTCCACTTTTGCAATTAATTTGTAAAATTCTTAATTCTTTAGCCATAATAATCATCATTTAAGAACATGGTTGTTAAAGTTGAAAGATAACTATAATTCGGGTAAGGTGATTATTTAATAGAAAAGTTTTGTTAAACTTTAGTGGTTGACTTTGAGTTTAAACATAGCAAATAAAAAAGAAATGTAGGAAGGTAAATATCCTAATCTTTTAATTTGATATTATATTAGTTTGTTATTTTTTGGTATTAAATAAAGTTATAGGTTATAAGGTTGTGTAGGTAATCGTATATTGAAAGAGTTTGCAAATGGAAAAAGGCGAATTATTGAAAGAAGGTTAAGTCGAATGTGTAAATGGATTAATCAGAATTTATATTGGATGTATACGGGAATTTTATTTCTTTTTATTATTAATACGTTTATTGAAAATCTTGTAATCACTTATATTGTTGGTGTATTAGCAGTACCGATGCTTATCGTTTCATTTTTGGGGGCAACTGGACTATTTCGCATAATCGGTACAATTTTCATGTTGGTTGGACTAGGGTTATACATTTTTTCAGGTCTTCCGATCTATCACATTCCACTCTATACGACTTCAACGATGCCTTTATTAGCTTTCTTAACGGTACTTCCGTGGATGAATAGCGTTGTGAGATCGGGACGATTTGATCGGCGAATCAACGAAATAATGAAAGCAAATGTTTCTGACCTTGGAAAACTGTATGTGAGAAGTTCGTTTACTACATATATTTTATGTACATTCATTAACTTATCTGCATTACCTTTTACACAAGATGTCCTTAAGAAAAATATGGCAAACATGAAGAAAAGGGTTACCGATTCTTTTATTAGTAAAACAACATTACGAGCGTTTGCTGTTGCTTTAGCTTGGAGTCCGATGGAGATTATTGTTGCGATTACAGTTGATGCAACAGGGATTAGCTATCTCACCTACTTGCCTTGGTTATTTTTATGTTCATTAATTATTATTACTTTAGACAGTTTATGGAGTAAACAAAGGTATCAAACCATTCCATATGAGTCGGCAGGACACCGTCCAATAAGGAAAATTGACCCGAAGAAAATTGTCATTCAAATCTTTAAACTATTACTAGCCTTAACGGTATTTTTAATCATTGTCGTTACAGTTGGAAATTACTTCAAACTTAATTTCATTCTTTCTGTTACATTAGTCATTTTACCATTTTCCTTTGGCTGGGCCCTTTTGATGAAAAGGTGGCATACTTTTTGTGCTATTGGTTGGAAAACGTGGAAAGTACGAACAAATAATCTACAAAATTTTGTCGTCCTATTCTTATCACTAGCTTTCTTTTCAAGTAGTTTAAATGAAACACCATTTCTTCATATAATCCAGCAGCCCTTTTTAGGAGCCTCTGACCAACCGTTAATCATATTAATTCTAATTCAGATGACCTATCTAGTAATGAGCATGATTGGTGTTCATCCAATAGCAACTATCGGTGTACTAATAGAAGTCCTACCACCACTTTATGAAATAATGAACCCCGTAAGTATTGGGATTGTGCTTATTACAGGAGCCTTAGCAACGGCAACAGTAGGAACATACGGAGTCACAGTCACAATGACTTCAATGAATACAAAGCAAAATCCATATCGAATTACACTACGTAATATGCCATTTGCTCTTTTCTATGGCGCAATTGGTGTGTTAATTGCATTTTTTTTGAATTAAATTGAATATTCCTAATCCATAACTTATAGAGGAGGAAAACGTGTTATAATTTATTTATCTTCGGATTACGAAATAAATTTTACTAGCTTCTAATATTTACGAACGAGGAGATGATTTATAAATGTCAAAAAAATTAGCTCGAACTGATGCACCCATTGAACAAACTTGGGATTTAAGTGATTTATTTTCTACTGTTGAAGAGTGGGAAGCTGAACTAAACCAATTACCTAAAGAAGTGGAAAAGATAACTCAATATAAGGGTAGGTTAGGCGAAAGTGCAGAGGTGTTACTTTCCTGTTTGGATGCTCAAGATCAGCTTTTACAACGCGCAATCCGTGTTGCTACATATGCACATCTAAATACGTCTGTTGATGGGACTGACCCTTCCTACCAAGCGAATGCAAGTCATGCTTCTGCGACTGTAGCTTCTATTCATGCAGCCCTCTCCTTTGTACAGTCAGAAATCTTAGATTTACCTGAAGGAGTAGTTGAAGAGTTTCTAAGTGCAAAGGAAGGGCTAAGCACGTATCGTAAAACATTAACAGAACTTCTAGAAACAAAACCATATCGTCTTTCACCAGAAACAGAAGCGATTTTAGCTTCATTAGGAGAAGTGTTGGATGGACCTTTTGCGATTTATTCACGAAGTAAAACAGCAGATATGCAGTTTGACCCAATCATTGATGATCAAGGGGAAGAACAGCACGTGTCTCTCGCTTTATATGAAACTTACTATGAGCAGTCGTCAGATACTACTGAAAGAAGAAAAGCTTATGCTTCATATACAAAAGCACTAAATCAATATAAAAACACGTTTGCTACTACATATGCAACAGAAGTAAAAAAACAAGTAGTGATGGCAAGAGAACGGAATTATAAATCAGTTACTGATATGCTTTTACACCCACAACAAGTAACGCAAGAAATGTATTATAATATCTTAGATGTCATTCAAACTGAGTTAGCCCCTCATATGAGACGTTTCGCTAAGCTGAAACAACGTGTTTATGGTCTAGATAAAATGTACTTATGCGATTTAAAGGCTCCACTAGACCCAGAATACAATCCTGATGTTACATATGATGAAGCTGCAAAAGAAGTACTTGATGCACTTGAAATCATGGGGCCAGAATATATGGAAATAATGACAAAAGCGATCAATGAGCGCTGGGTGGACTATGCAGATACAGTCGGTAAACGCAGTGGAGCTTTTTGTTCAAGTCCATACGGGGTGCATCCGTACATTTTAATGACATGGGCAGGAAAAATGCGTTCGGCATTCACATTAGCCCATGAACTGGGGCATGCAGGACATTTTGCACTTGCTGGTCGCTATCAACGCTATCACAATACGAGACCGTCTTTGTATTTTATTGAGGCTCCGTCTACATTAAATGAAATGTTACTGAGCCATTCTTTATTAGCTAAGTCAAAGGATCCACGGAAACGGTTAGCTGTAATCGTCCAAGTTTTAGGAACGTATTATCATAACTATGTAACACATTTGCTTGAAGGTGAGATGCAACGTCGTGTGTACGCTCATGCAGAAGCAGGAAAACCAATTACAGCAAACGTCTTATGTGATTTAAAAGGTGCTGTATTATCTGATTTCTGGGGCGATACAGTGGAAATTGATGAAGGTGCTCGTCTCACTTGGATGCGCCAGCCTCACTACTACATGGGATTATATCCGTATACGTACGCGGCTGGATTAACAGCTTCAACTGCAGTTGCACAAATGATTCAAGAAGAAGGTAAGCCTGCTGCAGAACGTTGGATTGAAGTGTTAAAAGCGGGAGGTACAAAAAAGCCGCTTGAACTTATGCAAATGGCAGGTGTTGATATGACAAGTCCAAAGCCAATTAGAAATACCGTAAAATTTATCGGCGCACTTATTGATGAGTTAGAAAAGGGTTTTAAATAAAAAGTATTTAATATATAAAAGTAGGAGCTTGAATTCTTTTGCGGAAAAAAGAAGTGGGACAATAAAAAAAGTGCACTTGATATTTCCAGTAATAGGAGTATCGGGTGCACTTCCTTATGTACCGCTGAAGGAACTAAAAAAGATTTCGGAGCATTAAAGGTCTAATTTACGATTATGCGGCATGCTTTGTAGCATTCTTCTTTTTGAAATACCACTTCAAAATCGGTGGGACACATACAATAATGAGAAGGATACGCGTAAGCTGTAGAGCACTTACAACAGCAGGGTCACCTCCTACGTATGAGGCAGTTAACACCATTTCGATAATTCCACCAGGTGCTACACTTAAAACCGCTGTCGCTAAATTCAGCGAGGTGAAATGTGCCAATACAGCACCTAAACCAAAGGAAGTGATAATTAATATTAATGTAATACCGAAATAGATGAAACAGTATTTTCCACCTAATCTAAGGTCTGTAAATGAAATATTTTTACCAAGACTAATTCCAACCGCCATTTGCGCTGCAAGTAAGACTAAATCTGGAATACTCGGTAGGTTGACAACGCTAATATTCATAATGGCTGTAATGGCTAGTGGTCCGATTACGATCCCAGCTGGTATCCTATTTCGAACGATCACACCAACAAAGATAGGGAGCACAAACCATAAATAATTCCACCCACCCAAAGTCAATCCTTCAGTGACGATGTCTATCGTTTCAGTTACCCGCTGTTCACCAGTAAAATAAAAGACAATGACAGTTGGTACGATGAACAGAACTGTTAGTAGACGGACAGTCTGAAAAATCACGACTAATGAAGATTTTGCGTTTAGAGATTCGCTAGCGATAACCATTTCAGTAAGGCCACCGGGAATAGAGCCAAATACACTAGTAACTTCATCAACATCAATCCATTTTGTTACGAGCGTACTTATAAAAATACTTACACCAATAATTAAAATAGTGATTACAAGAAAAGGTAAAAAATAGGGCCAGATTGTTAGGAATGTTGCAGCTGTAAAATATAAGCCAAAATAAATTCCGAGGATAATTAATCCTGTATTTTTAATAGGGCTAGGCCAATTAGCTTTGCGTTTTGAAAAGCCTTGCCAAAGCATAACAAAAGTCAATGGACCTAACACCCAGGGTAATGGGAGGTTCGCAAGACTAAAGATATATCCACCTATAAACCCTAAAACAGTAGTTTCTAATAAGCGATTCAATTCGCTGCTGTTCATTTAAAAATCCCCTTCATGTCTATAACTATGAAAATATTAACACACATTTAATATTTTCGCCTCTCGAAGTATATTACCTAATAAATTTACAAGAATTTACACATTTAAGTTGAAGCTTGATTAAATCAAGTTAAATTGGACATAGAGATAATAGCCTAGTTGGATGTTCGTTTTACACAGTAGTATAATGCAATTAGAACTGCGTATAGGAAGAGTTGAGGTATTAATGCAATCAAAAATGGATTTATCACTTACAAAATCAGAAATAAAAAATATGTTTTCAAGTACAGTTTTTAGTCGAGGGCTTGTTTATTATTATGAAAATCGAGTAGAAGACTTGTACTATGATACGGAAGAAGAGGCTTGGCATGCTTCGGTTAAAGGTAGTGAATCGTACGATGTGGAAATTAGTGTTAAGAGAAGTGGAATGGTCGTTGATCATTGTAATTGTCCTGCTCATTCTAGTTACGGTGAATGTAAGCATAGTGTAGCGGTTTTACTGAAATTATCCGAACAAGGTTCACTAGAAGAAAGCCAATCCTTTTATGAAAATCAACAAAAACAAAGAGGCTATACTGCTGCTAATGCGCTCATAGAATCATTTACGAATTTACGCCCCCAACAAATAATTCAACCACACACAAATGAATTCTTAACGGTTGAATATTATTTAAAAATACATAACTCTTATTCGATAAATGATAAGTATTTTTTTACGATTGAATTAAAAGTTGGTCCAAAACGAGCGTATGTGGTTAAGAAAATTGGTGAATTCCTAAAGCATTTTCATGAACAAAAGTCATACTTTTTTACAAATCATTTTAGTTATGATCCTTATGATCATCAATTTGCACCTAAAGATGAAAGAATCTTACAAATGCTCTATGATATGTATGCCCAAGAACAATTGTATGGACGCATGTCTTCAAATCATTGGTCAAAAACTTCAATCATACCAGATCGTGAATTGCTAATTGCTCCTTATTCAGTTGATAGTTTACTTTCTACTTTTAATGAAACTGGTACCGATTTATTATATAGTGATGCGTACGGTAGATCAAAAAGCATTGCGGTCCATCCAGATTTTCAGTTGCCATTTTCAGTTGGTTTATTAAAAGGTGAGGAAAATGAATTTATAATCGATCTTAGTAGCTTACAAGATCTGTTCTTTATGGAGATGTATGGTTACGTATTTGATGAAATGAACTTATATAAATTAACGACTGAACAACAAACATACATGAAGGAATTAGACCGTTTTTTAACGCAAGAAAGACTCGCAATTTCTAAAGCGCAAATCGAACAGTTCGTTTCACATGTTGTTCCGAAGTTAAATAAACTTACAACGATTAAAATGGATGAAGCTCTTCAAGATGAATTGATCAGTTTCCCGTTGCAATCGAAAATTTTCATTGATTATGATCATGAAAAATTGACGGTAAAAGTTGAGCACCATTATGGTGACATCACCATTAATCCGTTTGAAAACAGAAGTCAAGTCGAACAAATTGACGATAAAATCATTATTCGCGATGTAGACATTGAACAACGTGTGATGGATGTGATTGAAAGCTCCTTTTTAAAAATTAACGGTGACCAATTATATGTAGACGGTGATGAAGAGATATACAACTTTCTTTTTTATACATTGCCTCTTTTTGAAAGAACGGCGGACGTTTTTCTGACGAATGCAGCAAAAGGTTTATTAGGATTTGAACAGTATGAACCGTCTACATCTATTGATATTGATTCAAGTGGGAATTGGCTTGAAGTTAGTTTTAACGTTGATGGAATAGAGCAAGAGGCTGTTCAAGCTATTTTACAAGCGGTTGTAGAAAAGAAACGGTTTTACCGTTTGCCAAATGGTGCTTTTCTATCTTTTGAAGATCAATCGTTTCAACAAATGGATCAAATCTTCCGTCAGTTAGATATTCAGGGATCGCAGCTTGAAGATGGTAAAGTAGAAATTCCTCTATATCGAAGTATGCAAATCGAAAACATAATTGGTGAAGATGAGCACTATAAAGCCAAGTATAGTAAAGCATTTCGGAGGCTTCTACAAAACTTAAAACATCCTGATGAACTTGATGTTACGGTACCTGAAACGGTTCGAGCCCAACTACGAGATTACCAGGAGTTTGGTTATCAATGGTTTAAGACATTGTCCTCTTACCGATTAGGTGGGATTTTAGCCGATGACATGGGATTAGGAAAAACATTGCAAAGTATTACGTATCTTGTTTCAGAAAAAGAAGAAAATCCATCAGAATTTCCTTCACTTGTTGTGGCACCGGCTTCACTCATATATAACTGGAAAAGTGAATGTACTAAGTTCGCCCCTAGTTTAATAGTTGAGGTTATTGATGGGGGGCCTGAAGAAAGAAAACAAAAGCTTGAGGACTTAAAAGGTGTGGATGTTTGTATTACGTCTTATCCTTTGATGCGGCAAGATACCGAGCTATATGCTAATAAAACCTTCGATACGCTTATTTTGGATGAAGCTCAAGTGATCAAAAACCCGCAAACGAAAACGTTTAAAGCAATAACTTCGATACGAGCACCGAAACGCTTTGCGTTAAGTGGGACACCGATTGAAAATTCAATCGATGAATTGTGGTCAATTTTTTACGTGTTACTCCCAGGCTTTTTTCCAAAAAAACAAGATTTTAGTAAGCTTGAGCTTGAACACATATCGAAAATGGTCAAGCCCTTTATATTACGTCGCTTGAAAACCGATGTCTTGAAAGAATTACCAGATAAAATTGAAACTGTGCAAATTTCTGAGTTAACGAAGGCGCAAAAAGAATTGTATGTTGGTTATTTACAAAAAGTAAAACAAGAAACAACAGAAATTCTTCAAACAGAAGGGCTTAATAAAGGCAGAATCAAGATATTAGCTGCTTTAACAAGATTACGTCAGCTCTGCTGCCATCCATCTTTATTTCTTGAACAGTATGAAGGCGGCTCTGGAAAATTAGAACAACTTCTTGAACTCGTTCAAAGTGCGGTTGGTAATGGAAAGAGAATTTTAATTTTTTCCCAATTTGCTTCCATGCTAAAATTGCTCGAAGATCGAATATAAAAAGAAGGCTATAACTATTTTTATTTGGACGGACAAACGCCTGGGAAAGAACGTGTCGACATGGCAGAGCGATTTAACCAAGGAGAAAAGAGCTTGTTTTTAATTTCATTAAAAGCAGGGGGAACAGGTTTGAATTTGACAGGTGCAGATACTGTTATCCTTTATGATTTATGGTGGAACCCAGCAATTGAAGAACAAGCTGCAGGGCGAGCTCATAGAATCGGACAGAAAAATGTCGTACAGGTAATTAAAATGATCGCACAAGGAACGATCGAAGAAAAAATTTATGAGATGCAACAAACGAAAAAAGAGCTTATTGAAAAAGTAATTCAACCTGGTGAAACGATGTTAACAAGTTTAACGGAACAGGAAATTCTAGATTTGCTGGGGTAGAGGTAATCTTGATAAAAACAATAATATAAAACGTTGGTGTAAATAAGTGGCCTAGGTATAGGTCGCTTATTTTTATATAATTTTAAAGTTATTCTAGTATATAAAAACGCTATTTGAGCTGTAGTGTTTTGTGTGTATCATTAGACATAATGTAAAATCGTTCATTCTACGTGCATTCAGGGAGGACATCTCTATTAACAAGTATGAATGCTACTTGATGTAATGTAACAGTGTTACGTTTTAGTCAGCTTGATTTTACGGTGGTTGTTTACGAACGAATATATGTTGCATAAATATAAAAAGCTAACTCCAGTGGAGTTAGCAGTTACTATTAATCATGTACGACTTTCCAATTATTATTAACGGTTGCATCGATAACTTTTCGTTCTAAAATATAATTTGCTAGAAGTTCAGAAACATCAAGAGGAATGTCTTGGACAACTTCTTTGTTTTGGAACATAGTATAATCACCACCACCACCAGCACGGTAGTTATTCATTACGACAGTGTATTCTTTTTCTAAGTCAATCGGTTGACCTTGATAATCAAGCCGTACAATTCTCTCGCCAAAAGGTCTAGAAATATTAATTTCATATTCTATACCTTCCCACATATCGTAATTATAATGCTGGGGTTTAGGTGTTGTGAACTCTGGATTAACCTCAATTTCTTGTCCGTTATAAGTTGCGAAATAGGAGGCTGAACGTTCAAGTGCACCTTTTATATCTTGTCCACTAATTCTTATTACTTTTAATGTGTTTGGATAAATGTAATTTGATACGATATCCCGCATCGTCACATTTGAATGTAGTCCAGGAGATTCGTTATTAAATAAGGCAGTGTTAGAAATATCGACTTTGGCAGCATGCATTTGGACCTTATTAATAAATTCAATTAAAGCATTATCCTTCGTGCGAATTTCTAATGGATCGTTGACTAACATATCACCGTTAATCTTACCAATAGGTTGATCGAGCCACGCTTGTGTTTTCTTCTCAAATGATTTAGTTAATTCAATGACATGGGGATCAGCTTCCACCGTTTCATCAACTTTAATTAGTTCAGCTTTTTTTTCAATGATTTCCCACTTATCTGTTTGCTTTTCCAATGAAATTGACACATGCCCTAACGCTTGCCCTTTATCACTTGGTTGAACAATTGTGACATTGTTTATTTCCCCAACAAGAGAGCGATGCTGATGTCCAGTTAATAATACGTCGATCCCGTCAACTTCTTTACATAAAGCATACCCCTGATTTTCTCCTGTTAATTGTTCAGTAGGTTCACCTGAAGAAAGGTCACGCTCAAATCCGCCATGGTATGATACGATCACAACATCAACGTTCTCTTCATTACGTAAAATCGGTACCCACTTTTTTGCTGTTTCTAGAGCATCCGCAAATGTGATACCTTTAATATGGTTAGGATTTTCCCAATTGGGTATGTAATGTGTTGTTAAACCTAAAATTCCCACTTTTAGTTGACCATCGAGTTCCTTTACAGTGTATGGTTTCTCGAAATAGGGTTTGTTTGTTTCAGTGTTCAAGATATTCGCTGAAAGCCAGGGGAACTGTGAATCGCTAATGGATTTTTGCAAAACTTCTTGTCCATAATTAAATTCATGATTACCAAGCACTGCCGCGTCGTAACCAATATAGTTCAATACTGAAATGACTGGATTAATCCCTTCATTACTAACTCGAGCATAATAGTAAGTCAAAGGTGTTCCTTGAATGACATCACCGTTATCAATAAGCAACGTATGAGATCTATTTTGGGCTTTGTATTGTTTGATTAAGGTAGATAATTTAGCAAATCCTACTTGGCTCGTTGCATTATTGCCATAATTTATTGGCAAAATATTGCCGTGCACGTCACTTGTTTCGAGAATAGAGAGTGTTACTTTTTTTGACATTATAGAGACTTCCTTTCTTTAGTGAACCCTTTAGAAATGAATAAAAGACTGGGTATTCTAGTGGTTTTGAGGATTTAGTAGGAAAGAGTATGGATTGTAATATGGCATCCGCCTAAGTAATTATGTAGTTTAATGAAAGTTACCTATTCACGCTAAAAATAACTTATTTCGTTTCCTAAAGGTATTTTAGCTATTGATACGTGCTAATAAATACATATTAAGGGCGATGGCAGCCTTTTGCAATAGTTAACACTATGGATGGGGACAGGGGAACATCTCCCCTGTGAATGTTTAAGCTTGTTACCTGAGGCAAAAAAAATCGATGATTTTCATAATTCAAAGTAATTGTTCTATAACCAAGGCAAAAAAACGGCCAGAAACGGTATTAATTTATTGAACATTTTTGTTTATGTTCTATTCTTTTTATAATGTCTTTCAATATCTCGGTATGTACCGATGCCCAAGCTTGTTCACGATAGTGCAGTAAAATAAAAATGATTGCAAAGCAGGTAAAGAAAGACAGAAATATAAATATAAAAAGTAAATTTCCTTCAGCTGTTTCTTGTATTTGCTTTGAAAATATTAGACCCAGCCAAGGTAAGATCGATATGAGCAATGGGAATGTTCCGCTGCCATTTTGTTCCTTAATCATTCGGTATTGGATCATCTTTAATTCATTAAGAGGGAGAGATTCGTAAAACTTTTGGATTTTATAAATTTCATCAATTTCTCTTAATTTCTTAACTGGATATTGCTTATTAGCTGCTTTCTTTATTTTTTTATAAAACTTATGAGCATCTCCTCGAAATTGTTCCATCAGTAATACCTCCTCATAACCTCTAGAAACTTATGCTACTTACTGGAGCCCTTTTCTAGATAGGGCGCAAAAATTGCTTCTGTTTCAGTTAGTCTTTTGAAAAGAATTAATTTTATGCTCCTTTATAATTAAAAAGTAACTTTTTGGCTTAGGTTTTTTGAAGATTTACAGAAAAAACTTCCTTTACCGTCAGAATTACAGTTGGACTATTCGACAAGATAAAATGACAAAATTACAGAATAAAACATTAGGCAAATTACGGTAAATCATATAAAATAACAGTTAGATATCATGTTGCTAGTATAGGGTAGCAAAGTGCTTGCTGATAGAGGAGGGTAAGGTTTTGAGTGAAGAAAGTAGAGTTCAATTAAATGTAAGGATTAGTAGCGAAACAGCGAAACAATTTGAAGAGATTGTCGAGTATTATCAAAAAAACACAAAGCTTGGTCGAGTTTACAAAGGCGATGTTTTAACAGATATTATAGAAAAATCTCATCAAATTATGCAAAAACAAAAAGCGTTAAGTAATAAAAAAATGTAAAGAATAAAGAATGATAGTTAACACCTTTTTGGTCTAGTTAGTTAAAGAAAGGATGATGTAAATTGAAAATTACAGGACATGCAGTTGAAAAGATTGAGGATACGACTGGGATACTAATGGGCGAACGATACGAATTTACTTTATCTATTGAAGTAGAAGAAGATGATGAATTACATACAGAAAATGGATTATATTTAAGAGTAATATTTGCTATTAATAATCAAGAAGGGCGTATTGTACAATACCACTTTCATGAAAAATCAACAGATGAGCCACTTGGATTCGCCTTAGAAGAGGACGAAGAGGCGTTCATTACTGATTATTGTAAGCAACAAGTTGAAACGGCTCTATAAAAAAAATAAAGGCGCTTTTAAACTCGTGAAGCAGGCTGACAAAATGTCAGTCTTTTTTATTTTTTTATAAACCTAATTTAAAGATTATAGTGTCCCAACTTTTGGGAGCACTAGTAGTATCTAAAGGCTCTTTTCTCAAAGATTGTTGCTCTAAGCTATTGGACAGTTAACCAAGCGTAAGCTTGGTTCTTCACGCTTTAGCGTGAAGCTTTTGCACATAAATTAGCCAGATGGACAAATGAATTTGTCCATTAGGGCTAATTTATGTGCAAAAAACGGTCTAATAGCAACAGAGTTTACGAAAACAGCCTATCTAAAAGATTGTAAAAACAGCCTTTTTTGGAAGTTGTAGTTTTGAATCAGAGCTTGATTTTTTGTAGTATCTTTCTAAATATGTTATTTATTTACTTTGATATATGACATTTATCATGTTTTTTATGTGACATGTATGTCTTCAAGACTTTGTTGAAAACGTTTAAGCTGTAAATATAATGAAACAATGAGGAAGTGAACAAAATAATGTCAAAACAAAATCATAGTCAGTTAAGGAAGCAAATTGCTCCTTATGAGAAGTCCAATACAAAAGCAAGTGTTTGGCAAGTATTTAACACGTTGATCCCATTCTTTATCTTATGGATCTTCGCTTATTTAAGCCTTTCAGTTTCTTATGTTCTAACGTTTATGATCTGTGTTGTTGCAGCAGGGTTCTTAGTTCGTATCTTCATTATTTTTCATGATTGTTGTCATCAGTCATTCTTTAAAAATCGACGCGCCAATCAAATCCTCGGTACAATAACTGGAATTATGACCTTTGTTCCGTATGAACAGTGGAAACATAGTCATTCTATCCATCACGCAACGAGCAGTAATTTAAATAAAAGAGGTATAGGAGATGTTTGGGTATTAACTGTTGATGAATATATTCGTTCATCTTTCTGGCGTAAGCTGGGTTATCGAATTTACCGAAATCCATTTGTTATGTTCGTGTTAGGTCCAATTTATATATTTCTAATTGATTACCGATTTAATGCGAAAGATGCTAGACTTAAAGAAAGAATTAACACGTATGTTACAAACGTTTCTATCGTAGCTATTATTGGAGTATTATGCTGGACAATTGGTTGGCAGGCTTTTCTTTTAATTCAAGGTCCTATCTTTTTAATATCAGGATCATTAGGTATTTGGTTATTTTATGTTCAGCATCAGTTCGAAGACTCGTATTTTGAAAACGAAGAAGAGTGGGATTATGTGAAAGCTGCACTAGAGGGAAGTTCATACTATAAATTGCCGAGAGTACTTCAATGGTTAACGGGGAATATCGGCTTTCATCACATTCACCATCTCAGTCCACGTGTACCTAATTATAAGCTTGAAGAGGTTCATAATAACCATCAGGCATTACAAGACGTACAGACAATTACTATCCGCTCAAGCCTAAAATCACTTCATTTCCGTCTTTGGGATGAAAAAAATAAAAGGTTCATTGGGTTTAAAGAACTTAAACAGCTACAAGCGAAAAAGAAATTAAATCCACCAAAAGTTTCGGCTTCAGTAAAGTAAGTGTTTAAATTAAAAGTTTATGCCTCCTCTTTTTTACGAAAGAAGAGGCTGCTTTTTTATATTAGTGATAGGAAAGGTATAACTTCCAGTCCATACGCCGCTAAACGGGGCACTGTCGCTTTTCTTATTGTCTAGCTCTAGCGCCCTCGAGACGCTAACCAGGACACTTCCGCTTTTCTTGTGATAATATAGTTAGAAAGACGATGTTAAAAATGAGGTTTCTATTATGTTAAAAAAGCTAAAAAGCCTTCAAAAGAATTCGGGCATAACTCCATATATTTGGAGTGGCTTTAGTATTCTCCCATTCTACTTTATCTTTCAATCTTCATCTACACCAGAAATTATTGCTGGGATTACCTTGACTATATTGTTCTTTATAGCGTATCGATTTGCTTTTATGTCCAAGGAGTGGCCAGTATATGTTTGGACAGGTATTTTAATTTCCATTTCAATTACGATGACGGTCCTGTTTCAATTTATTTATTTTGCTTTTTATATTGCCTACTATAACGGAAATATTAAAAATAGAATTGCCTTTCTAACACTGTATATCATTCATTTAGTTTTCACTACTATTGCAATTAACTATACAATTGTCATGAATGGTGACGTTTTTTTAAAGCAGTTACCTTTCATTATCATTGTCTGGATTGGTGTTATTCTTCTGCCATTTAATCTTTATAATCGAAAGAAACAGGATCAGCTTGAAGAGAAGTTAGAGGATGCAAATAAACGAATTGCTGAACTTGTAAAGCAAGAAGAACGTCAACGCATTGCTCGCGATCTCCATGATACGCTAGGCCAGAGGCTGTCACTCATTGGTTTAAAGAGTGACTTAGCTAGAAAATTAATCTATAAGGACCCAGAGCATGCTAGAGAAGAATTAAAAGATGTGCAACAAACAGCACGTACGGCTCTTAATGAAGTGCGAAAAATGGTTTCACAAATGCGTGGCATCCGCATTAAAGAAGAGATTATTCACGTGAAACAAATTCTTAAAGCAGCTGAAATTGAATATGAAATAGAAGAAGCTCCATTAGTTAATGTATCACTATTTTTAGAGAACATTTTGAGTATGTGTATGAAAGAGGCAGTTACAAATGTAGTTAAACATAGCAAAGCCTCAAAGTGTCTTATTTCAATCGTTCCATTCGCTAATGAAATTTGTATTACAGTGCATGATGATGGCATTGGCATGAATGAGGATGAGGACTTTTATAAAGGTAGCGGTTTGCAAGGAATGAGGGAGCGCCTCGAATTTGTGAATGGTAGTTTAGAGATTAATTCTTACCAAGGAACAACGCTTAAGATGAAAGTACCAAGAGTAATTAAGCAGATGGAAAAGGAGGAGTCACTATGATTCGTATCGTCATCGCAGAAGACCAACGGATGTTATTAGGAGCACTAGGTTCGTTATTAAGTTTGGAAGATGATATGGAAGTTGTTGGGAAAGCCTCAAATGGAACAGAAGCTATAAACTTAGTTCATCAACATAACCCAGATGTTTGCATTATGGATATTGAGATGCCTGAAAAAAGTGGCTTAGAAGCAGCGGAAGAGTTGAAGGGATTAGCTTGTAAAGTAATCATCCTAACTACTTTTGCTCGTTCAGGTTATTTTCAGCGCGCATTAAAAGCAGGCGTGAGTGGATATCTACTGAAGGATAGTCCGAGTGAGGAGCTGGCGAGTTCCATACGTGGTGTAATGGCTGGAAGAAGAGTGTATGCTCCTGAATTAATGGATGATTTATATAGTGAAAACCCATTAACAGAGAGAGAGAAGGCGGTATTAGAACTCGTTGCTGATGGAAAAAACACGAAGGAAATTGCACAAGAATTAAGCATTAAGACTGGTACAGTCCGTAATTACATTTCTACGATCTTGGATAAATTAGAAGTTAAAAATCGGATTGAAGCCATTACACAATCTAAAGAAAAAGGATGGTTTAAATAATTTACTGGACGGATTCTATAAATAATAGAACCGTCTTTTTATTGATCTTTGTTAAAAGAAATTTTTGATATACGTGATTTTAGACTCCAATGTGTGAAATGTTTAATTCTACTTTTATCAGTAATCAGTCCAGAATTAACATGGTTCTTTTAACAGTGCTTTATATAAATATAATAACATAAAATAATTTCAATAAATTTTCTATTTCCTCTTGATATTGTTTGAATTTTCTAATAAAATTAGGATTAAATTTCAACATGTTGTCTAATTTATCGATAAAAGAAGAGATTGAAAAAACTTCCAAATTTATTATTAGAGTGAAATCTATATTTTTTTGACTTTTGATTAACTTGGTATTTTGTATTTGAACAAATGTTTAAATTATCCTCTTTACTAGAATTTTATTTAGCTAATACAAATTGAATGTTATAAGCGTGACTTTCGTTTGTATCTACATTAAACACTGTACATTAACAGAAAATGTAATCCAATCTATACCCTTAACCTTCATACTCTATGAAACAGGCCTTGTTCTCCTAAAAAATCAAAGTTAACGTCTCAACACTAGTAAACTTATATACCATTTATATCCATATATTTAAACCTGAATTTAAAAATTAAATTTTTTTATAATTAAAGAGGTAATATTCCTATGAATAAAGAATTATAAAATTAGGAAAAACATTTGAACATAGTTTAATTTTATTTTAATATTCTAGAATATTCTTCTAAACTAATTTTTTGCAGTTTAGAATTGAATAGATATAAAATCATGGCTATCACACGAAAATGAAATAATTTATGGGGGGGATTTCTGGATATTGAAAATATGATATCTAAGTCTAGGTTAAATAGTTGAATGTTGTTGAGCTGATAGTGATAATTAACATGTTAAAATGAAATGATCTTTGGTATAAACAAACTACTACTATACAAGTGAATGTAATAATAATGATGCCGACACTATTACAATGAGAATTAGTGATATTAAATTCTTTGAAATGAAAGCGCTTACGAGATGCGGTTAATTAACACTAAAATGAACATTTCTAGATTTAAATATCCGAATATTTAAAAGATTACGTTAAACAGGGGGTTTATTAATGAGACAAATGAAAAAGGGACTATTATTAACGGTATTTTCTTTAATTGCATTGGTTTTTATCGGTTGCTCATCTAACCAATCGTCTGCTCCAAATGAAAACAATGAAGGCAATGATAATAATGATGCAACTAATAACCAATCAGAAGAAACAATTGTTTTACGAGCATCCTCGGGATTACCTTCCCACCATGTGTGGTTAGAGTCTTTCGTATATGGTTGGATGGAAAGAGTAGAGGAAGAATCAAATGGTCGTGTTCAATTTGAAGTGTTTACAGGTGGGGAGTTAGTTCCACTAGGTGGGGAATTCGATGCATTAAATGCGGGAACGATTGATATTGCTCTTCCTGTTATGCACCTCTATGATCCACACCGTTTCCCATTATCGGAAATTACGATGATCCCATTAACAGCTTCAGGTACAGAAGTCGTTAATAATGCCTACCACAATTTAGTATATAGCGACCGTGAGCTTCAGGACGGTAAAACATTCTACGAATTAGAAATGGAAGCAAATGGATTAAAAGCTTGGGCAATGAATGCAGGTGAAGCTTACGTTATTAATACAGTTGGAAAAGAATTTAATTCACCAGAAGACTTTAATAACGCAAGAATTCGTACTGGTGCACGTTTAAGTGAGATGTTTATTACGAACCTTGGTGCTACTTCTATAAGCATGCCCCAAACAGATTCTTATGACGCGTTAAGCCGAGGTGCTTTAGATGGTAACTTAATGACGGTTGGTGATTGGATGTCTTGGGGCTTCCAAGATTTAATTAAATATGTACTTGAAGGGGCAAATATTGGACACTTTACTTCTGTATTAGGTATGACACAAGAAAAGTGGGATAGTTTACCAGCAGATATTCAAGAAATTATGGATACTGCAGCAAAAGAATTACAAGTAGCTCAAGAAGCTAATGACTATATGGTTGCAAAAGATATTGAAGTACGTGAACTTGTTGAAGGAGAAGTTGTGTTTAAAACGATTAACGACTTAGATGATGAAACAAGAGACCATGTTGTTCAGGCGATGGAAAAAACATGGTTGGATTGGATCGAGTTAATTGAAGCACAAGGTTCTCCTGGAAAAGAAGTAGCAAAACTATGGAGAGACTTAATTATCGAAGCTGGTGGAGATGTACCAGATGCAGTTCGAGATCTTGAATAATTAATTAGTAGAGAATGCTTTAATATACAACTTATACTAATGGAGGTGAATTTTCCTTGGCAGATCCAATTATGTTAACGATATTCTTCGTAGTATTTATCGCCCTTTTACTACTAGGCTTACAAATAGGTACTGTTCTATTAGTGACAGGGATTCTAGGAATTTTCTTACTTGGTGGTATTGGCCCACTTACAGGTATTTTACAAACGGATCCTTTTACAAGGGTAGCAAGTTATGCATTAACGACAATACCTCTATTTGTATTAATGTCCCAGTTTATAATGCATTCTGATATTGTTAAATATTTGTACCACCTCGTTTTTAAAATGTCCCGTGGTAAGCCAGGAATTTTAGGAGTATTTACAATCATTCTTGGTGGATTTTTAGGGGCAGTGTCTGGATCTGCAACAGCTATTTCTGCTACACTAGGACAAATTTCTGTTCCTGAATTAAAAAAACATGGTTATTCTGAAGATCTCGCAGGGGCTATCGCTGCCTCTGCGGGAACTCTTTCAACGTTAATCCCACCATCTATTGGATTGATTATTTATGGAGCAATTACGCAGACACCAGTTGGTTCTCTCTTTATGGCAGTTATTATACCAGGGATTTTAACAGTACTCGTTTTAGTAATTTGTACTTCAATTATGTTCCATTTATCAAATAAAGGAAGAGTTGCTGTAAACGAAGTAGCAGCAACTACAGTAGTTGAGGAAATTCCTAAATCAAAATATATTATTTCAATTATTGCTAGTATCGTAATCATGGGTGCAATCTTTGGTGGGATATATGCAGGTGTGTTTACTCCTACAGAGGCTGGTGGAGTTGGGGCATTTGTAAGTTTAGTTGCCGCCTTTTTACTAGGAAAAGTTAATAAAACGTTTATAAAAGAATCTTTTATGAGCACTGTAAAAATAACATGTATGGTTTTATTCATCATGATTGGGGCAGCGGTATTTGCGAGATTCGTATCTTTATCAATGCTGCCGAGAAAATTAATGGGGTTATTAGAGCCGTTAGCTTCCACTCCAATGCTGGTTATCATTCTACTACTTGCAACCTACTTTATTTTATTTATGTTTATTGAAGGGGCAGCTGTTATTTTAATGACAGTTCCAATTACACTACCTTTAGCTGAAATGGCAGGGTTAGGTGCATTAGAATTCGGTATTCTTTTATGTGTAGTTGGAGCAGCAGGTATGTTAACGCCTCCGGTTGGACTGTGCGTTTATGCGGTTTCGGGTGTGACGAAAACACCGATTGAAAAGTTGTTTAGGCATACGACCATTTTTGCAGTTGCTGTTACGGTAGTGGTTGTTACGCTTTCACTTCTTTTCCCGCAAATTATTACTTGGTTGCCTAGTACGATGTAAATTTTAAGATAAAAGGATGTGAAAACATTGGAGGGAAAAATTGACGCTCTATATAAAGGCTTTAATGTAATTAAGAATGGCGGACTTATCCTTGCTGGTATCGCAGTATTCTTAATGATGGGGTTTATTGTAGTAGATGTGTTGCTAAGAAATGTATTTAGTGCATCTCTATCTGGAAGCTATGAGATTATTCAAAGATACTTAATGCCACTAGCTGTTTTTCCAGCTATAGCAATAACGTACTCTTCAGGATTAATGCCTAAAATTACGATGTTTGTAGAGAAACTATCTGGAAAGGTTCAATACATTATTAACTTGTTCCTACTATTTCTTGAAATATTCGTGATGATTTTAATCTTCTATTATTCTTGGAGGTATGCTATTCAAGGATTACAAGCGGGTGTTACATTCCCAGCTGGCGGAAAGATGTATCCGCTTTATCCAGTTCTCTTTTTAGTTCCTTTAGGTTTTGCCCTACTTACGATTGAACTTGTTTTCAACATTATTAAAGAACTTATGAAAAAGCCGTTTTCAAGCCGTACTACTTGAGATTAATTACTTTATTCTAGGCGCTGTTAAAGGAGTCTGTTGTAACGGACACAAACCATCAACAGCGCCTTATATAAAAAGATGAGGAGTGAATAAATGAGTTCTTCTACATTGTTTTTATCCAGACAACAGTTGGTTGGAGAAAGTTTAAAAAGAGCTGCACAACAGTCGCCAAATAAAGACGCCTTTGTATATGAAGGGTTTCGTGTAACGTATCAACAAATGGAAGAAAAGGCTAGCCAAATGGCTGGCTGGCTTCAAGAACAGGGTATTACACATAATGAAAAAGTGGGCTTTATATTAAAAAATGGTCTTCCGTTTATAGAAACTTTCTTTGGTGTGGCACTTTCAGGTGGAGTTGGAGTACCTATGAACTTCCGCTTAGCTGCTGGTGAGATTGAATACATCGTCAATAATTCTGATTCTAAAATTCTCATCATTGATGCGGAATATGTGGATGTCATTCAAGAAATTCGTAAGCGAATCCCAAAAGTTGAAAAGGTTGTTGTCGTAGGTTTAGAAAATTCAACAGATGATTTGATCAACTACGATTCTATCTTTGATGCTCAATGTGAGTACAAACCAGTTGAACAACTTCGAGATGAAGATGGTTGTATGATCGTTTATACTTCTGGAACGACTGGTCGTCCAAAAGGCGCAGTTCTTACTCATAAAAACCTGTACCAGAACGGTATGAATTGCATATGGGAATTTAAGCTTCAGTATGAGTGTAATCAACTTATTGTAACACCGTTATTCCATGTAGCAGCAATGAATTCGTTAGTAACTATCTGTTTAGTGAAGGGAACGACATATGTTCATCGAGACTTTGATCCTGTGAAAGTCCTACAAACGGTAGAAACGGAAAAAATTAATACACTCTTCCTTGTTCCAGCAATGTGGAACTTCATATTACAAGTACCTAATGTAACGGAATATGATGTCTCTTCGATGAGAACGTGTATGACTGGTGGAGCAATTTGTCCACTAGAGATTAAAGAAAATGTAATGAAGTTATTTTCAAATGCTGGTATTTTTGATGTTTTTGGTCAAACTGAAATGAGCCCAGCTACAACGGTTCTACAACCAGAAGATGCAATTCGGAAGTTACGTTCAGTGGGACGTCCATTTATAAACGTAGAAGTTAGAGTAGTAGACGAAGATATGAATGATGTACCTGTTGGAGAAGTAGGTGAGATCGTTTACCGAGGACCTACTTTAATGAAAGAATACTATAATAATCCCGAAGCAACTGAAGAAGCCTTTAAAGGTGGATGGTTTCATAGTGGTGACCTCGTACAAATGGACGAAGAAGGCTTTGTCTACGTAATGGACCGGAAGAAGGATATGATTATTAGTGGTGGAGAGAACATTTATCCTGCAGAAGTTGAAGATGTTCTCTATAAACATACTGATATTTTAGAAGTTGCTATAGTTGGTGTTCCTGACCCAGCGTGGGGTGAAAATGTAAAAGCATATGTTGTTCTTAAACCTGGTAAAAGTTTAACTGAACAAGATGTTATCTCATATTGTGCGAGTCATTTAGCCTCTTATAAAAAACCTAAACATGTTGAGTTCCTAGATGCACTTCCGCGGAACGCCTCTGGTAAGGTGTTGAAATACGTACTAAAGAACTCACATAGTAGTAGAGATGAAAAGGTACAGTAAGATTTATAATAAGAAAGGGGTTCCACACTATTGAACTACGAAGCTATTCTTTTTGAACAACATGGGCCAGTCGCTTTAATTACTTTAAATCGCCCTGAAGCAATGAATGCAGTGAATGCTCAATTATGGAAGGATGTTGGCCATGCATTAGAGCGGTTTTCTGAAGATGATAATCTTCAGGTCGCTGTAATAACTGGCGCAGGTGACCGAGCTTTTTGTGCGGGCGCAGATTTAAAGGAAATTGCTTCTGGAAGAAGTATTCTACCTCCAGGAGGAGAAAAGTGGGGATTTGCTGGTATCGTGAACCATTTTGTTTCAAAACCAGTTATTGCAGCAGTTAATGGCTTTGCATTAGGTGGAGGTACAGAGATTGCATTAGCTTGTGATTTAGTCATTGCTTCAGACAAGTCTAATTTTGGCTTACCAGAAGTGAAACGTGGACTTATCGCTGGTGCTGGTGGACTTCTTCGTTTACCACGTCAAATCCCTCTAAAAGTCGCGATGGAAGCTGTTTTAACAGGTGAACCAATTACTGCTAAAGAAGCTTTGAAGTGGGGTTTAGTGAATAAAGTGGTTCCTCATGAAGAAGTAGTTAAAGCAGCGTTAGAACTCGCTCAAAAAATAAGTAAAAATGCGCCATTAGCACTTAAGGCTAGTAAAGAAACGATCTACCGAGGACTTGATTGTTCTCTTGATCACCCACCAGAAGCATGGGAAATTAACAATGATCATATGAGTGTGATTATGAATTCACAGGATGTAATAGAAGGTTCTCGTGCGTTTGCAGAAAAGCGAAAACCGAATTGGAAGGGCTGTTAAGAACAAGAGAAAGGAGAGGGGTAAACTGGTACCTGTAGTTAGGACACTTGAAAAAGAGTGTTTTATCTACAGGTATTTTTTTATATACTTGAATTCAT